>JACAEM010000011.1 GCA_013388855.1 Chloroflexota bacterium
GCGCATGATACAAGGCGGAAATATTGTTGAGCGTCGTCCCCTCCCCCGCTTTATCGCCGATTTGCCGCATGATGTCCAGCGATTGTTTCAGGTAGGCGAGCGCGGTCTCGTAATCGCCGATATGAATGTAGAGTTTGCCCGTTTGACCGATGGCTTCGGCTTGCGTCTTTTTATCGGCAGAGTTACGCACTTCGGGCAGCCAGCGCGCCAGCAGTTCGGCGTAGCGGCCGTCGAGGGTATAGCGCCCCACCAGCACGTCGAGGGTGAGGCGGTCGGCTTCGGCGTGGCGTTCGGCGCGGCGCAGGGCTTCGATGGTCAGGGTGAGGTGGGAGTAGGTATTGCGCTCGTACGCCATCAGCCACAGCAGGTAATCGGCGGCGGCGTAGTAAGCGCGCAGATCGTGGTCGAGCAAATTTTTTTCCCGCAGGTAGCCGTGCAGGGCAGGTTCAAGCTGGTATTCGAGGGTTTCGTATTCCGTATTTTCGGTGACTTCCAGCAGGGAAAAAGCCAGCAGTTGCTCCAATGCGGCTTCGAGGGTGGATCCCCTCACCCCTGTCCCCTCTCCCGAAGGGAGAGGGGAATCGAACCCGGAGAAAGGGATGGCTAATTTAATCATCCCTTCGGCGGGGATGGGCGCGGCATAAACGTGGGCGCGGCGAACAAGAGCATACGCCTCGGGGCTGAGGCGGCGGAGGGTTTCTGCGAGAGACATGTTCTGGCGCAGGTCGGCGCGGGTTTGCGCCAGTTTTTCGGCAAAGGCTTGTTCCTCCTGCGCGTTCATGGTGAACGTGGCGGCGGCGAGCCATTCCAGCCCGCGCGGGTTGTGACCGAGCGTTTCATAGGCGCGGTTCAGCCGTTCGCGTTCCATGAGCAGGAGCGGGTTCATCTGCCCGCGTTCCGCCAGGTCTTGGGCAAGGCGCAAAAAGTCGCCCTTGTTCATCCCCGCCAGCGGCAAATGCTCGCCGTTCCAATCGGGGAGAATCCAGCGCGAGGTGGCGAGTACGACGAAACTCATTTCGTCATTGCACGCGGCTTTCAGCCAGATTTCCGCCTGCGGGTCGGCGAGTCGGAAGGTTTTCTCATCCTGAATCGCTTCGAGGTTATCGAAGAGCAGAACGACTTTCCCGTCATACTGTTTGGCGAGCAGTTCAAACAACTTTTCCGCCACTTTTTCGGGCTGGTCTTTCATGCGAATGGCAAACCGGTCGTAGGAACCGCCCAAATCCTTGTCCAATGCGAGTTCCAATGTTTGTTGAAAATCGCGCCAGGGAGAATCGGCGCGCCACTCGAAAAAGGCATAGCCGCGCTCTTCCAACTCGCGGGCAAGTTTGCGGGCGAGGGTCGTCTTGCCGTGTCCGCCCGCGCCGCTGATGAACAGGCGCGCCAGCGCGCCCGTCAGCAGGCGGTGTTTGACCTTCCGCAATTCCCTGCGCCTGCCAATGAAGCGCATCTTTTTCCCTCTCCCCCTGGGAGAGGGAGGGGTGAGGGCTGCGCGTTCCCAATCCGCCGCGGGCTGGGCGGGGTTGGGCGAGAGCAACATGGGCAGGCACCACTGTCCGCGCAGGCGTTCCGTCGAGACGTTCACTCCCGCTTCGCGGCGGGAGATGCCAGAGACGGGAATGAACATGGAAGCGCGCGCGGCTTGAATCGCCACATCGGCGCGCTCGCCATTTGCCAGGGCTTTGCAGAGCGCGTCGGCAAACAGGATGCCCGCCGCGTCCAGCACCGATTCGCGCATCCCGATCACATGAGGGATGCCGAGCACAGCCAGCCGCCGCGCCAGCCCGTGACTCAAGTCATCCGAAGCGGCTTTTCCGCTCTCGCAGGCGGAGAGTACAACCATCTGCACGCCGCTCCCCGTCAGCGCCGCCGCGAGTTCGTCCTCGGTCACAGGGTCGCTTGCGCCTGTTTCGCTTTCAAAGAGGAAGACGCCAAACGGCTCGCGGTCTCCCCCGGGCGGATGCACAAATTTCCCATGCCCGCTCAGGTACAACACATGAGGCTCGAAGCGGCGGAGGAGGTCTTTGAGGGTTTCCAGCCGTCCGTCATCGGGCATTTCCAGTTGGACTTTCCCCTCCATAACGAAGGGCAGCAGCGCCTCCTGCACGCGCTCCTGTTCCTTTTCCACGTCCAGCCGTTCTTTTTCCGGGTTGAGGTCATCGGGCAGGGATGTGAATAGCAACACCTTCAACGGCGCAGGGCGCGGCTGAGCGGATTCGCCTTGAGGCGGGGCGAATCGGCGCGAGAAGGTGAACGAGGGGCTGCGGGCAAGGAATCCACGCTCGGGGTGGAACAACGTCTCCCACGGCAGGGCTTGCACGGCGGGAATCGGGTTTTCCATGATGATGGGCAGGATGTTTGCGCCCGCGGCTTTGACCGCCTCTTCCAAACGGCTGGAGGTGTCCGCTGGCAGGGCGCGCCACAACGCCGACCCCATCGCCTGCAAGTCCGCTTCGGTGATTACACGTCCATCGGCGAAATCGTTCGCCAATTTCACGCTGGCATGCCGCAAGTGCGGTTGTTTATCCACGAGGTCGTCTTCGGGATGGATGATGAAAGGGACGGGATGAACGAATTTTGGCATGGCTGTTAATTGGGTGGTATGTGCCCTCATCCCCAACCCTTCCCCCGCGGGAGAGAGTAGGGTGAGGGAAAAATCAGCGCACTTCCGTTTCAATGACTTCAGGGAAGACGTACTCCCACTCGGCGGAATCGCCTTCCATCCCCTCGCCGCGATGGACGTTTGTCGGTTTCTTCTTCTTGAACGGCTCCAGTTTCAGAAGCAGTTCCGCCCCGCAATACGGGCAGGTGAAGAACCATTCCTGCTCGGGGGTGATTTCCTTCTGGAAGGAAAAATTACGCAGGCACTTGCCACATTTGAAAGTCAATCGTTTTTTCATGATTTCCTATCCCAGTGTGAACACGGCGCTGAAAATTCCCGCAAAGAACAAAACGCTGGAAATAACAATGAGCCGCCGCTTGTACAGCGCCGACTGCTCGAAGAAATCCACAATTCCCAACCCTTCCGAAAACTTGCTGGGGTCTTGCTTGAGAAGGTCTTCGTCCACTTTCCACTTTTTGGGGGTCAATGCCAACAGGGTCAAAATGAGGGCGATCAACCAGAGGACAAACGCCAGGTTCAACGCGGCATTGATGGGAAGCGTGGCGTCCTCGCCGCGGGTCAATTTCAAAACGGTGGCGAACAAACCGGGAATGCCCAGTTCCAGCGTCAATAATCGCTCCCCCAATTTGTCCATCAAATCGCTCTGCGCGGCAATGTTCTCATAGAACTTTTTGCGCAATAGGCTTTCGTTCTCACTCACGGGTCGGGTCGGTATCATTTTGCTTGGCATTTTGCTCCATTTTTACACCGGTCACCTCTCCCCTTCTCGTGCGGGGCTACCCCTATTGTAGAGACAGTCTTCCCAAAACACAAGTGATTTTTTGTTACATTTTCTCCACAAAATCCCCGCAAGGAAGACTGGCGCCTACTGTCGCCGGTCCTCTGTCTTCCAACTCAAAAACTTGCAAAATTAGAACATATGTACTACAATCCTCGTCATGGACGCGCTCAGCACGCTCAAGATGCTTTCCAGCCAGATGGAACTCGAACATGCGGAGGAGACAAGACCCGCCTGCTTTTGCGGGATGCCGCCTTCGTCCACCCGGCGCAGCTGCCGAACGGCAGGCAGATCATGCTGCTCAAAACTCTGCTCACGTCGGCGTGCGAGCGGGACTGCTACTACTGTCCCTTCCGGGCGGGACGCGACTTCCGCCGCGCCACCTTCCAGCCGCAGGAATTCGCCGGGTTGTTCATGAAACTGCATCAAGCCCGAGCCGCCGAGGGCATCTTCCTCAGTTCGGGCATCGCGGCGGGCGGTGCGAACACACAGAATAAAATTCTCGACACGGCGGAAATCCTCCGCAAGCGGATGGGGTTTCGCGGCTACATCCATCTCAAGATCATGCCCGGCGCCGAGAAGGGGCAGGTCGAGCGCGCCATGCAACTGGCGGACCGTGTCTCGATCAACCTCGAAGCGCCCAACACGGAGCGGCTGGCGCGGCTTGCCCCGCACAAGGTCTTTCTCGAAGAGTTATTGCAACCTTTGAGGTGGGTCGAAGAGATTCGCCGCACTCAGCCCGCCTGGAAATTCTGGAACGGCCGCCATCCCTCCACGGTGACGCAGTTCGTGGCGGGCGGCGCAGATGAAAGCGACTTGGAATTGTTGACCACGACCGACTGGCTGATGAAGAACGTCCGCCTCAAACGCGCCTATTTCTCGGCGTTCCATCCCATTCGCGATACGCCGCTGGAAAACAAGGCGGCGGTCGATCCGTTGCGGGAACATCGCCTGTACCAGGCGTCGTTCCTGCTGCGCGATTATGGATTCGACCTCGAAGAAATGCCCTTCACGCCGGACGGCAACCTCCCCCTCCCCACCGACCCGAAACTGGCGTGGGCGCAGTCCAATCTGGTTGAACGACCGGTGGAGGTCAACCGGGCGGAAAAACGCGACCTGTTGCGTGTGCCGGGTATCGGCTTGCGAGGCGCCGAGGCAATCCTCTCTGCCAGACGAACCGGCAAACTGCGTGACCTGTCCGCGCTGCGGAAACTGGGCATCGCGGTGGCGCGTGCCGCCCCCTTCCTGCTGCTGGATGGAAGACGGGCGGAACGCCAGATAGCGATGTTTTAGAGCGCGATCCACCCGCCGCGCAGTCCCTCGCGCACGGCTTCGGTGCGATTGGTCACACCCAGCTTTTGATAGATGGAAGAAACGTGAAACTTCACAGTGTGGTCGCTGATCCCCAATTCGACAGCAATCTGTTTGTTCGCCAGCCCTTTTGCCAATAACCCCAACACTTCGGATTCCCGTTCGGTGAGCGGGCCACGTTCAAGCGGTCCGTTTTCTGATTCGAACAACAACGCCGGCGCGCCGACGATCAGCCCCTGGGAAAGTGCGTGGACGGCGGCGGTCAACTCTTCGGCGGACGCGTCGGCAGGCAGGATGCCCCAGACGTGGGGGAAACGCCTCCTTTCGCGGACGTTGACCGGACCGTCGCTCAGGAACAGAGTCGCCGCCGAAACGGGACCCTCTTCGAGGCTCGAAACAGAAGCGGTCGAAGCCGATGTGATGACCACATCCGCTTCGGCTTCATCGTCCATCGAATCGGGCGAAGCCACCACCTTGATCGTCTTGTCAGACGAGAGCAGAGCGCGCAAGCCTGCGCGCAACGCCGGTGAGGAAACATCCAACAGGACTCGAATCACTGTAGTGTCCTAAACCGTCCCGCAGGTCTGGTTGTATCTGCTTTGTTCTTTCCACCAGACACCCTGCGGGACAATGTGATGGTACAAATCACTTTCTCTCCCCCACTGTCACTGTGACGGTTTCGGGGCGTCCGCCGCGCAGCACCTCCACCGCAATGGACTTGCCGACGGTATCGCTGTTGAGCGCCGAGAAAAGATCGTCGGGGTCGCCGACCGGCTGACCGCCAATGGCGACAATTGTATCGCCGACGAACAAGCCGCCCTGCTGTGCCGGTCCGTTCTCCTCCAGCCACAGGATCAACAATCCGCTGGTTTGTTCGCGCCGCAGGGAGTTGCGCCCCGCTTCGGGAATTTCCACCGGCTGTGTGCGGACTCCGAGGTAACCGCGTTTAACTGAGCCATGTTTTGCCAGCGCCTCTGCAATACGCCACGCCACCCTCACCGGGATGGTCAATGATGAGCCGCGCGTCAGACCGGAGGTGTTCAATCCAAGTACTTCGCCTTCGGTGTTGACAAGCGGTCCGCCGGAGAAGCCGGGGTACGGCGTCGTTTCGGTGGAGATGTATTCATCGAGCAAACCGCCGCGGAAGGTGCGGGCGGGACCGTTGATGGCAGTGACGATGCCCCAGGAGGCCTGCATCCCCGCGCGGGCGGGACGAGCCAGCGCCAGGACAAGCTGTCCAACCTTCACATCGCTCGAGGTCTTCGCGGGGGAAAGAACAGTTTCAGCCAGCCGCAACAGGGCAAGGTCGGACCCAGGATCGCGCCCGGCGAGCGCCGCGTTGAGCAGCCTGCCATCGGGCAGAACGACCTTGATGTCGTCTTCGCGTGTGACAACATGATCGGCGGTGAGGACGAGGTCTGCGGCATAAGCAATGCCGCTGGCGGGATAGCGCTTGCGCGCATCCACAAGGATCGTGCTGGCGCCGCCCTTTTCGACGGCGGAGGTCAGTCCGTTCGAAAAATCGGTCAGAGGGTTGGTCATGGATACTCCTTTTTATAACACAATGTTCCTGTAAGAAACATTTCCATTTGTGGCGACATGAGTGTACCGTCCATCGATCTTCAACGCATCGGGCGGATGGGTGGTCGAATACCTGGACGTTTGGGGAGGATCAGTTCGATGATACTGACGGATAAACGAAGCAGTTTGCCTTTGTTGAAATGATGTTCATCAAATGGGAATTTGCCTGGCCATATTAGACTCGTAATGACATGTATGCAACCTTAAAGTTTTTCATTTGACCCCATCAAACTCTTGAAATTATTTTTATTATCGTTATACTAATACGAAGTTATCAGGATGTGATGATCACCAATCATGATGTCATATCCAGTGAATGTTTTCAGAACATTTCGAAAGGAAACGGACAATGGCTTCGATGGATACATTGACGATCAAAACAGAAAACAAGTTTCGCAGTTTAATCTCAAAGCAGGCTTACAAGAAAGGGGAAGTGATCTGTGAAATCCCGACCGAAAAAGTGGTGAACAAACCCAATCGCTACACCGTCCAGATAGGACGCGACCGGCACACCAATGTCGGCAAGCTGGCGGCGTTGAATCATTCATGCGACCCCAATGTGATTCTCGATACAGAAAATCTTCTCATGTACGCCTGCAAGGACATCGAGAAGGGTGATGAACTCTCGTTCTTCTATCCTGCCACGGAATGGGAGATGGACGCACCGTTCATCTGCTTGTGCGGCGCATCGAACTGCATCCACGTGGTGGCGGGCGCGCGCTTCCTGCCTCTCTCCACGCTGGAGCATCACTTCCTCAACAAGCACATCCGCGAGATGATGATTGAACTGCTGGAGAACACCGAGCAGCACCTGGTGAAGTTGAAGGGTTGATGTCGAAGGTTGGAAAGTCACGTCCCGAAGGTTTCAAACTTTCGGGACGTTTTTGTTTTATTTTGCCAGTAGATTCCGGTCTTTGAAATAATCCGAGACCGCCAAATCGAAAGGGCGTTTCTTTTTTTTGCGGCTTCTTTTTCGTATTGAGCGCGTGCAGCGGGTTCTGCCATGGCGGCCTTGGCATACGCTACCGCCTGTTTGAAACGCAAGCGATGGTCTTTTTGCGCCTTGCTCCATTTCACCTTGGACATATCGGCGAGCTTGATGAGGGTCATTTGTCCGTTATGGGCGCGACGGAGGACGAGGGTATCCAGTTTCCCGCTGGCGGAGGTAAAAGCGGCATTGAGCCTTAATTTTGCCATACTATATATTCCTTCAACCTAAATAATGCGTAATAGGTTGCGTATCACTGGCAATCAGTATCCTGTACTGATCCTATAGTTATCCTGTACTTGTCCTGTAGTAGTCCTCCAATATGACGACTGATAAATATATGATACCATCCTGCCGCCAAAGGGACGCCCTACAGGAAGCTTTCAAGTTACTGCCCCATGTCGTTTTTATTTTTATAGCATCTCACAATGTTGCAGAAATTTAATACCGGTTCAATTTACCGATACCTTGAATCCTGGGTAGGCCAAGGGACATTACAGAAAACAGAGGATTTCCTGTTGTATATTCCCACCAAAAGCACTATAATTTTCCTCAAGACGACGAAAAGCGAGGCTATATGATATGGTTGGGAATGTCGATCCCTACGTTGCCTGGTGGCTCAAAAAGACCGCGTCGCAGGCATCCGGGCGCTGAAAATATCGAACGGGAACAGGAAAAGCCCCCTGTTTCGCCGAGAACCCCGCAAAAACCGGAGGAAAAACCTCCGGCTCAACCCATGCCCAAACCGCAATTTCCAAAAATCCTTCCCAGAAAACCCCTGATTAGGGGCAACTAACCGGAATAATTTTCCAGCATGAATGCCTTTGCGAGCTACCTCGAAAAGCTGGGCAATAATTTCATCGTTGCATCCATGGTGCCCTCCCTGGCGTTTGTCATTGCCTGTCTGATGGCGTTCGACCCCGGCCTGGCGATCCTTACCATGTTTAAGGGTATGGGGGATACCGCCCGGCTGATTGCCCTTGGGGTGCTGGTGTTCATCCTGACTGTCATCATAGGCTTTACCCTGACTGCCCTAAATACCTTCTTGCTCAAAATGCTTGAAGGGTATGTTATTCCCCCTCCTGTACGCTTTTTATACAACAAGAGTCATAGAATTCATCGGCAAAAGGCGTTCAATCAGAGACGTCATCGGGATATTTTGAAGAGCAAGGTCCGCGAACTGGAAAAGTTCGCTGGTGGCGATTCCCTGCGTGAGGCGGAATTGGATGAGTTGGGAGACCGGTATTACAAAGCCGCGGCTGATTACGGGCTGGCATATCCCGAAGACCAGGCGGATGTGATGCCTTCCCGGTTCGGAAATGCGCTCAAGGCAGCGGAGAATTATCCCGGTGAACGATACGGCTTCGATGGTGTCCAATTCTGGCCCCGGCTGGTGCATGTCATCCCCATCGAATACAAGATGACCATCGACGGCGTACGGAACGAACTGTCGTTCCTTGTGAACATGTCCATCCTCTCCATGACTTTTTCGTTCTGTTGCGTGCTGGCGGTCTTTTTCTCCATGTGGGCTGTCCCAGGAGCAGGAACCAGCCCAAGCGTGTATCTTGACTTCTTATGGGTTGTTTTCAAATTCCTATCCCTTGCCGCGTTGGGATTTGCCGGTGGTTTTTTCTTTTACAACGCTTCGATCTTCTCGGTCGGCTCCTTTGGGCTGGTGATCCGTTCCGCTTTTGATCTTTTCCGGCTGGACCTAATGAAGAAGCTTGGATTGGAAAGACCCAAGGACTCTGCCGAGGAATTCGACAAGTGGCAAAACCTGAATGAATTGATCGCTCTTGGCAGCCATTCCCTGACTTTCAAAAAACTCGACTACCGGAAAGAGGAGTAGTATCTTTTCGCAAAGAAGGGTCAGTGGAAGTAGATTTTTATGAAAAGGGGGAGCATTCATCCCAACGACATGAAAACTCTACCGATTCCCAAACTCTTTTGGCGGGAGGGACATTAAGTATAGATACACTGCCTTGAGTTCATCGTCATTCATGAACCGATAGGACTTCCACGGCATGTAAAGGGAGTTGATGCGTAAGCCGTGTTTTTCACCATCACGAAGGATGTCGATAAAACCCTTCTCGCCCCATGTGGGTAACCGACCGCCTGCACCCGAGGTCAGGTTGGGTGCGGAGGGCCACTCGGCTGGGAAGCCGGGGATTTCGCCGCCGGAGAGAGTCAATCCATGGCAGACTTTGCAGGAGAGGGAAAGGTATTCGCCATAGGCAGCTGTCACAGCAGGTTTCGGCGCGGGGGGAGGCGGCTGATCGTGCGGGATGAGTTCGGCAGGCAGAAAGGTGATGCTCTTCACCACGTTCATGGCGATAAACCCGCTAAAGGACAAGGCGCTGGGGCGCGGTTCGTTATCCACGGGCGGCAGGCTGCGGATATATGCCAGCACTTTTCCCAGGTCTTCATCGCTCAGGAAGTAGAACTCCGTTGACGGCATGAACAATAACGGTGTCCCGTCTGGGCGGAGGCCATGCTTGATGGCGCGGATCAGGTCCAGGTCCGTGCGTTGAGAGCCGATGCCTCCGCGTCCGGAGGTCAGATTGGGTGTGATGACCTGTCCCAGCGCGGGGTTGTCGAGGTAGACTACCCCCTGCAAATGCTCGCCATGGCACGCCTCACAACCGCGATATTGGAAGATACGTTTACCTTCATCCAAAGCCTCCGCATCGGTTGGGATGGGAACGCCCTGTACTACGACTTCATATTTTTTATACAGCCGCGACCTGCCAGTTCCATACAAGAGCAACATGCCAAGGAGGAGCACGCCGGTCAGCGTGCCCAGAATTATCCCCGTCCACTTTAGTGCGGATTTCATTTATGCCTACTCCCTTGTGGATAGGCGCAAAGATTGGTCTTCGAGTATCTCAACATGGAGCTTTTGCAGCGGCTCCTGTGCGGGACCTTTGACGACGCTGCCCTCCGCATCATACCGGGACCCGTGGCATGGGCACGTGAACCCATCGCCATCCTCCTCGACAGTGCAGCCCAAGTGAGTACAGACCAGGCTGTACGCGGTAACGTGTCCATCCCGATTGCAGATCGCCGCCGGAATGTCACTGCGGATGATGCGCGACCCAGGCGGGAAACTGGCGCTATCTCCCAAGTCGAACTCGGTAGGCGTTTCAGGAGGAGGCAAATAACTGAAGTATCGGATCAATCCTCCCAAGCCCAGCAACCCACCCAGCCCGAACAAAACCCGGCTGGATACTCCAAGGAAATCGCGGCGAGTTAATTTGTCCATTTGGGTATCGCTCCCAGTATTGTCAGGATGAGAATCGAGAGAAGAATCGCGGCAGTAATGACCTGAGCAAGCCTGTTTCCGCGCGGGAACCAGCGGCCCAATTCCTCCGGCTTTGCCGCGGGCAGCAAATAGGGCACCAGCCCCAAAGCAATAACGACCAGTATCGGCGTCAGCACACCGAACAGGAACGGATCGCCCCATTGAAGGAGCTGTTGAATCCAGAGAAAGAACCAGGGCGCCTGCGAGTCGCCTGTAATGCTTCCTACACTTGAAATGGGTTGCTTAATCGGCGCAGGAACAAACAGGGAAAAGAGCAATAACAAGGCGATGCTAACGACCATGGCAAACGCTTCGCGATTCAACAATTCGAATCGCGTGATGCGTTCCCTGTCCTTGCGGATCGAGGATGGCGGCACCGCGATCCCCCCGTCGCGGCGGACGCGGAAGGCATGCCAAAAGATCAGCACAGTACCACAGATCGTCAACCCGATAATATGCCAGGCGTAAAAGCGCGTCAGTGTCGCCGCGCCCGGCTCGCTCCCGCCGACTACAAATCGATACAGACCTTCCCCGATCCAGGGAATGGTTTTCAGCAGATTGGCGCCCACCACCAGCGCCCAATGTATCCCCACATCCCAGCGCAGGATGTACCCGGTGAAGTCAAGCAAGAGGATGATAACCAGCAATCCCAGACCGAGCAGGTGATTGAAGCGGCGGTGGCCGGAACAGGCTCCGGTCAGGACGACGCGCAGAAGGTGGATGGTCGTCACGACGACAAGGAATTGCGCCGACCAAAAGTGCAGATTACGGATCAGCCTTCCAAACGGGACGAGGGTGCTGATGGTTTCTACGGAAATCGCCGCTTCATCCGGTGTGGGGACATAGTAATACATCTCCAATAAACCGGTGATGAACAGGACCAGTGACAGGAAAACGGCCAATCCGCCCGCGGCAAGAGTGTACCGGAAGCGGGATTGTCCTGCCGGGATGGCGGGCGGGTGCAGGTGATGGAAAAAATTCGGTCTCGGAGGTTTGTCTGTCGATCGTCTGGCGTTCCATCCGATTGCCGTCAAAGCGAGGATGCCGACCAGGAGCAACGCGGCGGGAACCTCGTTCTCCGGGAGTCTGACGCGGTGATGGACCGGAATCGCAGAGCCGTTGACTTCATCTAGCGTGAAATTTTTGATTTCCTTCTCATTCAGCCTCAGGAGATAGGCGGTCAGCGCCCAGGCATCGTCAGAGGTCAACGAACCCGTCCGGAAGTATGGCATGTTCTGTTGAATGTACGTGAATAATTCGAAGGAATTGGAGAAGCGCGCCAATCGCCCTGCGCCACGGAGCGCTGGAACGCCCGCCTGTGGAATCTCGAAACTATTGAGAGGCGCGTCGCTCCCATGACAGCCGGATTGCCAACAATCGCTTTCTTCCACCCCAAACGACGCGCGCCATTCGTCAGTCAGCCCCTGTCCATGATCGCCGTGACAGGAGATGCACATCCCCCAGTAGGCTTGCGCACCATTATCCGCTTGGGCGGGCGGATAAACCGTCGGCGGCTGCGCCAGGCGATTCATATCGAATGTAGGTGTGGCTTGAGAGGTAAGAACGATGGTTGGTTGCGATGCCAAGGCAAAGGTGGAGTTGAAGGCAAACAATATGATCCCAACTGCCAGAACGCTGCGAATGATGAGATGTCGGGAACGGGACATGGCTCCCTGATTATACACACTTGTGACGCATTTCACGTTCACCCGAAGCCAAAAAATCCCCGAACATTCTTCGGAGATTTTCATCTTCCATACTCTTCAACAGTCTCAGAGCAAACCCTCTGTTTTCATTCTTTCAAACGCCCCCACCCACGGCTTGCCCAACCGGTGATTATCGGAGACCACGACCTTGCTGAATTTCTGTGCAATCTGCGGCATAAGCATGGCAATGGTGCCCCAATCGTTGGTAAAGATAGCCACTTTCATCTTATCTGCATATTGCCCCGACCACATCCACTCCATGCGGAAACGGTCCGCTTTGACCCAGTAATCGCGCTTCTCCCATGCCGCGACGGATTCATCGATCCCATCGGCGATGGTCCGCAATGCTAGAGCGATGAACGCCGCCAGGTCTTTCGCTTCGTCGGTGACTTCCTTTTGCTTTGCCAGTTCACGCACTGCTAATACGATGGCTTTCGATAAACGGGTTCGGTTTTTTCCAACGGATTCGGGGTTGATGAGGCGGCTCAATGGATTCTCCGGTTGCGGGCTCAAGGTTTAATGTGAGTTCAAGTGCGGGATTATACACGCCGAACGAAAATCGTCAACCAGTGTAAGTCTTATCCTTTGGGTGTTCGGGAGCGATAAATTATGGTGAGAAAATCAATACCTGCGGTATAATTTCGCCGCCTCACACTTGCCCGGTACCTGAGCAAGTGCAAGAAGAAACAGCACGGGGACGTGCTGGAACTGGCAGACAGGCATGACTTAGGATCATGTGCCGAAAGGCGTGAGGGTTCGACCCCCTCCGTCCCCATATAATCTTAACCCCTAAGGATACTCAAAACCCTTTAGGGTCTCTTATGGAGAAATACCTTGAAAATCGAAAAACTGATCGAAGAAGGACATCAGGCAAAACTGATCGTCGAAGTGGAACCCGAAACGATGGAGCAATATAAACGCCGCGCAGCGCGCAAGATTTCGGAACGCGGCAAAATCCCTGGCTTCCGCCCGGGCAAGGCTCCCTATCACATGGTGGTGTTGAATTACGGTGAGCAAGCCATCGTTGAACAGGCGATTGACTTGTTTGTCGATGCGGAATACTCGAACATCCTCAAGGAAGCGGATGTCAACCCTGGCGCGTCCGGTTCACTGGAATCCATCGACTCCCTCGAGCCGCCGAAGATGACCTTCCGCGTGCCGCTTGCCCCCGAAGTGGACCTGGGCGACTATCTCTCGATTCGCATGCCGTATGAGTGGTCTGGTCCCGAAGAGGGCGCCGTGGAGAAAGCGATTGAGGACCTTCGCCAAATGTACGCCACAACCGAAAACGTGGAACGCGAGGCACAGGTCGGCGATTACGTGCTTGTGGATGTCAAATCCGAGATATCCGAAGTCAACCGCACCGGCTTTGCCGCTTTCATCCGCCAGGAACCGCGCGATACAGAATGGCCCTACAATGGCTTCTCACATGAACTGATCGGTATGAAACCGGGCGATACAAAGACGGTTAAACATACCTTCCCCGATGATTGGGATGTAGAAGAATTGAAAGGCAAGGAGGTCGAAATGCAGGTCACCGTCAAGACCGTCCGCTCGGTGACCCTGCCCGAACTCGACGACGAATTTGCCAAGATGGTCGGCGCAGGCGAAACGCTCGAAGAATTGCGCAAGGCTGTGGCCAAGGATGTGGAAGCGCGTTCCAAAGCCGACTACGATGACAAGTATTTCGTCGACTTGATTGAAAAGGTCAAGGAAGGCGCGGTCTTCAAATACCACGAGCACTCTCTTGAACATGAAGGCGAGCATGTGCTCGAAGACTTGAGTCGGCGCCTCGCCCAACAGGGCATGGACCTTGAAACGTATTTCAAGGTTCGCAACACAACCCGTGAGCAATTCATCGAAGAGGAAGTCAAACCGGTCGCCAAGAAACGACTGGAGCGATCCCTCATTTTGGATGAAATCGTCCGCAGGGAAAAACTGGAAGTGGATAACGCCTCCCTCGATGCCGAGTTCAACAACACCCTCTCTGCGTTGAGCATGCAGGGATTGGACCTGGCCAAGATTCGCGGCGGCAGAAAGGGACAGCAGCAGCTTGCCCAGGCCGTGGCGATGGAATCCGCCAACCGCGTGCTTACCCGCAGTGCCTTGGATATGTTGAAGTCCATCGCGACCGGCGAATATAAGACTCCCGAAGAGCGCGCCGCGGCGAAAGAGGAAGCTGCAAAGGCGGTGGAAGCAGAGTCTGCTTCCGGTGAAGAAAAGGCTCCTGAGACGGAGGCAGCTTCCCCTGAGACCGAATCGGGTGAAGTTTCCTGAAAATTCCTGATAAAGCGTTAATGCAATTCCAATACGGAAACAGTATGATTGACGAAATATAAGGAGTGAATAATGATCCCTACCGTCAAAAATATAACCAGAGAAGTAATCGAGTCGACCAATTATGGCGAGCGTTCTTACGATGTTTTTTCCCGCCTGCTCAAGGAGCGTATCATCTTTGTTGGCACGCCGATTGATGATCAAATCGCGAATTTGATTGTTGCGCAGTTGTTGTTTCTGAACCATGAAGACCCTGAGCGCGAAATTTTCATGTACATCAACTCGCCCGGCGGTGTGATCTATGCGGGACTTGCCATCTATGACACGATGCAGATGATTTCGAACCCAATCAGCACTGTGGCAGTCGGTGTAACCGCCTCTTTTGGAACCGTGTTGCTGACCGCTGGTACGAAAGGACGCCGCTTTGCCCTGCCGAATGCGACCATCCACATGCACCAGCCGCTCGGCGGTGCGCAAGGACAGGCGACTGATATCGAAATTCAAGCCAAGCAAATCCTGCGCCTGAAGAGTCTGTTACTTGGCATTATGGCAAAACATACCGGCCAGCCGCTCGAAGTGATCGAACGCGATAGCGACCGTGACTATTACCTCGACGCCAAGGGCGCGGTGGAATACGGTTTGGTGGATGAGGTTTTGACCTCTGCTGAGAAAGCCAAGTAAGTAGTTCGACAGTGTATAGGTTGTTGTTGAAGCCTGCTGAAAATCGGCAGGCTTTTATTTTGGGTATAATCGCCACGCGAAAGGAATCTATGCCATGACTTTCTCCATCGTTGCCTGTGACCTCGAACAACAATGCTGGGGAGTGGCAGTCGCGTCGAAGTTCCCTGCGGTAGGAGCCGTTGTCCCTTGGGCGCAGGCGGGGGTTGGCGCGGTGGCAACCCAGTCGTTTGCCAACACCTCATTCGGGCCACGCGGACTGGCGCTAATGGGAGCGGGTCTATCTGCCCAGGAGACTCTGGGACGGTTACTGGAAGATGATCCTGACAAGGAGCTCAGACAGGTTGGCTTGGTGGATGCCAGGGGAGGCTCGGCGACTTTTTCAGGAAATGGGTGCTTTGAGTGGGCAGGCGGAATCGCTGGGAAAGGATATGCCATTCAGGGAAACATTCTGGCAGGTGTGAAAGTCGTCCCAGCCATGGAGAAGGCATTCCTGAAGACAAAAGGAAACCTGCCAAAACGTCTCCACGCTGCACTATTGGCTGGCGACCGCGCCGGTGGTGATAAACGCGGCAGACAATCCGCGGCAATTTACGTGGTCAAGCCGAAAGGTGGTTATGGCGGTTTCATTGACCGCTGGATCGATTATCGTGTGGATGACCATGATGACCCGGTTCCACGGCTTGGTGAATTGCTGGATATGCACGAGCTGTATTTCGGCAAAAGCCCCGAGACAGATCGCGTGATTCTCAAAGGCAAATCACTGGCGCAAATCATGGAGATTCTCCGGCGGGAAGGTTACCTGAAAAAAGGAAAAGACTTCCGTGATGCGTTCAACGAGTTCATTGGAAATGAGAACTTTGAAGAACGCGCCGATCCCGAAGCGAAGTGGATTGATAAACCGGTATTGAAATATCTGGTGAAGAAATTCAAATAACGACTCGCTGTAACGACTCGCTGGTTGAATGCCCCCGCTGATTTTCACGGATGTGCCAACGCCAGCATTACAAAAAAGGATATGTGATCCCGATACATGGCATCAATGAAAAACGCTCTTATTCGACCATCATCTTAATATGCTTCCCTCACACATCAAGGCCCTTATTCTCGATATGGATGGCGTCATCTGGCGCTCGGATACACCCATTGGCGATTTGCCAGCCATCTTCAAGCGGATTGAGGAACGCGGCATGAAATATGTTTTCGCCACCAACAACGGGACGAAAACCCCCGATCAATATGTATCCACGCTGGCAAACCTTGGCGTGAACGTGAATGCCAGCCAGGTGGTTACCTCTGCATTGGGCGTGGCGCACATGCTGGCACAGAGATTCCCGCGCGGCAGTAAAGCCTTTATGATTGGCGAAGATGGTATCCGCCAGGCGCTGGAGGAAAAGGGATTTGAAATCCTTTTCACAGAGAACGCTCAGGAAGCGGAGTTTTTTGTCATCGGGATCGACCGCCAGATTAATTTCGAGAAGATGCGGGAAGCAACCCTCCTCGTGCGGCGCGGAGTGCCGTTTTATGCCACTAACCCCGACAAAACCTTCCCCACCCCGCGTGGGGAAATCCCCGGTGCAGGCGCGTGGATCTCAGTCATCACCACGGCAACAAATATCGAACCCATTTATGCAGGCAAGCCATTTCCCTACTTGATGGAACTGTCGTTGGAGAGACTTGGCGCCAAAAAGGAAGAGACGCTCGTTGTTGGTGACCGGCTTGAAACCGATATTGCTGCCGGGCAGGCAATGGGATGCCTGACCGCGCTGGTGCTGAGTGGTGTCTCCACACGGGAGCAGTCGGAGGCGTGGAAACCAAAGATCGATTTTATTGCAAATGACCTGTCAGATTTGATCGGATAAAAGTGACCCAACTCATTTATGACCTCACCCTGGAGGAGATCGCCAATCTACTTAAAGATTGGAAAGAACCTGCTTACCGTGCCAAGCAAATTTGGCAGGGGGTGTATCAGCATCTCTACGAATCGCCCGACGAATTTTCAAACCTCCCTATATCTCTTCGTAAAAAGCTTGCGGAAGAATTTACCTTTACCCCATTCCAGGTGAGAACCTATCTCGACTCAGCCGATGGGTTTACGCGCAAAACACTTTTTGAACTGCCTGATGGGAATTTAATCGAAGCGGTACTTATGCGGTATGGCGACCCGGCGGATAATCCGCAGATCAAAACTGCTGCTCCATACAGTAAAAATTTGCGTGGGGCAAGGAAGCGGCGCACGCTGTGCATCTCCACGCAAGCAGGATGCGCGATGGGTTGTGTTTTCTGTGCTACAGGGCAGATGGGATTCAAGCGTCATCTTTCCAGCGGCGAGATTATCGCGCAAGTGCTGTATTATGCACGGATACTCAAAGAAGCGAACGAATTGGTCACGAATATCGTCCTTATGGGAATGGGCGAGCCTTTCCACAACTACGACAACACGATGACAGCAATCGACCGCCTCAACGACCAGGACGGATTCAACTTCGGCGCCCGCCGCTTCACCATCTCGACCGTGGGGCTGGTTCCACAAATACGGCGTTTTGCCGACGAGAAGCGGCAGGTCAATCTGGCAATCTCGCTTCACGCTGCGGATGATGATGAGCGCCTTGCCATCATGCCGGTCAATAAGCGTTACAAAATAGAGGACATCATCGAGGCTTGTAAATATTATGTTGAACAGACCGGGCGCCGCGTCACTTTTGAGTGGGCGTTGATCAACGGCGTCAATGACACGCCCCAGGTCGCAAAGAAACTAGCCAGCCGCCTCAAGGGATTACTGTGTCATGTCAATGCCATTCCCCTCAACCCCACTGCCGGTTATGCAGGTCGCGCTACAAACCACGAGAGAGCGATACTCTTCAAAGAATCGCTGGAGCAGGCTGGAATTCCTTGTACGATTCGCATGAGGCGGGGAATTGATATCCAGGCAGGGTGCGGTCAGCTTGCTGGGGGGTCTTTATCAGCTTGATGTTGATGGTCTGTTTTTTGTGAGTGATGTGGATATGATACATTGCCTATGCGCAGTTAAATTAAAAGCAAAATACATCCGTGAAGATTTTCAACTCCTCCAGCGTTAACTTCTCAGAACGCATGAATGTCTCTGAATCGTCGCGGCTCATCTCCGAGTGTATCGCTGGTAATCACGCCGCGGCTGGTAATCACGCCGCGATTGAGATGCTTATACGCCAGTATGAAACTGGCGTGTTCAGGCTCGCCCTATCCATTGTAGGCGATGAAGCGGATGCAAACGAGATCACACAGGAAACGTTCATTGCGGCGCTAAAATCGCTCAGGTCATATCAGGAAAGGAAAACCTTCAAGGCGTGGCTCTACACAATCGCTCTCAATCTCAGTCGGAGCCACCTGCGGAAACGGAAGGTGATCGAACGACTTAAGACAACGATTGGCGGCATTCTCCGGGTTGAGACGCAGAACCAAGTGACACCGGAAGACCGGGTGATTCAGACCGAGAAAGAAACTATCCTCTGGAATGAACTCAGCAAACTGGATGAACGCTACCGGACAGTTGTTGTCCTGCGATATCTCCACGAACTGCCAATCTCCGAAATCGCGGAGATCATGGGCATCAGCGAAGGTACCATCCACTCCCGATTGCATACCGCCCGCGAACGATTGAGGGATGCGTTGCATTCCTTACACGGAGAACAAAATGCAAATCTCACATGAAGAGGCCCGCAGGCTGATTCACTTCAAAGCAGATAACGGGCTCAACTCGCTGCACGAAGAGGCGCTCGACTCACACCTGCAGGTCTGCATGGAGTGCAAAAAATATTCAGAAATGATTAAAGACACTGAAGTTGTTCTGCAACAGACTCTGCGCAAGCATTGGAACATCCATCCCCTGCCCCTTCAGGTTGACGCGATTTATGCAAGAATAAGTTCTGGAGGAATTGGGAGTATTATATTGGCTATACGCAAAACAGCAATTGGTATTGCCGTTGCGACATTTGTACTCTTTATATGGCAGTTCACGAACATCAGAGAGCTTTCATCGCAGCAGACACCGCAGGGTATGGTGCTGCTCGCCCCAACCCCCTTAACACACACAGCGACAGACACGTTACAAAGTGAGTGCAACGAGATCAGGTATATCGTCCAGTCAGGAGATACATTGGACGGTATCGCCCGCCAATTCTCGATCACCCGTGAATCGATCTTGCGCGCCAATCGAATAACAGTTGAAACGCTCACACCCAGCCGGGAATTGATCCTGCCCATTTGTACATTGCCCCCTACCAAAACGACTCACCCACCCACCTTCACGATCACGCCGGTCTTCGAGTCCATTTCCACCACCCCAGGGTAAATTTACATTAATTGTAAATAAAACTACTAACTTGCCAGAACATTCAGAATGATGTATAAGTCATCCCATTCTCTACGATAAAAGAGCATTATGAACAGCGAAAAAACCTCCTGGCTTCAAAAGCCCATTCATTCCTCCCTGCCCGCGGTGACCAACGAAATTGCCCTGTTTGCCGGTATCATCCTGCTGGCAATCGTCACAAGGTTTTACGACCTTGGCACACGCGTCATGAGTCATGACGAAAGCCTGCACACTTACTTTTCCTGGCTGCTGTATCGCGGCCAAGGGTACCAGCATACCCCAATGATGCATGGACCGCATCAATTTCATATCATCGCGTTGACCTACTTCCTGTTCGGTGTCTCGGACTTCACAGCGCGCATCCCGGCGGTATTATTTAGTATTGCCACCGTGTGGATGGTCTGGTATTGGCGGAGATACATCGGCGCATGGGGCATGATCGTCGCAGCGTTTTTGATGGTCATTTCACCGTATATGCTCTATTACGGCAGATATGTCCGCAACGAGTCGTTTGTTGGTTTTTCAGGAATACTTTTACTGTATGCCATACTGCGCTATCTGGAGATTGGCGAGAAGAAATATATCTACATGGCAACCGCAGCGACGGTTCTGCACTTCACATCAAAGGAAACCTCGTTCATTTATACAGCGCAGGCGCTGGTTTTTTTGGGGATTTACTTCATTACCCAGATTACAAAAATACCTTGGGAAAACAAGGCGTCTGCATATCGAGCATTTATCATCCTTTTGGCGGCAGGGATTGTTTTATTCAGTGTCGGAGGCATCGCCTATACGGTCACGCATGGGACAGGCGAAACCATTTCTGTAACAGAGACTGCTGCACCGGCTAACCCCTTGGATGGTGCAGCAACACCATCCGCCAATGCCACAGACACGGGTGGGATGTCGTTGACAAACATTCTTTTTGCTCTGGGTGGACTGGGTATCGTGATTGCGGGAGTCATCTATTTCTATCTTGCCTATGTCAAACATGAGGCTCCCAAAAACCGGGCATTTGATCTGCTCATCGTCATTTTTACGTTCGTTCTTCCCCAACTGACCGCCTTTATCCTTGAATTCCTCAAGGAATTGGGGCTTACCAATGTGGTCATCCCTACGGAATCTTCCGCAGTTGCCGCGCTGGACGCGTATTCCATGACGGTCATGGGCATTGTGGTCTTGGTACTGTTCGCAATCTCTATTGCGGTCGGACTATTTTGGAACCGTGAGTGGTGGAAGTATGGCGCGCTATTTTGGGGTGTGTATACGATCCTATACACAACGGTGTTCACAAACCCGGCGGGGTTCTTTTCAGGCGTGGTCGGATCGCTTGGTTACTGGTTGGTGCAGCAGGGTGTGGAACGCGGCAGTCAGCCGGAATATTATTATGTGCTGATCCAGATCCCGATGTACGAGTTTCTCCCCGCGATTGGGACACTGGTGGCAATCGTCCTGGGTTTGAAAAAACTGTTCGGACAGAAGCCTGCCATCCCTGAGGGAGAAGCGAATGGGGCAGGTGAAAGTCAATCCGAATCCACTTCGTCCAATTTCGGCGCATTCTTTGGTTTGATGGTATTCTGGTCCATCGCAAGCGTAGCCGCCTTCACCATCGCAGGAGAGCGTATGCCGTGGCTCACGTACCACATGGCATGGCCGATGGTGCTGGTCACCGGCTGGGCAGTCGGGCAGATCATCGAGTTGGTTACCCCATACGTAATCAACGAGAAACCCGGGAAGACCGTGGTTTCCATCCTTGTGCTGATCGTTTTCGTAATAGCAATCTTCAATATCCTTCGATCCATTTCAGGGACAACACCGCCATTTCAAGGCACGGAATTGGGACAACTCCAGGCAACAGCGGGTTTCATTTTCCCGTTCGTCACCGCGATCGCGTCAGGCGTATTGCTGGCGTACTTAATGAACAGGGACTTTGTCAGCCTCGGTATGACCACGCTGCTGCTTCTTGCAATCGTTGCCCTTGGCTCAAGCGTTATCAATGGCGCGTCAGTGATGATGCTGTCATCCTCGGAAGGCATCGACCCAGCCTCGCTGACAGTCAGCCAGTTGAAATTCGGGGCGGCGCTGGTGGTATTGATCGGAAGTATCACCGGCACCGTTTTGATGTCCAAAATGCAGCGCACCAGCGCATTCTTCCATTTTGTCACGCTGACCATTTTCGGATTGCTTGCAGTTCAGACTGCGCGTACAGCCTTCCGGGCGAATTACATTAACTACGATGATGCCACGGAGTACCTTGTATATGCCCATGGGGCAACAGGCGTCAAAGATGTCATGGCGCAAGTGGAGGAAATTTCAAGACGCGTCTCAGGCGGACTGAATGCAGTCATCGCCTATGACGCCAGCGCGCCGGACACCGGTGTATCATGGCCTGTAGTTTGGTATCTGCGTGATTACACCAGCCTGCGTTCCTTCGACCAGCCCACCCGCTCCCTGCGTGAGGCCGTAGCGGTGATCGTCGACCAAAAGAATTTCGACAAGATCGAGCCCGCTTTGGGCGATGGTTTCTATCGTTTCGATTATATCCGCATGTGGTGGCCCAATCAGGATTACTTCAACCTAGACAGGAGTCGCGTCCTGAATGCCATCACGAACCCTGCAATACGCAATGGGATCTTCGACATCTGGTTCGACCGCGATTACACTCAGTACGCCCAGGCAGTCGGAAGTACCACCATGACTCTGACAACCTGGCAGCCCGCCGACCAAATGCGACTCTACATCCGCAAGGACATCGCTTCCCAAGTCTGGAACTATGGCGTTGGGCCATCCGCCGCACCCGTCGCTGTCGATCCATACGAGGCTGGTACCGTCATGATTCCGGCGGATCTAATCTTTAACAGTGATCGCTATCCGTCGGGACTCAACGCGCCGCGCGCAATCGCTGCCGGACTTGATAATGATTTCTACGTTGCTGATTCAAGGAATCATCGAATCCTGCACATCTCATCCAACGGAACGCTTCTTCATGAGTGGGGAACTTTTGCCGCCATTGATTACTTCAGCGGCGCTGTCGTCTCAGAGTCGGAGGCGTTGAAGCAGGCACCGCTTGGAACATTCAATGAGCCTTGGGGGGTTGCCGTAGGACCGGACGGTTCAGTCTATGTGACTGATACCTGGAACCACCGTGTGCAAAAATTCTCGGCGGACGGCAAACCGATTAAACTTTGGGGACAATACGGTCAGCCTGTGCCTGAAGTACCCGAGTCAAGCAGTTCGTTCTGGGGTCCACGCGGGGTTGCGGTCGACTCGCAGGGTCACGTACTGGTCGCCGATACGGGTAATAAGCGGATCGTCATTTTCGATTCGGATGGGAATTACATTTCGGAGTTCGGCACTGGCGGTTTTGATCCGGGTCAATTTGATGAACCGGTTGGTGTAGCCGTCGCGCGCGATGGAACCGTCTTTGTAACTGACACATGGAATCAACGCGTGCAGTCCTTCATCCCTGATCAGACCGGCACATTTTATACTCCCTATCAACAATGGGATGTGAATGCCTGGATCGGGCAGTCATTGGACAATAAGCCGTTCCTCGCCGTCGGAACAAACAACCACGTTTTCATCACCGACCCGGAAGGTTATCGCATTATCGAATTTACAGCGAGTGGCGAATTTGTCCGCACGTGGGGAGATTTCGGCAGCGGCGACTCAGAAATCGGGCTTGCGGCGGGAGTCGCGGTCGACCGGTTCGGTTATGTCTGGGTTACCGACGCGGGCAACAATCGCATTCTGAGATACAAACTGCCGTAGCAAACAACTGGAACACCCCTCCCATGTCACACAGGCGAGGGGTGTGTCTTTTTAAACGCTAGAAATCGACGGCAATACAGGTAAGAGTCTGTTCCACGCCGGAGATAGGCTGAATGGATGATGCAACAAGTGTCCCCAGGCTGCTGATATCAGGGGATTCGATGACCGCCACAACATCGTATGGACCAAACGTCATCGTCGCATCAACCACATTTTCGATCTTGCGCAGCTCGCTGACAACCGTCTTCACTTCCCCACTGCGGACCTTTATCAAAACATATGCCTTCATCATTCGCTCCTCTCTCAAGCCTTCTCGGGTCGCAGGAAAATTGCCCAATACACAATTGCCACCAGCACCGCTCCACCAATGATATTCCCAATTGTCACAGGAATCAGATTGTTCAGCAGGAACGCCTGCCAGGTCAAGCGGTCAAGGTTGGAGACCATCCCCTCCACTGCTGAGGTAAAACCGGGATCGAACATTTTAATGAACAGAGCATAAGGAATGAAATACATGTTTGCGACACTATGTTCGAACCCGGCCGCCACAAAGGCAGTGATTGGGAAGATGATCGCCAGAATCTTGTCGGTGGTGCTGCGCGCACTGTACGTGAGCCAAACCGCGAGGCAAACCAGAGCGTTGCACAGGATCCCAAGCGCAACCGCCTGTATAAAGGTCAACTCACATTTTGCCACCCCCGTCCGAAGAGCGGCAATTCCCACGGCATTTGCTCCGAAAGTATATTGTTTGGTCAGGAACATCAGGATTACCGTTCCGATGGAACCGACAAAATTTCCCACATAGACGATGACCCAATTGCGGAGCAGAGCCGCAGCTTTCACCTTACCGCTCGCCCATGCCATCACGATCAGGTTGTTACCGGTGAACAATTCTGCGCCGCCGATAACCACAAGAATTAGCCCCAGGCAAAAGACCACTCCAGCAAGCAGGCGCGTCACCCCAAAAGGCAGTATGGCATTAAAAGCAACCGTTCCGTTTGGGTCCACAACCGGCATTCCGCCCGCGCTGACCGTAGTCGCAAAGATCGCTCCCAAGGATATGAATGCGCCAGCCAGTATGGCCAACATGAACATTTTGAGAAAAGGCATCTCCGCTTTGCGTACCCCCAACAACTCGGCGCGCGCCGCCATTTCCTGCGGCAACAATGCATCGATTCGAACTTCAGCCATGGAATCTCCTCTTTCAACAAGGATGTTCACGCCACAGTGAAGTATAGCACCCATCAGATGCCGGGCAAAGAAGAGATAATACCCTGTTCACTGTGGTGTTCTTCCAAAATCCTTACGCCGGTTCCTTCTTGGAACTTCCCAACCAAGTGATGATCCCGCCACCCAACAGAGCAATTACAATAATCCCAATCACAACACCCGCGATGGATGAAGTATCACTGCCTGGTGAGGTGAAAGAAATCGGAGTGAAGGAAGCGAGATGCAACGTCGAAGTCAATTGAGACATCAGAGTATTTGTTGGCAACACCGGGGGAACTGTTGACATTGCCATACTCACAGACGTTGTTGCCTCAGTTGGAGAAGGCGCAGAGGCAGCGATACCTGTTCGAATCAGCAACATGTCCCCGGGGTAAATGTCATTACCCGAAAGGTTGTTCAGGCGTTTGATTTCGTCGATTTTCGTCTCATAAGTGACGGCGATCTGCCAAAGTGTTTGACCATATTGCACTTCATGGACGACGTTCCCATCCGCGTTCGGCGTACTGACAACCACGGGCAGGATCGGCGCCTCAACCACCACGGGGACGGATGTCCCCATCCCCACTGCGGGAGTCGGCACCTGAGGCGCCCCGGCGGCCGTTGGGCGGGCACAGTCAACGACATAGTACACCCTGCCATTCGCCACTGCGACCCCTGCGCCGATCTCCGTCAGGTTTGAGGAAAGCATTGTATTCAGGTGCGGCGCGTCACCCGTCCACTGATTGACCGCAGCTTGCGCCGTCATGGTTTCACTACCACTTGTGATATTCTCAGCACGGAAACCGCCGAGTGAAAGGTCGCCTGCCAACGGATACCCCGCTGCAAGGAGTCTGTCCGTCAAACCAATCCCGCCCGGGCCCGAATGCGTGACATTACCGGTCGCCGCCATAAAATCGGCTTGAGATTGAGCAGTGTACATCAAAATTGAATTGATTGCATACGGTGGAAGCCCATTGGCGGTGCGGAGGGCATTGACCGCGTTTACGAGATCATAAACCGTGTCGGCAAAGTCGGGTATGGCCGGTGATTCCGCGCGCGATGAAGATGGGATGAAAAAAGCCGGCAGAGTCACGCTGGTTATGACAATGAGAAGTATCAAAACGCGGGGTAGCGTCATGAAATGATTATACTGGCATTATTTTTTTAGCAAACGAATCTCATTTGGAGTTAAATCACGCCATTCACCGGGTTGGAGCGCGCCGATTTTCACCCCATCGATTGCCACACGGACAAGACGCAAGGTTGGCAAGCCCACCGCCGCGGTCATGTGACGGATTTGACGTTTCTTCCCCTCGCGCAATTTGATTTCGATCCACGCGGTAGGCCCGTGAGGAGTCACCGGTTTGGAACGCGGAGGCAGGTTCGGGTCCGGGAGGAGGCGAATCTTTGCTGGAAGCGTCCGATAATCCTTGAGTTGAATCCCGCGTTCGAGTTGTGATAGTTTGCTCGGCGTTGGGCTTCCTTCCACCATCACCCAGTATGTCTTTTCGATGTGATGACGGAGGTCGGTCAGACGTTTGATCAGCCCGCCATCGTCGGTCAGCAACAAGAGGCCTTCACTGTCACGATCCAGCCGCCCTGCCGCGTAGACATCGGGCACATCGATGAATTGCTTGAGGGTGGGATGTCCTGTCCCCTCATCGGTAAATTGCGACAACATTCCAAACGGCTTATGGAAGAGGATATAACGCATTTCATGAGTATAATTATTTTAAAGAGAAAATGGAGGATTGGATATGGCAAATCAAAATAAAGATGTCATCAAGGGGAAAGTTCAAAAACTCGGTAATAGAAAGTTCAAGATCGAGAAGGGCAAGGATTCAGAAGTCGATATCGACATTGACATCCTGGAAGATGGTGAATACGAGGTGGAGAAACTCAGCCTCGTTGGACTCCCTGATACAATGTACGACGGCAATCGCATTACCTGGTTCAATAACTTTGCCATCAAAAAGAACGGACAATATATCAACCAAAAGTTCAAGGTTACGATCTCCGGTCTCTTGAACATATTGGGAAAGTCGCGGCTGGTGATCTTCGACGGCAATGGCGACCCTTACTACTACACCGGCTCCATCATCAACGACACATTCGAGTTGACAGACGGAGATCCCGCCACCGGCAAGGCTCCCTAACCCGACAGTTTCTGTGACAATTGATGGATGGCACGCCGCCACGGTGCGGCTTCAATGTAGCGCGCGCGTTCCGATTCGTCAGTGAAGCTTGAGACCCGTCTTTCCAGGAGGCGGGTCGCGCTTTGCAGAATCTGCCGGGAACGCGGATCATTGACTGCTTCAAGGAAGAGATAACACGTGAAATAGACGCGCAATGGTTCGTCCGTTCCGTCGAAGTTCGAGCTGCGCCCGAGAAATTCGAGGATTTTTTCCGCTTCCTCACCTGCCGATTTAAGATCCCCAACCCGCACAAAGCAATCAACAAGCCCGGCATGCGCCTCCATGGACAGGGAAATCTGCTCCAGATCATCCCGGATGGATACTGAAGTCCGGTACGCTTCCTGCGCCATTTCATATCTGCCCAACATCAGATAGGCGTGCCCAAGGTACAGGTACGCCCACCCTTCGCCATTTTTCTCAGATATGCTTTGCGCCAATTCCCTGGCTTGCTGTGCGTATTGAAGGGACTCCTCTGCCATGGCCTGCATCCCGCTGAGAGCGCTCAGATTGATCAGGATGAAAACCGCCTGAATCATATCGCCGATTTCCTTTGAGATAGCCAGGGCTTGTTCATGATAGGCGCGGGCGTTTATAAAATCGCCCTGCAAGCCCGCAACAAAGGCCATATTGGACAACGCTCCATCCTCCATGTAGCGGTCACCGATTTCACGGGCGATTTGATAGGATTTCCTGTAATAATCGCGGGCAAATGTCAAATTTCCGCCGAAGTCAGTCTCAAGTTTTGCGAGATGATTCAGGATACGCGCCTCCAGACCCGGGTCTTTGATTCGGTGCGTAATGTCCAGAGCCTCTTCGAGATAACGCCGGGCGTCGGCAGGCAGACCTTGTTCCATGGCGATCCATCCCATTGTATTGAGAATCCGCGCCTGTTCTTTTTGATTTCCCACCCGACGGTCATTTTCCAGGGTCTTATTGGCGCGTTGCATCGCCTCGTCCAGCCGCCCCAGATGAAGCAGCGCTGTAGCCCAGACAACCTGTGTGTACAGCGCCAGTTCGGACTCCGCCAACGATTGGGAACAATTCTCAGCCAGTTTGGCGTATTCGATTGCTTCCTGATATTCACCAATAAAAAAGTGATAGGCAGAACGAAACATTCTTACCATTGCCCGGCGGTCTGCATCATCCAGGCGGATGACCCATTGCTCCAGAGATTCCAGGTCTTTCAACTGCATCGCGCGGTTGCCCATGCGTGAGAACAATTCCACACGTTCTGCAACGATATCGAATTGGGCGGCCAGGTCGCCAGCCGGAACGAATGCCAAGGCACGGGTGAAATAATCCACCGCCTGACTGTTCTGATACAAATTGGAAGCAGTCCTTGCCGCATGGCGCAGGTAATAAAGAGCTTTTTCCCGCGATCCAGAGTATTCCGCATGGTACGCCAATTCGCCGTAATGGTGCGCCAATTCGTCGGGATAAAGTTGTTCCAACGCGGCGACTGCCGAGGCGTGCAGTTCCATTCTCCGTGCTTGAATCTGCATGGCATACGCGGCGTCGCGAAGTAGACCATGGGTGAAAACGTATCGATAGGGTTGGGTTGGCACCCAAATATCCGCCTGTTCCGCCTCAGAGACCTCCCTATCGGGCGGATTCCGCCCCTTTAGCATCCCGGCAAGCACCTGCACATCGAACTCGCGTCCGATCACGGCGGCAGTGAGCACCACATCCCGGACCCGGCGCGGCAATTGATCGAGGCGAGCCACCAACAGGACAAGAATGTCAGCGGGCAGGGAGGATTCCTGCAAAAACCGAGTCGCCTTCCATCCCTTGCTACTGATTTCCAAAAGGTTCTCCTCCTGCAAGTAGACCAAAATCTGCTCCGCAAAATAGGGATTCCCTTCTGAACGGGCTTCCAGCAATTCCACCAACTCAGGTGATGGTGTGCCGCCAAGGTAGATCTCCGCCAGGCTGGCAAGCGCCTCAGTGGACAACGCATCCAGTTCGAGGAAGCTGTCAATCAGGGGTTCCTCAAGAAAAGACTGGATGCCGGCGGGGCGTGAGGAAATGAGCACCGAGACCGGGTAACTGGAATCATCGGCTATCAATGCCCGTTTCAAACGAGCAAGGAAAACCTTTGAATCGGAATCGATGAATTGAACATCCTCGAAAAACATCAACAGGGGTTGACGGAGACTTTCCGCCTTGATCAGAGTGATTAGAGCAAGAATTGTGTTGTTATAACGGCCTTCTGCATCCAGCTGGCTGAATAGGGAATCCGCCCAGGCAATATCCAACAGCCCGGCAAGGATGGAACGAGTCCTGTTCAACTCCCGGGCAAGCTCGGGGTCCGGTACCGAGGCGATCAAGTCGTCCAGCCGCGAGTTCAGGGCAGACCTGCGTTCCTCAAGCCCCTGCCGCGGCGAAATGTCAAAATAACGGAACAGCCACCTCCGCAATGGGTTGAAGGGCTGCCGCAGGATTTGGTCGGTCATGCAGATGGCGCGCAGAGTCTTTCTCTCTTCGAAGAGGTCCGACAGCATGAACTCACGGATCAAGCGGCTCTTGCCGATACCGGCGTCGCCCGTCACGGCGAGGACGCCGGTGAATTTTCCCTGCCAGAGGGGTGACACAAATTCCTTCAGCCGCTTTAGTTCAGCCTCCCGCCCCACCATCTCCCCGCGATACATGTTTTCGGATTCCCGCTTCCGCCCGCGCAACACATGAACCTTTTGCTCGGCGGCAAATCCCTTGAAGCTTTGGGAGCCGACGTACTCAAAATCGAACCGGCGGGAGAGACGACGCGCCACCCGCTCGTCCACCCAGATCTCGCCGACGGGAGCGGTCATCATGAAACGAGAGGCCAGGTTCACTCCCCAGCCATAGCAGGTGTAGTCCTCACATAGTTCACTGCCAAGGTAACCGGCATGGGCGATGTAATAGGTCACCCCGGCGGTGATGGGGAATTTCATCGTCTCCTTCAACTCAAGGACAAAGTTCAAGGCGCGGCCAATATCGTTCTCGTAAGCGACCGGCGCTCCCCAAAGCAGAAGCATATTACAGCCCTTGTCGCCGAAATCCAGCCGCGTCAACAACCCGCCATATCGTTTCCTCAACCCGAACACCACGCGCATAAAAGAATGCAGTTGGTCATCGGGCAAATCCGGAAACCGCATGAATAAATTGACAATTTGCCGGAACTCCCCGCGGGCCCCGCGGGTGACGACTTCCTCCGGCATAAAAATTTTGGAAACCTCCAGATCGACCGGGGGTAGTACAACCGGAATCGGGTTGGGGATTTCTGTCTGGAAGCCCTCAAAACGATGCAAGGAGGCATTAATCGGCTGAGTCTTGATCGCGCCACGCATTAACTGACTCACGCCATCGGAAAGTATGATTTCGCCAGCGCGGGCGCGATGTTCCGCATGGGCAGAATCATCCACCGCCGCGCCGCGGAAATAATATGTGGCTTGCTCACCATCCTCCGAACGGAGAATCGCCCACGACACATTCCCCAAAGCCAGTCCCACCTTGATGGAAAAAACGAACCTGCCATAAATCGTCTGGCGCACGACATCTGCGCTCACACCCTGCTGAATGATCCAGGCGGAGGTGAGCGCACGCAGGGCCGCATCCTTTTCATCGCCGGTAATCGGATACAACACCATGACGCCATCTCCCGCAAAACTGACGATTTTCCCGCCGTAATCAAGGATGCTCTTCACCAATGGGTCGAACACATCGCGCATCAAGCCCGCCAGCACCTCCGCGCCGTGTTGCCCATGCTGCATGAGTGTGTCGGTCATGGTGGAAAAGCCCGACAGGTCCATGAACATGCCCACGGCGGGGAATGCGCCGCTATAACGCCCCGCGCGATAATTCTCCAGGATGAGTTCAGGCACAATGCGATGCATGAACAAATTGTAGCATGTATAATCACCCCATGACAAAAAGGCTGTTCGAGATCAGGCTGTGCGAGTCGTGCGGATTGAGATACCCGCTGGTGCAGGAACATCCGCATGGGACGCGGTGCCCGGTCTGTGCAGGCGGGACACGCGTCATTCTCAGCCGCGAGTTGCTCCTTGAGCCGGAGCATGACCGCCGCCCCACCTCATCGCCCAAAGAGCAAAGGGATTTTTCCGTCCTGCTGGATAACATCCGTTCGGCGTGGAATGTCGGTTCGATCTTTCGAAGCGCGGACGGCTTCGGCTTTGCTCACGCCTATTTGTGCGGGATCACGCCCACTCCTGAGAATGAGGCGGTCACCAAGACTTCGCTCGGCGCGGAGGATTCGGTCACCTGGTCGTATCACAAGGATGCCGTAAAACTCGTCAAGGGGCTGAAATCGGAGGGCTGGAAGGTGTACGCGCTCGAAGAAAGTACAGATTCGGTTCCCATCTCTCAATTTTCTGCCGACAAGTCACCCGCGGTTCTGATTGTCGGCAGTGAAGTGACCGGCGTGGATCCTGACCTGCTCGCCCTGTGTGAACGCGTCTTTCACATCCCAATGCGCGGGGACAAGAAATCATACAATGTGGCGATGGCGTTCAGTATTGCGGCGTACGCCATCACAGACCGCCGCTCTTCCTGACCCGGGCGCGAAAATCGGACCGTTGTTGTGATATTATAGTTACAAGAATAACCCGCAAAGAGAGGAGAGAATCATGGCTATCAAATTGATCGTCCCCGTGAATGGCCCCATCACCCAGTTGTTCGGCGAAAATCCTCAGATTTACAAGAAGTGGGGGTTCCCCGGTCATAACGGCGTGGACTACGGCATCGCCAACGGGACGCCCGTGGGGGCCGCTGCGGCGGGCTTTGTTGCCGCCGTTTCGTTCGAGAATGGCGGCTATGGAAATTACGTCAAGCTCAGCCACAAGGATGGCGCGAAGACCTTTTACACGTATTACGCTCATCTTGCCAGCGCGGCTGTCTCACCGGGGCAGAAGGTGAAAGCAGGCGATACGGTCGGGTTCAGCAACAACACCGGCGCAAGCACGGGACCGCACCTGCATTTTGGGCTGAGGATCGACGGTGAGAATCCATCCTACAAAGGCTATGTGGACCCCATGCCCTATTTTATGGGCGGAGCACCGGATACCGAGGAACCAGCGACCGGTGCGGATATGCCCGACGCGGTCAAGCTCCCGAATCTGTCCTTTGAGGTGGCTTCCGAGGTGTTGAATGTGCGTAACGGTCCGGGCGTGGAATTCCCCATTGTGGGACAACTGCAAAAAGGCGCCAAGATTACGGGCAAACGGCTGCATTCGAAGAGTGTGTGGATCGAGTATGAACCCGGAAAGTGGTGCGCGCTTGCCTTCAACGGCATCGTCAATTTGAAGATCAAGTAAATCCGTTGGAAATAAAACGTCCCAAAGGCATCGCCTTTGGGACGTTTTGGATTCAATGCCAGCCGCCTGTCTTGATGCGGTTTCGGATCTCGTCCTGCAGGGCGGAGAGCATCTCGAGGTAGGCTTCCTTGTTCGAGGGGTTCTCATCGGTGGCTTTTTCCTCCAGCCGCGCCAGCAAAAAGACCACCCATGACAACCACGTGCGGGGGTTGTCCTGCGCGGAGGCGACTTCCTGCACCGCGGCACGGAGGACATCCCGAATCTCGTCTTCTCTACTCATGGTTCAAACTCCTGTTGCAGATTCGGCCCTATTGTATCACCGCGCCGCCTGCATTCAAGCCGACAGGATGGGTTTCAAATACTCTTCGCATACTGCGCCTATCGAACTGTGAAACCTGCGCTTGCAATAACGCCATTGTCGGCATTTAGACGAAACTCCAATTTGTAATCTCCAGCCACAAGCCCTTTCTGATAGCTGACATACGTATAATCCGTTTCTCCATCTGCCCCCCATTTCTGATCTGGACGTGTAAGGTTATCGAGATATACGCCATTGCCATACCATCTTCTTGTGTATTCTCCCGAATAGTTTCCCTTATACGTCCAACTCACATAAATAATGCTTGTTCCTTGCGGAATCACTTCCTGCGAGACGCTGCATACATCATGAGTGTCGTCAAAAAATTGACTTTCGCAAAACGCAATATTTTCGATGGACAAATCCGCAGAGAGGGAAGGAGCCGGCGAAATCTCCACGATGGGAGGGCGGATGCTTTGTTTACCGGTAACAAATGAATAAATTGCGATTATCGATGCCAGCAAGCCAATTACAATAACAATTGGGTTTTCAGCAAGTTTCTTTCCCATCGAGCACCTCGCTCAAATGATCTCAGACAGCCAAATGACGCCGCGCCAGTGATCTCATCCACTGATCAGAAACACGGTTCCCTCCTCCCACTTCAACGTGGACGATGGCGCTTGTTTTTTTCGCACCTGCTCCGCCATGTCTTTGACGATTTCCATGCGCCGCCCCACCGCCCAGGGATATTTTGCATCCCACTCAGCATCGCTTTTCGGGAACCAGATGATGGCAACTGCATCGGCTCCGCCGAATTCCCAGTAAAACTCGCAGGTGTTCTTTTTGAACAACGAGCCTTCGATGTATTGAATCGTGCCAGAACGCCCTTTGGTGATGATGTTGACCCTTGCCATGCGATATGCTCCTCAAAAATTGGTATTGTCTTCCAATGACTGCATGATGGCGAGTATAACGCCATCCATGTTCTTCATCACCTCGTTATTCCGAAAGCGGAGGACTTTGTAGCCCAGCGATTCCAAGTATTGCGTTCTTTCTTCGTCGTACGCGACCTGCTCCAAATGCTGACCCCCGTCCAGTTCGATGATGAGTTTCTTTTTGACGCAGCAAAAATCGGCAATGTAGTGCCCGATGGCGTGCTGCCTTCTGAAGTTGACTCCCAATTGATCGCCGCGCAGGCGCGCCCAGAGTTTGCGCTCGGCGGGGGTGAGGGATTTGCGTAACTGGCGGGCTTTTTGGTAGCCTTGCGGGGTGGTTCTGCGTGGGGGCATGAGCAGATTTTACCCCCACCCAGCCTCCACCAAATCCTTTGGATTTGGGGGAGGTGTCCGAAGGACGGAGGGGGTGAAACTCAGCGCCAGCAGACCCTCGACCCGCGCCACCACACCCGCAAATTCATCTTGCAGGCTCAGCGGTGGGACAGGGATAACCAGTTCTTTGAGTTTTTCACCAGTCAAATGGGCAATCGTAACTTGTGAAGTAAAGTCGCCCAAGCCGCCAGTTTGTGCCAGCCACCAAAATAGATGAACAAGATATTCTGATTTCACCAATTCGGCATTTGGGCGAACTCGATGTAATGCCTTCTGAAAATAGCATTCTTCGATTTGATTTTTCCAAATAGCACAGCGACCCACTTCCCCGCCTTCGCACATCAAAATATCGCCATATTGAAGCCGAAATTCTTTTCGGTCTTTCTCGTCGAAATCCATTTCGGCAATATCAGACAAATCAAAGCGAAACCATTGAACATTGAAGTTTCGCAAATATTGGCGTTTATGTTTGCCAGTTTGCTTTTTGTCATCAAGCATTTTGCCGAGTCGCGACTGGCAAACATCTTCAAACTTTGCTAATTCCCATTTTTTATCATTTACTCTTACGTGCCCAAACATCTCCAAAAACACGGACTGGAGCAGGGACTCGCCGAGTTCGTGCGCTGTCCGCCGCAGGTGGCGCAGATAGTCGGCGCGCGCCAGCAGGGACGCAATCCGCTTTTGCTCGGTCAGCGGGGGAAGGGGAATTTTTATGGTTTCAAGGTCTTCGCGTGCAATGGCAGCAAATGTTGAGCCTGTTCCTGCTTTTGCTAATTCAGGTTCGTAAAACCGCAAAAAGTAAAGCAGAAAATCACGGTCAAGTTTTTCACCAACTCGAATAACCGACAAACCACGTCCAATCGCAGATTTTTCTCGGCTTATATTTGTTGGACCCACTGGCGCACGAACAGAAATCAAAATATCGCCAGCCTCAGCAATGCGGCTTGGTTCTGTGCAATAAACTCTTGGCGTTGGGTACATATCGCCAAAATCAGTTTTGCCTTGATAAAACGGCAGACCTTCTCCAACTGTGTTGTATGTTGAAGAAGGCGGGCTTTGTCCCATGATGACTTGGGCGACATCGGCAAGATACTTCCAATTCGAATCAAGCATGTGAACCTATGGGGGTGGAATATACGCTGCAGTTGGGGTAGCAAAAACAGGCGGATTATCTGTATAAGGCGGTTTAGATCCTCTTTTAATTTCTGCTATTGTTCTCAAAGCATCATCTTTTTGCTCACTAGAAGCCAGTTTGGAATCAACGACCTCGTATAAACATTGAATTGCAAGTAAATCGTTATTGACCATCCAATACGCTTTAGCCAGCGCAAGTTTTATACCATTTGGGTTTCCACCCTCAGCTTCTACAAGGCTAATAGCCATACCAAAGAAATCAATACTTTGAGAGTAATTACCTAAGAAAAAGTATACATTTCCCAACCCCGTGTAGGCAGATGCTGTCTCTTTTTTTTTGTAGGGATTTTTCGTAGCTATATCTTGCTTGCTCATATTGTTTATTAGAATAGAAGTAATTCCCCATCGCTATATATGTTGCATAATAATCGGGGTCGATTTCCACTGCCTTATCATAGTCGTTCAAGGCTAAATCACCTTGAGAAATTGAAGCGTAAGCACGACCACGCATTACATATAAAACAGCCAACGTTCTTCGTAACGCCAAATCCTGCTCAGTTAAAGCTGGCGCGGGCTTCAGTTCTGGCTCCAACGTTTTTATTGCGACAGAAAACTCATTTATGGCAGATGTAAATCCCTGCGGGGTTTGATCTTTAGTTAAATAGATATATCCTAACGCAAAAGTAGAAAGAGCAGTTGTACGAACAGAAAATTGGGTTGGCAGATTGCTGAGTTCCACATTTTGGAAATCAGCCTGAATAACGTCTTCGTCTACCGAGTTTGGTAAAATCTCAGATTTTGTAAAAATTAGGTAAGGTCGAATATTTTCTGGTGAAGACTTGTTGACATCTCCCCAAATAACAAGCATCGCATTGTTTTTCTGCCCAACTCTTATTGCTTCCGTTTTGTCTTTAAGACCACAGATTCTTTCAACAACAATTCTTTCATGAGTATTGGAAAGATCAATTCTTGTTCTTAAATTACGAGCCGCCTGATCTGCAAGATCTTTGCTGTTTTCGGTCAATATTCCGCCTTCTCTAAAATCTGCGACAAGGATTCCGAATTGATCATCTGAAAAAGGTTGTGGAAGATGCAAGCAAGGTTTAGTTATTAGAATTATCCCGATGTAAATATATGCGACAATATTTAAGCTTAACAGAATAGTTGCCCCATTTCTTTGTGTTGAAGAATAAGCATACCTAATTATTTTTTTCTCGTCCTCAACCTTCTCCTTTTTCTTTGTCAACACATAAATACAAATTATCACGACAAGTATAGAAACTAAGTAAAAAATAACTGAAATTACAGATTTTAGATTGGACAACAACGCAATTTGGCTTATAAAAACAACGACCTGTAATATTGCTACTACAATAGTTGCCAAGGATGACCATTCCTCAAAACGATTCTTTGGTTGTTGACCATTTGACGAAGTCATATTAGCCTCCGTAATTCTTTTATCTCGTCCAACATCACACTCTCCAACCGCGCCAAACGTTCCAGCGTTACAGCGGGCCTCTCGTGATAGGCGGCGTCCGCGTCCACCTGGCGGTAGCGGCTGGCGGAGAGGTCGTATTTATTCGCTTTCACCTGCTCCTTCGCCACCCAAAACTGGCGGGTCAGGCGGTCGAGTTCGGATTGTGGATTGGAGATTTGAGATTCGAGTTCAGATAATCGCGCCTGCGCGGCGGAGAGTTCGCCCTCACCCGACCCTTCGGGTCGACCTCTCCCGAGGGGAGAGGTGGTATTGCTCCCTTCTCCCTGCGGGAGAAGGGCTGGGGATGAGGGAGAAACCACCGACTCAAACATCAACCGATTGATTTCTTCATGTAATTTCAGCCGTTCGGCTTTGAGCGGAGTCAACTGTCGGCGTAGGTCAGCGATCCGTTTGGCGCGAGCAGATTGAAAGTCCGCGTTGAAGCGGTTCTTCCAACATTCCAAAATATCGGGGATGTCATTCTCATCCACTTTCGTCCGCTTATCGTCCAGCGAAAAACCATCGTGCTCCATGTCGTAGAACCAGATGTCCTTGGTCTGCGCGCCCTTTGTAAAAAGAAGCACCGCCGTGCTCACACCCGCATACGGCTTGAAGACGCCCGAAGGCATCGAGACCACACCGTCCAGCCGATTCTCTTCGATGATGCGCTTGCGCACCTCCACATGGGCGCGGCTCGAACCGAACAACACGCCATCGGGCACGATCACCGCCGCCCGTCCGCCCATATCCAGCGCGCGCAGGATCAAATGCAGGAAGAGCAGTTCGCTTTTGGTGGTGTCCGATGGCAGATCGGGGTGGACATCGCCCTTATCCACGGCGCCTTTGAAGGGCGGGTTCATCAAAATGACATCGAACTCGCCCGCGCCGTCATAGCCCTTGGACAAGGTGTCCATATAAAAGAACTGCGGCGACTGAATGCCGTGCAGCATCAGGTTCATCGAGCCGATGCGCAGCATGGTCATACCTGAGTCGTTGTCGAAGCCGCGCAGGTATTTTTTGCCCTTCATGAACTTGCGCGCGTCGTCCTGCAACTGGTCGCCGATGAGATGATGCGCCATGCCGTCCGCGTCATATTCAAGGATGTTTTTGGACGTGGCTTTCTCCAAAATGTGCTGATGCGCGTTGATCAGAAATCCGCCCGTGCCCGCGGCAAGGTCGCCGATGCGTTCCTTCGGCTTCGGGTCGAGCATCTGCACCATCATGCGGATGATGTGGCGCGGCGTGCGGAACTGTCCATTGCGTCCCGCGATGCTCAAATGACTGAGCAGGTACTCGTACAGGTCGCCCTGCACATCCTAGTTCTGCTGGCTGATCTCCATCTGGTCGATCAACTTACACGCCTCGATCAACAGACTGGGCTTGTTGATCTTGTACTCGGCGGTCTTCATGTACTCGCCGAAGGAATTCTCCTCATCTGCCAATTTGGATAGATTGGGGAAGACCTCTTTCTTAAGATGACTCAGCGCCTCCTCCGCCTTGAACTGAGTCCAATGACTCCAACGCATCTCCTTCGGGATTTTGGGCTGGTACCGTTCCCCGCGGCGCTTTGCCTGTCTTTCGGCGGCATTCTCACGGTCATCCAACCGCTTCAGAAACAACAAATACGAAAACTGCTCGATCGCATCGAGCGGGTTGGTCAATCCCCCCGTCCAGAACTTATCCCAGAGGGCATCTACTTGTGATCGGAGTTTAGGGTCGGTGAGCATGAATATCCTCAACAGCCTACAAGCCTTAATCTTGTAGGCTGTTTCTAAAAAAATAATGAACTTATTATAAAGAAACTTTAACTTAGCCTATCGGTCGCTTAAGCATAATAAGGACTTGATCAGTTATAGAATTACCAGCACCAGCGTGCTTTGAACTATCTAACACTACCAAGCTTCTTGTAAGTGCAACCATAGAAACCGGTTCCCATCCATCCTTTGCCAACTTAGAAACTTCTTCCCATGCCTTTCCCCATGAGTTACCAAGTTTGCCATAATTCATAGTGATAATCATTGAACCTCTTGTTCCTGATGTATCCGTATCAAGGTCAAGAGGAAGAACGATATATTTTGTTTCCCATTTTTGCATGGCAATTGCTCCTTTGTTAGATTAACCCGTTGAGTTTGGCTCTGGTGTATGCGGCAACAGTGAAGCCATCGGTGATCTCGCCGTCAGCGATCATTTTTTCGAGTTCGGGGACAGAAACCCACATCGGATTCTCAATGCCTTCTTCAACCTGCATTTCTCCAACAGAAGCCATACGAGCAAGAAAGAGATTGATGGGATTTCCTTCTAGTCCTGTATTGTTATACACAATGCCAAGTTCAAAAATCTCTTCTACTTCGCCGTTAATTTCCTCCCTCACTTCTGTTATTGCATGAGTTTTTGCGCTAACACCTGACTTTCCGAAACCGCGTGGAATTTCCCAATGTCGCATACGAGTCGCGTGGCGATAGTGTTGAAAGAGAAGAATTTTTCCATCTTTTTCTGGGAGAACAACTACACCTGCGGCACCTCCTTCTAGGTAAGCACGGTTGTATATCCGAATATAACCGTTACGATATCCACCAGGAAATTCGACAAGATCCCGCAGCACCAACAAGCTAGGGTCGTCAAGGATAAGACCAATATCTGCCCACGCTTCTGATCCTCCAATCTCTTGAAGGGCTAAACGGCGTTGTTCTTGCCATTGTGAAACCTCATTCTTATCACCGATAATCTTTATTAGTGCATTGGAATTATCGAAAAGCTCTGGCAGAGAATCTTTGATGGTTTCATAAGTTTTCATTTTCATGATAAGGGTGCTCCTATCCGAGAACTTCATTCCAGTCTATTTCCTTTTTGCTTTGATCGGCATCTCGTGCTATCCCCAGGTCTTGTTCTTCCAAGAATTTGAAGTGTGGGTCGTCCTTAAGCGCACCTTGGACTTCTCTCCAAATCTCTCTACCATTATTTACCTTGCTTCTCATGAAATTTACACTGATACCTAAATCAACATATTCACTAGCCGATATTCTCAGATTTATCGCTATTGGTGCAAGTCCGATAGATACAGGTCCCGATAATGTTTGCACCAAAATTCTGGAGGCGTCTGTAGGATCAAGCATAAGTTGCATTAAAGCACCGCCAATGGCTACAACAATCATCATATTCGGCTGCAATCGAGACACTAGTTCACCAGCACTCTTTTTGGTGTTCGCAATTTTCATATCAGTGATCTTCCGATTTAACTTATTAAATCTTGTTGCGACATCATCGATTTTTTCCGCAAATTCCATAGGATGTCGTAATAGCGAATTTAGGCTTTGAGTATATTGCTCCCATTCATCGGTATTCCTAATAGTAAGCACATCTGCTAAAGACAAAATATCAAGACCTTTTAAGTACAAGGCATCATTGAGAATTGCAAACTGCATTCTTTTCAAAGAATCAATAAAATCCTTCACACGATTGTCTCTAAGCAAATTTTGCATGGTGGCTTGATTTACATCGCCAAGAACCGTTCGATCTGGTGAACCTTTTGGCGTAAATGCATACCGTCCAAATGCGTCTGGCACATTTACGGTATATCGAAGGTCGAATATCTCTTTCAATTCAGCTGCAAATGGTTTGTTCTTATCGTAATACCCATCGTCGATCTTTGAATTGTCAACACAAACAAACTTCTTATAAAGCTCGTTACGGACGACATTCTTACCTTGCGATGCAATATCGAAAGTGTAACTTGCAACTTCTATAAGTTTTTTTCTAAAAGCTTCACGATGTCTCTTCGGGATTCTAAATGCGTTAGTAAGATGCTCTGTTCGATCTGGCATGTTCAAGTTTTGTACATAACTGTGAAATACAGCAGCGATATTCTTAAAATCATCTTCTTGTTTGCCCCAGTCGAGCCGAACACAAGCAAGTTTTGTATCCTGAATTACATCCATCCACCTATTCCATTTTTCATCACCAATCTCAAAGGTTGGTCTTTGGTCAGGAGACTCTTCCGTCAGCAAATAGTCAACAATTACTTTTCTTCTCAGCAACTCCTGAAAATTTTTCTTATCATTACCTGAATAGTCATCAACAACTATGGAGTTATTAAACAAAGCCACGCGATTAACAACCACTTGTGGAGCATAGATAAGAGCACGTCGCCATTCACTTAAGACCGCCTTTTTTCTTCCTTTCCACGAAATTAATGGCTTTGCTTGCTTGATCATTCGCCTTAGCGCATTGGTCGGAGCCCATTGGTTATCCAATCCTTGTGGAACAATCGCGCCTGGATTCAATTTACCAGCTGTAAGTTTTTCAAATTCGACAGACATGTTATCCTCCAGATTATGCTACATGTTTTTGTACAATGAATATGCCCACAGCGAAAACCAATCGCTGAGTTGACCCTTTTTCACAATTTGTTCCAACTTCGACATCTTAACCCATCTGTATTTCGATAAACCCTCACCTTTTTCGAGCTTAATTTTCTGTCTATCAGGAATTTCAACCAAAAAAACCGCCGTTCCACCTTTCCCTTCTTTGATCTTTGTAAGTAAGGTCAGTTTTGCATTGGAGACTCCTACTTCTTCCTCTAATTCAGCCCTTGCATTTTTCTCTGCCGATAGACCTGGCTCTCCAAACCCACGTGGGAACTCCCAACTCCAATTTCGGTCTTCATGTCGAAATTTGCGAATCATCAAAACCTTATCACCTTGAACACACATTAGAACTGAGTTAATTCCTCCACCTTCTGAGCTTTTACGATTGATCCAGCGAATATATCCACCTACCCTTCCATTGGGAAATTTCTCATCGGGAGGAAACTCGACCATATCGCGTAAAACATAGAACCATTGATCTTCTGCAAGAACTCCAATATCAATCCAACAAGTAGGATTTCCTTTTTTCTTGAGTTCAGTACGAATTTTTTTCTGTTCAGCAAGGATACGCTTCTTGTCAGTGATAATTTTGATTTCACCCTTTTCACCCTTATTTTCAAACAAACCAGGGTTTTGTAACATTAGTTCAAAGTATTTGCCGAGAGAGTTCATTGAAAACCTACCTTTGTCTATTGTTGAAGGCTTTTTTGCCCAGATGCCATAAGAAACTGATTAATACAAAACCGAGAATAACAAAAGGCGAAAATCCCCATATTACAATATTGAATCCCATAACGATAAACCCATCTTTCTCGTTCTGGGTAATCGTTCTGACTGTTTCTTGCAGAAATGAAACAGCTTTTGATACTGCTCCCCATGGTGTCCATTCTTCCTCGTTTGAATATCTCATCATATCCTCCTCATTATATTTTATTACCAATTTCCATAGTCTTCACAAACTCAACCACTTCTTCCACTTCCTTATCCGTAAACCACCGTTCCACCGCATCCGCGCCAAACATATCCAGCGGCGGCTCGTACAGGTCGGCGGGGTCGAGATGGCGCTTTTGCAGGAAGACGCTTTGCACCGCGCGCAGGAAGCGAATCTGGTCGGCGGTGTAGCGATAGTCGGCGATGTAACGCTCGAATTGGCGACGCGCCAATTTTGACCTTGCTGTGGTCGCTCAAGTACCAGCCCGCGCGCTCCAGTTGCGGGTCAATCAGTTGTTTGCGGGTTTGGTCTTCGGAGAGTTTGCGGGGCATGATCCGATTCCCATTTACAATCGTCCTGCCAATACAACAAGAATACAAGAAAATAACGCTATACGCAAGGTGCTTTGTGTTACAAAATTGATGTCAAAACCCCTCCACAAAAGAAGGTCTTCCACCTCGCCCTTTTCACCCTGCCTATCTGTAAATCAAACCTTGCTATTTGATCGGCTCCTCCATTATATATTGGCTATACGATAAAGTAGACCTGCCTTGCGCCTACAACTTCTTATCCTGCAAAACCTGCGGCAGGACATCCCGGGTGTAGTGCGTGCCGTTCAGTCGGAATCCCATCCTCTTCAGGTAAGACTCGTGTCTTGCATTACCCGCATCCGAGACAAAGCGCCGAATGCCGCGTCGATGGAAGAAGTCCGCGCTTTCATCGAACAGGAACTTTCCCGCGCGAAAATCGCGGTAACCGGGGATCACAAAATCAAGGAAGATATCTGCCTCCTCGCCACGCGGACGTACAATCAACACCCCCGCCGGGACCATGTTCCGCAGAACAAAGACGACCAGTTGGTCCTCCTTCGGTTTGAACAAATAACTGGGGAAAAACTCCGCAATCTCTTTCCGATAAAACTCCGCGAAATTCTTCAAGTAACGACTGTCGTGGGAAACCTCCAGCAATTGAAAATAATCCTTTTGAGTCGTCATCTGCCAAAGATAGTAGATGTCAATGCCGACGATCAAAGTGTTCAATCCCGCCACGGGCGCCGCCCCAATCAGCAAGCCATAGACGGTGAAAAACGACGCGCCGATCAGATTGATGATGCGCAAACGCCACAATGACTTCATCATCAGCGAGATCGCCACCAGGATAGAACCGGCATACCCCATCATCTCGAACCAAAATTGAGTGCCCATGCAGCCTCCCGATACCTGCTCAATGACCCAACAAGACATTTGCAATCAACTCGGCAGGATGCACCGCTTCCATCCCTGCCCCCTGCCGGATTTGCATCCGACACGCCGCCCCAGTCCCCGCGACCACACTCCGCTTTCCGCCTTCTGTGTTCTGCAATTCCCTGAATACCCGCTTCCCCACATTCATCGAAAGCTCGTAATGCTCCGCTTCATATCCGAAGGTGCCCGCCATACCGCAACAACCTGAGTCCAACACTTCGACATCATAGCCGCACAAACGCAACACCTCCACGGTCGCATTCGCCCCGCTTGCCAGACCATCGGAGGCAAGTCCCTCGGCTCGCTGATGACAATGCGGCTGAAATTTGACCTTTGGCATGTCACCGCGAGGGAGGGCGTTGCCCGAAGCAAGTTCCAAGAAACTATCGGAGCGGAGCAGAAACTCGTCGAGGAACCAAGTCCGGGCGGTGCGGGAGGCGATCTCATCCCGGCGACTCGGCAATAGGTCGGCGTAATCGTTTTTCAAGCAATATATGTCCGGCGGCTCGATACCAACAATCGCCGCTTCGCGCGCCGGGTCCAGGTGATTCAGCGCATCCAGCACTCTCCCAGCGTGACGCTTTGCCGCGTCCACAAAACCCTTCGAGAGCAGCGAAGCCCCCGCCCCAATAACCCGCAGCGCACGGACATCGTAGCCGCACGCTGCCAGCACGTCGAACGCCGCCTGTTCCACGCGCGGCTCGACATACCGCCCGAATGGGTCGGATAAGAAAATTACTGTCTCTCTGTGCATTCGCGACTCATCGGCTCGGGCTTTTGCTCTTTGCATCGAAAACTTCGGAAACGGACGTTTCTCTGTGATACCAAATGCTTTCGCGATTGCTCTTCTGAATAGCGGCATACTTGTTACGGCATTCGTCAGCGGTGCAATCGATGAAGCCAGTTTTGCGGTAACGTCGAAATACCCAAATACATAATCCCGCAGCGGACGGGAATGAGTCTTGAAATACTCGTTCTCGAACTCGTATTTCAACTTCGCCATGTCCACGCCGCTGGGACATTCGGCTTTGCACCCCTTGCAGGCGAGGCAAAGATCGAGGGCGGAAAAAACTGCGGTTTCGAGTTTAGGTCGTGGGGCAATTGGTAATTGGGAATTGGTAATTAACGCTCTCAACAAATTCGCTCTCCCCCGCGTGGAGTTTTGCTCTTCGCGCGTTGCCTGAAAAGACGGGCACATCACGCCGGTTGTCTTGCGGCAGACACCCTGCCCGTTGCATTGCTCAATGGCGCCAGCCAGTCCGCGCTCGTGATTAAAATGCAAAGATGAGACCCAAGCCTTTGCCTGATACTTATCGCCGTAACGTAAATGTGTATCCATTGGCGGCGCGTCGAATAATTTCTTCGGGTTCAATAAGTTATCCGGGTCGGCGGCACGCTTCAACATACGCATTGCTTCGGTCACTTCGGCGCCATACGTCTTTTCGATCCACTCTCCGCCAACGATTCCGTCGCCGTGTTCACTGCTCATCGAACCGCCAAGCCGCATCGTCAACGCAAAAACCTGTTCACCGATGCTCCGCAACGCCCGCACGCCCTCCCCGGTCTGTAAATTCAATATCGGGCGGATGTGCAAACACCCTGCAGAGGCATGCGCGTAAATCCCGCCCTCGGTGCCATGCTCCGACATAATCCGCTCCACTTCGCGCACGAACCCGCCCAATTTTTTTACCGGGATGGCACAATCTTCGATGAACGCGGCGGGTCGCGCTGACTGGGGGCGGGAATCCAAAATGCCCAGACCCGCCTTGCGGATGTCCCAGATGCGCGCCTGCTCCTCTTTGGATTCGGCAATGACAAGGATGTCGCCGATTCGGCGCACCGCCTCTTTCAACGCCGACGGCTGGTCACCGCTAAATTCAACGACCAGCACGGCCACGGGATCGCCTGCCACCCACCCCATCTGACGCGCATACGCCGGGACGCTCCGCGCCAGCCGCAGGATCATCTGTGGGATCAACTCGATGGCGCTCGGCCGGAATTCCAACAGGCGCGGCACATCATCACATGCAGAGGAAATACTTTGATAGGCAAGCACCCCCAGGATGGTGTGTTTCGGCTTCGCTATCAATTTAACCGTCGCGCGGCGCATGATCGCGAGGGTTCCTTCACTGCCAGCCAGAAGAACTGCCAGGTTCCAGGTTCCAGGTTTCAAGCCGGCGGGATAGGCTCCCCCCATCCAAAGAGGCGGGGAGGAGGGGCTCCACGGCAACAAATAATTCAAGCGATAGCCCGCTGAATTGCGCCACGTCTTCGGAAAGTTTTGCCTGATGGCTTCCGCATATCTTTCCCGGATGAGTTGGATGGTCGGTGTGAGTTTTGAGTTTCCGTTCTCTTCCCACGTTTCCAACGTCCCGTCGCCGAGGATGACATCGGCAGAGACAAGATGGTCGGCAGTCATGCCATACAAAATGGAGTGTGCGCCGGTGGCGTTGTTACCGATCACGCCGCCCATCGTGGCGCGTTCTGCGGAGGCAGGGTCGGGACCAAAGGTCAGGCCCTGTTTGGCGGCAGCCGCGTTGAGCGCGGCAAGAACGACTCCCGGTTCCACGGTGGCAGTCATCGATTCAGCGTCGATCCCTATGATGGAATCCAGCCAGCGCGAGCAATCCAGAATAAGCGCCTCGCCGATTGCCTGTCCACCCAACGAGGAACCAGCGCCGCGCGGCAAAATGGGAACTTTATGCTTCGCGGCAAGTTCTGCTACAGACTGGAGATCGTCCTGCATTTTGGGAATGACGACGCCGAGCGGCTCAATTTGATACATGGAAGCGTCGGTGCTGTAGAGGATACGGGAGGCAGGATCAAGGCGAATATCGCCGGTGAAGTGCTTGCGGAGTTCATTGATGAAATCGGGGTGAAGGGACATGCTTGGGATTTTACCAATGAAAACATCCCGAGGGTTTGAAGCCTTCGGGATGTTTCTCTTATTTGCCCCTTTTCCGCTTCCCTCACAAATGCCGGTTTTCTCTTCTAAGAATAAACCGCCGAGAAACTATTACCCGGCGGCGGGAAAGCCAAGGAAGTTATTTGTGCAGTTTCCGTGCAGCGATAAAGGATAACCCGTTTTCCGTCAATGCCCGGGCGGTGTGATTTGCCGCAGCGACCTTTTCCATGAAATTGCGTTGCAGGTGCTCCCAGTCACCGCTTTCGATGACCTCTTTTTTCTCGCGGAAGTAATCCAGGATGTCGGAGGGGTGAGGCAATGTAGGTTCGATTTCCGGGTCGCCGCCCTCATGTTTGGCGGCAATATTTGCCACATGGTCGGCAATCTGAACCAGTTCAGCGCGGCGATCATACGGCTGGATCACAATACTTTTCCATGTCTCGACAATGTGATGCTCGAAGCGGATTACCTTCTCGAAATCAAGCGCCTTTCTAAACTGGGCAGTCAGTTCCATAGTCTCGTTGTTGATCGAGTTTGACCAGTTGAAGCCGATAAGCGGGGAGGTCCCGTCATCCCGGCTGAACAGTTTTGCCATGGTCATGATCCACAAGGCATGGTAGGGATTATCGCTTCCAAAGTACACAGAGATTTTAAATTGGATGTCCACGCCGAGTTTGTACAGCATGAACCCCAGCAGGATCGTCCCGGCATTGAAATTCAGCACATGCTGGACGCCAAAATTGGTATAGTAGTACAGGAACTCATCCAGCCATTGCAGGGCGTGCTCGTTCGGTTGCCCGATGCCGCCAAAGTAACCGGTGATGGTCGCCGGTCCGCCCAGATGCGGATTGGAGCCGTCCGTGCCTTTGGTGTCCAGCGTTTCGACGAACGACGCGCCGATGATATCCAACGCGGCGACGATGGCGGGCAGGTCGCCATCTGCTTCGGATTCTTTCATCTTGCGGACAGCGATAAAGCGACCCGGCACGAGTGATTTCTCTTCAATTGCCCGCTCCATCATCGGGCGTATCCACGGGAAATATTGTAACGCCGAGACCTCAAGCGTTACGGCATACTTATCCTTGAATTTCATCTTCTTTGCAGCATCACCCAGCACCTTGCGACGATAGTCAGCTACAGAAATGAAAGCGCCCCTGTCACGCTGTTCAATTAACCAGTTCAAGTCATCGATGTAAGCAGGATTCCTTTCCTCCACCAGTTTGAAGAGGTTGGACATCTTTCGAGAGGCGCGATGTTTGCGATTGATCTCCTCCGGTGTGCCGTACTTTGCCACCACATCCAGGAAAGCGTTCATGACTGCCATGTCGGGGGCAAGTAAGACTTCGTTAATGGTTTTAAGACGATCATTGGGGATTTTGAGCAGTTTGCGGTATTTGTTGTCCATTTTTGATTCCTTTGAATCATGTGTGGGCAAGTCGGCGACCTGTCCACACAAAGGTATTAATCCAACATCTTTACCAGCTCGTCGTACTCTTCATCTTTCATGCCGAACCAATTCTCCGCAGCCGGAAATTGCCTGCCGATTACTTCGTCATGATAACCCTTTAATCCATTCAAGATGACTTCGCCGGCATTCCCGAAAACCTTTGCCATTTTCGGCTTGAATCTCGGATATAGGCCAAACATATCGTGATAGATCAGCAACTGCCCGTGTGCGTGTGGACCTGACCCGAGACTCATGATGATGCAGTTCTCCGCGCGCTCAGTAATGAGCTTGCATACCCGGTCAGGGACCATCTCCAGCAGGATCATGAATGCGCCAGCTTTTTCGAGCGCCTTGGCATCGTCGATGATCCTCTTGGCAAGGTGGGCGTCCTTGCCCTGGACGTGGAAACCGCCCAAAGCCGAGACGGATTGCGGTGTCAGACCGAGATGCCCAATCGCCGGGATGCCTGCATCCACAATGCCTTTGATGCGATCCGCCATGGCGGCGCCCCCCTCCAATTTAATGGCATCGGTCGCGGCTTCGGACATGAAGCGTCCGGCGTTCCGAATCGCGGTCTCCACCGACGGCTGGTACGTCATGTAGGGCATATCCCCCACGATGAAAGCGGTCGGCGCCCCCCGGCGGACGGCTTGGGTGTGCCGGATCATATCGTCCATGGTTACGGGCAGGGTGGATTCGTAGCCAAGCATGGTCATACCAAGGCTATCGCCCACCAGGATCATCTCAATGCCCGCCTGCTCCTGCAAATAGGCGGTCGGATAATCGTAGCAGGTGAGCCAGGTGATGGGTTCGCCATCGGCAACCTTCTTGAACAAGTATGGCAGGGTGATCTTCTTGCGCGGCTCGCTCATGCTTCCTCCTTTATTGGGATGAATCCAGCATAGGTCGAAACAAAGGCCAAGACAATTGACGAAAATCACAGGATATGAAGGGAAATTGTAATGTGGGCGGCTCTGTCTCCCCGCTATAATTTTATGAAACAAGGAGATAGAAATGCGGAAAATTCAATCCCTGCTGGCAATGTTTCTCATTGCCTCAGTTATCGTTTCGGCATGTGGAATTGGCGGGCCTACAGCGGTCGTCAGGGTGGGCTGGAATAATGGTCCCGATACGCTCAATCCCGGCATGGCTTTATTGCTGGAATCCTTCAGCATTTTCAGCATGATCTACGACACGATCTACGAACAGACGCCTGACGGGGCGTTTCGTCTGTCCCTGGCGGAAAGCGTTGACGTATCCGATGATAACAAGGTATGGACGTTTAAGATCCGGGATGGAATGACTTTTCACGATGGCGAGGCGCTCACCGCCGACGATGTCGCTTTCTCGTTCAATTACTATATTGACCATGGAGATGATTTTGTCTTTCTTCCGTCATATACGGCATACTTCGAAAGTGTTACCGCCGCACCCGGGAATGAGGTCGTGATCACCCTGACCGAGGCGATTCCCAATATGGAAAGCCAGTTGTACAGTTTGTATGTGCTTCCGAAACACATCTGGGAAGCTGTGGAAGATCCAACTGAGATGGACATCCCGCTTTCGCAACTGGTCGGAAGCGGTCCCTTCAAGATCACGGAATATATTCCCAATCAATTGATCCGCCTCGAATCGGTTCAGACCCATCATTTCTATCGTCCTCATGTTGGCGCAGTGGAATTTCATATCTATTCCAATGTCTCTTCGATGATCCAGGCGCTTCAAAACAGGGAACTCGATGTCATTGCGAATGTCCCATTGTCAGCCGTTTCCGCCTTGAACGACCAGGCGGGGATCCGGGTGGTTGCCGGTCCGCCCTTCGCGCCGAACGTTTCGGATATCATTCTCAATCAAATCGCGCCGGAGGATTGCCCTGTCGAGGAAGGCGGATTGTGTACGGGTCACCCTGCCCTGCGGGATCGGAATGTCCGTCTCGCCATGGCGCACGCCATCGACAAACAGCGCCTGATCGACGAAGTTCTCTACGGGCTGGCGGATCCCGGTCTGACGCTGATTCCCAAAGGTTTGAGTCCGTTTTATAACTCCTCCATCAAGGATTTCGACCACGATGTCGAAAAGGCAAATCAAATCCTGGAAGATGCCGGGTACCTCGACACAGATTCGAACGGCATCCGAGAAATGCCCGATGGCGGCCGGGAACTTTCCTTCCGGCTGGAATGGCCCGACAGCATCGCCTATGCCGAGACGGAGGCAGAACTGCTGAGAAATATGTGGTCTCAAATCGGCATCGATGTCAAAATGCGGGCGACCAATTCCGAGGAAGTGACCGAACGCTGCTGCCCCGCCTTCGATTACGACATCCTCCTCTGGGAATGGGGCTCGGACCCCGACCCGAACTTCCTTCTGAGCGTCATGTTGTCCAGCGAGGTCTCCACCGGCCTGAACGAGACGGGCTATTCCAACCCAACCTATGACAGACTCTTCGAAAGGCAGGCCACGGAAATGGATGATGAGACGCGCCTGGGAATCATCTGGCAGATGCAGGATCTTGTACATCGGGACGTGGTATATATCATCCCGTTTTACCAGAGAGCAGTGCAAGCCTATCGCACAGATACGTTCCGCGGCTGGCTGACGGAGGAGAAAAACCTCGACCTCGACGCGGTCTCCTCTCTGGCGATCATCGAACCGATACGACAGTAAGATATCTCTCGTACTCCCAAAGGCTTCCGATTTTTTTCGGAAGCTTTTTTTATGGTATCCTAACCCTTCCCTATGAAACATCTGCTGCGAATACGTGTGTTCTTAAAGCCATATTTCTGGCAAATATTGGCGACTTTGTTACTGTTGCTAAGTCTCACCGGACTCAATCTGCTGGTACCGCGCATCATTCGTTCTGTGATCGACGAAGGACTGTGGCACGGACAAATAGGATTCCTCATCCGCTCTTCGCTTCTTCTGCTGGGACTTGGGCTTGTCTCCGCCATCTTGAATTTGGGTAACCGCTACTGGTCCGAGTGGATCGCGGCACATGTAGGCTATGACCTGCGGAATCGCATGTACGATCACATCCAGTATCTGCCCTTCACATATCATGACCACGCCCAAAGCGGACAACTGATCTCGCGTTGCATCGAAGATGTCCGTGCCATTGAGCGGTTTGCAGGCGGCGCAGTAGCGGACCTGGTCAGGTTCATCATTCTCTCGGTGGGAATTTTGTGGATCATGCTGGCAGATAACGCCCGGCTGGCAGTGATCGCCCTCCTGCCGATGATCCCGCTGATTCTGATGACCGCCGGTTTCGGGACGAAGATCGGCAAGTTGTTTTTCGCCGTGGATAATGCCGTCGGCGAAGTGTCCAACCGTCTGCAGGAAAACGTTGTTGGCGTGCAGGTCGTGCGCGCGTTCGCACGGGAGGAATACGAAATCAAGCGTTTCGATACCGCAAACAAGGAAGTTTTCAAAACCTGGGTGTATGTTATCGACGAGTGGTCCAAAATCATGCCAACCACCAACTGGCTGACCGCGGTGAGTGTTATTCTGATCCTATGGTTCGGCGGGCAAATGGTCATGGAGGGCACCCTAACCATCGGGGCCATTGTGGCGTTCAACGCCTACATCCTGATGCTGGCGGAGCCGGCGCAGGCGCTGACAGGGCTCGTCAACGCGGGTGGAGAAGCTGCGGCGGGCGCACAGCGCGTCTTCGAAGTGCTGGACACAAAGCCTGAGATCCAGTCGCGGCACAAAGCGGTCACCTTGAACGAATTGCGCGGCGAAGTGGAATTCCGGGATGTGGGGTTGAAATATCAGAATGAGAAGACTGCCTCCTTGAGCGGAATCAGCCTCCGGGTTGAGCCGAACCGCATCGTCGCCCTGATCGGTCCCACCGGCTCGGGCAAAACGTCGTTTGTGAATCTCATCCCGCGCTTCTACGATGCAACCGAGGGTAGCGTGCTTGTGGACGGCGTGGATGTCCGCGAGCTGGACCTGACCGCTCTGCGAAAGCAGATCGGCATCGTATTGCAGACATCGTTGCTGTTTTCGGATACGATCAAGGCAAACATCGCTTATGGTCGCCCCGACGCGACGATGGAGGAAATTGTCGCCGCCGCCAAAGCCGCGCAAGCGCATGAGTTCATCGAAGGGTTTGCACACAAGTACGACACGATTGTCGGCGAACGCGGCGTGACGCTTTCGGGCGGGCAACGTCAGCGTGTGGCAATTGCGCGCGCCCTGTTGATGAATCCGCGTATCTTGATCCTGGACGACTCGACGTCATCGGTGGATACGCAGACCGAAAAATTGATCCAGTCTGCGCTGGACACCCTGATGGAGGGACGCACCACCTTTGTGATTGCGCACAGGCTCTCCACCGTGCGCCGGGCGGATATGATCCTGGTGATGGACAAGGGTCGCATCGTCGAACGCGGTACGCATGACGAACTGCTCAGGCTGGATGGACTTTATAAACAGATCCATGATCTGCAATTGGCCGACCAGGCTGGTTTTACCGAGGAAGTGGAAGAAATACAGGAAGAATCCATTGAGCAAATGAAAGAGCACGATGAAATGTAGCCGCCACGCCGCATGAAATGTATCTGACAGTATGACAACCAAAATCATTCCACCCGCGTTTATCACCCAATCCGAGGAGCAGCTGGACAAAGGCTATGACCCCAAGGTCGCTCGCGGATTGCTGCAATTCCTCAAGCCTTATTACGGGCAGATGCTGCTTTCCCTGTTCTTCATGATCATTGTCACAGCCGCGGCAGTGTCGGGGCCCTATTTTGTCAAACTGGCAATTGATGAGGGGATTGAAAAAAACGACCCGGTCGCCCTTCGGAACATTGTGCTAATATATCTGGTCGTGTCAATCATCCAGCTGGTGACGAACATCGCGCGCGTGCGCATGATGTCCCGCGTGGGACAGCATGTGCTATACGACGTGCGTACGGCGATGTTCGGTCATTTGCAGAAATTGTCGCTCAGTTTCTACAACCGGTACAGCGTGGGGCGCGTCATCACGCGCGTCATCAACGATGTGGGGACACTGCGTGAGTTCATTACCTGGGCGGTGCTGGCAATCGTCCGCAACCTGCTGGCGATCATCGGGACACTCGTTGCGATGTTGTCGCTCAACCTGCGGCTCTCCCTGCTGACTTTTGCAGTCATCCCGCTCATGATCCTCGCGACGGTCCTGTTCCGGCGGGCAGCGCGGCGCAACTATCGGAAGGTGCGCGCAGCCGTCTCGTGGACCAACTCCGTGCTGGCGGAAAATGTCAATGGCGTACGTGTCGTGCAGGCATTCTCACGGCAGTCGCACAACTACAGAAACTTCAAGGAGTACGTCAATCGTTACTTTCTGGAAACCAGCATGGACGCGGCAAAACTTGCCTCGTTATTCACGCCTGTGGTGGACGTACTCGGCGCGCTCGCGACCGCAGTGGTCGTGTACATTGGCGGGACGGCGGTACTCGGCGAGACAATGACTGCGGGCGTGTTGATCGCGTTCGTCCTCTACATCGACCGCCTCTTCGACCCCATCCGTGACCTGAGCCGCCGCTTCGATACGCTTCAATCCACGATGGCCGGCGGAGAGCGCATCCTTGAACTGCTCAACACTCCGGTCGAGGTACGGGATGCGGACGACGCGCGTGAAATGGGACCCATTACCGGCGATGTCCGATTCGAGCGCGTTTCCTTCCACTATTCCGATGACCCGGCCCTCGTCCTGGATGGCATCGATCTGGATGTCCGCGCCGGGCAGACGGTCGCACTGGTGGGAGAGACTGGCGCCGGGAAAACGACCATCGTCAAACTGTTGACACGTTTCCATGACCCGACCTCGGGCTGCGTCCGCGTGGACGGCGTTGACCTGCGGACAGTGACTCAGCAATCCCTGCGGCGGCAAATGGGCATGGTACTGCAAGACCCGTTTCTGTTCAATGGCTCGGTCAAAGAAAATATCCTGTTTGGCAGACTCGATGCGAGTGACGAAGAAGTGATCGCCGCCGCGAAAGCCGTTGGCGCGCATGACTTCATCATGGGATTGAAAAATGGATATGAAACTTCAGCGGAGGAAGGCGGTGCGACGTTGAGCGTTGGGCAACGCCAGCTAATTTCGTTTGCACGCGCCCTGCTGGCAAATCCACGCATCTTGATTCTGGATGAAGCGACTTCCTCCGTGGATACCCAAACCGAGCAGACCATTCAAAAAGCGCTGGCGACTCTCTTGAAGGGGCGCACCTCCTTTGTGATCGCACATCGTCTTTCGACGATTACCAGCGCGGATAAAATTGTCGTCATCCATGATGGCAAGATCATCGAACAGGGAACGCATTCCGAATTGCTGGCAAATCAGGGGATGTATTATGATTTGTATCGAACCGGGTTTCGAATGTAGGAGAAATTCCAATGACCTATCCCATCATCCAACGCGAGCTGACCATCCATCTCCACAACAAGAATTGGTATCTGCGCCCCATCGAAGACGAAGAGAAGATTCTTGGTCCCGTGGATTACGGCTGGCATCGCTACAATTTATACCCCGATAGTTTCACCTTCGGCGAAGGATTACTGGCGGGCAGTTCCATCCCCGGCTCGCGGCGGCTGGTCTTCTGTTCGTGGAGTTCGCAATGGGATGGGTTCTTTGTCTCCAGCATGGGCGGCGCGGCATATACCTTCCACGGCGTGGGTGTCAACTACGTGGCGTTGCGCGGCATGGCTCACGAGCCAAGCGTGGTGTTGCTCAATCACAAGGCAGGAGAGATTCAGGTGCGCATCGAACCGGTCAATGCGGAGCCATTGTGGGCAGGCTACGCCAGTCCCGATGGCAGGCCGCTGCTCGGTTTCTTCGCGCTTCAACAGGCGCTGTTTGACCGCTATGCGGGGGAATATACAAAAGATAATTTTCGCATCTGCGCAGTGGGTCCGGCGGCAAAATATACGCGCGAAGGCGCCATCGGTTCCAGTCCCGTGCGCAACAGGGAATTCACTGCGGTCGTCGATTGGGCGGGGCGCGGCGGTTTGGGCAGTCGTTTGCTACAAAGACATAACATTGTTGGTATCGTCTTCGGCGGTGAATGGGATGACCCCGACCTGCGCGACTCGAAAGAGATCGATTCCTACTTCCTGGAGCATTTTGGCAAAAAAACCATCCAGACCGATCTGGCGGTCACGGAAAAATATCGCTATGTGCCGGAATTCGAGACTGGCGGAACATTCGGCGTCAACATGCGCGATCTGAATGAGCGTATCCTGAGTTTCAATTACACGTCCATCTACCAGCCGGTCGAGTCGCGGCTGAAGCAGCACGAGAATTTCATCCTCAACCATTATCTCAAACAATTCAACGAAGAGACCATCAAAACCAAGAAGTTCCAGCATTGCGGCGAGCCGTGTCCAGTGGTCTGTAAGAAAATGCATGGTCAGTACAAAAAGGATTACGAGCCGTATCACGCGCTCGGCCCGCAGGTGGGTGTCTTCGATCAGCGCGCGGCGGAACTGCTCAATGACTTTGTGGACGCGATGGGATTCGACTCCATTCAATCGGGCGGAACCGTTGCCTGGATCATGGAACTGGTCCACGATGGACTGATCGATCCGACCGAGTTTGGGCTGCCTCCGTTAAATGAGATGCGCTTCGGCTGGGCAGATGATCCGTCAAGGTTTGACGTGGTCGCCGACAGCATGAAAAATGCCCAATATGCGATGAAGGTTGTCCAGGCGATCCTGTTCGAGCCGAAAGCGGAGGTCTTCCGCAAGAGCATCCGCGTCGCGGCGAAGGAAATCGACAAGAAACACGGCATCCGCAGTATCGACCGGGCGGTATTCATCGGTCACGGGGATGAAGGCTGCATGGTGCCAAATCAATATTGGGTTCCGGGCATGCTGAGTCCCATGCCAATGATAGGCAAGTATTTTGTCCATTATGGAGTGGAATTTATGACCCCGGAAAAATTGGGACGCAAGAACGTCGAACGCATGACTTATGAACTGTTCAGCGAGAACAGCGGCATCTGCCGCTTCCACCGCAAATGGTCCGAGACCATCACCGATGAAATCCTGCGTGCCCACTATGCCGGGTTCGATGTCGATTACAAGGAGCATCAATTCCGATTAGCGCGGGAGATTTATGAACGAGAAGCGCCGAAGATCGTGTTCTGGGAAAGCAGGCGCGTCATGGACATGGTGATGGGTTATCTCGTCCAGTGGGAGAGCGATGGGTTGAGCAGCCCTGAATTGATGGAATGGCTGGGACGTTTCCGTGCCGACAGGACAACAGCGCTCAGAGAGTATTGGAATGCCGTGCGTAACGGGATCAATTCTGCATTCAAGGACGGAGCCGGGGCAATCCCCGATGTGCTCACGCCGGGACAACAGAAAAGGTTGCAGTAAAAAAACAATCCCCGGCTATCTTCGGTGTCCCGAGAAGATGGGACGTGGTCCAGTCCTGCCGGGTGCAATTGGAGATTCCTTCCTAATGGTGAAGGTTATTCGTTCAATCCCGTTCCGTGGTTTGCGTTCATGGAACGGGCTGGCAGTTTTTTTGATGAGCATGCAAGAAACGCAAACTGGAGAGGAGCGGCTGTTATGAACAATGTCCGACCACACTTAACCATGTTGACCGCAGAGCAAATCCACGAGATTCACAAGTACGCTTTGCAGGTATTGGAAAAGACTGGTGTGCGCGTGGATTCAGTCTCCGCGTTGAAAATGCTCGAGAAACGAGTCGGCAGTTCAAACGTCGATGGGAGAACCGTGCGGATTCCCGCAGAGATAGTCGAATGGGCAATCAAAGTCGCTCCGCGACAGATTCAGTTGTACGATCGGAGAGGCAATCCGCAATTCACCATTGGCGGCGAAGGGGACCGCACGCGCTTTGGCATCGGTGTCACGGCGTTGTATTACCAAGAACCGGAGACCGACACACCCGTGCTGTTCCAGCGCAAACATATGCAGGACATGGTGCGGGTCGGGAACAAACTTCCGCATTACGACATGGTTTCGACCGTGGGCATTGTGCGTGACGTGCCTGAACATCTGACCGATCTCTACGGCAGCCTGGAACATTTTGCCAATGGGATCAAGTCCATGGTGTTGTTGTGTTCGGACGAGAAAAAATTCGACGACGTCCTGCAGATGTTGGAAACGCTTCACGGCGCGGACCTCGGCGGGAAACCGTTCATCATGCCGTATTTCAATCCGGTTTCGCCTCTCGTAATGAACGAAGGCACTGTGGACAAGATGATGACCGCCATCGATCGCGGCCTACCGGTCATCGTGTCAAATTACAGCATGTCCGGCGCGACCACGCCCATCACTCCTGCCGGAACGGTTGCCGTACTGCTGGCGGAACTGCTCGCGGGTCTAGTGATCGGGCAGTTGTATAAACCCGGCACGCCGATGTTGCTCGGTATGCTGCCAGTCTATTTCGATATGAAGACGTTGATGAATTTCTACGATCCGCAAAGTATTCTGGTCAGTCTGGCGTGCGCGGAAATGATGGCACATTACGGCATCCCGCACTGCGGCACGTCTGGTAGCGGCACCGGCTGGGGCATGGACCTGCTCGCTGCGGAGACCTACTGGATGAACACGCTGATGATGACACTGACAAAGGGCGGTATTGCTCCGTTCGTGGGCGATACGCTCGGCTCGAAAGCCATTTCGCCGCAGACGTTCGTGTATTGCCATGAGGTTATCGACCAGGCATTGCGCTTTGCCAATGGTTTTCAATTGGATGACATACACGTCGGGTTGGAAGAAATTCACAAGGTAGGTGCAGGCAAAAGTTACGTCTCCGCGCCGACCACGCTCAAAAAGTATAAGACCGGTTACTACGTTAACCCCATTTTCCCGCGCTGGAGCATGGAAAAGTGGATGGAGGCCGGTCAGCCGCACGCGCAGGATAAACTGAGAGAGTACACAATCGCACTGTTAAGAAACCTCCCCGCTCCTGAAGATCACGAGGAGTTGATACGAAAAGGCGAGGAATTCATCAAGCGGCAGGCTACATAGCGATGTGCGAAAAGGGAATCGTATCTTGAGCGATGGCGCAGTGTTTGAAATGAGAAGGTGATATCATCGGTAATCGATTTGGAGACAAATTACAACACTGTCGCGAATAAGCCGATTCAAACTCACCTCATTTGGCGGCGTATGACAACTGACGCTTATCAAATTCGCTTGTGCCTTTCGTGCGGGCTCCGGTATCCACTTGACTTTAAGCAGTATTCAAAAAACCGTTGCCCTGCCTGCCGATCCAATACCCAATTGCTTGCTGAACATACGCTTCAAGCGGAGAGCTGGCTGCCAGCCGCGATTCCATCATTTCACTTCGAGGTCATTCTCGATAACATCCGCTCAGCCGAAACTGTCGGGCTGATCTTTTGTGCCGCCCGGGAATTCGGAGGAAAACATCTTTATTTGTGCGGGCTCACCCCCACCCCAAGGCTTGAAGCGGTGCGAGGGGTCTCAAAGGAGTCCGAAAAATTCATCAGCTGGACATACCACAAGGATTCGGTTCTTACCTTGCGTGCGTTGAAGGAACAAGGCTGCAAAGCGTTTGCCCTTGGACATGCAACGGGCGCCATCTCAATCAAGGAGATTGCACTGGCGCGGAGGCGAAGGGCAAGCGATACGAAAAAGAAACCGATCAATGAAAAGGCTTCAATGCCGCCATTGAAGCATCGCTGGATAGGAGCCGGGGAAAAGATCGTCTTTGTCGTGGGTAATGGCAAAACAGGCGTGGACCCGGATTTGATCCATTTGTGCGATGACGTTGTCTTTATCCCTACGCTCGGTGAGAAGGATTCCCTCCATGAAGCCTTGGCATTCACAGTTGCCATTAGTCAGATAGCACTGTAATTTTAGGCATTGCATAAGCTGAAATGCCTGCCTTTGTGCCTATGCGCAGAGCCTACCAAATCCAGGGGCTGACGATGATAAGGGGAGTTCATGTTTTTTATACCGGATTGAGTCCCGGCTGGGGATGAACCGTGATCATCAAATCCACATGCAACCGCTAAGAAATCAAATGTAACATCGAGGATGTGTCGCTTGCATAAAATGTCAGATGGTATAATGCCGTTGCTCTCGATATCAATCAAAGGGAACTTCATGAAACTCCACGAATATCAATCCAAAACAATTTTTGCAAAGTATGGAATTCCCATCCCCAAGGGACGGGTGGCGGCTACCGCAGACGAAGCGAAACAGATCGCAGAAGAACTCGGCGGCCGCGCTGTCATTAAAGCGCAGGTGTTGGTGGGCGGACGCGGCAAAGCCGGCGGCGTGAAAGTCGCAAAAAATTCAGACGAAGCGGCGGAATATGCTGACCAGATCCTGTCGATGACCATCAAGGGACTGCGTGTCCGCAAAGTGCTGGTGGATGAAGCCGCGGCAATCGCACATGAGATCTACTTCTCCATCACGAACGACCGCGCCGCGAGAAAACCGGTGATGATCGCTTCCGCAGCAGGCGGCGTGGACATCGAAGAAGTCGCCGCGACTACGCCGGAAAAGATCATCAAGGTGCACATCGATCCCCTGCTTGGATTGCGCGACTATCAGGCACGTGACATTGCCGCGTCCATCGACCTGCCCCGTGAGTTGTGGCGGGACTTCAGCAAGATTGCGACTTCCCTGTGGAATGTCTACCGTGAAAACGATGCCGAGCTGGCAGAGATCAATCCGCTTGTCGTTACCAAAGACAACAAACTGGTGGCGCTCGATGGCAAGATGCTGATCGACGACAATTCCCTGTTCCGACACCCAGACCTGGCAGAGATTCGCGACATCGATGAGGAGGCCCCTGCTGAAACGGACGCGCGTCGCCACGGACTCTCGTTCATCAAACTGGATGGCAGCATCGGTTGCATGGTGAATGGCGCCGGTCTGGCAATGACCAGCATGGATATCGTCAAGCTGTTCGGCGGCGAACCTGCCAACTTCCTGGATATTGGCGGCGGCGCCAAAGCGGACAAGGTCGCGGCGGCAATGCGCATCATCCTCTCCGACCCGAATGTAAAGGCTATCCTTTTCAACATCTTCGGCGGCATCACCCGCTGCGATGAAGTGGCGAAGGGAATTCTGGCCGCGATGGATGAAGTCAAACCGAAGGTGCCGATGGTCGTCCGACTCGTGGGAACGAATGCGGAGGAGGGACGCAAACTGCTCGAGAACGCGAACATGATCACAGCAGAGACTCTGGCTGATGCGGCAAAGAAGGCTGTCGCGGCGGCAAAATAAAAATCCAGACCTGACGGGTCTTCGAAAATCTGTCAGGTCTCATGAGGAAACATGAGCATATTGATCAACAAAAATACCCGCCTTCTGGTGCAAGGCATTACCGGCAATGATGGTCTCTTCCACACCACTCAGATGGTCGCCTATGGCACCAACGTTGTCGCAGGCGTGACGCCCGGCAAAGGCGGCGAATGGGTTCTGGATGGAAAAGTTCCGGTGTTCGACTCGGTCAAATTAGCGGTGGACGCCACCGGCGCGAACGCGACCGTGATCTTTGTCCCGGCACGCTTCGCCCCCGACGCGATGTTCGAAGCTGCGGATGCAGGTATCCCGCTGATCGTCTGCATCACCGAAGGCGTGCCCGTGCAGGATATGATGCGTGTCCGCAATTATCTTGACCATAAAAAGGTTCGCCTGGTCGGTCCAAACTGCCCCGGCTTATTGACCCCCGGTGAATCCAAGGTCGGCATCATCCCCGGCAACATCGCCATCCCCGGTAATATCGGCGTGGTCTCCCGTTCCGGCACGTTGACCTACGAAGTGTTGTACGCCCTGATGCTTGAAGGTATGGGTGCATCCACTTGTGTAGGCATCGGCGGCGACCCCATCAATGGCACGAACTTCATTGATTGTCTCGACATGTTCGAGCATGATCCGCACACCGAGAAGGTCGTGTTGATCGGCGAAATCGGCGGCACCGATGAGGACAAAGCCGCGGAATTCATCGCCACCAAGATGACCAAGCCGGTCGTCTCGTTCATTGCCGGGCAGACCGCCCCTCCCGGAAAGCGCATGGGGCATGCTGGCGCCATCATCGAAGGTTCCGCCGGGACCGCCGCAGACAAGATCAAGGCGCTTCAAGCCGCAGGCGTCAAAGTCGCCAAACACCCGGAAGAAATTCCGTCGCTGTTGAAATAAATAGTGTGTGATTGCCAGGGTCGGAAACTTGACAAAACAACGACACCACTAATAAGCTAAACGTATAGAGCCGTCCTTTCGGACGGCTCTACGGTTATAATCGCTCCAATTCACTAGCGCAGATTATTTCTTGTGCGAGTCAATATAGCTGACCGCGTCGCCCACCGTGACAATCTTCTGGGCATCCTCGTCTGAAATTTCGGCGCCGAATTTGTCTTCAAAAGCCATGATCAGTTCGACGAGGTCGAGAGAATCCGCCTCCAACTCCTCACGGAAACGGGCTTCGGGTGTGATCTTCGCCTCATCGGCACCGAGCAAGTCCTTGATAATCGCCTTCACTTCATTATATGTGTCAGACATGACAACCTCCTCATGGATTTTCCCATAACGGGACAATGTCGTGGCAATTGTACTCTCGAAAAGCCAGATTTACAATCACAGGAACACTACCCCATGCCAAAAGTTGCGCCCATCGACCAGCGAAAAGCCGACCATATCAAGATCAATTTGGAGCAGGATGTCCGCTCCGCCCTCACAACAGGACTGGAGAACTACCACTTCACACACGAAGCCCTCCCCGAACTGGACCTTAACCGCATCGACACAAGCCTGAGCCTGTTCGGCAGACGATTATCCGCGCCCATCCTAATCAGTTCCATGACTGGCGGGACGGAGGAAGCCGGTCAGATCAACCAGCGACTCGCCGAAGCCGCGCAGGAAGTCGGCGTCGCCATGGGAGTCGGCAGCCAGCGCGCCGCGCTCGAACACCCCGAGCAAATCCCCACTTTTTCAATCACACGCAAAGTCGCGCCCGATATTTTATTGTTCACCAACCTTGGAGCCGTGCAACTCAACTACGGCTACACCATCAACCACTGCCGGCGCGCCGTGGATATGATCCAGGCGGATGCTCTCATCCTTCATCTGAATCCCTTGCAGGAAGCCGTTCAGGACGCCGGTGACACAAACTTTGCCGGTCTTGCCAGAAAGATCGAAGAAGTCTGCAAGCGGATCGAAGTGCCTGTCATCGCCAAGGAAGTGGGCTGGGGTATCTCCGAAAAGACCGCCAGACTGCTCGCCAATTGTGGAGTCTCCGCCATTGACGTGGCAGGCGCAGGCGGGACATCCTGGTCTCAAGTGGAAATGCACCGCGCCCCCGACGAATTCACCCGTCAACTCGCCGCGACCTTTGTCGGCTGGGGTATCCCCACTGCGGACTCGATCCTCAATGTCAAGAAAGTCGTCCCCGAAATGACCGTTTTTGCCAGCGGCGGCATCAAAGACGGGCTCGACATTGCCAAATGCATCGCTCTCGGGGCAACGCTGGGAGGCATGGCAGGGCAGTTCCTCAAAGCCGCGGCAATTTCGACAGAGAAAGCGGTTGAGATGATGAAGCTGACCAAGCGACAGATTGAGGTGACGATGTTCGCTTGCGGCGTTGAAAAGCTGGAAGATTTGAAAGTTGGAAAGTTAGTTAATCGATAATGGTATGTCATGCTGAGCAAAGCGAAGCATCCCTACCACAGCGTGAGAGCAGCCTGTTTTGACTACCATTAGAAATTACAAAATCGACATCCCAAACAACGTCACATTGAATCCCAACAAATACCCCGCCGCGACCAATAAGGTATTCCACACATACGCCCCGCTGAATGCCGCACCCAGGTATAAACCGAAATTCATACGTGTCATCCCCGCCGGCACGCTGATCAGTGTCCGCACGCCGGGTAGGACGCGCCCAAATATCACCAATCTCACACCCCAACGCGTGAACAATGTCTCGGCGCGCTCAAAATGACGCATATCCACGCGCAGCCAGCGCGAGAAACGTTCCACGAGGGCGCGTCCACCGATCCGCGCCAGCCAGTAAGTGACGATCTCACTCACTACCGAACTGACCGCGATCAACAATCCGGTCATTAACACGAACAGGATGGGCTTGCCCATCACAAACGCCCGCAACCCCTCCCACACAATTTCCAACTGATCAAACAACATTACCTCAACTTGCTGCTTCATTCGGATAACACACCTGAATTGCATCTGCAAACCCAAGCAGATTTGGCTGAAATAGTTTAGCATTGTAGCTGTGGTAAATTAGACAGGGATTAGAGCCTGTTATGAACTACGATTTGCGTAGATTCTTATCGCTGTTTTCGAGCAAAATAGTTCGTTTGTTGCAAGTTTTACAGGCTTTCATAGTCACTTTGGGCGAATTTTTGAACAGAATTCAAGCATTTTACCAAAGTGCATAACAGGCTCTAGGGAAGCAGAAAACCCGGCGTAATTCGCTTGACGCCGGGCCTTGCCACGATCTTAAGCACCTAATGCCTCAAAATTTGAGACAAAAATAATTTCGTCCGGTCACTTTGGGGATTGTTGAAGATTTGTTCCGGCGTACCTTGCTCCACAATCTCGCCTTTGTCAAAAAAGACCATACGGTCCGCCACGGCGCGGGCGAAACCCATTTCGTGCGTCACTGCCAGAATGGTCATACCGGACTTCGCCAATTCGATCATCACGTCCAGCACTTCCTTGATCATCTCCGGGTCGAGAGCGGATGTCGGTTCGTCGAACAGCATGATCTTGGGCTGCATTGCCAGCGAACGGGCAATGGCGACGCGTTGCTGCTGCCCACCCGAGAGTTGACCGGGGTACTTGTGCGCCTGTTCCGGGATACCCACGCGTTCCAACAGCTGCATGGCGATCTCCTCCGCCTTTTCTTTTTTCCACTTCCGCACCTGAATCGGCGCCAGCACGATATTCTGCATCACCGTCAGATGCGGGAACAGGTTGAACTGCTGAAAGACCATCCCCGTCTCACTGCGGATCTGCTCGATGTTGCGCACGTCATGACTCAGTTCGATGCCATCCACAATGATTGTGCCGCGCTGATGCTCCTCGAGGCGGTTCAATGTGCGGATGAACGTTGATTTCCCCGACCCTGATGGACCGAAGATGACAATTACCTCCCGCCGTTTCACTTCCATGTTAATGCCCTTCAAAGCATGGAAGTTCCCATACCACTTATGCACATCCTGCACTTTGATGATTGGTTCGTCTGCCATGATACAAATCCTCTACAATCTATCGTTTTCCTACACCGAGACGCTCTTCCAATTGCTGGCTCAGATACGACATGCCATAACTCAACACCCAGAAGATCAGGGAGATGAAAGCATACACTTCACGCTGCAACCCGAGAAACTCCGGCTGCGCCAACACGGTCTTGGCAATGCCTACCAGATCAAGCAAGCCGACGATTGCCACAAGCGATGTATCCTTGAACACTGCGATAAATTGCCCCACCAATATCGGGATAATCAAGCGCAACGCCTGTGGCAGGATGACAAATGTCATGGTCTGAAAGCCGTTCAAGCCCAACGCATGCGCGGCTTCAAACTGGCCGCGCGGAATTGCCTGCAAGCCGCCGCGCACGTTCTCCGCCAGGTACGCCGCGCTGAAGAGCGTAATCCCCACCATCGCACGGACGACGCGGTCCACGGTCCAACCGGTGGGCAGGAAAAGCGGAAGCATCAACTGCGCCATGAACAGGATTGTGATCAACGGCACACCGCGCACGATCTCGATGTAGCCCACACTGAACCAGCGGATAATCGGCAATTCCGAACGCCGCCCTAACGCCAGCAACACACCAATGGGAAACGAGAACAGAATTCCCACCACCGTCAGCAGGAATGTGAGCAACAACCCACCCCACAGGTTCGTGCGGACAATCGGCATGAACCCGGATTCGGATTCAGAGAGTCCATGCGTAAGCAGGATGATGACCGGCAGGGAGATCACCCAGCCCGCGATAACGCTTCGCTTCAGGACATCGGGTCTGGCGCGCCCGAATCCCCAGCCAACCAGCCCCGCGATACACAGCAGGATCAGCCATTGCCGCGGGCTGTCACCGAACGGAAACAACGCAAGCAAAGCCGGAATCAATAACAGGACCACAGCGAACCTGGAGCGACGCGCCCAAATCCCAATCGAATTTCCCGAAAGAAAGACCAGGAATCCCAGCCAAACCCACAGCCTGTCGGAGTGTTCAAGAGGGTACTGCCCGATCATCAGCAAACGCATATTGGTGGAAACAACCTCCCACTCTGCGACGGTGAACACCCATGTCAAAAAGCCTCTGACTGCCCAATATGCGATCAGCGCCCCCAGGATGGTGAGCAACGCATCGTACCATGAGCCGAACAGGTTCCTGCGCATCCAGCGCAGGATATTGGAGCGTTCGCTCACGGGCGGCAGGACGGTATTCAAGTTACTCATCTTAACGCTCCACCAGTTTGATACGCTGGTTGTACCAGTTCATCAACAAGGAAGTAAACAAACTAATGGCAAGATATGTCACCATCACCAGCGAGATCATCTCTACAGCACGCCCTGTCTGGTTTTGGATTGTATTGGAGACGTAGAAAACATCCGGGTAGCCGACTGCGATTGCCAGCGAGGAGTTCTTGACCAGGTTCAGGTATTGACTCGTCAACGGCGGGATGATGACCCGCAGCGCCTGCGGGAATACCACCAGGCGCAGGGTCTGGAATGCGTTCAAGCCGAGCGCCCGCGACGCCTCCACCTGCCCTTTAGAAACGGACTGGATGCCCGCCCGTACGACCTCACCGATAAACGCGGCAGTATAGAGGACAAGCCCGGAGGTCAGCGCCATGAATTCCGGGCTGAGGATTTTCCCCCCTGATAAATTCAAGCCTTTGACAAGCGGCAGGTCGAGTGTGAGCGGTTTTTCAGGCAGAATGATCCAACCGAGTAATCCGACAAGGATAAAGGTCAGAATGCTCCACAGTAACGTTAACGGAGCTCGGCCGGTACGCTGACCATAGGCGCGCAGGGCGAAGAATACGATTACAGCCAGAATCAAGCCGAAGATCAGGATCAGGCGAAAGGTTGGAAAGGAGGCGGTAGGTATCCCCCACGGAATCCCCACACCGCGGTTCGTTAAAATGATGTCTCCAGGCCAGATAATCGCTTCCTTCACCCTGGGAAGTTTGAGAAAAACACCCAGATACCAGAAGATCAGGAAGACCAGCAGGGAAAGGTTGCGGATGAGTTCGAGATAAAACGCCGCGAGGCGGTTGATAATGAAATTGGTGGAAAGGCGCGCTACGCCCAGAATCACCCCCAGAATGGTCGCAAAGACGATTCCAACTACCCCCACCGATAAGGTATTAGCCAGCCCCACTAAAAATGCCTGCCAGTACGTGGAGTTGCGGTCGTATGGAAAGGCTGTTTCCGCAATATCAAAGCCGGAAACTCCGTTAAAAAATGAATAGCTCAGTGTAATGCCCTGCTTTGCCAGTCCCGCTTTCATGTTCTGGTAGATGAGCGCGCCGACAAACAGTACAAACAGGACAAATACAATCTGCCCGAGAAACCTAAGAATACGCTCGTCCCGCCAGAATGGGATGGTCGTCTTTTGTTGTTCGTCGCGTGACATGAACAACCTCCATATGAAGATCGAGGGCGGGGAGATATTCCCCACCCTCGATGAGTTTCATAGTAGTCTAGCGGAACGGCGGCGCGTAGAGTAAGCCGCCTTCGGTGTACAGGCTGTTCAAGCCGCGGGGGATATAGGTCGGTGTGTCAGGACCGAGGTTGCGGTTGTACACTTCCTCATAGTTACCGACCAATTTGATGATATTGTAGGCAAAGTCGTTGGTGAGTCCGAGTTTCAAGCCAAGATCGCCTTCGAGTCCAAGCAGACGCCGGACTTCGGGCGCGGTGGCATTGGCTTTCACATCGTCCACATTGGCAGAGGTGATGTCAAACTCTTCACCGGCAAACATGGCGAAGACCGTCCATTGGGCGATATCGAACCACTGATCGTCGCCATGACGAACCATCGGGCCAAGCGGCTCTTTCGACATGGTCACATCCATGATGACGTGCGCCGACGGATCGGGCAGGACAGAGCGGCGTGAAACCAACCCAGACTTATCCGTGGTAACGGCATCACAGCGACCTTCCGCATACGCGGCGAAGGTGGCATCGGCATCCTCAAACACAGCCGGAGTGTAGGAAACACCCAGCGAAGCCATGACATCGGAAAGGTTGAGTTCGGTGGTGGTCCCCGTCTGGACACAAATAGTGCCGCCTTCCAAGTCTTCCAGTGTGGTCAGCCCGCTGTCGGCGGGAACCATCATGCCCTGGCCATCATAGAAAGTGGTGTGAACGAAATTGCCGCCCAGTTCGGTATCACGCACAAGCGACCAGGTGGTGTTGCGGCTGAGAATGTCGATCTCGCCAGATTGCAGGGCGGTGAAGCGCTCGGCAGCGGTCACCGGGCGGAACTCCACCTTAGATGCGTCGCCGAAGATCGCAGCGGCTAGCGCGCGGCAGTAATCCACATCAATGCCTGCAAAGTTGCCATCGGCATCCACGTATCCGAAGCCGGGCACTTGCGAGTTGACGCCACAAATCAGATTACCCCGCGCTTTGACGGTCTCAAGGGTCACACCATATCCGGCAGGCGCGACCACGGCAGGCGCCGCGGGCGACCCCGCGACCGGAACTTCCACAGTAACGACGACTGTCTCCTTGACGGTGACGGTCTCGCCTGATGGCGCCGGTGCCGCGCCTCCACACGCAGCAAGGGCAAGGACGAAGGCCGTAAACAACGTCAGAACCACAAATATCTTACGCATTTCTCCTCCTTTGAAAAATGTGTCAATTGGAATTACAGAGCGACGATTCAGATTTCTTAATGCGGAATGACTGGTTCCACCTCCTTTCTGGTTGTAGATGTTTTTAATTCATTTTTTGAAATTAAGCAAGGAAAATGAACGAATTGAAATAAACTCGGGAATGAATTTCTATCGCTGGAATCATTGATATCAAAAATCAAATGTATAATTCATGCCATTCACTTAACCCAACCAGAGGCAGGCATGGATATCAAGTCAATCCTCCAGCGCGTCCCACAGTTTGCTTCGAAAGACGAATTTACCATCACGGAATTAACTGGGGGCATCACCAACCGAAACTTCAAGATCACAGTTAACGAAGAGGCTTTCGTGCTGCGCATGGGAGGAAACGAGACGGCGTATCTTGGCATCGACCGTCAGGTGGAATACGACTGCTCCCGCCTCGCTGCGCAGGTCGGGGTTGCCCCAGACCCCATCGCGTTTCTCGCCCCTGAGGGGTACATCGTGGCGCGTTTCGTTTCTGGCAAAAGCATCCCAGTCGAAGAGATAGGCACGGAAATGAACATTGCCCGCGTGGTTGAATCCATGAAAGCTTACCACGCACTGGATTTTTTCCCCGGTTCCTTTTCCCCCTTTCGCGTGGCAGAGAAATACACCGAAACTGCACGCAGGTTTAGCGTCAAACTCCCCGAAAAAATAGACTGGTATCTTGAAAAGTCACGAGAGATCGAATCGGCCATGTACAGACGTGAACCGCTCACCTTCCGTCCCTGTCACAATGACCTGCTCAACGGCAACTTCATCGACGACGGCACGCGCATCCGCATTTTGGATTGGGAATATGCGGGCATGGGTGACGTTTTCTTTGATCTCGGCAATTTCGCCATCCAACACGAATTCAACGACGACCAAGATGAACTGCTGGTAAAAGCCTACTTTGGACATCCCACCGACTCTCGACGAGCCCGCCAAAAATTGATGAAGATCATGTCCGATCTGCGCGAGGCGATGTGGGCGCAGGTGCAAATCGGCGTCTCGAAACTGGACTTCGATTATGCCGGTTATGGTCAGAAATATTTTGATCGGTTTGAAGACAGCATTAATCAAACATGCTACAAAGATTGGTTAAGCGCGGTATAAGTCCACAATTCTCACAATAAAGGAAATGTTCAACCATGAATTTCCCCACACACGCACAGGCAGTCATCATCGGCGGAGGGGTCGGCGGGGCAAGCATTGCCTACCACCTAACTCAAATGGGATGGAAAGATGTCGTCGTCATCGAACGGCATGAACTCACCAGCGGCTCGACCTTCCACTCGGCGGGACTGGTTGGACAACTCCGCACCTCCTCCAGTCTCACCAAGATGATGCGGTACAGTACCGACCTGTATCGCAGGCTCAAAAACGAAACCGGCGTTGACCCTGGCTGGGACGAAGTGGGAAGCTTGCGCATTGCTTCTTCCGAGGAGCGCATGGAGGAGCTCAAGCGCGTGGTAGGGTATTCCAAGGCATTCGGGATGCCGCTCGATATGCTCACTCCGAAAGAGTGTCAGAATCTGTTCCCGTTGATGTCGCTGGAAAATGTGAAAGGCGGGGTATTCCTATCCACCGACGGGCAGATCGACCCTACAGGTTTGACAAACGCACTTGCGTCGGGAGCCAAGAGTCGCGGCGCGAAATTCCTAATGAACACGCGGGTGACGGGAATCACTGTCAGTAATAATGAAGTCAAGGAAGTGGTGACAGACAAAGGCGCGGTCAAGACCGATGTAATCGTCAACGCGGCGGGCTTGTGGGGCAATGACATTGCCAATATGGTCGGGCTCGCGCTTCCCATCATCCCGATGGCGCATTTGTACCTCATTACCAAACCAGTCAAGGATCAGCCGCAATCCATGCCCACAATGCGCGACCCGGATCATCTCGTATATTTTCGCGGCACCGGGAGCGGCATGATCGCCGGCGGTTATGAACACGAACCCAAACCGTGGGGCTTGAACGGAGTCCCACAGGATTGGAATTTCAAACTGCTCGAACCGGATTGGGACAGGTTTACTCCGTTGATGGAAAATATCATCAAGCGTGTGCCTTCCATGGAGACGGCAGAGATCGTGCAATTGCTCAATGGGCCGGAGGGCTTCACGCCCGATTCAGAATACCTGCTCGGTCCCACCTCCGTGCGCGGTTTTTGGGTGGCGTGCGCGTTCTGCGCGCATGGAATCGCCGGAGCGGGCGGCATTGGCAAAGTGATGGCAGAGTGGATCATCGACGGTCATCCTGAATGGGACATGTGGAAGCTCGATGTGCGCCGTTTTGGGAATCAATACGGCAGTCAAGCATTCACGCTTGCGCGCACGGTCGAGACGTACGGCAAGTACTACAGCATCCACATGCCATACGAGGAGCGCGAGTCCGCGCGGCCGCTACGGCTCTCCCCTGCCTATCATCGCTTGCAGGACCTCGGCGCGGTCTTCGGCGAAAAAGGCGGATGGGAACGACCGAACTGGTTCATGCCAAACGAGAAGGACCCCCGCGCCGCCTCTGTACCGGACCTCCAAGGCTGGGCGCGTGACAATTGGTCGCCAGCCATCGCGGCGGAACATCGTGCCACGCGCGAAGCCGCCGGACTCTTCGACGAAACATCCTTCTCGAAGATCGAAGTACTCGGACCGAGGGCTTGTGACTTTTTGCAGAGATTATGCGACAACGACATCGACAAACCGATTGGCACGGTTGTCTATACCCAAATGCTCAATGCGCGCGGCGGCATCGAATGTGATTTCACAGTGACGCGCCTTGCGCCAGACCGGTTCATGATCGTCACAGGCACCGCCTTCGGTACACACGACATGACGCACCTGCGCCGCTACATGCCGCTGGATGGAACGGTTTACATCAATGACATGACCTCTGCGCGCACATGTTTCGGTCTGTGGGGACCAAAGGCGCGCGAGATTTTGCAGAAAGTCACACCGGACGACGTGTCCAATGCCGCATTCCCATACATGACCGCGAAGCAAATCACGATTGGGAATATTCCAACTCTGGCGGTACGCGTCACATACGTTGGCGAGCTTGGCTGGGAGTTTTATGCGCCCTCCGAATACGGCGAGCAGTTATGGGATACGCTTTGGGAAGCGGGTAAACCCTTCGGCATGGTCGCGGCGGGATACAAAGCCATCGAGTCGCTTCGCCTGGAAAAGGGCTACCGCTACTGGAGCGCGGATATTACACCCGACTACACCCCCTATGAAGCAGGACTTGGCTTTGCCGTTGCGCTAAACAAGCCTGTCGATTTCATGGGCAAAGAGAAGCTGCAAAAGCAAAAAGCAGAGGGCATCAAAGTAAAGCTTTGCTGCGTTACCTTGGACGATCCGAATACGATTGTCTTTGGCAGTGAGCCGATCCGCCATGAAGGTACAGTAGTGGGATGGGTCACTTCGGGCGGATTTGGGTACACGGTCAACAAGTCCATCGCATACACGTATCTGCCCATCGAGTTGGCAAAGCCGGGAACACGCGTCAGCGTGGAATGCTTCGGGGTGGAGATTCAGGCTGAGGTCCAGAAAGAGCCGTTGTATGATCCAAAAGGAGAAAAGATCAAGGCGTAGTAAAACCATCCTGCAACAACAAGGCGGCAGGCGTTCCACGGTTACAGTAAAATTGGAGCATGAATACCAACATCAAAGCCATTGTGTTCGATTACGGGAATGTTCTGGTGGAATGGAATCCCCGCTACGTGTATGAACGATTTTTTCCGAACGACCCAGAAGCGATGGAATGTTTCTTTCGCGAAGTGGACTTTATGGAGTGGAACGCACAGCAGGATAAAGGCCGCTCGTTCGCAGAAGGCGTCGCCGAGTTATCAAAAGAATTTCCACAGCATGCCCATCTTATTCAGGCATATCATGACCATTGGAAAGACTCCATCAGCGAAGCCCATTGGGGAACCGTCGAGATCATGAAGCGTCTCAAACAGGCGGGGTATCCGTTATACGGTTTGAGCAATTGGTCTGCGGAGACCTTTCCGCATATTCGCGAACAGTATGATTTTTTCGACCTGTTCGACGACATGGTCATTTCCGGCAAGGTTGGGCATGTCAAACCGCAGCCGGAAATCTTTCACATCCTGCTGGAAAAGATCGGCAGACCGGCGCAGGAATGTCTGTTCATCGACGACTCGCCTGCAAATATTCAACAGGCACAAAACATTGGCTTTGCCACCATTCGGTTCGAGTCGTCCGAGCAATTGGCGAAGGCGCTGCAGGATATGAAGATACTTTGAGTCAGGTAAAATTTCATTCATGGATATCAAACCGTTTCTCTCTGACATCGAGCTGGAACTCCAACGACAGGTTGCGCGCCTCGACAAGCCGCATACCCGCCTCTTCTACGAGATGCTCACCTATCACATGGGCTGGACCGGCGAAGGCGCCGGACCAGAAGCCACAGGCAAACGCATCCGCCCGCTGATGGTGTTGTTGACCGCTTCCGCGTGCGGGACGGATTGGCGCCCCGCCCTGCCCGCCGCCGCCGCAGTGGAATTGGTCCACAACTTCTCCCTCGTTCATGACGATATTCAGGATAATTCTCCCAAGCGCCGCGGACGCGATACCGTTTGGGTCAAGTGGGGGGCGCCGATGGCGATTAATGTCGGGGATGCGTTGTTCGTCATGTCGAATCAGGCAATCATTGACTTAAAGAAGACGTACCCGGCGGAGACGGTTATGAAGGCGGCGGAGATTTTGCACAACACCTGCCTTGATCTGACAAGCGGTCAATTTTTGGATATGTCGTATGAAGAGAGGACTGATCTCAAAGTGGAAGATTATTGGCCCATGATTTCGGGTAAAACCGCCGCGCTGCTTTCGGCATGTTGTCGGATTGGCGCGGTGTTGGGCGGCGCGGACGAAGAGAAAGAAGAAGTCTACCGTTCGTACGGCCATTATCTTGGGCTGGCTTTTCAGGTGCAAGATGATATCCTCGGCATCTGGGGGGATGAGAAGGTGACGGGCAAGTCGGCGGCCAGCGACCTGGTGGAGGGAAAAAATTCCCTGCCGGTGTTGATCGGGCTGGGAAAAAAACGCAAGTTTGCTGAACGGTGGGCGAAAGGATCGATTCAAGCGGAAGAAGTGGACGAGATAGCGCGCCTTCTCGCCAGTGAAGGCGGGTACGGGGAGGCAAAAGAGGTCTCCATTCAAATGACGGACATGGCAATCAACAGCCTGAGAGAAGCAGACCCACAGGGGGAGGCAGGTGAAGCCTTGTTTGAGTTGACGAACAAGCTCCTGAACCGGGATCAGTGACCGGCTGGGAATGATGCGCTGTTGTTCATGATTCATTCGATTGCTTGACAGCCATATAACGGGTCGCTATAATGCCAGCTACACGCGGGTGTAGTTCAGTGGTAGAACGCATGCTTCCCAAGCATGATATCGTGGGTTCGAGTCCCATCACCCGCTCACAATGTCGAGGAGAGACTCCCTCGACATTTTTGTCGGTTATTTTGTAAGGTAGCTGTTATGCGTTCCCCTAAAAGTCATACTGTAGAATTGGGTCGGAGGTCCAGCGGCAATGACGCCATCTGATAACAAGGGTACGATCTTGTATGTAGAAGATAATCCCGATAATCGAATGTTAGTGCGCCGTATATTGCTTTCCGAGGAGTATGGACTGCTGGAGGCAAACAATGCGTTCGAGGCGCTTGAGGTGCTGAAGACGAACAAGCCCGATCTGATCCTGATGGACATTAACATGCCTGATATGGATGGGTATACCCTCACCGCCAGGATCAAAACAATGCCCGGCTTTGAACGGATTCCCATCCTCGCGTTGACGGCCAATGTAATGCGCGGTGACCGTGAAAAGACCCTCGAAGCCGGATGCGACGGCTACATACAGAAACCGCTCGATATTGACCAACTAATCAAGGAAATTGAACGCTTCCTTGCGAGGAGAAAAAATGTCTGATAACGTCATGGATACCCAACCGATCAAGAAGCCGACCATTCCCAAGGATGCGACTGTTCTTGTTGTCGAGGACAATGTCGCGAATTTTGTATTGATCGCCCGCATGTTGGGCTATCTGGGTATTCATTGCGAGTGGAAAACATCAGGGTATGAGGTGGTCGAATATGCGGACACCCTGCAACGCCTTGACCTGATCCTGATGGACATCCGACTCCCATATGAAGACGGATACGGCGCATTGAAAAAAATTCGCGCCTCAGACAAGCTGAAGTCAATCCCGATCGTGGCGGTCACCGCGGAAGCCAGTACAGATCAAATGAACAAGGCGAGAGAATCGGGTTTCGACGGCTTTCTGGGGAAACCACTCGATCCCGATAAGTTCCCCGACCAGATTCGCCGTATTCTCAGCGGCGAACCTGTTTGGGAGTTCAGTTAACCTTTATCGAAGTATCAGGGAAAATGGGCACATTACCAGTGAACGGATCGCCTTTTTTTGTGACAGTTTTTTTTACTGCGAATGGAAATCGCCTGCAACTTGTCCAATTCTCGGACCCACAGAGCCGGGATGGGCAGACGACCATTCCTCGCGGAGTCGAGCTGGCCCTGCAAGAGATGGAGACGTATCTTAAAGATGGAAATGTGCGGGTCGATCTGAGGGACTCGTCGACCATTCCCCCGCCTTTGATGGCATATCCAAAACAACTGGGATGTGAGGCGGCCGCGTATGTACCAATCTTGCACGAAGGACAACTGCGCGGTCTCGTGTTAATAGGCGCCAGAGATGGACAGGACCTGAATGACGATGTGGTCAATGCATTTGCGCGCACAATCCGGTTAACGACATCCTCTCTGGCGAAAACGAATTCCCCCAACCAGCCGCTCGATGACCGCCAGGCATTGGAGAGCAGGGCCTTAACCGTCCTTGCCGCCAATGCGGCGACTTTGCAGGATCTGAAGGCCTTTTATGCGTCGATCCATGAGCAGGTGCGAACGGTAGTGGGAGAGCATGGCTTCGTCATCGCCTTATACGACCAGAAAACAAATTCGATCAACATCCCATATCTCTTCGAAGACGGTAAATTCTCCTCCATCGACACCTTTCCACTGGGTGAGGGGTTGACGTCAATCTTGATCCGCACACGCGAGCCGCTGATGTTGGTGGAAGACACCGAAAAACGGGCGGCCGCGATGGGTGCGAAAGTCGCAGGAAAAGCGGCCAAATCCTGGATGGGTGTCCCCATGATCGCACACGGTGAGGCAATTGGAGCGATCATTGTCCAGGATCTTGAGAACGAGCATAGTTTTACCAATGACGACTTGCGGTTTCTCACCTCGGTCGCCAACCAGATCTCCGGGACAATCTACAACGTGCGATTGATCGACGAAAGCCGCAAGACCGCCCTCCAGTTCGAGACAGCCGCGGAGATCTCCCGCGACATCAGCAGTTCCCTCAACCTGGATGAACTCTTGAAGAAGGGTGTGGATCTGATTCGGTCACGGTTCAACTTCTACCATGCGGCAGTCTTCCTCAAGGACCTGCCAGGGGAATTCGTGGTCATTCGTGAAGCGACAGGCGAGGCAGGGGCACAAATGAAGCGCGCGGGTCACAAACTCGGTGTCGGCTCAAAATCCATCGTCGGTTTCGTCGCCGGGAATGGCGAGACATTGGTCGTCAATGATACAACCCGCGATGCCACGTACTATCCCAATCCATTGTTGCCGGAGACACGCGCGGAGGCCGCCCTTCCATTGAAACTTGCCGACCGCATCGTAGGTGTTTTGGACGTGCAGAGCAAGGAGCCTTACGCCTTCTCAGATGACAACCTCCGCACACTTCAGATTCTGGCTGACCAGTTGGCGATAGCAGTTGTCAACACCGAATTGTTTGCCGAGACACAGGAACATCTCGCCCAGCACCGCCTCCTGCACCACATCACGACGACGGCCGCATCTGGCACTACACTTAATGAAGCCCTGCAATCCGCAGTGAATGGATTACAGGTCACGCTTGGTGGGGATCGTGTCTCGATTCTGCTCGCAGACCGTGAAAAGAAGATACTTGAGGTTAAAGCCGCAGTAGGCTATGCCGATACCGTGTTCGATCTTGTGATTCCCATTGGAAGTGGGATCACAGGCTGGTCTGCCGCCCATCGCAGAACCTTGCGGGTGGGGAATGTCCTGCAGGATACCCGTTACATTGAAGGAAGCCCCAATACGCGTTCCGAAATGGCGATCCCCCTCATCTATCGAAGCGAACTGCTTGGTGTACTGAACGTGGAAAGCGAACAAGTGGCCGCATACGCGGAAAACGACGAGGAACTGCTCGGCACACTGGGCGGAAGTCTCGCCGCGATCATTGCCAACGCAAGACTCCTTGAACAAATCCGTGCGCAGGCCGAGCGTGAACGTTTCCTGTTCGAAATATCCGACAAGATCCGCCGCACGACCGATATGCAGACGATTATTGCCACGACCGCCAGCGAATTGACGCGCGCGGTCGGCGCCAATAGCGCGCGAATCAAACTTGGCATAATTCCGACAAATGGCAAAAAGTAGAAGGATGCCAATGAAAAACCGTTTCTCGCTTGAACAATTGATGCATCGCCTGGGTGGATGGTATATTCTTCTCGCCGTTGCGGTCGCACAGTTCATCGCCGTGCTCGGCGCCTTGCCGGGGCTTTTATCCATTCGCACAAACATATCGTTTAGTGAAGACCAGATCGGTCCGGTTACCCTGGCAATCCTGCTCTCGATCCTCGCCACACAAATCATCAACCTGACAATCACATGGCGGATCACCTCAACGGCAAAAAAACGGCTGGACTTGATTCTAGCCGGCAGCAATAGCACAAATGACGAACTGAATGCCTGGAAGGAGATTACAAGCCTCACTTGGCGATATGGTGTTTTTTCCTTTATCGTCTCCTTTTTGGTTCAGGTTGTTCCGGCATACCTGATCGCGTTATCCGAATCAGAAGCGGTCATATCTCCGTTCCAGCCAACCGCATTGACATCTCCTGCTCCATACTATATCCTCATAGGGGGGATCGTCTCAATACTGGGATCGACCATCCTCGCTACTTTGCTGATCGAGCGCTTCACACTGCCTGTGAGGCTTGCCCTGCTTCCGAAAAACTTTGAGAATCAACTGAAAGGCCGCGCCGGTGCCCTGCTGATTGGAAAGTTCCAATCCGTGATCCTGGCGCTCATCTTAATCGGCATCTTGTTGGTCGCTCCTATTGGATATCAACAGACCGTCCGCATCCTGTATGCCGAGGTAAGTTCCTTTGAAGTATTCAGCACATTGAGAATTCAGTCGATCCTCTTCAGCTTGCTGGCGCTCGGCCTGGGGGTTGGATTTTCTTATTTTGTTTTTCGCGCCGTCTCCGACCCGATTAATGACCTAATAAAGACCTTTGATAAGATCGAGCAGGGTGACCTATCCCAACGCGTCCCGGTAAGCGCCACAGATGAACTGGGCATTGTGACCATGCAATTCAATCGAATGGTTGCACGCCTGGAGGCGCTGCAAAACACCCTCGAACAACAGGTTGCCGAACGCACAAAACAATTAACAGCCTCGAATGAGGTCGCCAGAGTGGCCTCATCCAGCCTCGATCCCAACGAATTACTTTCCAAGGTAATCAATCTCTTCACTGACCAGTTCGGCTATTATTACGCAGCAATCTATCTTCTGGACCCAAGCGAAAAATGGGCTGAACTGCGGGAGGCAACAGGCGAGGCGGGGTATGTTTTGAAACAAAATCATCACCGCCTCGAGATTTCTGGAAAAAGCATGGTCGGCATGGCGATTCGCGAAAAATCCCCGCGCATCGCTCAAATTGCATCCGAAGAAAAGCAACGCTACGAAAACCCGCTTCTTCCCTATACCCGCTCTGAAATCGCGCTTCCTCTTATGGTTGGCGACCGCGTCCTCGGGGCGTTGAATGTTCAATCCATGAAAGAAGCGGATTTTGGCCCACACGTGATCGAAACCATGCAGAATATGGCAAGTCAGCTTGCCATCGCGCTTGAAAATGCGCGCCTATTCCAGGAGGCGCAACAGAACCTTCGAGAGATGCGCACCATCCAACAACAATATCTGCTCGATGCCTGGAATGAGTTCTCGATGCAAAGCAACGAACTCGAGTATGAGGTCGGAGACCAGACCCCCAATTCAAAAAAGATGGACATCCCAATCTCGCTTCGTGACCAGATCCTGGGACAGATCACGCTTGAGAAAAACGAAGAATGGAGTCCCGAACAGGAGAGCCTCGTCAACGCCGTGGCGACACAAGCTGCCATCGCCCTGGAAAATGCAAGGCTGGTTCGTGAAAGCCGTCAGATCGCCATACGGGAACGGATGCTGGCTGAGATTAACTCAAAAATATGGTCATCCGCAACAATCGAAGGAGTTCTCCAGACAGTGGTGAAAGAACTGGGAAAACGATTTGACGCATCCCGCGCCGCAATCGAACTCAATATCGAAGAAGAGAATTAAGCAAATCTTGCATCCATACCTATGATTTCATGAGAGTATTCCGTAGCAAAGATTGAGACGTATTTTATGAAACAAGCTGGAATTCAGTTCAAGAACGAAGCACAAAAATATACGCTGATAGGCGTACTCTTTGGGTTTCTCTTTCCCATAACAGCGACCGCCATCCGGCTGAATGAAACTAACTTGCCATTCACCCTTGGCAGTATTCTTGCCTTGCATTCCAGCGATTCGCTTCTTTGGATCATTGACAGCGCCCCGCTCTTCCTGGGCCTGGCAGCTTCACTTGCAGGAAAAAGACAAGACGGACTGAAATCATTGAATCAACAATTAATGCAAAGGGAAGATGACTTAAAGAAGGAACGCGCCAGCCTCGAAGATCATGTGGAGGAAAGAACCCTCCAACTGTCTAAAAAGACCGAACAGCTTCGCAGTGCGTCGTTTATTGCCCGTCAGACAGCCGAGATTCAAGACTTGGGATCGATTTTGAATCTCGTTGTAAAGTTGATCACAGATCAATTTGGCTTTTATCACACAGGGATTTTTCTCATCAACGAATCAGGGAACGAAGCGGTCTTACAGGCGGCATCCTCCGAAGGCGGCAAACAAATGGTTGAAAAAGGACATTCTCTGATCGTGGGAACTCAGGGAATCGTTGGATTCGTCGCCGCACAGAAAAAATCCCGCATCGCCCTGGACGTTGGGGCTGATGCCGTTTTCTTTAATAATCCCTATCTCCCGATGACACGCTCAGAAGTGGCGATTCCCCTTCTGATTCGAAACAAGGTGCTAGGTGTGCTGGATATTCAATCTGACAAGCCTCAAGCGTTCACCCCGGAGGACATCGATGTCCTGGAGACCCTTGCAGACCAGGTGGCGATCGCAATCGAGAATGCCCGCCTGCTGGATGAATCACAGGCGGCGTTAATGCAACTCGAAGCGTTGACCGCCCTCCGCACGCGGGAGGCGTGGGAACAAAAACTCCAGGAAAAAGGACATGCGTACACATATACGCCGCTGGGGTTGAGAGCTGAAAAATCCCTCCCAAACGACGCAAAAGGAGTCGTTGTGCCCATTCAGTTACGTGGACAAAAGATCGGTTCAATATCCATCGAACGCAAGGGCAATGAAAGCTGGAGCAAACTGGATGAGGAGTTAATCGCCGAGGTGGCAACACAAGTGGGATTGGCAGTGGACAACATCCGACTGCTGGAAGAGGCGACCCAGCGAGCCAGGCAGGAACAAACGGTCGGCGAATTGGCAAGCCGGTTCAGCCAGGCGCTCGATGTCGACTCATTGTTACAGACGGCCGCCAGAGAACTTGGACAACTGCCTGATGTTTCTGAGGTATCTGTTTTCATTAATCAGCCGGAAAATGAACAACTTCAACCATCGCGTTTGGAACGCAGGACAGGCTGAAATGACGCGTATGACCGAATCCTTAAATGATGGTGCCGCCATGAATGAACGGCTCGCAGACCTGCTGACAAAAGGCGGGCGTCATACTCCTCGCTTTCTTTTTGTCTCGGGAATCGGGATTGTTGCCATTTCCATCCTCACCTGGTTTGGAATCCTCGATGGCCCTGCCCTCTTGCTTTTTTCATTGGGCGCTGTCCTGGTATTGTTGGCATCGGTACAGGGACTTGTCGTTCGTCCGCTTGCGCAACAAAAAAAGGGTATTCTGGCATATGTGCTTTCCTCGATCTTTGTCCTGATTGCGTCCGTTGTTTTTGTGTTTCTATGGCAGGGCATCGCGCCGCTTGCGTTTCTAATCTCGGTTGCGATTCCCCTTAACGCCATCCGCACAGCGGCAGCGCGCAAATACATTCCCTGGTTTGTCATCCTTGCCGTGTTGATCGGAGCAGGTGTCATAGCCGCGGAGTATATTGCCGCGGCGGTTATGAGACTCGAAAGGGTGCAGTTTAATTCCTCCGCGTCCATTGCCGGGCTGGCTTTCCTCCTGGCAACCGGATTTTTGTTATTCACGGTCACGATCATCACCCAAAACCGGAATTTTCGCAGTCTGCAGGGGCTTCTTCTTGCATCATTCGTTGTCATTGTGACCATTCCAACCGTAATGGCCACCATCCTTTCCGGGGTTGGCGCCTATGCAAACAGTCAAACCCAGACCTTCAACACACTTAAAGCCATTGCAGGGCTCAAAGAAAATCAGATCACATTGCTAATCGATGAGATTAGGAACGACGCGGATAAGATTCAAAGCAATGCGGATTTCAAACAAAATCTGCTGGCAGTCATCAACCCGAAGGATGGCGTGCCCGGGCAAAGTTCTCAAAACCTTAGCCGCGCTCGTTCATTCTTGATCGCTCTGCAAAAAGAAGGGGATGCATACACCGAAATCATGGTGCTGGATAACCAAGGGAATGTGGTCGTATCCACCGATGCCCAAAATGAAGGCAGGAATTACGAGACCCAGCTTTTCTATCGCCAGGGTACCGTTAAATTCTTCACAGGGTTTGCAACCATTCCGGATTTCGGAGAGCAAAATCTCATTGTAGCAACGCCGCTGTTCGACAACAATGGGCAGATCATCCGTGGTGTGATCGCCCTGCGGTTGGACGCCAATGCCGTCAAGAGGATCATGGAAAGCACACCGGGATTTGTGGAAGCGGAAACTTATCTGGTGGATAAGAACTTCGCCCCCGTCACCAATACCCGCACACGAACGCAGAGCGTGCGATCACAGGCTGCCCTGAGCGCAATCATCGACAACATTGATGGGCAGGGCACATACGAGAATTACGCAAATGAAAGCGTATTGGGATATTACAAATGGTATGAGCCGATGCAAATGGCGGTTATAGCGGAGGTGCCGGTCAATATCGTTGTTGCCAGTTCTGTAAAATCATTGGCGGGCAGTTCCCTGCTTGCCCTGTTCGTTATCATCGTTGCCATCTGGGCAGTCGCTATCTCTGCAAAATCGATCTCTGACCCAATCAGGGACCTTGTTCAGATTACAGAGAGTTTTACAGCGGGGAAATATTCATCCCGTGCAATGGTCAACCGCAAGGATGAAATTGGCGCGTTGGCGGGATCTTTCAATCAAATGGCAGAGCAGCTTCAGGACATCATCGGCAAACTCGAGCAACGCGTCTCAGACAGGACAAAAGAACTCGAAAACCAGACCCTGCGCGTGCGTGTGGCAGCGGAAATTGCACGTGACGCGGCCTCCGCGCCCGATCTGCATAAATTATTGGATAGTTCAGCAGAGTTGATCTTTGAAAGATTCGGCTTCTACCACACAGGCATCTACCTGATCGACAAGTCAAAAGAATATGCAGTGCTGACCGCGTCCCCGACCGAGGCGGGCAAGGAAATGATCGCCAATGGTTACAAAATTCGCGTGGGAGATGTAAATATTGTGGGACGCGTTGCTGCAAGCATGGAACCGCGGATCATTCTTGACATGGATTCAAAAAATCAGCTCATGAACAATCCCCTGCTCTCTCTGACGCGCGCAGAGATGGCACTGCCGCTGAAGGCAGGTAATAGGATGATCGGCGTTCTCGACGTGCAAAGCGACAAACCACAGGCATTCAGCCAGGATGATATCGCTGCCATGCAGGTAATGGCAGATCAACTGGCCATCGCCATCGAGCGCGCCCGCCTACTGGAGGAGGTCGAGCAAAACCTGAAGGAACTGGAAACAGCATACGGACAATACACGCGCGAAGGCTGGCAAGGACTCGGAAGTAGGGGAATCCTTATCAACCGCGGCTACCGCTTTAACAATATCCGTATTGAGCCAATCAAGGAAATGCCTGCAATGGGCAACTGGCAGGACAAGGATTCAGCAAAAAACTCCGGCAATACTATCGCCATACCCATAAAATTACGCGGGCAGCAAATCGGTATGATCAGCGCCAAACTCAAGGAGGGGCACAACAGCAGGACGATATCCACGTTGCAGGCGGCTACAGAGCGCCTCGCTGCCGCGCTGGAAAGTGCGCGTCTGTACGAGGAAGCCCGCACACGCGCAGATCGGGAACAATCCATTTCAAAAGTTGCCACTGCCATCAGCTCATCCACCGATTACGACGAAATTCTTCGCACCACTGTCAGGGAAGTCGGCAGCGCATTAAGTGATACAGAGGTATCCATACAGATCCTCGAAAACATCGATGAACAGAAGATAGGCAGTTGATCAGGTACTAATATGCTTGACACCTTCAGAAAACTCCTAGAACCGCCCGTAATCGATGGAGATGAAGAACAAACCCGTGTTGCCGGGTTGCTCAATCCCATTCTTCTAATCATCATTGCTGCCACTATTGCCTTTTTACCGGCAATGATATTGACGACTGAAGCCAAAAACAGACTGCCTTTACTCATTTTGGTGATTCCTTTCATTACCGTCAATACCGCCGCCTACATCATTATGCGACGTGGGCGTGTCCTCCTAGCTTCATATCTATTCCTGATCATCGCTGGCGTTGGGATATATGGGTCGTACGCCCTCAGCGCGCCTCAAAGCATAGCCGCAACGTTGAGCATAACAATCATGATCGCCTTCACCGCACTGTTGCTCGACGCCAAGGCGGTCATTCGTCTGCTCATTATGACCATCATTGTCACCCTATTGGTCACTATTGCTCAGGCAAGAGGATGGCTCACCCCCATTTTCGTTGTCGATGAAAATCCATTCTCGGCCTGGGTAACAAACTCATTCATATTCTTCCTCACTGGCATTGCGCTTGTGCTTTCGACCGTCAGCCTGCGGCGCGCCCTGGAAAAATCAAAATCAACGCAAAGGAATCTTGAAAACAGCAACCGGGAATTAAACGACCTGAGAAAAGAGCTTGAGCAACGGGTTCTGGAGCGAACGACAGATATTGAAAGACGCGCCGCACAGTTGCAGGCAGTCGCAAGCGTCACGCGGACGATTGCCTCTGTCCAAGACCTGGATACTCTCCTGCCTGATGTAACCAGTCTGGTCAGCAAACACTTCGGGTTTTATCACGTGGGTATTTTTCTGGTAGATGCAGAAAATGAATGGGCAGTCTTGCGCGCCGCTAACAGCGAAGGCGGAGCAAGGATGATGGATCGCCATCATCAACTTCGCCTCGACACGAATAGTATTGTTGGGTTCTCCATTACCCGCGGCGAACCTCGCATCGCACTGGACGTCGGGTCTGATTCCGTTTATTTCAACAACCCCGACCTCCCGGACACCCGTTCCGAAATGGCGCTTCCCCTCCGCGTTGGCGAACGCGTCATCGGCGCCCTTGACGTGCAAAGCAAGGTGCCAAATGCTTTCACGCCGGACGACATTAGCGTTATCACTACCCTGGCAGACCTGGTCGCCATCGCGATCGAGAATGCCCGCCTTTTTGGCGAATCCCAGAAGGCACTGCGCGAATCCCAGATGACATTCGACAGGTTTGTAAAGCATGAATGGAGCAGTTTCGTCAGGCAGGTCAGGCATAGTGGCTATACCTTTGACGGAAAACAGGTCACACCGCTAAGCGAACCAAAACGCGAATCAGTTCAAAAACCCATCAACACCGGGCGGCTGCTCCGTGAAAAAGCATCGCCCACCGTTGCAGTTCCCATCAGGCTGCGTGGACAAACGATCGGCATATTGGGTGTTCGCAATAAAAAGGGAAGCCGCGAATGGACGCAGGACGAACTTGCCCTGCTTGAAGCAGCTGCTGAACGCGCCGCGCTTGCCCTCGAAAATGCCCGCTTGGTTGAAAGCGCCCAGCGCCGCGCCTCACGCGAACGCGCCATTGGAGAGATATCTTCGCGCATCGGCACCTTCAGCGATATGGATTCGATTCTTCAGACTGCCGTGGAAGAATTGGGACGCAAGATTAGTGGAGCGACTGAAGTGACCATTGAAATCGGCAATGAGAACCAACAGGATACTGCTTAGGCATTTTATATAAAGGTATGAATATGCTGAAACGAGCAATTACATTTTTAAAACCGCCCGTCTTCCCCGAAGATGACGAGAAGACTCGAAAGGCATCCTATGCGCATTGGATTTCGTTGGCCTTTACCGGCGCAGTGCTTCTTTTTGAATTTATTCTCCGTAACACAAGAGCCACGGAAAACCTTGGTGTAGTAGATGCCGCTTTATTTGGCATTGCACTCGTAGGAGTACTATGCTGGTGGCTTGTGCATAAAGGGTACGTTTCACTTACATCCACTTTGCTTGTCATTATTATCTGGATGGCGTCCAATGGGATCGCCACAGGATACGGAATACGAGACGCCTCATTCATACTCAATTTTGCCACTATTACCATGGCAGCGTTGCTGCTGGGATGGGTGGCATCCACAATAGTTGGCATTTTGAGCATTATCTCGGCGTTTGGCATCGCCTATGCTGAAACCGCCGGCTTGTTCACCCCCAGGGAATACCCTGTCACAAGTTTCGTACAAGACATTTCTGTAGTGTTGCTGCTGGCAACAGTCTTTGTTGGCATACTGATCTCCGGCTTGGAAAAGGCGATAAAACGTTCGCGCGCCAGTGTACGGGAATTGGAAATTGCCAACATTGAACTCAACCGTGCTCAAACCGACCTTCATGCGCGCACAGCAGAATTAGTGGCAACGAACGAAGAATTGCAAAAACGGTCTGAACGCTTGCGCGCTATCGCAGAAGTGGCCCGCACGGCAACTTCGGTGCAGAGTTTCGATAGACTCCTTCCTTTGATCACGAGCATCATCAGCAAACAAATCGGTTACTATCATGTCGGCATTTTTTTGGTCGATGAACAAAGGCAGTACGCCATACTCCGCTCGGCAAACACCGATGGCGGGTTGAGAATGCTGGCGCGCGGACATCGCCTGAAAGTTGGCGAACAAGGCATTGTAGGATTCGTCACCCAGACCGGGACTGCCCGCATCGCGCTGGACGTTGGTCAGGATGCCGTCTTCTTCAACAACCCGGATCTCCCCGACACACGGTCTGAACTTGCCCTGCCGCTCAAAGTCGGCAATTCGATCATCGGCGCGCTTGATCTTCAATCCACTGAGGCAAATGCCTTCGCTACAGAGGATGTGGCACTATTGACAATTCTCGCCGACCAGGTTGCCGTTGCGATCCAGAACGCGCTTTCATACGAACAGGCGCGACGGGCGTTGCGCGAAGCAGAGATCGCTTCACGGCAAGCATCCGGTCAGGCATGGAGGGAGTACGTGGAAACCCTCCAGACAAAGGGCTTTCGATATGACGGAATCAAGGCTGAAGCTTTGAAAGAGCCGCCTGGATCTACCGATGAAAAGAATGACCTGTTGATCCCGGTTCAAGTGCGAGGTCAAACGATCGGGCGTCTGAGATTAAAAACATCCGATTCGGCACATCAATGGACGGAGGATGAATTGGCGATCATTGAAGCAACAGCGGAACGTGTGGCGTTGGCTCTCGATGGCGCCCGTCTGCTCGAAGATGCCCAGAAACGTGCCGCCCGTGAGACCTTCTTGTCAGAAATAGGCACGAAACTCGGCGCATCGTTCCAGTTGGATTCGATCCTGCGGGATACCGTGGAGGAACTCGGGCAAAACCTGAAAGGTTCGACGGTTTCATTTCAGCTTGTGAATCCTTCCACTCCGTACATGGAGTTAAGCGATGAAGAAAGATAATTCCCAGTCCGGGCAAAGCCTGATCTACACACTGACTATGGCTTTCCTTGCCTTGAGTCTGGTGACGCTCCTGGCAAATGGCGGCATTCTGTTGTATTCAAATATCAAGAGACAGCAGGAAATTATTATTTCGCAACAACAACTCATCGCCCAGCAGGCCAGCGAGGAGGTTGGTGGATTCTTTGAGGAAAAATTCAGAGCACTGGAAGCGACCACCAGAATCATCGAATTACCCAAAGGCTCTTCAGAGCAGAGAAAACTTATCCTTCAAAGCCTTCTTGCCACCCAGCCATCGTTTCGACAAATGGTCCTGCTCGATGAGAGGGGCGAACAAGCGGCATTGGCTTCGCGGGTCTCGCTGGAAATATCGGAGCAGTTCAAAAAACAACTTCAGGAGGCGACTGCCAATCAGACTGGGCAAAGCCAACGATATAGTAGCCCGCTCTACTTCGACGAGTTTACCAACGAACCTGTGATGGTTTTAGCGATCCCTGTGAACATTTGGGATTTCAAAGGGATTCTGGCGGCGGAAGTCAACCTGGAATTTATGTGGACATTGGTGGATCAGCTCAAAGTGGGCAGAACAGGCTACGTCTATCTGGTCGACAATGAAGGCAAATTGATTGCTGCGAAGGATGTCGCCCGTGTATTATCGGGAGCCAATGTCAAACACATCAACAAAGTAAATGAATTCGTTACAGACCCGTCAGCTCCCGCTGATGCCACGCCGGACGTTGTATCGTATACCGGACTGCTGGGGACTAGAGTGGTTGGGTCATACATCCCGCTTGGTGCACCGCAATGGGCAGTTTTTACTGAACAGCCATACAATGAAGCATACGCGCCTGTCATTCAAACAGTGATATCTTCATTGATAACCATCCTGGTCATGAGCATCCTTGCCGGGCTGGCAGGCGTTGTTTTAGCCCGCAGACTGGCAATACCCCTGGTCAACCTGACAGGAACAGCGACCCGCATCGCCAGCGGTGAAACCCATCTTCAGGCGGTCGGAGGCGGCGCAAAAGAGATCACGAGTCTCGCATCGGCTTTCAATATCATGACTTCCCAATTGCGCGGTTTTATCGGCAACTTGGAAGCTCGAGTGGCAGAGCGCACCAAGGAATTGGAGTCCGCCAATGCGCAAATATCCCGCCGCGCATCGCAACTGCAGGCGATTACCGAATTGTCGGAAGCGATTGCCCGGCTACAGGATTTGAATGAGCTATTTCCCACTGCGACGAAACTAATCAGCGAGCGGTTTGGCTTTTACCATGTCGGCATATTCCTGATCGACAGCGGAAAGGAATATGCAATTCTACAGGCTGCCAACAGCGAAGGCGGGCAAAAAATGCTTGCGCGAAGACACCAGCTCAGGCTGGGAACCGGTATCGTGGGTTTTGCGGCACAAATGGGACAGCCCCGCATCGCCCTGGATGTTGGAGAGGACGCTGTTTTCTTCGACAATCCCGACCTCCCACACACCCGTTCCGAGGTTGCGCTTCCCATGAAGTCGCGAAATGAGACGATCGGTGTGCTGGACGTGCAAAGCACAGAAGCAGGCGCGTTCACCACCGAGGACTTGCAGGTGTTGACTGCCCTCGCCAACCAGGTATCCATCGCCCTGGAAAATGCCCGCCTTCTAACAGAAACCCGCGCGGCGCTCACCCAGGTGCAGGAAGTGTATAACGAATTTACACGAACCGAGTGGAGTAAGGCTGTTTCACATGCAGAACAACCAGGATTTCGATACCAGACCGGTCGGATCGAGATCATGCAATCTCCGTTGCAAGCCCCTGAGGTGCTTACCGCCATGCAAAACGGTGAAGTGGCTGCCGCCCAGGCAGACGAAGTGTCGAAGAGGCGCCCGGCTGTGGCAGTTCCCGTCAAACTGCGCGGAGAAGTGATCGGCATACTTCATATCGAATCCAATGACCCATCCCGGACATGGAAAAATGATGAGATAAGTCTTGTGGAAGCGGTCGCAGAGCGCGCCGCCTTTGCCATGGAAAATGCACGTCTGTTTCAGGATGCCCGTCGCCGCGCGGCCAAGGAAAGCCTGATCTCTGAAGCATCTGCGCGCATCAGCGGTGCCTTAAACATGGAGAACATCCTTCACACGACCGCGGAAGAGTTGGAGCGAGTGTTGGGCGGTTCCGAAGTATTGATCCAGTTCTTGAGCGAGGAAAAAGAGTGAACACGAATCAGCCCTCTCCGACTCTGAGAACGAAACATCGATTCATTACCACCGATAGGATGGCCATCAACATCCTCATCACCACAGCCGCCGCTTTGATCCTGATCGCCATTGCTGTCGGAGTGGTAGGCGAATATCCGTTGGCATCCTGGATCCTTTTCATCGCGGCATTAATCGACATTGGCGGCATTCTGCTTGCAACCAGAGGCATTACATTGCCAGGTAGAATTATCGTTCCCGCGTTATTGGTGATCGTAATCGGATTTATTGCATACAACCGCGGTGGACTCAACCATATATCGATAACAGCTTTCCCGGTTGTCATCATATTGGCAGGGTTGCTGCTTGGAGGGAATGGCTCCTTCATCTTCGCGGTTATCGCGTCCCTGGAAGCCGTTTATATTGGCTATGCAGACATTAATAAGCTGATTCCTTTTGCTGAATTCAGCAGAACCACTTACGATGATATTGCCATCGCGGTGACTCTTTTCATAATGACGGCCGTCATATTGCGAGTCATCATAAATCGTCTGACGGAAAGTGTGCGGGAAGCCGAGGAGTACGGTAAAGCGCAGGAAATCGCCAACATCGAGCTGAGAAATTTGCAGGGTGAACTCGAAAAGCGCGTCGAGCAGCGTACGGCAGAGTTGGACACGTTGAACAGGCGCAATGAAAAACGCGCCCGGCAATTCGAAGCAATCGCCCAGGTGGCGCGTTCGATCAGTTCTGCACAACGGCTCGACATTCTGCTGCCACAGGTCACAGATGTGATCAGTCGCGAATTCGGGTTTTATCATGTCGGCGTCTTCCTCCTGGATAACCGGAAGGAATATGCCGTGTTGAGCGCCGCCAATAGTCCGGGTGGGCAGAGGATGTTGGAACGAAACCACCGGCTGAAAGTCGGCGAGACTGGCATCGTGGGGTTTGCCGCCGGAACTGGAAAGGCTCGCATCGCGCTCGATACCGGCGTTGACGCCACATTCTTCAACAACCCGGACCTCCCTGAGACCCGCTCCGAAATCGCTCTGCCTCTTCGCATCGGCGAGAACGTCATCGGTGTCATTGATGTTCAAAGCAAACAGCCCAATGCCTTCGATGAAGAAGATGTCAACACGCTGAGCACCCTTGCAGACCAGGTGAGCATCGCCATCCAGAACGCGAAACAGTACGAAGAGACGAACAGAGCATTTGCAGAATCCGAGGTGCTGACGCGTCAATTCGTTCAAGGAGGCTGGCGGCAGTTTACAAAGAGCCAGAAACTTTTCGGAATCCGGCATACAGGCACAAAAGCTACTTTGCTTTACGGGAAAAACAAGAACGGCAAAAATGAAGGTGATGTACCCTCGGATCGGGAGCAGGCACGGGGGAAGACGCGAGGCGCATCTCTATCCCTGCCTGTCAAATTACGCGGCGAGGTAATCGGTTCAGTGGATGTACGCTCGGCGGCCAATCGTCAATTCGATCAGGACGAGTTGGATATCGTCACAGCCATCATCGAACGAGCCGCCATTGCCATGGAAAACGCTCGCTTGCTTGCCGAAAGCCAGAAACGCGCCGCCAAGGAGCGCACGATTGGCGAGATTTCTGCAAAGATCAGCGCACAGAGCGATATCGAAGAACTGATCAAAACAGCCGCACGGGAGTTGAATCGTACCCTGCCCGGCACGGAGATCGCCATTCAACTGAAGAGCGAGAAGGAGGCGGAATGATTAACGGTTTCCATGATTCATCTCCGCTTGCCGGGAGCATAACGGGAGAAGAACCTCGATGATCGGTCAATTCAAGAATTGGTTCAAGCGTCCCTTGGGCTCACTCCCTTTGCGGAGTCGGCTGGTGATTGGAAGTCTCGCGATCGTTTTTCTTGCCATCGCGATCATGGGGCTTTATCTTTACTACCAAGCCAGGGTAACAAGCAATCGGCTTACCAGTCAACTGGACAGAAGCATCCTTGCGCAGGCAGAAAACACATTGGATTCGACCGCCGACAGACATGCCTCCACGCTCACGAACTTCTTTCGGTCGTTAAACACAAGCATCCTTTCCCTTCAGGAAACCAGCCAGAGCCTGCTGTCCAACCAGGTTACCTTCGGTGGCGGCGCTTATTGGGATGCTGTCAACATGCTGTTCAGAAACGAAAACGGGAGTTGGGACAATTCAAATTCGGAGCCGGGGTCTGTATTCATCCCGGCTGCTGTCGAACTGACGGGCGCGATCACATCCGAATTGAACACGATGAAGCAAATCGACTTCATTGCTCCATCCATCCTTGCCACCAACTCCGATACGATAGCTGTCTATTTCGGCGCCACTTCGGGTTATACCCTCTACTATCCAAACGTGGACCTTTCCGCCATCGTTCCCGTTGACTTCGATGTCACCGGCAGACCCTGGTACGTGGAAGCCGCGCCGGAACAGAATCCCAACAAGGAGGCGGTCTGGTCGGAGCCATATCTGGACGCCGCCTTGAACGGAATCGTCATCACGAACAGCGTGCCCGTGTATGATGAGCTGGGCAAATTCCGCGGAGTTGCAGCACAGGATATTCAACTTACGCGAATGACGGAAATCGTCGATGAGATCCAAATCGGGGAGAACGGTTATGCCTTCCTGGTAGACAGGGATAACCGCCTGATCGCCATGCCGGAGGAAGCATATCAGGATCTGGGGTTTGATTCGCAATCTGTTCCTCTGGGCGATGTCCTTTCAGAGGAAAACCTGGGCAGATCGGAACCCGAGCTGCTCGGCGTACTCGAAAAACTCATCCCCGGCGAAAATGGTCGCACCCGGTTCGACATCGCCGGTGCTGAAAGATTTTTCATCTACCGCACCATTCCTGGAGTCGATTTCAAGCTTTTGATCGTTGTGCCGGTCCAGGAAATGCTGGCAACCTCATTGGATGCCAAACAACAGATCGAGCGAGAGACGAACAACACGATAGCGGTTAGTATCATCATCGTGCTGGGGATTTTCATCCTTACAGCAGCGATTACCATCAACTTCAGCAACACGCTTACAGCTCCGATTCTGGCAGTGACCAGGGTGGCAGAGGAACTTGCCAGAGGGAATCTGGATGCAAGAGCGGATATTTCCGAGCAAAATGAGATCGGTACACTTGCCAGCACGCAAAATTCAATGGCCGCAAAACTCAAAGAGTCAATTGGGTCACTCGAATCCCGCGTAGCTGAACGCACCGCAGAGTTGGAAATCGCAAATCAACGCAACGAGCGCCGCGCCAAGCAGTTCGAAGCAATCGCGCTTGTGGCGCATGCTGCCGCGTCCATTCAGGATGAAGACACCCTTCTCTCGCGCCTGCCACAGGTGATCAGCAGCCAATTCGGTTTCTATCACACGGGCATTTTTCTTGTCGACGACAACCGCGAATACGCCGTTCTCCGCGCCGCAAATAGTGAAGGCGGAAAGCGAATGCTCGAACGTGGACACAAACTCAGGATCGGTCAGGTGGGAATCGTCGGTTATGTCACTGCGACGGGAAATCCGCGTATCGCTCTGGACGTTGGGGCTGATGCGGTCTTCTTCGACAATCCCGACCTCCCGGACACCCGTTCCGAACTGGCACTCCCCATCCGCGTCGGCGACGAGGTGATCGGCGCCCTGGATGTGCAAAGCACAGAAGCGGGCGCGTTCCAGCAGGAGGATGCCGATGTACTTGCGACCCTGGCAAATCAGATTGCCATCGCCATTCAAAACGCGCGTTCCTTTGAAACGAACCAGAAACTGCTAAACGAGGCGCAAAAGGCATCTGCCTCCTACTTGAAAGAATCCTGGAAGCTTTTGCAGTCGGAACAGGAACAAATCGGTTTTATTGTATCGAACGATACATTAAAACCATTGACCAAAGCTGTCACCTCTCCGCAAATCGAAAAGGCGCTTGCCGCCAGGGAGACCATCGCGGAAAGCGGGAAGACCGCCACTCTTGCAGTCCCGATTCATCTGCGCGAGGAAGTGATCGGCGTAATGAACATCCATGCCCCCCAGGAACATGAATGGGATCCCGATGAGGTGGATATCGTCGAGGCGGTGGCAGAACGTCTTTCTCTGGCACTCGAGTCCGCCCTGCTTCTACAAACGACCCGTCGCCGCGCAGAGATCGAGCGCCTGACCGCTGATATTTCCAGCAGGATCAGCTCTACCACGCAGTTCGAATCCATTCTGCGTACCGCAGCGGAGGAACTCAGCCGGGTACTTGGAGGTTCGGATGTGCTGGTACAGATCCAGCCGGAGGCCTTGGAGTCCATTGCCGACACACCCATGGAACCAGAGCCTGACCTGCAATCAGCGAACCCTCTGCCAAGGATGGAGAGCCAATGATCAGACGATTTAACTCCATGACTGAGGGCATGTCGCCTCAGACTAAAAACGCATTTCGTATTCACCTGATTGGCCTGCCTGCCACCATTTTGACCGCCTCCATTTACCTCATCACGGCGTTTCAATACGGGTCGTGGCAGTTATATGCCTGGAGCGCAGATATCTGGGTCCTTGCACTGGCAGTTCTGGCTGGGATCTTCCTGATACGCCAGGGACGCGTCGCAAATGCGGTTTGGCTCCTGCTTATTACGCTTCAAATTACTTTCCTCGTCGCAGTGGCATTGATCGACGATACCGGGCTCACGATTGGGATCAGCATTACCATCCTGGTCGCCATTATCGCCGGGCAAACCCTGTCGTCCCGGCAGGCTGTATGGGCAATCATCCTTGGCACGATCAGCGGCATTATTGCCGTTCTCATCGAACTGTTTTCGCTGTTTCAACGCCATCCCCAACCGCCGTTGATCCGTCTTTATCTGCCCGGGATATTGATCGCCGTCACTTTACTCTTTGGATATGTGACGATCCAGCAATTCCGGCATTACCTCCTTCGCACAAAATTGATCATTATCTTCATCGCGATCGCGTTGGGTTCCATTGGAGCGGTGGCGTTCCTTTCAAGCGCCACGTTACAAGCCAGCCTGACCGACGGGATCGGAGCACAACTCAGTACACTTGCCAATTCCAAAGCCTCGGAAATCGGACAGGCATTGGATCGCGACGTCGACATTTTGAAAACCCTATCATACAACCAGTTGGTACAGGATCTCTCAGCTGCTTCAAACGAACAGGGACCGCTTGCCAAACTGGAAATCGATCAGCTTGACATCAAATGGCAGAAAGCGAGCGCGTCGAATAACACCGCCGACCCGCTGGTCAGCGCAGTGATCGCCAACAGACTGGGGGATGAATTCCGGCAATTTCAGGAAGATTTTCCCCAACATATCGAGGTCTTCCTGACCAACCAACAGGGAATTAATGTAGCGGCGACAAATATTACTTCTGACTATTACCAGGCAGATGAGGAATGGTGGCAGGTCGCCTACCAGAAAGGGCTTTATATCGGGCAGCCTGAATATGATGAAAGCATTGACTCCATCGCCATCATCATTGCCGCGCGTGTAAACGTCCCCGAAACCGAAAGCCCCATCGGCGTCCTGCGCACCACCATCACCCTTGCAGCGCTGACCGATTCGCTGGCTTCCGGGCTTTTCGGGCAAACCGGTCATACCGACATCTACCTGCCCAATGGACAAGAGATTCAACTGGAAGTTGGTGAAGATGGGACCTACAGAACTGAATTGGTGGACGCAGAACTTGATATTGACAAATTAACCCAGTCGAATCAGAAATACCAGGAGATCGCCCATAACAATATACCGACGCTGGCAAGCCAGGCATTGGTTACCACCGTTCCCGGCGATGTAGACGAAGATGCAACGGCGATTTCGAATCTGAATTGGCGGGTGGTCGTGCTGCAGGATCAATCGGAAGCCTTTCAGGCAGTCGAACTTCAGACCCGTAACTTGATTCTTCTTGCGATTGCCATATCCATCGCGGTAACATTCGCCGCCATTAGCATGGCTCAGGTCATCTCAGCGCCAATCTCCCGTTTGAACTCCGTTGCAAACAAAATTGCATCGGGCGAATTATCCGTGCAAGCACAGATCGAATCAGGCGATGAGATAGGTACCCTGGCAGCCAGTTTCAACAAGATGACCGCGCAGATCAACGAATTGATTGGCACGCTGGAGGATCGCGTCGCAGAAAGGACTGCAGACCTCGAGAAGTCCCGTCTGCTGAGCGAAAAACGCGCTCAGGAACTCCAATCCATCAGCGAAATCTCCCGGACGATCTCGACGGAGCAAAGGATGGAAATCCTGCTTCCACTGGTTACGCGTCTGGTCAGCGAGAGATTCGATTTTTATCACGTCGGCATATTCTTCGTGGATAACAGCCGACAGTTCGCGGTGTTGCAGGCGGCAAACAGTGAAGGTGGAAAACGGATGATCGAACGCGGTCACCGGCTGGAAATGGGCGTCGGCATTGTGGGAAATGTTGCCGCCGCCGGAAAACCCCGCATCGCTCTGGATGTTGGGTCTGATGCCGTTTTTTTCAACAATCCAGATCTTCCTGAAACACGTTCCGAAATGGCTCTGCCTCTTAACGTCCGCGGACAGACAATCGGCGTGCTGGATGTGCAAAGCACCAGATCGGGCGCCTTCACTGAATCAGACGCAAGCACCCTCGGCATCCTTGCAGACCAGGTTGCCATCGCTCTCGACAACGCCCGTCTATTTGGTCAGGCTCAAGAGTCGCTGAACGAATTGCAGAAACTCTATCGACAATACCAGTCGCAGGAGTGGTCCGAGTTTATTCGTCAGGCAACACAGATCGGTTACTACCAGACCATGACTGGCGGCACCCCGCTGACAGTGCCGGTGATGACCGACGAGATCAAGAAAGCACTGGGCAGAGGCGAAGTGGTCGTTCTGGACGGTTCGAACGAAAAATCCCAGCCCGTCATTGCAGTCCCAGTGAAACTTCGCGGACAGACGCTTGGCGTATTGAACATAAATGCTCCGAAACGAGATCGGAAATGGAGTCAAGATGAGATCAATCTTGTCCAAGCCATTTCGGATCGGCTTGCGCTGGCGCTCGATAACGCCCGCTTGCTACAAGAATCACAGCGCCGCGCCGCCAAAGAACAAAAGATTGGCGAAGTAACCGCCAAGATCGGCGCGTCCATCAACATGCGGAATGTCCTGCAAACCGCCGTGGAGGAACTTGGACGAGCCCTTCCTGGATCGGAAGTTGTAATCCAATTCCAGGCGTCCCAGGAGAATTAGCCCATGGAGAATACAGAAAAACTCCGCACAAAATTCGGCTGGCAATCGTTAAGCCTGCGCGCCAAACTGGTTCTGGGTTTTACCTTCCTGTCTGCCGCGGTTGCCGGTTTGACCGCACGCGGAATCTATACCAACATTTCGAGCGAGATAGCCGCCGAACTGCGGAACGAGATCCTTGAGCAATCCATTCTGGTTGTGATCGTGGCAATCGGGTTGGGCGCCTTCTTTGGAGCCGTGACGGGTAATGCGCTTACAGAGCCGATTATCCGTCTTACGAAGGGCGCCTCAGCGTTCGCCTCTGGGCAGTTGGATCAGAATATCGAAGTTACCACCCAGGACGAGATTGGTGATCTGACGAAGACATTCAACAACATGGCCGGCGAGTTGAAAAGCCTGATTAACAGCCTGGAACAACGTGTGGCTGACCGCACAAAAGATCTGGAAAACCGATCTCGAGAACTGGAAATTGCCAATAAACGGATTCAGAGCCGCGCATCACAGTTCGAAGCGCTTGCACAGGTGACCCAGACCATCACGTCGATCCGTGATCTGCAGGAGCTCCTCCCTATCGTGGCAAGGGTCATTAGCGAAAAATTCGGCTTCTATCACGTGGGTATCTTCCTGTTGGATGAAGTGGGCCAATATGCCATTCTCAGCGCGGCGAACAGCGAAGGCGGCAAACGCATGCTGGAGCGAAAACACCGCCTGCGCGTGGGTGAGGAAGGCATCGTGGGATATGCAACATACACGGGCAAACCGCGCATTGCCATGGATGTGGGCGCGGACGCGGTCTTCTTCAACAACCCCGACCTGCCGGATACGCACTCCGAAATGGCGTTGCCCCTGATAAGCAAGAACATCATTGTAGGCGCGCTGGATGTGCAAAGCACGGAAGTCGGGGCCTTCAGTGACGAAGATGTCCAAATGTTAAGCCTCTTGGCGGATCAGGTCAGCCTCGCCATCGAGAATGCACGATTGTTCGAGGAGACCCGCAGGGCGCTGGGTGAAGCAGAGGCAGTCAGCCGTCAGATCACACGCGACGCCTTCAATCGCCTTGCAGTGGAGCAGACCCTGGTCGGCTACCAATACAATGTCACCGGGGCAAAGCCGCTTACGACGCCGGTTGATTTGACGGGAACAGGCGGAGGAAAGCCCAGACAAAAACAGACGGAAACAAATCAGGTCGTAGTCCCGATCGAGTTGCGCGGCGAGATTATTGGAACCTTGGCGGTGCAAGCTCCATCCGCAAATACATTCAAGAAGGATCAGATCGACCTCATCAAAGCAGTGGCAGAACGTGTTGCGCTGTCTGCCGAGAATGCGCGGTTGTTCGAGGAGACTGCACGCCGCGCCGAACGAGAAAGAATGGTGTCCGACATTACAGGCAAGATCAGGAGTGTGAACGATCCGGAAGAGATGATCAAGACCGCGTTGGAAGAATTGCGCGCCGCGCTGGGAGCCAGCCGTGTGGAAATCATCCCACAGGTCGTCAAAGGTAGAGAGCAGTCTTAATGAAGATTGTGAGGAAGCATGGCATACAAGATTGCAGTTTCGAATGAAAAAGGCGGGGTGGCGAAGACCACTTCGACATTATCACTGGGCGCGGCACTGGCTGAGTTAAGTCACCGTGTCCTTTTGATCGACCTCGACCCGCAGGCAAATCTGAGCCTTGCTTTGGGATTCGAAACAGGCGCGGTGGAGGTGACCTCCGCCAACGTGCTTATTGAAAACGCGCCGATCCGAAACGCCATTCGCAAGACCGATGTGAAAAATCTAGACCTGGTCCCATCCAATGCTCGCATCGAGAGCGCCGAACAATATCTACCCATGCGAAGCCATTATCTGACCACGCTTCAGAACGCGCTGGAGGCTGGTTCGCTTCCTTACGATTACATTCTGCTAGATTGCCCACCCGCGCTGGGAGCCATCACCCTCAACGCGCTTTCCGCAGCGGATTTGTTGATCATCCCCACGCAGGCTGAATATTTTTCCGCGTATGCACTGCGGAACATGATGGGCTCCATCCGCCGCATTCGGCAGGAAAGTAATCCTGACCTTGCTTACCGGATTCTCGTCACCCTGCTGGATAGGCGAAATCGCACTCATCGTAACATCTTTGAGCAATTACAAGCCACCTTTGGGCAGGGTGTGTTTACCACTGTGATCGAGATCGACACCAAACTTCGAGAGAGTCCCATTGCCGGTCTGCCGATCACGCATTACAAACCGAACAGCCGCGGCTCGCAACAATACCGTGTTCTCGCCCAGGAGTTAATCGAATATGCCAAAGAAGAAGCCAATCGCCAAGCGGCTTGACAAATTATTTGAGGGCATCCAGCCGGAGGAATCTCCTGCCGAGGCGAAAAAAGGCACGCGCCGGCACCCCCCAGAGGAAAAGCCGTCTTCGTCTGCATTGCTCCGACCGGAGCCACAGGCGACGCGCCCGGTGGAAATGGTGACGCGCGTCTCTAAGGCGGAGCCCATGTCGCTGGCGTTCCAGATGGGACAGAATGCCTGGGCAACCCTGCGGGTGGTGGATGAAACCGAAGATCGCAAATGGTCGCCGGATGAGCAATTGCTTGTGAAGCAGGTTGCTGATCAATTATCCATCGCGCTCGAAAATGCACGGCTGTTCAAGGAGACCCAGCGTCGCGCCCAGGAAATGACCGCCCTTGCAGAGGTCGGGCGCGAAATCTCCGCCACGCTGCGTCTGGAGGCCGTACTCGAAAGGATTGCGGAATACGCCAAGGAATTATTGCAGGCAGAGACCAGCGCAGTGTATCTCCCCAATCCGCAATCCTCAACCTGGCAGGCAATTTCGGTAGTTGGGCTGGATTCGGAGGAAATCAAGGCGGATCCCATCCTGACAGGACGGGGGATTCTCGGCAATATCGTTGTTGCCAAAACCGGGCGGATCGTCAACGACGCGTCGAATAATCGCGATGCCGTGACCGTAACTGGGACAAGGAGCACAGACTACGAGCATATCATGGGGATGCCGATCCTCTCACTGGATCGCGTCACCGGCCTCATGGCGGTCTGGCGCACGGGCGAAGGGAAGGACTTCACATCGACGGAGCTGGACTTTCTCGGCAGTCTGGCGCAACAAGCCGCCATCGCGATCGAGAATGCCCGTCTATTCCAGGAGACTCAAAAATCCGAGTCGGAACTGCGAGCATTGTTTGCGTCGATGAACGATGTCATCATCGTCTACGACAAAAACGGACGATATGTCCGTATCGCCCCGACAAACCCCTCGCTCCTGGTCCGCCCGCCGGATGAAATGGTGGGTAAATATCTTCACGAGATTCTTCCTCGTGAATTGAGCGATCAATTCATGAACGCCATCCACGAGGCGTTGACCAGCGACAAGACAATAAAGATTGAGTATCCGTTGCAGATCGCCGGGAATGACCTGTGGTTCGATGCAAATGTCTCAAAATTAAATGAAGAGCAGGTATTCTGGGTCGCGCGTGATATCACAGACCGCAAGATCAACGAACTTACCCAGATCGCCATCACGCACATTTCCGAAGGCGCGCTTTCCTCGAAAACGATGGATGAACTGTTTCAATCCATCCACGAGGCAGTCAAACCGCTTTTACCTGCCGACAATTTTTACATTGCCCAGTATGATTCTGGCGCCAACTTGATCACATTCCCATACCATGTGGATGAGGTGGATGACGACTGGTCTCCGCGAAAACTTGGGCGAGGTCTGACAAGTTACGTCATTCGAACAGGAAAAGCCCTGAGGACGACGCCGGAAATCTTCTCGGAATTGGAAGCGTCCGGTGAGATCGCCAACGATGGTATCCGTAGCGTAGATTGGCTGGGTGTCCCGCTCAGGACCAAGCAGGCAGTCACCGGCGTGATCGCCATCCAGACCTATAACCGGTCGATTCGCATCACTGAACAGCACAAGGAAACGCTCACGATCATCGCTTCCCAGGCGGCATCCGCCATTGAGCGATTCCTTGCAGAGCGCGAGATCCAAAAATTCAAACTGGGTATCGACCGGTCAGACAATGCCGTCTTCATTACCGACCTGGACGGAGTGATCCAGTATGCGAATCCGGCATTTGAAAAAGTGTACGGCTTCAAACCGGAGGAAGCGATCGGCAAGACGCCTCGCATCCTCAAATCTGGTGTGATACCCGACGGACAATACAAGCATTTTTGGACGACCTTGATATCCGGCGGAACAGTGTCAGGCGAAATTATCAACAAGACCAAGGACGGGCGCTTGATTCCCATTGCGGGAACGAACAGCCCCATCCTTGACGAAACCGGAAAGATCATCGGCTTTCTCGCCGTTCATCAGGACATTACAGAGCGAAAACAATCGGAACAGGCGTTACAACGGAGAAATACCTATCTCGCCGCATCATCGGAGATCGGGCGTCTCGTTACATCGACTCTCGATTTGAACACGATCTTCACACAGACCGTCAACCTGATCAGCGAACGGTTCGGCTTCTACTTCGCCGCCATCTACAACATCGAAGAGACCGGTTTCAACGCCCGCCTGCAGGAAGCGACGGGCGAGGCTGGCAAAAAACTGAAGGCACAAAGACATTCTGTCCTTGTCGGTTCGCCTTCGGTCGTAGGAAAGGTGGCGGAAAGCGGCAAATCCATGCTTGTGAATAACGTAGAGGAGGAGCCACTGTTCCAGCCCAATCCCCTCCTGCCGGATACCCGGGCTGAGGTTGCCTTCCCGCTGCGGATTGGATCCCGCATCGTGGGCGTGATCGACATTCAATCCACCCAAGCAAATGCCTTTACCCAGGACGATATATCGGTGTTGCAATCCCTGGCAGACCAAGTGGCGGTTGCCATTGATAATGCCCGTTCCTACGAACTTTCGCAACAATTGATCAAAGACCTGCGCGAAGTGGATCAGTTGAAAAGCCAGTTCCTCGCAAACATGAGCCATGAATTGCGCACACCGCTCAACTCAATCATTGGCTTCTCGCGTGTCATCATCAAAGGCATTGACGGTCCCGTCACCGAAATGCAACAACAGGACCTGACAGCCATTTACAACTCCGGTCAACACCTGCTTGGTCTAATCAACGACATCCTCGACCTTGCCCGCATCGAAGCCGGGAAGATGGAACTCAACTTCGAAGAGGTACACCTCTCCGAAATGGTGAATAGCGTGATGTCCACTGCCAAAGGGCTGGTGAAGGAAAAGCCAATCCAATTGGTGGCACGTGTTCCGTCCGATATGCCCACTGTACGTGGAGATACCATGCGCGTCCGGCAAGTGTTGATCAATTTGCTCTCCAACGCATCCAAATTCACCGATGAGGGATCGATCACCGTCGAAACGAGTGTACAAAAGGGTCCCACAGGAAAGATGGAGGCACTCATCAGCGTAATCGACACAGGTCCGGGCATCTCCGCCGAAGGTCAGGAAAAACTGTTCAAAGCCTTCTCCCAAGTGGATGGTTCTGCCACGCGCAAGACCGGCGGTTCGGGCTTGGGATTATCCATCTGTGCAAACCTCGTTTCATTGCACAACGGACGCATCGGTGTTCACAGCGAGGAAGGCAAGGGATCCACATTTTGGTTCACCCTGCCGCTGTACAATCAGCCCACCCAGGAGATCCCCAAAGGCAAGAAGGTCATCCTGGCCGTCGACGACGATCCACAGGTCATCAGTCTGTACGAGCGGTATCTGAACCCACAGGGATATTTTGTCGTCCCATTGACCGATCCATCGAAGGCAAAGGAACGGATCCTGGAACTCAAGCCTTTCGCCGTGACCCTCGACATCATGATGCCCAATCTCGATGGATGGACGGTTCTTTCCAATCTCAAATCTGACCCCGCTACGCGGAATGTCCCCGTCGTCATCTGCTCCATCATGGAACAGGCGGACAAGGGTTTCAGCCTCGGCGCGGCGGATTATCTGGTCAAACCGATTCTCGAGGATGACCTCGTCCACGCGCTCGACCGGTTGAACAGAAATGGCGACATCCGTGAAGTATTGGTCATCGACGACGATCCCAACGATCTGCGCCTGATCGAAAAGATCCTCAATGAGGACGGCCGCTATAAGCCCATCCTTGCCGAAGGCGGAAGGAAAGGCTGGGAACTAATCAACCACAAGATACCAAGCGCCATCATTCTCGATATTTTCATGCCGGAAATGGACGGCTTCAGCCTCCTCGAAAAGATGCGGGAAAACCCCATCCTCCGGGATATCCCCGTCCTCGTGGTGAGTGGAGGCGGTCTGACGAACGAACAACACCAACAACTGGAAGAGTTCGGCAAACGCCTGATCACAAAAGGTTCGCTCAAAGAGACCGAGCTCATCGCAAACATCGAAAATGCATTGAACCGGATAAACCCATAGTCCATGTCATGATAATCAACGCAGAGGAACCTTTGATATGACTTTTGTAATCAGATGCCTGGATTGCGGTCACGCCGCGCCATTCAATCCAAGCTCCATGCATTGCCCGCAGTGCAACAGCCAATGGCGCGAAGCAGAATATGATATGGCGGAGGTGGCAAAAACCTTTCCAGCAGAAATCAAGGAACGCCCATTCGATTTATGGCGTTATCAGGAACTTCTTCCGATTCGCAACCCCAACCCGACCCTGCGATTGGGCGAAGGCGGGACGCCTCTCATCCAGGCTGTCAACCTTGGTATGATGTTGGGGCTGCCCAACCTGTACATCAAGGACGAGCGACAAGGACCCACCTCCTCATTCAAGGACAGACAGGCGGCTGTCACGATTGCCGCGCTCAAGGAGGGCGGCGTCACAGAGATGGTTGCCGCATCCACAGGAAATGTCGCCATCGCGCTGTCCGCGTACGCAGCCCGGGCGGGGATCAAACTCTGGGCTTTCGTCACCAGCCTCGTTCCAGGGGTGAAGATGCGGGAGATTGCCCTGTACGGAAGTCAGGTGGTGAAGATCACAGGCTCATACGATCAGGCAAAGCAGATCGCGGCCGAGTTCGCTCGTCAGCGCGGCCTGTATCAGGATATGGGCGCACGTACCGTTACCGCAGTGGAGGCGATGAAGACTCTTGCCTATGAGATCGCGGAACAACTCACCATGGCACAAGGACCCGCCGCGGGTGCAACAAAAGACTCTCCCAAATGGCGCACCCCTGACTGGTACATTCAAGCCATCAGCGGTGGTATGGGACCGCTGGGTGTATATAAAGGATTCAAGGAATTAAGGCAGCTTGGACTGATCGACCGCATTCCTGCCATGGCTCCCATACAGGCAGATGGTTGTGCACCGATGGTCCTCAGCTGGAAGAAGGGGTTGGAAAAAGCCGAACCGGTTCTTTCGCCAAAAACCCGAATCGAAACGCTCGCCACTGGCGACCCCGGTAGAACTTACGTGATGCTTCGCAAGCAGGTGAATGAAACAAACGGCGTCTTCGAAAGCGTCAGCGATGAAGACGCGTTCCGCGCCATGCATGTGCTGGCAAAGATGGAGGGAATATCCGCAGAGCCTGCCTCAGGCGTGGCATTTGCCGGGTTGTTCAAACTCGTGCGCGCAGGGATCATCAAACCGACGGACACTGTCGTGGTGAATTGTACCGGGCACACCATGCCAGCCGAGCAATTCCTGTTCGGCGAAGGCTGGACGCGCGATGTGGACCTGCGCACCAAACAGGAACAGGCGCCAACGCCGCAGGAGGGGCTCCTCTCCGCGCTGAACAATGTGACCCCCAACCGCTTCCCGCGCGTGACCGTGGTCGACGACACAGCTGAGGCGCGTCGCCTTATCCGGCGCATTCTCCAATCTCAGGGTGATTTCGAGATCTCCGAAGCAACGAACGGACGGGAAGCTATCGAACTCGTGACAAAGGAACGTCCCGATCTGGTAATCCTCGACCTGATGATGCCCGAAGTGGATGGCTTCGCAGTGCTGGATGCCCTGCGAAGCAACCCGGAAACAGCTAACATTCCAGTGATCGTCGCAACCGCCAAGGAACTGACCGTGGACGAAAAAGGGCGATTGCAAGGGCAAATTCAATCGCTGATGATGAAAGGCGATTTCCTGAATGACGAATTCCTCGAGGAAGTACGTTCGCTTATTCGATAAAGGCGAACGGTGTTTTCCGAGAAGGAGCGCGGTTGTCCTGTACCCGAAATGCGGCAGGAGACTTTTCCTTCTGTCACTGGGTTCTCTCCTGTTATGAGACCGAGGCACCGACCAGGTAAATCAAGTCATGCGTAAAGGCCAAATCACCGGGATCAATGCCGCGCTCATTTCCGCCTTCTTTTTGGGGCTCGCGCCCGTATTCGGGAAAGCTGCCATGGGAGGAGCGGATAAGTTTTCACCCTTTGCAGTAGTGGCATTACGGACAGGCATGGCGGCGTTGTTGTTGCTTCTACTTATGGCAATCTTCAAGCGGCAATTCCTCTATATCTATCCCGCCGGTTTGTTGGGTTGCATGCTCGCCGGAGGCATTAACGGGATTGGCTCCCTGTTCTATTACGTCGGATTAAGTAAACTCAACGCAAGCATCGCCCAAATGCTTTATGCACTATATCCGTTCTTTGTCGCCATCTGGCTCAGACTCGACCACCAATCCACCTCGCGGCTTACGATTACGCGCATGATTATCGCTTGCATCTCTGCCATACTGCTCACGTGGGCAGGTGCGGGAAAAATCGATCTTGCCGGCGTGGCATTCATGTTGATCGCCGCGGCGCTCTATGCGTTCCACATCCCCATCAACCAGCGGGTGCTGTATGATGTACCCGCCCCTACAGTGACAATGTACACATTGCTTTCCATGAGCGCAATCGTAATCCCAGCCTACTTCATCTTTGACCGAAGCCTCCCCATGGGAGACGAAGCGCCGTGGCTCCCGGTTTTTGCATTGACTGCGGTAACCTTCTTCTCCCGGCTGATGCTCTTCCTTGGCGTCAAGCACATTGGGGGCATGCAGACCGCTCTGCTTGGCTTGGGAGAACTACTCGTTGCAATCACTTTCAGCCACTTGCTGTTGGGGGAAAGATTGAGTCCCATGCAGTGGATTGGCATGGGCGGTCTTGGACTCAGCCTCCTGCTGGTCTGGTTTGAAAAACCCCCTTCGCATCCGATTCACACACAGGGATTGTTGAGTTGGCTGCAACCGCCCGATTTTCCTGCCGATTTTTACAAGCACTGAAGACCCCACCTCGCACCAGTGGGGTCGTGTTTTTGATCAAGCCCACCGGAATGGGGTCATTTTTCCTGCTCTGCCTCATATAAGTACCCCGTCCCCCTTACACTGACAATACACTTTGCAAGCGCCGGGAAGACTTCAAGTTTATGGCGCAATCGGCTGACAAGAGGGCGCAGGATCTCGGGGGCTTCACGCTGGGAGGTGTCGTATCCCTGCACCAACAGGACCAGCTCCCGGTGGGAATAGACGCGTCCCGGATTTTCGATAAGCACACGCAACAGGCGTCCCTCTGCCGGAGTCAAGTGGATCATCTGATCCTTCTTGCGGATTTGTCGGCGCGACAAGTCAACGTGAGTCCCATCCTTCAACGAGAATTCCGGAGCGCCATCGTCGGTATCTGCGTTTTGGATGCCACCGCGTGCTTTCAAACGAGACTCGCGACGCAGCAATCCCTTCTTCACACTGTTGATTACACTGACAGGTGACGCGGGTTTGAGCAGATAATCATGGATGCGAAGACGCAAAGCCTGAATCGCGGATTCGGTGGTGCCGAACGCCGTAAGCAGGATCACTTCCGTTTCGGGCGAAATTTGGTTTACCACCTGCACGACCTCCAACCCATCCATGCCCGGCATGCGCAAATCCACGATCATCAATTCGACGGGATGGGTACGGACATATTCAATCGCTGCCTGTCCATTGGGCGCCGAAGCGACGGAAAAACCTTCCAGGCGCAAGATATCCGTCAGAGACTGCCGGGCAACGGGTTCATCATCAACGACAAGGATATGTGACTTCATTGTTTGTCTCCCATCGGTAAAAATAGTCGAAAACATGCTCCGGGTTCATCCCCATCGATCAGGTCGAGGGTACCGCCATGCGCGGTGACGATATTGTAACTCACCGTCAACCCCAATCCTGTGCCGCCTTCCTTCGTGCTGTAGAAAGGCTCAAAGATGTTATTCCGTCGATCCTCAGGAATGCCGGGGCCGGTATCCTGAAAGACCATCTCAATGCCGTGCTCCAATGCGCGCGCCTTGATCTTGATCTCCCCACCGCCGGGCATGGCATCGAGCGCGTTCAGGATCAGGTTGAAAAAGATTTGCTGCACCTGACTGCTTACCGCAAAGACCGCCGGCAGGGATGGAGGCAGGTCCGTGACAACCTGAATATGTCGCTGGCTTAGCTGTTGCGATGTCAGGCTAAGCACGTGCTGCAACAGCTCGAGGATATCGACCTGCTCCACCTTTACGGCGCCCGGGCGGTAAAAATCGAGCATGCGCTGCATGGTTTTCATCAGGCGGTCAAGTTCGTTCCGTGCAAGGTCGAAATACTCCTGTCGTTTTTCTCGGGACAGATCCTCCCGCCCGGCAAGGTGCAGGCAGTTCTGTACAGACTGTAACGGGTTATTCACCTCGTGAGCGATTGAAGCCGTGAGCCGCCCCGCCGCCGCCATCTTTTCGGCGCGCAACAATGCCTGTTGGGAGTCCTCCACGCGGCGGATGTAATCGCGCAGGTCCGCGTACAACCTGGCATTCTCCATTGCCACAACCGCCTGCCGCGCCAGTACGAAAAACATCTCCAGGTCGGCGCCGCGGAAGGGACGCTCCGCCGCTGTGGCATCGCGCGCCGCAAACAGGACGCTGTGCAGGTTAGCGCGCGCCACCGGGATCAGAATCGCTGTGCCAAGCCCGAGCGCGGAAAGAAGCGCCTGCGCATCCTTCTCCCCGGGACCTGTCGCGTTGATCACAATCGGATCTCCATCTGCATCAACTCGGCTGATCAGTTGTGCGGCAAAATTGGCATCTTCCACCTGGAGGACTTTACCGCGCTGTGCTATGACGGACACCTTCCCCTGCTCCACCTGGTAATAAGCCACGTTCGAGCATTTGAGGTGTTCGCGAATCGCGGTGATAATCAGATCAAGGAGTTTTGTCCTGTCTGTCTCCGTAAACAGGGTCTCGGTCACATTGAAAAGCGGGCGCAAGGCCTGCACCCGGGCCGTATCGCGCTTCCGCTGATTGTCGGCAATCGCCTGTTTCACCGCCTGAAGTAGTTCGTCGCTGCGTTCGAAGGGTTTGAGGATCAAGCCATCCACACCCTGCCTGAGCGCCCGAATGGCTGTCTCCACCGTGCCAAAACCGGTCATCACCAGCACGGCAACATCCGGCTGAACCATCTGCGCGCGTGCGATGACATCGAAGCCATCCACTTCGGGCATGCGGATGTCAACCAGCAACATATCCACGCGCTTCTGTTGCAAATGCAAAATCGCGGCGCGCGGGTCGGTCAGTGCAGTGACGCTGTACCCTGCACGACTCAAGATGCGCTCGCACAACATGGCAATCCCGGGCTCATCATCCACCACCAGAACTGAGATCGATTCCATGACGATTCTTCCGCTCTAGAGAGGCAACCATACCCTGAAGATCGAACCTTCCCCCGGCTGGCTTTCGACATCGATCTGCCCGCCGTGGCCGGTGACGATCCCGTAGGTGACTGACAGTCCCAAACCGGTGCCTCCTTGATCTCCTTTCGTTGTAAAAAAAGGTTCAAAGATACGGGACTGGTCCAATTGCGAAATCCCAACACCCGTATCGCGGACCGTTACTTCCACGCCGTTTCGTCCGTCCCGCACGGCAGTCGATGACGATATTTCCAATTCGCCCCCGCCGGGCATGGCTTGCAGCGCGTTGTGAACAAGATTGAGGAGCACCTGTTTCATCTGGTTCGCGTCCATCCGCACCCACGGCAGGCTTTCCTCCAAATCGAGAATCAACTCCACGCCGTTCGTGTGGATGAGATGCCGACTCAATGCGACGACATCCTCGATCACCTCATTCATGGAGGCGTTTGCCCGCGTACTTTCGCTCTGCCGCGCAAAATCGAGCAGACGACGGACCACATCGCGCGCCCGGGCCGATTCGCGCACAACCAGCTCAAGATCTTTACGAGTGGCGCTCGTCTCAGGAATTTCCTCCATGGCCAACTCGGCAAACCCCATCACAGACGTCAGCGGGTTGTTCAACTCATGGGCGATTCCTGCCGCCATTTCTCCAACCGCCGCGAGTTTTGCGGCTTGCACGAGACGGTTCTCTGCAGAACGTTGTGCCTCCATCCGTTCATTTAACTCGACCTGCATGGAACGGAGTTGATCGATGGTTACCTGCAGCCGCTGGTATTGATCCGCGCTGGTGATGACGCTGGCAAGGATGCCCGCCAGCGACTCGAGCGCGATGAAATCATTGTGTGTGAACGCGTTGCGGGAGCTGCTCTCGACGTCAAGGATGCCAAGAATTTTCGCCCCATCGCGGATCGCGACACACATCTCCGAGCCTGCCTGCCAGCCTTTGATGGAACGATAGCGGGTATCAAGCAGGACATCGTTGACCACTACGCTCTCGCCTGTTTCAAAAACATACCCGGTGATCCCATCGATGACGGGGACCTCGAAGGATTTCATGGCGCGCTTGACCACGTTCGGGCTAGCGCCGCCGAAACCGCCAATGGTCAATTTGCCCTGTTCATCCGCAAGGAAGACAGCCGCCAATTCATAAGCGAAATACCGTGCAAGCAACTCGGCAGTGATCTCCGCCACTTCGCGGGGGTCGGTAAGGCCGATTACCTGCTGAACCACTTCATGGATCAATCCCAGGTTCCGGGCGCGACCCTCCGCCTCCTCGCGCAGGCGTGTGTAATCGGCAAGGCTCGCGAGATGACTGGCGACAACGACGATCAGGCTTTCGTCATACAAATTGAACGCGTTCCTCTGCATACTCTCCACGCACAGGATGCCAATAATCTGCCCGCGAAAACGCAAAGGAACGTACAAACCGGACTGTACGCCATCGTAGAGCGGGACGGAATCGCTCCCCTCAAAATCGACCAGCCGCATCTTCTGATTGTTTCGCAACAGAGGGGCGATACGGTGTTCGTCCGCGCTTCGCACGGTCGATGTCATATTCCCGTCGCTGCTTCGATATTCGTTCAACAGACGGTTGTCGGAAGACAACAAATACAATACGATCAGCTCCGTACCGAAGGCACGCGAAAGCAGGGCAAACATGCGGCGGGCGATCTGGTCGAGGTTGCGCCCCGAGGAGACCGTCAATGCGAAATCGTTCAGCACGGCAAGTCGTTTCAGATGACCGGCCAATTCGTCGAAAGTGATGATGGTTTCGATGGATGGCGCCACCTGTGTGGCAAGGTCGATCAACCGGTTCCATTCATCCCCTTTGAATTCGCTCGCGCGCCACAATGCCAGCGCGCCGATCAAACGTTGACCGATGATAAGCGGAATACATGTCCACACCCGTGTGTTCGACCTCAAACCTTTATGGGGGATTTCGGACCAAAGTGGGTCGTTTCGAGTGACGACCATCGATGTCAGATTGCGATTCATCCGCCGAAACAGGGTATGCGCCTCGATAGACAGGACAAGGTCGACGCACAAGGGCGCATTCCATTGGGCACGCACTTCGAGCGAGTCGCCGCGTCGAATCGCGATCCAGCCCCCTTGTACAGAAACGAGGCGGGCAAATGAGGTGAGTGCCCGGTCCAATGCGCGCGGCAGGTCGTACGGATTCTCCGAATCCAGATCGGGGACAAGCAAGGACGCCGCAACGGAGGAGGAGGCGTGCGCGTCAGCCGCCGTCTCATCCGACCGCATCCCGGAAACGACCAGCCGCCACAACCTCTGCGCTTCGTTCGACAATTGATCCGCCCCCGCCAGCACCACCCGGGAGGCTCCCGCCAATGGAAAAGCAAACAACCGGCCGACATCTAATTGACTGGACGATGGAAGCGAAACGGAACGTCCCTGTCCGCCGCTCAAGGCGCCGCACAACCACGAATCGACTTCCGCTTTGGCAAGGAATTTTACCAGGCTGGGCTGAATCTTTTTACCAAGACGATAGTTCGAAAGCACGCGCCATTTGCCCGCCTCCCGCTCGACCAACGCCGACCACACCACGTTGGTCAACTGACTGGCTTCCTTGAGTTGAGTCTCGATCGAAATGCGATTCGACATTGCGATAATTATACAGCAGGTCACAGCATAGCATAAAATCCCTGCGCCGCAATGGTAGAATCAATTCATGACCGACCTCATCGTTATCGGCGGCGGGCTGGCTGGAAGTGAAGCCGCCTGGCAAGCCGCCCAACATGGACTTGACGTCCGCCTCTTCGAAATGCGACCTGCCCAGCAGACAGGAGCACACCAGACTCAGGAACTGGCAGAACTGGTGTGCTCAAACTCTCTCGGCTCGAATCTACCCGACCGCGCCTCCGGCGTGCTCAAGAACGAAACGCGCCTGCTCGGCTCGATGCTGCTAGAATGCGCCGAGAAAGCCGCCCTGCCCGCAGGTGGAGCATTGGCGGTTGACCGTGAACTCTTTGCACGGCTCGTCACAGAGCGGATCGAAAGCCATCCGAACATCGAGATCATCCGTGAGGAAGTGAAGGAAATCCCTTCTTCCCCCGCCATCATCGCCAGCGGACCGTTGACGTCTCCTTCGCTTTCGAAATCCATCGCGGCGCTGAGCGGCGAGGAGCATCTTTTTTTCTTCGATGCGATTGCGCCGGTCATCCATGCCGAGTCGATCAACATGGAAATCGCCTTTCGCGCCTCGCGGTACGGCTCCGGCGAACAGGAGGAAGGCGATTACATCAACTGCCCATTTACGAAGGATGAGTACTATGCCTTCGTGGATGCGCTGCTCCATGCGGAACGAATCGAACTGCGTTCCTTCGAGGACGCCATCAAAAGCGGAGTGAAAGCCGGTCACTTCTTCGAAGGCTGCCTGCCCATCGAAACCATCGCCGAGCGCGGGTTGGACTCGCTGGCGTTCGGTCCCATGCGCCCGGTCGGGCTGCGCGATCCGCGCACGGGGAGACGTCCATATGCGGTGGTGCAACTGCGGCAGGATAATCTTGCGGGCAGCCTCTACAATCTCGTTGGGTTTCAGACCAACCTCAAATTCCCCGAACAGAAGCGTGTCCTACGGATGATCCCCGGACTGGAGAATGCCGAATTCATGCGCTATGGTCAGATGCATCGAAATACCTTCATCGCTTCCCCCAAACTCCTGCGCCCCACGCTGCAACATATCGCACGCGACAACTTGTTCTTCGCCGGTCAGATCACAGGCGTGGAAGGCTATATGGGCAATATTGCCACCGGCTTGCTGGCGGGCATAAATGCCGCACGACTGCATCACGGCGAAGGGCCTCTCACGCTCCCGCAAACCACCATGCTCGGCGCGCTCTGCCACTACGTCACACACGCCGACCTCAAGGATTTCCAGCCAATGAAGGCAAATTTCGGGATTCTCCCGCCGCTTGCATCCGCCTCCAAAATCGGAAAGCGCGAGCGCGGCAAAGCCTACGCAGAACGTTCGCTGGCGGATCTGGAATCCGCCCTGGGGTTTCTCCACTCTTATGAAAAATAGATCCATTGCCATCTATCTTTCCATCATTGGATTGCTGTTCATCAGCATGGTCGGATGGTACTTGTATGCGTTTCGCTCCCAGCCGGAAGAGGCTCCGCTAGCCTTCGACGGTCAACGCGCCTATGCGGACGTGGAGACGCAGGTTGCCTTCGGTCCGCGTTTCCCCGGTACGGAAGGGCACGACCGGATCCGCGGTTGGATCGCAGACCAACTCGCCGCCGCGGGCTGGCAGGTCGAAACCCAGGCGTCCGAAGCGATGGGGCACACGATATACAATCTCATCGGCAGGAATAGCGAAGAGCCTCCGCAGATCATCATCGGCGCTCATTACGATTCGCGTATGTTCGCTGACAATGACCCCGATCCTGCAAACCGTACCCGGCCTGTTCCTGCCGCCAATGATGGGGCATCAGGGGTTGCTGTCCTGCTTGAACTGGCGCGCAGTCTGCCGGACGATGCCGTTCCGGTATGGCTGGTCTTCTTCGATGCGGAAGATAATGGTCGTATCGAAGGCTGGGAGTGGATCCTTGGCTCGCGTGAGTTTGTCAGGAACAACCCTGCCGTTCAGCCCGATGCTGTGATTATCGTCGACATGATTGGCGATGCGGACCTGAACATCTACAAGGAGCGCAACTCCAATGCCGAGTTGACCGAAGAAATCTGGATAGTCGCCAGGGAACTTGGGTATGAAGACACCTTCATCCCCGAATATAAATATTCGATGATCGACGACCATACGCCCTTCCTGGAGGCTGGCATCCCCGCCGTGGACATCATCGACTTTGACTATCCTCACTGGCACACGCTCGCAGACACCCCCGACAAGGTCTCGGCGGAAAGTTTGCAAATCGTGGGAGAGACCATCCGCACATGGATCATCCAGCAAAGCGGGCAACCCTGATAAAATAACGCCAGTGCCTAGGAAAACCGCTACTCCTCCCATTCAAAAAATACTCGCCAAGGTGCGCCCGGTCTGGATCGAACGCGTAGGGCGGGAGCTGGCGCGAGGGATGGAAGTACGGGCAGACTTCGAAGAACAGCTTGCCCGTCTCTTTGATTTGCTCGAACAATCCGTCACCACAGGCGACCCGGCATGGATGGACTCGATCCTGCTCGACTGGGCTAAGTCGTCCACCGAGACCAATCTTGAAGAAGGTTTGTATCATGTTTCGTTCCTAATCAACCGCATGATCGCACTGACCATCCAGGTGGCGCGTGAGACGCTGCCCAAGCAGCAGGCGCTGGACTTGCTGGCGGCAGTCATCCCGATCTATACCTACGGGCTGGGTGTGGTGGCACGTTACGAAATGGAGACACGAGTTGCCCACATTTCCAACGAAATGGAAAAAGTGCAAAAGCAGATGGAACGGGTGGATAAGAGCAAGTCTGCGTTTATCTCGGTGGCAGCGCACGAACTCAAGACCCCCATCACGCTGATCGAAGGCTATTCTTCCATGATGGAAGACCTGATACAGGCAGGCAAGGGCGCAGACCTGAACAGCCTGCTGAAAGGCATGACCACCGGCATCGACCGCCTGCGCGCCATCGTGGACGATATGATCGATGTCTCGATGATCGACAATGACCTGCTGAAGTTGAACTTTCAACCTATGCAGATCAGCCAGATGGTCGAAGCGTTGTACCTGGAGGTCGAGCATACTGTGCAGGTCCGCCGGCTGACTGTGGAACGAAAAGATTTTGAAGGGAACAAACAATGGATCTACGTCGATCCGGCACGGATGCAACAGGCGTTACGGAACGTACTGAATAATGCGATAAAATACACGCCTGACGGTGGAACCATTACCATCGACGGCAGATCACTGCCCGGTTTTATCGAAGTGACCGTTAGAGACACGGGCATCGGCATTTCGCAGGAAAACCAGTCTCTGATCTTCGAGAAGTTCGGGCAGCTTGGGCGCGTGGAACTGCATTCGAGCGGCAAGACCAAATTTAAAGGCGGCGGACCGGGGCTGGGACTCTCCATTTCGCGCGGCATCCTGGAGGCGCATGGTGGTTCGATCTGGGTGGAGTCGCCCGGTTATGACGAAAAGGAATGCCCGGGTTCCACATTCCACATCCTCATCCCCGCCCGCACAGAGTCGCCGGACCCGAAGATGGCAAAGCTGTTCGATACCCTTGGAAAACAAAAATCCCCATAACATGTCATCCCGAGCGGTAGCGACGGACCTCCAACAAGAGGGAGAGACCCTTCGCTCCGTTCGGGAGTGAGACGCGATCAAATTACATGCCTAAAAAAACTCCTCAGCCCACCACTCCCCCGCGCGAACGGGCGTTTCTCGTCGGCGTGGACCTGTTCCAGCAGAAAACGCATCTCTCGCTCGAAGACTCGCTCAATGAGTTGACGCTGCTCGCCGACACAGCCGGTCTGGACGTGGTTGGCGAGTTGACACAGAAACTCGACAAACCGCATGTCAAAACATACATCGGTCCCGGCAAAGTGGACGAGTTGAAGATGCTTGTCGAAGAGACGATCTCGCAGGTCGTCATTTTCGACGACGAACTTTCGCCGCGTCATCAGCGCGAACTGCAGCTGGCGCTCGGCAGGAATGTCCGCGTACTCGACCGCACCGCCCTGATCCTCGACATCTTCGCCCAGCATGCCCATACGAAAGAAGGAATGCTGCAAGTGGAACTGGCGCAATATGAGTATTACCTGCCGCGCCTCACCGGTCAATGGACACACCTCGAACGACAGGCAGGCGGAGGCGGCGGACGCGCCGGCTCGACAGGCGGCGTGGGCTTGCGCGGTCCTGGTGAGACACAATTGGAAGTCGACAAACGAGCCATCCGCAAGCGCATTTCGCATCTCAAAAAGGAACTCGAAAAGGTCAGCGCGCACCGGAACCGTTACCGCGCCCAACGCAAACGGTCACGCATTCCCACCGTGGCGCTCGTCGGGTACACCAACGCGGGCAAGTCCACGCTTTTGAATCGGCTGGCAAAGTCGGAGGTGTATGTGGCGGATCAGCTATTTGCCACGCTCGATCCCACCACCCGCCGCGTGGAACTGCCCGGCGGCTATCAGGCGCTGATTACCGACACGGTCGGGTTCATCCAAAAACTGCCAACCACTCTGATCGAAGCCTTCCACGCCACGCTCGAAGAGATCGTCGAAGCTGACCTGCTGTTGCATGTGGTGGACATTTCGCACCCCAACGCGCTCAATCAGTTCAACGCCGTACAGGAGACACTCGACGAACTCGGCGCGCACCATATCCCGGTGGTGACCGCGTTGAACAAAATGGACCGTCTGCGCGATCCCGAATCCGCCAGAGATGCCGTGAGCCGCTTTTCGAAAGCGGTCACCATCTCCGCATTGGACGGAAGCGGGATGAAGGACCTGCTGAGACTCATCCAGGAAGAATTGTATGAAACGTACACACCCGTCCTGGTTCGGCTTCCATATCAGCAGGGAGCGCTCATCTCGTTATTTCACGAAGCGGGGCAGGTCGAACGCATCGAACATGGTCGCGGCGGCGTGCTCATGCAGGGACGCATCCCCGGTCGTCTGCTGGCGCAGTTCAATAATTGGCAGGTTTCTGCGAACACCCCGGAACCCGAAGAAGAAGAGGAAGAGATATGAAATGGCTTTCGAAACTGGTCGACAAGGCGTCTGAATTCTTTGCCCATCGTAAAGGGTTGCTGCCAATGCTTGGCATTCTGCTTGTGATCGTCAACTTCCTTCTCCCCTTTTTCATGGGACCCAATTTCGTCACGGCGAGCAATCTGTTTTTACATCTCGGCGTCATCGTGGCGGTTATCGGCTTCATGCTTGCCTGGGCATTGTAGCCATGGGTCCTTGCGGGAGCCGAAGGGTCGAAGCAATCTCCGCAACAACGTGACATACCGGATCGCAAGTAGATTGCTTCGTCACGCCGGCATCTTCCCTGCAATGACGTGATCGTCCAGCCATTCGACTTTCCCAACCTCCGCGTCCTCTCCCAGGAACACCGGCAGCATGGTCTTGAGCGCGTCAGGATCACCCGAAGTAAAGAAACGGACTTCACCGCGCGCCGATGATTGACTCTTACCTCCTCCCGCTTCCAACAACCGCTGGACCTGTCGCGCCACCGAGGGAGCCGGGTCGATCACCCGAACCTTTTCGCCCACGATCTGCTGAATGAGCGGGATCACAAACGGATAGTGAGTACAGCCCAATACCACGGTATCGATGTTCTGTTCCAGCATGGGTAATAACGCATCCTCCAGAATTTTGCGCGTCTCACCGCCGGTTAAATTGCCGCGTTCGATCTCCTGCACGAGACCGTTGCAGGTGTTCTGGAACAATTCCACCCCATTTGCGAAACGCTCGACCACCGAGGCATACAGCGCGCCCTGAAAGGTCGCGGGGGTGGCCAACACGCCCACTTTGCCCGTCTGCGTATGCTCTGCCGCCGGTTTGACCGCCGGCTCCATGCCCACAAACTGGATGTGAGGGAATCGCCCGCGCAGATATTTCAACGCCGCAGCGGAGGCAGTATTGCAGGCAACGACAATGATCTTGGCATCGCGCTCCAAAAGAAAGTCGGTGATGGCTTCCGAAAAATTGCGGATCTGCTCCATCGGACGCGGACCGTATGGGATGTGCCCCTGGTCGCCGAAGTAGATGACGTGTTCTTCAGGCATTTGCTCCCGGATGGCGCGCAGAACGGAAATTCCGCCCACACCCGAGTCGAAGATGCCAATGGGAAAAGTTGGGTTGATGGACATGGCAGGAAGTATACTTGGAATCGATTCGCCTTGATGGGGCGGCATTAAAAGAGCGGACGCCTTCCGGCGTCCGCTCCTGTTTGAGGAGAACGTTCAATTCCCGCACGGACTGACATTGCGCCAGTTGAGCACGGTATCGTTCACTTCCTGTGTTCCGTTCGCGCCGTAGTTGAGCGTAAGCTGGCGGTTGCTGATCTCATCGCAGCTGCCGCCCTTCTCCACATAGTCCCACGAGCCGAGCGTATACTTGTACTCGATCTGTGTCGACTCGAAGCCGGTCACGGTAATCGTCCAGTGCGTGGCGTCAATCTGCGTCATCACCACGCCGCCGGGATTCCATTCCGGCAACCCGCCGTCGAGGCGGTTGAGCGACCCGGCAATATACACATCGAAACCGGTCGCATCGGTCGAGGCAGGCACTGTAACAGTGAACACGACCGTCACCTTACGCTGCTGCGCCTGCGCAGAGACCTCCTCCGAGTTGCCGGAGCGGTTGAAGGACTGATCGAGCGCCCGCACCACATAGTAATACGTGGCGCCCTCCACCACAGCCGTATCGGTGAAGGAATTTGCCGTGAGGCGGACAAGCATCTCATACGGACCGCCCGCCGTATCGCCGCGCAATACTTCGTAACCGTAGAGTGTCGGATCTCCGACGATGGCATTCCACGTCAGGGAGACACCGGCAGGCGAGGCGGAAAGCACCTCCAAGCCGGTTGGTGCGTCCGGCGCGGTGGTGTCGGCGCTGGCATTGACGGTCAGTTTACCGGGGTTGGCAGGAAGCGCATTCGCTGAGATTGGTCCGTTCAGGTCGGCGTACAACCATTCCGCGCCGTTTGTCGTCGAGTAGCGGTAGACATAATCGAACGTACCAACGGTTTCAGGCAGGAGGCTGGCAACGAATTCATCGTTGTTCCCGGCATCCACATTGAAGGATGCGTCCACCCAGGTCCACGCGGCGTTGCTGTTCGGGTTACTCCCCGCCGGGCCAAAACCCAACTGGGCGCGCAGGTTCGGGGCGGCTCCGCCCTGATTGGTGACGCCATCGATCCAGACCTGACCGTAAACGCTATCGGTACGGTTCACCGCGCTGATCGTATGATTCAAAGCCGGGGGCCATTGCAGGTTCGCCCAGCCAATGGAAAGACGCGGCAGGGCGCTGACTTCATTCGAGTATGCGCTTTCATTCCCGCGGGCGTCCAGTGAAGTGACCACATAGTAATAGGTACGGGCATTCTGCACGCCGCCATCGGTATACTCCGTGCCGGAGATGGGGCTACTGTTGAGCCGTTCCCAACCGCCGCCGCTCAGCGGACTGCGATAGAGGTTGTACCCGGCGGAACCGGGGACGGCATCCCAGGCAAGGCTGACCGTGGCGTCACCCTCATCGGTCACGCGCAGAGCCGCAGGGGCCGCGGTCGGCTTCAGGTCCACATTTCCGCTGATCAGAACCACTGCGCTGAGCGGTCCCACTGTGCCTGTGATACTGCCGCCTGTCACCGTCACCTGGTTCGGGCTGGCGACGCCGACCCCATAGGCTTTCTTCAACAGTACGCCATCCGGGAGATAACCATCCACTGAGATTGTGAACGGCTGGGAAACACCGCCGCGGTTGACGAGTACGATGGCGGCGCGGGATTCAGTCTTGCGTCCATACGCCACCAGGTTCGCGGCGTCGTCCGCCAGCAGGATGCGGAAGTCGCCATTCACCAGCACAGGCTGCGAGTGGCGCAGTTTATTCAGCGCCGCATAGTGGAAGTACATGTATTGATCCGGCTTGGCACCCAGAGTATCGTACCACGGGAAGGTACGGCGGTCATCCGGGTCGTCGTCGCCGGTGACGCCCACTTCATCACCGTAGAAAACGGTCGGCGCGCCGGGCACAGTGTATTGAATCAGAGAGGCAATCCGCTGGCGTTTCTTGCCCTCGGCAACATTCGCCGCATCCAGTTCCTTTTCGGCGGCGGTCTCCGTCTCAGCCGGAGTCAGCGTCCAGCGCAGACGTTCGGTATCGTGACTGTCGAGCAGGTTCATCAGGGAGTAGTACGCAGCGTCGGGGTAATCCTCGCGGATCGATTCCATACGGGCGGCAAACTCGGACGGCAGGATGATGCGACCGCTATCGGCAAAGCCCTTCGAGTCGAAGTTTTGCGGCGCAAGTAGGCCGAGCACAGCATCACGCAGGCGGTAGTTCATGGTGGTATCAGCGCGGTCACCGCGCAACATGCGCAGAAGCGTGCTGTCCTTTTGCCAGGTTTCACTGATGATGACGGCATCAGGCTTCGTATCCTTCACTTCCTCACGGAAGGTCTCCCAATAGCCGGCCGGGAAGGAGGAGTCGCCCATCACATCCATGCGCCAGCCGCCCGCACCCCTCTTCAGCCAGTAGTTCGTCACACTGTTCGTACCAGTCAGGAAGTATTCCTGCACTTCGGGCAGGGACTTGTTGATGACCGGGATGGAATCGAACCCGAACCAGCCGTCATAGGTGGCGGAATTCTCTTCGCCGGTGCTACCCACGCAGGAGCCCGTCCCGGCGGGGACATCGCGGAAATAGAACCAGTTTCGATAGGGGGAAGAGAGCGACTCACACGCTCCCACGGTGGAGTAGTGGTGGTAGCGGTCGAAGATCGGACTGTCGGAGGAAAGATGATTGAAGACTCCGTCCAGAATGATTCTCATGCCGCGTTCGTTGGCGTGCTTGACCAGTTCATTCCAGTCGGTCTGCGTGCCGAAATAGGGATCGATCTTGTAATAGTTTTGGGTGTCGTAGCCGTGATTGGAACCCGAATCAAAGATCGGGTTGAAATAGAGCGTGTTGACGCCCAACCCCTTGAGGTAATCGAGATACTGGTCGATGCCCCGCAGGTCGCCGCCGAAGTAGTCACGCCCGCGCGGCTGTTCCTTGTTGGGACTCCAATCGGGAGGCGTATCGTCGAACCGCCACGGGCAGTTGGTGTTGCCGTCCGAATAATTGCGGCAGAAGCCTTCGGGCAGGACGTCCCAATTCAGTTTGAGCACGGGGTCATCGTAGCGCACATCGCCGGTCTTCGGGTCATTGAATTTCGTTCCGTTGCGGAAGCGGTCGGGGAAGATCTGATAGATATGCGCGTTCTGTGCCCAGGCAGGAACCGTGAACGCCGGGTCGTAGACCATCAACGCGAAACTGTTATCCACGACCGTATCGGAGGTGCTGCCCAACCCGCCGTCGAGCGCGGGGGTATTGTCGGCGTAGTAATTGACATCGTTCTTGTCGGTGATGATGAAGCGATACCACAGGTTGTTCGGCGCGTCTTCCCGGACGACAGCCTGCCAGAAGTCACAGGAGAATTGTTCGAGCCCGGCTTGATAGCACGAGACATCCGACGCGGCAAGGCTCATCGGGACGATGCGCTGGGCGCTGGCGTTGATGTCGTAGAGGCGCAGGGACACGCCGGTTACATCGTTATGGAAGGTACGGAAGCGGAGAAGTACATCCGTCCCGGCAGGCACCGCCCCGCCGGGCGTGCGATAGAGCAGGTCGCGCGAGTCATGCCGCAATCCATCCCAGGCAATATTGCCATCGGGTGCAAAGCCGGCCAGAATGGTGAGCACGTGCGTGGCGGCATTGTATTCGAAGATGACTTTGGCGTAATCGAACGGCACAACGAACGGGATGTTGGCGCCACCGGGTGCACCGCCCTGCCCATAATTCACATCCCAGCTTTCGTTGAGCGCCACTTTGCCTTCATAGTTCCCGGCAGGCAGGGCGGTGGTCTCGAAGGTGTACATACCGTCGCCATCGATATCCTGCAACCAGGAACGCAGGCAAGAGGGGTCCCAATCGCCGGAACAGCCCAGCTCGGACTGGAAATTGCCCGGCGCCACGGCAATGACCGAATTCCTGTTGTCGGTGATCCAGTGGCTCTTCGGATCGAAATAGAACTTGACGGAACTGCCGTCGGCATTGAGCGGAATGTTTGCCCCGCCCTGCACCGCTCCCGCGCCATAATTGACATCCCAACTTTCGTCGAGCGCCACCTTGTATTCATAATTTCCGGCAGGCACGTTGAACGTTCCCTGCCAGACATCATCATTGGGATCGAAGACGAGATGGGTCGCATCGCAAGCCGGATCCCAATCGCCATTGCAGCCCAATTCATCCTGCAGATTTCCCACCAGTGTGACAATGGGTTCAGCAGGCGGCGCTTCGACCTGGACGGCCAATATGTGCGTCGCGGCATCATACGAAAAGATTACTTCGAGATTGTCGGCATGGAGCGAGAAGGGGATATTGTTTCCGCCGGGCGCGCCGTTCTGACCGTAGTTCTCATCCCAGCTTTCATTGATGGCAACCTTGGTCTCATAGTCTCCGGCAGGCAAAGCAGTGGTTGTGAAGGTGTAGATGCCGTTCCCATCGGGATCCTGCAGCCACGAACGCAGGCAGGAGGGGTCCCAATCGCCGGGACAACCCAACTCGGACTGGAAACTGCCCGGCGCCACGGCAATCACAGAATTTTGATTGCTGGTGATCCAATGCGTTTTGTGGTCATAGTAGAACTTGACGGCGGTATCTCCCGCGAGGGTGAACGGAATATTATCACCGCCGGGTGCGGCATTCCTTCCATAGTTCTCAGCCCAACTGTCATTCAACGCAGCTTTGTATTCCCAGTTCCCTGCTGGGATTGTCCATGTGCCCTGCCAGACGCCATCCGAGGCGTCATAGGTCAGGTGTGTGGCGGCACAGGCAGGATCCCAATCTCCGGCGCACCCCGCCTCAGATTGAAGCGACCCCGCAATGGTGACATTGACAGGGTCGGGGGTATGATCAGCAATTGCCGGAAGCGGGGATAACAATTGAGCGAGCACAGTCAGGACGCTTACCCCCGTAAATAACAAACGACGTACGTCAATCCTTCTGATATTCATGATCATTTCTCCTCAATGGATGAAGCATCGAATGGATTCGCGACCGTTCTTTCTTCCATTGTACTCACAGAAACGAGTATGTCAAGTAAATTAATTAAGTGGGTTTGTTACAAGGGAATTTCGAGGCAATTTTGCCATTCTTTTGAAAGTGACTTGACAAATCATTTGCGGAAAGAAGGCAAACAAGGTGAATAACAATAAACGACAAGATAGATCGCCGCAGTTTCCATCATGAATACACAACCGTCCCCTTTCCACATTGACAATTACGGTCTGATTTATTCGTTCCAAAAAGCACTTGTATTACGCGGACGATTTCTGTACACTGAAAAGTGATGGTCTTCATGTTTTGGAGTAGGGATGCTCATACCACACTGGCATTCACCTATTTACAATTATCGCGACGATGTTGGCAAGGAAATCATCATCGACGTAACGACATCCGTTTCCCCCGGATTGCCTGCAAACCATGTATTTGTTGACCGGGTTATCCCGTATCTGGAAAAACACGATGTTTATAGGGTTCTGGATTTTGGTGCAGGGTCTTTGCGGCATACAATTCCTTTACTGAAAAGAGGATTTGTTGTAGGGGCTGTCGATTACAAAAGAGGGTTCGAACGACCAGTTTGTAAAAAAGCCCTCGAGAAACTACGTGATAATAAAAATTTTTGCGCTCTCGAATGGCCGAATGAATACTACGGCAACCGTGAAATATTCAGGAAGAAATTCGATGCTGCACTCCTCATTTACGTGCTGCAAACCATCCCAGAGCCTTCAGAAAGGCGGGATGTATTGCGGTTCATATCGCGAAAATTGAAAATGAATAAATACCTGTTTTATTGTTCGCGGGTAAATCAACTGAACGATATCGATAAACAACACAGAATTTCAGATGGGTACTATAAGTACCCAAAGCGGGAGCATCATTCCTTTTACCGGGAATTTGCCACTGGTGAGACCCATGAGTATATGCATAAACATAAGTTTGAAAGGGTCCGGTCTTTCAGTGAACGAGGAACAGATCAGATGTATCTGTATATCAAATACGGATTGTTCATATGACCAAGCAAAAGGCAGAACAAGATTCTCCGTACACAGACGCACACACAATTGCGCTGGATCTCTTGAAACAACTGATCACCTTGTCTTCAGGCGTTCTTGCGTTGAGCGCCGCATTTATCGAAAGCCTCTATCCCGAAACAACGATCCAAATTCTTACCTTGATTGCATCCTGGCTCTGCTTTGCAGGTTCCATCTATTCGGGTTTACAAGCCATGTCAGCCATTGTCCAGAGCAGACTTACTCCCGGCTACGATTGGAGCAAAGGTATTGGCAGAGTTTATGCAGGGGCAAGTAAATATCTATTTATTTCAGGAATTGTGGTTTTCGCGGTTTTTGCCCTGATTTCCTTCCTTGCCCAATAATAGCAGTTTCCTCTTGTTCTTATCACTCTTGAACTTGATTTCGGGATAGAAAATTAAAACGTGGATCAACGCTGGTTAGTGATGATTCAGAATGACAAAACTACGTCTTCTGTATTCATCGGCGTTCACTACGAGAGCATCCTGATCCCAAATTGACGTTATCCTGCGGAAAACTCCACCCTTGAGACGGAAAAGGCGGATGTTCACTACACGAAGTTTACCCTCTCCTACAGCACTGGTCAGGCTGCAGTGGGAAACACTTCTAAATGTGTTTTCAAACACTTCTAAATGTGTTCCCGAACACATCGAAATGTGTTTTACAAGACTTCTAAATGTATTTCCCCTGCCCTACTGCTTCCCCCCACGGACGGAGGCAGACTGAAACAAAAGAAGAGACTGCCCGTTTTCGGGCAATCTCTTTGCAATTGAGGAGGGTAAACGCGGGTCAACTCTTGCTGAACTGGATGGTATCCAGGACACGTTTGAATTCCATGCCGGGAATGAAGCGCGGCAGGACCGTGCTGATCTGGTCCGCGCGCACTTCGTCGGCGCTCTCCACCCCCTCAGAGGAAGTTTTCAGCCAGAAACTGCCAAAATCGCCCAATTCGACAATGTTACCCTTTGCCAGTTCCTTGGGGATGATGGCAAGGAACGACTCGACCGCGGCAATGAAATCCGTCTCGGTGAGGGTGGAACGATCGGCGGCGACTGTGGCAAGTTCTCTCAGGGTGAGCCGCCCGCTAGACCGGATGGAGGGATAGAATTTCTTCGGCGCCTCTGGGTTGGACGGGTTGCCCCGTTCGATGATATTGAATTTAACGGACATGAGTTTCTCCTTGGTGAAGTAATTGATTTTTCCAATGGATAGCGCTCTCCACTGGAATTTCACCGCCAGCATACCCCCGATGGGCATCCCGGTATAGTAGGGTTTCCCCTCCATTTTCGGCACATTACAAGACTGTAAAGCGGGGCGCTTTTGCAACGAAATTTCCACCTGTTGACGCGTTTCACAACCATGCCTATACAGGGATGGAGTAGAATAGACAAAAGCTATTCGAATGCAGAGAAAATGTATTTCATGGATCAAAAAATGCCACTTTTCGATACCTTTTCCGCTATTTCGACCTTGGAGGAATTGCGGCGTTTGAATAGGAGCGATTGAGGTTCAAGCCTCCTTCCCGGCTGAATAATCCGGCTGAGATGAAGATGCCGCTTGTATCCCGGTGAACTGTTCTTCTCCTTGTGAAATCTGTGTGCCTGGCACGCTCAAATTCGGAAACAGGGGATTGATTTCAGGGATTGGACGCCGTCTATGGAGTTTTTTGTTTCACTGATGCACTCGAGGGTCAATTGAGGTGGGCGCATGACGACGCCGAATTCGGCTGTATGCTACAATTCGAAAATCACACCTGGTTAATAAGGATAAGCATCATGCCGCGTAAAGCAGCAACAAAGCCACAGAAGGCCACCTCTGCACGTACTGAAAAAGAACAAAGAAGCACGCGGGGTAACGGCGCGACGCTGGGAATCGAAGCGCAACTCTGGCAAGCCGCGGACAAGATGCGCGGACACCTCGACGCGGCGGAATACAAGAACGTCGTGCTGGGGTTGATTTTCCTGAAATACATCTCCGACGCGTTCGAGCAATTGCACAGCCAGTTGGTCGCCAGGCAAAGCGAAGGCGCGGACCCCGAAGACCGCGATGAGTACACCGCCGAGCGCGTCTTTTGGGTGCCGAAGGAAGCCCGCTGGGAGCGCTTGAAAGCCAACGCCAAACAGCCGACCATCGGCAATTTGATTGACGACGCCATGGCCGCCATCGAGCGCGACAACCCCTCGCTGCGCGGCGTGCTGCCGGGCAATTACGGACGCGCCACGCTCGATAAACAGCGCCTGGGCGGGCTGGTGGACCTGATCAGCGGCATCAACTTCGTGGACGAGGAGAGCCGCAAACAGGACGTGCTGGGGCGCGTGTACGAATATTTCCTCTCGCAGTTCGCCAGCGCGGAGGGCAAGAAGGGCGGCGAGTTCTACACGCCGCGCTCGGTGGTGAGAGTCCTGGTCGAAATGCTGAGCCCGTACAAAGGTCGGGTGTTCGACCCGTGCTGCGGCTCGGGCGGGATGTTCGTGCAGAGCGAGAAGTTCGTCGAGGCGCACGGCGGCAGAATCGGCGACATCAGCATCTACGGGCAGGAATCCAACCCCAACACGTGGAAACTCGCCAAGATGAACCTCGCCATTCGCGGCATCGAAGGCGACCTGAAAGAGCCTGCCGATTCGTTCCTGCGCGACCTGCACCCCGACCTGAAAGCCGATTTCATCCTCGCCAACCCGCCCTTCAACATGAGCGATTGGGGCGGCGAGAACCTGCGCGAGGACAAGCGCTGGAAGTACGGCGTTCCGCCCGTGAGCAACGCCAACTTCGCCTGGGTGCAGCATTTCATTTACCATCTTTCACCAAAGGGCAGGGCGGGGTTCGTGCTGGCGAACGGGAGCATGTCCAGCAACACCTCGGGCGAGGGCGAGATTCGCAAAGCCATCATCGAGGACGATTTGGTGGATTGCATGGTGGCGCTGCCGGGGCAGTTGTTTTACAGCACGCAAATTCCCGTGTGTTTGTGGTTTTTGGCGCGGGATAAAGCCCCTCACCCCCCTCTGTCCCCCCATTTTCAGGGAAAATGGGGGGATGAAAGGGGGGTGGGAGGGCAAGTGAGGGACCGGCGCGGCGAGGTGTTGTTCATTGACGCCCGCAAACTCGGCTATATGGTGGACCGCGTGCACCGCGACCTTTCGGAGGAGGACATTGCCCTGCTTGCCAATACGTATCATGCGTGGCGCGGCCTCCCTCTCCCCTCGGGAGAGGGACGGGAGGGTGAGGGGTACCGCGACATCCCGGGCTTTTGCAAATCGGTCACCCTTGAGGAAATCCGCGCCCAAGGGTATGTGCTGACGCCGGGGCGCTACGTGGGCGCGGCGGAAGCCGAAGAGGACGACGAACCCTTCGAGCAGAAGATGGCGCGATTGACAAAGGAACTGGAAGCGCAGTTTGAGGAGGGCGCGAGGCTGGAAGAGCAGATACGAGAGAATTTGAAGAAATTAGCCTATGTCGGATAACTGGGAAGTAGTTGTTTTAGAAAATTTTGCCATCATTGAAATGGGGCAATCTCCCTCGGGTGAGACTTGCAACCAAGATGGAGTTGGCATTCCATTGCTAAATGGTCCAACTGAATTTGGTAGTTACCATCCTAAACCTGTTCAGTTTACAACCGACCCTAGAAAATTCGCCTTCCCAAACGACATTCTTTTCTGTGTTCGGGGCTCAACCACTGGTCGAATGAATTGGGCAGATCAAAAATATGCAATTGGTCGTGGCATAGCCGCTATTCGACATCGTTTTGGTTCAGAGTATCGTTACTTTCTAAAAGCAATCATTGATTTTCGCTTACCAGAGTTACTTGCGAGCGCAACAGGCTCAACATTTCCAAATGTATCGCGTGAACAACTAGCAAATCTTCAATGTGAGATTCCTCCCCTCCCCGAACAACGCGCGATAGCAGGGATACTCGGCGCGCTGGACGATAAAATCGAACTCAACCGCCGCATGAACCGCACGCTGGAGTCCATGGCGCGGGCGGTGTTTCGTCACTGGTTTGTGGAGAGTGAGGAGGTTGCAAGTTGGAAGGTTGGAAAGTTGGGGGATATTTGCGAGTTTGCTTATGGCAAAGGTTTGAAAGAGGACGAAAGACAAGCAGGTTCAATTCCTGTTTATGGTTCAAATGGTCAAATTGGTTGGCACAATGAATATCTCGTCAAAGGTCCAGGAATTGTTGTGGGCAGAAAAGGAAATCCTGGTATTGTTACTTGGGTACAAAACGATTTCTTCCCAATCGACACGACTTTTTACGTCGTGCCAAAAGCAAAAGAGGTAAGCTTTTACTGGCTTTACTACGCCTTGCTTTCGCTCAACTTGCCCGATCTGGGCGCAGATTCAGCGGTTCCGGGCTTGAATAGAAACATCGCTTACATGTCAGATGTACCCTACCCGCCAAATGAATTGATGCAGAAGTTTGAATCTTTTGCCAAACTGCTATTTGACAAGATGGATGTGAACGAAAAAGAATCCCGCACGCTGGCGGCGTTACGGGATGCGCTGCTGCCGAAGTTGATGAGGGGGGAGGTGAGGGTTCGCCCGCCCCAACCCGTCGCCCCAACGAATAACCAAAACAAATAAACCATGAAATTCGACCCGCAAAAACATCACCGCCGTTCCATCCGATTAAAAGGATACGATTACACCCAGGCGGGCGCGTATTTCGTCACGATGGTCACCTACCAGCGCGAACCATTATTCGGCGAAATTGTGGACGGCGAAATGCGGTTATCGCCTATGGGTCAAATCGCCGAAGAACATTGGCGCGCCATCCCCGACCATTTCCCCCATGTCGAATTGGGCGCATATGTGATCATGCCCAATCATGTGCATGGGATAATCATCATCACCGATGGTGGTGGGGGCACGCCATGGCGTGCCC
>JACAEM010000012.1 GCA_013388855.1 Chloroflexota bacterium
CATCGACGACTTCGCTCGGCACCTCGATGTCGGCTCATCGCATCCTGGGGCTGGACAAGGTCCCAAGGGTCGGGCTGTTCGCCCGTTAAAGCGGTACGCGAGCTGGGTTCAGACCGTCAAGTATGGCGGCGTTGGGGAGCGATCCTCAACTGATAACCGACTCATAACGGGGAACCCCTCTTCGGAGGGCAATCCCGTGGGAAGGTCGAGATGCGAGATACCACCCTAGCATACATTGCCGGTTTTTTGGACGGTGATGGAAGCGTAATGTTTCAACTCAAACCGCGTTCAGATTATGCTTACGGATTCCAAATTAAGGTCACACTGGCGTTCTACCAAAAGAAGTCCAATCGCTTCATCCTGGAGTGGTTGAAAGATAACTTGAAAGTGGGCACAGTGCGCGACCGAAACGATGGAATGAGTGAGTATGACATAGAAGGCTTTATGCCGGCGCGACAAGTACTGGCGCTGCTCGAGCCCTATGTTATTCTGAAACGCGAGCAGGTTGAAACAGCGCTACGGTTGATTAGAGAAATAACCAGTCAACCTAATCCCTCCCCAGAAGAATTTCTGGATTGGTGTGCGAAAGTGGAGTCTTTTCAAGCCCTAAACTACACCAAAAAGGGCAAACATACGCTTGCAAGCGTGCAAGCCTTTTTGGCAGGCAAGGGTTATCTTGATCCCCGTAACGACTGAGAACGCGAACAGAGTTCTCGACAGCGTTCCCTACCTTCGCGAGAAGGTAAATCTATGAGCGTTGTAATACGTCGGCGCCTCGAAAGAGGTGGTGGTATAGTCTGTCTTCAAAGTAATTTGAAGATGCGTGAGACAGGTCGGTCTCTATCCGCTGTGGGCGTAAGGGATTTGAGAGGAGCTGCTCCTAGTACGAGAGGACCGGAGTGGACTGACCTCTGGTGTGCCAGTTGTCGTGCCAACGGCATTGCTGGGTAGCTACGTCGGGCAGAGATAACCGCTGAAAGCATCTAAGTGGGAAACTCGCCTCAAGATTAGATCCCTGTATTCTGGTTAACAGAGTAAGACCGCAGGTAGACCACCTGCTATATAGGCAACAAGTGTAAGCGCAGTAATGTGTTGAGCTAAGTTGTACTAATGGTCGAGGGCTGAATCCCGTGATGTGGAGAACTTATTACTCTTCCACAAAAAATCTTTTCAGTTGCTGTTCAGCACTGCCATGTGAAATAGTCCCTTGGTGATTGGAGCGACGGGGGTACACCCGGTAACATCCCGAACCCGGTAGTTAAGTCCGTCAGCGCCGATGGTACTTGGAGGGCGACCTCCTGGGAGAGTAGGTCATTGCCAAGGGGCTTTTCTTTTAACATTGTGCGTGGGTCTTTTCAGCCACGCTTGAATCATGTATAATTAGATGCACAGGTTCGGCTCTCGGATGTGATTACGTCCGATTTTACAAAAGAGGAGTTTGAAGCGTTCTTTTTGATCCATCGATCATTTTGTCGTTTCTTCTTGTTGAATATACCCTCGGCCGAGTCTGTACATCGGCCGATTTTTTTCGCTACTTCCATGCGGAAAGGAGGTGACTTGTTATGACAGCTGTAAATTTACGCAATGGTGAGTCGCAGGACTCCCTCCTCAAACGTTTTCGCAAGAAAGTGGTAAAAAGCGGTGTTTTAAGCACAGTGCGCCGCAAACGCTGGTTCGTTTCCAAGAGCGAACAGCGCCGCATGGAAAGGAAGAAAGCAATTCGTCGCATCAAACGACGCACGTTCACCAAAGACGGTGAATAGAAAGAAGGTAATATGGCAAAGGAAGAAGATAAAATTCGGGCAGAAGGTGTAGTGGTCGAGGCTTTACCCGGCACACAGTTTCGTGTCAGGCTGGATAATGGTCATGAGGTCTTGGCTTACCTCTCCGGCAAAATGCGCAAGCATTACATCCGTATTTTGTTGGGTGATCGTGTCGCCATGGAAATGTCCCCCTATGACCTGACCCGCGCCCGAATCACCTTCCGCCAGCGCAAGACTACCCCGGTAGCGGTCGAAGAATAATTGCCATACTTACTTGTAGAAAACGAATGGGCTCCCGATTTTTCGAGAGCCCATTCGTTTCTTTGATTTCTTCACGGCAGATCGCGGAAAGATCCAAGCACCTTCATGTAATTTGCCCGTTCGAATGCAGCAGGTTCTTTGACTGACTTTTGACTCATACTGCCCTGCATCTGCCGAATGGATTCATACTCATGTTCTTTCATCCATGCTTCCAATGCGCTCAAAATTTGATCCACCGACTGCTCACCGTTATGAAGAAGCCCGGATGCCATCATGGCAACTTTGGCGCCAGACATCATGGCTTTCACCACATCGGTATGGGAATGAACGCCGCTGGTCAAGGCAAAGTCAGTCTTGAACTGTCCGCTTAGGATCGAGATCCAGCGAAGAGGGAGACGGATTTCGGCGGGTGTGCTCAGGTCAAGGCTGTGAACGATCTCCAGTTCTTCGAGATCGAAATCGGGTTGGTAGAAGCGGTTGAAGAGAACGAAACCATCCGCGCCTGCATCCACGAGCCGCTTCACAAAATTGGGAATGGATGTAACGAACGGACTGATCTTCACCGCCAGCGGAATCTTGATGGCGGATTTGACCTCCGCCACCAGATCGACTTGCATATCTTCGATATCCCCCGATGTCATATCGGGGTCGGTGGAAATGAAGTACAAGTTCAATTCGAGCGCATCCGCACCGGCTTCCTCGATCTTGCGCGCATAATTCGTCCAGCCGCCTTTGGAGACGCCATTTAAACTTCCGATCACAGGGACGCTAACAGCCTTCTTCAGCCCCGCCACTTGGTTTAGATACTTTTCCGGGCTGACGGCATACATGCCGCCATCCGGCAGATAGGAAAGCGCTTCCGGGAAGGATTCCGCGCCGCGATTCAAATAGTGATCAAGTTCCAGACTCTCCTGGATGATCTGTTCCTCGAAGAGTGAGAACATCACAATAGCCCCAATCCCGGCTTCGTCCAGTTTTTTTGCGCGGTCCAGTTTCTTGGAAAGGGGGGACGCTGAGGCTACGATCGGGTTTCGTAATTTTAGACCAAGATAAGTTGTAGAAAGATCGGTCATGGTAGTCTCCATTCGATTAAGTAGACGGCGGGGTCCTTGTCTGTCCGACCACCGCCGTCATATTAAATCTTATTCCTTGTTGTTGCCATTGTAGTGCATTGCTGCCATCTGTTTATACAGTGTCCAGCGTGATTTGGCGTCGTGCTCGGCTTCCTTCATGAGAGCTTCAGCACGTTCCTCGTCCATTTGTGTGAGCATCTTGTAACGGGTCTCGTTATACGCGTACTGGGAGAACGGGATGGTCGGTTCCTTCGACTCGATTACGAGCGGATTCTGTCCCTGTTCGGCAAGGCGCGGATCATAGCGGTACATGGGCCAATGACCGGACTGGACGGCGAGTTTCTGCTGTTCAAGACCCTTCGCCATATCGTAGCCGTGGGCAATACAGTGGCTGTAGGCGATGATCAGCGATGGGCCATCGTAGGACTCTGCCTCAAGGAACGCTCGAAGCGTTTGTTGATCGTTGGCGCCCATCGCCACATGAGCGACGTATACATACCCATAGGACATCGCGATCAAACCAAGGTCCTTCTTGGGCATGCCCTTCCCGCCCATGGCAAACTTGGCGACTGCGGCGCGCGGCGTGGATTTGCTCGCCTGACCGCCTGTGTTGGAATATACTTCGGTATCGAGCACCAGAATATTGACATTGCGCCCACTGGCGAGTACATGGTCCAGGCCGCCATACCCGATGTCGTACGCCCAGCCGTCGCCGCCAATGATCCACACGGATTTCTTGACAAGACTGTCCGCAATACTGACCAAATCTTTGGCGCGGTTGTCGCTGGATTTACCAAGTCTTTTCTTCAATTCAGCAACACGTTCGCGCTGGGCATCGATTCCGGCTTCGTCATCCTGCCTGGCGTTCAAGATTGCATCCACGAATTCCTTGCCAAGTTCCTTCTCGAAGGCGACGAGTAACTCGCGGGCGTATTCGTTCTGTTTGTCAATTGTCAGGCGCATACCTAGACCGAATTCTGCATTGTCTTCAAATAGCGAGTTCGACCAGGCGGGACCGCGTCCCTTCGAATCCACTGCCCACGGGGTGGTCGGCAGGTTGCCGCCATAGATGGACGAACAACCGGTGGCATTGGCGATCACCGCGCGGTCACCGAACAACTGCGAGACGAGTTTGACGTACGGAGTTTCACCGCAGCCGGCGCAGGCTCCGGAGAATTCAAACAACGGGCGCAGCAATTGTGAATTCTTGATGGTCGAGGGGTTGATCAACTTGCGGTCGAGGTCGGGGATATCCATGAAGAAATCCCAATTCTTGGCTTCCTGTTCTCGAAGAGGCGGCTGCGCTTCCATGTTGATGGCTTTACGCCCAACCTGGGCCTTGTCCTTGACCGGGCAGACTTCCACACACAGGGTACAACCGGTACAGTCCTCCGGAGCGACTTGGACGGTGTAAGCATAGCCGGTCGAAAATTCCTTGAACTTCGACGGCATATGTTTGAAAGTTTCAGGAGCATTTGCCAGCAATTTCTCATCATAGACTTTATGGCGGATGACCGCGTGCGGACATACCATCACGCACTTGCCGCATTGGATGCACAAATCCGGCTCCCAAACGGGGATTTCCAACGCGATGTTGCGCTTCTCCCATTGTGTCGTGCCGGTGGGGAAGGTGCCATCGACAGGGAAGGCAGAGACAGGGATGTTATCGCCGTTGGCACGAATGATCTCACCGAGAACATTGCGGACAAATTCGGGCGCTTCCGCCGGGACTGCTTGTCGGCGCGTGATCTTGGAAGTGATCTTCGCCGGGACTTTTACCTCATACAAATTGGCAAGAGTGCTGTCCACAGCATCGAAGTTCTTCTTGACGACAGCTTCCCCGCGCTTGCCATAGGTCTTTTCAATGGAGCGCTTAATCTCGGCGATGGCGGCTTCGCGCGGCAGGATTCCGCTGATGGCGAAGAAGGCTGTTTGCATGATGGTGTTCATCCGTCCGCCCATGCCGGTCTTTTCAGCCACTTCGTAACCGTTGATGACGTAGAACTTGAGCTCCTTCTCGATGATATCCTTCTGGACTTCAACGGGAAGGTGATCCCATACTTCGTCGGGGCCATAAAGGCTGTTGAGCAGGAATGTAGCGCCCTTCTTGGCGTATTTGAGCATGTCCACGCGCTCGAGGAAGGAGAATTGATGACAGGCAACGAAATTCGCCTGGTTCAATTCAATAAGATACGGAGCACGGATCGGCTGAGGTCCGAAACGCAAGTGCGACATGGTCACGGTGCCGGATTTCTTCGAGTCGTAGTAAAAGTAACCCTGGGCAAAGTTGTCAGTCTCTTCACCGATGATCTTGATGGAGTTCTTGTTCGCGCCGACTGTCCCGTCTGCGCCGAGTCCGAAGAACACACAACTTACGACGCCCTCCGGTTCGATTATGAAAGACGGGTCAAAGTCCAGGCTGGTGTGAGCCACATCATCGTTAATGCCGACGGTGAAGTGATTCTTGGGCTCGGCTTTCTTCATTTCGTCCAGCACTGCTTTGACCATGGCGGGAGTAAATTCCTTGGAGGAAAGTCCATAGCGTCCGCCGATGGTTCTAATATTTGAACGCCTGCCTTCGACAAGGGCGTTGACTACATCAAGGTAGAGAGGCTCGCCGGAAGCGCCGGGTTCCTTGGTGCGGTCCAGTACAGCGACAGACTTGACACTTTGCGGAACTGCCTTGACGAAATGTTCCACTGAGAAGGGGCGGTACAAACGAACGAGGATGGCGCCAACCTTTTCACCTTTGGAAGCGAGATACTTGACAGTTTCCACCACAGTCTCACCGCCGGAACCCATGATTACAACCACGCGTTCGGCGTCGGGATCGCCGTAGTAATCGAACAGGTTATAGTGGCGACCTGTCACCTGGGCAAACTTGTCCATGGCTTCCTGGGTGATGCCAGGGACAGCCTCGTAATATGGGTTGACCGCCTCGCGCATCTGGAAGTAGACATCGGGGTTCTGGGCGGAGCCGCGCAGAACAGGATGCTCCGGGTTGAGGGCACGCGCCCGGTGAGCGCGGATCAACTCCTCGTCCAGAATGGAGCGGAGGTCGTCATCCGAAAGCTGGAAGATCTTGTTGACTTCATGGGAGGTGCGGAAGCCGTCGAAGAAATGCAGGAACGGGACGCGCGCCTTGAGGGTGGCTGCCATGGAGATGGCGGCAAAGTCGTGCGCTTCCTGCACGGAACCGGAGGAAAGCAATGCCCAACCGGTCTGGCGGACAGCCATCACATCCTGATGGTCGCCGTAAATGGAAAGGGCGTGCGCGGCGATGGCGCGTGCGGCAACATGGAAGACCGTGCTGGTGAGTTCACCGGCGATCTTGTACATGTTGGGGATCATAAGAAGCAACCCTTGCGACGCTGTAAAGGTGGTAGTGAGCGCACCGGTTTGGAGCGCGCCATGGACAGCTCCTGCCGCGCCGCCTTCAGACTGCATCTCGATCACAAGCGGAACGGTGCCCCAGAGATTCTTTTTACCTTTGGCTGACCATTCGTCCGAAAACTCGCCCATGCCCGAAGACGGGGTAATCGGATAAATGGCGATCACTTCGCTCGTACGGTGAGCGACGGAGGCCGTGGCTTCATTGCCGTCGATCATAATGACTTGTTTTTTCATGCTAACTCCTTCTGAATCAGGCGCAAAACCTGTGAAATTCTCTATCCTGACAAGTTTATCCCCGTTGACCTCTGGAAGTTAGTTATGAATGACTTAAATACCCGTGCCTGTTGTCATATTTCGGACAAAAATAGTAGGAATGAAAAAACAGGAGCGTTCTTGCTCCTGTTTTTTGCGTTTTATCTATTTTGCGGGTGAAATTTCTTCAAGACTCCCGTAAACTTGCAAACCATTTTTCGCGCCACTTCCACCATCAAATCGGCGCCTTTCGATTCGCCGCCGACCCTGAGCACGGCATCACATTTTTCCAAGAGCCGTTCCGCGATGGGATGGAATATTTCATTGAACGCTTCATCCCCAACCTGTTTTGATCCCGCCAAATGAACAAGCGGCAGGGCGAACCATTCGCCCAACACGGGGATGTGCCCCATGCGGAAAATGGGAAGAGCGTACGCTTCCATCGCCCGAACGTTTGCCTCCATTTTCCCGGGGTCATCTCCTGTCCCGGAGCGATACGGACCAGCAATAAGGATCATCATCGATTTAGCCAAGATACTTCTCCAAATGAGGTCTTGCCAATAGCAACGCCGCCAGGGATTTGGCATCCGGCATCTCGCCGCGTTCTGCCATTGCCAACGCCTCCTTAACAGGCATCTTTTCCACGGAAAGAAATTCATCTGCATCGGGGTCGAGTGGATTGTGACTCAACGCTGTTGCTAGAAACACTCCCATGAATTCGGTGGAGTAACCCGGCGCTAGATAAAACTCACCGACCTTTTCAAGTTTGCCGGCTTCCATACCCGTCTCTTCTCGGATTTCGCGCGCGGCGCATTCTTCGTAGGGCTCACTGCTATCACGCGTCCCGGCGGGAAGTTCCAGCAGATCCATGCCTGCCGCATGACGATACTGACGTACAAAGAGCATATTCCCATCCGCATCGATGGGAATGACGACCACCGAGCCGCCGTGCTCGATGATCTCCAATCTTGTTTCGCGCCCATCCGGTGTCTTGAGCAGGTCGCGTCGAAGCTTGAAAGTGCGTCCCTGCAGGAGTGTTTCTGAACGGATCAATTCAAAAGGCATGGTATTTTCCTTGGGAAGGGATGAATGCGTGAGCCGATTATATGACAAAAGCCCAAGCACGCGCCTGGGCTTTTGTCCATACGTCGTGTGGTCAGATTATGGAATGCTCAATTGCTGCCCGACTGTCAGGGACGCATTCACTGAAATTCCGTTTTGTTGCGCAATCAGGGACGGGTCGATGTCGCCGAATGCGCACGCCACACCAAAGACTGTTTCATCGGAGGATGTCACTGTATAAGTGGTGGGATGATTCCTCAACATGCGGTCGCCAGGGAACGGATTCCCCGTCTGCGGGATCTTGATGACCAGCCCCGGATAGACTGTCTGGCTATCGACGATTCCATTCAAGGCAAGGATCTCGTCGGGATCCACGTTGAAGCGACGCGCAATACAGTAGACGAATTCACCGTTTTGCAAAGTGTAGGTTGCCGGTTTCGAGCCGGAAGGAATGAGGGTGGCGGTGGGTCCGCTCACGGCCAAGGTGGCGGTCGGCGTGGGCGTATTCGGCGGATTGACAATGGGTGTCGCAGTGTTGGTAGCCGCCTGCGGTGTGATGCCAATCGGCGTATTTGTTGCCGTGCCCGCGGGAGCGGGTGTTCCCGAGGAAAGAGCAAGAGCGGTACCTGTACCGAAAACCTCTACATCACTCATGCCGGGTGTCTGGGCAATCGGTGTGGAGAAAAGGTTTTGATTACTGATGGGTGTGTTTGTTGCAACTGGCGCCTGTGAATACGGTGTCTTGCATGCGGAAACGGAAACGGCGACCACCAAAAGGATGAAGGCGACCATCGCGCCTCGTTTGATACTTGCCATGGATATCTTCTCCTCAATCTCGAACAAAAGTTTCAATGATGGTAGCACATCCGCTTTAATGCGTCAAGTTTTGAGATAGGGAATTGGTTGGATACAAATTCCGGCGGATTTTTCACTCATTCACGGCAAAGATTCTGATCGCTTGTTGTTTTCCCTTGAACATGACTTCTCCAAGATCGGCCACACGAAATTCATTCGATAATCCCTCCCGCGTATACTGGTCGATCATGATCTGCCTGCCTGTGATCTTCGTATGCTTCTCGATGCGCGCTGCCACATTGACGGTATCCCCCACGCAGGTATATGTGGCGCGATGTTGTGTGCCCGTATATCCGGCGATCACCTTCCCTGTGGCGATTCCAATTCCAATACCGATCCCAACTTTTCCCTGAACGACGCGCTGCTCATTAAAACCATCTAACAGTTCTGCCATTTCCAGTGCGGCGCGTACGGCATGTTCACGATGCTTCTCATGGTAGACCGGCGCGCCGAAAATCGCCATTAGCCCATCGCCCTCCATTTGGTTTACAGTACCGTTATTGGCAGTAATCGCATCGAACATCAAGGCAAAATAATTGTTGAGCAATTCGATGGTATCGGCTGGGTCGTGTTTTTCACTCAGACTTGTAAAGGAGCGAATATCTGCGAACATGACGGATGCCGTGATATATTTGCCGCCGAGCGAAAAGCCCTCCTGTAAAAGTTGTTCCGCCACCTCGGGCGTGGCAAACGTGTGGAAAAGTTTGCGCTGCTGGTCACGCAAACGTTTCTTTTCCAGGCTGGCGTTTACACGCGCCCGCAACAACACCGGGTTCAGCGGCTTGACAAGATAATCCTCCGCACCCATCTCGATGCATTTCACAACGCGGTCCAGTTCATCAGACGCGGATGTCATGATTACAGGCAGGTCGCGCAGATTGTTATCCTGCAACAGCGCCTCCAATACATCGAATCCGTTCATCACCGGCATGTCGATGTCGAGCAAAATTACATCGAACGGATTTGACCGCAGCATGTCCATGGCAATTCTGCCGTTCTCCGCATTCGATACGCGGTGTCCATGCTGTTCCAACGCGTGGGTCAGGAGCAGGCGGTTGACCCGATTATCATCCACGACGAGCAGGCGACCGGGCCCATGCGATGATTTCATGACCTCAACCCTTCGAGTTCGTTTCGGGCAGACACATACGCCTCCTCCAATGCCCGGAGCCTGTCTCCCGTTTCAGCGAGCCGGTTCTCCTTCCCAAGCATTTCCAACTCCTTCGCCAGCGCCGAGAGTTGACTCGCTCCGAACGTCGACGCGTTCGATTTCAGCGAATGCGCCGCGCGCCGGAAGGAGTCTGCATTATTCGCGTTCAGCGCGGACTTGATCTCCTCGATCAGCTTTGGCGCATCCTCCAGAAAGGTGTCGATTAGTTCATTGATAAATTCTGTGCCGGACATTTGTTTGAGTTCTTCGAAGGTCGCTAGGTCAATGACAGACATGTTCTATTTCCTCTCCACTTTTGTGAGCGCTTCCACCAGTTCGTTGATTCGGATGGGCTTGGAAATGTAATCATCCATACCGGCTTCGAGGCAGAGCTCCCGGTCGCCTTCCATGGCATTGGCGGTCATGGCGATGATGCGCGGCTGCCGGATGCCGGTCAATTTGCGGATGTTGCGTGTGGCATCCAGTCCGTCCATTTCGGGCATTTGTACATCCATCAGAATTACATCGTAGAACTGGCGCTGGATGGATTCCACAGCCTCCAAGCCGTTCGATGCCATATCGGCTCGGTAGCCCATCTGCTCGAGCAGTCGCAGGGCAAGTTTCTGGTTGACGGCGTTATCCTCGGCAAGGAGGATTTTTATCGGGTGTCGCGCGCCAAACTCCGGGTCCAGTTTGAGGCGTTCCAGGGCGGGCGCGAACCGTTTTTCCTCCCGCGCCTTCGGTCCCGCGAAGAGTCCGGCAAGGGTATCGAACAGTTGGGATTGTTTGAGGGGTTTGGTCAGGAATGCTGCGAAGAGTCGCGGTTCCGCGTCCAGCCCCGCCTCACGCCGACCGAGGGAACTGAACAATACCAGGGGAATTTTGAGTCCACCTGAACGGATGCGCTTCGCCAGTTCCACGCCGTCCATTTCAGGCATGTGCATATCGAGGATGGCGATGTCGAAGAATTCACCGCGCTGGAGCCATTCCAGGGCTTCGAGCGGAGATGCAGTATCGTACGCGGTCATACCCCATTTGACAGTTTGCATGTTGAGGATCCGTCGATTCGTGGCGTTATCGTCCACGATTAGGATGCGTTTTCCGATGAGCGCGGGCTGGATTCCCATGTGTTCACGTAAATCAGCCTGGGGCAATTCTGCCACGGGCGCTTGCATCGTGAATGTGAAGACGGCGCCTTTGCCTAAACCATCGCTTTCCACCCACATGGTGCCACCCATCATTTCGGCCAGCCGCTTGCTGATGGCGAGACCTAGGCCCGTGCCGCCGTATTTGCGCGTGGTGGAGGAATCAGCTTGTGAGAACGATTGGAACAGCCTGTCCATGCCCTCCGAAGAGAGACCGATGCCGGTATCGCGAACCGAGAAGGTCAATTCGACCTTCCTTTTTGAAATGGGTTTTGACGTCACGGTCAACACAACCTCGCCCTTTTCGGTGAATTTCACTGCGTTGCTGAACAAATTCAGCAGAATCTGCCTGAGACGCGTAACATCGCCGGAGATGGCGGGTGGGACATCGTCCTCGAAAATGTAGGCGATGTCGAGCCCTTTTTCGATGGCGCGCCCGGTGACCAGGTCCAGCGCCGATTCGACGCATTCGCGCAGGTCGAAAGGCTGCGATTCGATCTCCATGCGCCCCGCTTCGATCTTGCTGAAGTCGAGGATGTCGTTAATGATGGTGAGAAGCGCGTCGCCCGAACTGCGGATGGTCTCCACATAGTCGGCCTGTTCGGCGTTGAGCGGCGTATCCATCAACAGACCGCTCATGCCGATGACAGCGTTCATCGGCGTGCGGATCTCGTGACTCATCGTGGCGAGGAAGGAACTCTTGGCTTCGTTGGCGGCTTCGGCGGCGGCGCGAGCCTGCTGGGCCTCGTTGAAGAGCCGCGCATTCTCGAGCGCCACACCCATGCTGGCTGTCAGCGTCTGGAGCAGCCGCACATTGTTTTCGTCGAAGGCATGTTGTTCGTAGCTTTGGACATCCACCACGCCCAGCACCTTGTCGCCCACAATGATTGGTACCCCCAGATAGGATTCAGGATCCCTGCCCACCTTGGGCGAATTGAGGTAGGCAGCCGCCCCGTGTTGATCCATTTCCTGCGCCGTGCGCAGCAACAGCGGCTGTCGTGAAAGAATGACTCTGGAAGTCAACCCCTCTCCCAACTCCCAGGGCGGTTCATCCTCGTAATATCGACCGTCGAAGAAACTATAGACGAGACTCACCATTCTCGTGGAAGAGTCAAACAGTAATACATCCACGACGTCCGCCTTGAAAATATCGCGCACCTTCTCCCCCACAATGTGGGTCACGGTCCCGACATCAAGGGCTTGCACCATGGCTTCCCCCACGCTGTTGAGGATGGCGAGTTCGGCGGCGCGTTGCTCGGTCTCGGCAAATAACTGGGCATTCTGCAACGCAATGACTGCCTGACGTGCCAGCCCATTCAAAAAACCCAACTCGTTGTCGGTGAATTCCCTACCCTTGCCCGAACGCCAGACTGCCATCAATCCTTTCAATTCATTGTTGGCAAGCAAAGGTAAAGCCAGCAAATGTTCATCGGGGGATACATCCGTGCCGATGATGGCGATGGTGCGCGGATCCCTCAGCACATCGTTAACGATTTCCCCGACCTTGTTTTTGGCGATATTCCCCAAAATCCCCTCACCCAGATTAATCGTGTCGTTGCGAACATTCTCCGCTTCCTTACCAAAGGCGGCAATGGCGCGGAAGGTATTGCCGTCCCCCTCAGGCAGGAAAAGCGCGCTCAGTTCACCGCCAAGCAGTTCCATGGCGTGGAACGCAATACCTTCCAGCACAGTCTTCGCCTCCAGGCTGGCCGAAATATCCCGGCTGATGTCGAGCAGGGCGGAGGTTTCCCGGGCGCGGCGTTGCGTTTCCGCGTGCAGTTTGGCCGTCTGGATCGCCGCCCCAGCATTGGCGGCAATGGTCGCCAACAGACGCAGGTCGTCATCCTCGAACGCACCTTCCGCGGTGGCGCTTTGCACGCTCAACACACCGATGGTTTCCCTGCCCGATTTAATTGGCACACCCAGGTACGAAAGCGCCTCCCGCCCAACACGCGTGGCGCCGATCTCCCGGGTGCGTTCCCCAATATCCTTGTTGATGAGCAGGGGCTTCCCGCTTTCGATGATCTTGCTCGTCAGCCCCACTCCAAGCGGAAGCGGAGTGAGCTCCTGTCCGAACTGATATGGGAACCGGATCAGATCAGCCTGCGGATCGAGTAACGCCACGTAGGCAATATCCGCCTCGAAAATATCCTGCATCTGACTCCCGATGAGCTGGATCATGGAATCCAACTCTGTTTCCGCCACGAGAGCCTGACTCACGGTGCTGATGGCGGCAAGTTCCTGCGCGCGTTGTTGCTCGGCGTTGAAGAGCCGCGCATTCTCGAGCGCCACACTCATACTGGCGGCGATGGTCGAGAGCAGGCGCACATCCGACTGGCTGAATGCATCCTCCATGTCCAGGTTTTGGATGCTGATGATGCCCGTTACATTCTGCCCGACGATCATGGGGACGAAGACCAGCGACTTGGGCTCCTCCCCCTCTAGGATGGGCTCTTCTCCGATCTCAATTGTGATTTTCCGGTACTCGCGGTTAATCAACCAGGGCTGACGCGTTTCCACCACTCGCTGGCGGAACTTGTCGATGGGCACAGGTCGGTGGAAGTGGATGCGTTCGCCGCGTTCAATCAGATACCGATGATCGATCTGGCTGGTTTCGGGATCATACAGCGAGATCAAGGTTGCCTGCGCGTTGAAGATCTCCGTCACCTTGTCGCCGATCAAGTCAATGATCGATTGGAATTCGAGTTTGGAAGCCAGCCCCTGCTGCACACTGTTGATGACTGCCAGTTCGGCGTTGCGTTCCTCGGTCTCCTTGAGCAGGCGGGTGGTCTCTTCGAAGAGACGTGCATTTTCGATGGCAACGCCCATATTGGCGGAGAGGGTTTGCAGGAGGCGCACGCTATCGTCACTGTAGGCATGCTGCTTGTAACTTTGCACACTGACAATCCCGAGCACCTTTTCGCCGACAATGATCGGAACCCCCAACCAGGACTCAGTCTGATCCTCGTTGCCCTCCGCGTCATCTATTTTCACAGAACTAAGGGCGTCAGCCTCCGCACTCGTACCAAGAAGGAGGGGCTGACGCGATTTGACAATGATGCTGTTCAAACCCGAGTCGAGCGTGAGGTGCATTTCATCCAGGTAGCCTTTGTCGTAGGCATAGACGAGCCGTGCAGAGTTCCTTTCCACATCTGCCAGGACGATCATGGTGACGTCCGCGTTGAAAATTTCCCGCACTTTGTCTCCCACGATGCGTACCACGGTGGGCACATCCAAATTTCTGGACATGGCCTCGCCCACGCTGTTAATGATCGCCAGTTCGGCTTCACGCTGGGTGAGTTGTTGTCGTAGTGTGAGTGCTTTGTGGGGAGATCGACCGTTCTTTTTGGAGGTAACCTTCCTGATACCCTTTTGATTCGATTTTTTTAATGAAGATACCACTGTCGATGTCGTTTTAACCTTCGACTTTGCACCCTTAATCGTTTCACGGACAGATAATGACTTTCCTGTCATTCCCGTTACTCCTCAGTTCCTCTGTTTTGGCGATGGCAAGAGTTTACATTTTTGAAAGGGCGGCGTCAATAGGCAATTTAATTACAAAAAAGCCTGACCGATCAGGTCAGACTTTCGGCCAAGCTTCTCAAATTTTGGATCGGCGTAGACGTGACCAAATCACAGCCGGGCCAGACCGCATCCACACCCGCCTCCTTCGCCCCGCGAACCGCCTCCGCTATGGAGGCCCTGTCTCCTCTCCACAACGTTTCCACCGGATCGATATTTCCGAACAACAAGGTGTCCTTGAATGCCGCGCGCGCCGCGTGGACATCCGTCGTCTGGTCGATGGAAATCGCCTCCGCGCCTGTCTGATTCAGCAAATCCAGAGACTTTGTCACGTTCCCGCACACGGACAATACTCGCGGCTTCGACAATTTCTCGAGCAATGCCTTCTCCGCCGGAAGGACAAACTGCTCATATTTGGCTGGTCCGATGAAAGCTGGCGATCCACCCATATCATGGATCGTGATGAAGTCTGCGCCTGCCTCTCGATAGGCATTGCCGATCTCGGCGAGGAAGGAAGAAAGATGAAAGAGCGCGTCGTTGATCGAAACTGGCTCGCGCTTCATCCCGGCAAACAAGCCGCCCGGTTCTACAAGGTATAACAATAAAGTATATGGACCGGGAATCACTCCGCTGATGACTACATCCTTTCCCACATCGTCCTTCAATGCATGGATCGCTTCACAAATCAGGGGAAGCCTGCCTTTGTGGAGGAAATCCGCACTTTGGAAATATCCCTCGTTCAAATCTTTCGCAGTGGCAAACAATGCCTTTTTCGGTTGAGGAAATAAATTGTTGATGCCTTCGTAAAAATTCAGTTGTGCCCCCAGCGCTTCGGCAGGCGCACACAGATCCAACGGCAGCGCTGCGGACGGAAGCCCCGTCAAATGAAATGTGCTTGCTGCCGTCCTCGCCATCTTCTGAGTATCATGGTGCGCTTCATGCAGCGCAATGCTTTCGTTTGCCAGTCCCTCTGTCGTAACATGGATTAACCCGCTAAAGGTAGGTTGCGTATCGATCCGCTTTCCAGAAAGCAAGTCTAAAATGGCTTGTCGCATAGGCACATTATATAATACCCTGGTCAGAAATTGTTCTCCTTATTAATAAATACGGGCTACGAATTCAAAACCCGTAACCCATACTGATCTCTTCAATTACCAATTACTATTTTACTGCTTTTGCAATTGCCGCCACATGCTCCGGCGTATTTCCGCAACAGCCGCCGACGATCTTTGCTCCCAATTCCACATACTTCTTTGCATAATTGCCCATGTCTTCTGGAGTCATATCGTAGACACCCTGCTCGGTCTCGATGTCCATGTGAGGGACTCCAGCATTTGGCTTGACCCACAGCGGGAAGTTCGGCAGGGTCGCGGCATATTCCTTGACCACCGCTTCCATGTTTTCGAGCGTAGTCCCACAGTTCGCGCCGATGACCACCGCGCCCATTTCAGAATATTTCTTGATGACATCCTTCGGCTTGATGCCCATCATCGTGCGCGTGCCGCGGTCATAACTGAACGAGACCACGATGGGCAGGTCGCTGACGGATTTCGCGCCTTCGAAGGCGGCGGTCGTCTCTTCAAACGAGAACATGGTTTCGATGAGCAGCAGATCCACGCCGCCTTCGGTAAGGGCTTTGGCTTGTTCGGCAAACGTGGCTTTGACCTCCTCCGCCTCCAGCGGACCATACGGTTTCAGCAAGCCGCCGACCGGTCCCATCGAACCAGCAACCATGACGCCCTCACGCGCAGAGGCGGCTTTGCGAGCCAATTCCGCGGCGCGCATATTCACTTCAGGAGCGCGGTCTTGATATTTCGAATCCTTCATCCTCATGCGTGTGCCTCCGAAGGTGCAGGTCAGGATGATATCCGATCCGGCTTCCACGAAGGAACTCTCCAGCTTGAGCAGAATGTCCGGGTTATCAATGATCAGGTCCTCGGGAGGCTGACCCGGTCTCAATCCCATCCTTTGCAAATTCGATCCGGTCGCCCCATCCGCAACCAGGATTTCCCCCCTGTTCAATCGTTCCAAAAATTGGTTCATGTATCACCTCGCAGGACGGATGACCATCCGCCCTCACTTCATAAAATTCTTCGCCATCGGATCTGCTGTGCGATGCGGGATCAGATGTGCGATATGTTCGAAAGGTTCGTTCATGTGCGGGAAACTCGTTGCCAGCATGAAGTTGTTTTGAAAATCGGGGTCGGTTGGCAGTTCGAAGCGTTCCACTTTACGCGTGACTGAATCGATCTCGTTGCGTTTCTCCACGTTCAACAGTGCGATGCGCGCGCCGTCGCCCGCGGCATTGCCGATGGCATATACTTTATTGAGTTCGCAATCGGGGATCAAGCCGATCAGCATTGCCTTCTCTTTATCGATGAAACTGCCAAAACCGCCCGCGAGAATGATTTTATCAGGGGTTTGCAAATTGCTGCGCTTCAATAACGTGCGCGCCGCCACATAGAGCGCCGCCTTTGCCAATTGGATCTGCCGTACATCCTGCTGGGTCATGGGGATGTCTCTCCCGATGGATGTTTCCTCCGCCCAGGCGATGACATACTCCCAACCGTTCTCTCCCTCTCGAATACGCTTCGACTTTAACCCTTTTTTGAACCTGCCCCGAGAATCGACGATCCCCACCCGGAACAGTTCTGCCACCGCGTCGATGATGGCTGATCCGCAGATACCCTTCACCTGACCTTTGAACTCAGCATGATCGGTGTTCCAACCTTCCACGCCGATGACTTTGTACTTCGGTTCGAGAGTCTTCTCGTCGATGTGTACACGCTCAATCGCACCCGGCGCGGCACGCATGCCGTATTCCACGTGAGCACCTTCGAGAGCAGGACCGGTTGGCGTGGATGTACACACTAATCGCTTACGATTTCCGAGTACGAGTTCTGCATTCGTGCCGACATCGATCAACAACCAGTTCTCATCCTGCTTATGTGGCTCTTCCGCAAGGATGACCGCACTTGTGTCCGCGCCGACAAACGATGCAATGGTGGGCAGCACGTGGATATTGCCCGATGCATTGATGTGCAACCCCAACTCACGCGCCTTGATATCCACCGATTCATGAATGGCAGGTACGAACGGAGCCAGCCCCAGATCTTTGGGATGTAAATTCAAGACGATGTGGTGCATCGTGGAATTGCCAACCAACACCATTTCCAGGATTTCGCTGGTTTTGATCTTGGCGGTGTGGGCGGCTTGCTTTAACAACTTGTTTAGCGTGCCGATGATCGCTTTATGCAGTTTCTCCAGCCCATCAGGATGTTCGATGGTGTACTGGATGCGGGACATCACATCTTCACCATACACGATCTGTGGATTCATCTCGGACTCCGCCGCGAGCAATTCTCCGGTTCTCAAGTTGCACAGATATAACGCAACCGTCGTCGAGCCAATATCCACCGCCGCGCCATAGCTGTCTTCCACATAGCCCGCCTGAACTTCGATCACTTCCTTGTCCTGCCACACGGAGACAGTCACATTCCAATTGGAATCGCGCAGAGTTTTCGAGAGCGTGCGCAGGCATTGATAGTCGATGGTTAACTCATGCCAGCGCGGAAGTTCTGCCTCCGCACCGCGCACCAGCCGCATGGATGTTTCGAGTCCTTTCGCCAGCCGTTCCCAGTCTGCAATGGGTCGTTCGAGATTGGGCGGGGTCATCGAGACAAGATATTTTCGAATGGCGGGCTTGATCTCAATGTGGCGTTCGCGTGCACTCTTGCGGACGATCTGTTTGTTGCCGCGGCTTTCCTCAGGGACATTGATTAACACATCGCCCAGAATTTTGCACTGGCACGATAAGCGGACCTGTCCAATTTCCCAGCCTTTTTCCTTTAATAACTTGGGTCTGCGTTGCAAATAATCTCGTTCTGCTGCCCCAACCGGGGAGAGATGCTCGCGCTTCGAGTCGATGTGATATTTCTCGAAGCGACCTTCCTCCACGAGAACCATGCACTTTCCACACGTGGCATTCTCGGCGCAAATGGATTCTATATCCACGCCGAGCTCTCGCGCCGCCGTGCGGACGGAGGTGCCTTCGTCCACTTGTCCACGCCGCCCGGAAGGTTGCAGGATGATGGTGTGTTTTTTGGTCATGTTATTTATAAGGTAGGGGCACAGCGGGATGGTCTTTCATCAAGATCCATCTCGGACTCGCTGTGCCTTTACACTTATTATCGGCGGGGAATCTCTATTTTGGCGAACTCAGTCTCCAGTTCCGAAAGAAGCGCTTCCGCCACTTCCTCGGGAGAGCCGTCACGTTCGATCCAGTCACCGCGCCTGTATTGGGCGCTGTATTCATCCGTTCCGGTTAAGCCGGTTGCCATGGCATAGGCGTCAATGGCGTTTTGAATTTTTGGAGAGAGTTGTTTTTTAACGGTGCGTCCATCACCCTCGACAGTGATCGAGGAGGGGATGTGTTTCCAGTAAAAGATGCGATAACGAGCCATGAGTATCCCTTCGATTATATATAATTTATCCAGCGGATTGTAAGATAGGTTTTGACGTTGGTCAATATAAAGCAATGCCCCGCCATTCTGCGGGGCATTGTTGCGTGGGCGTCCCTAAAACGGAAGCAGGTTTCTTTCCCACAACATCAGCCACGTTGCAAATGCGACGAATGCAAGGATCAGGATGATTCCTGTCATCGTCCAGCGGAAATTTTTAATGTAGGTACGCGTGGGATAGGCGCCAAAACCGCGCGAGTCGATGGCGAGGGCGGTGCTTTCCGCTTTGCGCAGGCTGTTGACGATGACCGTGAACATGTATCGCTGCCACAAGCGGATGCGGTGCCGAATGGGGGAGTTGGAGGCGCGTCCGCGAATGGCGTGCGCGGCTTTGACGGCGTCCACTTCCTGCTGCACGATGGGGAGGAAACGCAGCGCCAGAAAGATGGCAAAAGCATACCGGTATGGCATTCCAATCCGCACGAGCCCTGTCATCAAATCGCGGATGTCCGTTGTCCAGATGAAAATGAAGGATGCCAGCACCATGATCGTGATGCGCAGAAAGAATTCAAGACCACGGTCAAAGGCCTGTTCACCGAAGGAAATACCCGCGATCACAATGGTGCTTGTCGATGGCGTCGTAAAAAGGTTGACCACGAACAGCAGCAAGCCCATAATCAAAATGATTGGTCCCGCCTGCCAGACGGATTTAAACGGAACCCGGGCAAAGATGACTGTAACAATCACCAGCAGCCCGAGCATGATACCGCGTGCCAGATTGGTCTGGAGTTGAAAGGTGACGATAATGACAAAAACCACCCAAATCAATTTGCTCAGCGCATCGATACGGGTGAAGATGGAGCCGTTATCCACGTAACGCAGGGAATGTTCGCTCATTGCATGGCCCCAATAAATTCATCCACAGTGTTCAAACCGTCGGGTACGGAAACGCCGCGCGCCCGCAGGCCGTCTACGAGACGGCGCAGGTTGGTGGTGCGCAAGGACGCGCGTTCGAGCACCTCCGGAGAGTTGAACAGCGAGTCGGGACTGCCATCGAATATCTTTTGCCCATCTGCCATCACGATGGCGCGCTCGATGTGTGAATCGACGAGACGCATATCATGCGTGATCATCAGGACGGTGATTCCTTCACGGCGCAGGTTGTTGATGAGGTTCATCAAACTTTCAGTGAGACGACGGTCCTGACCATAGGTCGGCTCATCCACGATGAGGAGTCTGGCGCTGCCTGCGATGAGCATGGTCGCCACCCCAAGCCTTCTCTTGGCGCCCGCGCTTAATGAGAAGGGATGGCTGTCCGACGTTTCGGTGATTTCGAGTCGTTTCAACATATCCTGCACACGGGTCGCGACGATGGTCTTGTCGTCAATACCCTGTGCCAGCAGGCTGTATTCCAGTTCTTCGCGGACGCTATCGCAAAGGAATTGATGTTCGGGGTTTTGGAAGACGAGGGCGATCTGTGTGGCAAGGTCCTGCACTTTCCATTGTTTCGACTTGCGTCCGAACATGGTCAGTTCGCCGCCGGTTGGCTTCAACAGGCCGACGAGCAATTTACTCAGCGTACTTTTTCCCGCGCCGTTTTGTCCGACGATGGCGACGATCTCACCCTGCCGGATCTCGAACGAGACACCGCGCAATGCCTTGAACTTGTTGCCATAGGTGTACTCGGCGTTCTGCGCATGTATGAGCACATTCTCTTTGCGCTCTACTTTCGCCGTGATCTGCGGTGGGCTGAAACGCGTTTCGGCAAACGCCTCCACGGCTTCTTCCACCGTGATGGGAATCTGTTTGATGGGTTTACCCAATGCTTTCAGGCGCAGTCCGATCTCGGTCGTTTCGGGGAGCCAGACGCCCAAATCGAGCATTTTCTTGCCGTGTTTGGTGACCACGTCACGCGGCGCGCCCTGGGCAATGACGCGCCCATCGGCGAGCAGGATCATGTCATCGGCTTCCGCCATGAACTCGTCGAGGTCCTTGGTAACCAGCACAATGGTCTTGCCTTCGTCGCGCAGCCGCAGGATGAGCTGGTGAACGGCATGGGTGGTGGCGGGGTCAAGGTTGGCGGTGGGTTCGTCAAGGACGATGAGGGGAGTTTCCATCGCGATAACGGAGGCAAGCCCCAGTTTTTGGGTCTGACCGCCCGATAACGCCCAGACCAGGTTGTTCCGCAGATGTCCCATCCCCACGTAGTTCAGCGATTGTTCAACGCTCTTTAGGATGTCCGCTGGTTCGCGGCGCAGGTTCTCCGGCCCAAACGCGACTTCGTCCTCCACTTTGAGCGTGGCGAACATCCACTCCGGATCCTGGAAGAGCATACCTGTGGATTTGGCGAGTTCCTGCACGGAGGTATTGGAGACATCGTGCCCATCCACAGTGACCGTGCCGCTTAGTTTACCGCCCAGAATCTGTGGGATGATGCCGTTGAGCAACATGCACAACGTGGACTTGCCGGAGCCGGAGGGTCCCACAAGAAGCGTGAAAGACCCGCGCCGCACCGATAGATTGACATCCACCAGTGCAGGCGTGGGCTTTCCGTAATGTTGGTAGGTAACCTGATCAAACTTGACGAGGGGTTTGTCAGTCGAATGGTTTTTTCTCGTCACAAAGAAATCCAGTGGTTCCTATAGCGGGGCGTTACTCACGCCGTGTGGCTCGCAACAAGCCGGTATTCTCAATCATCTTGCCAAGGAGGAAACCGAGCAGTCCCGAGGCAATAAAGCCGGAAATCAGATTGAGGGGCGCGGCGATGAGGTAATCGTTCAGTGAGCTCCAGCCGTAGAGGACAAAACTCCAGAATGTGCCGAACTGGGATGAACCGGCGCCAGCGAGACCAAAGACCAGCCAGCCGAATTTGCCATAGTTGCAGAACCACATGACGATTTCAGCGGCGAGGCCCTGCGTCACGCCCCAGCCAAGGGTGGAGAGACCAGCCTGGTTGCCGAGTAACGCTTCCACCGCGGCTTCGATGACGCCGATGATGAGCATGGAGCCGGATTTGCGGACAAGGAAATACGCCAGCAAATAGGCCCACATAAAAGTGCCTTGCAACAGTGCGCCGTAAATCGGACTGACACTGTTCGCCGCATACCACACATTACCCATCCAGGTGTTGATGACGCCTGCCAATGCGCCAAGCACCGCCATGATGACAAGGTCGGAGGTGGTGTAATTGAAATTGAAACCGCCCTTGGCGGTCGGGTCCGACTTGACAGCGCGGGCAATCAAGCCCAGTACAACAAGAATGACGAGATTGATGATTAGGATGGTTGGGATGTTCATTGCATTCTTCCTCTCTTTTGGAAAATAGTTTGATCTCAGGGATATATCCCTGAAATTGCCTTAGCTCTATAGCTTTAAACCCATTTCCTTCAATTCCGTTTTGACCTCTTCGTACATTTTCTGCCAGAAGTCCAGCGGTTCGATCTTTTGCAGGTCATAGACCTCATCGAAAGGCTTCCCCGGGTTGCCGTTTTCCGCGGCGAAGACGTGTTCGTACTTGGGCAATAATTGGAGGACGAACGCGTTCGCCTCTTTCCTCGACATTTTCATGCGATGGGATGCCAGGGCGACTTCCGCCATCAGGCGCGCCTCCAACCCCGAACAGTTGGGGAGGTTCCCATCGGCGGAGCCACAGCCTTCGAGATGACCTCCGCTCACCGCGTTGACAATGGCGTTGGCTGCCGTTTCATAGAGCAGTTCCTTCGTCCCTGCGCCGGATTTCGGATAAATATCCGAAACAATGATGGTCGGCGCGTGGCGGGCGAAGGCTTGCGCCGTGGCGTTGATGACCCACAGCACTTCGCGTGTGGAGGTGGCAATGTGCCGCACGTGGATGGGGTGCAGGATGTGATAATCCGCCAAACAGGTGAGGTTAGCGATCAAATAGGATGCGACATTGACAACCGCCGAGCCTGCCGGTCCGCCGCCGAGACCGCCGACGATCACACACGGCAGGGAGGCGTTGATCATGCCATATTCCAGCGAGTTGACGGCGCGGGAGATGTTGCGGTGATCCATCTTGAGTTCGTTCAAGACCGGGACGAGATGCGAATCACATTTCCGCAGATAATCGGGATGTGCCGCGGCGAGATCGCCCAGTTCCGAAACGGATGATTGCGCGGCCAACATGCCCATGCCGGCGCGTCCGACGCGTTTCAGTCCCTGTCGCATGTATTGCAGTTCGCGGCGCGTCGAGACGATTTCGATGGGATTCCCCGTGCGAACTTCGCGCCCGTCCACCTCGACGAGCGTGCCGCAGGTGGCAAGATCGATCAACGGCTCCTGCATATAGGAGATGACATTAGCGAGGAAGATACGCTCGGGAACAGGCGTCCCGGGGGAGCCGCCGAAAAATAACGGGGCCCGCTCATCGTCCAAATGACGCGCATACAATGTCCGGGCATCTTTGCCTTCGCCCATGACGAGCGTCTGCGGCATGTTGCGGATTCCATCGTCGATTTCATCCTGTGAAATTTCGATGATGCGTTCGGTAGTGCGGCTGTAGGCGCCGACTTCCACCGCCAATTCATAGCCAGCATCAAAGATCGCTTTGGAAAGCGCGTCGTCGTCGGTGACGAGTTCTTCCTTGTTCCACTCGATCTTGTATTTTTTGACCAGCCGCTTGGTGGTCATGGCAATCTTTTCAAGATCCCAATTTTCTTCGGAGATATAGGGACCATTGTGCGCGCGGTCGAGAATGTCGAGGTAGTTCAGCATACGGTCTCCAGTAAATCACACCATCCGGCAGGGTTCTTCGCGAGTCAAATTCCTCCCGATGGACCTGCGGGACATTTTTATTTATGCGCCAATTTTCTCACGCGCCAGTTTTACCGCGTCGGCGGCATTGCGTGCCGTGCCGTCGGAACCGATCGCCTTTGCCCAATCGGCGGTGACCGATGCGCCGCCCACCAGCACGATGTATTTCTCACGGATGCCGCGCGCTTCAAGCAGTTTGATCAGGTCCTTCATGAACGGCATGGAGGTGGTGAGCAGGGCGGAGAGGGCGATGATCTTCGCGTCGATTTCTTCGGCTTTATCGATAATGGATTTGATCGGCACGTCCACGCCCAGGTCGGTGACTTCGAATCCCGCCGCGGTTAACATGGAAGAAACGATATTTTTGCCGATGTCGTGAATGTCGGTCTGTACGGTGGCGGAGACGACCTTCCCCTTCACCTTGCTTTCTCCGCCGGAATATTTTTCCAGAAGCACAGGCTTGACCACTTCCATTGCGCCTTTGAGGGCACGCCCGGCGAGCATCAATTCAGGTAGAAAATATTCGTTGCGTTCGAAACGTTTCCCTACTTCCTCTGCGCCATCCATTAGCCCCTTGTTCAGGATCTCCAGTGGGTCGACGTTTGCCTCCAATGCGGCTTTTGTGGCTTCGGCAGCATCTTCCGCTTCGCCGTCTATGACAGCGTTGGCAATGGCTTGCAAGTATGCGTTCTCAGTCATGCCTTCTCCTGATTGGTTTGCAATGTCGTAAGGATTGTATGATAGTTGTCCCCTGAGGTCAATAACAATTCCGTTAAGTAGGGCGGATGGCTGTCTCACCCTGGGCGGACACGAAGACTTAGAGTTCAGCCAGTGAATTCCCCGCCAGCCAGCCGGTCGTCCACGAGGATTGAAAGTTGAATCCGCCGGTGATACCGTCAATATCCAACACTTCGCCCGCAAAGTACAAGCCCGCGACCACGCGGCTTTGCATGGTCTTGAAATCCACTTCCTTTAAACTTACCCCCCCAGCAGTGACAAATTCTTCTTTAAACTGTCCTTTTCCAATAATTTCAAACTCACCTGCGGTCAGTTCCTGGGCGAGTTTCCGTAATTCCACCTTCGAGACATCCGCCCAGTTTTTCTCGCCGATGAACTCTGCCAACTGCTTCCACAACCGCGAGGGAATCTGCGAGAACGCCGGAACTGTCCCAACCTTCTTGCGTGCATTTTCCTTCCATTCCTTGTTGTGCGTCAAAATCTCCAGTGTCTTGTCTGTCGTGTAGCCACCTAGCCAGTTCACGACCAATTTTGCGTGATAGTTCCTCTCGTGTAACATCCGCGCGCCCCATGCCGAACAGCGCAGTACCGCCGGTCCGCTCAAGCCCCAGTGGGTGATGAGCAACGATCCCTGCGCGGTGACCGTCTCCATCTTTAATATAACATCCTCCACCGCAATACCTGCCAGCCCATCGATACGCGCATCCTTGATATTGAACGTGAAAAGCGACGGCACCGGCTCCACAATGGAATGCCCCAGCGACCGGACAATCTCGCGTGTTTTGGAATCGCTCCCGGTGGCGATGAGTAATTTTTTTGTTTGGAGAGGAAAGACCTGCGCCTCACTCCGGACCTCAGGCCTGAATCCGCCTCTTGGACTTTTTTCTACCCTTAGCAGATTCGCTCCGAGCTGCACCTTCACCCCAGCCTTTTTCGCTGCCTCGCGCAGACACTCCGCGATGGTCTCCGACGAATCCGTGACCGGGAACATCCGCCCATCCGCTTCGATCTTCAACTTCACCCCACGCGCCTCGAACCACTCGACCGTATCCTTCGGCTGAAAACGTGAGAATGCCCCGCGCAGTTCATTCCCTCCGCGCGGATAGAACGTAATCAGTTTTGCCGGATCGAAACAGGCATGTGTAACATTACATCGTCCGCCGCCGGAGATTAATACCTTTCCAAGTGCCTGACTTGCCTTCTCGGTGATGAGCACACTTAATTTGGGATTCAACTCCGCGCACCGAATCGCCGCAAAAAATCCCGCCGGTCCGCCGCCCGCGATAACGATATCCCAGTTTTTGTTTGACTCAAGATACATTGTCTTTTTTAAGTACAACAGAACCTAGAAACATTGATTGGCATAATAATAATCCAGAGTTGGGCTACCCGGGCAGGCTTGATGAGAGTGCAAAATCCATATGGCTATTCCCATTTCGTGTGGAAGACACCCTCTTTATCCACACGACGATACGTATGTGCCCCAAAGAAGTCACGCTGTGCCTGAATCAAATTTGCAGGCAGGCGTTCTGATCGATACGCATCAAAGTATGCCAGCGAAGCGGAGGTCGCCATCATCGGAATGCTCAAGTCGATGGCTGTTTTTACCACAGCACGCCAGGCAGATTGGCTTTCCACAACCACCTTCCTGAAAGCTTCATTCAATAGCAGATTGGGCAACTCAGGCTCACGGTCGAATGACAAAGCAATGTCGTCCAGCAATGAAGCGCGAATGATACAGCCTGCCCGCCAGATACGAGCGATGTCTGCATACTTAAATCCAAATTCATATTCTTTGGATGCCGAATGTAGCAAGGCAAATCCCTGCGCATACGAAGTGATCTTGCTGGCGTATAGTGCCTTTTCCGCCAAATGAATCAATCGTTCTTGATCACCAGAAAATTTAGGTGTTGCCCCGCCAAGCAACTGACTTGCCTTCACACGCTCCGCTTTCAGACCCGACATTAATCTCATTTCAACCGCGGCATAAATCGTCGGAACGAGCGCCCCCACTTCCAGCGAGTTCTGACTCGTCCACCTGCCTGTCCCTTTTTGCGCGGCCTCGTCAAGGATCAAATCCACAAGCGGCCAGCCCGTCTCTTCATCGGGGTATTGCAAGATCTTTGAAGTAATTTCGATCAAATAAGAACGCAAATCGCCCTCATTCCATTTGGCGAAAATACTGGCAAGTTCACTATTTGAAATCCCCGCGCCGCGATGGAGCAGGTCATAAATCTCGGCGATCAATTGCATATCGCCGTATTCGATACCGTTGTGCACCATTTTGACATAATGCCCCGCGCCGCCCTTGCCCATCCACGCAACACAGGGAGTTCCATCCTCCACCTTCGCTGAGATGGATTCCAACATTGGACTCACCTGCTCCCAGGCAGACGCGTCACCGCCTGGCATCAGGCTGGGTCCCCACAAGGCGCCTTGTTCTCCGCCTGAGACTCCCATCCCGATAAAACGGATTCCGTCCTCTTCGAGATTTTTGATCCGTCGTTCAGTATCCATAAAAAAGGAATTTCCGCCGTCGATCAGGATGTCATCTTTTTCCAGAAACGGTTTGACGGACACAATAGCCTTATCCACGGGCTTCCCGGCCGGCACCATTATAAGGATGATACGCGGTTTGTCCAATGCGGCAACCAGATGATCCAGAGAATCGAATACGGTTATGTTCTTATCTTTGAAAAGGGACTTGTCAAACTTTGGGTTTACATCAAAGCCGGTAACAGAGTACCCGTTGCGTTCGAAGTTTTGCGCCAGACTTCGCCCCATCACACCCAGACCGAGAATTCCAATGTTCAACTTACTTCTCCATGTATTTCAGTATTTCCTGCACAATATCATTCACAGACATTGATATATCCATTGTAAGCGCACGCGTGGGTTCTTCGAGCGCTTCAAACTGACTCTTGAGCATATGCGGCTTCATGTAATGGTCTGCCCGTTTTTCCATGCGCGACCAGATCAAATCATAACTGCCTTTGAGATAAACAATTTTTACCGCTTCATTACCACCCGTCAATTGCTGGCGATACCGCTCTTTGAGCGCAGAGCAAGCCAACACGCCGGGATGATCCGCCTGCAAGGAGGAAGAGATCAAATCGTAAAGCGTAGCCAGCCATGGGGCGCGGTCCGAATCGTCGAGGTGAGTTCCGCTTGCCATTTTGGCAACGTTCTCAGGCGGATGAAAGTCATCGGCGTCGTAAAAATCCCACCCCAAAGAATCTGCAAGTGCTCTGCCCACGCTCGATTTGCCGCACCCAGAGACACCCATCACAATAAAGAAGCGAGTCTTCATACGCGTTTTCTCTCGAATTGATAGATCGACCACGAGTTATACAGGTGGTGATATAGGATGTAAAACATGGGACCTAACGCCACAAGTGGATCGATAAAGGTCAGCGCGATCCAAATGACAAACGAAAGATTCTTCTGCCCAAGTGACTGACTCGCCTCCTGCCAATGACTGCGTCCACCAAGCAGTGCGCCCACGCCGAAATTGACAATGCAGATGATAAGCGAAACAAAAGCAATGATCCCAAGTGTGAAAAGGGAGTCGGTATTATCGTTGCGCAGGAAATTTGATGCATTGGCGCTGATAATGAAAAGGTTGACCAGCCAGACGGGAAATGAAATTGCTTTTCCTCTTCGAATGAATGTCTGCGCATTTTCCGAAAGCAATTTTACAAGTTGCGCAACGATCAATGGCACGAACATCACGACCAACACAGGCTGTAGAACTTCCCAAACAGAGATTTGAATTGCAGTTCCAATCAGAGATGGTAGGGCAAGCGGAACGATGAGCGCACTGGCGATGTTGGTCAGCACCACTGACGCAACGACATACTCCACTTCCCGCCCGATGAAACTGATGATGACGGGCGCGGCAATGGCGGTCGGTGCAATGGCGGTCATGAAGGCGGCGAGTGCGAGGGTCAAGTTGAACGGCACAAGCATCACATATGCCGCGAACGCCACTGCCATATTTGCCAGCAAAACCCACAAGACACTTTTTTGAAACTTGAACTTGATATCCAAAAACGAAAAGAACAACATCACCATCAAAAGATATTGGATCAAGAACGAGAGCACATGCGCCTGTGGCACGAAAGCTCCGACCAACATGGTCAACAACAGCGACAATCCCTTGCCCTGTGTTTTCAAAAACTCAAATACATTCATCACGACCTCAACCGATATAAAAATTCGCCCGCTTTCGGCACGTATAAAATTCCCTCGTCCTCACGATCCCTCCATTCATCCACATTCACCTTCACAGGGTCGAGATAACCCAAATTCAAACAAGCACAATCCTCCGCAGAAATTTTACTTGCTAATGTCGCATGCACGTTCGGCTTCTCGATTCCGTTCCCCATCATACCTGAACCGCGCAAATGCGTCGAATGTGCCAGCACGCCGAGCGGAATATTCTTGAGGCGATCCCAATCATTCAACAAATACGGCAGGATGTGATAGCCCACCTCATAAATATACTTTCCATGCACATGACTGATCACATCCAAATGCGGCGCATAAATGATGACTTCGCCGCCCAATGCCACCGCAGGTTCAACTTATACATCGCCTTTGACCCTGTCCACAATTCATCATACATTGGATGCGCGCAGATGTCACCCTGTGGCATGTCCCAGTGATCATTTTGAGCAATAAGATGTTGAGCATGGAGGATGTCAAACCTATCGAAGGGCACACGCGCGTTACCTTGCAGAGCAAGGGGATTTGGTCGGAGAATGAAACAGTCGCTGCTTTGAACCGCGCCCTGTTCGGCACGGATGGTCTCCCTGCACACACCGGCGCGCTTGTCAAGCAGGCAATTGCCTACCTGCATCAGAACTACACCCGTCCCGTTTCACGTTGGGAAATCGCGGAAGCTGTTGACGTCAGCGAAGATTATCTCAGCTGCGTCTTTGAGCCTTTCCCCATGGGAGTATCTCAATCGGTACCGTGTACTTCAATCCAAGCATCTGTCGATGGGCACAAACGATACGATTGGCTCCATTGCGCGGCAGGTAGGCTTCAAAGATCAGGCATATTTCAGCCGTGTATTTCATAAAATGACGGGAATTTCACCGCAGGAATTCAGAGATTCGAGTTAGCCCCTCGTTTGAACCGCAAAGCGTGTGAAGCAGATTCTTGGAACTAGAATTACTCCTCACACTTTGCGGTTCCGTTCTCCATGAGATTCTTTAATCGGCGGGTGCGCCTGTCTTTTCGTGAACCTGCATTAACAAGCCATCCACCATTTCCTCGGCGGGCATGGTCAACGTCCCCTGTTGGAACATCAGTACGCTTACCAACGGCATGTCGTTCATCATTTCCATGATGTCCATGCCAATGGCGCCTTCATTGCCGTATCGCTCCGACTCGCCGCCGAACATCTTGCGGCTTTGCGCTTCGATCTGCGCGTAAAACGGACCGAACACAGCCCTGCCGCGTGGGTCAGCCATCCATTCACGGATGGTGGATTCCTTGTCGAGAATACAAGGCAGGTCCAGGGTCGATTCGAGCGTCACTGTCAGAGTATGGCGAATGTCCGCGGCAGAGGCGGCAATCAGGATGTCAAACTCCCCGTCTTCGGTGATCCATTGTTTGTACTCAGGGTGATAATAAGCGAAGGCGCGGAAATCCAATGAAATAGAGACGGACTTGGTCTCGCCCGGCTGGAGCTCCACTTTTGTGAAGCCTTTCAATTCCTTCAGCGGACGATTCAACCCGGACTTTTGGTCGTGGACGTACACTTGGACGATTTCCTTGCCCGCGAGTTTTCCCGTGTTGGTGACATCCACTGTGACGGTCAGTCCATCCACATCCTTGAAACGGGTTGCCGAGACTTTCGGGTTGCTATAAGTAAAAGTAGTGTAACTCAACCCATGACCAAAGGGGAACAGGACGGGCATTTCTTTGGCGTCGTAATAGCGATAACCAATATACAGACCTTCTCCATAACGAACTTCGCCTGCTCCGCCCGGCCAGTTGATGTATGCTGGTGTGTCGGAAAGCTTGAGAGGAAAGGTCTCTGCCAGTTTGCCGGACGGGTTTACCTTGCCAAATAAAATGTCGGCAATTGCCGCACCGCCGGCTTGTCCCATCATGAAAGCTTCCAGCACAGCCGCCACGTCGTCGATCCATTCGCTCATTGCCACGGGTGCGCCGTTGTTCAGCACCACGATGGTCTTGGGTTGGACTTTCGATACAGCTTTGATGAGCGCGACCTGCTGTTCAGTCAGATTAAGGTCAGTGCGGTCATACCCTTCGGATTCTTTGAAGGTGGGCAGGGCGATGTAAAGCACAGCCACATCTGCCGCTTGGGCAAGCCCGACAGCCTGGTCGATCAAATCCTGCCTGAAAGAGTCGTCCCTGGGATACCCCTCTGCATATGTTAATTCAGCGGTTCCTGCCCGGGTTTGCAGTTCCTTGAACGGAATTGCCACTTTCGTGGGGTTGATGTGTGAGCTGCCGCCTCCCTGAAAGTGGGCATTTTCTGCCGCGCGTCCAATCACGGCGATGTGCTGTTGCCCCTTGAGCGGCAGGACACCGTTGTTCTTGAGCAAGACCATGCCTTCCGCTGCAATCTTGTAGGCCAGTTCGTGATGTGCGTTGACATCGAAAGTCCCATTTTTGGGTGTCTCTTTGGCTTTGAAAACAATGTTCAGAATGCGGCGGACGGACTCATCGAGGACGGCTTCATCCAGTTTGCCGGAGCGGACAGCCTCGACTACCGCTCTGACGCGCCGTTCCTGCGGACCGGGCATTTCCAGATCAAGCCCGCCTTTGAGCGCGGCGACCCGGTCGCGCACCGCGCCCCAGTCGGAGACGATCAAGCCATCAAACCCCCACTCGTTCTTGAGGACCTCAGTCAGCAGGTGGTAGTGTTCTGATGCAAAGGTGCCATTCACTTTGTTATAAGAGCACATCACTGTCCACGGCTTGGCTTGTTTGACAGCTTTTTCGAAGGCAGGCAGGTAGATTTCGCGCAGGGTGCGTTCGTCCACTTCGGCGCTGATGCTGAAACGCTGGAATTCCTGATTGTTGGCGGCGTAATGCTTGAGCGAAGTACCCACACCTTTGGATTGAATCCCATGGATGATGCTGGCGGCCATTTCACCGGCCAGGTAGGGATCTTCGGAAAAGTATTCGAAGTTTCGCCCCCCAAGCGGAGAGCGCTTCATATTTGCACCGGGACCGAGCAACACATCCACGTTCAGGGCGATGCATTCCTCAGCCAGTGCCTGCCCCATTTTGTGGATCAGGTTCACATCCCAGGTGGAAGCGAGACAAGATGCAGTGGGGAAACAAGTGGCGGGCAGGCTTTTGACCGCCATCGCGTTGACATCCGGTACGCGGCGGACGCCATGTGGTCCGTCAGAGACAATCATCTCCGGAATGCCCAGGCGCTCCACGGGGGTTGTTGTCCACGGACTGGCGCCGGTACAGAGCGCAGCTTTTTCCTCGAGAGTCATTTGCGCAATGATGGATTGAAGGTTGGTGGTCATATTATTCCTTTTATTTGGTCTTACTTTGAATAGGTATCATAGACAGAACGGACTTTGAATTCTGCCTGTGCTTTTGCCAAATCCCAACCGGTTGGCAGGGGCGCTGTAACATGGGCGACCGTCTGGGCGGGGAGATCAAAATAGTTATCACTAAAGATTACATTTGCTCCTGTAAGACTGCATTCCACCAAACGAGCGAACGAACGAGCCGACAATTCGATGGCAAGCAGTCCCTCCCTGAGAGCCAGGTTGAACTTGATTTGCGGGTCCCCCAGAGAAAGGTGTTTGGTCGGAACGAAGAACGAGGCCTGTCGAGAGAGGTATTTCTCCCCTTGCCAGGCCTCGGCTACAAATACCAATTCCCTGCGTGTGTCATCGTTCAGAAACTCCGAAAAATCCAGGATTTCGACAGCGGTCACCCCGAACGGTTCGACCTGTGTTGTTTTTTCTCCGGAAATTAGCTTCCTGCCGTTTAGTGTCTCCAAAGCCCAACGGACCGAACCCTGCCATTTTTCACGCAAATCGCTGCTAATGAAGACCGATTGGCGTGGGGGATCATCTTCAATTGAAAGCATCAAAGGCGCATAGAAGCGCCGGGCGGCATAATGCAGGGCCTTCCAGCGTCCAAAATAATCCAGACTGGACCACGAAGCCACGGGCCAACAGTCGTTCAACTGCCAATACAGTGTGCCTGATACGCGGCGGGTGTGCCTGCGCCAGTGTTCCACTCCGTAGCGAATCCCTTCGGCTTGCAGAACCAGACTGAGGTACACCAGCGATTCGAAATCTTTGGGCAGGCGGAAAGTATCCAGCATTTGTCCTACCATCAGTGAGTTGCCGCTGGCATTTTTTTGATGCTGTTCCATGATGTAGGAGGTCATGTTCCAATCGGGTTCTGCCGCATAGGTACGGATGGTCTCCAGAGGCGGGAGGGCTTGAAAACCAAATTCGCTCATGAAGCGCGGGTACTGATTGCGATACGCTGTGAACGGTTTGCGCCCGTGCCAGACATCCCAGTAATGGGCATCGCCCTGAACCTGACCATTGGGATTCTCGAATGGCGTGCCGGAAGAAGGTGAACTGGGCCAGTAGGCATGATCCGGGTCTTCTGCCGCGCACCACTCTGCCAGTGTATGGTGGAAGAACGTATCGTACGCCGCTTTCAGGTCTTGAAATTCCGGCTTGTTCCAATTCCACTCTGCCCAACCCTGTTCCATTTCATTGTTACCGCACCATAAGGCCAGACAGGCCCGATGCCGCAGACGCCGGATGTTTTCGACCGCTTCGATGCGTACGTTCTCGACGAACTCAGGCTCGTCGAACGGGTAAATACTGCAGGCAAAGATAAAATCCTGCCAGATCAAGATTCCGTAACGATCGCAAAGGTCATAAAAACGTTCATCTTCATAAAAGCCGCCGCCCCACACGCGCAACATATTTTGGTGAGTCTCAGCCGCGGAACGGATCAACCCTTCCAGTGCCGCTTCGGTAAGGCGCGTGGGAAAAGAGTCAGCCGGGATCCAGTCCGAGCCTTTAGCGAAGAACGGCTGTCCGTTGACTACGAAAGTAAACGAACGTCCCCATTCATCCGGTTCCTGACGCAACTCGATCGTCCGCAAACCGAGCTGATAATCCTTCTCATCCAAAACTTTGCCGGGCTGTACCAGTTCAATATGAACCTGGTATAGAGGCTGGTCTCCCAAACCGTTTGGCCACCATAGGAGCGGTTTTTCGATCTCCAGCGAGAGATAGCTAGCCGACCTGGATCTCACCTCAACGTTGGTCATTTGTACAGCACCATCAGGCGCGGTCACTTTCAAAAGTGCCGAAAGATCTGGTGCCCAGTTTTCCACTTCGAGACGTGTTTCGATCCGGACGGTTCCATCGGCATGAAATTGACGCAGGTGTACTTGGGAAAGTTGGGCGGAGTCGAAAGCCTCCAAGCGGATTTCCTTCCAAATCCCAATTGGCGGCAATTGTGGACCCCAATCCCATCCAAACTGACAGGGCGCCTTGCGGATGTGTGGACCACCCGCGATGGCTTGGGGGACGCCGGGCAGGGCGCGAAGAGCCTGTTTTTGAGCGGCATACCTTACAACCGATTCAAAACGAATCTGTAATTCGTTTCCTTCCGCCTTGAGCAGGGATTTCACATCCCAGCGATACTGACGGAACATATTCGCTGTGGTGCCTAGTGAGTGACCGTTGAGAGTCACAGAAGCCAGGGTGTCCAATCCATCGCAGACCAGCCAGATGTGTTCGCACTGCAAAACATCGGGCTGGACATCGAATGACCGGGCATACTCCCAATCATTTTGTGCCACCCAGGCAACCCGTCTCTCGTTGTCTCCCACAAACGGATCAGGAATGCGATTCAAAGCCAGCAGATCGGTGTGAACACCGCCTGGAACATGGGCGGGAAGCCATTCTTCAATGCCCACCTGACGAAACTTCCACGTGCCTGACAAAGATTGTCTTTGCATACATCTTCCTTGATGAACTTAAGCCAGACAGCCTTGCATCACACAGTAGAGAGGTCCCAGTCTTCGTAGATTTTGGGGACATCGTTGAGGAGGCGGCGGGTGTAGGGGTGGGAGGGGCGGAGGATGACCTCGTCGGCGGAGCCGCTTTCGACGAA
>JACAEM010000018.1 GCA_013388855.1 Chloroflexota bacterium
CCGGTTGCCGCCATCCCGAAGGCGCTCAAAAAGGCAGGCTTGACGCTGAACGACATTGACCTAATCGAATTGAACGAAGCCTTCGCGGCGCAGTCGCTGGCGGTCATCCGCTCGCTCGAATTGGACGAGAGCAAGGTAAACGTCAACGGCGGCGCGATTGCCCTCGGGCATCCGCTCGGCTGCACGGGCGCCAAACTGACCACCCAACTCATCTACGAAATGGGTCGCCGCAAGTCGAAGTACGGCATGGTCACCATGTGCATCGGCGGCGGCATGGGCGCAGCGGCGGTGTTCGAGAATTTGCAAAACTGAGTCAAAAGTCGAAAGTCCAAAGTCGAAAGTTTGTTGACCTTTGACCTTTGACCTTCGACCAGTGACTATCAGACTAACGACTATCAGACTAATAAGGAGACTAACATGCCACTCACAGTAGCACAACTCATGGAAAAAATGCCCGGCGCGTTCATCCCCGAAAAGGCGGCTGGACTCGACGCGGTCATTCAGTTCAAGTTCACCGGCGCGGAAGCGGGTGAATGGTACGCCGTCATCAAAGACGGCAAGGTCACCGTCGAAAAGGGGGCGCATCCCTCTCCCAAGATGACCCTCACCGCCGACTCCAGCGATTACGTTAAAATCTTCACCGGCGAACTGGACGGGATGCAAGCCTTCATGCAGGGAAAACTCAAACTCGCCGGCGATCTGAACCTGGCGATGAAATTGACCCAGATGTTCAAGATCAGGTAGGCGTTTGGAATCAAAAAGACGCCACTCGATGGCGTCTTTTTGATTCCTGGACTATCCTACGAAAAAAGGCTGAGGACCGCATCAATAGCGTAACTTACCAGACACATGGTGACCACGGCAAAGACGGTGGTAATGATCCCCGCGATCTTCGATTGTATCCAGCCCGCAAGTGCAATCCCAGCAATAAATACATAAATTGCGGCGAACATGATCAGCATGGCAAGCAGGCTCAGGTTATCCAGAGGCGGGATGGCATTCAATTCGGTTGCGGCGGCAAAGGCAAGGACGGATACGATGAGCGGGAACAGGAACATCACAGATGCCGCGGCGAAGACGATGATCGCTGCCGTGGTCAGCCTGCTTTTGTTGTCCGAAGTAAGCAATTGGATTACTGCTGACATAGCAAAACCTGCCAGGATCCCTGTCAACCCGGCAAGTGCGCCTGCCTCTGCTAGGTAGTTTTCTAATGTCATGGATTCTCCTTTGGCAATCTTGTGTCAAGCGTTCTCTCGGCAGGGTATTCTTTTCGACGCAATGATTATACCTGTCATGAATATGGGAGTAAAATACGGGAGACGATCATTGCGGATGATGCTTTAGAGTGAATTGCAGGAGATGTATTTGGTGGAAGGGAGTGCCTCATGGTAAAGAACGTGCCCAATGTGCAATTGCTTCAACAACAATTCCAGGACACCACTGCCCTGTTGATGAATGTAATCCAATCCATTGCCCGGTCAGGAAATCCAACGGCAATGAACGCAATCGAGGATCTCTCACGCGCCGCCCAATCCTTGCGGAGGCTGGAGCAGGGAGTCAATGATCATTTGAAAGTCAGGCAGAGTCAACTGGGGGCGCTGATGGGCATCGGAAACGTGATCAACTCCTCCCTGGGTCCGAAGCGGGTGCTGGAGGAAGTGATGGACACGCTCATCGCTCTGATGCGCGCGGAGCGAGGGTTCCTGATGTTGCGCGAGTCTAGCGGGGAATTGTCGGTGCAGATTGCGCGCGGGATCGATCATATCAATCTCGATGAAGAGGGTTTCGCGTACAGCAAAACGATTGTGCGCAAGGTGGTCGAGTCGGGGGAAGCTGTTTTGACAACGAACGCACAGAATGACCCGCGTTTCAACGCGCAGATAAGCGTGGCGGCGTATCAGCTCCGTTCGATCCTGTGCGCGCCATTGAAGATCAAGAATAGCCTTATCGGTGTTATCTGCGTGGATAACAGGGCGCATGCGGGTATTTTTCAGGAGGATGATCTGGCGTTGATCTCGGCGTTTGCAAACCAGGCAGCGGTGGCGATCGATAATGCGCGGTTGTTCAAAAATTTACAGGATGCCAATGAGGAGCTGGAGGAAGCGTATCAGGCAACGCTTGAAGGCTGGGTGCGTGCACTTGACTTGCGCGACAAGGAGACAGAGGGACATACCCAGCGTGTGACGATCCTGACCGAGCGGCTGGCGCGTACGATGGGTGTAGAGGGGGATCAGTTGCTGCACATCACGCGCGGCGCCCTCCTGCACGATATTGGGAAGATGGGCATTCCCGACGGTATCCTCCTCAAACAGGGACCCCTGACGGATGAGGAGAGGAACCTGATGAAAAAGCACCCGGTCTATGCCTACGAGATGCTCATCCCGATCGATTTCCTTCACCCCGCCATCGACATTCCATATTGCCATCATGAGAAATGGGATGGCAGCGGTTACCCGCGCGGCTTGAAAGGCGAAGAGATTCCGTTTGCAGCACGGATTTTCCCGGTGGTCGATGTATGGGATGCGTTGACCTCTGACCGCCCGTATCGCAAGGGGCTGCCGCGAGAGGAAGTGCTTGGCCGTATTCAAGCCGATTCAGGACGGCATTTTGACCCGCAGGTCGTGGCGGCATTCATGGAAATGGGCGATTATTCGGTGTGAGTTGCACTTTTTCTTCGGGTGGTTTTACCGTGCGGAATTCACGAAACAACAATAGATCATAGATGATTTTTAACCCGCCCGATAAAAAGAGAGGGGCGCTTATTAACGCGGGTATGCCGAACATGAATCCCGTTAACAGCGGAGAAATGGACGCGCCAATGGAACGCGCGATGGCGGTCACGCCTGAGGCGGCTGAGCGTTCATCGGGCGCGACGACGGCCATCGTGTACGATTGACGCGTAGGTACGTCCATCTGTGAGATGCTGAAGCGCAGGAGAAGAAGTCCAATGGCGAGAGTCAGAGTTGGCATCAGGGGCACAAGCATCAGCAAGATGTTCGAGGGTATGTGGGTGAAGACCATTGTGTTGACGAGCCCGATCTTCGCGGCGATGCGCACGGCAAGCAGGGCGGAAACGCCTGCCAGGATGTTTGCACCGAAAAAGATACTGCCGAGAATGCCCGCATCCACACCGAAGCGGACGTGGAACCAATAGGCGATCATGCTTTGTACAATCAAACCACCTGCAAACGCGTCCAATGCAAACAGCGCACTTAACTTGATGACGACCTTTTGCGAACGATGCAGACCCAGCACACTCTTTTTCGTCTCTGAATTTTTTATGACTTCAATGGCTTTTGTCAGGTTGAGAAACAGCAAAATCAGAAGAAGTCCCCCTGCGGCATACCCGGTCAGAACAGTGCGATATGATTCAAGCACCGTCCAGCCGTTATTTTGTAAAGTTTGTGAGAGCCAGCCGCCGGATAACGCGCCGGTCGCGGTGGCGAATGAGCCGACCAGGTTGTACCAGGCGAAGACCTGTGTCCGCTTTTTATCCGGGACGAGTTGGGTCAACCCGGCTTGCTCGACCGACAGAAACGGACCAATCTCATTCCCGCTCGGACTGATGACACCGATAATCGCCGCGATCATAAGAAAGGGAACGTTTCGCGTCAAGACGAAGGCGAGTCCTGCCCCCATCATTAGGAGCGCACCGAAGAGCAGGGTTCGTTTCCTGCCGAACCGGTCTGCGGAGGTTGTCAGCCACAGGGAGATGGCTGCGTCACCGGCGAGCGTGGAGGTGAACAGTAACCCGATCTGCCCTTCGGTGAGACCAATCTCCGCCAGATAAAGCGCCAGCACAACAGACAAAAATCCGTAGCAAAACAAGCGGATGATGCGTGTCGAAAAAAGCAACGCGATATCGTGGTTGGCCTTTTTATTCATGAGAGTATTTCATTGCAGATACCTGCACGGATGCTCATGGCTGTTGGTCGTGAATCAGTTATCGAACAGCTTACGAACGGCGGGTCGGTGAAGATAAAACGAAACTGCCAGCATGATTAATCCTACAGACAACAAAAATGGCGGGTCGAGGATGGCGCCGGAGATCAAACCTGCAATCAAAATGTAAGTATGTGTCAGGAAGGGGACCCAGAATACCAGCGATGGAACCGGCGTGAGATGGAACCTGGGGCGCCAGGCAATTATGGAGCCGACGGCAATCACCAGTAAAATTGCAACAGTCAAGCCATGATATGTAAAGGGGATCCTGAATGTGATGAGTGCATTTGTTCCGAGCACACCTGCCATTCCCATGACCAGTGCGAGGACGGGAGAAGTCCACACGCCAACCCAATCTTTGCGTCGCGCAAAGAGGCGATATCCGAGCGAGAAAGAAAAGATGACCCAGAACCATGCCCAAAAGTTCGCGTATGGAACGCCGAAATATTGAAACACCAATCCCTGCCCCCAATTCCAGAACCCAAGACGGATGGCAACCGCGTCGAGCGCAAGATCGAGATTTAGGGCAAGCAGACCATCCAGTACGGGACGCGCGAAGTAGGGCAGGCTGCTGGCGTTGGAAAATTCCATCACACTGTAGAGGATGCATCCCCATGCCATGCCGATGCACAGAGGAACGTCGAGCACCATGACGAGAAACCTTCCATATTCATATGCATTCAGTTGGCGGATCGTGGCAAGCTCCAGTGCAACGCCGAAGAGAATGCCTGCGAACAAGCGTAATATATTTGTCGCGCCGTTCTTCCATGCGTGGCGGATACAAAGTACAAACTGAATGTAGATAATAAGTTCGAATAGGATGAAATATGTATTGGGCACGCCGCTATTTTAAAGCAACATTGGAAGCCTGTGTTGTGGCTTTCGCTGGTTGGTTTTCCGTTTGAGGATGACGCGGTTTGTTTATCGTTTGCCTGCCACGATCACGCTAAGGAACACGAGACCAATGGCGACACCTTCCCGCAGGGTGGGGATCTGTCTTGAACCCAGGTAACTGGCCAGCACGTACGTCGCCTGAATGACGAATCCTTGCAGCATGGCAGCTGCCCAGAATCGTTGTTCGTAGAATTCATACAAGATGCGGTAACTCCACCAAATGGGGAAGACGGAAAACGCAAAATAGAGCAGCGCCAGCGGATGGAGGCCAAACCGGACAACGCTTGCCCAATCCGGTGCGGTGGTTTGGCGGGCATCGATATAAAAATAGATGCCAAAGATGACGATCTGAAAGAGGATGGCAAGGGTAAGTCTGAACATGGGCGGGCCTGCCTTTGTGATGCTTTGCTCGAAACATCTCCCTGCGTCGACAATACAATCATTACCCCTCTCCCCGGCAATTATGAGTGCTGTTACGATCTCAGGGTATTAATGCGATGTAAAAGGATTAACCTTTTGTTTCTTTTCCTTTTTCAGTTTGCGCTTTTCCAGGAGATCGTGCTTTGGTTTTTTTCTCTGCTCTTTTTGTTCCTTGTCGCGCTTGCCACTGTGACTCATAACGGGCCTCCTTTCGGATAACGGCTATTATAGTCGGTTATAGGAATTTAACGTCGTCCCAAAAGAGGCTTTCGGGACGGGTGGTCTGGAAAATTGTCCGGTTAGGATTATAAACCCAGCCACTTCCCAGCCTCACGGGGAAGATTCGCCGCCGGTCCCTGGCGTGCGGTGCATTGTGGCAGAGACTCCAAGAATAGCCTGCCATACTGCTTGGTCAGCACACGCCGATCCAGAATGGCGACGATGCCCCGGTCCGATGCGGTGCGAATGAGGCGGCCAAATCCTTGGCGGAATTTAAGGATGGCTTCCGGCAGGTAGTATTGGTTGAAGGAGTCTTCATACATTTCAGAGCGCGCCGCGATGAGCGGATCAGTGGGCACATCGAAGGGCAGCTTGGTGATGACTACAACGGAGAGCGAATCGCCAGGCACATCCACGCCCTCCCAAAAGGACTTGGTTCCCAGCAGGACAGCGCGGTCGGTGGCTTTAAACGATTCAAGCAGCGCGTTTGGCGAGGCGCCGTCCCCCTGTTCGTAGACGTAGATTTCATCGCGCGCCAGCGGACCTGTGATAGCTTGCGAGGTTTTCTTCAGCGCAGCATAGGATGTGAACAACACAAGCATCCGTCCGCCTGTGGCTTTGGCGGTGTTGATGATAGTGCGGTCAAGCAGTTGCTGATAGCCGTTGACGTTTGGTTCCGGGATGTCGTTGGCGATGTAGAGTAATGCGGCGCTTTCATAGTCGTACGGCGAACCGAGCTGCATCTCTTCTGCTTCGTCAGCGCCTAGCGTATTGCGCAGATATTGGAACTCACCATGAGCGGTCAACGTGGCGGAAGTGAGGATGACCGAGCGTTTTTCGTGCCACAGATATTTTTCCACCAGTTCAGCCACACTCAGGGGCGCGGCATTCAGAGAGAGTCGATTCCCGTTTGGCTGGACTTCGATCCAATATACCATGCCATTGACCGGTTTGCTGATCATGCCTGTAATATTCGCTTCGGCTTCGGTCAGGCGGCGCGCCACATTGCCCAGGTCACCGATCACGTCTTCGAGATTTTCGTGACCATCTGCATACAGGTCCGCGGCGGCTTTGTAAATCTCGGAGAGCTCGTTGAGCAGCAGTTTCAATGTCTCATCGGTGGAATCCCATGCCATTTCAACTTCATCCCAACCGGGGAGGGTTCGCGTGGCGGGGAGCACACGCGCCTGCCACGCATAAGTAGTTGGCGGTTGTCCTTCACGCTGCAGTCGCGCAAACTCGCCCAACACATTGAAGAATTCACGGTTGAGCTGTTCGATGCGGAACGCCATATCAGTGGCGCGGCTGACCTTTTGCTGAAGCAGCCCAAGGTCCGAGGGGCGAATCGTTTCATTCGTCTCGCCGAGAATGCGCCCCAGCACACCCGCGTTTGATCCGCCGATTTCTTTCATCATGCGATCCATGTCAAACTGGCTCAACTTAAACGAAAGTGCATTGGTCGTGGCGGCTTCGAGGTGATGTCCTTCGTCGATAATCAGGCGTGAATATTCAGGTAAAACTTTGCTTCCAGTCGCTACATCCGACAAGAGGAGGGCATGATTGACAACCAACACATGCGCGGATTGGGATGCTGTCTTTGCGCGATGAAAGGGACATGCGCCGCCGGTACGTTTGATGCACGTTTCCGTCGTGCACGCATCATCCTCAGCCGATATTCGTGTCCACACCTCGCGCTCAATCGGCCCTGTGAGATTGATCTCGCTACGATCGCCGCTCGCATTATCGAGCTGCCATACCATGACCTTTGCCAGCACCCGCATCTCGTCTGCGTTGCGTGGACCGAAGTGACGCAGGTTTTCCAACCGCCGCGGGCACAGATAATTGGAGCGTCCCTTCAAAACGGCAAAGCGAAAATCAAGGTTGAGCGCCTGACTCAAATTCGGCAGGTCGCGTTGAATGAGCTGGTCTTGCAGATTGATGGTATTGGTTGAGACAACAACGCGCGTGTTGTTCTGTGTGGCAAACAATGCGGCGGGTACAAGGTATGCAAAACTTTTTCCAACACCGGTCCCGGCTTCGACCATCAAGTGGCTGCCGTGTGAAAGAGCGTTCGTTACCGCCCGGATCATGCCAATTTGTTCGGGTCTCTGCTCAAATGATTCGAAATACTGTGAGAACGGCCCCCCATATTCAAGGATGGACGCGACTTCATCGGCATTGAGTGGCGATGGATTTTCCGGGTTGTCGAGCGGCGGGAACCTGGAATCATCGAAATGCAATGCTTCCTTCTTTTTGGTTTTCTTCGCTTGAATGCCCTCTTTGGCGCGTATCCGCAACACTTCCTGGAAGATCCAACCTGCGTCCCATTCGAGCGGCTCGCTCAAGCGGACAATCTCCGCAACCAGATCAAGCGGCAGTTCGCGTGCCGTCTCGAATAATTTATTGAACGCTACCATTGTGACCCTGGCATCATCGAGGGCGCGATGAGTGGCAGGCAGCAGAATGCCGAGTTGCTTACCCAGGGCGCCAAGGTTGTAGCGGCTGGCGGTCGGCATCAAGACAGCGGCCAGTTCATAGGTGTCGATGATGTCGTTATACGGCAGGATACCCGCCTGTTTTTGCAAAAATCCCAGGTCGAAACGAACATTATGTCCGACCACTGGCGCGTTACCAACAAAGGCTTCCAATTCGTGGGCAATGTCGCGCAGGCGCGGTGCATTGCGCACCTCCGCGTCGGTGATGCCCGTCAGCCCGGAGATGAATTCGGGGATGTGCCTGCCGGGATTGATGAGCGTGGACCACTCATCTTCTACGCGGTGACCCTTGAACTTGACGGCCCCAATCTCGATGACGGTGTCGCGGTCTTCGTTGAGTCCGGTGGTCTCGATGTCGATGGATACAATGGATTGCATAGTAGAACAAGTGTATCATAAATGTTGTAGGGGCGACCCACCCGGTCGCCCCTACGCGTTATTCAGGAAGCGCGGCTTTGATCGCCGCCAATTGTTCCTGGCTGATGGGTTTTTCCTTCGCTTTTTGTCGGAAGAAATCCTTGATCTGTTTCAGTCTCATCGCCGGGATGGGTGTGTCAGCGGGTTCAATCTCCACGTTGTCGCTGGTGAAGACCATCATGGCATTGATATCAGGGATCGTAGAGTCGTCCATTTGTTTGGAAAAAAATTTTCGAAGCGCGCGGACCTCGTTGTCTATCTCAATATCCGGTCGACCGATTCCCTCCTGCCCGAAAATGCGCATATACCACTGAAAAAATCCGCCGCCGCTCATTTGCCAGCGATTCTTCTTAAACGTCACCCGACCGCGCTGATGATAGGGAAACAGCAACCAGACCCCAGCCGGTCCCACTAGCAAGTGGGATGCAGGAGTGTTGTAGTGGTAGATGACAAATTCGTTCTGCAATCCTTTGAGTCCGGCATCCAGTTTTTCGTCCGGGCGCGGACTGCGTCCATAGCGGTTTCCCATGTACATACCAATTTGAGTCATGGTGAACCCGACAAGCAATGCGATCAGTGCATAGATGAACAGGTCGGTTCTTTGGATCGAAATGTACATGCCGATGCCAAGCACGACCAACGCTCCAAGGCTCAACCAGTTGCCAATTTGTCCATTGCGTTTGATGAGTTTTTCGTTTTTGATAATTTTCATTTAATGATCCTGTGTGGCAGGTAAGTTATTGCTACTTTTTCAAACTTTCCTCAATTGCGGATTTCATAGCATCGAGCACTTTCGACTCCGCCGCCTCCTTGGCCACGCGAACTGCATTCTTGATCGCCAAAGCATCCGAGCGGCCGTGGCCGATAAAGACCAATCCGTTTACACCAAGTAACGGAGCTGCACCTTCCTCTGATGGGTCGAGCATTTTCTTGATTGCACCCAGCGCCGGCCTCACCAGCGCACCGCCAATCTTGGTCGGCAGATTCCCGCCCTTGATGGACTCGCGGATCTTTTCGACGATCAGTTTGGCGACTGCTTCTGTGGATTTCAATAGTACGTTGCCGGTAAACCCATCGGTCACTGCCACATCCACGTTGCCGCCGAAGACTTCCTTGCCTTCCACGTTGCCGACGAAGTTCAAGCCTGCCGTTTCAAGCAAAGGGAATGCTCCTTTAACCAATTCGCTTCCCTTGCCTGCCTCTTCGCCGTTCGAAATCAAGCCCACGCGCGGATTCTTCACACCACGTACACGCTCGGCATACACACTGCCCATAATGCCAAACTGCTGGAGGTTTTCCGGTTTGCAATCGGGGTTGGCGCCAATATCGAGGATGATGACAAATCCTTTTGCCGTGGGAAAGGGCGGCGCCAGCGCAGGGCGGTCCACGCCGCGGATGCGACCGAGGCGGAAGAGTGAAGTCACCATTGCCGCGCCGGTATTGCCCGCTGTGACGAAGGCATCCGCTTCGCCGTTCTTGACGAGGTCGAGTCCCTTTGCCATGGAGTTCTGCGCGTCCTTGTGGCGGGCTTTCATGACCAGATCCTCGCCCTTGTCGTGCATCGTCAGCATTTCGGGCGCGTGAACGATGCGGATGGGCAGATTCGCTCCGTTAACGGAATCAAGCACCGGCTTGATCTTTGATTCGTCGCCCACCAAGATTACCTCCACCCCATAGTCGCGCGCCGCCATCACCGCGCCTTCCACATCCGGGGTCGGATAGTTGTCGCTTCCCATTGCATCCACAACGATTCGGGTCATGTATTCTCCTTGCTTGACAATAGTATGAAGGCGATTATAATACGCCGTGCTTAGGCGCTGGTGCTGGAATTGGCAGACAGGCATGGTTGAGGGCCATGTGCCGCAAGGCGTGGAGGTTCAAGTCCTCTCCAGCGCACAAGTCATACCCCGGTTACGGGGTTTTTGTTTTCAATTGGGCCCGTCAGGCAGGGTGAAATGGAAGGTGGTTCCCTGTCCCGGTTCCGATTCGATCCAGATTTTACCGCCATGTACCTCTATGATCCGTTTGACGAGCGCAAGTCCGACGCCCGTTCCTTCCATGCTGGGGTTCAGTTTGTCGAAAAGATCAAAGACCTTTTTGTGATATTTGGGATCGATGCCAATACCATTGTCGCGGATGAAAAAGACTGTTTCGCCGCGCACCGTCTCGACGCCGACTTCAATCCTGGGTTCCGTTTGTGTGCCCATGAATTTTGCGGCGTTGTCCAGCAGGTTTTGCACGACCTCAGTGAGGCGGATGCGGTCGCCATACACAGCAGGAAGATCCTCTCCCACAAGAACCTGTATGTGTTTTGCTGAGACCCTGCCTTCCACGCGGGAGAGCGCTTCCTGGACGATCTGCCCAAACGGGACAACCTCGGGCACATTCATCAACCGCCCCACGCGCGAAAGTTCCAACAATTCGTTCAACAATCTCTGCATTTTCAAATTAGCTTCCATGATGCGGTTTATGTCGTGGCGTAGTCTTTCCATGTTTCCACGTAATGCGTCCTCCTCAAGGTAGCCAAGAAAGCCGCTCATGGTGACCAGCGGCGCCTTCAAATCATGCGAGACCGTATATGTGAAACGTTCAAGTTCCGAGTTTTTTGACTCTAGTTCCCGGATTAACGCTTCACGCTGCTCCTCCACTTGTTTCTGTTTGGTAATATTCAGGTACACACCCTGCACGTACAGCAGTTTGCCGTTCTCATCTTTCACAGGGACCGCTTCATCCCGCACCCAGATCCAGTCTCCTTTCTTGGACTTGAACCTGTATTCACTGATGTTATTTTCTTGCATTGTGATGACAGTGTGAATGGCATTCAGTACATATTTAAGATCATCCGGGTGAACCAATGATTGCCAGAGCGTTGGGCTCTGGGACCATTCTTCAACAGAATAACCGATCATGTTTTCGATCTGTGGGCTGATGAAAATGGATGGTCCACCCTCCTCTGCCGCATCGCGATAAAGCACAACGGAGGTTTCTTCCACGATGGTACGGTAGAGCAGTTCCGCATCTTTCAACGCCTCCTGCGCCTTCCTTTGTTCTGTCATGTCAATGGTCATTCCGATCAGCCCATTGATGTTTCCGTTGTTCCAGATGGGCGCGTGGATGTTTAGGGCATAGGCTTTCTCCCCGTCCCGTTGGTATTCGACTTCCTCGCGTATCGTTTCGCCGCGCAGGGCGCGCAGGTGTTTCTCTTTGTATATTTCACGTAATTCCGCGGGCACATTGAGGTCGTCAACCGTTTTTCCGATCAACAACCCGGCAAGTTTTCGTGAAACCGAATTTTGGAGGATGTACCGATCATCAAGGTCATTCGCCCAAAAGTCGAAAGGAATATTTTCGATAATGGCGGTTAACAAACTTTCGTTGGACTGGAGTTTTTCCTCGACTTGTTTTCGCGCTGTAATATCGAGCAGTATTCCTTGCACGATGTTCTGGTCTCTATCGGTGTCCTCAGGGATGTTCAGACTCTCGTCCCTGATCCAGATTATGGAACCATCCTTTCGCATGAACCGATATTCTGTCTGATATTGGCGTTTTTCCAGAACTGCCAGTTTCTCGTTCTCGATCGCCGCTTCGCGATCATCGGGATGGATGCGCGAATACCAGAGAAGCTGGTCTGACATCCATTCATCAGGCGTGAATCCAGTCAGTGATTCGATCCGAGGGCTGATGTAGTACCACTTGCCTTCGGCGCCCGCTTCGGCTGTATAAATGACGGCTGGCACATGTTCCACCAGGTCGCGGTACCGTTTTTCGGCTTCTCGTAACCGTCCTTCTGTTTTTCGTCGTTCATCGATTTCCTGTTCGGCTCTTTGAAGCGCACCAGAAATCCTGTGGACCGCCATTTGCAACAAAATGGACGCGATAAAAAAGAATACGGACTGGGCGATCCACATGGTGATGGCGTCGGTATATCTGCTGGCGGCAGCCATGAGTCCCAGCCTGTCCAGATAGACCAGCACAGCGCCAGCGACCACGCTTAGGGATGCAACAACCAACGCCCAGTTCTGTCCCATGAAAATGCCCGCGGCGAGCACGGCAATCACCAATCCCCCATATCCCGGCGCGAGAACACCTCCACTGGCTGTCGCCGCAACGATCAAGGTGATCCAAATCCCCCCAACTAATAGGCTGCTGGCAAGCCCCACCCTTCCATTTCGGATCAGATGAAGCACGACTCCGTATACCGGAAACAGCGGCAAGGCCAACAAAACGCGGATCGATTTGTCGGGGGCAATGATCAGCCATACCACGAGGTACAACACAGACATGACTGTCATGATCATCACCACCGTCCATAACTGGGAAGCTGTGTGGTTCTGTTCCTGATCTTCCAATACAGGTGGAGAAAGGAGTTGCTTTAGCATACTAGCTAGCCTCGGATGCATAAAAGGAAGAGTTTGACGCGCTGTTATCCCTTGCAAGTCATTCGCTTCGGGATGGACTGAGACTTGTTACCGTTATAAAAAGACCCGCCATCTCTGATGGGGAGGTAGTTTATGCAAGGATCAAACTGCAACAGGTGACAGCGCCTTCCGCCTTTGCCAGTTCGTCCACTTGGACAACTCTTAATTTGAAGCCTTTGCTTTCAAGTATCGTGTACGTTTTGGGGAAGGAGGCGGGAAATATGATTTTCCCGTTGACGGGGAGGCAATTGGCGGCAAATGGTTCATCCGGGTCGACGTCAATCAGGTTATATCCTTCAAAGTGTTCGGTGTTCACCCATTTGCGATTGATCAGAAGGTTGTTTTCGTCCACGCGGGTGACGGCGGTCTTCAAGTGCAGGCAATCGTGCATCTCCACGCCGATGACGCGATAACCGTACTTGCCGAGATGCTCGTTCATTTGGTTAACTGCTGCCTGATTACTGCGTGTGGACATGCCCACGAAGATTTCCTTGCCCAGCACCAGCACGTCGCCGCCATCTACATTGGCGGGTGCGGTGACGCGCACGAGTTTGCGATAGGGAGCCAATGCCTGGGCAATGGAGTCTACTTCGGGTTTTCGGGAATCGGCTCCGGGTCGGGTGAGAAGCGCCACTTCCGGCAGGATGACCGCCGTGTCCTCCACGAAGACCGAGTCGGGCAGGTTGGGCTCGGCAGGCAATTCCAGAATGTCACATCCCAACTCTTTGAGCGCCTCGATATATCCGCGGTGTTGTGCGCAGGCGACTTCCAGGTCAATGGGGGAGCGGTCGATGTGTGTCAGCTCGCATTCATTGAAGCGCGGGCTGATATCCCTTGTGATCGCAATCGTCATTAACCCTCTCCCGTGCGGTAGCGGTCGATCAACGCTTTTGTGCGCGGGTCTTTGGGGTTGCGGAACAGCTCTTCCGGCTTTGCGTCTTCGATGAGTTCGCCATCTGCCATGACGATGACACGGTCCGCCACTTCGCGGGCAAAGCCCATTTCGTGGGTGACCACAAGCATGGTCATGCCGTCTTTTGCGACCTTTTTCATTACGTTCAATACTTCGCCGATGAGTTCGGGGTCGAGTGCGGACGTAGGTTCGTCGAAGAGCATAACCTTGGGCTGCATGGTCAATGCGCGGGCGATGGCAATGCGCTGTTTCTGCCCGCCGGAGAGGCGGTTGGGATATTCGTCCTTTTTGAAGAGCATGCCGACGCTGTCGAGATTTTCTTCGGCTAAGGCAATTGCCTGGTTCCTGTCCATGCCTTTGACGGTGACCGGACCTTCGATGACGTTTTGCAGAACACTCATATGCGGGAAGAGATTGAACTCTTGAAAGACCATTCCGGTCTTGAGGCGAAGATCGTGGACTTGTTGACGATGTTCCCTTCCTTTTTCGCCGCCTTCCACTTTGATGCCGTCCACTTCGATTGTCCCATGGGATGGTTCTTCAAGAAAATTAATGCAACGGAGAAGTGTGCTTTTGCCGGAGCCGCTCCGTCCGATCAGGCAAACCACCTGGCGCGGTTGAATTTCGAGCGAAATGTTCTTGATTACGTGCAATCGCCCAAAATATTTATCGAGATTTGTAATTTTGACAATAGGTGCCATATTAACGATCTCCCTTGGCAAGGCGGGATTCGAGACGGCTTTGGAAGAATGTAAGGATCAGGGTCATCATCCAATAAAAAACCGCCGCGACGATTAATGCTTCCAGATTGTTCAACTCAGCCCGTCCGACACGGGTTGCGCGCCACATGATCTCATGTACGAAGCCTGTGGCAGAGACGAGCGCCGAATCTTTTGTCATGGAGATGAAATCATTGCCCATTGGCGGAATGGCAAAGCGGAGCGCCTGCGGCAGGATGATGCGGCGCATGGTTTGTCCTGGAGTCATGCCGAGGGCGATGGCGGCTTCACGTTGCCCTCTACCGACAGATGCCAGCCCCGCCCTGAAGGTCTCGCTCATGTAGGCGCCGTAGTTCAATCCCAATGCAAACACCCCGGCAACCAAACCGGGAAGAACAATGTTCAGTTGTGGGAGGGCAAGGAAGAAGAAGAAGATTTGCAGATAAAGAGGAGTACCGCGAATGAGCGATACATAAAATGTGCTTAGGGCATAAACCGGAGGAAACGTTGACAACCTGCCAAGCGCTGCCAATAGTGCGAGAAATATCGCCAACGTGATCGAGAGGAAGGAGATTTTTAGTGTGTCTATCACACCAGTTGCGATAAATAATGAATTCCTTTGAATGAAATCTGTGTCGAGTCTGATGGGTCCACTAAAAAGATAGACAAGGACGCCCAGAAGAACGATCCAGGTGAGTGCTACGTTTGTCCGAAATTGGCGGATTTTCCGTTGTTGGGCTTCATACAACAGTTCAGCTTGAGATTTTTGATTCTGATTCATTTTTTGCACCTTCCATAACTGATACGGGGTTGCATTTGTAGTACTACTCGGATCGCTAAATGGGCTGTATTATATTGATGGCGAACATGGGGTTTCGACGGTGCAATTGTGTGTCAAAACATAAGGAGGCGATGACGAGTGCATCGCCTCCTTATTATTCACGGTCTGGAATTATTCGACTAAACCCTGGGTTAAGTCCGTGCCAAACCATTTTACAGACAGCGTGCTGAGGGTTCCATCTCCATGCATTGCTTTGACGGCGTTATCGACCGCCTCTACAAGGCTGGTCGGGTCGATGGGGGACGCCTTATCGATGGCGATTGCATTTTTCTCTCTGAACAGGTCACCGCCAAGCTGTTTGACAGCCATGCCTGCGGCAATGTTCGAATCCACAACCGTCTTTGATGTTACATAAGCGACGAAGTCTGTGCGACCGGCTTCCAAAGCCTGCGGGCATTCTTGATCGGTGGGCAACTCAACGATCTTTATCCCGGCGGGAGCTTGGACATATATATCGGCTGGATTAAGATCGAGGGCATTATTGACCCAGTCGAGATAAGTCGTTGCGGTGGCAACACACACTGTCTGACCGGCAAGCTCCTCAACGGATGTGAGAGCAGAATCAGCGGGCACTCCAATGACACCGGTCGGGGCGTAGTAGGGGGTGGTGAAGTGGAAGATATCCGGTCGGGGCGGTTTAACCGTCATCGAGCCGACGCTTATATCCCATCGTCCTCCCCAGCCGCCAGCAGTGACCACATCCCAATCGGGAGTGGCGAAACAGGTCTCCACGCCCAGCCGCTTGCCCACCTCGATGGCAACGTCCACATCGAAGCCCTGCATTTCAGCGGCGCTGTAGGTATCATCCGGGCATTTTGTGTCTGATGGACGCGTACCGGCTGTGTTCAGACCGGACTGGGGCATGTAGTTCGGGTCGGTTGAGACCAGAATATATCCACGTGCCTTGATGTCGTCAAGCAGATTGTCTGCCTTGGCGCCCCCGCAGGCGCTTAACACGAGCGATGCCAACATCAGGATGCTGGCCAGGACGTACAGTTTTTTCATGTTCTCCTCCAAGAGAATGAATTTAGTCGGCAGCATTCGCCGCGGGATGTTTGGCTCATCCCATTCATTTAAGCATAGACCATTTTGTGTAATTCTGCAAGAGATTTCGAGTAATTATTTTTGGAATGGTAAAATTACCGCAGCAAATCACGGAGGATCACATGTCGGCAATTTTTCCAAGCGAGGAATGGCTAAAGGAGCTGGAATCGAAATTGAATTCGGATGAACGGTACAACGAAATTGCCAGGAACTGGGAGGGCGATCTGTTCTTTTTCATTGAACCGGAGGGAAACCTCAAGGAACAACTCACGTTCTATCTGGACCTGTGGCATGGCACCTGCCGAAAAGTGGAGTACAAACCCCGGGCGGATGCCTACCCAAACCCGGCCTTTACCCTTTCCGCCACCTATAACAATATCACCGCCATTCTGACCGGCAAGATGAATCCGATGACGGCGATGATGACGACAAAGCTTAAAGTGAAGGGCAGCATGAGTTACATGATGCGCAACGTGCCAACCGTATTGGACTTTGTCCGTTGTGCGCAGGAAGTAACAACAGAAATTCTTTAGTCGGTTCACGGTTGCAAGTTGGCGGGCTTGAAGACTAACCTGCAACCTTCGACATGAAATATTTCGATTTGAAAATGCAACCGATTCTCAAAATTGACCTCACCACCCGCAAAGCGGAAGAATATCGAATCCCGAAGCAATGGGAAAGAGATTTTCTGGGCGGCGCGTCCCTCGCCGCTCGAATTTTGTATGACGAGTTGACTTCCGAATTGGACCCGCTTTCCCCTGAGGCGCCTTTGCTCTTCATGACCGGCCCCATGACCGGGACGTCCGGTCCGACAACGGGGCGATTCGTTGTCTGTGGAAAGGGACCTGCCACCGGTCTCTGGGCGGAGTCGAACATCGGAGGATTCTGGGGTCCCGAACTGCGCTCGACCGGTTACGATGGATTGTGGGTCACAGGACGCGCATCAGAGCCGGTTTATCTTTGGTTAAACGGAAGCAGGCTTGAGGTCCGCCCTGCGGCGCATTTGTGGGGGATGAACACATATCATACGCAGGAAAAGGTCAAAGAGGAAGTCGGTGAAAAATCCGCGAGAGTCTGCGTGATCGGACAGGCTGGCGAGAGGCAGGTTTTATTTGCATCCATCCTGTGCGACCATGGACGAATGGCGGGACGCACCGGTATGGGCGCGGTGATGGGTTCAAAGAATCTCAAGGCGATTGCCGTTCATGGAGAGAGGGAACTTCCGATTTTCAATCTGCCAAGATACAAAGCGTTACGTTCAGAGGCAAACCGCAAGTTGAAGGAAGATAATGAGGCCAAAGTGATGCGTGAGGTGGGAACGGCGGGCGCGGCGAACTATGCGGAATATCTCGGCGCAATGCCGGCAAAGTATTACAGCCGCGGATCATTCCCCGCTGTGGATGAAGTTTCCGGCGCGAAGATGAGCGAGACGATCCTGGTGGGGCGGAGCGCCTGTCAGGGATGCGTGATTGCTTGCGGACGCGTGGTGAAAACGCCCAAGGATGTTGCGAAGCGCAAAGGCCCTGAACATGAGACGATGGTCGGCTTTGGTGCAAATCTGTTGAACGATAATCTCGAATCCATTGTGGATTTGGGCGATCTGTGCGACCGTTATGGCATGGACACGATCAGCGCCAGCAACACAATCGGTTTGGCATTTCATTTGTATGAAAAGGGGATTGTTACGAAAGAGGTTACCGGCGGTCTCGAATTGAAGTGGGGCGACGTGGATGCCATCGAACAGTTGGTACGGATGATTGGCTCGCGCGAGGGAATCGGCGACTTGTTGGCATTGGGTTCAAAGCGCTTCGGCGCGCATTTCGGAGCGGAGGAGGATGCCGTGCAGGTGAACGGCCTTGAGGTCGCATACCACGATCCGCGCGGGGTTTCGGGCATGGCGCTTTCGTACGCGACCAGTCCGCGCGGGGCGTGCCACAACCAGTCCGACTATTTCTTTGTCGATTGGGGGCATTCGCGCGAAGACATTGGTATCAAATTCATGGATCGTCATGCGCAGGCTGAGAAATCCGCCAATGTTGCCAGACATCAGGATTGGCGCACGGTGGATAATGCTATCGTGATGTGCCTCTTTGCCAATGTGGATGCGGAGGAGAAAGCCGCGCTTATCAACGCCGCATGTGGGCTGGATTGGACAGTCGCAGACATGATGAAATTCGGCGAACGTTCGTGGAATCTCAAACGCGCCATCAACAACCGCATGGGGCTGACTGCACAGGACGACAAACTACCCAAAGCATTGTTGGCGCCGTTTCCCGATGGCGGCTCGGCGGGTTTCGTCCCTGATTTGGAGGGGATGTTGTTCACCTATTACGAAGCGCGTGGCTGGGATCAGGAGACCGGCAAACCCTCGCGTGAAAAATTATCCGAGTTGGGGTTGGACTTCGCTGCGAACGATCTGTGGGGCGGTGCGTGAATTAATCAAAAAAAGATAGATCACCGATACTGGGAAGACGATCAAAAAGCTACCCACGATTAAACTTGCGATGGCGGCTCTTTGATATTTCCGCAACAGAAAAAGCACCACACCGATCACGACAAATACTGTTCCGATCATTGCCGAAAGTGAAGAGATACCCATTAAACATTCTCCTTTACCTGAAATAAAGTGATCTGCGTTCCTCATCCGGGTCTTGCAGGCGGACGCTACAATCGCCCCATGCTGTCACCACCAGCGGTATTTCGGGGGAGACCGGCTTGCTTGAATGGATTTCCTGGCTCGGGTCGTGATTTCCAGCATGGTTGATTTCATCCTTTGACGTAGGACAACTTTTCGGAGATGAGCCCTTCCTTTATCTTGTAAATATCGACGCCCCGGACATGCCCCTTCTTTCCCGACGTCTCCATCCAGTCGTACCGCCACCGCATGACACAACGATTTCCCAAACCGAAGATCTCTTCGATTTCGATATGTGCATGCGGCGACTCGCGGAAGAAATCCTGCCAGAAGCGGGTGACCGTTTCCTTCCCTTTGTACAAGGTGCCATCCGGGGCAGGATTGGTATTCTCGAAGATGCAGTCGTCGCTCATTAATTGCATCATTCCCGTGACATCGTGACGGTTGAGCGCCTCATTGAACGCAAGCACGACGCGAACGCCGGACTCCAATTTTGCCATGCGGGCTGGACTCATGAAAAACTCCTTTCGTGGAACGCTATTGACACCGTTGTTACACGGAGCACAGGATGGAATCGGAACATGGGATAGGGTAACACTTATGAAATATGACTGCCGCGATTTTACCTGTGACTTTCCAAGTGCCCGCCCTGTTCCGCCTGATCCAGTACGGTAAGGATGGTTCTCACCAGGTCGCGGGCGGCTTGCGCACTCAATTCCACTGCCACGCGTGAGCCCAATCCCTGCGATTCGTTCACGAAGTCGATGTTCAGGGCGTGCTCGAACGGTGCATGGAAGGGATGGTCATACGAGACACTGGCTTGCTCCAACTGAAACCATCCGTTCACGCCTTTGCCGCTGCCATTCACTGCTACTTTTTCGACAATCATGGTACACATTTATACTCTCCAATCGGACTTATAAGTTTCAATTCATAATTCGTTCTGGGGCGCTTACATGCGTTTGTGTCTGATGCAGGCATCTCAAAACCCCTGAGGGTCTTTATGCCAAATATCTCTCCAAAAACCCGAAGACCTTCTGCCAGCCGTCCACGGCTTGCGCCTGACGATAGGCGGGAGCATGGTAATAGAAGAATCCATGCCCGGCGCCATTGTACCGATGGAATTCATAGGTCTTGCCATGCCTCTTGAGTTCCGCTTCGTGCTGATTTACTTGTTCCGGTGTGGGGCTACTGTCATCATTGCCGAACAATCCGAGGATGGGACAGGACAGGTCTTTCGTGTAATCAATAGGGGGAACAGGGAAATTCTTTGTCAACTGGTCGGGTGTCATCACCACGCGCCCACCCCAACAATCTATAATGGCATCAAAACCTGGGACGCGGCAGGCGGCAAGATAGGCGTGTCGTCCGCCGGAACAGGTCCCGAAAATCCCTACTTTCTTGTTGGAATAAGGCACATCACGCACGTACCTCATTGCCCCCGCCAAATCGCCTACCGCCTGGTCGTCTGGGATGCCGCCGTCCGCGCGTACCTTCGCCGCCACATCCTCCGGCGTACCATGCCCGGCGCGAAAATACAGATTGGGCGAAATGGTGATATAGCCGTGGTAGGCGAACTTGAGCGCTGTCTCACGGTACCACTGGTCCCAGCCGGGCATGTGATGCGCCAGTACCATCGCCGGGAACGGACCAGCGCCAAGCGGGCGCGCCAGATATGCGTTGATCACATCGCCGTTTGCTCCGGTCATACTCACGGTCTCTGCCAGCAAGCCTTCATACATATCGGTTCGATACATGGACGCTCTCCTCTGTGTGATCGGTTGGATGGGGGAATTATACAGGGGATGGGGTAAAATCAGAGACGCCATGCCTGAGAGATTACAAAAAATACTTGCACAAGCCGGGTACGGCTCCCGCCGCGCCTGCGAAGATTTCATCACTGCCGGGCGCGTGCGCGTCAATGGACAGCTCGCCTCCCTCGGACAGAAAGCTGACCCCGTTATCGACAAGATTACCCTTGACGGAAAGCCCATCGCCGCGGCAGAGACGTTAACCTACATCGCCTTGTACAAGCCGCGTAACGTATTGTCCACTGTCGAGCGCGAGCGCGGCGACGACCGTCAGACTGTCCGTGACCTCGTGGAGGTACCTGTTCACCTCCACCCGGTGGGGCGCCTCGATTTCGAGAGCGAGGGTCTTGTGTTGATGACGAATGACGGCGACTTGACCAACAAATTGACCCATCCCCGCTTCGGGCACGAGAAGGAATACCGCGTCCTGCTGGCGCGGCGTCCGGATCGGGAGCAGCTCGAAGCGTGGAAAAGAGGTGTCATCCTAGAAGATGGGTACAAAACCCAGCCGGTGGAAGTCCGCTTCGAAACGGCGCAGGGCAAAGGCGCGTGGGTGCGCGTCATCATGGGTGAGGGGCGCAAACGTCAGATTCGCGAGACGTGCGCGCAATTGGGACTGCCTGTCGTGCGGATTCTGCGCGTTCGAATCGGCGCCTTGCGACTCGGGAATCTCAAGCCGCGTCAATGGCGATACCTGACGAAACAGGAAGTGGAAGACTTGAAAAGTGGAGAGATGAAAAGCCGCCGGTAAACTGACTTTACCCTTTGAGTGATTGCCGTTTGGTCGAGTTACAAAAAGGACCCGCCTACACCGGCGGGTCCTTTTTGTTCTCTTCAATTTTATCGGACGTCCCAGAATTTCCTGACGGCATTACCCAGCACCTTTTTGATTTCTTCCTTTTTGATACCTTCCACCTTGAACGTGAGCGTCTTGGTGCTGGCATCCTCGCCGGAGAAGAACCCGAATGAGACGAAATTCCCGCCGGCATCGGCAATCGCTTTGGTGACCTTGGCGAGCACGCCGGGCTTGTCATCGACCGAGGCTGTCACGCGAAGCGCCTTATCGCGGGCGCCCATCAACTCAAGGAAGACCTTGAACAGGTCGGTTTCCGTGATCATGCCAACCACTTTTTCGCCGTCAACAACGGGCAGGCCGCCGATCTTTTTATCCGCCATGATGCGTGCGGCTTCTTCGATGGGTGTGTCCTTCGTCACAGTGATGACCTTTTTGGTCATTACGTTCTTTACCTTCACTTTGCTGATCAGGTAATTCATCTCCCACACGCTCAACGTAGTGACATCGGAAGGTGACGCGTTCAGCAGGTCCTTTTCCGAGACAATGCCGACCAGCTTGCCATCCTTCATCACCGGCGCGCGGCGGATGTGCTCCTTTTTGAACATGGCGAGCACGTCATTGATGGGGGCGTCGGGTGTGACTGAAATAACGGGACGAGACATTCTTTCGCCGACAAACATGTTTACCTCCATGGGTAGCGCGGAGAGTCGTCTCCGCTTATCGTGATAAGCTTTATGGCTAAATTATACGCTCGATTGAACACCATGCTGTCACGAAATTGGAGTGATTTAGGTCACTTTACCCGGCAAGTTCCTTGATTACGCGTGCCATGTGACGCGCATGTTTCAGGTACAGGTCGATGCGAATGTTCTCGTTGGGCGCGTGCGCCTTTGTGTCCGGGTAGCCCAATCCCGCAGTCGCGACAGGCAGTCCCAGGTCATGCACGAACGGGTGGCTGGGTCCTGATCCGCCCACCAGCGGAACGAGTTGCATCGGCATTTCATACACATCCTCTGCAACCTTTGCCACCAGTTGAATGAACGGGTCGTCCGGGTCGGTACGTGCGGGTGGGTCGCCGCCCAGGTCTGTGATCTGCACATCGGAGAATCCATGCTCGTCAAGATGAGAGCGCAACTTCCGGCGGATGTCATCAGGGTCCTGGTCGGGAACGAGGCGGAAATCCACCTTGGCGGAGGCACGCGCCGGGAGGACGGTCTTCGAGCCGGGCCCCTGATAGCCGGAGGTCAGCCCGCAAATGGTGCAGGTCGGAGTGAAGACTTCCTCGATGCGCAGATCCACACCGCCGGACAGCCCCTTGATGAACTGCCTGACGCCGTAGCGGGATTTGTACTCCTCCGCCACTTCGGGGAGCGCCGCCATCAACTCCCGGTCGCGCGCCGACGGCTGCCTGATTCCGTCATAGAAACCTTTGATTCGGATCCGTTCATCCTCCCCTTTTAATGTGTTCAGCGCCCAGACCAATCGCCACGCCGCATTGGGGAAAATCGAGCCGCCCAACCCAGAGTGAACATCGGTGGAAGCGGTCTCGACGCTCAACTCCACGTAGCAGATGCCGCGCAAACCGAGGTATTGCATCGGTACCTCGCGATGATCTACGCCGCCGAACTCCCACATGCAAGCATCCGCCTTGAGCAGGTCCCGATTCTGCTTGATAAACTCAAAGAGATTAACAGATGCCGTCTCCTCTTCGCCCTCGATGATGAACTTGATTGTGCAGGGAAGTTCGCCCTCCGTTTCGAGGATTGCATCGATAGCGTGCAGGCGTGAAACGATGTGCCCTTTATCGTCGCTCACGCCGCGCCCGTATAATTTGCCCTCGCGCAGGCTTGGTTCGAAGGGTGGAGAGTCCCACAATTCCAGTGGTTCAGGCGGCTGGACATCGTAGTGGTTGTAGATGAGCAGTGTCTTGCCAGACTTTCCCTTTCGCTCTCCGAAAACGACCGGGGCGCCTTTCGTTTCCATGATGCGGACGTCGAATCCACGCGCCCGAAGCATGTTGCCGACCAGTGAAGCGCATTCTTTCATGCCCAGATTTTGCGCGCCAACACTCGGCTGGGCAACCAGCCTGGAGAGTTCGGCGATGCTCTGGTCGAGATTTTTCTCCAGGTACGAATCGATTTTGTCATAGTTTGGCATGATGCTCTCCTTATCCAAAGAACCTTGTGAGCCAGTCAATGGAATACCGCCCTGCCAGCGCGAACAGCGTCATTTTGATGATCTGACCGACCCACGTGGAAAATAAAAAGGTTCGCAGTTTCATTTTTGCGATGCCCGCCGCGATCCCTGCCACGTCGAAAAAAGGGTTGGGGATCGCCGATAAGACCATGATTGCCCAGCCGCCGTATTGATCCACCCAGGGCTTGATGCGGTCGTACACATCCGCCCGCTCGATGACCGCCTGTCCGCTGAACCCTGCCAGGTAGCCGGAGATTTCGCCCAATGCCCCCCCGGTCCCTGCGGAGAGACCCACAAGGAATGGATTGAAGACCGATCCCATCGCATAAATGATCGCCACACCCGGCGCTGGGAGCAGGACAGTCGCATTTGCCAGCAATGCGACCAGGAACACTCCAACGTATCCGTATTCCTTGAATTCCTCCACACGCCCTCGAATGGAGTAAATGAAGACAGTGATTCCGATCACGACGAGCAATGCAGCGACTCGCAGGATATTGGTCGTTGCATCTGATGTTTGCTTCACAACCTGAACAGGCTGTTCGGCAACCGGTACTTGAACGGGAGGCGAAAGGGCGATTTCCGTGTTTGAACCGGAGATTCGGCTTTGTTTTTTGCGAGCCTTCCCTGCAATCTTCGTCAGACTTCGTTTTGTTGGAGTCGCGGTTTTGACGCGTGAAGAGCGCACGGAGGGCTTCGTTTTCCCCGGTGCGCTCTTGGGGTTTTTTATCGAGACTTTGTTATTCGCTTTCTTCGATGGTGACACGGATGATTTTCACTGCGGGAGCATTGCGGTTGTTCGGGTCGCGCGGCGGGATGGACATCAGCACATCGAGTCCCTCGACGACCTGCCCAAAGACGCTATGCCGGTTGTCGAGATGGGGTGTAGGCAGATGGGTGATAAAGAACTGCGAGCCGTTGGTGTTGGGTCCCGCATTTGCCATGGACAGGATTCCCTGCTTGTCATGCCTCAGGCTGGGATGAAACTCGTCGGCAAATTTGTAACCGGGTCCGCCCATACCGGTGCCGGTGGGGTCGCCGCCCTGCGCCATGAAATTGGCGATTACGCGATGGAAGATGACACCGTCGTAAAAGCCTTCCCTCGAAAGGAAGACGAAACTGTTCACGGTTTTGGGGGTCTTGTCTGCGAAAAGCTCGATGACCATGGTGCCTTTGTCGGTTTCCATGCGGGCTTTGTATTTCTTCTGAGGGTCAATCTGCATTGCGGGCGGGGTGCTCCATTGTTTTTCCATTGTTCTCTCCTTAGGTGATTGGTTTTTATTTCAACAGCGATTCCACGCGTGCCACGACCATGTCGAGCGCGGCAGCATTGTATCCGCCTTCGGGGATGATGACATCTGCGTAGCGTTTGGACGGTTCGACAAATTCCATGTGCATGGGGCGCACGGTGAGTTGGTATTGTTTGATGACTGACTCGGTCGTCCGCCCGCGTTCTTTGAGATCCCGTTCGAGACGACGGATGAAACGCATGTCGGAGTCGGTATCTACGAAGATTTTCACGTCGAACATGTCGCGCAGGGCGGGTTCAGTGAAGATGAGAATGCCTTCGACGAGAATCACACGGCGCGGCTGGACAGTGTAGGTTTGGGCGGTCCGGCTATGGGTCGAGAAATCGTAGATCGGGACCTCGACAGCCTTCCCTTCGCGAAGAGCCGCAATATGCTGGATTAGAAGGTCTGTCTCAAGCGAGTTGGGGTGATCGAAGTTCACTTCCGCGCGCTGTGCGGGAGGCAGTCCACTGAGGTCTTTGTAATATGAATCATGCTGAAGAAATGCGATTCGATCCGGTCCCACGCGCTGGAGGATTTCCTGAGCTACGGTTGTCTTTCCGGAGCCTGATCCGCCTGCGATGCCAATGACAAGAGGGACTGGATGATTCATGACTGCATTATACTCTCGAATAAAAATCCCCTCTCGGTTGCGAGAGGGGATCGAGACTCCTTACATCCCTGCCATGAAAGCCAGTCCGACCGTTCCCGGACCGGCGTTTGCACCGACAGCCGGACTCACCGCAGCGAAAATCGATTCTGTTGGTTTGACCAGAGGCGTAATTTTGTCGAGCAGATATTTCGCATCATTCGGCGAGTCGGCATGCAATGTTGCGATGCGGATGGGGGATTTCCCGGCGCATTTTTCTGCAACGATTTCGACGACACGGTCGAGCGCTTTACCCCTCGTGCGGACGCGTTCCACCGGCTCGACGCGCCCACCTTCGACCACAAGGATGGGCTTCAAGTTGAGCGCAGTTCCGAGGAACCGTTGGGCGCCTCCGATGCGACCCCCGCGGTGCAGGAACTCAAGCGTTTCGACAGTCAGGTAGACACCCGTGTGCGAACGGGCTTTTTCTGCCAGCGCCTTGCATTCCTCGATGGATGCCCCATCCCTGGCGGCGCGGGCAACCGCCAATACTTGAAAGCCCATCGCCATGGCGGTTGTCTCAGTATCGATGAGGGTTACTTTGTCCTTTCCGCTGATGAGTTCATCTCTGCCGAGCACTGCCGACTGGAAGGTGCCGGACAGTTTGGAAGAGATGAACATGCCCAGCACCTCATATCCCTGTTCCAGAAGGGAATTGAAGGCTTTGTGCATGTTAACCACCGAAACCTGTGACGTTTTTGGCATCACCTTGGCGGTTCTCAGCCGCGTATAAAATTGTTCAGGGGTGATTGTAATATCGTCTTCAAAGACTTCCTCCCCCCAGGTAACCACCTGCGGAACGACCGTGATAAAGTGTTGCTCCCTGATTTCCTTCGGAATATATGCCGTGCTATCCGTAACTACTGCAACTTTGGACATGCTTCCTCCTTAAATTTAGGTTATAACACTCTGAATCTTGCTTGTATTAACCCCCTTGCGACCCACGGGGATACGAATTGTTAGGTATAATATCTCGGCAAGTATTCGCTTTGAAACCCTCATTGAGGAGCCTGCTTTGGCGTTTAACCCGATCAACTGGTTGCTGGGACTTTTCTCTCTGGACATCGCAATCGACCTGGGGACCGCAAACACATTGGTGAATGTGCGCGGGAAGGGCATCGTTATTAATGAACCGTCCTGGGTGACGATTGATAAACGACTGCGCCAACCGCTGGCTATTGGACTGGAAGCCAAGGAGATGATGGGGCGTACGCCCAGCAACGTGGCGGTTGTCCGCCCGTTGCGCGACGGGGTGATCTCCGAGTTCGATATCACCCAGGTCATGCTCGAATATTTTATCGGTCGTGTTCACGAGCAGAGCGTGGTACCGTTGCCGCGTCCGCGCGTTGTGGTGGGAATTCCGACCGGCGTGACGGAAGTGGAAAAGCGTGCGGTCTACGATGCGGTGATGGCCTCCGGGGCGCGGCAGGCGTATTTGATCGAGGAACCAATCGCGGCGGCGTTGGGAGCCGGGCTTCCCATCGCAGATATAAAAGGAAGCATGGTCGTGGACATCGGCGGCGGTACCACCGAGGTTGCAGTCATGTCTGCAAGCGGTGTGGTAGCCTCCCGTTCCCTGCGTGTAGCGGGCGATGAAATGGATCAAGACATCGTCCAGTATTTGAGGAACAAATACAACCTGTTGATTGGCGAGGGCATTGCCGAGCAGGTGAAATGGAAGATCGGTTCCGCATACCCGTTGCATCCTGAAAAGACGATGGAAGTGCGCGGGAGAAATCTGGTTACGGGCCTGCCGGAAAGCATCGAGGTTTCCTCGGTGGAAATGCGTGAAGCGCTGGCGGGTTCCGTACAGGTGATTGTGGATACCATCCGGGATGCGCTGGACGAGATCCCGCCGGAAATTGTTGCGGATTTGATGGATATTGGTATTTGTCTCGCGGGCGGTGGCGGTCTGTTGCAGGGATTGGCGGATCGGTTGACCGACGAGTTGAAACTGCGTGTGTGGGTGGCGGAAGACCCGCTTACCTGCGTGGCGCGCGGAGCAGGCATGGTCTTTGAGAATTTCGATGGTCTAAGCCGGTATCTGGTCGGACTGGAACGCGGTAGTACACGTCACAGTGTGTGATTTTTTGATTGCCCGCTGTGGCATTGATGGTCGTACCCTAACATGAGGAATCTTTTTTCACGAACGCTTCAAACAACGATCATTTTTCTGATCGTGGGGGGGATACTGGCGCTTGCGTTTGGCGGTTATTTCAGCAGCGCCTCCAATGTGTTCACTGGGTCGTTGATCAATCTGCAATCCTGGTTCTCTTCACGTTTTGTCGCGTTGCAGGATTTTATCACTGCGCCGCGTGATGTCGCCTCCCTGCGCCAACGAAACATCGAATTGGAAGCCGAGGTGGCTGAATTACAGGCCCAGGTCATTCAATTGCAGCAGCAGGTCGGCGAGACGGAGATTCTGGCTGCGCTGGTGGATTTTGCCCAGGCAAACCCTGAAAACCGGTATCGCGCAGCCGCAGTAATCGGACGCGACCCCAGCCCGTTCCTGCATTATGTGATCATCAATCGCGGTTCAAATGACGGGATCCTGCGCGGCATGCCCGTGGTCACAGATCAGGGACTCATCGGACGCGTGGATGCCGTTATTGCGGATGCGGCTCGAGTCCAGCTGATCACTGATCCTGCCTCGAGAGTCAATGTCCGCCTCCAGAATGCGGAAACGGAGGCATCCCTCGTCGGCTCCGTAACCGGAGACATCACCCTGGACCTGATTCCGCAAGATATCACCGTCGAGCAGGGTGACCTCGTGCTCACCTCTGGATTGGGAGGCGGTTATCCGCCCGACCTGATCATCGGGCAGGTGGTGAATGTCCGTTCGCGCGATTTCGATCTGTTCCAGCAGGCGACCGTCCAGCCGGTGGTTGATTTCAACCGCCTTCAGATTGTATTGGTGATTGTGAATTTCACCCCTGTTGATATTTCCCCGTTGATCCCGGCACAGTAGATCCAAATGCGTAACCTGGTTGCAGTCCCGGTCATTATTTTGATTGTCATTTTGCAATCGGCGATTATCAGCCGTATTACCCTGCTTTCAGGGGTCGCTGACTTGCCACTCGTGATACTGGCGGCATGGGCATTGCAGGAGGAAGTGGACACATCCTGGCATTGGGCAGTTGCCGCCAGCTTGCTTGTTGGTTTCGTTTCCGGTCTTCCTTTGATTGTGCCGATTTTGAGTTATTTGATGGTGGTCTTTGTCGCCCAGCTTTTTCAGCGGCGGGTATGGCAGGCTCCCTTGCTTGCCATGTTCAGCGTCACATTTCTTGGGACAGTGGGTATGAGCCTGTTTTCCCTGCTGATCCTGCGTTTTACGGGTGTTCCCCTGCCGGTCGGTGATGTGCTTGGTCTGATCACACTTCCAAGTATCCTGCTGAACATGTTGCTTTCGATTCCCGCGTATGCAGTGATGCGTGACCTGGCGCGGTGGGTGTACCCAACCCCGGAGGTTGAATGAGTTCACAAACAGTTGGCAAATTCCAGACCTCGACATGGCGTATCCTTTTAATGTATGGCGTCATGGTCGCAGTTATGAGTGTCCTGACTTATCGCCTGGTCTCCCTGCAGGTTTTGGAACGGGAAACCTGGGTTAACCAAGCGGTGGATAATTACAAGACGGAGATCAGCGATCCCGCGCCGCGCGGCATCATCTACGACAGGAATGGGTATATCCTGGCGCGCAACTTCGCATCCTATAATATTGTGATTACGCCAGCTAATTTGCCCGACGATGAAGCGGATATTCAAAATATTTATCGCGAACTTTCGGCGTTGATCGATGTTCCTGTGAATGAAGGGGATGTCGAATATGCCAAACTCTTTACCGCTTGCGTGCCCGGTCCCGGCATTGCACAGATGGTCGAATTGGGCGACTCCCTTGCTCCGTACACACCGGTGCGAATTAAATGCAATGTTGGCGAGGAGTTGGCACGCGTAGTCCGCGAACGTGCCGTGGACTGGCCCGGCGTGGACGTGGAGATTGAGCCAGTTCGGGACTATCCCACAGGTTCTCTGACGGCGAATATTGTCGGGTTTCTAGGACCGATCTATGAAGCGGTAAAAGATGATTATGAAGCTCGCGGTTTCGTCACCAATCGGGATAAGATCGGATATGCCGGGATCGAAACCTCGATGGATGATGTCTTGCTCGGTAAGAACGGTTTGCGCGTGGTACAGGTGGATGTGGCTGGGCAGGTGCTCCGTAATTTGGAGCCGCCAATTGAGCCGGAAGCTGGGAACAATGTGGTTCTGACAATCGATACACGTTTGCAGAAGGCGGCTGAGACATCTCTTGTGGAGGAAATCGATTATTGGAACAATTATTTCAACAGAACCCGCGACATTTCGAGTGGCGTGGTTATTGCGATGAATCCAAAGACCGGTGAAATTCTGGCAATGGTTTCTTATCCCACGTATGAAAATAATCGCATGGCGCGTTTTATCCCCGGTTACTATTATGATCAATTGAGTAATGACCCGCGCAGACCCCTTGTGAATAACGCGATTTCCGCCGAATTTCCGCCCGGTTCCGTCTTCAAACTCTCTACTGCCACGGGTGCCTATAATGAGGGGGTTGTCGGTCCGGACGATATCATCAGCACACCTGGAAAATTAACGCTGTGCGAGAGGTTTTCTCCCAACGATCCCTGTACGGCGCTAAACCAACGTCCATTCGTCGACTGGATTTACGAACGGAATGGTGTGATCAACGAGGAGGGTTTTGGCGCCCTGGATTTCTTTCATTGCATTGCCTATTCAAGCAATGTATGTTTTTACAAACTCGGCGGTGGTTTCGAAGATGAAATTGAGGAAGGATTGGGTATCTTCCGGCTTGGGGAATATGCACGCGCGTTGGGATATGGCGAGCGGTCTGGAATCCAACTCCCCGGCGAGGAGGACGGGTTGATCCCAACCCCGCAATGGAAGCGTATCAATACAGGCGAGAACTGGTCCACTGGCGATACCTATATCGCCAGTGTAGGACAGGGATATGTGCTTGGTACACCTTTGCAAATCCTCATGTCTGGCGCCACAATCGCGAATCATGGTAAGTTGATGCAGCCCACGATTATTCGTGAAATTCAAGATGGGGAGGGGCGTGTGATTCCTGTCTGGTTCAAACCGGAGGATTTCAGCCTCTATGAAGTGCAGGATGTTGAACTTGACTCGGGTGAAACCGTAAAAATGTGGGTGAATCTGTCCAACCCTGACGAACGATTCCTGAATGCTCCCTCGGGAAGTTATCAGATTTCGCCTTTCACGCCGAATCTGAAATGGGATATTACCGTCACACCAAAAATCCAGATCTATAACTGCGATGTTGGGTATTGCGACCCGACTGGCACATACAAGGTTGTGGACCCCTCCACAGTGGAAGCGGTGCGCACGGGCACACGCCTTGCGGTGTCAGACTCGCGAGGGACACTCCACGAAATATTTACAGAGACCTATCCCTTCACTATTGCAGTGGCAGGCAAAACAGGTACTGCCGAATATTGTGATGATGTGGCGCGCAAAGCCAATCGTTGCCAATTTGGTGCCTGGCCCACCCATGCCTGGACTCTGGCATACGCGCCTTACGATGACCCTGAGATCATCGTTGCGGCCTTTGCCTATAACGGCGGCGAAGGTGGCTCGGTTGCCGCTCCCATCGTGGCGCGCGTTTTGCAGGCGTATTTTGAATTAAAGTCCATCGATATTGCCCAGAGTGGAGGCGGCGGCTGAAGCCTCCGGAAAGTTCATGCTATAATTTGCCAACTCACGGCGATTTTCCATGAATGAGACAAATTCCCTGATACAGATCAAGGGTCTGCGAGATGGATTGCTTGTTTCGCTCGATGACGCTCCATGGGAGGAGCAGCGTAGCGCCCTTCTTCTGCAGGTGGATATGCAGCCTGCTTTTTTCCAGGGTGCGCGGTTGGCGTTGGATGTGGCGAGTCAGGTGTTGCATGTCAACGAATTGGTGGAACTCCGCGACCAACTATCGGAGCGAGGCATTTCGCTTTGGGCGGTAATCAGCGAATCGCCGACGACGGAAAACACCGCCCAGTTGCTTGGTCTTGCCACAAGGATCTCAAAGCCGCGCCCTGAAGAATCCCGTCAGTTCGCAGTGGAGGATCTCGGCGAGGATACGGCGCTCTTTCTCAGCCGCACGCTTCGCTCCGGGACGCGAATTGAATTCGCGGGGCATGTCGTGGTCTTGGGTGATGTCAACCCTGGTGCAGAGATCGTGGCGGAAGGCAATGTCATCATCTGGGGGCGGCTGCGTGGCATGGTGCATGCAGGCTCAAAAGGCAACCGAAAAGCGGTGATTTGTGCGCTTGATCTTTCACCGATGCAGTTGCGGATCGCGGAAGAAGTCTCGGCGATGCTAAAACCTCAGGAGAATCCCAGGCCCGAGATCGCCCGGATCAATGAAGTTGGGAAATTGCAGGCTGAGTTTTGGCTGCCTGGCTAACCCGTTTATAGGAAACGCACATGACCGCACAAGTTGTTACCATCACATCAGGAAAAGGTGGAGTGGGAAAGACCACCGCTGTTGCCAACCTTGCCGTGGCGCTCGCCTCGGGCGGCTCGAAAGTGGTCTGCATTGACGGCGACATCGGGCTTCGTAATCTGGATGTGATCCTTGGGCTGGAGAACCGGATTGTGTATGACATCGTGGATGTAATCGAAGGCCGATGCCGCTTGAAACAGGCAATGATCCGTGACAAGAAACTACCGGAACTTTATCTCATTCCCGCCGCACAAACGCGCGATAAAAACGCCGTTTCACCAAGTGACATGAACCGCCTCATCAAGGATTTGCGCACCGATTACGATTTCGTGCTCATCGATTCGCCTGCCGGAATCGAACGCGGATTCCGAAATGCCATCGCCGCCGCGGACCGCGTTTTAGTAGTTACCAACCCCGAGGTCAGCGCCGTGCGGGATGCGGATCGTGTCATTGGCATTCTCGAAGCCGAAGAAAAAGGTCCAGCCGCGCTCATCATCAATCGTTTGAATCCGGTCCTGGTGAAAAATCATGACATGCTTTCCGCAGACGATGTCTTGGATTTGCTTGCTGTCGAACTGATTGGCATCGTCCCTGAAGATGAGAACGTCATTATCGGTTCGAACCGCGGCGCGCCGGTTGCATTCGACCCCAAGAGTCGGGCTGGGCAGGCGTTCCGAAATATTGCGCGGCGCCTCAAGGGTGAAACTGTTCCCTTCCTCGACCTGGATAGTCATGGGAGCCTATGGGAACGCATCCAACGGCTGGCGGGGAGGAAATAACATGGGCTTTTTCCAGAACTTGTTTGGCAAAAAGAACAGCGCGAACAATGCCAAGGAGCGCCTGCAGTTGGTATTGATTCATGACCGTACGGATCTGACTCCTGCCGAACTTGATTCCCTTAAAGATGATTTGATCGCTACGATTTCGCGCCATGTCGAGATCGACGCGCAGTCCATGCAGATTGGCGTGGAACATGATGGGCGCTCCCAGCGGTTGGTCGCGGATATTCCCATTAAGAGCGCATCGCGCAGGCGTTCCAGCAAGGTCCGCAAGTAACGAATGCTTCGTGATATTTCATGGCGATATTTTGATTTCTGGCTGCTGGGCGCGGTGGTGCTTGCCACTGCCTTTGGCACCACCATGATCCGTTCGGCGGTGGCCGGAAATGAAGATTTACTGCCTTCCATCAACCGTCAGATATATTTTGCGTTGGCGGGGATTGTCCTTATCTTTATTGTGGCGGCAATCGACTACCGTTATTGGATGGCGCTGTATCGTCCCATTTTTATCGTTATGTTCATTCTGCTGTTCTTCCTCTTCCTCAGCGCGCAGGCAGTTTTTGGTGCGGCTCGCTGGTTTCAGGTGGGCGTGCTCTTTGTCCAGCCGACCGAATTTGCCAAGATTGCGCTTATTTTGTTGCTCGCCCGCTATTTCGATAAAACGCAGAACGAGCCGCGTGACCTAAAATGGATTTTTGGGGGGTTCTTGTGGGTTATGGCTCTGGCTCTGTGGATCTTGCTTCAACCCAATCTGAGTAACGTGGTCGTGATGATGGTCATTTTCGGCGCGCTGCTTTGGTTGAACGGGATTCAGATCAAACACCTCGCATTGATTGCCGGGGTGGGCATTTTGTTAGTCGGAAGCGTATTCGGTTTGACGGCTTTGGGCATCCGCATTCCCTTCTTGCAGGAATACCAACAACAACGTATCGAGAATTTCATCCTGCCTAACGAAGAGGAAACCTTTGGCGAAACCTACAATGTGGATCAGGCAAAAATTGCCATTGGCTCAGGCGGGTTATTTGGCAAGGGGTATGGTCATGGCACACAAACCCAGTTGCGGTTTCTCAAAGTGCGTCATACCGACTTTATCTTTTCCGCCCTCTCCGAAGAATTTGGACTGGTCGGTTCAATGGCGGTTATTTTCATTATCATGTTGGTCATTTGGAGGTGTTTGCGCGCCGCGCAAAAAGCGCGTGATGTGGCAGGGATGAACATTGCCTATGGGGTGGCTACATTGATCTTTTTTCAGGGGATGGTCAATATTGGCGTTAACTTGAACATCGTGCCAGTGTCGGGTTTGCCGCTGCCATTCATCAGCTACGGTGGCAGCGGTCTCACTGCTCTGATGCTGGGTATCGGGCTTGTTGAAAGTGTTGCAATGCGCTTCAAACAACTTGATTTCTAGAACCAATCGGGAGAAATTTCTTGAATAGCAAACCTGTACGTGTCCGAATGGCGCCCTCGCCGACCGGTCGTTTTCATCTTGGTAGCGCCCGCACTGCGCTTTACAATTACCTGTTTGCCCGCAAGACAGGCGGGAAATTTATTTTGCGTATCGAAGATACCGATCAGAAACGGTATGTACCTGGCGCCGAAGAAGAGATCATCAACAGCCTGGAATGGCTGGGAATCATGCCGGACGAAGGTCCGACACAGGGCGGGGACTACGGTCCCTACCGCCAGACCGAGCGCCGCGCGATCTATGGAAAGTATGCCGGGGAATTGGTGGAGAAAGGCGCAGCCTATCCCTGTTTCTGCACTGCGGAGCGACTTGCCAAAGTGCGCGAGGAACAACTCGCTCGCAAGGAAAATCCACGCTATGACGGCACCTGCCGTCTGCTCGAACCGGAAGAAGCGCGTCGACGCACCGAGGCAGGCGAGAAGTTTGTGATCCGGATCAAAATGCCAAAGGAAGGCTCCACTACAGGTGTTGATCTGATTCGCGGACCGATCACCATCGAAAATAACGCGCTGGACGATTTCATCCTGCTCAAGTCCGATGGACTCCCAACCTATCACATGGCGGCGATGATCGACGATCATTTAATGGGAATCTCGCACGTTATCCGCGGTTCTGAGTGGCTTTCCACGTTCCCATTGCATGTCAACATCATCCGCGCATTCGGATGGGAAGAACCGACCTGGGTGCATCTCTCCGTGTTCCTCAAGCCTAGCGGCAAGGGCAAAATGAGCAAGCGCGAAGCCGCAGAAGCCATTAAGGACGGACATTCCATCTTTATCGGAGACTTGAAGAATTTGGGTTATACCCCGGAAGGCGTGTTGAACTGGATTGTTTTAATGGGCTGGGGTGTGGCGGAAGACGATGTGATGACTCTCGATGAAATGGTACAACGCTTCAACATCGACAACCTGACTCCGTCACCTGCTGCGATCAACTTTCAGAAGCTGGACCATTTCAACGGAACGCACATCCGCCTCTTGACGAACGAGGACTTGTCGGCGCGTATCAAACCATATTTTACGGGAGCAGGACTCAAGGTCCCGATGGATACGCTGCTTAAGGTGACGCCGCTGATTCGCGAACGGCTTGTCACTCTGGACGATTGTCTGACGTTTGCTCGTTTCTTTTTTGAGGAGAAGGTAGAACCAAATCCCGAAGACCTGATTGCCAAGGGACTCGATGCAAGACAGTCTGCCGAAATTGCCCGCAAGGCATACGAAATCCTCGCCTCACTTCCCGAAATCACCCATGCTGTTGCCGAGCCGCCCATGCGGGCATACGTGGAGTCGTCGGGTTACAACGCCGGACAGGTGTTTGGAATCTTGCGCGTTGCCGTGACCGGGCAGAAGGTCAGCCCGCCGCTTTTCGAAAGCATGGAGGTGATCGGACGGGCAAAGGTGCTGGAGAGGCTTCAGGAAGCGGTTAAAATCCTGATGGCAGGGAAATGACGCGTCTTGTGATCACGCCGATCACATACAAGAGAAATTTGTAAGTCGGTCAAATCTCGTAGTTTATTTTGTGAGAGAAAACAAGTTCCAGGCTTTTCCACGCTACTGGGCAGAGGGTCCGCAGCGCGTGAAAATGGAGTTCGTTGCCTGTTCGAGGGGCGGTAAAGGTTTCCTCGTACTCCGCCAGCCACTTTTTCAGTTGATCTCTCTCATCGATCATATCGTCAGTGTGAGCGCTGCTGTTCGATTTTGATGAAGCCAGCCATGTGTCGAGGTATTTCAGCCTCTGTTTGCGTAGTTCGACATCTTGATTAAAAACAATCAGTGAATCGTAAGGAATAGGCGGCAACAATTTGCTTTCGCTGTCTGGTATTATTTCACCCAATGACCCACCCGTTTCGAATACTTGTTTTAGATAGTCCATCGCGAGCAGGACAACCGGCCTGCGAATCAGGTAGTTTCTTCCCAGGTTGAACTCGCCGTCCAGAATATATTCCCCTTCGTTCATTTCGAATTTACACAGCCAGATGACCTCAACCCCAAATTCGAACGGATTTATCGTGAACAGCACATTTTTGATGTAACGGTCGTCGATTCCCCTCAGGTCGGAGGCGTGGTACTTCACCCTTATTCTGAAGGGGGTGCGGATGGGTGTGATCGGTCGTCCATCCTCGTTTCTCAGCAGTTCGATATTTAAATTGTCATGTTCTTTTCTGAGCTGATTATGTTTCTCGACGAATCCAGGGTTGATATATTCGCTGACTGCGCTGGCGGAGTCCAGACCAAATTCCTCGACGGTGAATCTTTGTTGCGCCACCGACGCGCCGGAACGCGGTTCCGATACCAGGAGAACGGTCTCCTCTGAAAATTCCCTGCCGATCAGTTTGTGCAAATCCTTATATTCGGATTTCGTTTCGCTTGCACCGTTTGCAATATTCAACCCGATCGGGTTGATGTCCCTGAAAAATAAAAGCGCCCAATGTCTGCCCTTCAATTCGATGATCGGTAAAAATCCCCCGGATGCCCATCTTAAAGGCAGGATTTCACCCGCCTCGCCCCATCGGAGCGACGTGCCCAATTCCGTTTCTGGATGGAGGACTTCGTAAAACCTTTTTGAAAGCCGGTCCATCGTTCCGAGCGCTGGACGGGCGCCGAATTTATCTTTGAGAAATTTCTTCCCGGCGTTGTTGTAGATGCCGAAGGATTCGTCCGCCAAATTTGCCACCATCACCCATCTTTTTTGGTTGGCATGGGTATTGCTCTTTGCCACATTGACCTCGAATTTCCCCGGCTTCAACATGACAATGATCGAAAATTCCCAGCGCGGCCAGAAGGACTTTCTTTCCAGATGAGCCCGTTGGATGAAAACAGGGCATGGACGTTTCCCCTTTTTCTCGTATTTATACGATTCGTGGACGAGCAATAATTTGTTCAGGTATTCGCGGCTGTACAGTACTTTTCCGAATCGCGGCACGATGATGGGTATCCAGAGATAGTAGTAGATCCAAAGATCGACATCGAATAATTTTACAAATAGCCACCAGAGAAACGAAGATCCCAACGCCAGCACCAGCCACCACCCCGTGGCTCGCAGGGCTTGTTGCAATAATTCCGGAAGGGTCTTGTCCTCCACTAGGGCGCCATAAGGCATCCCAAGGATAGTGGCAACAACAAACAACCTGAACAACCATTTTTGGAATTCGAGGAACGACTTCCCCAGGTTTTTGTAGGCAGCCTCCAGTAGTTTCGATACGATTTGTTGCAGGGGAGCTTTTGCCATTTTTCACCCTTCCTACCTGATCTATGTTGTTGCCCTATACTCGATTGCAAACGCCGGGATGGTAATACCTGAAACGGAAAGATTGACTTCGCGAGCCTTGATCCCCGCCTCGTTCGGGATCATCTGCATCGCCTCTTTTGTGACGAGTATCTCACCGGCTTCTGCAATATCCTCGCCCATTTTGCTGGCACGATTGACGGCATCACCGAAGCAATCATCCCTGCCAACAATGAGGATCTTTCCGTAATCGATACCGCAGGCGATGCGGATGTCGAGGTCGTCGGCTGTCAGGATGTTTGCCGCGTCGAAGGCATGTTGCATGGCGATCGCCGCGTGGACGGCTTGCAGAGGAGTGGGGAAGACGGCGAAACAGTTGTCCGCTTCATATTTGATCATGTATCCATCGAAGGATTTAACGATCGGCTCTGTGGTCAATTGCATGCGGCGCACCATCGAGAGGTAATGGATGATGCCGTATTTACGCGTCAGCCGCGAAAAACCCGACATGTCCAGCACGAACACTGTCTGCTCCTGTCCATAGTTTTCCCAAAGGGTGGCTTCCAGACCTTTCCGCAAGCCGGGGTCTTCGGCTTGTGAATATTCGAGCAGCAAATCGTAAAACCTTTTGGATGATCGAGCCGCCATACAAACCTCCATGGATGAAAAATGCGTTTAAAATTCGCCTGCTTCATCTGCCATCCGCACAATGCGCGGCGTAAACTTTCCAAGGATGTCCACCAAATTGTGCTGTGCGGCGATGATGGACTCGATCGGCTTATAAGCCTGTGGAGACTCGTCAAGCCCGCCGCCAAGCAAGGTGACGCCGCGTTCCCTGAGATATTCATCCCGAGCCGACTTGCTGATGGAGTTCAACGCGGCTTTCCGACTCATCAGCCTGCCTGCGCCATGTGAGGCGGATTCAAGTGACTCGCTCACACCTCTCCCGCGAACAACATAACCTGCATCGCCCATGGAACCTGGGATGACACCGAGAATGCCTGCCTTGGCGGGTGTTGCCCCCTTGCGATGGACGATTACTTCCCTTCCATCCGGCAGTTTCTCACGCCAGGCAAAGTTGTGATGGTTCTCCACGACAGCGGCTTCCCTTAAACCGACAGCCTGCGAAACGCGGTGATGGATGATGAAATGATTTGCGGAGGCAAACCTGCCAGCCAGTTCCATCGAGAGCCAATATTCCTGCCCAGCCTCAGAGTCAGTGGATAACCAGGCGAGATGCCGGATACTTTTATCAAGGTTGGGATGTAACTCCATGGCAAGCTTGCTGTATCGGTCGGCGATTTTGAAGCCCACACTGCGAGAGCCGCTGTGGGAAAGAAGGGCGAGATAATCCCCCGGCGGTAATCCCAGCAGTGTTTCGTGCAGGTGGAAGGCTCCCCATTCCACAAAGTGGTTGCCTGTGCCACTGGTCCCCAGCTGCCGCGCAGCGTTATCTTTCAGGGTGTGTAGTAATTTTGTCGCCTCCCATGTTGGATCATCAAGGACTGCATGATCGGCGCGCCGATTTCCCTTCCACTCGGCTCCCATGCCAAAGGCGGTCTGCTCCCAGAGCGAGTTCTCGAACAAGGCTTTTTTCTGTTCCAATAAATGAGGCGGGACCTCGTAGATCGAGAGCCGCATCCGGCAGGCGATATCCACCCCCACGGCGTAGGGAATGACCGCGCCCTCGGTGGCAAGCACGCCGCCGATGGGCAATCCGTAACCGACATGGGCATCGGGCATCAGTGCTCCTGCCACGCTGACCGGAAGCCGCATGGCGTTGTCCATCTGCGCGATGGAGCCGTCGTCAATATTTTCCCTGCCCCAGATTGGGTAGGGCAGCGGCGATTCTCGCAGTTCCTCGCTCGATGGATGTGTCTCTGTTTGCCTGTGTTGGAGGCATTCACGCGCCAGGTCTGCCATCAACGCGTCAGCAAGGAACAGGCTAGGGTTCTGGCGAACCGCATCGAGGCGCGCAAGAATCGTCTCGCGGTCGAGTCCACGCGCGGCGAGCTGGATTCCAATCTCCTTGGCAATGCCGATGATCCTACCCTGTGTCCAGCCGTGGAGTTTGAGGATCTTTCCGGTCAAGAGCATGTCGTTGCCCATATTTGTATTGTAATTCTGCTTGGGAAAATAAAAAAGCCTTGCGTATTTTTTGCACACAAGGCTTCCGGCTGTACGGAGGGGATTATTTGCCTTTCTTTTCGATTTTTGCCCACGTATCCTTCAAGTTGACCGTCATATTGAACACCGGTTTGTTGGGCGTAGTGTCAGGGTCCACGCAGAAGTAGCCGACGCGCTCGAACTGGTACTGTGAACCGGTTTCGGGGGAGGAAAGAGATGGCTCCACGTATCCCGTCAGGATTCGCAGGGAATTTGGATTCAATGCTGCGATGAAACCGTCCTCGCCTTCCTCCGGGTCCTCTTTTATAAAAAGCCGGTCGTACATGCGAATTTCCACTTCTTTGGCATGTCTTGCCGATACCCAATGGATTGTGGATTTGACCTTACGTCCATCGGGCGCATCTCCACCGCGTGTGGATGGGTCGTACGTGACATGAACTTCCACGATTTCCCCCGCATCGTTCTTGACAACGTGTGTGCACTTGATGAAATAGGCGTAGCGTAAGCGCACTTCGTTGCCGGGAAAGAGGCGGTAATATTTCGGCGGCGGCGACTCACGGAAATCATCCTGCTCGATGTACACCACCTTCGAGAACGGGACCTTGCGTGTACCAGCATTGGGGTCTTCCGGGTTGTTGATGGCATCCATCTCTTCGACTAGGTCATCCGGATAGTTGTCGATTACAACCTTCAGAGGTTTCATCACCCCCATGCGGCGCAGAGACGTTTTATTGAGCACATCGCGCACTGACTCTTCCAGCATGGAAACATCCGCAATCACGCCGGAGTTCGAAGTGGCAACTGTCGAATAGCCCATGCGTGCGACAAAATCCACGATAGCTTTGGCGGGATAGCCGCGGCGGCGCATTCCACGCAACGTGGGCATGCGCGGATCGTCCCAGCCGCTGACGTACCCCTCTTCCACGAGACGGCGCAGTTTTCGCTTGCTCATGACAGTATAGTTCAAATTCAAACGAGCGAACTCGATCTGGCGCGGCTTGAAGACCCCCAGCTGTTCCGGGAACCATTCATATAGCGGACGGTGGTCACGATACTCAAGCGAGCACAGCGAGTGGGTGATGCCTTCCATCGAGTCGTTCTGTCCATGCGCCCAGTCGTACATCGGATAAATCTTCCACTTCGTACCGGTGCGGTGGTGCGGCGGCTCATGGATGATGCGATACATCACCGGGTCGCGCATGTTGATGTTGGGGTGCGCCATGTCGATCTTGGCGCGCAGCACACGTGAACCATCCGGGAATTCACCGTTTTTCATCCGTTCGAGCAGATCCAAATTTTCTTCCACAGAACGGTCGCGGTAGGGGGAATTCTTTCCCGGCTCGGTAAACGTCCCTCGGTTGGCGCTTACCTCCTCGGGAGTCTGATCGTCCACGTACGCCTTGCCCATCAGGACAAGTTTCTTCGCCCATTCATACAGTTCATCGAAATAATCCGACGCGTACGTCACCTTGGCCCATTCGATGCCGAGCCAGCGCGCGTCCTCCATGATGGCATCCACGAACTCGGTCTCCTCTTTCGTTGGGTTCGTGTCATCGAATCGCAAAATCAACTCACCATTGTTTTCCTTAGCGATGAGGTAATCGATCATGAATGCCTTGACATGTCCGATGTGAAGATAACCATTCGGCTCGGGTGGCAGGCGCGTGCGGACGTAGTTGAAGCGTCCATTCTTCAAGTCTTCTGCGACAGCTTCACGGATGTAGTCAGTGGGTTTTGTTTCTTCGGAACTCATTCTCAATCTCTTCTCTTGGATGAAATCTTCGATTCGGACTCTCCCCAGCCTGTCGCCGTTTTAGGGAACTTTTTCCCGGCTGGGAGAGTCATCTCTTTATTATAACAAAGGTATTATTATATAATTCACCTGGAGGTTACTATGAGCGAATCAGAACAAAAACAAGCAGGTTTTCTGGGTACTTACTTTGACCGGGACTCGGTCATGCGCCTATCCCGCTGGGCAGACGGGTTCTCATGGGTTGTACTTGTCATCTATCTTATCTCATGGATATCGTCCGTTTTGATGTTCTTTGCACAGTATTACAACGGCATGTTCTTTGAAAAAGGTATGACCTTTCTGAACGTCATCAATTTCTTCACCCCGTATCTCACCCAGCCCATTCCCGGTCTCTTTTACTTTTTTGGGTTGCAGGCAATTTCCAAGGGCGTGCTGATCTTGATGGATACCGAGGATAATACCCGCCGCGCTGCACGAAAATAACGGGCACTTGATTGCTCGCGCTTGCCATGATACAATAGCGCCCGCTGGTTGATGGGGGCTCGTCTAATGGCAGGACGACTGACTCTGGATCAGTTAGTAGTGGTTCGAATCCATTGCCCCCAGCAAGAAAAATGCTCTGTTTTGAAAACAGAGCATTTTTGTTAAAAGTTAATCAAAATGGGTACAGTACCGAAATCATTAGAACTTTCCGCCGCGAAACCCGCAGCGGAAAGCCAATTGCTTTGTCTCAGTTGAAACAAAACGACTCCACAAAGGAGTCATTTTGTTTCAACCATCAAATTTTTGTGAAAATGTAAGTTTTGAGGGACTCACTTCCTCGACCTTGACTTTTCCACCGGCTTCTTCCACCGCAGTGTGACTTCGAAGTTCGTTTCGCCGCCCACCTTTCCAACAGCGAAGACCCCGGCTTCTCCCACCGCTTTCAGCCCAAATTTCAATTCTGCTTCATCGATCTGCAAGGCTTCGAGTTCAGCGAACATGCTTTTTAGCGAGCCTGCAATACTGGCGAATGCAACCTTGAAGGTCTTCCCAGCCTGTGCCACATCCACCCCGCCGCGAGAAGCCCTGACAATCCCGGTCGTCACTGCCTCTGACTCGACCAAAATAGTTGACCCGTCATCCAATTTGTATTCATAGTATGTCGGCATGGGATTAACCTCCTGTAATTCGTTTGTCAGGATGTATTTTAGCCGAAAACCAGTTGTAAAAAAACTACTGTTTTGTTGTACACTGTATTTACCGAATCCAATTTTGAGGGAGAAATGCCCCACCCGCTCGAGTCTGGGACTGTTCGTTGTTTTCACTCCGATGGCGCTACCAAAGGGACAGGTTTTCTTGTCTCCGACAGGCTGGTGGTTACATGCGCGCATGTCATCCAGACTTCGGACGGAACCGTTCAAGTGCAATTCGTTGGTCAAGACAAAATGATAAGCGCCAGGGTCTTGCCCGAATATTATCGCGACCCCGACCATGGCGATATTGCCTTCTTGCTCCTGGAAAGTACACCGGAAAATATCATACCATTACCCTTGGGAGACTCCAGGCACAGCCTGTCGGGGAGTCCGTTTCGAGCCTTTGGCTACCCAGTCATTGGCAATATTATGGGCATTCATGCGCGTGGTGAGATTTTGGGAAAAGTCGCGGAAAACGATCAGGTTCTCTTGCAACTCCGATCTTCAGAATTGAATCTGGGTCACAGCGGCGCTCCGGTGTGGGACGAGAAGCGCAATGTGGTCGTGGGGATGGTGGTCAGTGTATTCAAGACTGACGCAAGTGGAAAGTTACGAGATACAGCTTTTGCGATTCCATCGGAGTCTCTGTGGCAGGTCTGCCCGGAAATACAACCGTCGGAGATTTCTCCCTACCTTGGATTGAATGCTTTTTCCGAAGAAACTGCGCAATTTTTCTTTGGGCGCGATACCCTCGTCGAGAAACTGATTAATGTTTTACGCGGTGGATGCCGTTTTCTGGCGGTGTTTGGCCCCTCGGGATGTGGAAAATCATCAGTTGTGAGAGCGGGTCTGCTTCCGGCGTTGGAAAAGGGTCAATTACCGGAGAGTCAGAAATGGGCACAGGTCAAGATGCGCCCGGCGGATGATCCCTTCATGCAGATGAAGAACGCAGGATTGAATCCGATTGACGTCAAGGAATATTTGAAGTCGCACCCGGGGATGGAACGCATGGTGTTATTCATCGATCAATTCGAGGAGTTGTTCACACTCTGCCCGGACGATATCCGGGAACGCTTCACGCGTGAACTGGCGCTTGCTCTGGAAGACCCGAAGTTGATTCTCATCCTGTCCATGCGGGACGATTTCTATAGCGCCTTCCATTCCGCGGCTTCACCATTGGCGGAGTCGAAATTTCTGCGGGTCGAGAACGTGCCTGGGGTGCTGACACAGGACGAATTGATGGCAATGATCGAGCGTCCCGCCGGTGTGGTCGGTGCTGCGGTCGAGCCGGGACTTGGCGAATTGATCATCAAAGATTTGACCCATGACGGCAGTGTGCGCAGTTCATCCCTGCCGTTGTTGGAGTTTGCACTGACACAGTTGTGGATTAAGCGCCGCGAGGGTCGACTGACGCATGATGCTTACCGGGAGATCGGCGGAGTGACGGGAAGCCTGGCGCGATGGGCGAATGATGCCTACAGTGAGTTGTCCGAAACACACCGGCGTGTTGCCGAAGATTTATTGACATCCTTGGTGCATCTCGGCGACGAGTCGCAGGGATTGCCGGACACTCGAAGGCGCAGGCAGATTGCTGAGTTGAGTGCTTCCGAGTCACAACAACATGTGATGAAGCATCTGGCAGATCGCCGGTTGATCGTCGCCGATGGAAACACGGTTGAGTTGATCCACGATGCCTTGTTGAGTGAGTGGGATGAATTAAAGCGCTGGATTCGAGATAACCGCCATAATCTGCGATTGAGGGAAAAATTGGCGGACTTGTCCAGTCAGTGGGAGGCATCTGGTAGAAAAGATGTTAGTTTGCTTTATAAAGGCTGGCGGTTGAGGGAGGTCGTTGCCTTATCGGGCAAGTTTACCTTTACCGTTCTTGAGCAGGATTTCATCGCAGCAAGTATCAGGGCCGAACGTCGCCAAAGGCTGCACCAGATTGGGACCGTGCTGGCTTACACGGCTCTTTTTATTGTTATCATCGTTTTGGGACCTGGACGATGGGCATATTATGAGTATTTGCGGCAGAAAGTCATCAGAGAAAGTCCGTTGGCGCATCTGGAAGGCGGAGAGATCATCTTTGGCACTGATTCCTCGACCAGATTTGAGGATGAGCCGGCGTTGGAAAAGAGGAAGGTCGATTCTTTCAGCATCGAAACCATGGAGGTGACGAACGTGCATTACAGAGTCTGTGTTGAAGTCGACGTCTGTGATGAGCCCAAAGATACTGAATTCTATGACCAACGCCGGTTTGACCTGCATCCGGTGGTCCATGTAACGCTCGAACAGGCAGAGACCTATTGTGCGTGGCTTGGACGCCGTTTGCCAGACACGTACGAGTGGGAGCTTGCAGCACGCGGTCGGGATGGTCGTCCCTGGCCTTGGGATGGGGATGAATTTCCAACCGTCAACCACGCTAATGTGATCCTCCTGCTTGATTCCGCTTCCAATGAATGGTACGCGCCCACGGGCACCGAGCAGGTTGGATCGTATCCATTGGGAAGGACACCAGAAGGTGTGTATGATTTATTGGGGAATGTATGGGAGTGGACAACCACCCCAATGGAAACTGCCTATATCCAGAGAGGAGGCGCTTGGGATTCGGTTATGTATCGAATAACAAACATTCGCGTATCTGTCGACAAACAGCCGGATTCGGCTGTCGGTTTTCGTTGTGCTCGGTAATAGTCGAAAGGAAAAAACGATGGAAATCACTTTTAATCCATTCCTGTTAGTCCTGATCCTCGTGGCGGTCTTGATTTTGGTGCTATTTCTGTTATGGCTTTATGGTGAATTCTTAAAGAAGAAGTATTTTGATCACGCTGTAGACTATATGTTGCAGCCGGAAAGAGCGCCCCAGCCTGTAACGACGTGGACGCCGGTCTCGGCTCCGGACGCAAATGGAGTTTACACTTCCACTGCTACGGCGCCCTTGGATGACACCAACGAACAAATCGGCTTGGACATACGATGCAATGATTTGATGGAATACGAGGAATTTACCAGGAATGTGAAAGTTCGGTTTAGTCCAATTTACGAACCGCCGCCTCCCAACCCCTTTGACAGCCTTCTCAAAACCCTGAGTCTCAAGCGTGGCTTGAAGAGAGATATGGCTAAACAACTTGCTGTTACGGAAAGAGTGGTTGGAAAAATCCCTGTAGAGGAGGATTCCAGCGAAGAGGAAGTAGGCCCGGAACTTCTCCTGCAGTTTGGAGTGTTGGACCAAACCCGGGGGCAGTATGGAGCGGCAGCGGAAGAAAGAAAAGAATACTATGCCGTCGCCTTTAATATCGACCCTACGATTCGACGGGAACATGCGATCAATCAATGCCCCAGACCGAGAAGATGCAAGTGCAATGTCAGGCATACCTACTCGTCAACGGAAGCGAATATCAGGGTGACGGTTACCGTATCTGTTGGCGCTGTCGGAGCAGCCGCCTCGAATGTATCTGCCGGCGGCACAGCCACAATCACTATTGCGAATCCTACCCAGATCACAAAGAGAATGGTGATCAGCGGCAAACGCGCGGGCGATAATACATACCGCCTATCTGGGACGTGGAACAAAGCATGATGATTAAATCGGGCTTCTTTTGCCGGCTGTGTTATATTGAAGGTTGATGCGAGGCCTAAAGTCTATAACCGATCTTGCCCCGGCCGATATTCGCGGGCTGTATGCCGGATTTGATTCCCCAATCTCCACGCTCGATTGCGGGAAAAAATGCGCACCTCACAACCCGGGCGGCAAGCCGTTCTGTTGCGACATCTGTCATGCTGTTCCTGCCGCCTACAAAAGCGAGTGGAACTATCTCGAATCGAATACCGACTTGTGGCATAAATGGCGCGGCAACGAATGTGATGAAACGACTACACAGGATCGTATTCGCATTAAAGCAGATATACCAAAGAATATGATCCTGCTTGCCTGCCTGGGTCCGGACCGGTGCCAGCGCGATTTCCGCGCTTTCAGTTGCCGGCAGTTCCCGTTCTTTCCTTATGTGACATCCAACTATCGGTTTATCGGGCTAGCGTATGAGTGGGAGTTTGAGATGAAATGCTGGGTAATCAGTAACCTGCATCAAGTGTCCCGAAAATATCGCGAAGAGTTTATCGGAACGTATGACCATCTTTTCTCACTGTTTCAGGATGAGTTCGAGGATTACGCATACCATTCTTGGAGGATGCGCGAACATTTTGGCAGGCAAAGGAGGCGTATTCCTCTGCTACATCGAAATGGAAGGACCTGCCTGATCAGCCCAGCAAGCGAACGAATCCGATTTGTCGAACCAATGAGACTGCCGAAGTTCGGGTTTTACAAATAAAGGCTTACCACTCGCATCCGGGCGTCGTGCTGACACCCGCCATCTTTCCCACCCGTTTGTACATCGTCACGTTGGTGAACGGCTCACCCAGAATCCCGTCGTGGATTGCCCAGGATCGTAAACGGATTCGGTTTACGGCTTGGGGTGACCGGAACGGTGTCGAATCATCGAGCAGCGGATACAGGTCGCCTCCCTCCTGGAACCCAGCCTGGATGCTGTCCATCAGGCGTTTCCCCACCTGATAGGCGAATCCATAACGCTCGAAGATAACCGCGTTGTGATAATACAGCGGCTCGACGAAATACATATCATGCCCGAGGCTGACGACGAATTCTTCGAATGTGTCCATTGCCTGACGCAGCAAGCGTAGACCGCGCCGCACCTGCCCCGGAGCCAGTCCTGCCTCCATCGCGGCTTGTTCCGCGGCCAGATTTCTTTTGAGTGTGCCGAAGCGAGTGGGGGAGCCGTCGGGCATTTTATCGACATCGAAACGCGGCGCTTCGGGGTCGTTCAAAATGTAGAGCAAAACATGGATCTGGCCGTTGAGCGTATCGGCGAGGTGGGCGTATAAGATCGGGTCGGGGAAGGATGGCTCGTGGAACAGGCTCATTTCCACGTCGCTGGAGCCGGGCGCAAACCTGAATTTGAGGTGCGATTGGATGCGTTGGGAGTCAATATCAGGAAGATTGAATCGTTCCAGCAAAGGTTTGGGAATGTAACGGGCATAGATTGCTCGTTTTTCGTTTTCAGGAAGGTTATTGATTCCGCCGATGGTTGATGGGTTCATATCTCATCCCTTTATCGTGTAGCCATGAAGTTGCGTGGTTACCTGACTCGCTGTTCGCGTTCCGCGCTTCTTGCTTCGTCTCGCTTGGCAATGGTGGCGCGCTTATCGTATGCCTTCTTGCCTTTTGCCAGGGCAATCTCGACTTTGGCGCGGCCATCCTTGAGGTAGATGCGTGTGGGCACAATCGTCATGCCTTTGATGCGGACATTGTTCCATAGTTCGCGGATTTGCCTTTTGTGTAGAAGCAGGCGGCGCCTGCGTTTGGGATCATGGTTGAAACGGTTTGCTTGCTCGTAGGGTGCGATGTGTGCTTCGACAAGCCATGCCTGTTTCCCATCCTCGATGTCGACAAAAGCCTCCTGGAGACTGACCTGCCCGGCGCGGATGGACTTGATTTCGCTCCCTTGCAGGGCAAGCCCAGCTTCGAACTTCTCAAGAAGAAAATACTCAAAACTTGCTTTACGGTTGGTGGCAATCACTTTAACGTTTTCGGACATGAATTGATATTACCACAATCAGCAATTGCATTTCCTGCTACCCCCACTTCACAATGGACAAACCCGAGAGAAAACGAAGCACAGCGATTACGAGCAACGCTTGCGATAGCCCGATCTGATCGGCGATGACGGGACCGGCGAGGGAGCCAATCAGAACAGCGGCGTTCAGGATGATGTTGTACCATGCCAGGTGAGGAGGGCGGTCATTGGCCGGGATGTGTTCGAGCATGTAGTTCGCATATGAGCCGGAGACCAAGGCGAAGCTGAGACCACCAATCAGAGAAACGGCATAGTATTGCCATACTTCCGTCGACAGGGAAAGGATCAATGGATATGCCGCCATGCTTGCCACGCTCCACCCGGTCAGATTTTTGTGTCCCATTCGATGAACCATTCTCCTGAGTTGCGTCGATCCGAGCAGGACGGTCAGGTAGAAAAGCGCGGTGCCGATTCCAATGTGGTCATCGGTCAATTTGAGGACGCGTACGTTGTAGATCGGAAAAATAGGGATTGCCAGATATTGCCCAAAGTGGAATCCGAAGAGTCCAAGTAGGACGTTCCGAAAACGGGTCTTCCAAATATCGAGGCGGAGCACTTGAAAGGGAGATGTTGCCTGTTTGGCGGGACCATGCCCCGGCTGGGCCGGAAGTGCAGGCGTATCCTTTTGCAGGGGTCGGACAAAAAAGAGGTGAAAGCTGCTCATCGCGGCGCCGAACGCGCCGATCCCAAAGACCACCTGATAGCCTGCCGGGAATGACATATGCTTAAGAATGTACCCGGAGAGCAGGGAGGATGCCATGAAAGCGATGGATAATACGATGTTTCGGACTCCCGCCACATGGGCGCGCCAATCTGTTGGGACGGCTTCCGCGAAGAGCGCGCTGAATCCCACTGCCAGCGGCGTCAATGGGATGGCCATGAGGAATGTAAGTACGATCAGCGCCCAAATCTGGACTTGGTCGCTGAACAGCCACGGGAGGGGAATCCACAGAAAAAAGCCGAGACGATAAAGGACCGATGACCAAAAAACCGCCCGAGCTGTGTTACGTTTTTCGATCCAACGTCCTGCGGGGATTGCAACCAACAGGCTGATAACAGCGGAAACCGCACCCAGTAATCCGATTTGGAAACCTGTGGCTCCGAGACGGGTGGCGTAGACGTTGATAAAGTTTACGGCTGAGCCACTTAGTATGCCGAACCAGCCGATATCAAGGTAAAGGTGGATGAAATTTGCCCGATATTCTTTGGGAATCTCGTTATGCCTGAAAAGTCGTGTAAGGATGGTGTGCATGGCGAAACGGATTATATTCCGATTTTGTTTCCCGGTTTTCTCGGCCGGCCGAAAAACAAAAACAGCCTCCATGGGCTGTTTTTGTTGCGACGATTCGGCTTGGTCTTTTTGAATATGACCCTATTGTCCTCCAGCGGCTTTGGCAGTTGCGGCAGAGCGGGTGTGGACATCCAGTTTTTCAAAGATGGATTTCAGGTGCCGTTTCACGGTGTTGGTGGTGATGACGAGCCGTTCGGCGATTTCTTTGTTTGTGAGACCCTGAGCCAACAAATCCAGGACTTCGCGTTCACGGTCGGTAAGCGCGCTGAGTTCGCTGAGCGATTGATGCGATTTGCGCGTTTCTTCGATCACGCGGCGGAAGGCGGCACGATCGAAGGCTTGTTTTTCAATGTAGGCAGAGATGGCATATTCTGAGTATACCCGCTGGATTTCGTCCGTCTCGGTGATACCGCTGACGACGATGGTGGGGATGCCGCCTGCCCGTGCAGCGGAAAGCAGTTGATAACCTTCGAGGTTCGGGTCGTGCGCGTCTTTATCCCAGGCAGTGACTGTTCCCTGCAATGACAGGTCGATCACGGCCAGCGAAAATTTTTCGCGGCGCAGGTAGCCGAGCGCGTCGCCAAAACTTGCACAAGTGCGGACTTGAAAGCCGGCGTCGCTTAACAATTCCTCGAGGATGCTTCGCCAGCCGGCATCATCTTCCACCACGAGGGCTTTTTCACTGGGAAGTTTGACCGGGGCGAGTTGTCCTTTTTGCGGGGAGGCAGATGTCGTTGAAACGGGAGCAGGCGTCGGCGCGGCTTGAACCGGCGGGCTGACGAGAATTCGATAAATGATGTCGCGGAATTGGCTGCGGTGAAAGCTTTCCTTGCGCAGGAAGGTAAATGCGCCGTAATCCGTCAGCGCGGTGACCGCCAGTTCAACGGTCGCAAATCCGGTGAGCAGGATGGCGCGGCAGTTGGGGTCGAGTTTGCGAACGGCATCCAGCGCGCGCAATCCGTCAATGTTATTGTGATCGTTGGGGGAGAGGGAAAGATCGATCACCGCGATGCGATGTGTCCGGGATTTAAGCGCGCGGGTTGCCTCATCGAGATTTGTCGCGAGTTCGACCTCCAACCCGCAATCAGAGAGGATCTCGCTGACAATTTGCTGCCACGAATGGTCATCTTCAACGACGAGCGCCCGCAATACCTGTGCCATCAACCCTCCACCGTCGGCAGGCGCAGGTGGAACGTTGTCCCGTGCTGCCCGTCGCTTTCCACTGTGACGGAACCCCCAAGCCGCGTCATCAAGGTCTTTACCCACCACAATCCGAAACCTAATTTGCCGTGCTGTGTACCTGTGCGCGAAAAATTCAATTCAAAAATTTGATTGTGCAATTCCGGCGGGATGCCGGGACCGCTGTCAGTGACCAAGACTTCCACCCATTCCGCCGCGGCGGCGCCAGTGATGGAAATCGAACCGTTGCCATTCATAGCGGCGATTGCATTCTCGATCAGATTCCTGAACACAAACGTCAGGCTTTGACCTCCGGCAATCACCATGGGCAGATCGGCGAGCGCGTTCGTTTCGATGCGTACGCCGGTCGGAACCTGTATGGCGCGAATGGCGTCTGCCACGCGCGACGCGATATTTACCTTCTCCATGCGGATGGGTCGCAGGTGGGACAGATTTTCCTGGACGATCTGCATGGCGTCGGCGGCGCTGCGTTCGATCTCCGCCAATGTGTTCGCCAGATACGCGTCGCCCTCGAGCATTTGACGATACTTATCCTGAATCGCCTGCACCCGCACCGGTATTGCCCCAACTTTGTTGTTCATGTTGTGCAGGAGGTTCGCTGAAATATCGCCGACCGCTGCAAATGTCTCCGCTGTCCAGTGTTGTTCCTGTGTTGTGCGCAGGGCTTGCTGGCGGGATTCGTTCTGCACGGCGAGCGCGGCATAATTGGCGAGGCACGCCAATACTTTCTTGTCCCATTCGGATCTGACGACGGCTCGCCCTTCACCCGTGCCTGCGTTGAACACCCCGAACATTCCCAACGCCCCAGCCTCTCCGCCCAATGGAATCAGAAGCGCGTTGTTTTGTTTTACTGCCTCCGGGAAGTTTGGTGTCGGACCATCCGAAGCGGCGAGTCGCATCTCGGCCGTTTCGTTTGTCAGCCAGATCGCGCTGGATGATGTGTTAAGCAGGTCGTTTGCCATCGCGCAGAGACGATCCAGCACTTTTTGGGTCGGCTGAGAGATCAACAACTGTGCGGCTTCCTGTAACGCATCCAGCAGGCGCACTTCCTGTATCGCGGTCACCGCGTACGTTGCCAGCGATTGCAACATATGATTATCGTCTTCGGAAAACGCCCCCATCTGCGGACTTTCAAGGTTCAAAACCCCTTCCAGACGGCCGCTGGCGTTAATGAGCGGAACTGCCAGTTCGGAGCGCATCTCCAAATTCGAGTCAAGAGGATAATAGATTTTCGACCATGGCTCCAGCCGCAGGTCAGAGATGCACAACGGTTCGCGCGTGCGCGCTACATGTGCCATGATGCTGTTTCCATTCAATGGAAGTTTTTCCACGAGCGGGCGTTCCAGATGCATCCCGCTCACAGCACGGGTGACGAGGTACTCTCCGTTTTTGTCGAGCAGGCGGAAGATGCCGTATTGTGCGTTTGTGATCTCCAGCGCCAGCTGCAAAATGGAATCCAGGGTTTCTTCGAGCCGAAGGCGGGAGGAGATCAATAATCCGGCGCGGCGCAACTGATTGAGTTCCTCCTCCTTGCGGATCAGGTCACGCCGCACGCCCGCAAGCCGCCGCGCATGATAGATTGCCATTGCCGCCTGATTGACGAAATTGTCGAGCATGAGTTGTTCGAGGCGGGTGAACTGGCGCTCTTCATGTAAATAAATATACAGAAGCCCAACCGCCTGTTCCGCCACGATCAATGGGAAACACGCCACTGCTTTGACACCCAGCGCGGCATGATAAGGGTGAACGTCTATATCGGGTTCTTCGTAGGAAAAACTTCTATGGCGACGCTGGATCGTTCGCATCCCCATGCCGTTGGGGCGCGGCGCGTCATCGGGCTGATTCAAAGCCGAGATGGGTTTGCGTCCCTCCGGTTCGGCAGAGACGCGCGACTCTTTTTCGAACTCCCCGGTAGATTGGTCGTAGGTGTAGATCACCGCCGAGGAGCCCGGCACCACACGAATGGCGCTTTCCACGATCAATTGCAAACTTAGGTCGTCGTGGGTGGCATCATCTGAGCCGATTCGGTTGATGGCGTTGCTGATTTGGTTCAGAATCCGTAACGCTTCCAGCAGACGTGGATCGGTATCTTCAGGGGAGGTGGGGAAGGGCTGGGCGGTCATCTCGAACAGCGGGATTCCATGTGTTGAGAATGATTTTCCCATTGGTTGGTGTTCCATGCAAGTTCCGGTTATGCCAGATTTTGGAGCAATTTCCAGCCGAGTTGCAAGGCAAAGTAGCCCAGTGCAAGGCCGCAGACTAGATTGATCACGCGGAAAAAGTTGGGTGTAAGGAATTTGCGTCCCCATGCAACCAGCCCTGCCATGATGAAGCACCAGACGATTGCACCGAATAAAAATCCGGCGAAGAAAATGGCAAAATGGGCCGGCTCAGGCCTCCCTGAGATGGAGGCGAAGACCGTCGTCCCCAACCCTGTCCAAAAAACGATGTTCATGGGGTTGCCGAGTGAGAGGAGTGCGCCGATGTTGAAGTCTCCGCGTTCGGAGACAGAGGAAGATGTAGTCAACTCTTTGCCAAGGCGTGCGTCTTTGAGCGCGTCCCAGGCGAGCTTAAGCATCAGCACAATGCCAATCAGGCTGAGAACAATCTTGGCGATATTGTTTTGCACAATGAATGCTAACCCTGTCAGTGCGATGATTGCCCATGTGGTGTCGCCGACGAGCGAACCGAATTGCACGTACAGTGCCGGAAGAAATCCGCGTGCCGCGCCGCGCCGAACTGTCTCTGCAGTGATCACGCCGGGCGGGGCACAAAAGGCAATGGCGAGGATAAAGGAGGAAAAAAAGAGTGTCATAATTTCTTAGCATCAGACCGAGGGCATGCCCTCGGTCTGATTATGGAGATTGCTTCGGGCTGATGTCTCGGCATGCCTTTCGTAATGAACGTTCAAGGCGGCTCCACCATCAGCCCTTGCAATATAATGGATTGTCCGTTAGCAATCAAAATATAACGTAAACTCGTACGGTGTGGGGCGCAGGCGGACCGGGTCAAGCTCGACTTGACGCTTGTAGCTGATGTAGGCTTCGAGCAAGTCTGTAGTGAAGACATCGCCCTTGAGCAGGAATTCATGATCGGCTTCGAGAGCGTCAAGCACTGCGCCGAGAGATGCAGGAACCTGCTTGATGAGTTTGGCTTCCTCGGCGGGCAATTCATACAAGTCCTTGTCAACCGGATCACCAGGATCGATACGGTTTAGAATGCCATCGAGTCCTGCCATCAATACGGCGGAAAAACACAAATACGGATTGCTCGATGCGTCCGGTGCGCGGAATTCTACGCGTTTTGCTTTGGTGCTCTTGGTCACCGGGATGCGGCAGATGGCGGAGCGGTTGCGTTGCGAATATGCAAGATTGACGGGCGCCTCAAAACCCGGAACCAAGCGGCGGAATGAATTGGTGGTCGGTGAGGTCAAGGCAAGCAGGGCCGGGGCGTGCTTGAGAATGCCACCGATGTAATATTTGGCAGTCTGCGAGAGTCCGGCATAACCGGAAGCATCGTAGAAGACATTGGTGTCGCCCTTCCACAAGGAGGAGTGAACGTGCATGCCGGAGCCATTGTCGCCAAACAGCGGCTTGGGCATGAAGGTGACGGTCTTACCATTCTTGCGGGCGACATTCTTGGCGACATATTTGTAAACCAACAACTGGTCTGCCATGCGGGTAAGGGTAGTGAACCGCATGCCCAACTCAGTCTGACCGGCTGTGGCCACCTCGTGATGATGGACTTCCATTGGAATGCCGGCAGCTTCCAGCGCCATTACGATTTCACTGCGGACGTTCTGCAAGGTGTCGGTGGGCGGGACGGGAAAGTAGCCGCGTTTGGGAGAGATCTGCCCGCCGAAGTTCTGGCGGTCGCTCCGTCCGCTGTTCCACCAGCCTTCGTCGCTGTCGATGTGATAGAAGGCTTCGTTGGTGCTGCTCCCATAACGGACGTTGTCGAAAATGAAGAATTCCGCTTCGGGTCCAAAAAAAACCGTATCGGCGATGCCGGTCTGCTTGACGTAGGCTTCTGCCTTCTTGGCAACATAACGCGGGTCGCGTTCGTAGGGCTGGAGGGTAATCGGGTCGTAGACATCGCAGGTGAGTACCAGCGTTGGGATATCCGCGACCGGATCAATAAAGGCAGATTCAGGATCGGGCATCAAAAGCATGTCCGATTCATGAATTTCCTGAAAGCCGCGGATGGAGGAACCATCAAAGGGCAACCCTTCCTTGAAAAGTTCTTCGTCGAGGCGGCGTACGGGAATGGTGAAATGCTGCCAGGTGCCGGGCAAGTCGATAAAGCGCACGTCCACCATCTTCACATCTTTGCCAAGTTTGAGTACATCAGCAACAGTCTTTGCCATTTTCTTGCTCCTTGTTTTTTTGAGTTGTTGATTGAAATAATATCGAGGGTCATTGTATTTTGGCGAGGAGTACCCGTCTATTACCCAAATGGAGCATATTTTCACCTATCTATAAAGTGAAGGAGATGGGATTTAAGGTGTCCGCAAGTATAATGTCTTTATGGATTTTTCCATGACCGCCATTGCATCCCGCTTTGGAAGTTCTTTTGGTGCCATCGAGCCTCACCTCCGGACCGCTCTCGCCTCCGCCGCGGACCCGGAACGATCCTTGGTATATCTTGAGCGTCTGCTCGAGAGCGGCGACGAGTCGTTACTGCCTGCATTGGCGAAGAATCCACGTGTTGTGGAAAGTCTGGTTACGATTTTTTCAGGAAGTGAGTTTCTCACCGGGATTATTTTACGCAACCCGAAAAATGTCGCCCTGCTGTATCATCGTAAGTCGTTGACGCAGCGCAAGAGCGCTGAACAAATCCAAGCGGAAGCGGGCAGAGTGATCGGAGAAACGCTCGAAGGTGATGTGCTCGATGCGCTTCGGCTTTATCAACGCGGCGAAATTTTGCGTATCGGAGTCAGCGACCTGCTTGCTTTGTACGATTTAAGAACCGTCACACAACAACTTTCCAACCTGGCTGATGGATTGGTGCGCGCCTGCCTTGATCTTGCAAGCCGACGGAGCGGAATCAGCACCCGTGATTTCGTCGTCATTGCGCTGGGTAAGCATGGGGCGGAGGAGCTTAATTACAGTTCCGACATCGACCTATTGTTCATCTCTGCCAATGATCCTATCGAAAAGCTAAAATTGGGTCAGCACCTGATCGGCAATATTGGAAAGGTCACGGCGGAAGGATTCCTTTATCGCGTCGATATGCGTCTGCGCCCCTGGGGCCGGGATGGATTCCTTGTCACCACATCAGAGGGTTATCTACAATACATTGAAAAGCATGCACGCTTATGGGAAAAACAAGCGTTACTCAAAGCGCGCCCTGTTGCAGGGGATATTCCCCTTGCTGAAACTTTGCTTGCTCAAGTTGAACCGTATATCTTTGCCCACGAGCCAGAAGAGGTCCGTGCCAGTGTCTTCGCAATGAAACAGCGTACCGAGCAAATCCTCCAGCAAAAGGGGCGTGAGTGGGGGGAGGTGAAACTGGGTGAAGGCTCCATTCGCGATGTAGAGTTTGTTGTTCAGTACCTGCAACTTGCATACGGCAATCAATACCCAGACCTGCGCGGGCGCGCCACGCTGCAAATATTACCGCGCCTGGCGCGACATCGTTTACTGACAGCCGAGGAAGTCCGCATCCTTGCTGACGGATATACATTGCTGCGTACGATTGAACATTACATTCAAGTGATGCATTACCAACAATCCTATACCATGCCATCCGATCCGGCCGCACTGGCATTGCTTGCGGGTCGTCTGGGGTTTAAAAATGCCAGCGCTCTCATTCACCGTTACGAGGAACATCGCAGAGCCATCCGCGCTATTTACCTGAAATATGTGGGTAACGAACCGACCAGGGAACCTCAACCACAAGTGATGCAACACCTTGCGCGCCTCAGCGCCGGCTATGTGGACTCGTTTTCCCCCGAGGAGATTCAGCGCCACGCCGATCTGGCGCGCGGTATAAACGAACAGAAACCGGCTATTGTGAATGTTCAGCTTATTGACAAAGATACATGGCGCGTCACTGTGGTGGGTTACGATTATCCCGGCGAACTTTCGATCATCTGCGGTCTCTTTTTTGTTTTTGGATTTAATATCATCGACGGCAACGCCTTCACCTACGAACCTTTCGTGGATATTCCTGCCGAATCCCGCCAGCAAACATTTTCCCGCTTCGACCCCAACCAGCGCCCGATTCCACGCCGCAGGCCTTCCTCCGCCTCCGAACCGGATACTCGCCGCAAAATTGTGGACGTGTTTACAGTCAAATCGATCCTGCCTGTTCCATCTGAAGCCTCGATCTGGGATTCCTATACGTCTGACCTTCATCACCTTCTGCGCATGATGCGCAACGGACAGCGACGCGAAGCGCGCGGCGAACTTGCCGTCCGCGTGGGGCAGATGTTTCAGACCGTACCTGGCAAAGTCGCTCCGCTAATGCCAATCGAGATTGAGATCGACAATGAAACCGATGAGCGCTACACCATCCTGCGGATCGATACGCCAGATACCATCGGATTTCTGTATGAATTCACAAATGCACTGGCTCTGACACGCATATACATTGCCCGTATGATCGTACAATCCGTTGGATCGCGGGCGCAAGACATCCTGCATGTCACCGACGAAAATGGAGACAAAATCATATCGGCTGAAAAGCAGCGCGAACTGCGCACAGCTGTATTGTTGATCAAGCACTTTACACATCTATTACCACATTCGCCAAATCCCTCGGTAGCGCTGCTGCATTTTCGTGAGTTTCTTATACAGCTTTTTCAACGTCCCAACTGGTTCGATGAAGTATCCTCCATCCAGAAACCGGATGTGCTCAATGCGTTGGCGCGTTTACTTGGCGTAAGCAATTTTCTTTGGGAGGATTTTCTGCGGATGCAGTACGCCAATCTTTTCCCGGTTGTAAAGGAAGTGCAGGAACTGTCCACGCCCAAATCCAGATCGCAGCTAGAGATGGAATTGGCAAACGCGCTCGAGCACACTAAAGTTGGTGATGTTACATATGCCGATTGGCGTGCCACTTTGAACGCCTTCAAAGACCGCGAACTCTTCCGCATTGATATGCGCCATATCCTCGGGTTAACGAAGGAGATCGATGATTTTGGCTTTGAACTCACTGATCTCGCCGAAGTGACAGTGGTCACAGCGCTGGCGCGTTGCGAGTCGGAATTGCGCGCCATCCATGGACGCCCGTTCCTGAACAGCGGCGAACCGTGCGGGCTGGCCCTTCTAGCACTCGGCAAATGCGGCGGACGGGAGCTGGGTTTTGCGTCCGATATCGAATTGATGTTGGTCTACGCGGGCGATGGACGGACAACCGGCCCGGAATCAATCAGCACCGCGGAATACTTTGAACAGTTGATGCGTTCGATCGACAATTCCATTCACACTCGGCAGGAGGGTATCTTTCATATCGACCTGCGGTTACGCCCATATGGCAAAGCGGGCAGTATGGCAGTTTCGTTTGACTCGTTCAGAAAATATTACGCGCCAGACGGTCCTGCATGGGCATACGAGCGACAGGCATTGGTCAAGATGCGCCCGATCACCGGCGCTAAAAAACTGATTGATGAATTATGCAGGTTGCGGGATGTATATGCCTATGAAAGCGGTCCCTTCGACGTGGCCGCCATGCGCGCTATGCGTGAGCGGCAGGTCCGGCATCTGGTGACCGGCGGCACCTTCAACGCCAAATTCAGCCCTGGCGGGATTGTGGATATTGAGTATTTAATCCAGGGATTGCAGATCAATCATGGTGCCCGGACTCCCTCTTTGCGCGTGACTAACATGCGCAAAGCCATGTCTGCACTGCATGATGCCGGAATTCTTTCCAGGGATGATTACATCCGCCTGCGCAAGGCGCACACTTTCCTGCGGTGGCTGATCGATTCCCTGCGGGTCGTGCGCGGCAATTCCAAGGACGTTACCATGCCTGCGTTTGGGAGCGATGAATTCCTCTTTTTGGCTCGCCGCCTGCGTTATGAAAGCGCGGAACACCTGCGAAACGATCTGTCTCGTTATGTTGCAGACGTGCAGGAAATCAATTCGCGTCTGCTTGGGAAAGAAAGCTGACCCCTTAAATCTTTGGACGGCTGGGAGAAACCTCCCAGCCGTCCGCTATCAAGGAGTCGAGCTACCTGGAAGAAATCAATTAATCTGCAGCCCCAAATGCCTTGTTAGCGGCTGTAAGAGCAATCTGCTTTTCATTCTCAAGATCGGACGGCTCCCAATCCACGGGGTAGCCAAGTGCCCCCATTTCGGGGATATCCAGCCCTTGCAGTTCCACTTCGCGTGAGACGCGCAGGAGTTTGAGTGCTGCAAGGATCTTGAAGAATACAAACGATAGTCCGAAGGCGAAGACGAAGATGCTAGTCACTTCGGCAACCTGCGCCAGGATTTGAGTCGTGCCGCCATAGAGCAGACCGGTCACAGCGGATTCAACACCGTTCCATGCGGCTGTGTCGGGATTGCCATTCGCAAAAATGCCAACTGCCAACACACCCCACAATCCGTTGAAAAAATGAACGGGCACGGCGCCAACGGGATCATCGATATGCCATTTATCGAGCAAGGCAGTTGCCCAACAAACGATAATGCCAGCGATCAAGCCAATGACGACGGCAGCCCATGAGTCTACAAAGGCACAAGGAGCAGTGATCGCGACCAAACCGGCAAGAATGCCGTTGACTGACAGACCGGGATCTGGTTTTCGGGTGAGACCAAACAGCCAGGCATAGGTCATGGCAGCCACACCGCCTGCTGCACCGGCCATGAGGGTGTTGATCGCTGCAAGGACCGCTAGGTTGCGGAAGCCACCCACAAACCCAAGAGAGGAACCGGGGTTGAATCCAAACCAACCAAAGAACAGAATGATCGTTCCGAGTACACCCAATGAAATGCTATGCCCGGGGATCGTGTTGGCGGAACCGTCCTTGTTGTACTTCCCAATGCGCGGACCGATCACAATCGCGCCTGCCAGTGCGATGGAACCACCAATCATGTGGACGACGCCAGAACCTGCGAAGTCTACTGCGCCATTGCCAAGGCCAATGCTACGACCCAGATTCTGCAACCAACCACCGCCCCAGATCCAACCTCCAATAAGCGGATAGATGAACATGCTGACCCACAGTCCCATGAGTACAAAGCCAATAAACTTCAAGCGTTCTGCCATTGAGCCGGTGGGGATGGTCGCGGCAGTATCCATGAAGACCATTTGGAAGAGGAAGAATGCGAGCAAACCTGCATTCGCCCCCAATCCACCCAAGAGGAAACCGCTGCCACCGAGAATACCGTGCTGCCCGAATCGAATCAGAGGTTCAGCAAGCAAGCCGGTCCAATCACCGAGGGTAATGGGGGAGTGCGCCCACTCACCAGCGATAACACCTGCGCGTACAACTTCCGGGTAGGCAGCATTGACCGCGCCGAACTGGAAGGCAAAACCGGTCAGCCAGTAGCCGATGGCGCCGATACAGAATACCATCATGTTCATCATCATAGTGTGCGCCACATTCTTGTTACGGGTAAAGCCAGTCTCCACCAGGGCAAAACCAGCTTGCATAAAGAATACTAGGAAGCCGCCCAGGATCATCCATAGAATATTGAGTCCTAATGTAAGATCGCCGACTTCTTCGGCGGTGGGACCTCCATCATCGGCAAGTACTGGCGTAGCAAATGCCAGAGTCAGGATGACCGCCAAAAACAAAACGAGCAGGCGATTTTTGAGTAAGTATTTCATGTTTGTCTCTCCTTCTTCCAAAGTTATTCTTGAAAACCTGTATTGCTAAAACAGGTGATTTCCTAATGCCAACCGATGTATGCTTTTGCCATCACGGCAATCGAGGCGAAGATCATGATAAGCAATGTAGGCGGGACAGCCGCACCCAGCCAGCGCCTCCAGCCGATGGAGCCGTGGTTGCGTTCCATGTATGAATAAGCCACGACGTTTGCAGAGGCGCCGATGGGGGTGAGGTTGCCGCCAATGTCAATTCCCAATGCCAGGGACCAGACCATCAGCCCCAGCGCGGGCATGCCAGGGATCTGCGCCAGGTCTTTGAGCACATAGCTCATAGCAAGCGCCAACGGTACGTTATCCACAATTCCGCTGGCGAGACCGGGCACCCAGTGCAGAGTCATTACCAGACTATTGTGATTGGAGGCTGCCATGTTTGCCAGGAAGCCCGCCATTGATTCAAAGACATTGATCTTTTCCAGCCCGCCGATCAACACGAACAAACCAGCGAAGAACAGGATGCTTTCGCTATCTACCTTGAGCAGAGTCTTACGGCGGTCGTCGTTGCGCAGGGAGATCAAGGCGAACCCGGCAGGGATCAAAGCGGACATCGCCGTGTTGATGTGAATACCCGTCCACTCGGCAAGCGGGTTGTGGATCACGAGCAGAATCACAGCCGATAGAAAACCGATCAGCCCCACCTGAGTCAGATGCGCATGGAGCGGTTCATTGTGCAGCGTTTCGATCTTATTGATGGTTTCCTCCGTCAACAAGCTGTGGGCATTCATCAAGGCTTTACGGTTTGTGAAGTAGAACATGCCAAGCAGCATGAGTGATGCAACGGCAGAGATGGGTCCGGTATGGGTCAGAAAGTCAGCAAAGTTGAATCCAAGAGTGGTGCCAAGAATGACGTTTGGGGGATCACCGACCAGAGTTGCTGCACCGCCAGTGTTGGCAGCACATACTTCTGCGATGATCAACGGGACCGGGTCGAGCTTCAGTAATCGACAGAGTTGCAGTGTGAGCGCGGAGAGGAACAACATCACGGTGATGCTGTCTATGAACATTGCCATGACCGCGGCGAACAAGATCAAAATGGCGGAAAGTGAAACTGGGTGATAGTCGAATTTTTTCAAAGACTTCATCGCCAGCCACGAGAAGAAGCCTGCTTCTTGCAGAATGGAAACGAGGAAGAACATGCCAGCCAATAAGCCCAGTGTTTCCCAGTTAATATACAAAAACGCCTCAAACGGACTCAGAATTCCAAATAAGATCAGCAATCCGCCGCCGATCAATGCGACCCAATGGCGCGGGAATTTTTCACTGGCGATCATGATGTACGCGAATATGAAGATAAATAATGTAAAGAACACAGTTACCTCATTCCTCGAACTGCAAAAGATAATTTCATGGAATTTATTGTATGGATTCGGGAAACGACGACTATTACCCCAATGGAGAATATTGAGTAGACGACTGCCATCAAGTACACAGATTGAGCGGCCTTTTCCTACCCAAATGGAGCAGTATGACGGAAACACATAAAGGCGACCGGGGTTTGTCGCCCATCAGCCGCCTTTATGCGAGGAGAGCCAAATTGTCGGCGAGATAAATCTCGCGTTGCATTAGTGGTTTACTCGGTTGCGAATCGTTGATCTTCCTGTTGTCCCTGCGGCACTATCCGAACGAATGTGTTCTTCCAGTCGATCAACAGGCCAAGGATTTTCTGAGCTTCTTCCACCTGGTGATTTTGTTTAAGTTCCTCCGCGTACACTGTCAATAGTTCACGCAGATTTGCCAGATCATTTTCTCTCACTTCCTGGATGACGACCTTCGCTCCTTTTGCCAGCCGACGCTGGATCGCTGCTTGATCGAAGTTGAGGTGCGGCTGGATGCGTAGGTACAAGACGCCGCCGGTCATCCCCGCACACATCCACGGGCCGGGGTCTCCCAATACGACAACGCGTCCGGCGGTCATATATTCGCACAGGAATCCTTTGACGTTGGCGCGCGCCCCGATAAAGCCCAGACTGTCGTTGAGCGGTTTTTTGATCTCGCCGCCGATGATGACATCTGCACCGGAGAGGCGGATGCAGGCACGCGAGTCGGCGTTGCCCTGCACGATGACCGTCCCATGCGTGCCTCCATAGGCTAGGCTCTTACCCACGGAGCCATCGATCAATAAACCATCATGGTTGTAGCCCTTCAGAATGACCACCCGCCCACCGGAGATGCCCTTTGCCACGCCATCCTGCGCGCCGCCTTCGACGACGATGCGGATCGGGTCGGCATTATACGCGCCGAGCCCATTGCCGGGGACGGAACTACTGAAGAAGCGCAGGGCAGTAGCGGGAATGGAACGCGTATCCTCCTCGCCAAGCGGCGGTAGCCAGGTCTCACGGTGACCGCCCACGCCGCCATGACCGGGCAGCCAGTCCCAATTTTTGCGGTAGCGAGTGAGAGCGCCGGTAAGATGCGTACCGAGGGCGCGGTCCACGGGAGTAACCTTGTCATCCTCGAAGAGAACCGTATCCTGTCGATAATTGGTGAAACTTTCCATCACTAAATTGGAGATGACCGTGGTGAGATGGTTGCGCGGGCGGTGTAGTGGTCCACGGTCGATGAGTGTCATCTCGTGCAAGGGGATTTCAACAGGGATCGGCTTGGCGTTGAGATATTCCTCCACAGTGACGAGCATATCCCGTAGATCGATCTGTTCATAGTGAGAAATTTGTTGCAGCAGATCGGAGCGCCCGACAATATCCTGTGCTTTTTCAAACCCTAACCTTGCCACGATGTTTTGCATGGCTTCCCCTAGTCCGTTGAATACATTGGTCAATGCCCCCACTGCCTGTTCGAAATCGCGCGGCACAAAATGTTTGATGCCTTTGGCATGCGCATCTTCCGCCGTTTCGATTTGTGTGGTGATGCCGGTATGACAGGTCCCACTTTGACAGTCGCGGCAGATCGTACAGCCGATTGCCACCATGGGCAGCGTACCCAACCCGACGCGATTCGCGCCCAAACACATCAACTTGACCGCGTCCGCTGCGGAACGGACCCCGCCGTCGGCCCAGAGTTCGACGCGTTCGCGCAGCCCCGCCTCGGTCAAAGCGCGATGCGCATCCACAATGCCGATCTCCGCAGGCAGACCGACATAACGCAGCGAGTGTGAGCGCGCCGCGCCTGTTCCGCCGTCATAGCCGGTGAGGCAGATGATATCAGCATCCGCTTTGGCAATGCCGACGGCAATGATGCCAATGCCCGGCACGACAGGCACTTTGACCGCAACGCGCGCCTTTGGATTGATGGTCTTCAATTCTTCGATGAACTGCGCCAGATCCTCGATGGAATAAATGTCGTGATTGTTAGAGGGCGAGATCAAGTCCACGCCGGGGCGGGCATGGCGAGCCGCGGCTATCTTTTGAGTCACCTTGCGGGCGGGGAGATGTCCGCCTTCGCCGGGTTTCGCGCCCTGACCGACCTTAATCTCGATCAAGTTCGTGGCATTGATGGTCTCGGCTGTAATGCCGAAACGTCCCGAAGCAATTTGAACGCCGCGGTTAAACGGATATTTGCCGAGCAAGTCGGGGATCTCGCCGCCTTCGCCGTTAAGCGAGAGCATGTTCAAACGGAGTGCGGCTTCGGCATAGGCGCGATACGCCGTCTCACCTTGCGACCCAAATGACATGGATGAGATCAGGAATGGCAAACGATGCGATGTGACCCCCAAATCCACTTGACTCGGGTCAACCCTTGAATTGGGGTCGTACCGAAAATCAAGGATGTTGCGGATCGTCACCGGATTGGCTTTCGCTGTATTTTCGACGTGCTCTTCGTAGGCGCGCCAATCCGCTTCTCCCTTGCCAAGCCTGCCTGCCATCTTCCAAACCTTGGGATAAAAATGATTCACGCGTGAGAGGTCGCTGCGCCCGGTGCTGTGATAACTGGCTTTGCGCGCAGTAATGTCAGTATCCAGATGTTCCCAGGTCAGCCCGCCCTGGTCTGAACCGGCATAATTGGGTGTTCCGAGGGTAAGTGCGATGGCGTTACTCAAACCGATGCTGGCGAACAGACGTCCATACCCCCGCGCTTCATGAATACCCATTGTGCTGATGCATTTCTCGATTCCTGTACGCAACGCCTTCAAAGTGTTTTTTATGCGTGCACTTTGTTCTTCGAGTGTCAAATTTGCCGTCTTTAGGATTTCTTCAAAAATCAAGTATGGCACAACTGCATCTGCACCCATGCCAATACACATGATCAAGTCGTGCAGGTTGCGGATAGCGCCGCTGCGGAGAACGATGCCCGCCTGCCGTCGCAAATTGACTTGCGGATTCGATGCCATGAGTCCCAGATCGATCCTGCCGCTGTCGCTCAACGGAATGGGGGTGGGGGAGTCAGCTGGCGAATTTTCGATGAACGATAGACGCAGCGCGCGGTCCACCACACCAATGACCAGGACAGGGTCCACCCAGCCGTTTTCTCCCAGGAATGCATCCGCATCATTCAGAACGATCAACCTGCTCCCGTTGCGAACGGCATCTACTGCGCTTTGGGCGATGCGCTCGAGCGCCTGCGTTGTGGACTCGCCTTCGAGAGTTATTGTTTGGATATTAGTGATTTGTGAAGCAGGATATTGCTGCATTACAGTATTGAGGGTCGTGAAACCGGATTTGTCCGAAATGTGAGTGTACATTTCTTTTGTATCGTCCAGCAATATCGGCGTATCGAAGGTAAGCGTGACCTCCTGCTCCATTTCGCCAGGGATCAATGGCGGGCGCGCGCCGAGAATCATCTGTGTCGAAAAATGTTCGACCTCACGCTCGCGGTCGATGGCGGGATTGGTCACCACCGCGACCGCTTCCTTGAAATAATCAGCAATGTTCTGCCGTTCCTTCGAGAGCGGCGCCAGTGGACCATCGTAGCCAAGTGAGCTGATCGGGTCGCTGCCATTTTTGGCGAGTTCCTGAATCCACTCGCGATCTTCGCGTCCCCAGCCAAAGGCGGACATACGATTATCGAGATTGATCGCGGAAGAAGGATGAGGGGCGGCTGATACTGAATGGTTAGGAACAGCTGCAGACGTGGATTGGGCGAGGCGTTTGTTCAGCGTCTCCAAAGAACCGAAGCGGCGCAGCGTCAGGGTGAGGATTCGCTGCTGGATGGCGGGATAGTCCAGCACTTCCACTGCCTGGCCGCGCCGTACACGGATGCGCATCTTTTCACCCGGCGAGAGCGGTACAGGGTCAACGTGCATCGTGTCAAGATGATAGACACCTTTTTCCGACGAAAAGAAATATTCCTTTTCGGTGTCGCCAAACCAGAGCGGGCGCAGACCGAGCGCATCCACGCTGAAGACGCATTCATCGCCTTGACGTGAAATGATGCCCGCCGGTCCCTGCGCGAACGGACCGAACGCCTGACGGTAATATTTGTAAACGGTTTGCAGTTCAGGAGAAAGTTTTTCCACTTCACTGAGAATGGGTGGAAAGACGATCTCCATCGCCTCTATTAGTGTGAAGTGGTAGCGGTGGATTAATGTGGCAAGCAGCCGATCCAAATCCTGTGAGTCACTGCCGCCATCAACAAGATTCACGCCGAGCATTTGTGCCTGTTCACGCAGGCGGGCGATGGTGTTGATCTCACCATTGTGACCAAGTAAGTTGAACGGTTGCACGCGTTCGAAACTGGTGGCAGTATTGGTCGAATAGCGCGCATGACCGATGGTGATTGTTGTCGTGAAATCGGGGTTCCGCAATTCGGGATAGAACTGATACAACGTTTCGATTGAGCCGCGGACTTTATACACAACTACATTGCTGGAAAGCGACGCCACGCTGATATGGGTCTCTTTTTCGATTTTGAGCAACAGATCGAACAGTGTGCGCTCGACATTCTCCAGGGGGCCCTGTCGCATCATGCCCGCGACTTGCCAGAGGCGTGGAGCCTGCAAACGCGCCATCTTGCCCAATGCTTGTGGGCGGGTGGGGATGGGGCGTTCCAGCAATAGATCGGCGCCACTCTCCTGCAACAGCTTGATGACTGTCGCTTCTGTATTAAAATCTCGATTGATGTTGGGGATCATCAAGTGCCCCACAAAAAAGCGCCGATCTTCCGCGAGCCAGCCAGGTTTCCCCTCTTGCTCCAGCGCTTGCGACCACAACAGGCGCGGGATGTCCGTCAATACGCCAACGCCATCGCCTTCCCCGTTGACCTCACCGCTGCGGTGTCCCATGATGCTAAGGGCGGCGAGGGCCCGTTTGAGATTGCCATGTGTGGCTTCCCCATTCTTACGAATGGCAGCGACCAGCGCACAGGCGTCGTGCTCCTCCAGCCATGACTTTGTATCTGCGGCGGTCAGCCAATTGAAAGCACCAGACTGTGCGCGCTGGTCATCCTCCGTTTTGGACGATCCGTGTTTATTTGACATGATACACCTCTTGTAATGTGATCCCAACGATTTTCACCATGTACATTTGAAGAAAAATCATCAGCATCTAAATTTGACGAGTTGATAAATTCTTTAAATCATACAAATTGAAAAAGAAAATACTACTACCCGCATGGGTAATCATTATTGAAGACTTTTTACCCAAACGGGTATTCCAAAACTATTGACATATTTCACATCGCGGGTAGAATTCCGCCCAATATGTTTCGCGATAAAGCAAGTATCCTGATGGAAGCCAAGTCAAAGCGCAAGCCCATTTCTGCAACTTCGGTTGTCGGGATTGGGCTTGTTCCGGTTGAACAGAAAAAGGATAATGCTTTAGTGTAGTTCTTTCTGCGTATTTATCTGTTATGCCGTCAAAGCGCCATCCGACAACGGATGGCGCTTTTTGTTTTGCTGCAGGGCGATATTAATACCGCCCTGCAAGGAGCACTCATGCTTGAGATTTTAGATACAACTTTGCGCGAAGGTGAACAGACCCCTTATGTCAACTTTACCGTGGATGAAAAGATGGAAATCGCCAAAATGCTGGACCGCGTCGGCGTGGATATGATCGAAGCGGGAGACCCATCCGTTTCACCGAATGTTGCCCGTGCCATCGAACGTATCGCCTCTCTCGACCTTCGGGCGGAGATTGTTGCCCATTCGACCGCCACACGCCTGAGCATTGACCGCGCCAAAGCCTGCGGTGTAGATCGCGTGGCAATTTTTTACGCGACATCCAAAATCCATCTCGACTCAAAACTACGCAAATCTGAAAAGGAAGCACTTGCCATTATTCAAGAGCATGTATGTTATGCAAAGAGTCTAGGCTTGAATGTCCGTTACACGCCTGAGGATGCCACTCGCACAGATTTTGACTTTCTCGTGGAGGTGTGCAACGTTGCCATCAAAGCCGGCGCGGACCGCATCAGTTTTGCTGACACGCTCGGAATTATGCAACCACACACCATGTTTGAGCGCGTGCAAAAGCTGCGAAAGAATCTTTTGCCCTGCAAAATCGACCTGCATTGTCACGATGATTACGGTCTGGCGCTGGCGAACGCCATGGCAGGTATCCGCGCAGGAGCAGACTGTATTCACACTACCGTGAATGGAATGGGGGAGCGCACGGGAATCCCCGACTTGGCGGAGACAATCCTTGCTTTTCATAACCTGGAAAGAACCGAAAAATATAAAATCCAGCCTTTGATGGAACTTTCAAGTTATCTGGAAAAAGTAACAGGCTTCTTCCTGGCTCCCAACAAACCAATCACCGGACAGAACGCCTTCAGTCACAAAAGCGGAGTCCATACCAACGGCATTCTCAAAGACCCGCGCACGTATGAACCATTCGACCCATCTGTTCTGGGGCGGGAACGCAAGATCGTAATCGATAAATATACCGGCAAGACCGCTGTTGCCGCCCGCTTGGAGGAGTACGGAATTGAAGTTAGCGCGGCAGAATTGGAAATGATCGTCACGCGCATCAAGAATACAGGCGACCAACGTAAACAGCTCTTCGATGCCGATATTCTGGAGATCGCCGAGCAGGTTACGGGAAGGAAGATCGATGTTATCCCGCACGACATCAGTGCGCTGGTCATGCTGGAGGTCGAGTCGCATGTATATACATCTGCGGTGGTGCGGCGATTGCGCGGTTTTTCGAATGTGTCCAGTGTCTATGAAGTGACTGGCGACCATGATATCAGTGCCTTTGTGAATGTGGAGAATGTTGCTGCGTTAAACAACCTAATCGAAGAAATCCGTACTGTGCAAGGTGTCAAGCGGACGGAGACACGCATGGTGCTGAAGAAATATAGCGGGAGTAATAAATGATCGCTCATCAAGAAGTGGTCTCATGCTTTTTGAGGCATATCGAGATCAATTATTGGATGTGGGCAATGACTAACTTGAAATGTTGTGGTCCTGATATACCTTTCACGGCAAGTACTCACGGCTGCTCGACCACTGTATACAAATCAACGGAGAAATTATGGGCACACTGATCGAAGAAATCTTTTCACGCCGGGCTGGCGGGACTGTACAGGCAGGTGAAATTGTGTTGTTGGATGTGGACTACATCATGAGCCACGACAATACTACACCGCTTGCGATCAAGGCGTTCCGCGAAATTGGCAAACCGATCCTGGACAAGAATAAGATTGTTCTACATCTTGACCATGCATACCCCGCCCCGAATATATTGGCGGCAGAGAACCATCGCAAGATCCTTGATTTTGTGAAGGAACAGCAACTGCCACACCTGTTTCAGCAGGGAGTCTGCCATCAGGTGATGCTCGAAGAGGGATTCGTCACGCCCGGCTCGATCATTATCGGCGCAGATTCGCACTCGAATACCTACGGTGCCATGGGAGCCTTCGGCACGGGACTCGGTTCGACCGAGATTGGTGTGGCATGGGTCACGGGAAAGTGCTGGTTCAAAGTTCCCGAAACGATCCGCGTGGAACTGAGCGGACACACACAACCAGGCGTCTACGCTAAGGATGTCATGATCCACATTGCTGGTTTGCTCGGCATGGATGGTGGTACCTATCGTTCAGTGGAATTCGGCGGCGAATACATCGATAACCTGCCGATGCATGAACGCATCATCTTCCCGAATATGTCCACAGAGATCGGGGCGAAGTGTGGCTTGATCGCTGCCGATGATGTGACTATTGCTTATCTCGAAAATGAGACGCCTGCCAAGGGTCCGTTTGAGCGGATTGTGCCAGCCAACCCGCGCTATGAGCGCGTTCTTGAGATTGATGTCTCGCTCCTAGCCCCGCAGGTTGCCTGTCATCCCGATGTGGACAATGTCAAGCCGCTGATGGCCGTCGAAGGGCTGGAAGTGCATGAAGTGTATATTGGCACCTGCACCAACGCACGTTATGAGGACCTGGAAATCGTGGCGAATATTCTCAAAGGAAGGAAGGTCAACCCTCTGACGCGTGTCATCGTTACTCCTGCCAGTGCTCGTATTTATAAGAAAGCTCTCAAGAACGGCTTGATTGAAATCCTCATAGATGCAGGGTGTATTGTCACGGGCGCCGGCTGTGGCGCGTGCATCGGGCGTCACGGTGGCATCCTGGCACCGGGCGAACGCGCATTGACTACTATGAACCGTAACTTTGTTGGGCGTATGGGTAGTCCGCTTTCGGAGATTTATCTGGCAAGCCCGGCAACGGCTGCGGCAACAGCATTGACGGGGCGAATCACGGACCCGCGCGGATGCTTGTAATACATCGTTGCGATGCGGCGCTTTTCCACCGAAGCAATTTCCAATAATCTGAAGATTGGTTCGCTTTGGTCGCAACAAAATTGCAAAATTAAGGAAAATATTATGTCAAAAGCCTGGACGTTTGGAGAAAATATGAACACCGATGAGATCATTCCCGGTCGTTACAACATTACGATCGATCCTTTGGAATTGGCGAAGAACGTGTTTTGTGAAGTCAAACCGGAATATGTGAAGAATGCACAGCCCGGTGATGTAATCGTAGGTGGACAAAACTTTGGCTGTGGTTCGTCTCGTGAACATGCGCCGATTGCCATCAAAGGTTCGCTGGCAAAATGCGTTATTGCCGCCTCGTTCGCGCGTATTTTCTTTCGCAATGCTGTCAACATCGGTCTGCCGATCTTGGAATGCCCTGAAGCAGCAGTGGGCATTTCTGAAGGCGATGATGTTGAAGTGAATTTATCGACGGGTGAGATCATCAACCGCACGAATGGCCGCCGCTATCAAGCCAACCCATTACCTGATTTTGTATTAAAGATCGCAGACGCAGGCGGCATTGTCAATTTCCTTAAAATGCACGACATTCAGGAAGTACTTGCATGAGTTATCGCATCTGCTTGCTTCCCGGTGATGGTATCGGGCCGGAAGTCATTAACTGCGCTGAACAAGTCTTGCGTGCTTTGCCTTTGAATTTTGAATTCGTCCGTGCGGATATTGGCTTCGGCGCCTATCAATGTTTCGATACCCCATTACCTGATTCAACGTTGAATGAAATACGCTGCTCTTCCGCTGCCTTGTTTGGCGCTGTGACCACACCGCCCAATGTCCCGGATTATTTCTCCCCCGTTGTGCGGATGCGCCAGTCTCTTGAATTATACGCGAACCTGAGACCGATCCGATCTATCCCTCATACATCCTCGCGATCGAACATCGACCTCATCATTGTCCGTGAGAATACGGAAGGGCTGTACTCAGGCATTGAGCGACTGGAAGAAGATGGCAATCGTGCAATCACTGAACGGGTGATCACGCGCCATGGGGCAGAGCGAATCATTCGTAAAGCTTTTGACCTGGCGCGGCAAACAAATCGCAAGTCTGTACATGTGATCCATAAAGCCAATGTTCTGCGGCAGACTTGTGGTTTGTTTCGTGAAGTTGCTTTGGATGTTGCAAAAGAATATCCCGACATTATGATGCATGAAATGCTTGTGGATACCTGTGCCATGGAACTTGTCCGCGCGCCGGAGCAGTTTGAGGTGATTGTCACAACGAATCTTTTCGGCGATATTCTGAGTGATGAAGCCTGTATGTTTGCCGGCGGACTGGGCGTCGCGGCATCAGGAAATATTGGTGTGAATACTGCAGTATTTGAACCGGTACATGGCAGCGCGCCAACTTTGGTTGGCAAAGGCAAAGTGAACCCTATTGCTACATTCCTCGCCGCGGCGATGATGCTTGAGTATCTGAACGAAAATGAATTCGCGGAACGATTGCGCGACGCGGTGAATGCCTGTATCGCGGATGGAGAATCCACGCCGGATTTGGGCGGGAACCTGACAACGAGGCAGGTGATGGAAAGTGTTATTCGAAGACTCTGATTTTCAAGTGTGTCGTTGTGAGATCGAAGGTCGGAGTAACTTCCTGTGTTGAAGGATTGTTTTGTCACAAATGACGCTTCTCGCAATGACGTAATATAAGGAGTAACAATGATACGTGTCGGCTTTTTATATACCCGCCTGCGTGCAGAGGAAAAATATCTGCTGGAGGAATTGGAAAAACAACCTGATGTGGATATTATCCGCGTCAACGATGGCGATACATTCTTCGATATCAACCAACTTCCGGAACAGATCGATGTTCTTTTCGAACGCTCTATCTCCTATTCGCGCGGGCTTTATATTTCGCGCATCTTTGAGGCGCATGGAATTCCTGTTGTAAATTCATCTGTCGTCGCGGAACGATGTGGCGACAAATACATCACGAGCCAGATCCTGGCGAAGAACGGAATCCCAACTCCCAGAGTGCTGATGGCTTTTGATGAGGAGTCTGCTCTTCGGGCGATCGAGGCGATGGGCTATCCCTGTGTGCTGAAACCTGTCGTCGGCTCGTGGGGACGTCTGCTGGCGAAAATCGAAAACCGCGAAATGGCAGAGGCATTGATCGAGCACAAAGCCACATTGGGAGTTAATCATCAAATCTTCTATATCCAGGAATATATCAACAAACCCGGACGCGACATTCGCGCCTTTGTTGTTGGTAATGAAGCGATCTGTGCCATCTATCGGTCGTCCGAAAACTGGATCACAAACACCGCGCGCGGCGGCATTGCTACGAATTGTCCTGTTACTGATGAGATAGCGGAATTATGTCATCGTGCCGCATACGCTGTGGGAGAGGGATTGCTTGCGCTTGATCTTTTTGAGACTGAAAATGGACTCACAGTCAACGAGATCAATCACACAATGGAATTTCGTAACAGTATCACAACAACCGGTGTCAACATCCCGCAAAAAATGGTCGATTATGTTTTGGCGCAGGTTCCTGTGAAGCTGTAAGACAAATCGTTTGACTAGACAAATCCATAGGGGTAAAATGTCGCCCATCCACAACAGGTTCATATGCCGATTTATAAATTTCTTGTTCACAATAAAACCGATGACCCACGAGGTGACGGGCTCTTGAAAGATGCTCACGCGCTTGGATTTCTGCACCTGAAGAGTATTCAGGTGCGGAACCTCTACTTTGTCGAGGGCCAACTGTCGCAGGAAGAATTGCAGCAGTTGGCTCTCAAACTTTTAAGCGACCCGGTTACCCAAACCATTGCATGGGAGGAAATATCTGCGCCTCCGACTCCGCCCGAGCCTGATTCTGTTATTCTCGAAGTTTCCCTTCGCCCCGGCGTGACCGACCCCGTCGCCGCCGAAATTGTCCGCGCCGCACATGAGTTGGGAATCAACGGAGTCCGCCGCGCCGCCACGGGTCAACAATTCATTCTCTACTTCGACCCATCCGTTTCCCAATCCGATTCCATCCGCTTATCCGCTTCCATATCCGCTACTCTACTTGCCAACCCCGTCATTCAACACTGGAAGATCGGCAGCATCGAACCCTCCTTCCCTGAAGAAGCCGAATCCAGCGGACAAGTCGAAACCATCACCATCCGCAACTTGAGCGACGACGAACTCCTCGCCCTCTCCAAAGACCGCCGCGCCGCGCTTGACCTCGCCGAGATGCAAGCCATCCGCGCCTACTGCCAAAAAGAAAACCGCGACCTGACCGACGTCGAATTTGAAACCATCGCGCAGACGTGGAGCGAACATTGTGTTCACAAGACATTCAAGGCAAAGATTGAGATTAGTAATTGGGTAATTGGTAATTACCAATCCCCAAGTACCAATTACCCGCAAACCATAGACTCGCTAATCAAAACATATTTGAAATCCGCCACCGACAAGATCAACGCCCCCTGGGTCATCTCCGCTTTTGTCGACAACGCAGGCATCATCGACTTCGACGAAGAATTCGAAATCTCCTTCAAAGCCGAAACGCACAACCACCCCTCTGCCATCGAACCCTTCGGCGGCGCGAATACGGGCGTCGGCGGCGTCATCCGCGACATCCTCGGCGTCTCCGCCAAACCCATCGCCAACACGGACGTGCTTTGCTTTGGCAAACAAAACGTCTCATTCGATGAACTGCCTGAAGGCGTACTCCACCCCAAACGCATCATGAGCGGAGTCGTTGCAGGCGTGCAGGATTACGGAAACAAGATTGGCATCCCCACCGTCAACGGCGCAATTCTGTTTGATGAAGGCTACGCCGCCAATCCCCTCGTCTTTTGCGGATGCGTTGGCATCGCCCCGAAGGGACTGCACCGCAAAAATCCCCAAGTCGGTGACCGAGTCGTTGTCCTCGGCGGGCGCACAGGACGTGACGGCTTGCGCGGCGCGACCTTCTCCTCCATGACCATGGATGCGCAGACAGGCGAAGTCGCTGGCGCATCCGTTCAGATCGGCGATCCCATCGTCGAAAAAGGACTCATCGACGTCATCACCCGTGCCCGCGATCTGCGCTTGTACAACGATATCACCGATTGCGGCGCGGGCGGCTTATCTTCCGCAGTTGGTGAGATGGCATCCAACATTGGTTGCAACGTTGAACTGAAAAAAGTTAAACTCAAATACCCTGGTCTTGCTCCATGGGAGATCTGGCTCTCCGAAGCACAGGAACGCATGGTGCTTGCCGTTGCCCCTGAAAACATCCCCGCCCTGCAAGAACTCTGCGACACCTTCGACACCGAACTCACCGACATCGGCGAAATCACAGGCGAGCATCGACTCATTGTCCGTTACAACGACTATCCCGTCGTGGACATGGATAATGATTTTTTGCATGAGGGTATTCCGCAAAGACAGTTGAAAGCAGAGATTAGAGAACAGAGAGTAGAGAATAGTAGTGACTCAGCCCAAATTACTACTGAACCAATCTCTAATCATCTAATCTCTACTTATCTTCTCTCCCTCCTCTCCCACCCTAACATCGCCAGCAAATCCTCCGTCATCCGCATCTACGACCATGAAATTCAAGGCGGAACCGTCGTCAAGCCGCTCACGGGCATCGAAGCAGACGCTCCTTCCGACGCGACGGTTCTCAAACCGTTTGGCACGAAAGGCATGAAAGGCATCGTCCTCTCGAACGGCATCAATCCCGAATACGGCAAACGCAATGCCTACCACATGGCATTCGCTGTCATTGATGAAGCCATTCGCAACGCCGTCGCCGTTGGCGCTGACCCAGAGCGCATCGCCATTCTTGATAACTTCTGCTGGGGCGACCCAAAGCGTCCCGAAACCTTAGGCTCACTCGTTGAAGCAGCCCGCGGCTGTCATGATGCGGCGCTCTTGTTCCGCACTCCTTTTATCAGCGGCAAAGACTCGCTCAACAACGAATATCTCGGCACTGATGGTCAACGTCACGCCATCCCGCCCACGCTGCTCATCTCTGCGCTCGGCATCATGGACGACATCACCAAAGCCGTCACGATGGATTTGAAAGAAACGGGCAATGCAATTTATCTCGTCGGCAATTTTGCACCTGTGTTTGGCGGTTCGCACTTTGACACAACGATAGACGAATCCATTCCGCAAGTTTCAGAAATCACACCGCAAGTTTATAAGGCTTTGCATAACGCGATCAATGCAGGTCTTATCCGCTCTGCACACGATCTCTCCGAAGGCGGATTGGCTGTCGCCGCCGCCGAGATGTGCATTGGCGGGCGTTTGGGGCTGGATATAACCCCGCCTCTCACTACCCGCGACCTGTTTGGCGAGACGACAGGCTGTTTACTCGTTGAAGTTTCTCCTGCAAACACCGCCCGCTTCGAAGAGACTTTCAAAGATTTGCCACTCAAAAGACTCGGGCAAGTCATCGCTGACCCCATTCTCAAACTCAACGAAACAACCATTACCGTTGAAGACCTAACCATTGCCTTCAACACACCCATCTAATATCGATTATCGAATATCTACTCTCTAACTCATGAAACCTCAAACCCTTATCATCCAAGCCCACGGCACCAACCGCGATTACGACGTTGCCGAAGCCTTAACTCTCGCTGGCGCAGACCCACATCCCGTTCCACTCAATGACTTGCGCGCTGGCAAAAAACGCTTCGCCGATTATCAAATGCTCGTCGTCGCGGGTGGATTTTCTTACGCAGACTCGCTCGGTGCAGGCAAACTCCTTGCCCTCGATTTGAACTCCTATTTCAATGAAGAGATTTCCGCTTTTGTCGAATCAGGCAAACCCGTTATTGGAATTTGTAATGGGTTTCAGGCGCTGGTCAAGTCGGGGATTCTGCCAGGCGAATCCCCCTCTCCTGGCGGGAGAGGGGCTAGGGGTGAGGGCGCGACATTGACCTTCAACCAACAAGGTCACTTTGAATGCCGTTGGGTAACTCTAAAACCTGTATCTCAACATTGTATTTGGACAAAAGATTTAAAGACTATTATCGAATGCCCCGTTGCACATGGTGAAGGAAACTTCCAAATCAACAACCAACAACAAATTACCAATTACCTATCACCCGACCAAATCGCCCTCACCTACGTCCACCCCGACGGCTCGCCCGCCAACGGAGAGTACCCTGCCAACCCAAACGGCTCCATGCTCGACATCGCTGGCATTTGCAACCCGCAAGGCAATGTACTCGGACTCATGCCCCACCCTGAGAATCACATTTATCCGCACCAACATCCACAATGGACGCGCGGCGTGAAAGGCAACAGCGGATTGGCGCTGTTTAAAAATGGCGTGAGATATGCTTCGCAAGTCTAAAGTCAAAGGTCGAAGGTCAATGACTTTAGACTTTTGACCTTTGACCTATAAGGAAATTATGATCGCAAAAGAAGAGCTCCTCAAATTACTACCGCAGGCATTAGGTAAAACAAACCTTCCGCTTCCCAACAAACAGACAGGCAAAGTCCGCGAGTGGTATGACCTACCTGACGATAAACGACTCATCGTCACCACGGACAGGCTCTCTGCTTTTGACCGTATTCTCGCGAAAGTCCCATACAAAGGGCAAGTCCTCAATCAACTCTCCGCTTGGTGGTTCGAGCAGACTAAAGACATCATTGCCAATCATCTCATCTCAACCCCCGACCCGAATGCTTCAGTCGTCACCACCGTTCAGCCACTGCCCATCGAAGTCATCGTGCGCGGATATATTACGGGCGTCACGTCCACGGCGTTGTGGTATCGCTACTCCATCGGCGAGCGGACTATTTACGGCTATGACTTCCCTGATGGCTTGAAAAAGAATCAAGCCTTACCAGAGCCGATCATCACCCCCACCACCAAAGGCGGCGAAACGGGGCATGATGAACGCCTCACCTGTGCCGAAGTCACCGAAAACGGCTTGCTCGACGAAAAGACTTGGAATCAAGTTCAAGCCGCCGCGCTTGCCATCTTCAAACGCGGACAGGAAGTTGCCCAAAAAGCAGGCTTGATTCTCGTGGACACCAAATACGAATTTGGCATTGCGCCCGACGGCAGTGTGATGCTCATTGACGAAGTCCACACACCCGATTCATCCCGTTATTGGAAAGCGGATTCCTACCAAGAAAATTTCAATGCAGGCGAAGAACCCGAAAACTTCGACAAAGAATTCGTCCGCATTGCATACGCTGAAAAAGGCTATCGCGGCGATGGTGACATCCCATCCATGCCGAATGAACTATGGGCAGCGGCGAGTGAACGTTACATCACCATTTATGAAATGCTCACAGGCAAAACCTTTGAGGCGGGCGTATATCCCATTGAAGAACGCCTGCTCAACAATCTGAAAGAGTTGCTATGACCCATCCGCTCATTGCCATCATCATGGGTTCCAAGTCTGATTGGGAGACGATGGAACATGCGACCAAAACGCTCGACCAATTAAACATTCCCTACGAAGTCAAAATCGTTTCGGCGCATCGCACACCTGACCTGCTGTTTCAATTCGCCGAGTCCGCTCACGAGCGCGGCATTGAAGTCATCATTGCTGGCGCGGGCGGCGCGGCGCATCTGCCTGGAATGACCGCCGCCAAGACGCATCTGCCCGTGCTGGGTGTGCCCGTCCAATCGAAGGCGCTCAACGGCATGGATTCCCTCCTCTCCATCGTGCAAATGCCCGCGGGCATTCCCGTTGGCACACTGGCTATCGGGCGCGCGGGCGCGGTCAATGCGGCACTGCTCGCGGCGTCCATCGTTGTCAACAAACACAGTGAACATCTCGACGCCCTGCTCGCCTATCGCGCCGCGCAGACCCAATCCGTTTTGGATAACCCCGACCCGCGAGAAGATAACGGATGATGAACATTGGCATTTTGGGAGCAGGACAACTGGGACGCATGCTCGCCCTGGCTGGATACCCGCTCGGACATCGCTTCCGCTTCCTAGACCCCGCCTCCGACTCACCCGCAGGCTTGCTCGCTGACCATCTGGCATTGGACTACTCTGACACATCCGCTCTCGAGCAGTTTGCTAATGGATTAGATGTAGTGACATACGAGTTTGAGAACGTCCCTGTGGAGGCGGCGCGTTACTTGGAAAAGTTTGTTCCTGTGTATCCGCCGCCAATGGCATTGGAAAAAGCACAAGACCGTTTCGTTGAAAAATCCTTTTTTCAAGAGTTGGGGATACCTGCGCCGAAGTTTGAAAGCGGATTATCGAATCGGATAGCGGATGGAATCGGATTCCCTGCTGTGTTGAAGACACGCCGCATGGGGTATGACGGGAAGGGGCAGGTGGTGGCGCACTCACAGGCAGAGTTAGAAAGCGGATTATTGAAACCGATAGCAGATAAAGCGGATTCGTTTATCTTGGAAGAGTTCGTTGCATTTGATCGTGAACTATCCATTATTGCCGTTCGGGGTAAATCTGGCGGTACGAAGTTTTATCCGTTGATCGAGAATCGTCATCGTGATGGGATCTTGCGGTTGTCGCTGGTGATCGGAAATATCACGGCGGAGTTGCAAAAGCAGGCAGAGGAATATGCCCAACGGATTTTGTCTGCGTTGGATTATGTCGGTGTGCTGACGATTGAATTTTTTGAGAAGGACGGTCAATTGCTGGCAAATGAAATGGCGCCGCGCGTTCACAACAGCGGGCACTGGACAATCGAAGGGGCGATCACGTCTCAGTTCGAGAATCAGGTTCGGGCGGTGTGTGATGCGCCGCTTGGGAGCACGAGTCCGCTTGGAGTGTGCGCCATGGTCAATTTGGTGGGAACGCTTCCAGACGAGACATCCATCTTGAAAATTGAGGGAGCGCATTTGCATTTGTACGATAAGGCTCCGAGACCAAAGCGCAAGCTGGGGCATATTACTTTGGTTGAAAAAGACGTTACGACGTTGAATAAAAAATTGGATGAGATAAGGAAAGTGTATGCTGAATTTTAGTGAGTCGCCGAAGGAAGAATGTGGCGTGATCGGAATTTTTGCGCCAAATGAAGATGTGGCGCGAATGACGTTCTTTGGCTTGTACGCCTTGCAGCATCGCGGACAGGAAGCGGCGGGCATGGCAGTTGCCGACGGGCATGTGATGACAATGCACAAGGGCATTGGTTTGGTGTCGCAGGTGTTTACGCCAAACACGACGGCAGAGTTGAAGGGACACTACGCCATTGGACATACGCGCTATTCAACCACAGGGTCATCATCGTTACGAAATGCACAGCCGTTCATGATCGAGACCATTCATGGTCCGCTGGCGTTGGCGCATAACGGCAACTTGGTCAACTCGGCAGAGTTGCGACAGGAATTGATGGAACAAGGCGTCGGGTTTTCATCGTCGTCGGATACCGAAGTGATGACGATGATGTTGGCGCGCAACGGCGGCGTGACGTGGGAAGAGCGCATCAAGACCGCGATGAAGAAATGGATTGGTGCGTATTCGTTGGTGATCTTGACACACGATTGTGTGTACGCGGTGCGCGACCCGTGGGGGTTTCGTCCGCTGTGTATTGGGATGCTGCCGAGCGGCGGACATGTCGTGGCTTCGGAGATGGGTGCGTTGCAGACGTTGGGCTGCGAAGCCATCCGCGACGTGAAGCCTGGCGAAGTGGTTTCGTTATCGAACAATGCGTTGAAGGTGATGCAAGCCATTAAACCAGAACAGCCTTCAGCCATGTGTGTGTTCGAGCATATTTATTTTGCAAGACCCGATCAGACTTGGGACGGGATCAATGTCCATCATGTGCGGCAGAGGTTGGGGGAGGAGTTGGCGCGCGAAGTGGAAAGCGGATTACAGAAACGGATAGCGGATGGCGAAGCAGATAAGCGAATGGGAAAAGGATTTGCGGATGTGGTGATTCCTGTGCCTGATTCGTCTGTCCCTGCGGCGATTGGGTTTTCGCGGGTGACAGGGATTCCGTACAATGATGGCTTTATCAAGAACAGATATGTTGGGCGGACGTTTATTGAACCAACGGATTCACTGCGCAAGCGCGGCGTGGCGTTGAAGTTCAATGTGATTAATGAGAATGTCCGCGATAAACGTGTGGTGATGATCGATGACAGTATCGTACGTGGCAATACGACGGGTCCGCTGATCAAGTTATTGAAAAATGCAGGCGCGAAGGAAGTACATGTGGCAATCACCTGCCCGCCGATCGCGCATCCATGTTTCATGGGCGTGGACATGGGCAGGCATGAAGATTTGATCGCCCACAATCGGACGGTGGAGGAAATCCGCGAACACGTCGGCGCAGATAGTTTGTATTATTTGTCTGTTGAAGGCATGATGAAAGCGGTTCGGCGCAAGGATGGATTTTGTCAGGCGTGTTTTACGGGGCAGTATCCCATCCCTGTGGATTTGATGTCTGTAAAGACGGGTTTTGAAAGAGGGACTAAATAGACAACGGATTATTGAAACGGATATACGGATAAGGAAACGGATGAAATTATGAATGTTTTGGTCATTGGTTCGGGCGGGCGGGAACATGCAATTGTATGGAAGGTCAGCCAGTCGCCGAATTTGACAAAGTTATATGCGTTGCCTGGCAACCCAGGGACAGCGGAATTGGCAGAGAATGTCAGTGAAATATCTGTGGATGACCACGCGTCAGTCGCTTCGTTTTGCAAGGACAAACAGATTGACTTGGTCATCGTCGGACCCGAAGCGCCATTGGCGGCAGGGTTGGTGGATTCGCTTTCAGCGGAAGGAATCCACTGCTTCGGACCGAGTCAAGCCGCGGCGCAGATTGAGGCGTCGAAGTCTTTTGCCAAGGATTTCATGGCGCGGCACAACATCCCCACCGCAAAGTACGCGACTTTTTCTGATTACGATGAAGCCGTTCATTATTTGCAATCCGTTGATTATCCAATCGTTATCAAGGCATCGGGACTGGCGGCAGGCAAGGGTGTGATCTTACCTGAAACGGATGAAGAAGCAAAATCAACGCTTGAAGACATTTTGTTGAAGAAAGCCTTTGGCGAAGCGGGCGCGGAAGTAGTCATCGAAGAACGAATGACGGGACAGGAAGTCTCGCTTATGGCGTTCACGGATGGAACATCTGTTGTGCCAATGTTACCTGCGCAAGACCACAAACGTTTGCTGGATGGCGATAAAGGATTGAACACGGGCGGCATGGGTGCATATGCGCCTGCGCCGATATTTACATCTGAGATGATGGACGAAGCGATTGAAAAAGTTTTGAAACCCGCCGTGAACGGAATGAAAAGCGAAGGCAATTCATTCGTGGGTGTGTTGTATGCGGGCTTGATGCTCACGCCGAATGGCATCCGCACATTGGAGTTCAATTGTCGTTTTGGCGACCCTGAAACGCAGGTGGTGCTTCCGCTTTTGGAAACGGACTTGATTGAAATCACCGCAGCCTGTGCAGATGGAAATTTAGCCAACATCAATATTCAATGGAAAAACAACGCGGCAGTCTGTGTGGTGCTGGCAAGCAAAGGCTACCCAGAAAAAGTTGAAAGCGGCAAAGTCGTAACCATCGAGAAACTTCCTGATGATATGGTTTGTTTTCATGCAGGCACGAAAATGGAAAATGGACATCTTGTCACATCGGGCGGGCGTGTGTTCGGTCTGACGGCGTGGGCAGACACGATTGATGAGGCAATCAGAGTTGTATATGCCAATATCGAAAAAGTTGATTTCGCGGGAAAACAATACAGAAATGACATTGCTCGCAAGGCATTAAAATAAAATCAGATTACTGAAACGAATAGCGGATTTTTTGCCATAAGGAGCGATGAATGGGTAATCAAAAATCGGATTTCATAAAGACCGAGCATGACGACCTGACTTATAAAGTCAATGGACTGGCAATGCAGGTTCATAATGAATTAAAGCCAGGTCATGCAGAGAAGTTTTATCAACGTCGGTTAAGAGATTTATGCCTTGCAAGCGGATTGGCGGCTGAAATCGAAAAACGGGTGGATGTACGGATAGAAGATAAGAAAATTGGCTATTTGATTCTCGATTTATGGGTTGAAGAGTCTCTGGTGGTGGAGTGCAAGGCTTTCTCTCATCATTTATCTGTCGATGAAGCTGGGCAGGTAATGACATATCTTACTGCCACAGGAACGCCTGTTGGATTGTTGTATAACTTCGGACGAAAATCTCTTGAGTTCAAACGTATTTTTCCATCCAAAGATGTTCAAGATTGGCAAAAGTTTTTATATCGCTCCATTCATGTCATCCCTGGGATGACTTTGCCGCCCTTACCAGAGCCGCGTGGAAAAGGCAATAAACCTTCCGTTCCCATTCCCTCAATCCGTTTCAGCGTTGTAAAGTCAACGACCGTTGTTAGTATTCCATCTCCCAGCGGCGCGGCAGTGCGGGCGTCTATTAAGCGGGCAGAGAAATATTCAAAAGAAAAAGAAGAAGCTAAATCCGATTCAATCCGCTATCCGCTTCAACAATCCGATTATGCCTCAGCAGGTGTGGACATTGACGCAGGCAACCGCGCCGTTGAACTTATGAAAGAATCCGTCCGCTCCACCTACAACCAATCCGTGCTCGCGGGCATTGGTTCGTTCGGCGGTCTCTTCGATGTCTCCGCCCTCAAGCAAATGGACAGCCCTGTGCTTGTCGCCTCCACCGACGGTGTTGGCACCAAGGTCAAACTCGCCGCGTCCGTCGGTCGTTATCGCGGCATCGGTCATGACATCGTCAATCACTGCATCAACGATATTCTTGTGCAAGGCGCGCGTCCGCTTTTTTTCATGGATTACTTCGCCACCTCAAAATTGAATCCCGAACAAACCGCGGATGTGGTGACGGGCATAGCCGAAGCCTGCAAAGAGTCGGGCATCGCGTTGCTCGGCGGCGAGACGGCGGAAATGCCCGACGTGTATCGTGACGGAGAATTTGACGTGGCTGGCACGATCGTCGGCGTATTGGAACGCTCCCGCCTCCTTCCCCGCCCAAACCTGCTCACTGGCGACCTGATCCTTGGTCTACCCTCCAGCGGACCGCACACCAACGGCTACTCGCTCATCCGCAAAGTCTTTGAAGGCGCAGACTTGGAATCCATTCACCCCGAACTCAACTGCTCACTAGCTGACGCATTACTCGCGCCGCATCGTTCTTACTTCAATGATCTATATTCGTTTTTGCCGCATATCAAAGCCCTGGCTCATATCACAGGCGGCGGATTCATCGAAAACATTCCGCGCATACTGCCAGAAAATCTGAACGCAGTCATCCACTTGAACTCATGGCAAATCCCGCCGCTGTGGAAGTTGATTCAAGAAACAGGCAACATATCCACTGAAGAAATGTACCGCGTCTTCAACATGGGCATCGGCATGATCGTCATCGTAGATAAATCTTTTGCCTACGAACTGCAAGCATCCATCCCAGAACCCATCTTCATCATCGGCGAACTAACCAAAGGTGAACGAAAAGTCATCCTAGCTTAAACATCTGCCATCCGTTTCAATAATCCGCTGCACAAGGAATACATCATGAAATCTCTCACCCTCCGCTACGGAACAAACCCCAATCAATCCCCTGCCCGCATCTACATGCAAGACGGCAGCGACCTGCCCCTATCCGTTCTGAACGGTTTGCCAGGCTACATCAACCTGCTGGACGCGCTCAACGCCTGGCAACTGGTTCGGGAGTTGAAGCAGGTCATCGGTCAGCCTGCGGCGGCTTCGTTCAAACATGTCAGCCCGTCAGGTGCCGCCGTCGCCGTCCCGTTGACCGACATCCTCAAGAAAATCTACTTCGTGGATGACATGGAACTCTCGCCGCTCGCCACCGCCTACACCCGCGCCCGCGGCGTGGACAGGATGTCATCGTTCGGCGATTTCATTGCGTTATCAGATACAGTAGATGTACCGACTGCAAAACTGATCTCGCGCGAAGTATCCGACGGCGTGATAGCGCCTGCATATGAACCCGAAGCGCTGGAAATTTTGAAGAAAAAGAAACAAAGCAAATATGCGGTTGTGCAAATTGACCCTGCCTACGAACCGCAGTTGACCGAGACGCGCCAAGTCTTTGGCGTGAGCATGGAACAGCGCCGCAATGACCGCATTGCGACTCGTGACGACTTTGCCAACATCGTGACCAAGAAAAAAGACCTGCCCGAATCGGCGGTGCGCGATATGTTCATCGCATGGATCACGCTCAAGTTCACGCAATCCAATTCCGTGTGCTATGTAACCGATGGACAGACTATCGGCGTTGGCGCGGGGCAGCAATCGCGGGTGCATTGTGCTCGTCTCGCTGGCTCCAAAGCAGACTTGTGGCGTCTGCGCCAGCATCCGTCCGTGCTCGCGCTTCCATTCAAATCCGATGTTAAACGCCCCGACCGCGACAACGCCATTGACCAGTTCCTGCAACCCGATGTCACCGATGAAGAGAAAAAGAATTGGGTAAATGTCTTCACTGAAATCCCGAAGCAACTAACTTCCGAAGAACGCCGTGTATGGCTTGACGGTCTCACCGATGTCACGCTCGGCTCCGACGCCTTCTTCCCTTTCCGCGACTCGATCGACCGCGCTGCCAAGAGCGGAGTGAAATACGTCCTGCAACCTGGCGGCTCCAACCGCGACGAAGATGTCATTGCCGCTTGCGACGAATACGGCATGACCATGGTCTTCTCAGGTCTACGCCTATTCCATCACTAAACTGGCTACTGTTCACTGGATACTGATGATTTCTCGTCTCGTCGTCCTCATCTCTGGCAATGGTTCCAATCTCCAAGCCATCCTTGACGCCTGCAAGTCAGGCGAACTCCCTGCATCCGTTGTCTGTGTTATCACCAACAAAGCGGACGCCTATGGACTCGTCCGCGCCAAAAATGCAGGAGTCGAAGCCATTCACTTTGCCAAACTCACAACCGAGACTCGTCAAGAATATGACAAACGCCTAGCCAATTATGTGACTACCAAACAACCCGACTACATCATCCTCGCTGGCTGGATGCGCATTCTTTCCTCTGCCTTTCTTTCGTCTTTCCCGAACAAAGTCATCAACCTCCATCCCGCCCTGCCCAATACCTTCCCTGGCACACACGCCATCGAACGCGCCTACGAAGCATATCAACGCGGCGAAATCCGTTACACAGGCGTTATGGTTCACCTCGTCCCCGACGAAGGCGTGGACAACGGTCCCGTGCTGGCAACGGAAATTGTTCCAATCCACAAGGAAGATACTCTGGAATCACTCGAAACCCGTCTCCACCAAACAGAACATACGCTCCTCGTAAAAACTATAAAGACCTTGCTCGAGAAATCCGTTTTACCATCCGATTATCCGCTTCACTAATCCGTTACCCAAAAGGAAACTTAACTGATGCCTACTGCAATCCTCTCCGTCCACAACAAAACTGGACTCATCGAATTCGCCCAGGGACTGACCTCCCTCGGCTGGACTCTGCTCGCCTCTGGCGGGACCTCGAACCTGCTTCGCCAAAATAACATTCCCGTCACCGAAGTCGCGGACTACACCAAGTCGCCCGAAATCCTCGGCGGACGGGTCAAGACTCTCCACCCCGCCATCCACGGCGGACTCCTCGCCCGCCCCACAAACGAAGACCACCAGCAACTCCTCAACCTCGGCTGGGACTACATTAACCTTGTCGCCGTAAATCTCTATCCATTTGAAGAGACCATTGCTAAGCCAAACGTCACCTACGCCGACGCCATCGAAAACATCGACATCGGCGGTGTCACCCTCATCCGCGCCGCAGCGAAGAATCACGAACGTGTTACTCTTGTCTGCGACCCCGCCGATTACCCATCCGCTCTCGCTGAAATCCGCGCGGGCGGCATATCCGCTCAAACCCGCGCCAAACTCGCCATCAAAGGCTTTGCCTCCACAGCACATTACGATACAGCCATTTATGCATACTTAAAACAACAAATGGAAGCGTAAATCCGCTTATCCGTATTGCCGCAGACAATCCGTTGAGTCCATCCGCTATCCGCTTCCAAAATCCGCTCCCCCGAAAGGAAACCATAATGAACGAAGAACTTTTTGACCGCTTTGACTCCCTTACCTTCGACGACGTCCTCATCGTCCCTGGCTATACCGAAGTACTGCCCAACGAAACCGACGTGCGCGTCCAACTCACGCCGACGATTCACCTCAACATCCCCATCCTCTCCGCCGCCATGGATACCGTCACCGAAGCGCGGCTGGCAATTGCGCTGGCACGAGAAGGCGGCATGGGCATCATCCACCGCAACATGCCGCCCGAGAAACAAGCCGCCGAAGTGGAAAAGGTCAAGCGCTCGCAGTCAGGCATGATCGTTGAACCCATCAGCCTCCAGCCCGATGCGCCGCTCAGCAAAGCCGAAGAAATCATGTCCACCTATCACATCAGCGGCGTGCCCATCACCGATGACAAAGGCAAACTCGTCGGCATCCTCACCAATCGTGATATCCGCTTTGTGGACTCTTCTGATTACAACCTGCCTGTCAGTCAGTTCATGACGGGCGGAGAAAAACTCGTCACCGCCAAAGTGGGTATCTCTGCCAAAGACGCTCAAGACATTTTGCAAAAGTATCGCATCGAAAAACTTCCACTTGTCGATGAACATGGCATCCTCAAAGGCTTGCTCACCGTCAAAGACATACAAAAAGCCCGCGAATATCCCAATGCCGCCACCGACTCCAAAGGTCGCCTCCTCGTTGGCGCAGCCGTCGGTGTGGGCAAGGATGTCGAAACCCGCGTTGACCTCATGCTCAAAGCAGGCGTGGACGCAGTCACCATTGACACCGCGCATGGACATTCCAAAGGCGTGCTCGAAGCCATTCGCCGCATCAAAGGCGCATGGAAAGACCTGCCCGTCTTCGCGGGTAACGTGGTCACAGCCGAAGGCGTGGATGCGCTTGTCGAAGCAGGAGCAGATGCAATCAAAGTCGGAGTCGGTGCGGGTTCCATCTGCACTACCCGCATCGTGTCGGGCGCAGGCATGCCACAAGTCTCCGCCATCTTCGAATGTTCACGCGCTGCACAAAAACACGGCGTCTCCATCATCGCCGATGGCGGCATCAAGTTCAGCGGCGACATCGTCAAAGCCATTGTCGCAGGCGGCAATGCCGTCATGCTTGGCAGTCTGCTCGCGGGACTGGAAGAAGCGCCTGGCGAAGTGATGATGTATGAAGGTCGCCGCTTCAAGGAATATCGCGGCATGGGCAGTCTCGGCGCGATGAAAGGTTACGGCGTCGATCGCTATGCCACAGGTCAAAGCGGAAGCGGCAAACTCGTGCCTGAAGGCATCGAAGGTCGCGTGCCGTATAAAGGCGCGCTTGGCGAATATGTCTATCAACTCGTCGGCGGTTTGCGCTCGGGCATGGGCTATGCAGGCGCCGCCTCGCTCGAAGACCTGCGTACCAAAACCCGCCTCACGCGCATCACCAACGCGGGTCTCATCGAAAGCCACCCGCATGATGTTATTATTACCAAAGAAGCTCCAAACTATCAGTTGAGCCAGCGATAACACATGACCCTTCACCTTCTCTCTCCTTTGGATGGACGCTACGCCGAGACCACATCGCCTCTGCGGGATCACTTCTCTGAGTTTGCTTTTCTACGCGACAGAGTGCGCGTCGAACTTAACTTTTTGCCTGCTCTTTCCAAAACAGGCTTGGTGCGCCCTTTGAGCGATTCTGAGTCCGCGCACCTTAAATCAATTCTTATAAATTTCTCAGATGCCGACGCGGAACTGATCCTCGAATACGAACGCAAAACCCGCCACGACGTCAAAGCCATTGAGTATTTCATCCAAAACAAGTTACAAGATACATCGTTACAAGATACCATCCCATGGATTCACTTCGGATTGACCTCCGAAGATACAAACAGCATTGGTCAAGCTATATCGTTGAATGAGTCACGAGACAAAGTAATTCTCCCTACTCTCAATTCTCTAATCCTTCATCTCTCCGAACTAGCTCTTCGCTATAAATCCGTGCCCATGCTCGCCCGCACGCATGGACAGTTCGCCGTACCGACAACTTTGGGAAAAGAATTTGCCGTTTACATCGCCCGCCTCAAAAAGACACGAGACGAAATTGCCGCACATAAATTTGAAGCCAAGTTGACAGGCGCCGTTGGCAACTTCAATGCCCTGCAAGCCGCCGCGCCCAATGTGGATTGGATTTCATTCAGCAAAGAATTTGTCTCCAGTTTTGGACTTGAGCCGAATCTGCTCACCATCCAAATCCTCCCCTACGATAACTGGATACGCTACTTCGACCTCATCCGCTTGACCAATTCCATTCTCATTGACTTTGCCCAAGACATCTGGCGCTACATCAGCGACGGCTATCTCAAACAAGCCGTCGTCGCAAGCGAAGTCGGTTCGTCCACCATGCCGCAGAAGGTCAACCCGATTGACTTTGAAAACGCCGAAGGCAATCTCGGCGTGGCGAATTCGCTCTTCGCGCATTACGCCCAAAAGTTGACCGTCTCACGCCTGCAACGCGACCTCTCCGATTCCACCGTCCGCCGCACGTTTGGCACGGCGTTGGGTCACAGCCTGTTGGCATGGACCAACTTCCAGCGCGGTCTGAAGCGTATTGCTCCCGATGAGGAAAAGCTCACAGCCGAGTTGAATGCCCATTGGGAAGTTGTCTCCGAAGGCGCACAAACCATCCTGCGTGCCGCTGGAAAATCAGACGCCTACGAATCGCTCAAAGAACAAACTCGCGGACGAGTCCTCACCGAGACCGATTACAAGAATTGGTGTAACTCAATTGATGTGGATGAACCAACACGCGAAAAATTGAAAGCTTTATCGCCTGAAACCTATATCGGGTTGGCTGTTCAATTGACTGACAACCTGTTGAATAATCGCGACTGAAATTCATTGACAGATTTCGCATGGATGGTAGAATACCGCCCAATATGTTTAGACAAGCTGGCTTGCGCCGTACCCGTTGTTTCATACTGACTTTTCCTGAAAGGTCGGTCGTTTTCGATTTGATGCAGGTGCAATGCTTGTCGGCATGATGTGAATCTAAAACAGCCCTCCCCTTTCGGAGGGCTGTTTTTATGAATGGTTTATTTCTTTGAAAGGAACTTGTATGATTGCAACACTTGTATTGGAAGATGGAACTGTGCTTGAAGGTCACGCGTTTGGCGCGGAGACTGATGCGGTCTTTGAACTGGTCTTCAACACCAGTATGACCGGCTATCAGGAAATTCTCACCGACCCTTCCTACCGCGGACAGGGTGTGTTGTTCACCGTGTCGCATATCGGCAATGTGGGTATCAACCTGGAAGACGATGAATCGACGCAACCGCAGGTTTCAGCCGCTGTTATCCGTGCGTTGAGTCCCGTAGTGTCGAACTGGCGTTCGGCGCTTTCTTTATCTGACTGGCTCGCACAGTATGGCGTGCCCGGCATCAGCGGCGTGGCCACACGCTGGTTGACTCGCAAACTGCGCGACGGCGGCACGCAAAAAGCCGCACTTTCTACGAAGGGTACTTCTGCTGAAACGTTGTTGAAAATGGTACGCGAGTGGAGCGGGCTCGACGGACGGGACATGGTGAAGGAAGTGACGTGTGAGGAGAGTTATCGCTGGGTTGGGGATGCGGGAAGTAAATGGGTCGAGAAAAAAGATAATTCGAAACTCGAACATCGAAAGTCGAATATCGAATATCGAATTGTCGCTTACGATTTTGGGATTAAGAAAAATATCCTTCGTCATCTTTCATCGTACGGCGCAAATGTGACCGTTGTCCCTGCGGATACTTCTGCGGAAGAAACGCTGGCGCTGAAACCGGATGGCATCTTTCTCTCGAATGGTCCCGGCGACCCGGCGGGGTTGCCCTATGCCGTTGAAGCCGTGGAGAAATTGATTGATAGCAACGTGCCGATGTTTGGCATCTGTTTGGGACATCAACTCATCGGTCGCGCACTCGGAGCGGATACGCATCGTCTCAAGTTCGGACATCACAGCGGGAATCACCCCGTTCAGCATTTGCCCAGCGGAGAGGTTCTCATCACCGCGCAAAATCACAATTACTGCGTCACCGAAGGGGATTTGAATAAAGATGAAGTGGAGATTACTTACAAGAGTTTGAACGATGACTCACTGGAAGGAATTCGGATGAAGAACAAACCGGTCTTCAGCGTGCAGTTTCATCCCGAGTCCGCGCCGGGTCCGCATGATGCGCACGATATTTTTGGTGAGTTCTTCAAGATGATCGGGGATAAATAACATGAAGCGCACAGATATTCATACAATTCTTATTCCAGGTTCAGGTGCAATCGTTATCGGTCAGGCTGCAGAGTTTGATTACTCCGGCACGCAAGCCGTGAAGGCGTTGAAAGCCGAAGGCTACCGTGTGGTGCTGGTCAATTCAAATCCAGCCACCATCATGACCGATCCCGAAATCGCGGATGCAACCTATGTCGAACCGCTCACACCCGAAGCGCTCGAAGCCATCATCGCACAAGAGAGACCCGATGCTATGCTACCCACCGTTGGTGGGCAGACGGGACTCAACCTTGCACTGGCTCTCAGTGAAAATGGTGTGCTCGAAAAATACGGTGTGCAACTCATCGGCGCAAAACTCAGCGCCATCAAAGCCGCCGAAGATCGATTGTTGTTCCGTGAGGCGATGCAGAAGAACGGAATCTCCGTTCCGCGTGGCGGGGCGGCGTATTCACTGGCAGAAGCCGAAGAGCTCGTCAAGCAAACGGGCTATCCCGTTCTTGTCCGCGCTTCATTTGCGATGGGCGGCACGGGCGCGGGCTGGGTTTACAAACCGGACGAACTCCCCGAAGCCGTGCGTAAAGCAATCTCTGAATCGCCAATTGGGCAGGCATGGTTGGAAGAGTCTGTGTTGGGTTGGAAAGAATACGAACTCGAAGTGATGCGCGATAAAGCCGATAACTTCGTCGTGGTCTGCTCCATCGAAAACCTGGACCCCATGGGCGTCCATACGGGCGACAGCATCACCGTCGCGCCAGCGCAAACGCTCACCGACCGCGAGTATCAAATCCTGCGCGACCTTGCGCATCGTGTGCTGACAGCCGTCGAGGTTGAAACAGGCGGCTCGAACGTGCAATTCGGCGTGGATCCAAAAACGGGTCGCGTTGTCGTCATCGAAATGAATCCGCGTGTGAGTCGTTCGTCTGCATTGGCGTCCAAAGCCACGGGCTTTCCCATCGCCAAGCTTGCTGCGCTGGTTGCGGTGGGTTACACCCTCGACGAAATCACCAACGACATCACGGGGCAAACCAAAGCCGCATTCGAACCGTCGCTCGATTATGTCGTCACAAAAATTCCACGCTGGGCGTTCGAGAAATTCCCCGGCGTAGACCCCACCCTCGGACCTCAAATGAAATCGGTGGGCGAAGTGATGGCGCTGGGGCGGACGTTCCCCGAGTCTCTGAACAAGGCGATTCAATCCCTCGAAATTGGAGTGGACGCCCTCGACGGTTCCGGTCCCAGCCGAGAGTTGCCCGCTGACCCCGAAACATTATCTTCGCTGAAAGTTCCCACCGCAGATCGATTGTTCCGCGTGTATCGAGCCATTCGACAGGGAATGTCGTTGGATGAAATCGCCAATGCGACGGGATTTGACCTGTGGTTTCTAGCGCAAATGAAAGAGATTAGTAATTGGGAATTGGTAATTAGAGATTGCAAGACCGAAGCCGAACTCAAACCTGTGCTTCGTGCTGCCAAACAAATGGGATTTGCAGACTCTCACATTGCTCGTCTACTCACCAATTACCAATCACCAATTACCAATATTCGAGAACTACGCAAATCCCTCAATATTCTCCCCACCTTCCAACGCGTGGATACCTGCGCCGCAGAATTCGAGTCGCAGACGCCCTATCTCTACTCCACGTATGAAATAGATGATGAGTCCCGCCCAACCGATAAGCAAAAGATCCTCATCCTCGGCGGCGGACCGAATCGCATTGGGCAGGGAATCGAGTTTGATTATTGTTGTTGTCAGGCGGCATTTGCTTTGTCTGAGATGGGATTCGAGACCATCATGTACAACTGCAACCCAGAGACCGTCTCCACGGATTACGACACGGCTGACCGTTTGTACTTCGAGCCGCTGACGCTTGAACATGTGTTGAATGTTATTGATAAAGAACAGCCCGTCGGTGTGATCGTTCAGTTCGGCGGGCAGACGCCGCTTAATTTGGCGGCAGGGTTGGAAGCGGCGGGCGTAAAAATTTTAGGCACATCACCCCACGCTATTCAACTCTCGGAAGACCGCGAAAAGTTTGCAAAACTGCTCAAAGAATTGGATATTCCCCAGCCGGAAAACGGAATCGCCCGGTCGTTGAAAGAGTCGCAAGAAGTCGCTCAACAAATTGGGTATCCAGTACTGATACGTCCATCCTTTGTATTGGGCGGGCGAGCCATGGCTTTAGTGGAGTCTGAGGCTCATTTGGCAGGATTCATTCAAGGGGCGATTGAAGCGGCTCCTGGTCATCCCATATTGATTGATAAGTTCATGGAAGACGCCTTCGAGATCGATGTCGATGCGTTGTCTGATGGCAGGTGCGTGGTGATTGGCGCGATCATGCAGCACATCGAAGAAGCGGGTGTGCATTCCGGCGATGCGGCGTGTGTGCTGCCGCCGTACAAGGTCAGCGAATATCATCTGGGAATCATGCGCGAATACACCGAGCAACTTGGGTTTGCCCTCGGTGTTCGCGGACTTATGAATGTGCAGTTTGCGCTGAAAGATGAAGTGGTGTGCGTGTTGGAAGTGAATCCACGTGCTTCGCGCACCGTGCCGTATGCCAGCAAAGCGACGGGATTGAACCTCGCATATGTTGCCGCGCAAGTGATGGCAGGGAAGACGTTGTCCGAATTGGGTGTGACCGAAGAACCGCGCGTGGACGGATTCTTCGTCAAGGAAGCGGTGTTGCCCTTCAAGAAACTGCCCGGCTCGAACTCATTGCTCGGACCTGAAATGCGCTCGACGGGTGAAGTGATGGGACATGCCTCGCGCTTTGGTCATGCCTTTGCCAAATCGCAGATCGCGGCGGGGATGGGACTTCCGCAAAGCGGGGCGGTGCTGATCAGCGTGAATGACTATGATAAAAGTGCGGCACTGAAAGTAGCGCGGGATTTGTTTCGCATGGGCTTTACGTTATATGCCACCCCTGGCACCGCAGACTTTTTCCGCAGGGTCGGTTTACCTGTGGAGGTAGTCCACAAGATCGACGAAGGTTCGACTGTCATCGAAGATTTGATCCACAGCGGAAAGGTGCAGTTGATTCTCAATACTCCGTTGGGAACTCATGCCCATTCGGATGGCGCATGCATTCGCGCAGCGGCGATTGAGATGAATGTGCCTTTGCTCACTACACTTTCCGCGGCGACTGCGGCGGTGGCGGCGATTCAGGCGCTGAGGAAAAAGGAGTTGATGTATCGCAGTTTACAGGGTCATTTTAAGCGTGGAAGATAGCGGTCCTTGTGCTATCCAAGATAATCACTGTTACAGACCAGGAATCAGCTCTGGGTTTACATTTACAGTGGTAGGTTTTCGCTTCACAAGCTAGCCTGACTCTACACCACTTTGTAAATTTACCGCCGCTTTTCATTGTAGTCGATGATTACCCATAAATAGCTATTCGCTGAATAATCTCCAATTTCTTGACCATATCCTGGTTAAAGCCCTTCACGATCAGCCATGCAGCGAAGACCAGTTCGTTCAGCCCAATGGGGATGCTTAAATAAGTATGGACCGACTCCATCCCAAAATCACGCGCGAACGAGGCTAGCACGGTTGCTGTCAATGACAGAATGGCGCCAAGAGCGCCCCAGCCTGATAACCAGCGCGGGATGAGGTTTGCTCTATACAGAATAACATAATACATCAGCGCGCCCAGAGAAAAGGCAAGCCCTGATATTACATGGAGTTGCCAGTCGCGCAATGCCAACAGTAATGTGCCCAAAGTTTGAGATGAGGCGGCCCCAGAAGTTCCTGTTGCAATGAATTCCTGACTCAATGTCAATAGCGATAGCAGGCTGAGTGTACCGATGAGGACAAATACGCCTTCAACGACCCGAAAACTGACGGATCCGAGCGCTAGGGCCTCGTTGTGCTTTTTCAAAAGTGGATACAACCCGATGGCAATGCCAGCACCCGTAGCAGCCCAGATAAATTCCAGTAGAGCCGCCGTGATGATCTGGACTGGGTTATCAGCCAGGTAATTGAGATAGTTTGGGGAATTTATCGAAATGACCAGCGAGGGTCCAAGGATACTGGCAACAGTGCAAACGATGAATAAGGCGCCCACGGTGATGGCGGTCTTTCTATAAGTGTTCATTTGGGATTTCCTTTGTGACCTGTCTTGATGTTATGCTGCCGTGGCTTGGCGACTGCCAAGCAACATAACCCCCAACCAGACGAACCACACGATCTGACCCAGGCCAAAGATGCCGGTCAGGGCGTTCAGCGTTGGGATAAGCGTGACGATGCCCACCGTGCCGACGAACAAGCCTAGGATGCTCAGCCCCTTGGACAATCCGCCTGTCCGTAGCGCGGCCAGACTGACCAACAATGTCCATGATCCGCCGAGGATTTCGCCATTGGCGTTGCCCAGTCCGTTCGTGATGGACTCAATCGCCTGAAAGGTCAATGCGGCTTGGGCCGGGTCTTTGGCGTAGAGCGCGGCAATGGTTGTGAGTCCCGCGTTGGCGGCCATGCCGCTGGCAATGAGCGAACCAGCCCAAATAATTCCGATCGCAGTTGCCGCTTGCATGAGCGCCGGCGCGCCAGACTTCATGCGGTCGTACAACGCCAGCGAGAGGACGAGCAGCGCAAAGCCAAAGAACACGTACATGAGCAGGTTGGTCGAGAAGATGACCGGCTGTTTTTCGACGTTCACGGCGAGTTTTTGCATCGGGTCGGTGATATTGATGTAGTCCAACACGGCGATGAAGATGATGATGCCGATCAGATGGCTGATTGCCATATATAGGGCGGCGATACCGCCGGATTTCTGCAAGGTCTTCATGTTTTGCTCCTTTTATATTGAAAAGATCAAGATTCGACGTTACGCCAGGTCCACGCAAACCAGACGATCAGCAGCAAGCAGAGCGTCTCGACCGTGGCGATGAAAATATAGTGGGGATACGACGCCATACCGCCCCAGATGTAGGCGATATTGACAATGCTCACGACGATGTTTGCCCAGCGATTGATTCCTCAAGACGCGGGACAAGACGATCATGGCAATACCAAGCTGCCCCATGACCGCGCCGATCAACATCAATTGCGGAATGGACGCGCCTGCGCTGGCGGAGGTTCTTGCCACTTCTTCCGCCGCGCCAGGGATGAACAGCGAAAGGATGTCCGCTTTCAGCATGTTAAGCATGACCACAATCCACAAGGTCGAGAGCAGAACTTTTGTATCTATCTTTTTGATGGAATTCATATTTGTTTCTCCTTGTTTTGAATGAACTTGATGGGTTTCATCGAACTGAACTTGATAGACCGAGACCAATGGCATTCCCAGATCGCGTACTTTTTTGAGCAATCCGTGCAACGCCGCTTGATCCGCCACAGGTCCAGAAAGAAGCGTATCGCCGTTTTCCAGCGTGATGGTCAAACCGTCGAACCACGTCACCCATTGGACGTCCAGATGTCCCTTGAGGCGGATCTCATAAAATTGAACATTTGCGGGCGGCTTGTCAATCATCGTTTTCTCTCTGTAAACCTGCCCGTAAGATACTGTTGGGTGTGGTGAGATGTCATCACCACATGATGTGATTGAGGCGGTGATTGTGCGGAAAACAAAAACTCCAGCGGGTAAGGCTGGAGTTGGGCTGGAGGAGTTTCAGGCGGCTAAAACAGATCGAGCTCTTCGGCGCGGCGGATGGCTGCCCGTCGGTTGTTGACTCCCAGTTTGTTGAAAATATTTTTGGTGTGGGTGCGCAACGTGTTGAGCGACACGATCAGTTGTCCGGCGATTTCGGGTCCACTCAATTCGCTTCTGAGCAGCTTGAGCACTTCCAGTTCGCGTTCGCTCAAAGGCTCGGTCATTTTGGATTTCTGATTTACGATTTTAGGTTGAAGCCTGTTTTCCTTCTGCTGCGGGAAAAAATCCAAAATGCGATTCACATATCCGAACAACGGATGAGCGCGGTTTGCAATCGTCGAGCGAAAATCAGAAAGCAACGAACGCATCGGTTCGCCTTCATCTACGAAAATGCGGATGTAGCCCTCAGGTTCAGTCAACGTTAGCGCGCGTTCCAGCGCGGCAAGCGCCTTGGGTTGGTCGCCCTGCGCTTGATGAACGAGCGCCTGCGTCAACAGGGTTTCGATCACGCTCCCTATCCGTTTTTGCGATTCAGCCAATGCCAGCAGGCAATCGAGCATTTCATGGACTCCAGCAAAGGAGCCCTCAGCCAGACGCACACGCGCCAGGGTGAGATGTTCGTACTCGCCGAGATAATTCGCCTCATCCTTGACCGAGAGGCCGCGTTCCCGCGCCCAAGCCTGAGCCTTGTCCAGGCGGCCTTGTTTGAGATGGACGCGCGCCTTGTGCGCCGCGATCGGTTGCAGGATGGGGATCGGGTTTTTGACGTAACCGCTTTGGGCGTCGTCCAAACATTGGAGCGCAGAATCAAATTCCCCGTCCGATTCTTTGAGGCGGGCTTGGGCGAGATTCCAACGATGGAGCCAATCCACCAGAGTCGTCCGCTGACCCAAATCCGCGGCAACCTGCAAAGATTGTGCGAACGCGGCATCGTCGCCCCGTTCGTAAGCGAGCATCGCCAATCCCAAATGTTGATGAGCGGTAACCACTTCCGCTTCCTGGCCATACGCCTTCGCCTTTTGGATGGTTTCTCGAAGAGTCTTTTCGGCTTCGCCCAAGCGGCCCAGAGTCACTTGCATATCCGCCACCACAAAGGCGCTGGCAATCGCATACATTTGATTGCCCAATTTTTGCATGTCATCCACCCAGGTACGCATGGCTTGCAGCGAGGCTTCCACATTGCCCGTTGCCCAATGGGTAAACCCCAGCGTGATGGCAGCTTGTGCGCGGATCAAGAGATCGTCCTCAGGCGCGAGTTGAATGGATCGCTCGGCATACCGCACCGTTTCAGCCAGATCGCCCTCGATTTGGGCATTGCCTGCGCGGATGAGGGCAATATTCGCCGGGATGGACTTGAACGCCTCCTGCGTCTCCATGCCTGCCACCGCCCGCTCGGCATGTTGCAAATACGTTTCGCTGGACTCCGTTTCCCCCACATCCGAATATGCCCACCCAATTTGGACGCACAACCACGGACGGGAACAAATCGTCTCATTGGGCAGTTTCTTCACCCAGCCAATCCAGGCAAGGGTGTGGAAATTACGTTCCATGCCCTGCCAGGCCGCTTCAGCCAGGCGAGCCGCCCGTTCAAAATCGCCAGCCGCGAGAGCGTGTTGGAAGGCTGCGGCAAGGTCGGCGTTCGCCTCATACCACGCGCTGGCGCGCAGATGGTATTCGGGAAGTTCACGCGGTTGGCCGAGACGCTGGCGCAACAGATCGCCGAACAAGTGATGATAGCGATACCAATGCCGTTCATTATCCAACGGGACAATGAACAGGTTGGCGCGTTCGAGTTGTTCCAATATCAAGGATGAGGAGTGAAGGATGAAGGATGAAGTTTCAGAATTTATTTTCTTTTCATCCTTCATCCATCCGCTTTCATCCTTTCCCAGAACGGCGTCACACAGCGAACCGCACATGCGATCAAGAATGGAGGTGCGCAACAGGAAGGTCTGAATTTTTTCTGACTGCCGTTGTAAAACCTCTTCGATCAAATAGTCCAGCACAAAACGATGACTGCCCGTGAAGGATTTGATAAAACTGGTCGTGTCTTGATGTCCCTGCATCGAGAGCGCCGCTAATTGCAAGCCGGCAATCCAGCCTTCGGTGCGGGATTCCAGCGCGGCGATATCGGCCGCGGAGAGGTTCAATCCCATCACGCGGTTGAGGAACTCGGTCGCTTCAGCGGGGGTGAACTGTAAATCGGCGGCGCGCAGTTCGGTCAGTTGGCCTCGGGCGCGCAGACGCGCCAACGGCAGGGACGGGTCTTCGCGCGTGGCGATGACCAAATGCATCTGCGGCGGCAGTCGCTCAACTAGAAAGGTGAGGGCTTCGTCCACGGGTTTGGAGTCGATTACATGGTAGTCGTCAAGGATCAGGAGAAACGATTCGGGGATGGAAGAAATTTCGTTCAGCAAAAACGTCAAAACCATTTCGATTTGTAGTTGCTGAGGGCGCGAAGCTTGGAGCGTTGTCAGCACTCCTTCTCCAACTCCCGCTTTGACGGTTTGTAATGCCGCTATCAGGTATGAGATGAAACGAACCGGATCGTTGTCCCCTTCATCCAGTGAAATCCACGCGACTGGACTGCTACAACCATTAATCCATTCACTGGCTAGCGTGGTTTTACCAAAGCCAGCAGAAGCAGAGATGAGGGTTAGTTTGCGCCCTATCGCCAACCCCTTATTTAGTCGCTCAATCAGCCGCGGGCGAGGGACGATGTTGGAACCGGGTGGGGGGATGTATAGTTTTGTCGCCAAAATCGGAGCGGACATATAGGCATTATAAGACTAACATCCAATAATTTGGCAAGTTCTCATACAGTCTAAATCACCTACTGGTATCTGCATTCATTACTTGATAGGGGACCCTGCCATAACATTCTGCATTATGAGGATGAGGTATTGCCTGCTGCAGATACATTTCAATCAAGATGTCCAACCCCTTTTGTTGTTATCCTGTAACTGTTACACTACATCCCAGCGTTCGATCAGAACGATTAGCCGCGCCATTTTATGGTGAAAATCAGCATGAAACAACAAAAAAACCGACCTTTTGGATCGGTTCTTTCGCGTTGCTATTGGCGGTCCCGACGGGATTCGAACCCGCGGAGCGTAACTGGTTGGGTAGGTGATTTTCGATGTAGAAGCGGTTGTATTGTGCCACTTGCGAAATGTCAAACAGATGAGTCAGACGATTCTTTCAGCAAGAGCCCATCATCGTTTCCTGAAGCTACGATTGCGATCATGGACCTGGCTGGGAGTGGAGATGCAATCTGTGCATTTGGCCGAGACGTTGCAGTGCCGTCGCGAGTTAATATTGCGTTATTTTTTCATCATTTTGTTGTACAGTCGCATTGTCTCAGGCAGGGGGTGGGTATTCAGTTCGTTTTGCAGGATCAATTTCAATCTTGTGAAGAGACGCGAGAGGTTGGTGCGATCATTCAACGCGGAGTAGGCGCGCATCCCCTGACAATATAGGTCTTCGTTAAGTTGATCCAATGGAATGGCTTTTTCGATGTATTCAATTGCCTGTTTTGGTGACTGTACGGAGAGATAGTAGGAAGCCAGTTCCTGCAACGCGTTGAGATAGGATTGCATCAACCTGCGGCGTTCGGGAAAGACCCAGTCGTAATACAGGTTTTGCAGATATTCACCACGATACAGAGATACGGCGCGCTCATACCACTCTGCACGATTCTTTGCGTTAGGTGCAACACGCGCTTTTGCCAGCGCTGAATCGAATTCATCCACATCGATCGTGAAGCGAGCGGGATCTAAACGGTATTCCCCAACCTCTGCAAGAATTAACCGCGGACTATCCTCTCTTACTCTCAATGCGTTTCGCAGGCGTGATAACGCCGTATGAAATGCGGTGCGGCTTGTGCGTTCCTTTTCACCCCAGATCGCGTCGAACACTTTATCGGCGGGGATCTTCTCTCCGCGCATGGTGACGAAATATGCGAGTAAATCTCGCGCCTTTGCTGAAACCCAGCGCTCCTGTGATACTTCCTTTCCGCTCAAGAGGACGCGAAAATTCCCAAAGCATTGCACTTGAATGGAGTACCCATTTTGTATGGAAACTTGAGCGGTTGGTTTCCCGGGCAGGTTTTCCAGGACTCGCTCAAGGAAGGGACTCTTCTCTCCAGCGCGGACCAGGGCTTCGGTCACAATCTTGGAGCGTGTGCCTTGGTCTAGAAAAAGCTGGAAGGCGCGTGATGCCTGGATAAGTTGAAGGGCTTTGCGTGCGTAATCCAGTCCGCTTTCGTCCCGTTTGGTTTCAAGATGGATATATGCCAGGCCGAAATACACCATCGCCAACGGAATACGGAATTGCCGGCGTTCGCCCGTTTCGATCAATTGTGCGAACAGTGATTCGGCTTTCTCGAGTTGACCGTTTTCCAATGCGACATCCGCCAGCACGCTTCGACAGACGTATGCTTCATAGGTGTCGGGATTGCCCGTGTAAGACCATAACACGCCCTCTGCCAGTTGACGGGCCTCTTCCACACGTCCCTGCCCGCAAAGATTATAGGCAAGAAAACCCGTTGCCATAAGTTGTTCGTAGGATGCCAACCCCAACTGTTGACCGATCTCCATACCCTGACGTAACGATGCTTCGGCGCGCGCGGTTTCGCCCATGCGCGTGAGAACGTTTCCCAGTGCTGTATACGCGCTGGGCAGCAACTCTTTCAGATGAAGCGTTTGAGCAATCTGCAAGCCACGCTCGGCATATTGCAAAGCCTTATCGAGTTCACGCCAGTATAAATAGGGAGTGACAAGTGAAATATACGCCTGTGCTGCAATCGGAGAAAATTCCTCAGGCGCGATCTGCAGGGCTTCCTGACAATAACGGACGGTTGCCTGTGGGTCACCATGCCACCAGCAGATCTGTCCCAGTGATTGTAAAAAGTTTGCGCGTGATAATGCGCTGATCTTATCTTTGGCAAGGCGCGCTTCCTCCACTGCCTGTTCTGCAAGTTCACGGCCTCTGTCCATGCCTGTGAGAAAGCCGACGCTTTTTGCCAGTGCCATTAGAGCTTCGGCACGTGCAGCGTGATCCACATCGGCGAAGGACAATGCTTCGGTGGATAGTGTCTCGGCTTGGCGGTAATGTCCCTGCGCGCGGTTGACTTCGGCGAGGCGCGTCAGTGCGCGGCAGACTCCGCTTGAATCGTTTTGTGATGCAAATGATAAGCGTGCATCTTCGTATGCCGAAACCGCCGCCCCTGACTGCCCCAACCGTAACAATGCATTGCCATGTGCGAGCAATAATTCAGGATTTGCCTTCAACAGGTCCGAAGGCAGCGTGCTCAAGTAACGGTGCAGGACTTCGACGCGTCCGCGTTCGACATAATCAGATGCAAAGATGGATACGACACGCGCGGCGGATTCGTGATCATGCGCGTTGACATAATGTGAGAACGCGACCTCCAACTCGCCCCGCGATTCGTAATGCACGCCTGCGATTCTTTCCAACCCTTCGACACGGCTCAGGGTGAATCCGACAATTGATTCCGTTTCGACGCGTTGCAGGCGGCTGAGCAGGAATTCACGGAAGAGATAGTGATAGCGATACCATTTCTTTTGCGAATCCAGGCTGGTGACAAAGAGATTCTGCTTCTCCAGTCCATCCAAAATGGACTGTGCATTTTGCACACCTGCCACTGCATTGCATGCGGAAGCGTCCATTTGCTGGAGGATGGATGTGCGCAATAAGAATTCCTGTACATCTTCGGGAAGGCGTTTGAAGACTTCGTCGGCGAGATAATCGAACACGAACTGCTGTGAACCGCTCAACCCTGAAAGCATGGCGTTGACACCTTCGGCATCACGTCCACTCAACGAAGAACGGACAATTTGTAACGCCGCGATCCAGCCTTCGGTCTTTTCACTTAATAAGTTCAGGTTATCATTGGAAAGTTTGAGGAAGTTAGCGCTCATCCATTTGGAAACTTCGTCCTCGCGGAAGCGCAAGGAGGATGTCCGCAATTCAGCCAATTGTCCGCGTGCGCGTAGGCGAGCAAGCGCGATGGGCGGATCCGAGCGCGTGGAGAGGACGATTCGCAATCCATCGGGTGCATTCTCGAGCAGAAAATCCATGAGTTGATGGACAACCGGACTGGTAACATAGTGATAATCCTCGAGGACGATCAGCCAGGGAATCTCGATCTGTTCGGCGAGTTCATTGATAAGCACGGTCAGCACGCGTTGAGGGGAAATGGTCGTTTCGGCGCTATCCAACAGGGATTGTGCTGTTTGACCGACTGCACGCGTCAATGTCTCTGGAGCGCGCTTCATACTGCGCAATGATTCGATCAGGTAGGTCAGGAAAACGGTCGGGTCGGAGTCCTGCGCGTCGAGGGTGTACCAGGCAAAGGGGCGGTTTGAAGCGTTGATAAAGTCCGCGAGCAGGGTCGTTTTGCCGTATCCAGCCGGGGCGGAGAGCAGGATCAGTCGTTTGTCTGAATTTGATTCGAGCCAGTCCAGAAGGCGGGGGCGGGGGAGCAGGTCGGGGCGGGGGCGCGGAACGAGAAATTTCGTTCGCAAAAGAATTGACGGCTTCATCAAATGCTATTATATCGGTTACGGCGTGGATTTCTGCAAACTTTTTGCAAATGGCTCGTGCTACCATTAAGACTACCCAAATGTCTTGAGAGGAGTAACTATGAAACGCTTTACATTGTTCGTGTCTTTGTTTGTTGCGCTTTCCGTGGTCTTGAGTGCGTGTGGACCTGCCGCCACCGAGGCGCCAGCCGCTGAGTCTCCTGCGGAACAGCCCGCGACCGAGGCTCCCGCCGAGCCTGAGCCGACAGAAGCGCCTCCGCCAGCGCCGAAGGTTTTGAAGATCGCCAACACCGCCAACATTACCACCTGGGACCCCATCGCTTCGTTCTCGACCGAAGCCGCCTACATGGCGAATTCATATGAGCAGCTCCTGCGCATCAATCCGCCGGGTTCCGCCGAACAATACACGCCGTTGCTTGCTACAAGCTGGGAATCCAGCGAGGGCGGCAAAGTATGGACGTTCAAACTGCGCGAAGGTGTGAAGTTCCACGACGGCGAAGCAATGAACGCCGATGCGGTGGTGAAGTCCATTGATGCGGCGAGGGAACGCGGTGGCGCATCGTTCATCTGGTGGATGGTGGACAGCGTCGAAGCCGTGGACGACCTGACGGTCAAATTCAACCTAAGCGCCTCCGCTCCGATGGACTTGATCGCATCCTCCCTCTACGCCGCCTGGATCGTGAGCCCCAAAGCGCTAGAAGCGGGTGCCGCCGATGAAAACTTCTGGGCGGACGGCAAGAGCTATGGCACGGGTCCATATTTTGTTGAGTCTTATGTTCCCGACCAGGAGATCGTCTTCCAGCAGTTCCCCGAATATTGGGGCGGATTCACAGACAGCAACTACGATACCGTGCTCGTACAGATCGTCCCTGAGGCGCTGACACAACAGCAGATGCTCGAAGCGGGCGATGTGGATCTGGTCACGCGTGTGCCGGTCGAGAACTATGCATCGTTCCAGAACAATCCCGATTACACCTACTACGAAGAGCCTTCCTTCTTCAATTACGTGGGTTACTTCAATACCCTGCGGCCGCCATTGGATAACGTGAAGGTCCGTCAGGCACTTTCGTATGCCATCCCCTATGAAGATATCATCAAGATTGGCGCCAAGGGACTTGGCACGCAGAGCCGTGGTCCTGTGCCTGCGGGTGTATGGCCCTGGTCACCTGATGTTCCCCAGTACACTTATGATATCGAAAAGGCCAAGGCTCTATTAACTGAAGCAGGCTTTGAAGGCGGCGGCTTCTCCATGCGGATCACCTACGCGGCGGAGAACGACACCGAAGCCGCATTCGTGCCGTTGATCAAAGACTCCTTTGCGCAGATCGGTGTGGATGCCACCGTGGAAGCCATCGGCTTCAGTCAGCAATGGGAGGAGGCAAAATCTGATCCCGCCAACGCACAGGATATGTTCATCGTGCTCTACTGGCCTACTTATTCTGATGCCGGTTCCGACAACCTGTGGTCGTTGTTCTACTATACTGAGAAACCGTTCTTCAACCTCTCCTACTGGAACAACCCAACCTACAACGCCACGCTCGACGAAGCTATCGGTCTCACCGTCACCGACCCTGCCGCATCGCAGGCAAAGTACGTCGAAGCCATGAAACTGCTCGTGGATGAGGCGCCCGGTGTCTTCTTCTTCGATACCAAGGCAGTCTTCATCATCCCGAACAGAGTTCAGGGATTCAGCTACAATTTGAACTACCCGTTCGTGCAGTACTTCTTCTATGAGTTGAGCCCGGCTGAATAAGCTTCTCCTTTCCGCTCCTGCGGGGGCTTAGCCCCCGCAGGAGCGGACAAGCATCATGCGACACATTGAATTCATCCTTCGCCGCCTCGTCACATCCATATTTGTTCTATTGGGTGTCTCAGTCATCACCTTCTTCATCGCAAGGGTGGTGCCGGTCGATGCCGCCGCGCTGTACATCGGTCCCAAAGCGCGGCCCGAGGAGATCGAACGTGTGCGCATCAAGCTGGGCCTCGATAAGCCTCTCCCGGTGCAGTATGTGATCTACATGGGTGAATTATTCCACGGTGATCTGGGTAATTCCATTTCCACCAAACGCCCGATCACGCAGGAACTCGCCGACCGCCTGCCTGCCACGATGGAACTGCTTCTTGCAGGCATGTTCCTTGCCGCGCTCATCGGCATTCCATTTGGCGTGCTCAGCGCACGTTGGAGCGGCAGACTTCCAGATCTTTTTATCCGCCTGCTTTCCATCGTCGGCGTTTCGATGCCTGCCTTTTTCCTTGGACTTCTCCTTCAAATCCTTTTCTTTCGTAATCTGGATTTTCTTCCGCTTGCAGGCAGGCTGGATAGTGACATGCGATTCATCAGTCCTGTAACTGACATCACTGGATTCCTCCTGCTCGATTCTTTCTTAACTCGAAACTGGGTCGCTTTCAAGGATGCTTTTCTACACCTCGTCCTTCCTGCGCTAACCCTCGCCGCATATCCCATCGGTCTCATTGCCAGGATGACCCGTGCCACCATGCTCGAAGTGCTCGAGCAGGATTACATCCGCACCGCGCGCGCCTATGGCATCAAGGACATGGTCATCACCTATCTCTACGCCTTGAAGAACGCCATCAGTCCCACACTGACGGTCATTGGACTGACCTTTGCTTTCGCCCTGACAGGGACGTTCTTCGTTGAGATCATCTTCAACTGGCCTGGGCTAGGATTGTTCACGACACGCTCTCTTTTGAATCTTGATTACCCTGCCATCATGGGCATGACTCTTCTGGGTGCGGGAGGCTATGTCCTGATCAACCTCATCGTTGATGTTGTCCAGGCATGGGTTGACCCGCGTGTGAGTTTGCATTAACCATGGCAAGCGTTCCTGTCTCCCTACCTGCTGAAAGTGAAGGCACACGGACATTCCGTCACGTGTTTTCGGTCATTGTGCGGGATCCGCTTTCGCTGATCAGCACGATCATTATTGTTCTGTTCGTAGTCATTGCCATCTTTGCATACCAGATCGCACCTTATCCATTGGAGGGTGCGGGCAAGACGAACGCAGACAACTCCCTGCTGACTCCCTCCTCTGAACACCTGCTTGGCACCGACAAGCTTGGGCGTGACCTGCTTAGCCGCATCATTATCGGCGCAAGACCCGCGTTGATCGTCCCGATGGGCGTCGTCTTTTTTGCGATCCTGATTGGGACTCCACTCGGAGCGCTGGCCGGTTATAAAGGCGGCTGGATCGATGAGGTCATCATGCGTATCACGGACCTGTTTCTGGCATTTCCATCGTTACTGCTGGCGATGGCAATCACGTCCGCTTTGGGACGTGGACTGGATAAAGCCGCCATCGCGCTCGTGGTCTCGTGGTGGCCCTGGTACACCCGTATCGCGCGCGGAGTTGCTGTCAGTTTGAGGGAAAGATATTTCGTCGAAGCCGCCCAGGCTGTCGGGGTGAGCGACGCGGTCATCATCTTCCGTCATATCCTGCCGAACACGATCTCCCCGATCCTTATTCAGGCAACAGTTGATCTCGGGACGGTCATCCTTGCGATGGGCGGGCTTGCATTTCTTGGGCTTGGCACACAACCACCTTCACCCGATTGGGGTTTGATGGTGAGCGAGGGGCGTGAATTGATCCTAAACCAGTGGTGGGTGGCGACGTTTGCCGGGCTTGCGATTTTTATTGTAGTGCTGGCGTTTAATTTGCTTGGTGATACCTTGCGCGACATCTTTGACCCGAGGCAATACAAATGATGGTGGCATCGTGGGCGGGAGGCGGCAATCTCCTCGCTGTGGCCGATTTGAATCTCGAATTCAAAACATCCCGCGGCGTGCTCAAAGCTTTAAATGGGATCACCTTCGATGTCCAGCGCGGCGAAGTGTTTGGCGTCGTCGGCGAGACGGGTTGCGGGAAAACAGTGACCGGGCTTTCGGTTCTGCGTCTCCTGCCGCGTTCCGCCAGGATCACGAATGGAACGATCAACTTCGATGGAACGAACCTGCTCGATCTGACGACATCTGAGATGGAAAAGGTGCGCGGCGGCAAGGTTGCGATGATCTTTCAAGACCCGTCTTCCTCCCTCAATCCTGTTTTTACGGTTGGCTCCCAGATGATGCGTGTCATTCGCCAACATACAGACCTGAATAAAAAACAGGCGGAGGGACGTGCCAGCGAGACATTGGAAGCCGTTGGCTTGCCTGATGTCAAACGCATCATGAGTTCATATCCCCACCAACTTTCCGGCGGACAGCAACAGCGCGTTATGATCGCGATGGCTTTGTCGTGCCGCCCGAAATTGTTGATCGCGGATGAGCCGACCACCGCGTTGGATGTCACTATTCAGGCGCAGATACTCAGGTTACTGCGGGACCTGCAACAACAATTCGATATTTCTGTCATTCTCATTACTCACAATCTCGGCGTTGTCGCACAGACGTGCGACCGGCTGGCTGTTTTGTACGCAGGACGTGTTGCAGAGATTGGCACCGCTCATGACATCTTCAACAATCCGCAACATCCCTACACACGCGGTTTGATGGGTGCTATTCCCAAGCCTGGTTCGCGCGGCAAAAGAATGGCGGCGATTCCTGGCACAGTGCCTTCCAATCCCGGTACGCTGATCGGGTGTCCATTTGCAGACCGGTGCGAGTTTGTGTTCAAACGTTGCACACAAGAAGTGTCTTCACTTTTTGATGTAAGCGATGGTCATCAAAGTGCCTGTTTTCTGGTAAATCAATGACCAACCTCGTTGAAGTTCACTCCCTCAAAAAACATTTCCGATTGCCGGGCGGATGGCTCTCGGGCGATGTCAAGCACGTCTACGCAGTGGATGGGGTGGACCTGTCCATCGTATCTGGCGAGACTTTTGGTCTGGTCGGCGAATCTGGATGCGGGAAAACCACCCTGGGGCGGATGATCCTGCGGCTCATTGAACCAACCTCCGGCAAGGTGATGTTCGATGGAAAGGACATCACCGCGATCGAAAAAGGCAGGATGAAACCTGTCCGCCGCGAGATGCAGATCGTGTTCCAAAACCCGCTTTCGTCGTTGAGTCCGCGATTGAGGGTGGAGCAGATCATTGCCGAGCCGTTGACCACACATGGTGTTTTGCCCAAGCATGAGATTCGTCCACGGGTGGTCGAATTACTCGAACAGGTTGGGCTTGGCGGACAACATCTTGATCGTTTCCCGCATGAAATGTCGGGCGGGCAGTGCCAACGTGTGGCGGTGGCGCGGGCATTGGCTTTGAATCCAAAACTGATCGTGTTGGACGAGCCCACATCCGCTCTGGATGTGTCGGTGCAGGCGCAGATTATCAACCTGCTGGATGATCTCAAGAGATCATTCGGCTTGACCTATCTTTTCATTTCACATGATTTGAATGTGGTTCAACATATTAGCGACCGCATTGGGATCATGTATTTGGGTAAGTTGGTGGAAGTGGGTGACGCGCAGGGTGTATTCGAAGAACCCTTGCATCCGTACACACAGGCGCTGTTCGGTGCCATCCCCATGCCGATTGTGGATAACAAACGCGAATTGAAAATACTCGAAGGGAATGTGCCTAGTCCGGTGAATCCGCCTTCGGGATGCCGCTTCCACACGCGCTGCCCAATCGCCGCAGGGCGGAAAAAGTGTCAGGAAGTTGAACCAGTTTTACGTCAGGTAAGAAGCGCCCGACAGGTTGCATGTCATTTTGTTGAGTGAAGCAAATCGGAGTCCCCATCAGTACGTCGATGGAATCCAAAACTTGGAGATTACTTTATGACTCGTTTATTTGGAATCGCCGCAGTGCAAATGTCGGTGGAAGCCTGGGATATGGACGCGACGTTCGAGAAGATGTCGGATATCGCGCTAAACATCCGCAAACAAATGCCGTGGGTCAACATGGTCGTATATCACGAACTGGTTGTGCCGGGGCTTGTGCAGTTCAAAACGCCTGTGGATGTGGATTGGTGGAAGAAGAATTGCGGTCCCGTGCCCGGACCTCAAACGGAGCGCCTGTGCGACCTGGCTCACAAGACGAAACAATGGTTGATCCCCGGTTCGATGTGGGAGGTCGAAAACGGTAAGATGTATAACACATCGGTTGTGATCTCGCCTGATGGTGACATTGTCGCGAAGTATCGCAAGATGTTTCCGTGGCTTCCCTATGAAGCCGGGACTGCGGCAGGGGATGAGTTTTGTGTCTTTGATATTCCCGATGTGGGGCGGTTCGGTTTGTGCATTTGCTACGACATGTGGTTCCCGGAAGTGGCGCGTACGCTGGCGTGGATGGGGGCTGAGGTCATCATTCAGCCAACACTAACGCCGACATCGGATCGTGAATTGGAATTGGTAATGGCGCGTGCGAACGCGTTGTTCAACCAGTGCTATTTTGTCAGTGTGAATGGCGTGGGTACATGGGGTGGTGGACGGTCCACGATCATCGACCCGGATGGGCGCATCCTGCAACAGGCGGGCACCAACCAAACCTTTCTGACAGAGATGATCGATCTCGATCACACGATTCGCACGCGTGAATACGGCACACTCGGACTGGCGCAAACACTTAAACAACTCAGAGACTCGGGACAAAAGTTCCCGGCATATGGAAACAACGGTCTGGCAGATGGAGGTTTCGGGCAATTGGGGAAACTTGCCTTCCATCGGAATACGGGATTATGAACAACTACCCTGCCGCAAGCGGATGGGGTAGCTCATTTGAACGCGCTGTTCTCTTACTGCAAGGCTGGCAGTGCAACGCCTCTCCAGCCGATCTCTTTGCCCAATGTTGCGATCAGAAGAAACACTGCGTTGGCGACGAACGTGTTGACGGAGATCAATGGCTCGGGGTGATCCTTGAGTTGGCAAACAGAGAACAAGCTGACCGAGAACTGCCACCGCCCACCACTTCCAATCCACGCACCAGAAAAAGAGCCGCGCCCCACAAAGCTCGCATGGCGGGGTGTCCGCTTGTGAACGTGGTCAATATCAAAGCGGACGTGGCGGGCGTCACTACGCCTAACAAGCGGATGCAGATTTCCTTCTATTGAGAAGACCAACCTTTGTATAAATATCTTGCCGACTTGCTGGTGTTCTGCTAGACCGCGGGTCCGATCAAAAGATGTCGTATAAAAAACCCGCAGAGCGTAACCAAGAAACTGCCAGATTTTAAGCAGAAATTGGCATAAAACAACAAAAAAACCGACCTTTTGGATCGGTTCTTTCGTGTTGTTCCTGGCGGTCCCGACGGGATTCGAACCCGCGATCTCGGCCTTGACAGGGCCGCATGTTAGGCCGCTACACCACGGGACCAGTCCTTCCTAACAAGCGGGCAGTAGTTTACCATGCGAGGTATATGGTGTCAATATGCCCAGTCATGATATAGTGCTGGATCTGTTGGTGTCTGTCCTGATGGGTCATGAACATAGACGAAGTCGCCTTCGTGTGCCCAGTTGAAAAGCCAGTGTGAATCGCCGACCGAGAGATTGACACATCCATGTGATTGAGGGTAACCGAATCGCGTACGCCAATATGCTCCGTGCAGGGCCCGCGCCTTGTCGAAGTACATCGTCCATGGAACATTGTCAAGGTAATAGAAATCGGTCGGGTCGCTATTCCGCATTGTCTCAGTTTCCTTTTTCAGATAAATCTGAAAAAGCCCGGGTTTTGTCCAGAACGGCTCCAACCCACTGGCGATGACTGTGGCAAAGACCAATTCGTAATTGTCGTAGACCGCGAGCGTTTGCTCCGCCAGATTGACATCGATCCAGCGATTGCCGGTCACGCCTTCAGGAGGGATCGGTTTTGGAAATACCACCGCCACTTTGCGCGCTTCAACCCATTGGTTGGGACCGATCATATTCCAATCGGCACCATCTACATTCTTTGTGTCATATATCTGGATAATGTCAATAAACGGATTCAGATAGGTCCCAGTCTCTGCGGTGTTGTAGCCGGGTGCCTTCTTTACGGGAATGTATTCAAAAGGCCAGCCAAATGCATTCTGCGGTGTGGAAAAAAATTGCAACCCTTGAAAGGCGGAAATTTCAGAGACCCGCGCTCCTTTTCCGGGAATCCAGCCGCCGTTTTGAAGCATATAATAAATCCCTTTTCCGGTATCCACACGGTCGACGTAGGATACATAGACAAATCCAGGCAAAAAAGATTGCCCCGTGTTCGAGCCGCCTGGTCCGCTGACCATTGGGACCACATCCTCCTCCAGATGAAAATAATAATAAGGCAATTTTGTCAGGGATGGATCAGGCTTGAAAGCGGGTAACAGCCGCGGCGGAAAGGTCAACCCCAGTTTCGCCATCTCGGTCAAAAACGTTGAGGGACCCGAGGGCATGCAATCATCAGGTGTCGCTAGGTACACATCCGGCATGCACACAACGGCACCATTATCCGGTTCGATCTCAGGACCCGGACCTTGGGCCGAAGCATCGGAAGGATGGATCAAGCTGAGAAGTATAATCGCCCCAAGAACAAGTTGAAAGATTTTATTTGGCATTAGCATGGTTTTGCAGACGATTTTAACATGTTAATATTTACATTTCTGTAAGAGAACAAAGCCTTTTTTGCATGCTCGGCTTGACACTTTCCCTCCACTATGCTAAATTATCCGCAATTCTTTATCGAAATCCACCAGTCTGAAAATCAGGCTGGAGACCATCTCTGTGCAGGAGGGTTGTCTTGTCCAAGTCTCGTACGCAACAAATGGTAGATCGTCTGCGCGAGTTGCAGGCTTCGTCGCCCGATATTGAAGCCTCCGCGGTTGTGAGTGTTGATGGTTTGAGCATTGCATCCGCCCTGCCACAAGGGGTGGAAGAGGATCGTGTTTCTGCGATGTCCGCCGCCATGTTGTCGCTGGGTGAAAGGATCGCCACCGAACTGGGACGCGGATCTCTCGAGCAAGTTTACATTAAAGGGGAAAAAGGATACGTTGTCCTCATGTCGGTAGGGGAAGAGGCTGTGCTTACCGCGCTGGCGCGTGAACAGGCAAAATTGGGTTTGATCTTTCTCGATATGAGACGCGCCACCGAAGACCTGGCGAAACTGATTTAAGCGGAGACATTATGACCCCTGTTCAAAAAGCCGGTTTATATTACCCTAATAAATTTGGTCTCATTACCATCAAATCCCTTGAGGAGGTGATGGGTAAAAACGGACTTAATGCCATTCTCAACCTTGCAGGCTTGAATCACTATATTGAAAATTATCCACCCGATAATTTGGATAAAGGCTTCGATTTTGCCGAACTTTCAGCCATTGGCACTGCTCTGGAGGAAATGTACGGTCCCCGCGGGGGGCGCGGCCTGGCTCTACGTGCCGGGCGTGCCACCTTCTCTGACGCGTTGAAGAACTTTGGCGCTCTGGCTGGCGCTGCAGACCTGGCTTTTGTCGTGCTCCCGCTTCAATCTAAGTTGCGTATTGGTTTACCGGCGTTCGCCAAGATCTTCTCCCAATTGAGCGACCAATACAGCACCGTCGAGGAAAAAGACTCCGAATTTATCTGGACCATCCACAAGTGTCCTGTGTGCTGGGGACGCACGAATGCAGACAAGCCCGTGTGTTATATTGCCACGGGGTTATTACAGGAATCGCTCAAGTGGGTGTCCGGCGGGAATGAATTCCGTGTGAATGAATCGAAATGCGTCGCCATGGGCGATGCAGTCTGTGAATTCGTCATTCAAAAAGAACCCATTTCCTGAACCGGCGGGGTTGACGTGGCAGACGCCAAATCCAAGATTCTAATCGTCGAAGACGACCTCGATGTAGCCGAAATGTTGAACGCTTATTTCCGTGTTCAAGGCTATGAGGTATTTACCGTTAACTGGGGCGAAGATGGTGTACGGGCGGCGCAGACCGTTCTGCCCGACCTCATGATTCTGGATATCCGCCTGCCGGATATCGACGGGTACGAAGTCGCCCGTCGCGTGCGAAGCGACCGCCGCACAAACGAGATCCCCATCATTTTCCTGACCGAGAAGCGAGAACGTGTCGACCGCCTGCAGGGCTTCGAAGTCGGCGCGGACGATTACATTACCAAGCCCTTCGATGTGCAGGAACTGCGCCTGCGCGTACGCAATGCCCTGAAGCGTGTCAGCCAGGGGTCGTTAACCAACCCGGTTAGTGGATTGCCCGAGGGCGCGTTGGTGGATGAAAAACTCTCGGATGTAATTCACAAAAGCGGTTGGGCCCTGCTCCACATTTCCATCAGCCACCTTGATTCTTTCCGTGAAGCCTACGGGTTCGTCGCATCCGATGATGTATTGCGCGCTATCAGTTTGATGGTGCATAATACTATGAAAGAGACCAGTTCCCCCGATGATTTCCTCGGACACATCAGCCCGACCGATTTTGTGGTAGTGCTGGCGCCCGCAAACCTGCCTCCATTTCAGGAGCGGATCCGGTCTCGTCTTGAGCAATCGCTTGATTATTTCTATCCCATCAAAGACCGGGAACAGGCGTCCAAACGCCCCGACCGTCTTGGTATTCGAATCTCTGAAATTCCTTCTGTGTATGGACGTTACTCCAGTGTTGACCAACTGAAGAAGGAACTCTTGAGCAAACCATAGTGCGTATCACCGTTGTCATCCCAACCTATAATGAAGCGGAGAACCTGCCCAGACTGGTCTCCGTTTTATTTTCGCTTCCGCTGAACCTCTCTGTTCTGGTCGTCGACGACAACAGCCCGGACGGCACGGGCGATATCGCGGAGAGCCTGGCAAAAGAACATCCCGGACGCGTTGCCGTGTTGCGCCGTGCCGGAAAATTGGGACTGCGTTCCGCCTACATCGAGGGATTCCAAAAAGCCTTCGAACTGGGAGCGGAGGCGGTTGTTCAAATGGATGCAGACTTTTCCCACGACCCTCACGTGATCAAGGAGATGGCGCGGCGCATCGAATCCTGCGACGTGGTGATTGGCTCCCGTTATATAAAGGGAGGCTCCCTCGACGAGCGCTGGCCTCTCTGGCGCAAAGGACTTTCCGCGTTCGGGAACTACTATGCGCGGACGATCCTTGGCTTCCCGTTGCGCGACGTGACGACCGGCTTCCGCATGTGGCGGCGCGAAGCCCTGCAAGGAATGCCGCTGGATCGCATCCGCTCGAATGGCTACATCTTTCTGGTGGAAATGGCGTATGTCGCCTTTTTAATGGAGTATGATATTACCGAAGTCCCCATTTATTTTGCCGACCGGCGCTGGGGAAAATCGAAGATGTCGCTGAAAATCCAGCTGGAGGCGGCGATGCGCATCTGGGATGTGTGGCTTCATTACCGGGACCTGCGGAAGAAAAGCCACCCGCACCAAATTAGAAGCGATGAATAAACGGACAGTCACCTCAATGGTGACTGTCCGTTTTTATTTTCTCGCAGAGCCTTTCCCATTCAGGGATGCTCAACGTCTCTGCGCGGCGCTGCGGATCGATGCCTGCCTGGGTGAGCAAGTTTGCCGCGTTGGCAGGGGGGATGCGCAAGCCGGAGGAAAGCGAATTGCGGAGCGTCTTTCTTTTCTGGCTGAAACCGGCTTTGATCACTTCAAAAAATGTTTCAAGCAGTTCGCGTTTTACCTGCGGTTCCGGGTGGACATCGAGACAGAGGACAGCCGAATCTACTTTGGGAGCGGGGAAGAACGCACCCGCCGGGATGCGCGCCGCAATGCGCGGTGTGCCGTAGACTTGCACGCTCAAAGCCAGCAGACTCATGCCACCGGGCGCGGCGCAGATTCGGTCCGCAACCTCTTTTTGGATGGTCAGCACAATACGGCGCGGCTGGGGTTTGTTTTCCAGCAGATGGCGGATGATGGCGGATGTGATGTAGTAGGGAATGTTCGCGACAACCAGATAGCCGGGCCGATTGACCAACTCCGATGGTTTGAACTCGAGAATGTCGCCGTGGATTAAACGGATATTGGTGTACGGGGCGAGAACAGCCTTCAATAGCGGGAACAGGTTCCCATCCAGTTCGACCGCTACAACTTCCCCGGCGGCGACTGCCAGATAGCGCGTCAAACTTCCCAGCCCGGGACCGATTTCCAGCACGGAGTCTGTCGGCTGGAGCTCTGCGGCGGAGGCGATCTTTTCCAGGGCGATGGGGTCTTGCAAAAAATTCTGCCCGAGGCTTTTATCGGCGCGTAAGCCATGTCGCTTCAATAAATTTGCGACGTTAAGAGGCGGAATTTCGTTCATGGGCAAAATGGGACCTCTTCTTTGTCGTTCTCGGGCGTACCGGAGATGGGAGGCCAAGTGCCGGCATGAAATTGCTCGATATAGTCGCGCAGAACGTCGTAATCAACATCCCAGACAAAGACCCTTGCCTTGAAGACCGGATCGTAAATGCGGGTCTGTGCAAAGAGTTCCTGAGGAAATGTAGCAAAGCGGATGTTTTCCGGATCGATCTGCGTGCTGATGCATGCCAGTTGTCCGAGTTGTGCGGGGCTGAGGTCGGTTTGCACCGAGTCGCGGAAGGATTTGATCAGGTCGGGGATTTTTGTCACGACGGATGGACTGGCGAGTTTGTCGCGCAGGGCGCAGATGACGCGGTCCTGGTTTTCCTCGCGATTGAAGACACCTGAGATGCGGATGCGTGCCAGGGTGAGAGCGCGGTCTCCATCGAGGTGGTGTTCGCCTTCAGGAAAGACCAGGCGCTGGCTTCGGTCTTCCGCGGTGCGACCATCCACGGCTTTGGGCAGGTAGACGTCGATGCCGCCGACCGCGTTCACGATCTTGACGAAGGTCTTCATGTTGACCGCCGCGTAGTGATCGATCTGCGTGCCAAAGTTGAGAGTGAGCGTGCGCGAAAGCAGACCGGGTCCTTGGGCGGGGTCGTTGGTGTATCCAAAGCCTCGATTGCCGTAGAGATATGCCTGGTTGAGTTTTTCGTGATCCTGACCGTTCAGGTTATCGGCGATGTCGGGAATCTCCACCCACAGGTCGCGCGGAATTTCGAGCACGGTGACCCGCGGATTCACGAAGTCCACGCGCACAAGGCGGATCACATCGGCAAGCCCATAGCTGTAGCTCTCGCCGCGCTGATCACTCCCGACGACGAGAATGTTCATTACAGGCGGCGCACCACACAAGCCGACATTGGGAGTGATGGTCGGGAGAGGAGAGGCTTGCGAAACGGGATCCAGCGTCGACGACGCGAGGCGCGTGGCTGTCGCGTTGGCATCCGGCGTCCATGTGGCAGGGAGTCCAAATGGGGTGACGGTTGGATAGATCTGAAGCGGAGGTCCGAGCGGCGTCTGCCAGCGCGGCCCAATCCAAACGACAAGCCCGGCAATGGAGACCGCGACCACGATGAAGAATGAAATGGCGGCTTTCTGGAATTTTCTCATGAGGTCATTCGAGGATGTACAAAATGTTCGTCGGCACGGGGGTCAGAAAATACACTGTGACCCATGAAGACCAGCCCACGTAATCGGCGTCGCTATACCCAAGGTCGATCCACGGCTTGCCCACGCATCCACCGCAGACATCTTCCACGGTGGCGCGCCCGTAGCCGGGGATGTATACCGGCTGCCCTTGCATGGCGAGGTACCAGTTGAGTCGCAACCCGACCATGCCCTTTTTCAGCTGTTTGCCGCTGGCGGTGGTAGAGCCGCAGTTTGCCACACCTGAATTGCATGGCGAATAGGACGTAGCATACATTTGCACTGCTCGCCAATATTCGATCTGTACGCCATCCACGGTGGCGGTCTTGATTTCGATCTTGGTGCCATAGGCAAGCACCCGTTTCTCCGGAGGGCGTACCACCGTTTCATTCTCGGTCACGCGCGAGACTTCCACGCCGTCTTCATAGCGGATGCGGATGCGCTGGACGCTCAGTCCGCTGGAGCCGGGGTCGAGGATCTGCGTCTGGTCGAGTGGGACCTCCGCAGAGGCGATCAACTCGCTCTCGAAAGGGATGGGTTTCTGTGCCAAAATGACCGACTCGCTGACCCGCACAACCTTGATCTGCCCATCGGGCGGGAGCGGTTCTTTCTCAGCCGGGAGGCTGTAATCGAGCCCATTGAGCGGAATCCCAGCCTCAGCCAGCGCCTCGCCAACCGTCCGCGCGGAGGATCGGATTTGGGTGGTCTTTCCGTCGGTTGCGATGGTGAGGGGGACAGATGGATGATAGTTAATGGTTAACAGGCTGGAGATGGGAGTATTGGCGGGTGGGTCGACCTTGTCACTGGAGCGGAGTTGGATGCCTGCTTCCTGCAAAGCTTCTCCTATCGTGAACGCGGAGGTTTGCACCTGTTTTTGCCCATCTGGCGAAACGATGGTCACATTCACTGCACGGCGAATCTGAAGAACAATGGGATCTGTTTCAATAGGCTGGTCAGGCGCAACAGAAAGTCCGCTGGAGAGAACACGGTCATTGGGTTGTAGCGTGATTCCCGCTTGGGTCAGTATCGCCGCTGGGACACGCTCCTCCGTTTGAAGAGCGACGGGCATCCCATCGTCGATGATCAAGACGGTGAGGGGAGTGGTTGGCTGGCAGGCGAAGAGGAAAAAAGTGAGAAATAGTGCCAGTCCGCTGGAGATTTTCATATGGGTATTATAAATCAGCGGAGCGGGTGCGCCATCCACACATTAGGCTCGATGTAAATGCCTTCGTCCTTTTCCACGTCCATATTCATCGGGTTGAGCGCACCGGGGATGTGGTAGGGTCCGCTTTGTGGAAATTTCAAGCCGGTCCATTCCTCCCATTCCGCACGGGTGCCGCGGATGGTCATGGCTTGGTGGCAGGGTTTGAGAATCAGCGCACCTGCCCGGGCATAGACTCTCAGCTAGGCGTCGAAGGGCAAGCCTTCCTCGTTTGTCCACGTGATGTAATCGTCAATGCTCGTGAGCGGATATTTGCTCTTTTGGTTCGGTCGTACTGGCGCAACGAGGTGCAGGATGCTTCGGCGATGTCGCCAGCCTGGTTGCGATAATTGGGCAGGTCGTTCGGGGTGATAATCTTGTAACGGTTTGCGTTCATGCAGGTATGTTGTCCTTGACGTATTGGATAAGTTCAATGGCAGGCGCGGGCAGGTCAAATTCCTGGGGCGTGGGCTTGGGGCAAGCAGGGCAAGGTGGATGATGTCAGTCCATTTGCCGCCGAGTTTTGCCTGTGCCCATCGTGCCGCGACCGGCTTGGAAACGATTGTACCGTGTTCGAGTGTGTGCAACACCCGGCACATAGTCAGGATGGCTTTTGTGCTGGCGAGAAGCCGAAGCAGGAGTTTGTTCACTTCGGGGTAGGGAGTGGGGTTTGGATTCATTTTTATCTGACCTCGATGTTCCCGTCTCTGACATTCCACACGGCAGAGGCAAAACGTTCGATGAAATAGCGGTCATGGACAACGGCGAGGATGGTCCCTCTGAAATTGGCAAGCGCCTCCTCGAAGCGCGCCCTTGACGGGATGTCGAGATGGTTGATGGGTTCGTCCAGTAGAAGGAAGGTGCAGCCTTGCGCGACGAGCAGCCCCAGTTGCAGGCGGGCGCGTTCGCCGAACGACAGACTCGCTGATGGGCGTAAGGCATCGTCGCCTTTGAACAGGAAGTAATGCAGGAAATTCCGGGCTTCGGTCTCGTTGAATGGAGCAACGCTCTGAATCGTTTGCAGCGCATTGAAATCTGGATTCAGCAATTCCTGTTCCTGGGTCATGTAGCCGACTTTGACGGTCGTTCCAAGCCTGAGCCTGCCAGCCAGTGGATTCAGTCTTCCGGCGATGGTGCGGATTAAGGTTGTCTTGCCGCACCCGTTCGGACCGGTCAGCACAATGCGTTGTCCGGCGCGAATGGAGAGTTCCAGCCCTGTGAGCAAGGGTCGCTCTAGCGTGTAGCCAACAGACAAGTCGCTGGCAGACAAAATACTTTTACTGTGAGTGTTTTCCGTTTCGAACTCCAGTTTCATCTGCCACGAAGGCTTGGGCTTTTCTACGTATTCGTCGGAGGCAAGATAGCGATTCAGTTTCTTTTCACGGGATAAGGCTTTCTTTGCGACCTTCTTGGCAATTCGTCGGACGCCCGGTGTGCGGGGAGTGGTTGTGATCTCCACGCGGCGCGCCTGTTCCTTGGTGCGGGCGATATCCTGTTTCATGCGTTTGATCTCAGCTTGCTGGTCGCGATAGGCGGCAAGCTGTTTATCCTGTTCCTTGAGATATTGATCCAGATAACCGGAATAATTGCCCGCGTACGAACGTATGGAATGTGTCACGGGATTAAGATCCAGGATGGATGTGACCGTGTTGTCGAGAAACGCCCGGTCATGCGAAACGATCAATGCCGCGCCTTGGAAGCGGTTGAGCCAGTTCTCGAGCCATTCGAGCATTTCGATGTCGAGGTGGTTGGTGGGCTCGTCGAGCAGGAGCAGGGGCGGCTCCTCCAGCAGGACGCGCACGAGCATGAGACGGGTCTTTTGACCGCCGGAGAGGTGGGAGACCGGGGTGTCGAGGGGGAGGTCTGCGAGACCGAGGGGGGCGAGGATGGTTGGTAAGTGGTAGTTGGTAATTGACAGTTGGTGGAGGGCGGTGTCATATTTGGCTTGGAGGCGTGAGTCGCTTGGGTTGGTGGATATGGCTTGAGCGAGGGATGCGATCTCAGTCTCGATGTCCGTTTGGGAAACGGTGATAAGTCCGAGCGCGGAGCGAAGCGTCTGACCGAGGGCGAAGTCCATGCCTTGGGCGAGGTAGCCTATTCGTAAGTTGGGACGCGTCGAAGCGACAGTCCCCGAATCGGGCTGTTCGATGCCCGCCAGGATGCGCATAAGCGTGGTCTTGCCGCAGCCGTTCGGTCCAATGAGACCGATGCGCTCGTTGTTGCTGACACTGAAGGAGATGTCTTGTAGGATGGGCTGGATGCCGTAGGATTTGTAGATGTGATGTGCGGTAAGCATAAGAGCCTGTAGTGTTGTGTGTCACCCTGAGCGGTGGTGAAGGGTCTCTACGCAGGTGGGCGAGATTCTTCGCTTTGCTCAGGATGACATGGGCAATTAAAAACAAAAACCGAGGGCAAGCCCTCGGCTGGAATCAAACAAGTAGCCACGCGGGTTGGTGCCCTAAAAATACATTTGGACTACAGGTTATCAGTCATTCACTTCGCTCCTACTAATCACGGACGGGCAGATTATATCATGGGTTTTGTGAGCGATTAATCCTCGCAATAATCTTCATCACAATCACATTCCATCCCCGCCGCCTTCTCAAAAGCTTCCTTGCCTTCTCTGTACGAAAACCAGATTAGTCCCAGCGCGCCGATGGAATCGATAAAACCAAAACCAGTCAATTCGTAGACAAGACTGGACGCCAGTAGCACGACCGACATGTAAACGCAGACCATTGTACAGTTCGCATCGGAAAGGATCGGCTGGGAGTTGAGCGCGCGTCCCAGCCTTCGTTTTCCGCTGACAAGCGCCCACATGACGGCGATGGAAACAACCGAGATGATGAGTCCAGGCAGGGTTGTTTCGGGCTTGTGACCCACAACGATGTTATAGATGGCGGTTCCAGCCAGGCCGGCAACAAGCAGGTAAAACGCCATGCCAGTGACGCGGAGCGCGGTCCGCTCGAATTGGGTGCGGGATGTTTCGGGGTTCTGGCGGATGCGCAACACCATTGCCAGGATGCCAATGCCGGACATGACCTCGATGAACGAGTCTACGCCAAAGCCGAAGAGGGTCAATGCCTCGTCGGAAAAACCGAAGAAGACCGAGATCAATCCCTCGGCGAGGTTGTAAAAAATAGTGAATAGCGCCAGCCACAGGGTGTAGGTCCAGTAGCGATCGGTCAATACACGGGTAAGCGCGGTCATGAATGCTCCTACAGATGGGTTCTCGGAGGAACCACCTGGATAGAATTTGATTTAAGATGGGGTGTCTGATAGAATTTTATTCGAAAATATATTTATTCAGGAGGTCGATATGAAAAAAGTGTCTTTTGTTCTTCTGCTTGGGTTGATCCTGACGTTGGCGGCGTGCGGCAACGGGGGATCCTCCACCACCATCAATGTCTTGTTCACAGATTTTGCGTTCAATCCTACAGAGTTTACCATACCTGCAGGTCAGGAAATAACCGTTAATGCCACCAACAATGGCGCAGTCGTGCATGAATTTGTTATCATGAAGTATGGGCAGACGATCGGCGATACCTTTGGCGACGAAGACGAAGAAAATATCTATTGGGAGGTCGAGGTCGATCCTGGTCAGTCTAAAACCGAGACTTTCACGGCGCCTACTGAACCGGGAGAGTACCAGTTGGTTTGCGGTACAGAGGGTCACTTCGCGGCTGGCATGTACGGAAAGATCATTGTTGTGGCCGGGGAATAATCCAAAGCATATCTGAATATCGGTTGAAGGCTTTTTCCAATTACAATTCAGGTATGGAGAAAAACCTGATCACCGGGTTGAGCAATCCGCTTGTCAAACAGGTGCGTTCTCTGAAACATAAGAAGGCACGGGACGAAAGTGGTTTATTCCTTGTGGAGGGGATCCATCATGTAGGAGAAGCCCTCGAAGCGAAATGGGAGGCGGAGTCCATTCTCTATGCACCCGACTTGTTGTCGAGCCGTTATGCCCGCGACCTGGTCGTCCGCCTCGGGGCGAAGACTCAGCCTGTTTCTGCACAAGTGATGGAATCTCTGGCTGACAAGGAAAACCCGCAGGGTATCCTGGCGGTCATGCGACAGAGACGGTTCCAGTTCTCCAGCCTCCCGCCCCCGTCAAAATCCGTTGCCCTTGTCTCTCCGCAGGACCCGGGGAACGTCGGCACGATCCTCCGCACCATGGATGCCGCCGGCGCCGATGTCCTGTTTCTGCTCGATGGCGGTGTGGATGTGTATCATCCCACCGTGATTCGCTCCAGCATGGGCACCCTGTTTTGGAAGCCGATTATCCAGACTTCGTTCGATGAATTCATTCAATGGGCACGCGCCAGGAAATGCCAACTCATTGGCACATCCGCACATGGCGATGTAGATTATCATACCCTTGTCCCGCAACTCCCTTGGGCACTGGTGCTGGGAAACGAACAAAAAGGACTTTCCTCCGAGCAAACCAGCGCCTGCGATGTAACTGTCTCTCTGCCCATGAAAGGGCGCGTCAGTTCGTTGAATCTGGCGGTGGCGGCGGGGGTGTTGTTGTATGCTTTAAACGTGTAGGGACACAGCATGCTGTGTCCCTACGGTATCGGGGTCAACTTTGGGTGCGGGATGAAGCGCTAGAATTCGTCTTCCTCTTCATCCCATAATTCGTCGTCTTCCTCTTCCAAATCCTCTTCGTCCCATTCCTCCCCTTCTTCTTCCGCCTCCCACTCGTCTTCTGCGGCGGCTTCATCGGTGGGGGAATAGGTGGCGCAACCGGTGTCTGGGTCGATTTCCACTGCAGCGGCACTGCATAAGCCTTCGTCTAGGAATACACAATCCATGTAATGACACTTGATGCGGGGCATTCATTCCTCCTGGAGTTGGGGTTGTTGGACCAGGCGGATGACCGAGAGAATAAAGATTACGGTCATTGCCGCCTGCGATGTTATACAAAACGGACAATATTCCTGCAACAGCGCAACTTCAACGTAGATCAGGTACAACGTGAAAAGAAAACCGGTGAGCGAAAGCCCAAAGAAAATCATCGAGCCATTTTCTTTGAAGAAACCGACCTTTTTTTCAAGGAAAAGCACAGCCAGGATCGCCGAGTATCCAACCACCCCCAATACAGCCACCGGGATGCCATTGATCTCCGAATAGCGGCTGGCATTCACCACGGAACAGCCCCCGGAACCGATGCACATTTTTTCGTTGTCCGTCAGTTTGTAGATTGTCATGTAAATCGAGACCAGCAAACCGAGGATTGTCAATCCGATTGCAAGTTGTGAGAGCCGCTTATTCATGTATCCTCATAACAACCAGGCGTTTACTTCCTGACCAGCAGGCACGCATTTTACACCAGCGGGGATAATAAGTAAAGCGTTTGCTTGTACCAGGGAGTGCAGGTTACCTGAGCCCTGATGACCTGTCAACCGGGCGGTGAAAACGCCATTTTCCTCATGGACGTGAGCGCGGAGGTAGCTCTCGCGCCCGTCGGAGTCGATCTCTTCCTCGCATCGCGCCCGAACCGTCTGCCGGATTCCGTTTTGTAAGCCGCTCAACTTCCCGATGGCTGCGCGCACAAATACCTCAAACCCCACGAATGCCGAAACCGGATTCCCCGGCAAGCCGATGAACGGGATGTTCCGATACTGCCCGAAGGCCAGCGGTTTTCCGGGGCGCATGTTCACGCGCCAGAAATCCATTTTGCCGTTCGATTCGATCACTTCCTTGATGAAGTCGAACGCGCCTACGCTGACGCCTGCGGAGGAGAGAATCAAATCCACCTTTTGCGCTTCCGCTTCATCGAGCAATTTTTTGACAGACTCGCGATCATCCCTTGCCACTCCCAGGCGGACCGGCTCCGCACCGGTGGATTCAATCAACGCCGCAATGGTGTATGAGTTTGAGTCTCTGATCTTGCCGGGTTCAAGTGGGGCATCCACGGCAATCAGTTCATCGCCGGAGGACAGCATGGCAATTCTGGGTCTTTGATAGACAATCACCGAGGAAATGCCCAGCATGGCCAGCAAACCAAGGTCCTGCGGTTTGAGGCGGCGCCCCTTTTCGAGAACAGTATTGCCAGAGCGAATATCCATGCCGCGCGGACGGATGTTATTCCCTATCTTGGCGGCTTTGAAGATCTGGACCTGATCGGGGACGGTGGAACCGGCATCGCGGTTCTCGAAATTGGTGTCTTCCACCGGGACGACTGCATCGGCTCCTGACGGAATTTGTGCTCCCGTCATAATACGCGCGGCTTGTCCGGGCGCAAGAGAAATGGTCGGGGCATGCCCGGCTGGAATATCGGCGACCACGCTCAGGCTTCGCGGCGAAGCGGTCGACGCGTCTGTCACATCCTCCGCGCGGACGGCGAATCCGTCCATCGAGGAGTTGTCGAAAAGCGGAAGGTCATCCAACGCGATGATGTCCTGCGCCAAAACGCGATTTGAACATTCAGCCAGGTTTACCGTCTCGGTCGTAACGGGATGAAGTTGAGAAAGTATGCGTTCCCGAGCCTGATCCACACTTAATAAAGCCATATTACCTCACTTGAATCGGAAATTAGAATTGCCTTACCCCGGTTTGGTGCGTTGCGCCTCCAGCACATTTGGCAGGCTTTCAATACGTGTCAGAACGCGGCTGAGTTGGGCAAGGTCACGCACTTCTACAACAAGTTTCAAGTCGGCATGTGCCTGTTTGACGTTTACAGCCACGTCGGCGATGTTTACCCCTTCATTCGTGAGCAGGTTTGAAATATCGCCCATCAAGCCCTGCCGGTCATACGCCTTGATCGTGACTGGCACGGCGAAAGTCCGTTCGGCTTTTCCCCAGCCCACCTGCAGAAATCGTTCCTTGTCTTTGCGGTGCAGGATGTTTGGACAATCCTGCCGATGGATGGTTGCACCGCGCCCGCGCGTGATGTAGCCAACGATTTGGTCGCCGGGCATGGGGTTGCAGCACTTTGCCATCGTGGAGAGCAAGCCCTTCAGTCCCACCACGGTCACAGCATCGGTGCTCGATTTTTGGTCGTGGGTCGGGGCGGTGATTTCAAGAATATCGGCAGCTTGCGGAGTTTCCGAAATGTCCTTGATGATCTTGTTGACCGACAGGTCGCCGCACCCCAGCGCGATGAACATTTCATCCGGGACTTTGAAACCCAGTTCGCGCGCCATTTTTTCGTAGTTGGTTTCTGTGATGCCAAGCCGTTGTAATTCGCGTTCGAGCGCGGCGCGTCCCTGAGCAAGGTTCTGTTCGTCTTCCTGTTTCTTGAACCAGGCTTTGATCTTGGTGCGGGCGCGCTGTGTTTTGACCAATCCCAAGTTTGGATTCAACCAGTCCCGGCTGGGACCGCCCCGCTTCGCCGTCAGGATTTCGACCTGGTCGCCGGTCTTCAGTTCCTGATACAACGGGACAAGTTTCCCGTTAATACGTGCGCCCCGGCAGCGGTGTCCAATGTCCGTGTGGACGTGATACGCAAAGTCGATGGGTGTGGAGCCGGCGGACAGGTCGATGATGTCGCCGCGCGGCGTGAAGACATACACGCGGTCCTGAAAGACATCTGTCTTCATCCCTTCGACAAATTCCTGCGCGTCGTTCACATCCGAGCGCCATTCCATCATCTTGCGGAGCCAGTTGATGCGTTGTTCGAAACTCTTATCCGAACTTTTTCCTCCCTCTTTGTACCGCCAATGAGAAGCGATCCCATACTCCGCGTTTTGGTGCATTTCCTGTGTACGGATCTGCACCTCCAGCGGGCGTTTGTCGTCGTAGATCACGGCGGTGTGCAGGGACTGGTAGAAATTGTCCTTGGGGGCGGCAATGTAATCGTCGAACTCGCCGGGAATGGGTCGCCAGTGGGTGTGGATCACGCCCAGAGCGGCGTAACAGGATGGCACGTCGGGGACAATGAGACGCACTGCCCGTACATCCCGGACAAGGTCGAACGGTTTTCCCTTCTGTGTCATCTTTTTGTAAATGGAATAAATGTGCTTGGGACGCCCGCTGATTTCCGCTTTGATGTTATTGTTCGCAAGCAGCTTTTCCAGGGTGGCCTTGATGGTCTCAATCTGCTCTTCGCGGTCAGATCGCTTTTCCTGGATTTGTTCGGCAATTTCCTTGTATTTCTCCGGCTCAAGGTAACGGAAACCCAAATCTTCCAACTCCCACTTGATCTGCCAGATGCCCAACCGGTTTGCCAGTGGGGCAAAAATATCGAGAGTTTCCTTGGCAATCCGCTTTCGTTTGGATTCAGGCATATGTCCAAGCGTACGCATGTTATGCAGGCGGTCGGCCAGTTTGATGAGCACCACGCGCACATCATCGCCCATCGCAAGGAAAGTTTTTCGTAAGGTTTCCGATTTGAGGTCCTGTTTACGCCCGAGGGTGGTGGATGGTTCCGGTTCAGGCGGTTCATTCCCTTCTTTCTGATCGGGCGACTGGATGTGCTGGGCTCGCGAGACGCGCGGCAGGTTAGTCAATTTTGTGACCCCATCCACGAGGACGGCAATCGTATCTCCAAAATCCCTGCGAATGTCGTTGAGTGTGATGGAAGTATCCTCGACCGTGTCATGAAGCAACCCGGCCGCGACCACTTCAGGAGGGACCCGCAAATCCGCAAGAATGCTTGCAACGGTGAGACAATGATTGATGTATGGCTCGCCCGAATGACGTTTCTGTTCGCGATGCGCCTCTTCTGCCACGCGGTACGCGCGCTGGATCAACTCGCGGTCGGCAAGTGTGTAATTATCGGGGAGTTGCTCCATTAGTTTTTCGAGCGGAATGGCAATAACCGAGTCTTTCATGCCTGTAATTTTACTACGTATAAAAATATCTTTTTATGCGGCAGTTCTTGTCATGTTTCTGTGATATATCTGCTGAGACAGCCTTGGAGGTAAAATTAGTTCATGCCAGGTTACGGAAACTGCTATGCCCGCTGTAAATAATGTCACTCGATTGTTGGACTCCCGCAAAATTCCCTACACAGCTTTCGATACTCCAACTGAAAAACTCGGAGCGCTGGAGACGGCTCGATTTCTTGGTGTGGAACCTGATTCCGTTTTCAAAACCATTGTCGTGACCCGCGAGAAGCCCAGAAAGCCGTTGCTGGTTATGGTGCCCGGTCCCTCCAGCGTGGACTTGAAACTGCTAGCCGCCGCATTGGGCGAGAAAAAAGTCCACCTGCCGACAGAACGGGAAGCCGAGCAATTGACCGGCTTGCAGTCCGGTGGGATTTCTCCGCTTGCGTTGGTTAACAAGGGTTTTCAAGTTGTGTTGGATTCGTCCGCGCAGAACTACAACGAAATCCATATCTCAGGCGGACAGCGTGGGTTGAACATCCGCCTGCCCGTCTCGGATCTGATCAAGTTGACCGCCGCACGGGTCGCGGCGGTTTCCCGGCGCGACCCGTAATGGGCTGACTACGAATCGAACTCGCCCACCTGTTCGCCGTTGACCCATACGGAATAATGTCCACTTGGAAATGTGCCAAGGTCAACATATTCCTGGAACGGTTTTAAGACTTGGATGCATGATTTCTTGGGGTCAACCACGAAGTAAACGTCCACCATAATCCTCTTTTCAGAGTCTGGCTCGTTGATCGCTACTCTCAGCTGATGACAGGGGGTGGGCAGGTCTCCACTCATGCCGAGGGAAATCTGAGGCGGGTAACTTTCGCGAATGATTAGTTCAGTTTTTTCCAAGCGGGCGTCACTGCGAGTGAAATCAATGTCACCATTTTGGGGTGAGAAGCGCGGTATTTCCGGGGTTGTAGATGGCATGGTTCCCTCAGGTGGACTTGTAACCGCTGTATCGGGCGGTAGTTCGATGGGTCGGGGGGATGGGGACGCGCAGCCAGATGCAAGGATCAGAATGATCAGCAGGAAGATCAGTGTGTGTTTCATTTCATCTCCTTTTGAAAAGGACGACACTCCTGCCGGACTTGTTCCAGTTAAATCAAAAAGGTGAGCACAATCGGCTCACCTTTTTGAGTCAAACCTGCTTTACGGTGTCGTGTTCTTAATGGCGGTCTTACTAACCTCGAACGTCCATTTATCCGGATTGTTGATGCACAAGTAAGTGCTCGCGTTCACGAGGTTTTTGGAGTCGTTATTGAATGCCCAGAAATTGTAACAACCCTGTACTAGGTCTGTGATTTGAACGCTGTCGCGCGCACCGATCTGGTAAGTCCGCCAGCCGCATTCATTGTGCGATGCAGTTTCATTGAGATAGACGGATACCGTGATCGCCGCTTTGACGGTGTTTACGATTCTGATGACTGTTGGCTTTCCCTTGGGTGACCAGGAAAGAATCCTGTTGTCGCAAGGATCTCCGCTTGCGCTCGAGGCAGTCGTCGGCGTGGGTAGGGCGACCGTTGCTTCCAAAGTGGGTAACAGAACCGGCGTATCGGTCGGCAATGGGGTTTGAGTCGGTGTTTCGGTGGGGGTATTGGTGGGAATTGCCGCCTGTGTCTGGGCGACCATGGTGAATGCGGCCGCTTCCGCCGTATTGCGTATGTCCTCGGAACTGACCGTGGGAACCGCCGGTTCATTTGCCCCACAGGCGCTGAGAAGCAGGGCAATTGTCAGCCCAATGATGAGTATTCTCTTGTTCATTGATCGATCTAACTCCTATTGATGGTACTTTCGCTTAGTTATAATTTACAACGACCTTATCTTTATACAGGACGATGATGACTTGGGAGTTTGCGTTCAAATTGAAACTGCCGGTCATTTTCTTGCCTCCCACCCAGGCAACATAGACATACCTGCCGATGGGAACAAGAACTGTGAACCGGGTTTTGACGGGATACTCCAGAATGGCGCCATTTTCGTCCTGTTGTTGCAGGGAAATATACGCTTGCGCCTTCGACCGGTTGGCAAATGTTACTTTGTTAAACGGTACAGCAGGCGGAAGTGTTCCATAAGTAAGCACTCCCAGAGTGGGGGTGAGTGTAGCGCCGCCGGGCGGGAGCGCAGTTGGGGTTGCCGTCAGGGTTGGGATGACCGTCTCACCGGTAGCGGTGGATGGGGGAACGGTCGAAGCGTCGAAGGAGGGGGGTGTGATCGTCGGGTTTAGGGGAGGCAGCTCAACGGTTGGGGTGAAAGTCTCGGTGGCGGGAACAACCGTATCTGTAGGCAGAGCCGTTGGCGTCTCGGTGGGAGGAGGCTGCGTTGTTGCCTGTTCCGCCGCTGGTGTCGGGTCCAAGGGGGTGGGAAGAAATCCACATGCTCCGACCAAAAGCGCGGCAAGTAAAACGAGAACGATCTTTTTCATCGTGCCCTCCTTTAGGGCTGGTCCCCGAACAACTTGAATTGATGGATAAAACGGCAAATTTAAGCCGCTTTTGCCCTGCATCTCTTCATGCTGCCTGGGCGGTTTAGGACTGGCTGACAACCTCCATGAACTGGCTGACGACATCCCGGAGCATTCGTTCCGGCAGGGCGCCCACCTGGCGATGTACGATCTTTCCATTCGAAATGAACAACATGGTTGGGATGCCCTGAATGCCGTATTTCATCATCCATTCAGGATTTTCGTCAGTGTTTACCTTGGCGATCAGGATTTTGCCTTCATATTCTTTTGCAAGTTTATCAAGAGTTGGCGCCACCATCTTGCACGGGTTGCACCAGGGGGCCCAGAAGTCAACGATGACGGGAATGGGCGACTGTAGGACGGTTTTCTCAAACGCATCGTCGGTTACGTGGATAGGCTCATTGATGGACATGGATATACCTTTTGTGTTTTTATACGAGAGTGAATTTTTGTTGCCGATGAAAAAAGTTGCTCTTTTTGCCGACCGGAGGGCGAGTATATCACATAATACCCCATGTTATAATCGCCCATCTATGGCAGAACTCTTTGCGAAATGGAGAAGCGGGCTTGCAAAATCGAGCAAGACCGCTTTTGGGCGGCTTGCAACCCTCTTTGGAGCCACTGAAATCACCCAGACAACCTGGGATGACCTTGAATCTCTTCTGATCCAGGCGGACTTGGGAATCGAGACCACTGCCGACATTTTGGACTCTCTTCACCGCCTCGTGCGAACAGAGGGGCTGACTCGTTCCGAGGAACTTTCCGCGGCGCTTCGGGCGGAACTCCGCGCCCGGCTCGATGGACCTCCTATCCTCGTGTGGACGGAGAAGCCGTCCGTCATCATGGTGGTCGGGGTGAATGGTTCGGGTAAGACAACGACGATTGCCAAACTTGCCCGGCGATTTCAGGCTGATGGCAAGTCCCTGCTGTTCGGCGCGGCGGATACGTTCCGCGCTGCAGCGATGGACCAGCTTCAGGTGTGGGGTGATCGTCTAGGGGTGGATGTCGTTTCGGGGGCGTCGGAATCCGATCCCGGGGCGGTGGCGTTCAGCGCGGTGCAGTCCGGTCTTGCCCGCAAAGTGGACGTGGTCATCGTCGATACCGCTGGACGTTTGCATACGCGCTTCAATTTAATGGAAGAATTGAAGAAGGTCCATCGCGTGATCGGAAAAGCGCTCCCCGGCGCTCCGCACGCCACCTGGCTGGTGTTGGATGCGACCACCGGGCAAAATGCCTTACAACAGGCGAAGGCTTTCAAATCCGCTGTGGGCGTGACCGGTGTGATCCTTTCCAAATTGGACTCTTCCGCGCGCGGCGGCATGGCTTTCGCGATCCGTCGTGAACTGGGATTGCCCATCCTGTACGCCGGTCTTGGCGAAAAGCCGGAAGACCTTATACCCTTCGATCCCGATGCTTTCGTGGATGGAATTTTAGGAAAATAGTGTAACGCGAGACAGTTTTGGCGTTGCAAAAGGAGTTTTCATGCAAGACCTTGTCAATCGTTTGCAGTCTGCACAGGACCTGACCCAGCAATTACTGGTGCGTCTTTGACTTCGCCGCGAAGGAGCTGAAACTTTCCCAATTCGAAAAAGAGATCGAAGCGCCCAATTTTTGGGGTAACCCCTCACAGGCGCAACAGGTGATGAAACAATATAATGCCGTGAAGGCCGAAGTGGAGTCGTGGCGTAATTTTTCGCGCCGCCTGCATGACGCTCTTGAACTTGCTCAACTGGATGACGAGAGTTTGCGCCCCGAACTGGAGATGGAGGTCTCAGCCATCGAACAAGAATTGGAGAAGCGCTCGTTCACTGCCATGCTCTCTGGCAAGTACGACCGCGATTCTGCCATCCTTGCCATTCATGCAGGAGCGGGCGGCACCGACTCTCAAGATTGGGCGGCGATGCTCGAGCGGATGTACCTGCGCTGGGCGGAATCCAAAGGCTACCAGACGGAAATCCTCGATTCGACCGACGGCGAAGAAGCGGGCATCAAAAGCGTAACGATCGCCGTGGACGGTGAGTATGCCTTCGGCTATTTGCGCTCTGAAAAAGGCGTGCATCGCCTTGTCCGGCTGTCCCCGTTCGACGCTGCGCACCGCCGGCATACTTCCTTCGCTTTGGTGGAGGTCCTGCCGCAGGTTGCGATGGACCAGACTGAAATCGATATTGACCCCGCCGACATTAAAATGGATGTTTTCCGCTCTTCCGGCGCGGGCGGGCAGAATGTGCAGAAAAATGCCACTGCGGTCCGGCTCACCCATATCCCGACCGGCATCGTCGTTACCTGTCAAAATGAAAGGTCGCAGACGCAGAATCGTGAGTTTGCCATGCGAATCCTACGCGCCCGCCTGCTGGAACTGAAACAGGCTGAGAAAGAGGAAGAGCGGGCAGTCCTGCGTGGCGAGTACACGAAGGCGGAGTGGGGGAGCCAGATCCGTTCCTACGTGTTGCATCCGTATCAGATGGTCAAAGATCATCGGACCGACTACGAAACGGGCAACACCCAGTCTGTGCTGGACGGCGAGCTCGATGAGTTCATGGAAGCATATCTGCGCTCCACAAAGTGATGGAGAAAAATGTCTGAAACTATAGCCCAACTAGCCAAGTTCATCGCTGACAAGATCCTAAAACAACCACAGCGCGTCATCACCTCCGGCGAACCCCTGTTATCGAGCGGGTTGATCGATTCCTTCAGTTTGATGGACGTTGCTCTGTTCATCGAAGACACCTTTGGTGTCCGCATCGAAGATACGGAATTAAATGTTAATACCTTCGATAATTTGGACCAGCTTGCATCCCTAATTGAATCCCGGAAGCAATGACGATTTTTCCCGAGCGACTCAAGACGCTTCATTCCCAGACCCCGGACCGGGTCGCCGTTATCTTGCAGTTTTCCACCCGTGACGACCTGCCAGTCACCTATGCCCGGCTCCTACGCGGCGCGAACGCCTATGCCCGGCTCCTCGCACGCGAAGGAATCCAACCTGGGGAGGTGGCTATCCTCATTCTCCAGCATGGGGAAGATCTGGTGTATGCGTTTTGGGGGGCTGTTCTGCATGGAGCGATCCCGTCCATCATGCCGTTTCTGACGGAGAAACTTTCCCCTGAGCGTTATCGCGCCGATCTGTCTGCTCTGGTAGCTGTGACAAAGCCTGCGGCAATCATCACATACCCTGAATTTGCCAGAGATGTGCAATTGTCCGTCAATCCCGACTCCTCCGTCCGCAAGGTTATTCTCTCGGGTCAAGTTGATGAGCAATCATTTTTCGATTTTGACTCCCATGCCGGGTTTCATCGTTCACCTGAAGATATTGTACTTTTGCAACATTCCTCGGGTACAACAGGTCTGCAAAAAGGGGTGGCTCTTTCACATCAGGCTGTCTTCAATCAACTGGATGCCTATAGCAAATCCCTGTCTCTGAATACGAGCGATGTGATTGTTTCATGGCTGCCGCTGTATCATGATATGGGATTGATTGCCGGCTTCCTTATGCCCATACTTTCCGGCGTGCCGCTGGTGTTGATGTCGCCATTCGATTGGGTGCGTGCTCCGTATCGGTTGATGCACTCCGTTTCGAAATATCACGGTACGTTGACCTGGTTGCCCAATTTTGCCTATAACTTTTGTGCTCAAAAAATTCGAGACCGCCATATCGAAAGCGTGGATTTATCTTCCTGGCGCGCGGTTATAAATTGCTCCGAGCCTGTCCGTTGGGAGAGTCATCAGGCATTTCACGAGAAATTCAAATCATATGGTTTAAAGTTTGAAGCGCTTCAAACATCGTACGCGATGGCAGAGAATGTTTTTGGGGTGACCCAAAGCCGATTGGGCAGCGAGCCGGTTGTCGAGGAGATTGATCGTGAAGCATTTATGGTTGAGCGCGTGGCAAAGGCTCCGCAAGATGGTCGCCCGGCGATGAAGATGATGTCATCGGGCCGTCCCATTTCCAACACGAGAATTAAGATTCTTGACGAATCGGGGAAGGAAGTGCCTGAGAGGGTGGTTGGTGAGGTGGCGCTTCAAAGCGATTGCATGTTGACAGGATACTACAACCGCCCTGATTTGAGTAAAAAGGCATTTCACGATGATTGGTATTTGACTGGCGATTACGGATACATATCGAACGGGGAAGTGTTCATCTCGGGTCGTAAAAAAGATATGATCATTGTTGGTGGCAAGAACATTTATCCACAGGACCTGGAATCGTTAAGTTATGAGGTAAAAGGCGTCCATGCTGGCCGTTCCGTTGCGTTCGGAATTTTCGACGAATCTCAGGGCACCGAAGAGGTGGTAATCATTGCTGAGGCGGATACCGACGATGAGGAGAAATGTAAACACATCGCTGAAGCGATCAGACAGCATGTGACTAAAAATTCTGCGATTACTCTGCGCCATGTGAAAGTCGTAGGTCCCAAATGGATATTGAAAACTTCTAGTGGTAAAACAGCCAGATCCGCCAATAAAGAAAAATTTTTAAAGGAACTGGGAGAAAGCAATAAAAAACAGCCAGTGTGAACTGGCTGTTTTTTATGATTACTGTTACCGAATGCCTATCCACCGGTAGGAAGGCGTTTCTCGAGTGTGCGGTTCAATAGGTCTTCCTGTTCCTGTGACACTCCAGACTTCGCGCGTTTCACCTTGAAGGTCTTTTCGGCATTGGCTCTATTAAGCGCTTCCTGCCAGGCAATTTGCATGGCGGTCAGTTCGGGCTCCTTTGTTTCTTCCCGTGCTTCGATGTCGGCGGACTCCTTCTTTGGACTGTGCTTTCCGCCTTTTTTGTTTTCCTTCTTCGCCGGCTTGAATTCCTCAATCTCCGGTTCCAAGGCTTTGATGCTCAGCTTAATCTGCTTCTTCTTGCGATTAACATCAAGGACCTTCGCCTCCACTTCATCACCTTCTTTGACGACTTCGTTGGGGGTCTTTACATAGCCATGAGCCAATTCACTGACGTGCACCATACCCGGACGCTCCGCACCAATGTCAACGAATGCACCGTACGTTTCAAGTCGAACAACCTTACCCTTGACGATCATATCAGGCTCGATCTCTTTCCATTCAAGGGCGAGGGGTTGGATCATCGTGAGTTCAATCCGGTCCTTTTTTACACGGCGGACCCACACTTCGACAGTCTGTCCTTCCTTTACTACATCTTCGACCTTGTTAACGGAGTCCTTACTGAGTTGAGAGATATGTATGACACCGGGTATGCTTTGTCCGACATCAACCAGAGCGCCTGCGAGGGTTGTCTTCAATATCTTTCCACTTAATTTTGTTTTTGGTGCGAGCGCCTCGACAGGCGCGAATTCAGGTGTAGCCATAATTTTGCTCCTATATCTTGGGATAATGCCAGCAAATTATTATACCTGTATGACAAATATGCGTCAATGTGAAATATGGCTCACAACCTGGGTTTGTCTGGTTGTGAACTCTATAACGTGCCTGTTGTTTTTACAAAGAGAAGCGAGGTCGCCGGTTAATACCATTTGGTGATGAATAATAGCAGGGTCAAATTTGAGTAAGTAATTTGTGTTTATAAAAATGATATATAGATATGCCTGTTTGAACCTTTTCAATTTGACCAAATTGCACAACTGGTGTATATTATCGAATAATTTGTAGCTTTCGGAAGAAAATGGCGAAGACTATGTATAATTTCGACAAAATCGACATAAAAATTGTAAATCTGCTTCTTGATGATGGGCGAATGTCAGCATCCGAAGTGTCCCGCCGGCTCGGTGATATATCAGAGCGCGCTGTTCGATATCGCATTGATCGGATGGTCAACGAAGGCGTAATCCGAATCAGCGCGGTTGCCAAGCCCCAGGCCTTTGGCTTGGTCACAATAGCGGACGTATGGATGGAGGTTGAATCGGATCGTATTATCGAGGTTGCAAAGCGGATGGCAGAATTTGATAATGTGAGTTACGTTGCCTGCGGCATCGGGGAGTCGGATGTCAGCGTTCAGATTGTTGCCAAGGATACAAACGAAATCTATCAGTTTGTCACGGAGGTTGTAAGAAAGATCCCAGGTGTTCGTAAGACAACCACTTCCATTGTGCCGCTTATTCTCAAGGATGTTTATCAATGGCGGATTCCGGAAAGGGTCGTCAAGGAAGTTGCCGAAGCCGAATCGCCGACGTAAAACAAATTCTATCCGGAGGAAAATTCATGTTTGGCTTGAAAACACAGTCATTGCAAAAACGCGCCATGGGGGTGATGCCGCTCGGTGTCAATTCCAATTTTCGGTTTTGGGGGGAGGGCGTCACGCCTTATGTGGAAAAGGCAAAAGGGGCATACCTGTGGGACGTGGACGGGAAAAGATATATTGATTACCGCATGGCGTTCGGCCCGATCATCCTCGGTCATTCTTATGATGAGGTTGACCGGAAGGTCATCGAAGAAATTCAAAGGGGGATTCTCTTCGCGATGACGGGCGAACTCGAAGTGGCGGTGGCGGAAATGATTACGGAGATGGCTCCCGCTGTCGAAATGGTGCGCCTCGCCTGTTCAGGCACCGAAGCGACGATGCACGCCATTCGCGTGGCGCGGGCGTATACGGGGCGCGACATCATCCTGAAATTCGAGGGCAATTATCACGGTTTCCACGACCATACCCTGTGGTCCACGTATGCGCCGGTGGAGGCGTATGGGAATCGGCGGAGCCCCATTCCGGTTCCTGCATCCTCCGGCATTCCGAAGACGATGCGCGAGTTCATCATCACACTGCCCTTCAACGATTTCGAGGGGTTCGAGCGGGTGATGCGTTCCTATGGCGAGCAGATTGCGGCGGTCATCACCGAGCCGTGTCAGGGCAACTGCGCCGCCATCAATCCGCAGGAGGGTTTTCTCGAACTCATCCGCAGGAAGACGGAAGAATACGGCTGTGTGTTCATCCTCGATGAGGTGAAGACGGGTTTCCGCATTGCCAACGGCGGCGCACAGGAATACTACGGCATCAAACCGGACCTGGCGACATACGCCAAAGCCCTGGGCAACGGCTACCCGATTGCGGCATTTGGCGGGAAGCGCGAGATTATGTCCATCATCGGCCAGGGCGTGGCGCAGGGCGGGACGTACACGAACAACAAGCCCGGCGTCGCCGGTGCGTATGCCACGTTGAGCCTTTTGAAGTCCAAACCCATTTTGAAAACCATCGCCCAGCGCGGACAGCGCCTGATGAACGGCTTGAAAGACATCTTCGAGGAAAACGGCATCCCTGTGGCAATGACGGGGTATCCCGCCATGTTCTCGTTCTCGCTTGGCGTGGAAGCAGTGACCTGTCAGCGCGATTGGGCGAAGAGCGACCACGATCTGTATCTTCGCCTCGTCGAGAAAGCCATTGAGCGCGGCGTGATGCCCGACCACGATGCCCGCGAGCCGTGGTTCCTGTGTTACGAACACTCCGACGCAGATATTGACGAGACGTTGAATGTGTATGCGGAGATTGTGAAGGAAGTGAAGAAGTAAGCCGTTGGCAGGTTTGAAGGTTCAAATCTGCTAACTTTCTAACGTGTAAACGACATGGAGACACCATGAGTAGCAAATTAACTTCCCAAGAAATCATTTCCCTCAACAGGGAATACACCTTCTTCTCCTGGTCCAATCAGGGACAGGTGAATCCCATCCCG
>JACAEM010000046.1 GCA_013388855.1 Chloroflexota bacterium
CGGATAACATCGCCACGCATGACATAAACGATATACAGCAACAACCAGGTAGTGGTCAATCCAACCAGCCGCTCCCGAAGTTCTGTGCCTACGATTTCTTCATCGAGATAGCAGACAAACGGATCGAAAAACGCTTCGCACGCCAACTCAAACCTGACCTTGTGCTTACGCAGATTGACGGCGGCTTTCTGGCTATCCCATTCAAAGACGACATCTTGGAGCGTGTAGCGGACATTCATCTTGAAAGGGAGTATATCTGTATGTATATATTATGTCAATACGCCTTTTTCAATTGGAAAAGTGCGGAGAAAATTGACAGACAGGCGGCTAACGGTTTGCGTTAGCCGCTGGTGGGCGGGACGAGATAAAACTCCGAGAGCAGGAAAAGCCCGAAGCCAGAAAAATGCCTGTAAACCGCGCAGAATCCCACCAGTCGGCTGCACGCTTTGTTAGGCGCACTCACGGAACGCAAGACTCGCTGATTGAAAACCAAAACCTGTGCTATCAAATTATGCGTCCCTGTTTTCATCTGCTTTTCGGAACATGCCTTTGAAAATTGCTTTGAAATCTTTATCCTTTTCCATTTCATTGATATTTACGACATAATTGCAGACGTTTAATAGCCGCTCATTGATAAAACTCTTGTGTTCGCCTTCTTCATATTCAAAATAGGCGGCAACAACTCTTACGCCACGCTTCATTAATGCTCGAACAAGTGGAACAAAATCGGCGTCCCCTGTAACCAATACGGCAATATCAATATGACCTTCCAGCCCGACCTGCATAGCGTCAATCGCTAACGCCACATCAGCCCCTTTTTCATTTGCGCCTGATTGAGGCATTGGCATAAACTTGGGGTCAATGCCTGCGTGCATTAAGTCGTGATACAAATTTCTGTCTGTCCGAAGTTGTTTCTCTTCTGCCTGTTTTGCGCCAAACATTCCCTGAAACCATGCGCCATAAACCACACGGTAATGGGTGTAACCTTGCTCTTTCGTGCGAATATAGTTTTCCAAAAAGCCATGAAAAGGTTTGAAGTCTAGCCAGCCGATTTTTCTATCGAAATAAAAATACCTTCGTGCGTAGGTGAAGTATGAACCATCGTAAAAGACACCGATTCGGCATAGCGATTTATCAATCATTACATGCTCCTCTGAATATGCGGCATTGATTTTGCATTTGTGCGCCTAACGGTTGGTTTTAGCGGCAGCGGCGGGGCTGGCAAGACTCCTTCGCCTAAACTCAACTCCGCAGGCACGCGGCGCATCCCCTCAGCGGCGAAGCCGCTGTCCGCTGCAAACGGTGTTGGGCCGCTTTTTTGTCTTGCCCGACTCTTTTACTCGCTTTCAACTGAATCGTCTTCTGGAGATGGCAATTCAAGATAATCAATTTTTGGCAAACTTGCTCCAATGATGCCTTGCATATCTCCGTACATTCCTGAAACATTATGGATAACTTTATAAATTTGCTTGTCGCGCTTTGCCCATGCAGACTCCATTGCTCTCTTTTCACGTTCAAGGTCATCTTTCATCGAGACAAACGACTCTACAATTGCTTCAACTCTTTGTTTAAATTCTGTACCTGAAAGATAGTTGTAAAGCATTTCCATTTTATCGCTTTTACCTTCTACTGCTAGTTTAGTAATGGCAACTTGTGATAAATTTGCTCTTAAAGCACTGGCGACACCAAGAACAGTAGAAAAATCAGTGACCCAAACGCCTTCAATACAAGCAAAATGTGAGACATCTTTGGGCAGGGTAATGGTGACGATTGCCGCCACTTCCGCTTTGGCAGTTCTCTGGTCGTCTCTTAACTTCTCAAGCCAGCCATCACTCCAAGTTTTTGTATTTTTAGATTCCCAGATTATTGTTCCGCAAAATTGTCCAGTTGTAGTATAGACGCGCTGTAAAATGTCTGCGCCTTTGATTCCTTTACCAACAGGTTCAATTTGGTCATAAGGGAAATTTGCCCGAAGTAAATCTTCAAGTTCAACTTCAATTGCTTCGCCTTGTGTTTGTTGAGAGCCTTGCTCTGCTTTTCGCTTTAAATCTTCAATTTGTTTTCGCAAATCAGAGAGTTGTTTTTCTTTTTCTAGGTCTTTAGCCCGATTTTCTTCGGCAATTCGAGTTGCCACTTCTTCTTCAACCTTCCGCCGTTCTTCGTCAATCTTGCGGGCAATTTCTAACTCTAGCATTTTTTCTTTCTTTTCAAGTTCACGCTGTTGTTTTCGTAAATCTAATTCATGCTTACGTGCTTCTTCTATGGCTTCATCTTTTTCGGCAACTTGCTGACGCAATGAGGCGAGTTCAACGGCAAGCGATTCTTTTGCCCTTTTTTCTGCCTGTCGTCTTTCGGCGGCTAACTGCTCTTTGAATTCTTTTTCAATTTCCTTTTCTCGACTTCGCAATTCTGCGTCGAAACTTTTACGCAACTTTTCTTCAATTTGTCCAGTTAACGCCTTTGACAACAAAATTTTCTTGTTGCAATGTGGGCAAATAATAGATTGTTCAGCCATGTTAATTCTCCCATTTGATTTGACTTATTTTGAAGGTCGCTCATTTTGACAGAGCGGCACAACGGTTTGCGTTAGCGGCAGGGCGGTGCGGGCGAGATTCCTTTGCCAACCAGAACCACTGCTGGTAAAGCCGCCCCGTACCCTCAGGGCGAAGCCCTGTCCGCTGCACGCTGTGTTGGGCAGGCACGGCTTGTGCAAGACTTGCTGACTGAAAAAAGACCACACCGCCAACTTGAC
>JACAEM010000019.1 GCA_013388855.1 Chloroflexota bacterium
GCCAACTTGCCAACCTGCAACCTTCAACTTATAATGCCTTGCACGGGCGCTTAGCTCAGTTGGTTAGAGCACTTCCTTTACACGGAAGGGGTCGGGGGTTCGAGTCCCTCAGCGCCCACAACAAAAATCCCTGAAAACAGGGATTTTTTGCTTGAAAGTCCGCTCCTCCGAGGAATTACAGAAAAGATAGATGTGTTGTAATTCTCTTTCAGTATACCGGCTTTTGTACTATATTTCCGTTGTTCTCTTATAATCAGATAACCATCTGGCATGCCGGGACAAGGGAATTCACGTGAGTATCCGTTTTAAGGTGATCCTGCCCTATCTGCTGTTGACCCTGATCGTCGCCATGACCGGGGCATACGTGGTCACGCGTCTGGTCGCCAACTCGCTGGGCGAACGCCTCTCGAACCAGCTGCTCGAGGCTGGACGGGTGGTTTCGGGCACAATGGCGCGGCAGGAAAGCCGCCACCTGGATTCCGCCCGCATTGTGGCATTCACGGACGGCTTTGCCGACGCACTCCGCGATGGAAATCTGGAACTGCTTTCCATGCTCGCGAAGCCGGTCACAGGCGGATTGAGCCTGGACAGCCTGATAATTTTCGATGCACGGGGAAACGAAACGCTTCACTTCATCAAACAATCGGATGGTTCCCTGCTGGACGTCAGCGGAAAGGGAAATGCGCTTGCACTCTCCATCGTGGACGACATCCTCACGGAGAACAACCCCAATAGCCTGCCGAAGCGTCAGATCGCCTTCGACCCGGTCGATAATCGTTACTATTACTTCACCTCCATCCCGGTTGCTTCAGAAGGGCAGGTGGTTGGTGCCGCGGTCGTTGGCACTGCGTTGAACACACTCGTTCCTTTGCTGGAGAGCACCGCCGCCGCCGACGTGATCATCTATGACAGTAACGGATACGCGATCGCCTCTACGCTTGGAAGCCAGGGCATGACTGGTGAATTTCTGGAAACCCTCGTCATACCCAAGACGCTCTATGACGATGTGATTGCCCGGGATGACAGTGTGTCCGGGAAAACCTTTGAGGTGGACGGGCGGCGATACAGCCTGGTACGGGGTCCCCTCAAGGTGGCTGGGGACCGGCTGGCTGTCTTTGCCGTCGTCCTGCCCGAGGATTTTATCGTGCAGGCAAACCTGAACAGCCGCAACTTTTACGCGCTCCTGTACGGGGGCGCAATGATCGCCGTGGTCCTGCTTGGATATTTGATCACAAGACTCATCATCAACCCATTGTATCAACTGGTCCGCACCTCGCGCGCCATCGCCGGCGGCGACCTGAACCAGCGCACCCGGATCAAAAGCAGGGATGAAATCGGCGTGCTGGCAAACACCTTCGATGAGATGACGGAAAACCTGCAACAACGCACGCTCGAACTGGAGAGGACGAACAAACTCCTCGAACAGATGGACAACACCAAGATGCGTTTCATTCAGGTCGCGGCGCATGAACTCCGCACCCCGCTGACGCTCGTCCAGGGGTATGCCCAGATGGCGGAGATCAAATCCGCGGGGAATGCCGAGCTGGAAAAATATTCGCGCGGCATTCAGGAAGGCACCACCCGCATGGTTGAAATTATCGACGGCATGCTGGATATTTCCCGTATCGATAACGACCTGCTCGAACCGATGTACACAGATGTTCGACTCGATGCCGTCGCCGAAAAAGTGAGAAAAGTCTTTCAGGAATCGCTCGAAGAACGAAGCCTGTCCCTGCACATCGACGGGCTTTCCGGCATCCCCGCCATCCGCGCGGACAAAGACCTGCTGTACAAGGTCCTCTATCAGGTGATCGGGAATGCGGTCAAATACACGCCTGACGGCGGGAAGATTATCGTCGGTGCGCGAATCCTCCAGCTTGACCGCGGCAACTCCGAGGTCGAAGTGACCGTAAAAGATACGGGAATCGGCATCGACCCCCAATTTCACGAACTCGTCTTCGAAAAGTTCTACCAGACGGGCGAGGTCCTTCTACACTCCTCCGGCAAGACCAAATTCAAGGGCGGCGGTCCGGGTTTGGGGCTTGCCATCGCGCGCGGCATCGTCAACGCGCATCGCGGGCGCATCTGGCTCGAAAGCCCCGGGCACGATGAAATCAAAAACCCCGGGACGACCGTCTTCATTCGGTTGCCGATGAATGGAAGTAACGATGCAGGCGCGTGAACAGGATCGACGTGAGTGGCTTGTCATCCTTCTGATCCTTTTGATCGGGCTTCCGTGCATCCTGCTCGCCGGTGGATGGGCGCTTCGATTCAACCCAAACTGGAAGCTGAACGCCAATATGGAGTCGAATCTCGACCCGAACAGCGACTTCCTCACAAAACGACCCTTCCTCATCAACCAACTCGACCCGGACATTCTCACCAAACCGGCAGGGTACAATATTTTCCTGACCCCCAGCGCCCAGTTCTCGACCGGCACGCGCCCCCCCATCACGACGGGGACTTCCTTTCCAACGCGCACAACCACACCCGTCCCATCGAGGACGGTCTCTGCCGCCTCTGCCAGCCCGACACGGACAACGGTCTTCGTCCCTACGCTCCCGAACCCGACCAGCACGCGTACGCCCACCAGCGTTTCCGTTTCCACGCCCACCGACACCCATACTCCCACCGCCACACCCACCCCATCCTTCACCCCGACAGCGACCTTCACACCCACGTTCACAACCGTTCCTTCGGCTGACCTGCAAATCACCAAGACCGACGACGCCACGCATTACGCCTCCAACAGCATGAAGACCTACACCATTATTGTCTCGAACCCGGTCGGACCGAGCGCCATCAACGGCGCGACCGTGACCGATATCTTCCCCACGCAAATTATCAGCGCCGTCTGGAGTTGTGCGGGCGCGGGCGGCGCGACCTGCACTGCGAACGGCGCAGGGAATATCAACGATTCGGTGAACCTGCCCGTCGGTTCGTCGGTCACCTATACAGTCAACGCGACCATTGGCGGCGGCGCGACGGGCGACCTGGTGAATTCCGCCTCTGTCAGCCTGCCGATGGGGTATACGGATCCCGTCCCCGGCAACAACATCGCCACCGATACGGACACCCTCATCACAACCGATACCACCCCTGGGCAGGTCGGAACCACTCCAGACAGCAATGTCTATAATCTGGGGGCAGGAGGCACCCTGACCCTGAATATCGACATCACGGTTAACGGCAATCCCGGCTGGGACTTGGTTTACTATGAGCGCCCGGCGGGGAGCGGCATTCTCATGGATTGGGTAATCATCGAGATCAGCGATGGACAGAATTGGTACACGGTGTTGAATTGGTACAATAATGCGGCGGATACGAATACGAATGTGGACTTTAATATCCTGCCCATTCCCGTGATGCCCCCCATCCCCCCGCCGCAGGAACCGGACCAGCGCGATATTCCCTCCGCCAATTTATACAACAGTACAGGCGTGTCAATCAATCTTGATGGCGTTGTCCCGCCGGGAATCTATTCCTTCATCCGAATCTATGCTCCACCCGGTGATGCCGACGGTCAACTGGAGATCGACGCGTTGGAGGTGTTGCCATAGCCCCTTTCCATAAAATGAAAACAGGTGAGACGGAGGAGACGTCTCACCTGTTTTCATTTTTTCCTTTCTGTTCTGTTTTACGCGTTATTGGGCAGGCTGGGCGGCAGGGACCTGATCGGGACGTCCGCCAAATCCATGCCCACGAGGACCGCCGAAACCGAAACCAAAGCCCGGTCCATGGAGGAAGCCTTTGTCGAGTCCTTCCAACAGCCAATCGGCTTTTTCCTGCGTTATTGTTCCATCGTCCACCGCCTGCTGGATGCGGTCACGCATCTCTGTCTCGTGTGCGGCCTGGATCGCCTCTTGCACGGTCTGGAGTTCCACACCCGCCGCGTCTGCAAGTTCCTGAAGCGTCTTACCATCGTTCAGGGCGGCGGAAAGTTCATCGGTGGTCATGTCCAGCGCCTGCGCGGCGGCTTCCAGTTCGGCGGAACCAAGCCTGAGCGGATGGACTGCACGAATGGCATCTATCAGGGTCTGAAGATCGACGCCTTTTTCGGTTGCCAATTGCTCAAGCGTTTTGCCAGCTTCAAGCGCAGCGGAAAGCTCATCGGTGGTCATGCCGAGCACTTTTGCAGCGGCTTCCAATTCGGCGGAGCCGAGCGGACCGCGCCCACCGCCTGGACCGTGTCCGTTCACAAACCCTGCGAGAGGCTCGTCTCCCTGCGCGTATGCCGCGACGGTTCCCACCGCGCCTACGACCATCAAGGCAACCAGCAAGCCGCCGATCCATATCCAGATTTTCTTTTTCATAGTTTGTCTCCTTTTTTGTACGGTTACATCAGGCTGGGGTACCACCAACCTGCATATATCTTAATCCGCGAGTGTTATGCGCTTGTGATACCGTTGTGTAGAAATTATGGGGATGGATTACCCTTCTCATTTTTCACGGCTGGAAAGATTAAAACAAAAAACCGACCCTTTGCCGGGTCGGTCACTCTGCAGATCAGGCTTTAATCTTCCGCGGCTCTCGCCACTTCCTCCGGCTCAAAAACAACCTCCTCCTTGCCGGTGAGTTTTTCCTCCACTTTTCGGATGATCAGGTTCAAATGCCCGGGGTGCGAGACGAAATCCAGATCATCAGCGGGGACGGCGAGTACCGGGCAAAGCGTGAAATTGTCGATCCACTGTTCATAGAGATTGTTCAACCCCTGCAGGTAGTCTGGCGCAATGGTGCGTTCGTACGAACGTCCGCGGTGGGAGATGCGATGCAAAAGGGTCGGGACAGACGCCCGAAGATACAGGACCAGGTCGGGGGGCGGGAGGAAGCGTGTAGTCGCTTCGTACAGGTCGCGGTATGTCCTGAAATCCCGCTGCTGGATGTGTCCCTGCAAATACAGGTTCTGCGCGAAAATTTCGGCATCTTCATACACGCTTCGATCCTGGATGACCGACGAGGGGTGTTGCGCCAGCTGGTAATGCGAGCGCAGGCGGTTCGCCAGAAAGAACACCTGTGAATGGAACGACCAGGCATCCATATCCGCGTAGAAATCCGCGAGATAGGGATTCTCCGTCACCGGTTCATAGAACGGTTCCCACCCCATTCGGACACAAAGCAGTTCCACCAGGGTGGATTTTCCAACGCCAATATTGCCCGCAATTGCCACGAATTTTTTCATCTTCCCTCCGAAAAGCGCGGGGGTCGTTTGGACCGCCCATCGAAATGATTTATTGTGGGATTTCGCCAGCCAGTTCCTTGTCGATCACCTGCTTGAAGACTTCGAGCGGCTGCGCGCCGACAATGGCAAGCCCGTTGACGAAGAACGTCGGCGTGGACCGCACACCCAGGTTGACGGCAAAATCGCTATCCGCCTGGATGGCTTGCCGGTATTTGTGGTCTGCAATACAGGTCTCAAAGACCGTCATATCCAGCCCAAGTTCCTGCGCATATTGTTTGTACACTTCATCGCCCAGTACTTCACTGGAAAAGAGTTTCTCATGATATTGCCAGTAGGCGTTCTGCTCGCCTGCACACATGGCGGCTTCGGCGGCGGGAAACGCATCGGGGTGGATAGACGTCAGCGGAAGGTGACGGTACACCAGCCTGATCTTTCCGGGATACGCCGCCAACAGAGGCTCATACACCTGCTGATGCCAGCGCCGGCAGTACGGACACTGATAATCGCTGAACTCGATGATCGTAATGGGGGCATCATTAGGACCGATTGCATACGAGTCTTCGGATTCGACGTCGTATCGGATATATTCCGGTTCGGAAGTGGGGACAGGCGCATCAACCACCGGACCCCCAGCCTGCGCCGCCGTTTGTGGAGCGACTGCCGCAGCCTCGGCAAGTTCCATTCCCCAGACTACATAACCGAGAAGGACTCCCGCGGCGAACGCCAGCACGGTCAACACCGAGTAAAAATGACTGCGCTTGAAGGTGACCGTATCCTCCTCCACAGATTGGATCGGCTCGTCGCCGAATTCAGGCTCAATCACCGGCTCATACGATGTTTCTTCCGTCTTTTTGGTTCTTTTAATAGGCATGGACGGCATTATAACATGCGCAGGATATTGCTACTTTAACGGTAATGAAACGTATATCAATTGAACAGACTCGGAGGTAGAAATGACAACACAAGAAAAACGTATCCCCTGGTTTTTATGGCCCTTCGCGGCGATCTGGAAATTACTGGCAGTAATCGTCGAAATGATGGGACGGCTCGTTGCGATGATCCTTGGTATTGTGCTGATGGTCGTCGGCGTGATCATCAGTCTGACGATTGTCGGAGCCATCCTGGGCATTCCACTGGCGCTCGTGGGATTGTTGTTGTTCTTTCGGGGGTTATTCTAAACAAGTAGAGCGAGATATTGATCTCGCTCCACTTGTTTAAGGGGTATTGACTTCCGTTTGGATCCTCCGCTTTCGGAACAGAGCCAGCCCCCGGTCTCGTAACGAGGCGACAGCCCGACGCACCGCCGGGATGCGCACGGTCAGAAGGAGGAGGACGACCAATCCGTAGATCAGCGGGCGGACGATCTCTCCCTGCAATGCAAAGAAGTCTCCTTTTTTACTCCAGGCGTAGTGAAGAACAAGAAGAGGGGCGATCAAGTAGATGAATTGGTGCAGCCGTTTCCAGCCTTTGCCGAGGCGCTTTTTCCAGATGTCGAACGATGTCCAGGCCAGGGGAATCAGCAGGAGAAAGCCCGTCATACCCACGAGGATATAGGGTTTCTCAAAGACCGTCTGGAAGATAAGACTCCATGCCAGCCCATAATCAACATCAACAAAGATAATCACATGGATGGTCGCATACAGGAACGCGTACAGACCGAGCGCGCGGCGACGTTTGAGCAGTTCGCTCCATTTGAACAACGCGTTGAGCGGCGTACAGGCGAGCGACAATACCAACAATGTGATGGCGTGACGCCCCGTACGCTGTTCCAGCTCCTGAATGGGATTGGGGGAGATGTTGCCGGTGAAGAAATCAAAGAAGATATGAACGATGGCAGACCATGCGTAGAGATGCATGGCGACCTGAAGAGGGGTGTAGCGTTGGAAGAATTTTTTCATGATGATTTCCCAACAGGTTTAGGGAACCTGTCAGATCTTCGAATTTAGTAATTCACGTTCAGATCCATGCCTTCATACAAATGGGCGACCTCTTCAGCATACCCATTGAACATTAGTGTAGGGCGGCGGTTGAATTCACCGATGCGGCGTTCAGTCGCTTGTGACCAGCGCGGGTGCGGGCGGTTCGGGTTTACGTTCGAGTAAAAACCATATTCGTTCGGTCCGACCATGCTCCAGAGTGTTGTCGGCTGTTCTGCCACCAATTCTATCCTGACAATCGACTTGATGGATTTGAATCCGTACTTCCACGGGACGACGAGCCGGATCGGCGCGCCGTTCGAGTTGGGCATGGGCAGACCATACAAACCGGTGGCAAGAATGGTCAGGTTGTGCATGGCTTCGTCGAGCCGCAAACCTTCCTGGTAGGGCCACGGGTAGAACGGACTGCTCTGCCCGGGCATCTCCTCTGGACGATAGACCGTTTCAAAGCGGACATATTTCGCGTCGGAGGTCGGTTCCACTTCTTTCAACAGGCTTGAAAGCGTGAACCCCGTCCACGGGATGACCATGCTCCAGGCTTCCACACAGCGCAATCGGTAGATGCGTTCCTCCTGCGTGAATTTGCCAAGCAGGTCTTCGATGCCAAACGTCCGCGGGTTGTTGACCAGACCGGAGACTTCCACGGTCCACGGTTTGGGGGTGAATTTTTCTGCCAGCCGGGCAACACTCTCTTTATCTGTGGTAAATTCGTAAAAATTGTTGTAATTGGAAATATCTTCAAAGGAATTTGCCGGGTCGCCCAACTCGTCCATTTTGGCGGGAAGATCAGGTAATGCCATGGGAGGAGTTGCCTCCGCTGCCTCGGGCGCACACGCCGCCAATAGCGCAGACCCGGCCAGCACACCCGCGGCTTTCATGAAATCACGCCGGGAAAGGTATTGCGAATAGGGCGTGATCTCCGATGATTTGATGGGAACGGATTTGTATGGATTGTTCATGGTTGCTCCTGTGAGTTCCATATCATTGCGAGCCGGTTTCTGGCGAAGCAATCACCCGTTTAACGAGAAACTCCAATCGAAAGGCTGGTACCGGTTAACTGGAGATTGCTTCATGGCGCTTACAGCGCCATTCGCAACGACATGGTAATTAATATTCTTCAGCCAACAACGCCTGGATGTTCTCCTCGGTCTCTTTATACCTGCCTTCACCAATATGGACGTATCGGATGTGTCCTTGTTTGTCGATCAAATATAAGGCGGGCCAATAATGATTTTTATAAGCGCGCCAGGTATCGCCGTTGTTATCCTGTGCGATGGGATATTCGAGCCCATATTCGGCAACGGCGTTTTTTAGGTTCTCGAGATCTGCTTCATACGAAAATTCAGGGAAATGATTCCCGATGATGACCAGTCCCTGTTCGGCGTATTTGCTGTGCCATTCCTTGAGCGAGGGCATCACATTTTTACAGTTGATGCAGCCGAACGTCCACATTTCGACGATGACCACGTTGCCGCGCAGGTCAGCGAGGCGGAGCGGAGAATCGACATTCAACCAGGTGTCGTTCGTCAGTTCGGGAGCCGCTCCGAGATCCGGGAGAGAGGCGTGCTTGGTCATGGTGGAGTCTGCCTGGGAGGAGGAAGCTCTGGATGCGCATCCAAAAAGAATCAAAGTGAGAAATCCAAAGAGAAGTTTTCGCATGGTCAGTCTCCTTGATGTCCCCATTCTAGGAAAACTTCCTTACAAAAGGATTACGGAAAAATAAACAGACCCTAAGGGTTTTAAGTCTGTTTATGGGATAATGAACGTGAACTGCGTGCCTTTACCGGGTCCGCTCTCCACCTTGATACCGCCACCATGTGCTTGCACGATGCCACGCGCGATGGCGAGACCCAGTCCTGCTCCGCCTGTAGCGCGGCTGCGGGACTTTTCGCCGCGATAAAAACGCTCGAAGACATGCGGGATATCTTCCGCACGGATGCCCTCGCCAGTATCACTCACGGTCACTTCCACGCCTGAGGCTGTTCGCCGCACCCAAACGCTGACCCGCCCCCGGGCGGGCGTATGACGCAGCGCGTTGCCGATAAGATTGTTGAGCACGCGCCCAATGGACTGTGTGTCCATCATGACCGGGTCCACATCGGAATCGACGTTGCCTTCGAGCGTGATGCTCTGCTGCTTGGCGAGTTCGGTGAAACTTTCGAGCGTATCAGAAACGAGATCACCCAGCGACGACTCAGCGCGATGAAGCGGAAAGCCACCCGCATCGAGTTGTGCCATCTGGAAAAGGTCATCGATCAGGGCGGAGAGATTCTTCACATCGCGCTGCGCTGTGTGGAGATACCGCATACTTGTATCGGGGTCATCCACCACACCATCGGCTAAGGCTTCGAGGATTGCACGCATGGAGGTGAGCGGGGTTTGCAAATCGTGGCTCACCCAGGCGATGAGGTCGCGGCGCATGGTATCGAGTTCACGCTGCTTCTGGTCGGCGGCTTGTAATTGCTCCGCCATCTGGTTGAACGTGACCGCCAGCGCAGCCACCTCATCCCGCCCATTGACAGGGACGCGCGTTTCCAAGTCTCCATCTGCCAGTTTTTCCGCCGCCCCTTTCAATTGATGGATACGCTCCGTGATCGTGTTCGACAGGAAATACCCCAGCACCATCGCCATGCCGCCCGCAAACACAAGCAGCACAATGGCCAATAACAGATCATGCTCGCTGGCAAACATCATCTGCGCCGAAAACCAGACATTGAAAAAGGTCAGGAGGCTGGCGAGGGCATATCCGCCCAACAATGTCCAACGAAGCGTAGGAGAGAAGTTGATCCAGCCCAAGCGGTAGGCAATATATCCCGCCAGCGCCGAGACCAGCGCCGTGATGCCGAGATACAACGCCATCAATCCCAGTTCCTTCATGGGCGGCAACATCACGAGGAAGAAGATGCCCAGCGAGACGGCGACGATCAACAAGATGCCGATCACAAGGCGGACAGGCATGGAGGTTTGGGAGAGGGTTGTTTTCATAAAAAGGTTTTCGCCCTGAGCGGAGTGGAACGCAGACAAAGGGCGCTTCGACTTCGCTACGCTCAGCGCGATAAGTTAATCACGGTTCAAATTTATAACCAACACCCCAGACGGTGAGCAGCCGTGCGGGCTTCGACGCATCCTCTTCGATCTTTTCGCGCAAACGCCGCACATGCACCGTCACCGTGCTGGGGTCGATGTACAGCGCGCCGCCCCAGATGCGCTCCAACAGTTGTTCACGCGTGAAGACTTGTTTGGGATGCCGCGCCAACAAATACAGCATGTCGAACTCTTTAACGGTCAACTCGACGGGAGACCCTTTGACTGTGACGACGCGGCTCTTTGGGTCGATGGATAGTCCATCGAACGACAGTGGACGTTCATTCTCCGCCGCGTCCTGTTCCCGTCCGAGACGCCGCATCACCGCCCGCACGCGGCTGACCAGTTCCTGCGGGCTGAACGGCTTGACCACGTAGTCGTCCGCGCCCATTTCGAGACCGGCGATGCGGTCGATCTCCTCGCGGCGCGCTGTCAGCATAATGATCGGCACATTGGAACGGTCACGCAGCCAGCGGGTGAGAGAGAGACCGTCCACTTCAGGGAGCATCAAGTCCAGGACCACGAAGTCCGGCATCTGGCGTTCGATCATGCCCATTGCCTGTTTCCCATCCGAAGCGATCTGCACTGCAAAACCCGCCCGTTTGAGGTAGAGACTCACCACCTCCGCAATACTGGCTTCATCTTCTACGACGAGGATGTTCTTTGCATTCATTGGATGGAATCATACTCCAAGGTCAAGCGAAATGGTGGATGTGTTCAGAATTTCGTAATGATTGTACAGCCGTTTCGTAAGGATGGATTGCTATCATGTCGGAAATCAACAAAGGAGCCGTGTATGAAAAACCGAAATATTGTGTTGCACGTGATGTTATTGCTTTTGTTCGTGCTGTCAGCCTGTGGAGGAACCGCGCCTGACGCCATGGAGAAGCCTGAAGAGGCGATGATGGAAAAACCAACCGAATCGTCCATGATGGAGAAGCCTACGGAAGAAGCCATGATGATGGATGAGACTCCCACTGCCGATGCGATGATGCTGCATGAAACACCCACACCTGAGGCGATGATGGAGCCAACGGAAGATGCCATGATGGAATCGCCTGCCTGGTTCAGCGCCACCTTCCAGGATATCCGCAGCGGAGAGACGTTCACGATCCATGATTTCGACGGCAAGGTTGTGCTCGTGGAAACAATGGCTGTCTGGTGCTCAACGTGTTTCCAGCAGCAGGCGCAGATCAAAGCCCTGCATGAGGCGTTTGGGATGCGGGAGGATTTCATCAGCCTCTCGCTGGATATCGACCCCAACGAGGATGAATCTGCCCTGACGAATTACACTCAAAAGAACAGCGGCTTCGACTGGCGTTACGCGATCTCTGGTCCCGAGGTGGCGCGTGAGATCGGGAATTTGTACGGTACCCAGTTTTTGAACCCGCCTTCCGCCCCCATCCTAGTTATTGACCGTCATGGGGATGTGCATCCGCTCCCGTTCGGACTCAAGAGTGCGGAGGATTTGATGAAGGAAATCCAGCCGTTTTTGGATGAGGCAATGTAGTGTAGTTATGGCTTTGTCGGGGGCTTGGCCCCCTACAAAGCCATCTGAGTGACAATGGAAACCATCCTCACCTCCCTTTCTTTAGGATTGCTTGCCACCACCAGCCCGTGCGTGTTGCCGTTGTACCCGGGTTTTCTCGCCTACATCAGCAGCGGGCAGAATGGTCTGCAAAATAAAACGAGCCGGTATTTTCTCGGTTTCTTTGTACTTACCGGTGTGTTGACCATGATGCTGGCGCTGGGCGGGATCATTGCCCTGCTTTCCGTATCCATTGGGAGGGTTTTGTCGTTTATCGTTCCTGTTGCCGATGCGATTATTATTTTGTTCGGGCTCCTGTTGCTGCTGAATATCAACCCATTCAAGAGCCTGCCGCAAGTGCAAGCGCCGGTGCTATCGCATCCATTTGTCAACGCGTTCCTGTACGGGCTGCTCTACGGACCGATCGCCCTGCCCTGTTCCGGTCCGCTGGTGGTGAGCATCTTTGCCCTCTCGCTGACCGCGGTGGATGCGTTTAGCAAGCTCAATGTTTTTTTCTGGTTCGGTATGGGGTTTGGCATCCCGCTGTTACTGCTTTCATTCCTCTCGGGTGCGGCACAGCGCTGGATTACGCGCCAGTTTGCGATTCGCGCCCGGTTGATCAATGTAGTCAGTGGACTGTTATTGCTGGGTGTGGGAACGTACGATCTATACGTTAACTGGTCACTGTTACAGATATACCTTACATGATTTCCAATGCTTCAATATCGTTGGACTCGGATTTGTTATAAATCGAAACCCGGTTGCGCCCGGCGTGTTTCGCCGCATAAAGTGCCTGGTCTGCCGCCCGCAGGAGTTCCTCTTTTGTATTGCCATGATCGGGATAACAGGCAACGCCCACGGAGATTGTAATGGAAAGATTGAATCTTCCATATGGGATGTAGAGCCGGTTGATCGTTTGATGTAATTCATCCGCCCGGTCCATGGCGGTCTCAATGTTGATGTTGGGCATTACCAACACAAGTTCCTCTCCACCGTAGCGGCAGGCAAAGTCACCGTGACGACTCCCGGCGGTGATGGTCTCGGCAAGCGTACGCAGGACGATATCTCCGGCTTCGTGCCCGTAGGTATCGTTCACGTCCTTGAAGTGATCAATATCCATCATCACGATACAGAGCGGATATTCCTCCCGTTCCGCGCGCGCGAGTTCACGCTCCAGCGTTTCCTCCAGATAACGGCGGTTGAACAGGTTCGTTAATGGATCGCGGATGGCTTGCTCACGCAGTTGACTTTGGAGCAGTCCAATCTCAATCAACTGAGTATGCAATTTGTCGTTGGCGCGCATGAGGTCTTTTTCCACCTGCTTCCGATCCGTAATATCGCGGAAGACGATAATGCGCCCGCTGAGGTTCTGCTGGGCATCATAAAGCGGGGTCATGCGCAGGTCCATGTAACGGGATGGCATGTGTGGCAGGCGCAGTTCGGTGCGGGTGTCATCGTTCAACAGGGTGCTGATCTGCTCCCACCAGTCTTTTAGCACGCTGGAGACATTCTTCCCGATATAGAATTGGCTTTCGTTGTTGAGGAGGCGCGCCATGGCGGGGTTGATATCCACGATTCGCCCTTGTGCATCCAACACCAAGATACCATCGCTCATGTTCTCGATGAGACGGCTGCGCGCCACCGGAATCAGATCCATGAAACGATATCGAAAGAAGGAGTAGGCAAACAGGATTCCCGATAACCCAAAACTGACGGGCGCCAGATCCATCGCGAGCGCTGTAGAAAAGTTCAACTCACTGTATAGACTTGCCGCCCACGGAATGGAGGACGCCAGCAGGAATTGATAGTACTGATTCCGCAATACCGGGCTCGAACGGATGGTACCGACGATCAACAGTACGAATCCCGCGGCAATCACTGCATACGAATAAACCATGATTACAAAATACCAGGGGCCGCGCATATATTGGACCACCAGCATACCATTGACATCGAGCGAGTTGATGGATCGATAGATCAGATGGTGGTATTCATTCGTCCATTGCAAAAGCAAAGAGATAACGGGGATCACGAAAAGCAGGGACACATGGAGCGGTTTCAACCACCTCTCATGATGTGTGAACTGCAATACATAGATCAGGTATAACACCGGGATCGAGACCACCCCCGTGTACATTGTTTTCAGCCAGAAAAGTTTTGCCGGCGAGGAAATATCCAGCCAGGACATGGCATACGAACCGGACCATACTGCCATGGAGAGTAACAACATTCTTAGCGTGAATGAACCCGGGGCAGAGCGCCACCAGGCAATGAACGCGGCAAGCAATGAGATCAGGGTTGATATTGCCAGATAGAAAACATATGGGTGTACTTGGACGTGCATGATTTCACCACAATTGGTCCAATTGTAGTGTGTCATTGCTTGTACCTGACTTGCAGGCTGTTAACAAATGGGATTTATTTGTTTAGTCCAATTTTCAGAGGTAAAACCATTCCGAGTACCTAACGAAATAAAAAACCTTGGGTCGATTGGAAAGTTCTTCAGCCTACCCGGAACGGCTCAGTCCCTGCCAAAGGTCTCGAGTGCGGCGCTCATGCTTTCATACATGGGAACATTCTGCAGGAAACCGGTAATGCCGAGCACATTGTAAATTTGTGGAGGCGCGTTGCACAACTTCAAGTGCGCCACTTTCATGTGGTCTTCCTTCGGTGTGTACATCTGATAAACCTTTTGGATGGCGCGTATGCCTGCACTGGTGAGGGTATCAAGGTCGCTCATATCGATCAGCAGATATCGTGCGCCTTCATCGTGTGCAATACGTGCGGCGCCCAGTAGTTGTTCCTCGCTTTGCGCATCCAACCAGCCGCGGACGTGAAAAACCGTCACCGGCACATCGACCTGTACCTGTTCGGATGTCATCGTGAAATCGGACTTCATGGTTTCCTCGCTTCGCTCAGTGAACGGATTTCGGCGATTGTATCACGTTCTCAGCGGATGCTTTCCCGATCGATCCAGTACGGACAATGTTTGACCACTGCCAATGCGCCTGTCTCACACGTGGGCCACAATTCCGGCGTGACCTTCCCCGCCCGAATATGCTCATGGACAAATTTACAGAAGGTCGGCTGCACACCGCTGAGGATATCGGCGATGAGGTCAGGCAGATTTTTCTCACCTGTCGGATACGGCACGCCAAACACACTGATGTGAATACGATCCAGTTCGTAATAGAGCGACATGAGCACAGCCGAGACGCGGTCGATGTATTGCTTGTAGTACAGGTTCCGATCATAGTCATGCTGGATCAACTGCATCTGTGTCCGGCGGCGTGCACGGCTGATGAACCATAGGTTCAACCCATAACCCGCGCCACCCAGCGCCAGCGCCAGCGCCCAAATATAGGCGGTGGGCAAACCAAGCGCCTGCCCAAGCGTGGCCCCTCCAGCTGCGGTGACCGTCATGGTTGGCAGGGACTTCAGGAAATCCTCCGCCTTCTTCCCAAACTCGAGGCTGTCGGTGATGGATTGGATGTAGGAGGCGCGTAACTTTTCATTCTCCTTAAAATTATCCTGCCGCGACTTGTAAATAATATCCAGACTGCGCAAACTCGCCTTCATGGCGGCGATGGCATTGTTGACATACAGGCTTTCTTTTTCATTTTTCGCCGCTCGCTGTTCGATCTTCTTCAATTCATTTTCCGCCTCGAGAGCGGTTTGTTTCGAGGGAGGATCATCCGAGAAACTGCCTGTTTGCGCCCAGGTGATCCGCAGGGCAGAGGCGGGGTTCAGCAGAGAGGTTTGAGCCATGTCCAACTCCTTTCACGCAGTTGGCAGCCGGAGATACTGGGCTTCCACATACCCGCGTTTACCCTCCGGCTCGCGCACGTAGATCCATTCGTTGGCTTTGCCGATCTTGCTCGCGGCTTTCTTCGCTGGTTCGAGCACTTTCAACTCCGTGCCGGCTGGGAGCACTCTCGCCAACGCGCCGCCTTTCGATGCGGTCTTCCTCATGCGGAGCCCGCTCGTACCCACCGCATCAGAGACAACCACAATCATTTTCTTCTTCGGCTTTTTAGGCTTGGACGCTTCGGATGCGGGCGCCTCCCCCTCAGGGGAGGTTGATCCCGTTGAAGGTTCGTTGGATGCCCCGGGGACCTTTTCCAGATACCACGCCGCGGCAAAGCCCTCCCTTCCATCCGGTGTGCGGACGCGCACCCACTGGTTGACCGCGCCGATCTTCGAAGGTCCATCCGCCTCGAGCAGGAGCAGGATGGTCCCGGCAGGAACGGTAGCGATAACATTCGCCATACTGGAAGTGTCGATACTCGAACGGATATTGAGTCCCCAGGTCACGTCGAGTTTGACTCGGGCGGAGTCAGTCCCCGGCGTGGAGGGAACCGTGACCGGTCCACCGGGGCCCGATCCATAGGCTTCGTAGAGGATGACATGTGAGATGGCGCGCTTGAGACTCTTGCCCTGCGCGTACCGGTTCATCAGGTAGTCTTCTTTGCCGGTAATGGACGGGTAGGGCCAGGGATCGAGCATGAGGTAATCCCCGGCTTTGCGCTCGTAGAGCACCACCCAGTGGGTCTGGATGCCGGAGGCGGGCGAGGAATCCACCTGCACAATGACAGGCTGACCCGCCGCAATGGACGCATCGATCTGTGCCAGCGGCGCGTCACTGGTGGAGCAGGGAATGTATGCCTTGAGCGTAACATTGGGATGGATCTTGCTTACCGCCGCCCAAACGATTGCCGCGCCGACAAAACCGCCCACATCCTGCAATTTTTTGTTGAGAGTTTTTGGGGTTTCGGGGTATCCATGCCCGCTCAGGAGCATGGCGGTGGCGGTGAGGGCACAACCGACATAGCCAATGGTATCGCCGGAGTCACCGAAGCCAAGACGGTCGCTCTTCCACTTCGGGTCTTGCTGGGAATAGTTGACAAGCTGAAATGCCACAGGTCACCTCCTTGGACGGTTGAAGACGACAATGAGATGATTATAACGCGGCGAGGAAGGGAATAACGGTTTGCGACATGTCCCGAAAATGTTATCTTTGCGACACCTCTATCAACGCAAGTTGTACTTCTTTTTTGCCCTCGATGGGAAGTGCATAGTTGGAGATGAAAAGTTCATTCCCTTTTTCAGCTCTGCCTCGTTTGTAATTATTCATTCCATATTGCAATTCCCAACTGTACATGGTTGCGAATCTAAAATTTCTCCTGATCTCAGGAGAGTCATCGTATGTAATCAACCACAAATGATTGCATTTTTTCATCGCATCGGCAAATATGTCATGGTCAAAACCTGTGTGGAGGATACCGTTTTTGCCATACAATTTCGATCTGGTCGCTTTGAAATAGGGCGGGTCGAGGAAGGTAAAAACCTCTTTTCCACCACCCGCCAAGACCTCACGATAGTCCGACCGTGTAATTTTTACCCCTTGCAAAAGCTCCCCTAGTCGGGCAACACGCTGAATCGATGATTCGGTAAAACGTCCAACAAAAGCCTGTTGCGAATAACCGCCCGACTCGACCACGCCGGAAAAAGTAATACGATTCAAAATGAAAAAACGAACTGCCCGTTCAAACCCAGGCAGGCTTTTAGCGTTCATGTCAACCAATTCGTCGAACAATCCCTGCCCATCCACCGTTTCGGATTTGATTTTCAGAATTTCTTTTGCCAGTTTTTCCGAGTCCGTCTGCACATATTTCCAGAAATAATACAACTCAGGATTCAAGTCATTGATCCAAATTTTCAATTTCGGACGAACCTGTTTCAAGTAAATAAAAAATGACCCGCCGCCAACAAAAGGTTCCCTGTACTCTTCAAACTCTTCGGGCAACAGATATTTCATCTGCTGAATGGCGCGGGATTTGCCGCCAGGGTATCGCAATGGGCTTTTTACCATTTTATATCGGATGAATTTTGAATCATAATCACTGCTAATTTACACAAAACATCCAGGATGGCATTCCTGCCACCTTCGCAGAAATGCCCTGTCGAAGTCCGCGAGGACATCGTCCATATCCACGAGAATTCTCACATCGTCCCTCCGTACCCGTATGGTAACTGCCCGAGAAACGCGTCCATGTTCCCCGGAACAATAAACACATTTTTGATGAGCTTGCTAAAGCCGTTCGGGTTCTTTGGTACCAGCAGCAAACCATCCCTGGCGTCCCGGTCCCGGGCAAAGAAATCCCAGTCCTGATCCTTTTGGAAGCGGGCTTTCTCGATACGGCTAATCTCCTTGAATGTGAAGAACAGACGGTAATCCAAGTGACCCGGCGCAAAATAGACCGCGATGCCGGTGGCAGTGATGATATACACCGTTGGGTAGCCAAAGAACTGCGCATCACGATAGGAAAGGGTAAATCCCACCACAATGATGAAGAACTGCCAGAAGGACAGCCCGAACTGTCCCTTGATAAAGAAGGAGAGCAGAGCACTCCCGGCAAGCAGAATGGAAACATTGCGCACGGCTCTTCCCCACGGGACGGCTGGTCGGTCCATATAAAACTTTCCTCCTCCCGGGGCATGTTCGCGGCGCATGTGTGAGACCCACGCGGTGGACTGCCACCACAACAGGACAAGCCCCAGAATGATAACCAGAAGAAAAGCAATCGAAAAATTAGGGGGCCATGCCCACAACACAACCAGTGGAAACCACGCGTAGGGGAACTGTTTGATAAACAGACGGGGAACGTTGAGGATAAGGCGGTCAAAGAATTGACGCATGAGGTAATTATACAGTCAAAAGAATCGCCCTTACCAAAGCGTTCGGTCAGACAACAGCGGCATGTCCACAAAACGGAACTTCGATCTCCAGCACAAAATAACGGGGCACCATCCATCCGCTTATTGCGGAATACCCGACCTCCTTTGTCTTTTCAACATCTCTTCTTCGTTGGACATTTCATCATAAAAAAACAGACCGCACCTTTATAGATGCGGTCCACTGTTTACCGATTACGAATTACTGGCAACTCTCTTACTCAACCTTCCCAGTGATTGTCGCCAGTTTCAACTCGCCAATTGCCTTCGTGATCGGGATCTCACGCGGGCAGGCAAGCGTGCAGTTGTAGGCGGTGTGACAGCGCGCCAGACCGTCCGTCTCGGCAATGATGTGCATGCGTTCGGAGGCGGCTTCGTCGCGGCTGTCGAAGATGAAGCGATGAGCAGTAACCAACGCGGCGGGACCATAATACTGGTCGCTTGCCCAGAACGACGGACAGGAAGTCGTGCACGCCGCGCACAAAATGCACTTGGTCGTTTCGTCGAAGCGGGCGCGCTGTTCGGGCGATTGGAGACGTTCGCGTCCATTCTCGGGCAACGGCGACTCATTGATGAAATACGGAAGCACCTTCTTGTAATTGTCGAAGAACGGCTCCATATCCACAATCAGGTCCTTGGCAACCTTCAAACCCAGCAGCGGCTCGACCGTGATCCTGTCACCCACATCGCGTACAAGCGTCTTGCACGCCAGCATGTTGCGGCCGTTGATGCGCATCGCATCCGAGCCGCACACGCCGTGCGCGCACGAACGGCGAAAGGACAACGTGCCATCCTTGTAGCCCTTCACATACTCGAGCAGATCAAGGATACGGTCGGTTTCCTCGGCTTCGATGGTATAGGTCTCGTAGCGGAATCGCTTGTCCACTTCAGGGTTATAGCGAAAGACTTTTAAAGTAACCTGCATGTTCGCCTCACTAATAGACTCTTGCCTTCGGTTGGTATTTTGTGATGACGACCGGCTTGTAATCAATCCTGACCTTGCCGTCCTCTTTCCACGCGAGCGTATGCTTCAACCATTCCTTGTCATCGCGTTCTGGATAATCCTCACGCGAATGCCCACCGCGCGACTCCTTGCGGTTCAAGGCGCACTCCGCCACCACTTCCGCCACTTCGAGCATGTTCCCAAGTTCCCAAGCATTGAGCAATTCAGTATTGAAGATTTTCCCGGTATCGGTCACGCGCACGTGTTTGTAGCGTTCCTGGAGCGACTTGACCTTTGCCAGCGCTTCCTTCATTCCCTTCTCGGTGCGATAGATACCGACATCGTCAAACATGACCTTCTTCATCTCGGTGGAAATGTCGAACGCGTTCTCCTTGCCGGATGCCGTTCTCAACGCTTCGAACTGAGACCTCGCGTCTGCTTCCGGGTCCTCGGGCAACTTCTCGAAGTCAGCCTGTTTCGCGTACTCTGCCGCCTTGAGTCCCGCGTGCTTCCCGAACACGACCAGGTCGAGCAAGGAATTGGTTCCCAACCGGTTCGCGCCATGGACGGATACACACGCACATTCTCCCGCCGCATACAAACCGGGGAAGACCGTATTCTTGCTGTCAATGACCACTTCCCCATATTTGTTGGTCGGGATGCCGCCCATCGTGTAATGTGCCGTCGGCTGGATGGGCATCATCTGTGTGATGGGGTCCACACCGAGGTACACGCGGCAGAAGTCGATGATATCCGGGAGTTTCGCAAGGACTTGCTCACCGGTAATCGTATAGGGAGTGCCATCGGGATTCGTGCGCCCGTCCATCGCCGCGTACTTGATCACGGACTCGGGACGCACATCGAGATAAACATAGTTCGAACCTTTCACGCCGCGTCCCTCGCGGATCTCTGTATAGATGGCACGCGAAACCACATCGCGGGAAGCCAAATCCTTGACGGTCGGTGCGTACTTTGGCATGAAGCGTTCGCCGTTGCCATTGATGAGTACACCGCCTTCGCCGCGTACGCCTTCCGTGATGAGGATTCCCAGTTTGTAGATGCCTGTCGGATGGAACTGGAAGAATTCCATGTCTTCGAGAGGCAGCCCCCGGCGCAGAAGGATCGCCGCCCCATCTCCCGTGTAGGCATAGGCATTCGAGGTCACCTCGAAGATGCGACCATGTCCACCCGTGGCAAAGATCACCGCCTTGGCGTGAAAGGTGTGCAATTCACCCGTGGCAAGCTCCACCGCCACCACGCCTGCCGCCCTGCCGTTGACAATGAGGAAATCGAGCACCTGGTATTCGTCGAAGAAGTTGACATTGTTCTTCAGGCACTGTTGATACAGCGTTTGCAGGATCATGTGACCGGTACGGTCTGCCGCATGTGCCGCGCGCCGAACCGGCTTGCCTGTCACGTTGTTGGTGTGTCCGCCGAATGGACGCTGCGAGATCTTGCCCTCGGGGGTACGATCAAAGGGTAGACCCATGTGCTCAAGTTCAAGCACCGCGTCGATGGCTTCATTGGTCATGAATTCAATGGCATCCTGATCGCCGAGGTAATCGGAACCTTTGACCGTATCATAGGTGTGCCATTCGGGTTTGTCTTCCTCGTAGTTGCCCAATGCCGCGCTAATGCCGCCCTGCGCCGCGCCCGTGTGCGAGCGCGTCGGATAGAGTTTACTGATGACAGCCGTCTTCGCTCCGCGCGACGCATAGAGACCCGCCATGAGTCCCGCGCCGCCCGCGCCGACGACCACTACGTCAAATTGATGAACATTTGCCATGATTTGATTATCCTGCCGGGAAAAGTATGTCGCGCCAAAGAATATACAGCCCAATAAGGGTCATCGAGATCATCATGATGATACTCAGCAAACGGACGATCTTTCGACCATTTGCTGACACAATGTAATCATCCGCAATCACAACCAGTCCATGCACACCGTGCGCCACGGCCACAATGAGCAGGAGGCTGGCGGTCACTGCCCAGAAGGGAGTTGCCCAAGGTTCGAGCGCGGGAATATCCGTGCTCTGCACGTGATTGGGATTCGGCATGAACCCCCAGCGCAGCACATCCGCCATATTCATCTGGGTGCGGGCACCCATAATCAGAGCGCCTGCAATTGCCACCAGGATCAAACCGTACATTGCCAGCGCGGAGAGACGCGTAAAGAGCCACATCATCATTTCAAAGTTCAGACCGCGCTTGGTCAGGGGAAGACTTCTCGATTTGGACGCCACATCAACCTCCCAACGCGGATTGAACAATCACCAGGACGGCAATGCCAAAGACGGGAACAAAGACCGCCCATTCGATCCAGATGGCCTCACGCGAGTGCTCGAGCAGTTTGGGAAACAAATCCAGGATGGTGATGCGCAGTCCGTTGATGGCATGGAACAACGCACAGAAGAAAACAAAGATCTGAAACAGCCAGTTCTCATACACAGTATTGAGAAAAACACCAAGTTCACCGCCCAGAAACGAAGCCAGAATATGAACGGTGACAAAAATTGCCATGCCCAATCCGCCGATGCGGTGCAACACAAAGGTCAACATTGGACCCTGTCCCTTGTATCGCAAGCCTGTGGCAAGGCTGACATTCCTTTTCAGGCTCATGAAAGCCTCCTAAAAATTTTGATTTTGGGAAGATGGTATATTATCCCATCTACGCCAAGTTTGTTAAAAGTGACAATACTCATGGGTTATTCGTTTCAGATTTCCTCGAAAAAAGAGGGGCTTGACCTTTATAATCCAGAATACTACGACCAGACAAAGCGGTCTTATTCTAACCGAAATTTTAGCGTGGACAAATCATTTCAGCCCTGTTATTCTGCTGGCAACACGACAGTAGCTCGATTTTTGCATCTTGGAGGTGTCATGTCTGAAGTTAGTCGACGCGAATTCATCAAAGTCACCACCGGTATCGTCGGGGGAATTATCGGCGCGGTGATCGGACTTCCCACTGTCTACTATTTGATCGACCCGGCGCTGCGTGAAGGGGCGAAGGAGGCGTGGATCCCCATCGGGAAACTCGAGCACATGGAAATTGGCAAGCCATACCCGTTCTCGTTCACGCGCGTCCAGGTCAATGGCTGGGAGCGGACTTCCACCAGCCACGGCGGATTCGTCACTCGCAACTCGGAAGCCCCGGACGACCTGTTCATCCTCAACAGCAAGTGCACGCATCTCGCCTGCACTGTGAACTGGTCCGACAACGATCAGGTTTACCTCTGTCCCTGTCATGACGCCAAATTCGGCAGGCAGGGCGAAGTGCTCGATGGTCCCCCACCTCGTCCATTGGATCGCTTCGATGAATTCCGTGTCACCGAAGACGGCACGCTCGAGATCTTTTACAAGGAAGGCTGAGCCATGTGGAAAAAAATATTCGATTGGCTCGATGAACGGCTTGGTCTGAACGACATCTACAAAAATCTGCTTGACCGCCCCGAACCAAGGGGCAACTGGTGGAACACGCTCGGCTCCGCGAGTCTGTTCCTTTTTGTTTTACAAGGGTTGACCGGCATCTTTCTCACCGTCTACTACACCCCATCTCCAGACCATGCCTACGACTCGATCCAGTACATCATGGAAGGCGTCGCATTCGGCTGGTTGATCCGAGGCATCCATCACTGGGGAGCGTCATTGATGGTGATCGTGGTTTTCATCCACATGCTGCGTGTGTTCGTGACCGCCTCCTACAAATATCCACGCGAGTTGACATGGCTCATCGGCGTCGGTCTGCTGCTCGCCACCATCGGCATGGGCTTCACCGGCTACCTGCTTCCGTGGAACCAGCGGGCATACTGGGCGACCACCGTCGGCACACAGATTGCAGGCAGTGTTCCCTTCATCGGCGAATTCATCCTCAAAGCCCTGCGCGGCGGACCCGACCTAAGCGCCCTCACGTTACAACGCTTCTTCTCCGGTCACATCTGGATGATCCCCGCCATTCTCGCGGCGTTGATCGGCGTGCACCTTTTCCTTATCATCAAGCACGGCGAATCCCACTTCCCGACCAGGGAGGACTAAGGAGCACGCCATGAACGACGAAATCAAAAAGAAAATCAACGAACGCTACGAACGCGAGCTCAACCGGGGCGAACGCTTCTGGCCCGACAGCATTTTCAAAGACTTGATCGTCTCGCTAGGCATTTTCGCAATACTTGTCCTGCTCGCCACATTCGTGGGCGTTGCCCCCGAACCCAAAGCCGACCCGGCCGATACAAGTTACCTGCCGCGCCCGGAATGGTATTTCCTCTTCCTCTTCAAATTCCTGGCGCTCTATGGACAGATTCCCGTCATCGGCAAGATTGAATGGCTGGCAACCGTCCTCATCCCAGGGTTGGGTATCGGGCTTTTGACTCTCCTGCCGCTGCTGGATAAATCCCCCTACCGGCATTATTCCCGCCGCATCTTCGCCCTGACTTTCATGGGAACGGTCATTCTGGACATTGTGCTGTTGACCGTTATGGCGAGTCTGCCCGTCCCCCCGGACGCGGCTGAGCTGGCCGCATCCACGACCCTGCAAGCCATCGGCGGGCTGTGGATCCCTGCTGCAATTCTCACAATTCTCGTACTTTTCTACGCCTTCAAGCGTGACATTTATCGCGAGTCTACGCGGAGGAGTCTCCCGATTTTCATAACGGTGGCAGGTTCTCTGGCGATGGTGGCGATGACCATCTACATTAGCGCGCGCGCGGCGTCATATCCCAAACCGGAAGAAGTCGAAGTGGCGACCACGCTCGTCGACCAGATTGTCGCCGGTCAGGACCTGTATTCCGTCCATTGTGTGGAATGTCACGGCGACGACGGCTCGGTGGATGTGATCGAAGGTGTGGAGGGACTCGAAGGCGAGGAGATCACGCCCATCAACAGCACGGACGTGTTGTATACCATCACCGACTCCGCCATGTACGAAGTGATTGCGTATGGACGCCCGAACGCGGGCATGGTCCCGTTTGGCAAAGCGTACGGTGGGGAACTCTCCCGTAGTGAAATCGACAACATCATCCTCTTTATGCGCTACACATGGGATGACCGCTTTGAGGCGCCCGAAATCCCCGCCCTCTTTCCTCCGCTGGCGGATGGGGAAGTGCCCTCCTATGAGGTGCATATTGCGCCGATTGTGAAACGATATTGTATTTCATGCCACCGCGCAGGCAAGGAAAACAACGATTACCTGATGACCACCTATGAGGAGATACTTACCACCGGCGAAAACAAGGACAAGAACATCGTCGCTGGAGACCCGAACAGTTATCTGCTCCAGGTCATTCAGGGAACGCCAATCATGGACCCCGAGAAGCCTGACGAAGAGATGATCGGCGTCATGCCGCCGAAGGGTCACCTCAAGCCCGATGCGCTCGATGCCCTCATCCGCTGGATTATGAACGGTATGCCTGAAACGGCTGAGGACGCAGCAAAGTTGTTTGTCGCTCCGACACCAGTACAATAAAACCCTTCGCGTTATAAAAGCACCTCGGAGACCGATCCTGCCGAGGTGTTTTTATTTTGGAAAAGGGATCACACTATGGCGCCCAGCCTCTAAAGCCATACTGCTCATAGGTTAGCAGGAGGTGCTTTTCGGAACCATCTGCAAGGGCAATATAGATTAATAAAGTATTATCAACCCCGTTATCGAAGATTCGGGTGTCAGAGACGGGGATGGCGTCGATGTGGCTGGAATAGCTGTGGAGGTCGGTGTTGGAGGAATCGGCGTGGGTGCTGGTACGAGGGCTTGAAGGGCATTGCAAGCCAGCGAAGGCACAAGGAATAGTATAACCAATGGAAGAAAAGGTCTGGTGTTTTTTCATACATCGCTCCTTTATTACACTGTATCCCCAAAATAAACACAGGGGCAGGTTGCACCCTGTGAGTATCCAAGACGGTCCATACCTACAAATTCATCACTGAATATTTCCCACCAGACCCAATTCAGGGGCGATCCGGCGCATGGACTGAATCACATTTCCCACATGTTCCCACAACTCGACGCCAAATTCCCTGGCGGCGTGTTCCATCTCCGTACGCGACGTTCCTGCAGCGAAGGCTTTGTCCTTCCATTTCTTTTTGACGGAGGATGGCTCCAGGTCATACAAGGAGCGCGATGGTCGTACCAGGGCCACGGCAGTGATCAAACCTGTGATCTCATCGCAGGCACAGATGGCCTTCCGCACGAGCGTATCGCGCGGCATTTGCAAATGGTCGGCATGACTCAGGATATCCTGGATGATGTCTTCGGGCACACCGCGCTCGCGTAGAATCGGAGCGCCATCCTGCGGATGTTGGTCGAGCGTGGGATGAATCTCCCAATCGAAATCGTGCAGCAGACCGATCAGTCCCCAGTGTTCCACATCCTCGCCAAATTTCTCGGCATAGAACCGCATGGCGGCCTCCACCGAAAGCATGTGCCGCACCAGCCCCTCATTTTTGACATATTCACGTACCAGGGTTAACGCTTCCTCGCGGGTCATAATTACCTTTCGTACCATGTCGTTGCCAGAAAACCGAAGGCTGCCGTAGCAATCTCATATAACGATTGTTACTTTCAGGCAGACCCATTAAGTTAAGCGGAAGATTGCTTTGGGCTATCGCTCTCGCAACGAGATTATATTGATGTCGAAGTTTCGAGTCCGTTTTGGGCAGCGAGGTCATCGAGCAGGGCTTCCACTTCATCGAGGAACTGGTCGAGTCCGTTCACACGATCTTCAATGCCTTCCGCTGTCAAACCCAGTTGTCTGCAAGCGGATTGCCACGCGCTCACTGCGTGATCAGGCAGCACATCCACAGCCAGAGTCCAGGTTTGCAGGAGCGGCCACAACGCGGATTGCGGTCGATCACTCTCTGTCATCGCCCGGATCGCCTTTTCGTAATAGTTCACACGCGTCGGGTGGATCCTGGAATCCACGCGGGCATTTTCCACTGCGGCTTCGAAGGCAAGTTTCCAATCCGGAATCCATGATTGAATGGTGGATGAATCCAACGCGGACGCGCCCATCAGACCGACAAGCGCCGCATCCATGCCGGGGCGTTGAGCTGCCCCTGCCCGAGGAGCAAATTCCAGCATCAGACGCCGCTCCTGCAACGGCGGACCCGACAACTCTGCCACCGCATTAACCGCGTGGAACAACGACTTCATGTATTTTGCCACATCCTTGGGCGTGACCGTGTCACCCACTTCGAGCAGGTCGCGCCAGATCTGGCGCGCATGCGAGAGCAGGGAGCGCGAACGCTGCAGTGCAGGCGCGGGGGCATTGAACTCGAACCCGGCACGCAGACCTGCTTGTACAAACTCAAAGAATTTCTCGCGCTCGAACAACAACTGTGGGTCGTACATCTCCCAACCCAGCCAGGGGTCGAGTCGCAATTCACGCGGGCGTTTGAACTCCGCCTTGGCGCGATGACCGATGTCCACATGGAAGTCGGGGGTCAGTTTGACATACTCACGCCGGTGCTTCGGCTCGTTGGCATGGACAATGATGATATCCACGTCTGCGGTGCCGCCGAGGATGGGATCACCCTCATCGGAGGCAAGCGAACCGGTCAGGTAGGCGGCAATAATGTCGCTATCGTTGTAGGCGCGCTCTTGCGCGGTCTCTTTGGCGATTCGGATCAGTGATTCACGCGTGACTCGCATAATGATTCCTCTATGCTTTCGACGCCGAGAACGGCGGCGGAAGCAATGTGATCATCAAGGCAATGGCAAACTTTGTTGAAACGGAGGCAGGTTGAGGCTTTGGCGGATGCGGTTTTCCATCCATTTCAAATGTTCGGGGTTTTGGACAATGTTCAGGTTATTCGTGTCTATCGTTAGAACAGGCGTGTGGTCAAAAGGTTTTGAGAAGAATTCCTCGTACGCCATGTTGAGTTCGTGAATGTAGGAGCGTTCCATCTGGCGTTCGTAGGGACGGTCGCGCAAGGCGATGCGCTGCATGAGCGTATCGGTGCTGGCTTGCAGGTAGACGAGCAGGTCGGGTTTTTGGATTTTCTCCGCCAGCGCTTCATGCACTTTGTAATACATGTCGAGTTCGTCGCCTTTGAGGTTGATGCGTGCAAAGAGCGCGTCTTTGGCAAAGGTGTAATCGGCGAAAAGGTGTTTGCCGGTTGCCAGCAGATCGTGGACGATGCGGCGTTGCTGGTGGTAACGGCTGAGCAAGAAGAAGATCTGGGTCTGGAAGGCGTATCGTTCGCGGTCGCTGTAGAAATCGGAGAGGAAGGGATTCTCTTCGAAGACCTCCAGCAAAATTTCGGCATCAAAAGCGTTTTGAAGAAGGCGGGCAAGGGTGGTCTTACCAACTCCGATCACCCCTTCGATGGCTACGTACATGAATTGCGCTCCGTTGGGTATGTTACCGCAAGGATACCATACTTAAAGTATCAGGTGTCAGGTTTTCAAGTGTCAGGTGTCAGTTATAAAGCGAACCTGCCCGTGCTAGACTCCGATTAGTCAATCATCGAAAGGGAAGATACCATGCCATCCAAAGTATTTTTCGGAACTGCGCGTCAGGCGCGGTTGGAAGCCAAAGAAACATTGCCCGCGAAACTTGACCTGATCTTGAACGAACTGCATTTGCGCGACCGTGTGGACAAGGAAACGGTCGTCATCAAGATGCACACCGGCAACAATATGATCTACTCCACCATCCATCCCGTCTTTGTGCGGCGCGTGGTGCAGGCGATCAAAGACGGAGGCGGCAAGCCGTTCGTGGTGGATGTCAACTGGGATACCGCCGGGGCGGAAACACGCGGCTATTCGACTGAGGTGCTGGGCTGCCCGGTCTATCCCGCCGCGGGACCGGATGAGAAGTATTTCTACGAACATGAGCGCCCATTTAAGAACATCCAGAAGTGGAAGGTCGCCGGGTTAATCCAGGATTCGAGTTTCATGGTCAACTTTGCCCACGTGAAGGGACATCCCAGCTGCGGATTCGGCGCAGCGTTCAAGAACATCGCGCTGGGCTGCATGGCGGGCAATACGCGCAGTCAGATGCACGATGCCATGCATTATGACCAATATTGGTTCCCCGAGAAATGCCCGGATAAAAGCGTCATGCAGCAGATCGTGGACTCCTGCCCCCATAACGGCGTGGTCATTGACAAGAATGACCCGAATCAATTGCACATGCATTTCGAAGAATGCAATCAGTGTGGGCGCTGTCTCAAGGTGGCGCCAGAGGGCAGCTTGAAGATCGATGCGGTTAATTTCCACACCTTCCAGGAAGCCTGCGCGATTTCAGCGGATATTGTCCTTTCGACGTTCGAGCCGGGCAAGGTGGTGCATCTCAACCTCGCCACACACATGACCCCGGTCTGTGACTGCTTCGGGTTCACGTCCATGCCCATCCTGCCGGATGCTGGTGTTTTTGGTTCCGATGACATCGTGGCGCTTGACCAGGCGACGCTGGATGTGATCGCCAAGACACGCCTGATCGAAGACAATATCCCAACTACGATGGAAGTGCACACGCGCGAGGGACATCCCTTCCGCTGGCTGCATGGTCCACATAAGGATCCGTACAAGGTCACGGAATACGGCGAGAAGCTTGGTCTCGGCATGCGTGAGTATGAACTGGTGGATGTGATGCCGCTGGAATTCCCGGAACGTTCGTCGGTAACTTACATTCCGGCGTAGCATCCTGTAAAATCCGCCCGCCTAAAATTTGAAACAAATGAAAGAGGAAAGACAATGAGTCTTTCCTCTTTCATTTGTTATTTGGTCTACCTTCACCTCGGCCAACTATGCTACTGCAATCGTTTCCTCCTCCTGTTTTTTGAACTGACTCATATAGAGTTCATAGTAGGCGCCCTGCCTGGCAAGCAATTCTTCGTGGCTGCCTTGCTCTACAATATCGCCATGCTGCATAACGAGAATCAGGTCCGCGTCGCGGATGGTGGAGAGACGATGGGCGATGACAAAGCTGGTACGGCCCTTCATCAAATTATCCATGGCACGCTGGATGAGGATCTCGGTTCGTGTGTCCACGCTGGAGGTGGCTTCGTCCAAAATAAGAATCTTCGGGTCTGCAAGCACCGCGCGTGCAATGGTCAGCAACTGCATCTGCCCCTGCGAGATGTTGGAGGTCTCCTCATTGATGACCATGTTATAACCGTCCGGCAACGTGTGGACAAAATGGTCCACGTGCGCGGCTTGGGCGGCAGCGATCACTTCATCATCCGTGGCATCCGGCCGCCCGTAACGGATGTTTTCCATGATCGTACCGTTGTAGAGCCACGTATCCTGCAAGACCATGCCGAATATTTTTCTCAGGTCTTTGCGTGTAAAATCGCGGATATCGTGACCATCAACGAGAATTCTTCCGCTGTCCACATCGTAGAAGCGCATCAGCAATTTGACCATGGTGGTCTTTCCAGCGCCGGTCGGACCGACGATGGCAATCTTGTGCCCAGGCTTTGCTTCGGCGGAAAAGTCGTTGATGACCGGCTTCGCCGGGTCATAACCGAAATGGACATCCTGGAACTCGACATGTCCCTGCACACTTTCGAGTTTGATCGGGGATTCAGTTTCTTTCACTTCTTCCGCTTCATCGAGGAATTCAAAGACGCGCTCTGCCGCTGCGGCGGTTTGCTGCAGGACATTGGAGATGTTCGCAAGCTGGGTAATCGGCTGTGTGAACGAGCGAACGTACTGAATGAACGCCTGAATATCGCCGACGGTGATCGTTCCACGGATGGCAAGGTACCCGCCGAGGATGGCGACTGCCACATAGCCAAGATTGCCGATGAACATCATGATTGGCATCATCAAGCCGGAGAGGAACTGTGATTTCCACGCCGCATCATATAGTCGATTATTGGACTGGTCGAACTTTTGTATGCTCTCCTCTTCGCCATTGAAGGCTTTCATCACGATGTGACCGCCGTACATTTCCTCGACATGTCCGTTAACGTGACCGAGGTAATCCTGCTGTTCCTTGAAGTATTTCTGCGATTGCCGGACGATCAGCATGACTGTGACCATTGAAAGCGGGATGACGATCAGCGCAACCAGGGTCATTGCCCAACTGATGGAGAACATCATGACCAGCACGCCCACCACGGTCACCAGCGAGGTAATGATCTGGCTCAGACTCTGGCTGAGGGTTTGGTTGAGCGTATCCACATCATTGGTGATGCGCGAGAGCACTTCGCCATGTGTGGTGCCGTCAAAATACTTGAGCGGCATACGGTTGATCTTCCTGGAGAGGTCACGGCGGAAACGATAGGAGATGTTGGTGGACACATTCGCCATGATCCAGCCCTGGATGTAGGCAAACAGCGCGGAAAGCAGATACAGCCCCAATGTCCAGAGAGCGATGCGCCCGATATAGGCGAAGTCGATTGTCCCGGTGCCGCGTAGTTCCGCCAGCACGCCTTCGAACAGTTTGGTGGTGGCGTTACCGAGAATCTTCGGGCCGACGATGTTTGCCGCAGTGGAAGCCACCGCAAAAATGATGACGATGAGGATGGGTAGACGATATGCACCGAGATATTCGATCAACTTGCGCATCGTACCTTTGAAGTCGTGGGCTTTCGCGATGGGAGCGCCCATCATGTGTGCACCGGGAGGTCCTCCCATGGGGCCGCGCCCATGTTGTCCGGGTCTTTGTTGCATCATCATGCCAACTCCTCCTTGCTGAGCTGCGACAAGGCAATTTCTTGATAGGTCTCACAGTTTTTCATAAGTTCCTTGTGTGTACCCTTGCCGACAATTCTTCCCTCGTCGAGCACGATGATCTGTTCGGCCTCTTTGATAGTGGAGACGCGCTGGGTGACGATCAAAAGGGTATTGTTGGCGGTTTTCTCTTTGAGGGCGCGTCGCAACGCGGCGTCGGTTTTGAAATCGAGAGCGGAGAAGCTATCGTCGAGAATGAAGATCGGGGGCTTTTTGACCAGTGCCCGGGCAATGGAGAGCCGTTGCTTTTGTCCGCCGGAGACGTTCGTGCCGCCCTGGGCAATCTCGGTTTGCATCCCCTCGGGTTTTTCGTTGACAAACTCTTTTGCTTGCGCGATCTCCATCGCGGATTGAAGCATCTCGGATGTGGCGTTTTTATCGGCATAGAGCAAATTGCTTTCTATTGTGCCGGAGAACAAGGCGCTCTTTTGCGGAACATACCCGATCTTGTCGCGCAGGTCGTGTTGGGTTACGTCGCGAATGTCCACGTCGTCGATGAGGATGGAGCCGCCAGTCACTTCGTAGAAGCGCGGGATGAGGTTGATGATGGTGGATTTACCGGAGCCGGTCGAGCCGATGAAGGCGGTGGTCTGACCGGGTTGGGCAGTGAAACTGATATTTTCGAGGACGTTCGTGTCCGCACCGGGGTAGCGGAATGAAACATCCCGGAATTCCACAGTGCCTTTGAACTTTTCAGGGAATTTCTTCGGCTCTTTCGGGTCGTGAATGTGCGGCTCGGTCTTGAGCACTTCGTCGATACGGTCGGCGGAGACCGAGGCACGCGGAATGATGATAAACATCATCGAAAGCATCAGAAACGACATCACGATCTGCATGGCGTATTGGATGAACGCCATCATGTCGCCAACCTGCATATTGGCATTGGCGACTTCGCGCGCACCAAACCAAATGATGGCGAGCGTCAACCCGTTCATGATGAGCATCATCAATGGCATCATTACCACCATCACACGGTTGATGAACAGACTGACAGCAGTCAGGTCTTTGTTGGCAACATCGAAACGGTCTTCTTCGAACTGCTCCATCGCGAAGGCACGGATGACCATCATGCCGGTCAGGTTTTCACGCGAGACGAGATTGATGCGGTCGGTCAGTTTCTGGACGAGTTTAAACTTCGGCAGGGATAACGAAAAGACAATGGCGATCAAACTGACCAGCATCAGGACCGCCACACCGATCAGCCACGCAAGCGGAGAGTCCTGATTGACGACTTTGATGATGCCGCCAATGCCGATCAATGGGGCGTAAAACATCATCCGCACCATCATCATGACCACCATTTGGATCTGGGTCACATCGTTGGTCGTGCGCGTGATAAGGGACGCGGTCGAAAACTTGTCGAATTCTGCGCTGGAAAAACTTTCGACTTTCTGGAAGACGTCGCGGCGAATATCGCGCGCCATGCCCGCCGCAATCTTTGCGGAGAAATAGCCGACGATGATGGTCGTTACGCCGGAGAGCAGGGTCAACAGGATCATCCAGCCGCCGACGTTCAGGATGTAATCGTTCTGGAGTTTCTCCGTATCCATACCAAGCGCTTCATACTCTGCCTTGACCACGCTCACGCCGGCCTGTACAAGCAGCGAGTCATTCATGCCTGCAAATTGTTCATTCACAGTATCAGTGATACCTGCCAATTGCTCGGCGGGGAGTTGTGTCAGCAGATCGAACACATCCATGCCAGGAGGGAATTGCGACGGGTCCAAGCCGTCAAACGCGCCACCCATTTCCGCGGCTTTGGCGGGGTCGGTCAATACCTGCTCGATGCCCGAGACGGTCAACAGGGCTTTCGCCATAACCGGGTTAAGGCGGTCAATCTCGGTCTGCGTAATGTCTTTCAAGACATAAATTGGCTCATTTGCAAGGACAGGGTACTTTTCGAGGTAGGTTGCGTAATCAGGAGACGAATCATCGATCAGCGAGTAGGAGGCAAGGATATCTTCCTTGTCCTGGCTGTTCAGGAAGATGGCCAGCTTGTCCATTTCGCTTGCACGGATAGCTTCGGGCAGGGCATTTTCCACGCCGCCTTGTTGCAGCCCGGTATTGACGATGCGCGAGAGATAATCGGGCAGCGCCAGGTCGATGTTTGCCTGGGCAAACAGGAGCGCAATGGCAAGCACCAGCATCACCCAGTAAGGTTTTGCATACTTCAGTAGCTTAAACATCAGCCTTTCTCCTTGCAAAATATTTTTCGTTGCATTGCATAAAGTTCCTTTCGATCATGACCGTGAAAGTGTATGATCTGCCTGTGAATTGAATGTGAAGAATTGGGGATGAGAAGGCGTTCAATGAACAGGATCAACTTCGAGGTCCTGCCCGATGCGGGTCATGAGGTCGAGCGCCTCGCTGATCTGCGTACGTTGTTCGTCCGTCAGCCTCGCTTCCATCTCCGCCACCCAGCGATAGCGTTCTTCGATTCCCTGCTCGATGAGTTCGCGTCCTTTTTGGGTGAGGTCCAGCAGTTTGGCGCGCCGGTCGTTCGGATTCTCCTGGCGCATGATAAGTCCGCTTTGAACGAGTTTATCCGCCAGTTGGCTGGCAGCAGCCGGGGTGATCTCGAACCGTTCACTGACCTCCGACATGCCGCACGCACCGTAATGATACATCTGCATCATCATGCTGAACTGCGGCATGGAAAGCCCGGTGGAGCGGGCAAAACGCCACCAGCCGCGCATGGAGCGGTGCAGAAAAACATCCATCCATGCACGGATGGATCGATTGAGCCGGGTTTGTTTTGTCATAGTTAAGCTCTCTTGTTAGTTAAGCATACTTAAATTTATAACTCAACCCCGTTTTGGTCAAGAGGCGGGGAATTAGAGGTTTGTTAGAAAACCGGGATGGAAAATCGACGTATGAATTGGATCATCCCGCGATTACCCAAACCGGAAATAAAGAATTCGCAACAAATGAAAAGGAGTCGCTTGCACGACTCCTTCTTGTTGCCCAAAAACACACAGACGGGAACCCGCATGAAAATGCAGGTTCCCGTCCGCCTCTCTCCTACCAATAAACCACCAGTAAGTGCCTGTATTGTATGGCTTCATGGTCATCCATTCAACGCAACAAAAGTACTACGGGTGTGAAAATAAAGACAAACGACCAATCGGCATACTATTGTATGGCCGCGCTCCAAAACACATTTCCAAAAATCATCAGAGAATGGTAATATGCTATGGTAATCACCCTCCGGTCCTCACATGGAACATAACCGGATAGTCGAGCGTTGGGAAATTATGCAGAAGATCTTCATCAGTTATTCCCGCAAGGATACCGATTTCGTCCGCAAATTGGCGGGCGATTTCGAAAAAGCCGGATACGATGTCTGGTGGGACCTCACTGACCTGCGCGGCGGTGACGACTGGGTACGCCAGATCCCCGCCGCCATCGAGGCGAGCCAATTCATCGTGGTGGTGCTGTCGCCGAATTCCGTTGCATCCGAATGGGTCCAAAAGGAATACACCCAGGCATTATCCCTGCGCAAGAAGATCATCCCAATCATGCTGGCATCGTGTAACGTGCCGTTCGCACTGAACACGATCAATTACGTGAATTTCTCAGCCGGGGAATATGAGGACAATTTCAAAAGCACCCTGACCGCCCTGGGATACAAGGGCAAACCGCCCGCTGTCACGCCGTTCGAAAAGGTTAAATCCACCCTACCTGCATGGACGAAATATGCCCTTCCCGCCTTGCTGGGAATCGTTTTTCTGCTGTTCCTGCTATTTCGCCCCGAACCTGACACGCCTCCCCCCACACCTGACCCTGTCTCCACCTCCACACCAACACCTACATCTGAGCCTTTCACTGCAACTGCCAGTTCCACTGGCACAACGTCGCCCACCACCACGGCAACGCTAACCATCACACCTGTAACGCCGACCTTGACTCCATCTGCCACCAGAAAACCGCCCTTTGAGTCGCTGAGTTTCTGTGTGCTTGCATTGAAGGATGTGTTCGCCATCAATGTTCGCTCCGGTCCCGGCACCAATTACATCCCTTTGGGAGAGCCGCTGCGCGTGGGAAAATGCCTTGCCTTTTGGGCGCTCAACGAAGAGGAGACCTGGCTCCTCGTGGCAAACGGTCAAACCGACCCGGATATGCGCCAATACGAAGGCGGCTGGATCCGCCGCGATCTATTGATCCCCGAGGAACTGACCGGTCCCATCAACCTGCCCATTGTTACGCTGACATCCACCCCCACCAGCACAGCGACATCCACGATCACCCCCACCCAGACCCCTTCCTTCACGCCGACGAGAACGCCCACCCCGACGGAAACCGATACGCCGACATCGACTCCCACCGATACATCCACGCCAACGCCTACCCCGTCTCCGGAGCCGACGGAAACCGACACGCCGACTCCATCCTGAGCGCGCGATTTACCCGGGTACGAAAAAGCCTCAATAACGCACCATCAACCCGAAGTCCGAGGGGAGAAGCGAATATATATACGCGTCGAAGATGGAACTCCCCACCACCATCCGGTTCAGTAAAATTCCCTCGTACTGTGCGCCGATCTTTTCCGCCACGCGAACGCTATAACTCATCCGCATCTTCCAACTGAAACGGACGCAACGCCATCGGTGACACGGGTCGAAAGCAGCATATCCACTCCTTAAATAAAAACGGAGTCATGGTTGTGCGACTCCGTAATTATAGTAGGCTGGCATGCTCTTTGGAAATTAAGTCGTGATGTATTCCCGCAGACTGTGCTCCACCGCATACGCCGCGGCTTCCGCACGATTGTTCACGCCCAGTTTCGAGAGGATGCTCGAAACATAATTGCGCACCGTGCCTTCGCCAAGGAATAATTGCTTGGCGATTTCGCGATTGGTCTTCCCCTCCGAAACCAGCAGCAGCACGTGTTTTTCCTGTTGGCTCAGATGCGCGAACGCCGAGGCCTCCTCCTCCTTCACAGCGCGGCGTACTTCCTGGAAAACGCGCTGGGTCACCGCCGGGTCAAGCAACGCTTCGCCGCGCGAGACCGCTTCAAGCGCCTTCACCAAATCGTCGCTCCCGATCTGCTTGAGGATATAGCCCGAAGCGCCCGCCCGAATGGCGGAGAACAACATCTCATCCTCGGCGTACGAGGTCAACATGATCACTTTGATGTTCGGGTGCTTGGTGACGATCTGCTCGCATGCTTCTATCCCCGAAGTCCCCGGCAGGCGAATATCCATGACCACCACATCCGGCTTGAGCATGTCCGTCTTCTCGATCGCCTCCCGTGCCGATGCGGCTTCCCCAATCACATCGAACTGCGGATGGCGTTCCAATAAAGATTTCAGCCCCAGTCGCACGACCTCATGGTCGTCCACCAGAATGATCCGTTGCTTGGGAGGTTGCTTTGGCATACTCCGATTTTACCCCAAAATTCCCCAAAAAATATAAAAAACGGGCGGTTTTGGATGAACATCCGCCTCTCTCCCAGCCGAAGATTGATACCGCTTAAAAGATGACAGCCACCTCCCGCGTGGCTGTCATCCAATTGTCTGACTATTTTACTTTGCCTTGATGCTGATGACCTTGGGCTTGACCTCTTCCGCTTTCGGCAGGGTGATGGTCAGAATGCCGTTCTCGAACTCAGCCTTTGCCTTATCCGCGACCACTTCGGTCGGCAGGATGACGGAGCGCTCGAAGGAGCCCCAGCGCTGTTCACGGATATGCCAGGCGCGTTCTTTCTTCTCTTCCTGCTGTTTCGCCTCGCCCTTGATGGTAAGCACCTCACCGGTAATATTGATCTGCACCTCGTCGGTTTTGATCCCCGGCAGGGCGGCTTTCACGACGATCTCGTCGTCGGTCTGGTACATGTCGATCGCAGGCACGGTCCAACTGTCCTTGAAGACAGAGAGCGGGCGGGTGAACGCATCATCAAAAAGACGGTCCATAGCCTCGCGCAGGGTCATCATCTCACGAGCGGGTTCCCAACGGATTAAGTTAGACATAGGTACCTCCTTTTGGTGGTTGATTTATGCCCTTAATATAAAGAGCCTGCGTTAGAAGAACGCAAGCTCTTTATCAAAAATTTATATGAGCTTTTTTCTACTTCCGTAGTGGTGATCTGCATCTCTCACACAATTTGCCATCATCCCAATCTTGTTGCAATCCACATTGGGGACAAAATACCTGTTTTTCAGCTTTCATCCTTTTAGGCATAATTCTGACCATTTCTTCCATTGCAACTACTCCAACAAAAACACCTAAAAGGTTACCCGCCAATCCAAAGTAATTTCCTCCAATAAAACCACATACCAAAGCTGTCAGCACCGTCAACATTCCAAATATAACAGGATTGTGTCCGTTAGTTTTGGCGCGTCTGGACACAATCCCGGTTGCAACAGCAATAAGTACCAACTCAAGCATTTTCCCACTCTTATTTGCACTTATGATATAGATTTAATCTTTCTTCCGCTTGTAATCCACAAAACGATATCCAACGCCGCGCTCGGTGAGAATATACTTCGGATTGGCAGGGTCTTTTTCCAGTTTCTGGCGCAGGTAGTTGATATAGAGACGCACATAATGCGGCTCATCGCGATATTCGTATCCCCATACCTTCACAAGGATCTGGTCGTGGGTCACGACCCAGCCCGCGTTCTGTACGAGATGATACAGGAGGCGGTATTCAGTCGGGCGCAATTTGACGAGCTTGCCCTCCAGCCACACTTCCCGGCGGTCAAAGTCGATCTTGAGCCGGTCGTCCACTTCAATGATGTCGTGCATCGAACCGCTGGCGCCCTCCGTACGGCGGATAACCGCTTTCACGCGGCTGACGAGTTCGCGCGGGCTGAACGGCTTGGTGACGTAATCGTCTGCGCCCAGTTCGAGTCCGCGCACACGGTCATCCTCCTCGCCCTTGGCAGTGAGCATGATCACGGGCACGTTGCTGACTTCCCGGATGGTCTCAAGCACTTCGAAGCCATCGATGTCGGGCATCATCACGTCGAGCAAAATAAGATCGGGGGTAACGTCGCGCAATTTTTGAATGGCTTGTTTGCCATTGAAGGCTTCGGCGACCTGGAAGCCGTCGTGCTCCAAATTCATTCGGATGAAACGCACCATGCGCTCCTCGTCGTCCACAACAAGGATACGGCGGCGCTCAAACTCTTCAGGCATGGGTTATTCCCTCACAAATCCGATCAGGCTTTCCTCTTCCTGGCTTTCGAGCACTTCGATCAACGCGATCCTAGCAAGGGGCCAAATCACCTTGGTCACATTCTGCTCCAGATAATGGACATCCTTGCCGTCGCGCAGCCGCGGATTGACCAGTGTAATGATCGTATCGCTGGGTTTGGGCAATTCCTCGATCTCGCCCAAAATCGACGCTTCGCCGGTAATATGTAAAATAACGGAGTACGCCATGCACAGGCACCTTTCCCGGAACAACTAAATATTGCGAAGGAGGATCTGTATCTTCAGTTTGCCCACTGCGACGATATCACCATGATTCAGGGGTTCCTCCACATGGGGGTTGAGACGGCGCCCATTCAAATAGGTGCCGTTCGACGAGCCCAAGTCCATGACCACCACCCGGTTCCCTTCGCGCTTGACGACGGCATGCAAACGGGAAACACCCGAGGCATATGCCTGATATGGAGTCAGGTCGATGTCGGGCATGATGGGCTGTCCCTCGCTCAGACGCCCTAGGGTGAATTCGTTACGCGAGGCGAGCGGGAGAATCTTTCCACTATCCATCAAATGCAGGGAGAGCCAGCTGTCACCGGCGGCAACCGGTTCGGGGCGTGGAGCCTTTTTCTTAAGTTCCTCCTCGATCTGCTCGTCTGTGATTGCCTGTGTGACAAGCGTTTCTATCCCGTCGAGTTGGGCGCCACATTCGGCGCAGAACATCGCTCCTGAAACATTTTGATGCTGACAATTTGTGCATATGATCATGAGACCAACTCCTTCTTTGGCGGCGTGATGAATAAAGCCCGCGTGCCATATTTGATCTGTTTACTTCCCTCATCCGAGAGGGCATTCTTCCTTTGAAGGTTTTCCACTTCCAACATAATCGTTTGCGCCAGACTGCGCTCGCCCTGTGTCAACAGGTTCGATGCCAGGGTTTGAAGGTGTCGCGTGGCGGTATCGATCTGTCCTTTTTCGATTTCCTTCCTGGCGCGTTCCTGCATCCGGTACAGCATCAACCGGGACATTGCCTGAACGATCTGCGGCGGCGGTGGATCCGTCTCCGGTGAGTCGGATACGGGTCGTCGGAGGCGTAATCGGTGCATCGGAACAGGCGTCGGATGGGAGGCGATCGAGATTTTGAGATTGCCGTCCAGGAAGTCTGTTACCTCTGATTTTACCGCTTTTGGCTGAATAATGTACTCGAAAAGTATACGAGTGGAAGTATCTTGCAATATTGGCCCCAGGTGGAGGATGTTTCCTTCGAGCGAGACCGGGGAGGGGTCCGGCTGGAGGCGGAACGCGTATCCCAAGTCGATACCATCGATCGGCTTGAATTCCAGAGTAACTTCCTCGGCATAGACCTGGGCAAGGGCGTCGAATTTCTCGAGCAGGAGGCGCTTGATGTCCTGCGGTTTGGCGATATAGGCGCTACTTCCACCCGTCCGCGTGGAAAGCACATCCAGAAAAATATCGTTCCATTCCTTTCCAATTCCCATGGCACTGATGCCGATGCCATGTTCGGCGAGCCGCGCCGCCAGTGCGAGACATAGTTGCTCGTCGCCATAAGTCTGACCGTCGGTGAGAAGGATAATGTGATTGATGCGCTTGGAATCGATACTGCGCATGACTTCCTTCGTACCAGCCTCCAGCCCCTGATAGATCTCCGTGCCTCCGGCAGGCTGTATCATCTGGATCTTCGCCTCCAGGCGGGATCGTTCCTGGTAAAAAGCCGCCGGTATGATCGCTTCGGCGCGATCACTGAACGTGACAACACTGAGGATATCCTGCGGCCGGAGGTTTCGCAATACTTGTATGGCGGTCGCCTTGACCATATCCATCTTTTCGCCCTGCATGGACGTGGAGCGATCGAGCACCAGGCAGACATTGAGCGGTGGAGCGGGCGTTGCCCGCGCCTTGGCAGGGGTCTCGATGTCCAGGATGAGATACAGCATCTGCGGTTCGTCCAGCCTGATCAGGTTGGGGCGGCTATAGGTGATAGTGTACTCGTACGGTAGATCGACCTTTTCCTCGGGAGGCAGAGTGGCGTCATATTGTGCACGGCGCTTTGGGTTGGAGAGCGTCTCGTATGCCTGTTGGACGCCTAAAAACAGTTCGGTTTCCCCGGCGGCTGTATTTTTGTCGGGATGGAGTTTTTGCGCCGCATCAAAGTAGGCGCGCTTAATCTCCTCCTGAGAGGCATCGCGCGGCACACCAAGAAGAGCATAAAAATCCTGTTGACTGAAAGACATGACTATCCGATTAACTGAACGAGGATCACACTAATGTTATCGGGTCCCCCCGCTGCGTTCGCCGCGCTCACCAAATTCTGGCACGCACGCTGGAGGTTGGGCGCGTCTACAATGGAGCGAACCAGATCCTGCTCGGCGACCACACCCCACAAACCGTCACTGCAAATCATCAAATAACCGGGTTGGGGAAAACCAACCGTAAAAATATCCGGATCAAGAATCTCCCCCTGTCCAAGGGCGCGATACAACACATTTCTGTGTGGATAGTTCGCGGCTTCCTCAGGGGTGATATGCCCCAATTCCTCGAGGCGTTTCACCAGCGAATGATCGCGGGTAATCGGTTCGATGCGACCATCGGGAAAGACAAAATAAGCGCGGCTGTCACCCACATGGGCAACTGTGATCTGCTGACCGACCACCAGGGCGGCTGTCAGGGTCGTTCCACTGCCCGGAGCTTCCCGTTGAATGGCGCGTTGCGCCTCGCCCACGGCAGTCTGCATGATTTCTTGAAAGGACTCGTCCATCGTGTCCGTTTTCACCTGAAAAAGATATGGGTGGAACTTGCGCAGCACATATCCTGCCACGGTGCGGATCGCCGCGTTGCTCGCCACCTCTCCAAACTGGTGTCCTCCCATACCATCCGCAACGATGTACAGTCCAAACGGCAGGTTTCCCGAATTGCCAGCCATGGTGGTCGTCAACGCCAGCAGGCTGTCCTCGTTCAATTCCCGCTGTTTTCCAACAGACTGCCCGCAACCGGAAACTAATTGCTGGAGGTCGTAGCGCGGGTTCTGATTGTTGACGATTGCCTGGATCTGCTGTTCCGAGAGGGGGGCAGTATTGGCGGTATCCTGTGTATTCGTTGCAGGAGATTTTTTATTACCGAATAACCAGCGAAAAAATTTATCCACAAAAACTCCTTCTCACGCAAGCAATGCGTATACCTTATGGTCTGTGGAACCAATATACACAATATCGTCATACACCAACGGCGTGCCGGTGATGGGTCCCTCGGTCCCGAACTTCCAACGCAGACGTCCCGTGCGATATTCAAGACAATATAAATTGCCATCTACTGATCCGCAATAAAGCGAATCTTTGAACACAACAGGCGAACCATTGACCTGGTGTTCTGTACGAAAACGCCAGACTTCCTTCGAAGTTTTGATCTCGACTGCATAGATGAAACCATCTGCCGCGCCGACAAAGACCATGTCATCGACAAGGCAGGGGGTGCTGATGGAAGCCTTTCCCAGACGGAACCGCCAGATCACCCAACCGTTGCGCGGGTCGAGCGCGTACAATGTTCCATCCACAGATGAGAAAAATAGCGCCTGAGGGGTCCCCACCGTGGAGGATGTGACCGCGCGCTTCGCGCGGAAGCGCCACTTCAAGTCGCCGCGGAAATCAACCGCATAGTAATCGCCTGTTTCGCAACCGACATACACAAGTTCGTTTTGCACAAACGGGGTCGAGCGGATGGGGTCCGCCGCTTCGAACCGCCATACCATCCGTCCTGTGTTGAGGTTGACCGCGTGGAGGTGCCGGTCATCCGAGCCGATAAAGACATGTCCCTCAGCAATACGCGGAGAAGAGCGGATTGGTCCATCTGTGTAGTAGGTCCATACCACCTTGCCGGAGCGGGCACTGACCACGTGCAGACGTTTATCCTCCGAACCGACATAAATATTCCCGTCAAACAAGGCAGGGCGGGAAACGATACCGCCATCCGCCGGGTATTTCCACTGGAACTTGCCATCCGCCGCGTTCAACGAATAGAGATTATTATCATAACATCCAATATAAAGCGACCCCTGAAAGATCGACGGCGTCCCGCGGATTTCATCCTCACACTTGAACGACCACAACGGTTTGATGCCGCCCACGCCCACCGGACCTGTTTGCGGGCCGGCAGCCAGGCGCACGAGCGCGCCCGTCTTGCGTGCGACCGTGACAAGGGCCTGTTTCATATCCGCCGCACTGCGGAACCGGCTCTCCGGCGCGTATTCCAGCGCCATATTAACCACCGTCTCCAGTTCCGCCGACACCGCAGGGTTGATCCGGCGCATGGGACGTTCTGCGAACGAGAACGGAGGTTCGAGACGCGGGTCGCGCCGCGTCAACGCGTGGTGGATGGTCGCGCCGAGGGCGTAGATGTCAGCCGCGGGCGTGGCTTCGCCGCGATATTGTTCCGGAGGTGAATACCCCTCGGTGCCGATCATCGTCCCTTTGATGCCCGATTGGAATACCTTGGCGATCCCAAAATCGACGAGCATCACATCCCCGTTGGAATTGATCATCACATTCGAGGGCTTCATATCGCGGAAAATGATCGGGTCCGGTTTGTGGCTGTGCAAATATTCGAGCACGTCGCACAATTCGATTGCCCAGCTTAAGATCTGGTGTTCGGGCAGAAATCCGTTCGCTTCATTGATGATGGTCTCCATATCCTTGCCGTGGATGAATTCCAGCACAAGGTACGAACGGCTTTCCAGGGAAAAATAATCGAAGATGCGCGGAATGGATGGGTGGTGGAGCGTGGCAAGCAGATTTGCCTCCCGCTCGAAATTCTGGACAATGGTTTCGCGCACCAAAGGATCGGGAGCGGTATTGATCATTTCCTTCACCGCCACCAGTTTGGTCACGTTGGGGAAGTGCATGTCTCTGGCGCGATAAACCGAACCCATTCCACCGATCCCGATCACCTCTTGAATCGCATAACGCTTGGCGAGGAGAACGCCTGCCTGTAATTGACGCGGGGTGGAAGAGCCTTGATCGCCCTGATCGTCTGATAATTCAGGGAATATTCTTGTTTCCAGAGAAATTCTCCTATTCGGTAAATTATAGTTTGCAGTCCCATGTTTGACAACCACCCAAAAGCCTTTTGTTTTCATTTTCGTTTGCCGCCGACACCTTCGATCGTCCCCCTTGCCGGGAACCCGGTTCTGCGGCACAATACCCTCTTGTGAAGATCCTTGCCGTCAGCGATGAAGTCGTGGAACGCCTGTACAGCCTCTGCAACAACGGACATTTCAGCGATGTCGAATTGATCATTGGGTGTGGAGACCTGCCCTACCCCTACCTCGAAACCCTGATTACTTTTCTGAACGTCCCTTTGATGTACGTCCCCGGCAACCATGATCCGGATTATGATCCCGCCCAGACCATCACCTATGCAGAAGGCGGCTCCAACCTGGACTTGAAGCTGGTGCGCTATAAACGGTTTTTGATCGGCGGCTTCGGCGGATGCATCCGATACCGTCCCGATGGAGCAAACCAGTACACGCAAACGGAAGCCTACATCAGAGCCTTTCGCATGCTCCCCCGACTTCTGGTGAATCGCATCCACTACGGGCGCTCCCTCGACATTCTCATCTCACACTCTCCTCCCTTTGGCATCCACGACGATGACACCAGGGCCCATGAAGGCTTGAAAGCCATTAACTGGCTGATCCGCGTGGCAAAACCGCGTTACCACTTTCACGGACATACCCACTTCCAACGCCGCAACCTGTCGCCCTCTGAAACAATCCAGGGAATAACAAAGATCATCAACGTTTTCCCCTACAAGGTCATTGAAGTCAGTCATTAATCATAAATCAATATTCCGGACTTTAAACAAATGAGCAACCTACCCAATAATATTTCCGAACAAGCACGTGCCGATTTTCAACGGGCGCGTTTCAAAGCGTTCATGAACCGCGTTTGGGCGACCATTTCCGGACAGCCCACCACCCTCCTTTCCTACGACGAGATCAAGGAAAAATTGCACATCGGCGGTCCCATCTATCGGGGAGTGCAGACCGTTCGTGTGGACCAGATTGCGGGGAGTCTGAACCGCTATCACGAGTTCGACCGCGTCTTCCTGCCAGCCACCGACCAGCTCGCGGCGCGTTGGCAAAGCGTCAACCGCGCCTTCTATCAGGAAATCAGCCTGCCGCCTGTCGTCCTGTACAAGGTGGGGCAGGTCTACTTTGTCGTGGACGGACATCATCGCGTATCGGTGGCGCGCGAGCAGGGACAGATCTTCATCGAAGCCGAGGTGCGCGAATGTTCGACGCGCGTCAACATCACGCCCGACATCAAGCCGGAGGACCTGGAAATCCTCCATGACAAAGTACACTTCCTCGAACGCACATCCCTCGACCGGCTGGTCCCTGGCGCCAACATCAAACTCACGATCCCTGATGGCTTTGAGCGCATGCTCGAACATATTGCCGTGCATCGCTACTTCATGGGTCTCGATTGGAAACGCGACATTTCCGAGGAGGAGGCGGTCAGGCATTGGTATGAAACCGTATACCTGCCCGTCGTCAACGTAATCCGCGACACGGACATTTTGAAGGAATTCCCCGGCAAAACCGAAGGTGATCTGTACCTCTGGGTGCTCGATCATCAACATTATCTTGCAGAGAAGGAAAATATCCCCCTTCAACCGCCCGAGGAAGCAGCGCGCACCTTCGTGGAAGCCGGGGTGAAAAAGCCGTTAATCAAGAAGAAGGCATCCAAAAACAAACCGAAATAAACGGAGAAAAAATGACATCAGCGCACCCCCTCGCCGGAGTCTACGCCGCGGCGGTCACCCCTCTGAAAAACGATTCTTCCTTGGATCTCGAGTCTGTCCCCGTTATATTGAAGTTTCTCGCCGACCGGGGCTGTCATGGCGCGGTGCTTTTCGGCACGACCGGAGAGGGACCGTCGTTCTCTCCCACCGAACGCGAGGCGTTGATGCGCTCCGCGCGCGCCTATCGTCACCAAGTACGCGGCTTCCGTTTGATTGCCGGGACCGGCACCCCAAGCCTCAGCGAGACCATCGAATTGACAAAACTCGCCTTCGAACTCGGCTACGATGCTGCGCTGGTGGTGCCTCCCTATTACTTCCGCAAAGCGACTGATGACGGGTTGTTCGCATGGTTCAGCGCACTTATTAAAAAAGCCGTCCCCACGGATGGGTATTTACTCGGTTACCACTTTCCCAATGTGGCGGGTATCGGATTCTCCATCGACCTGCTCGCGCGTCTGAAAGATGCCTTCCCGGTCCAATTCGCGGGCATCAAAGACTCCTCACACGATGTCGATCTGGCTCGGACGCTCGGCGAAAAGTTCGGCTCTGACCTTCTCGTATTGACCGGCACAGACTCCTATCTGCAACTCGCTATGGAGAACAAAGCCGCCGGTTGCATCACCGCGCCCGCCAATCTCATCTCACCCGACCTGCGCGAGGTGTGGAATGGAATGAACGAAGGCAGGGATATTTCAGAGGTGCAGAAACGCGTGAACGAACAGCGACACATCCTCGAAAAATATCCGCCTTTCCCGCCGATGCTCAAAGCCCTGTTACACCGGCTGCACGGATTGCCCCGCTGGACTGTCAAACCGCCTCTGGAAGAGGTCAAGAATGAACTGGAAGAACAGGCAGTGGCCGAAATGCAAACCTTCCTGTAAAACAAAATCTCCCGCTTTTTGGCGGGAGATTTTGTTGATCGGCGCAGTGAACAAGAAACTATCTTCCCGCCATCTTCTTCCAAACAAAGACCAGCAGAAAGAACACGGTCGCGGTCAATACAATCGCCGCGCCGGAAGCGATACTCAGATAGAACGAAAGATATAGTCCAATGATACCCGCCAGCGATGCGAAGGCGGCCGCCAGCATCATCATTGTGGAGAGTCGATGCGTGAGCAGATACGCCGTCGCCGCAGGAGTGACCAGCATGGCGACCATCAACGCCACGCCGACGGTTTGCAGCGAGACCGCCACTGTCACGGCGATGAGGGCAAGCAGCAGGTTGTTGAGGAAACCCACGGGCAGGCGCAGCGTCGCGGCAAGGATCGGGTCAAAGGACAGGGTCATGAACTCCTTATAGAACGCGAAGACGATCAGGAGGACGATCCCGCCGAAGATCAGGATCAACCACAGGCTTTGCGTCGAGACGCTAAGCACATCCCCAAACAGAAAGTGACTCAAGTCCACAGCGTAACTGCGCACCGTGGAGATCAGCGCCACGCCTAGTGCGAACATCCCGGCAAAGACGATGCCGATGGACGTGTCCTCCTTGATCTCGGAATTCTTGCTGATCAGGCCGATGCCCAATGCCGCGATGACAGCAGTCCCCAGCGCCCACCAAAAGAGGGTATCGCGTGCGCCGCCGCTAACCAGGTATCCCAGTGCGATGCCGGGCAGGATGGTGTGCGCCAATGCATCTCCAAAGAACGCCATGCCGCGCAGGACAACATAACTGCCGATGACTGCACAGACAATGCCGACCAAAACGGCGGCAATCATGCCGCGTTGCATGAATTCATAGGAGAGGGGGGCGGCGAGCCAGTCAATGAATGTGGTCATGCTCCCCTTCATCACAACAATCGTCCGTACTTAAGATATTTTGTCCGTCCACCGGTTTCAAGCGCCCGCCGTACGCTCTTAACAGGTTGTCTGTGTGTAACACATTCTGCGGCTCATCGAACGCGATGATCTGATGATTGAGCAGCATGATGCGGTCAAAATGACTGGCTGCCTGGTCGAGATCGTGAGTCGCCACCATCACCGTGACCTTGTCCTTTTTGAATCTTTCCAACAGGTTGAGAATCCCTTCCTGTGACGGGGCATCGAGACCGGTGAGCGGTTCGTCCATCAGCATGAGTTCGGCTTCCTGCGCCAGCGCACGGGCAATGAACATGCGTTGCTGCTGTCCGCCGGAGAGCTGGCTGATCTGGCGTTTGGACAGGTTTGCCAGTTCCACCGTCTCCAGCGCACGATGGACAATATCCCAATCCTTCCTGTGAGGCCAGTTGAACGGACCGAGTTTGGCGGAGCGCCCCATCATGACCACATCCGCCACGCTGACAGGGAAATTCCAATCCACCTGGCTGCGCTGGGGGATGTAGCCGATGCAGACATGCCCGCGCGGGCGCGAACCGAAGATGTTCACTTCGCCAGACTGTGGCTGCAAGACACCGGCAATGGTCTTGATCAACGTGCTCTTACCCGCGCCATTGGGTCCCACAATGGCAACTTGTTCGCCTTCATGCAAATGAAAGGTGACATCCTCCAGCGCCACGCGCCCGTTGTAGCGAACGGTGAGATGAGAGACAGCCAAAACGGGCTGGTCATGCAAATGATCGGAATGCGGGTACATGTAAATTATTGTAACGCTTTTACCAATTCCGAAACGTTGTATTTCATCATCTCGATGTAGGTCGCCGCAGGAGCGCCATCCGTCAACGACTCGAGACGCAGGCTCGTCACCACCTGCACACCGGTCTCCTCTGCGATCTGGTTGGCAAGCGCGTTGTTCTCCACATCGCTGAGGAAGATGGCAGGCGCGCCCGAAGATCGGATCGCCTCAATCACCTCGGCAATCTCTTGTGCAGAGGCGCTGGCATCGGAGCTGAAACTCGGCAGGATGGTATCCACGATGGTAAACCCGTAGCGCTCGGCAAAATATCCCATCGATTCATGATTGGTAACCAGCAAACGGCGTTCCACAGGGATGGTTTCCACCTGTTCCTTGATCCAGGCATCAAGCCCCATCAATTGCGCGATGTACGTGTCGGCATTGGCTTTGTAGATTTCGGCGCCTTCAGGATCAGCCTGAATCAACCCGTCCCGGATGTTTTCCACATAGGTGACAACCAGGTTCGGGTCAAGCCACATGTGTGGATCACCCGCCTCATGCTCATGTTCATCGTCTGATTCCGTTTCTCCGGCATGTTCCTCCATCTGATGCGGTTCCAGCCTGGCGGTCGCGGTAATGACCAGCCGTTCGCCATCTGCGTTTTCCAATAATGGCTCAATGAAATGCTCATACTCAATGCCGTTCAGGATCAAGACAGTGCTTTTCGAGATCTTCACCACATCGGCAGGAGTGGTCTGATAGGCATGAGGGTCCGCATCGACTGGCAGCAGGGAATCCACGTTCAGGCGGTCACCTGCGACATGTTGGGCAATATCTGCCAGGAAGGTGGTGGAGGCGAGCACGCTCAGGGTTGAGTCGCTACTTTGAGAGGCAGATCCGCACGCGGCGAGGAGAAGAGCCGCAAGGGTCATCGCAACAATAATGGAATTGAAAATCTTTTTCATTAAGAACTCCCAATTTTCATCCCCCGCCATTTGGCGAGGGATGGTTTGATCAGGGAACGATCTTCCTGATCATTTACATTTTTCACACAGACCGAACAATTGCAGCCAATGTTCCTGGATCTGGTAACCGGTCCTTTGCTCAATGGATTCGGTTAACGGTTTTAGATCGTCGCCGTCGAAGAACTCCACCTGCCCGCATTGTTTGCAGAGCAAAAGGTGCTGATGACCATGCCCGGCAGAAATGAATGCCTGGCAGCCATGCGGCTGATGCACACGCTGGATGAGGTGCAGTTCCTCCAGCTTTTCGAGCGTGCGGTACACCGTGACCAGCCCAAGCGCGCTATATCGTTGGCGCGCCAGGTCGAAGACCTCAACGGGGGTGAGGGCACGGGGGGAGCCTTGCACGGTCTCGACGACCGCCCGGCGTGCGCTTGTGACACGACAGCCATTATCCTGCAACTGGTTTAGCCAAGAAGTATCAGTCATAAACACTCTTTTTTGAAATTGAAAATCAATTTCAATAATTGTACAAAAGAAAAAACAGGGCGTCAAGAGAAGCCGCCCTGCTCTTTTCAGATCAACTTTGCCAGGTAATGGTGTGATAGACCACAGAGCCAGCAACCAGCACGGTGACTACGATTCCTGTGATCTTCGAGACCGGTTTGCGTTCCTCCTTCGGTTTGGCGAGCTGGTTGGCATTGAGTTTTGCTCCTAAGGCAGCGACGGCGGGAATGGCGGCACAGAACATACACATAAACAACTCCTATTCCTTATCCAGGTCGGCGCTTTCGTTCGGGAGCACTTCCTTCTTGAGCAGGAAGTATGCACCGGTGAAGTGATCGTCCACACTGCCAACGAGCAGGGCACGCCGCGTCGGGAGCATATGGACCACTTCCCAACCTTCGAGCCCGCGGTCATCCAGTGCAGGGACTTCGAAACCTCTGCCCAATGGGTCGTCGCCCATTAGAGCACCGGCCGCAATATAGATCATCTTGTAGCGATAGACCTTACCGCCTGATTGAAGCCGCTTCTTCGCGGACTCTAGGCGGGCGCGGTGCTCACTCTCGCGTTCCGCTTCGACTTCGCGGCGCATCCGTTGCATCTCAGGCGATTCAAGGATCTCCTGCGCCACTTCGAGGATGGATTCGTCGTCGCTGAGCGTAGCGGTCACGATGAACTCATACCCGCGCCGGTCTCCCAGTTTGACAAGTCCCTCCGCCGCATCGAGTTGGGTCATCCAATCTTCGTCTTCCGTCATCAATTCATAGAGCGTTTCGACATCGCGCATGGCGACAAGGTCGTTGATCTCTGTTCTCATGGTTCCTCCTGTAAACCAATATGCCCGCATTGTATCACCCTGTCGAACATTACTTATTTGTGAATGTACATTCAGCGGGAATCGTGTATGATTCGACCCAATATCGTCATGATCCAAGCATTGTTCAGTCAACTCCTGACCGATCTGGGCGAACTGGAGGGGGATTACCGTGCGTTCCATTTGAAGGACGACATCGCGTTGAGCATTTTCTCTTTTTCAATTGCCAGCGTCAGTATTCTTACCATGCTGCGGGCGGATCTGTTTTTCTTCCAGGATGCGCCCAGTCTGTTTGCGATGATAGCGCTCAGCCGGATCATCTACGTGACAATCACCATATCGGTCATGCTTGCCGTTCTAAAAACCAGCAAGGTGAAGAAATTCGACCGTTTGTTATGCGTCTGGCTATTCTTCACAGTGATCTACCTGGTGGCAGGTAACTTCCTCAGACCGTCAGACTACACGACAGCATCCTTTGCCATCATTGTGCCATTTGCCATCTACCTGCTATCTCCGCTTAGGATTTCCACCAATGCCATACTTGCATTCACATTTTCGGCAGGGATACTCTTTGTCGAGTATTTCCTGAAAACCGGAGAGGAGTTCGCTCCTCTGGGTGGGGCAATCGCCGCGCAATTGGTCGTCCATACGCTCGGATTCGGTGCATCCATACAACTCCAGTCCTACCGGCGCAAATCCTTTAAAGCGTACATTGAGGAAAAGGATGCCAAAGAAATGGTGGCGTACCTGGCAAACATCGACCCGCTCACCAAAAGCCTGACCAGACGGCAGTTATTCAACATTGCCGAAAGTGAATTTTTGAGGTTCATCCGCTATCGCAGACCGCTTTCCATGCTCATCATCGACGCGGATCACTTCAAGAACATCAACGATTCATACGGTCACCACACAGGGGATGTCGTTTTGAGAAGCCTCTCCCTGGTGGCAATGGAACAGAAACGCGCCCAAGACACGTTCGGCAGGTTGGGCGGGGAGGAGTTCGGATTGATCCTTCCCGAGACGAATTTGGAACAGGCAAAGGTGGTGGCGGAACGCATCCAAAAGACATGGGCAGACTCCCCGGTCAACATTGACGGAAAATTGATCCATTCCACCGTGAGCATCGGCGTGGCGGAGGCAAAACCCGACGATGTATCCTTCGATGACATACTGCGCCGCGCAGACCGTATGTTATACAAAGCTAAGGAAGCGGGAAGAAACCGGGTCGTTGCAGAATGAAAGGACCTCGCCTGTGAAGCGAGATCTTTTTTGATGTTGTTTACTATTCTATCGGATACCCCTTGGAGCGCCACTCATTCAAACCGCCTGTCATACTGGTTACCTGCTCGTAACCCGCACCCAGCAGGATATCGCGTCCCTCCTGACTGCGATTACCGGAGCGGCAAACAACGACGATCTCCCTGTCACGCGGGACTTCGTCGAGACGCTTCGACAGTTCATCGAGTGGAATCAGTGTGGTATTGGGCGCGTGATACTCGTTCCACTCCTCCACAGTACGGACATCCAGCACAAAAGCGCCTGCCTGATATTTTTCATAGGCTTCTTCCACGCTGATCGCAGATGGGAGACTGGCATTTCCTCCAGATCCGCCGCTTTGCAGGATGATGAAAGCAATCAGGGCAGCGATGAGCAAAATGCCAACCTGTACACCCGGGCGCATCAAAATCGAGCGCGGGCGACGATCAGAGTTACGCCGACGGCGATATTCCTTGTTTCTTCTAGTCACGGTGATCCCTCTTCATTATTTTTGGAATGATTGAATGGCGCTGTCAAGATCGCCAAACACTTTAAAGAACAACTTCAACCCGGCAGATTGCAAGGCTTTATCCACGGATGGTTGCGGGCTGAGGAGTTTTACATGCTTACGCGCCCGGTTACTATGGGTGACGTCGGGACGGACCTCCGTGCCATCCGTATCGACCCGGTGCGGCACGCCGCTGTAGATCAGGGAGATTTGGTGGAGCGCCACCAGCCCGGTGCTGCTGATGTTGGTCACCTCACTCAAGTCCACGACAAGGTCTTTGGCAGTTTCCTTGTACAGCTCCTGCGCCCTGGTGATCACATCCAGATAATTCGAGGCGTTGATTTCACCTTTGATGTGCATAATGGCGATTGGCTTTTCCGCTTGGTGAACGGAGACGTTGATTTCCATGGGATGATCTCCTTTCGAGACCGGAATATTTTCTACCGGAAATTGAACTCCTCATAATGGATGTTCCGTGCAGGCATGCCCAACGCAAGAAACTTTTTCTCGAATGCCTGCACCATCGGGAGTGGCCCGCACATGTAAACATGGTGACTGCGCACATCACCCCCCGCGTTCTTGATGATCTCTTCGATGGTCAAAGAACCATCCGTCCCCGAAAATCGGATGTGCGCTTTCAAACGCGGATTCTTTTTTACCGCAGCTTCGATCTCATCGAGGAACAATGCCTCTTCCCTGTGGCGGACGGTGTAATACAGGTCGATATCGCGGTCGAGGTTCCCATTCATATCGCGGAGAAAGGACAGGAATGGTGTCAACCCGATTCCACCTGCGATCCAGATTTGTTTTTCACCGCCGGTCTTGTAATCGAACATACCAAACGCTCCTTCGACCAACGCGTCCATGCCGGGATTGAGGTCGGTGAGCAGCGCGCGGGTGAAATCTCCGCTGGCTTTAACGGTGACCCGCAAAACGTCCTCGTGAGGCGCACTGGAGATGGTAAACGGATGGAATTCGTTCAACGTCCGCCTGTCGGGAAAGCACACAAAGAGGAATTGTCCCGCGCGTTGTTTTTTGATCGGATTCCTTTTGGCGCGCAGAACTACTTCCGTGGTCGAGGCATTGGGATGGTTCACCGCCTCCACTGTGTAGGATACAAACCTCTTGAAAAAGCTGCCAAGGAATTCGGTGTACAGATACGAAACCGCGCCGATGATGAAGAATATCTGCACCCAGTTGATGGCAATGAACGCCTCGAGCGGGTGCCCGATGGTCAAGGCATGAATGTAGGCAATAATGAAGAAAATGCCAACGGTCTTCTTGAGACTCTTCCAGCCTTCGTAGGTGCCGCCTGTAATCCGGTTCAAATACGGGATGCGCGGTGCAAGGCTGACCAACGCAATGGAAACAATGCCTGTGAATGCAATGACTGCGAGATAGTTGCCGAGTTTCCAGCCGGTCAGGGAAATGGGGACGGTCAGCACATGCGCGAAGATCAGCAGAAGCGCGGCAGTGGAGGTATGGCGGTGAGTCACATACATCTTGTCGAGTCCGCCAAAGTACGGCTCCGCCCATTTCGGGCGCGTGGAGAGGAACAATGAACAAGCCATCAGGATGATGTTGGTCGAACCAATCACTTCGCCCGCGTATTGACGGATAAAATTCTCTCGTCCGTCATTCACAGGCGGGAAGACCAGCCAGACCATGACATTCAAAATGACCAAAACAATAATGGATACATTACCGATATTCCGCTTCATGGTCTCTCCAGAAAATGTGCCTTACGCAGATCGTCCCGAAGGGATTGCAATTCAGGCTTGCTTTCCGTCCAAACCTTTGGGGTGGTGCGTACCATCAGGGATTAAATCAAAAAGCGACATGGGCAAACACCCACGCCGCCTTCATACTAAAAGGATTTCACTGCTTCATCGTAATCCGTGAACACAGCAAAGACCCGGTCAAAACCCACCATTTCGAGCACGCTCTTCACCTCCTCGCGCGGATTGAGCAACTTGATATGCTCCTGTACGCCGGCGTTGCTGGTCTTTCCCACGGACCGATAAGCGGACCAACCCGATTCCGTATCGGGCAATTCCTCGCCCTTTGTCAACAGAGCAATGCTGTGCAGGGCAACCAGGCCGGCGCTGCTGATATAGGTGAGGTCGGTCATATCGATCAAAAAATCCCGCGCGCCAGATTCATACAACGCCTTCGCCTTGTCGATCAATTCCTGATAAGACTGCCCATCCAACTGCCCGTCGAGGCGGATGACCGCCACCTGAACACTCCCAATCGCCTTCGAAGTCGTAATATTCATAACCAGTCCTCTCTCCAAGTTTGGTTCCTTCAATTATAAACCTGCTTTCCGTTTCAACCGCTCCATTCGATGCCCGATCTCAGACATCCAGAACTTCTGCACGTACGCTGGCTGATCGAGTTTTCCCACCTGCTTCAACGCGGACTTTGTCCATTTCAACGCGGATCTCACATCGCGCTCCCTATGTTCGTAGTATTTCGCCAGCTCGATGAACGCATACAAATGACCCTGCTCCGCAGCGGCTTCCCACAACCGGATCGCCTTCTCCAAGTCGCCGCGTTTCTTCTGCAGGATGGACAGGCGCTTCACCGCCACGCCGAAATCTGATTCCGTTAAACCAGATTCAAGCCCGCGCTCGAACAAGCGCGCCGCCTCGTCCCAATGACCGAGATCATCGAACAACCTGCCAAGCGCGATGAAATCCAGCCCATGTTGCACGCGTCCATCGTACGGGTTCTGCATCACCTCGTTCATATGCGCCAGCAACGCCGCCATCGCCACCACATCCATGGCGTTGTGATAGAAGACGCCGCCCAGCGGACGCGCATCGCCGGACCGTAAGTAATCGAAATACAAAAAGGGAATTTCATACCCCGGCACTTCCTCGCTCGAACGTTTCAGACCCAGCACATGCTCTTCAAGGTATTTTAGCGCGCGCGACTCAAGCCGGTCGCGCCAGAGGCGGCGGGCCAGGGGAAGCAGATCAAGATGGGAATACTCCCAATATGGAATGGGAATCTGATGCAGACGATAGCGTGTGGACAGCAATGGCGCGTCGAAGGCTTTGCCGTTGAATGTCACCAGCGCCGCACAGGGAGCGAGGAAATCCGCCAGTCCCTCGAGCAATGCCGGCTCTTCCGCCGGGTCGCGCATGAAATATTGCCGCAGGACCAATTGATCGTCGATGAAACGCGCCACACCGATGAGAAAAGCGTACGTGCCGGTGCCGCCGGAAAGACCGGATGTTTCGGTATCGAGGAAGGCGAACTTGGAAATCGGAAGGTTGGAGAGCTGCGAATCGCCCGCCCATTCTGAGATAAAAGAAAGAGGGAGAGTGGAAAGAATCGGCGATTCGCCATACAGGGTATCGGAAGGATAGACCTGCTCTACGGCGAACACATCACCACGCGGGGTGGGGATGTACCTGCCAGCCACGACTGAGTCGATGGGATGGGAATCAGGTTTCGGCTTGGAGGGAACCGGGATTCCTTTCCCAACGCCAAGCGATTTGAGTTTATCCGAAATGGACATGGCAGTATTGTAATCGTATCCTTTTGCAGGAACAAACCAGGGTTTGTCGGTCAAGCCCGGCAACCCAATATGTTACAAAAGCCAGGAAATTGACACGGTTCATGCTTTCGAAATATCAGAGACGGGCAAGTTCTTTTTGACCGGTTTGTTTGAACGGTGGTCGTTTGCCGGGGTGTTTTCCTATGGTAAACGAAATAACAAGCTATAAAAAGCCTCTGAGAATTCGAAACCCTCAGAGGCTTTTCTCGACCATTCGTCAACCGGCTATACTACAATACTCACCAGCCGCTTATTCGCCACGATCACTTTCTTCGGCTCTTTGCCCTCCAGATATTTCTGGACCACTACCGAAGCCAGCGCGGCAGCTTTGATTTCCTCTTCGCCCGCCTCCGCCGGGACCGTGATGCGGTCTCTCACCTTGCCGTTGATTTGCACGGGCAGTTCGATCATGTCCTCTTTCGCGGCTTCCTCGTCCACCTGGGGCCAGCGCTGCTGATGGATCGAGTATGGTTTGCCCAGGTGATTCGTCCACAGTTCCTCGGCGATGTGCGGCGCGACGGGCGCCAGCATCTTCAGGTAGATTTCGGTCGCTTCATTCCATTCGGAACTTCCGACCACTCCTGCTTCGCGCGCCTTGTACATCTCGTTCAGCAGTTCCATCAGCGAGGAGATGATGGTGTTGAACTCGAAGTTTTCGAAGTCGTGCGTCACCCGTTTCAGCGTCTGGTGAACGCGGCGGCGGAGAGTCCGTTTGGTTTCGTCGGAAGCAGAGCCGGGTGGAGTCTGATCCGTGAACAGCATCCACACGCGCCTCAGCCAGCGCGAGGTACCGTCAATGCCCTGCGAGTTCCACGGGCCGCCTTCCTGCCAGCGATAGGCGAACATCAGATAGGTGCGCAGGGCGTCCGTGCCGTACTGCGCCACCAGTTCGTCGGGCGCGATCACGTTGCCCTTGCTCTTGGACATCTTGTCGCCGTCTTCGCCCAGGATGATGCCCTGATTACGCAATTGCAACATCGGCTCGTTCCCCTCGACAATACCCGCATCGCGCAAGGCCTTGTGGAAGAAACGCGTGTACAACAGGTGCATGGTGGCGTGTTCGATGCCGCCCGTGTAGGTGTCAACAGGCATCCAGTAGTTGTACTCTTTCTCATCGAACGGCCCTTTGTCGTAGTGCGGACTCAGATAACGCAGGTGATACCACGAGGAACACATGAAGGTATCCATCGTATCGGTCTCGCGCGTGGCGAGGCCGCCGCATACTGGACAAGTTGTGTTTTTCCACGTCGGGTGTAACTTCAACGGCGATTCACCCGTCGGTCTCCATTCTACGTCTTCGGGCAGCAACACGGGTAGTTGGTCTTCGGGGACGGGATTCCAGCCATCTTTTTCACAGTAAATCATCGGAATCGGCGCGCCCCAATAACGCTGGCGCGAGATCAGCCAGTCGCGGTAACGGTAGTTGACCGCCTCTTTGCCCATGCCTTGCTGCTCCAACCAATCAATGACCGCGCTGATGCCGGGATTCTTGCGTCCCTTCTGGTCATTGACCTTCGTCCCGTTGAATGGACCCGAATTGACCATGACGCCCGCGCCGATGTATGCCTCTTTCAGTTCGCCCCCCTCACCCCCATCCCCTCTCCCACTGGGAGAGGGGTGAAGGGGTGAGGGTTCGGGTCGGATCACCTCGACGATGGGTAGATCATACTTTTTGGCGAACGCGAAGTCGCGCTCGTCGTGCGCGGGGACGGCCATGATGGCGCCCGTGCCGTAGCTCATCAGCACATAGTCGGCGATCCAGATGGGGATGCGCTCACCGTTGACCGGGTTGATGGCATAGCCGCCCGTGAAGACACCCGTCTTTTCTTTGTCGGCGGCTTCGCGTTCGATGTCCGATTGACGCGCGGCTTGCGCCTTGTACGCCTCGACGGCTTCACGCTGTTCGGGCATGGTGATTTTGTCCACCAGTGGATGTTCGGGGGCAAAGACCATGAAGGTCGCGCCCCAGAGCGTGTCGGGGCGGGTGGTGAAGATTTCGATGGGGTCGCCCGCTTCGGTCTTGAAAATGACCGAGGCACCCTCGGAACGCCCAATCCAGTTCGTTTGCAGCACCTTTACGCGCTCGGGCCAGTCCAATTCGTCGAAGTTCAGCAGTTCATCGGCGTACTTGGTGGTTTTGAAGAACCACTGCTCCAAATCTTTTTTGATGACGGGCGTGCCGCATCGTTCACAGACGCGGTTTTCGCCGATGACCTGTTCGCGCGCCAGCGTAGTGTTGCAGTTCGGGCAGAAATCCACCGCCGACATCTTGCGGTACGCCAGTCCGTGTTTGTATAACTGGATAAAGAACCACTCGGTCCACTTGTAATATTCGGGGTCGGCCGAGACGGCTTCGCGCTCCCAATCGAACATGGTGCCCATGGTGCGTAACTGGCGGCGCATGTTCTCGATATTCTTGTACGTCCATATCTTGGGATGAATGCCGCGTTTGATGGCCGCGTTCTCGGCGGGCAGACCGAAGGCGTCGAAGCCGATGGGGAATAGCACGTTGTATCCATTCATGCGCTTGAAGCGGGCGCGCGCATCCGATGGCGCCATGGGATACCAATGACCGAAGTGCAGGTCGCCGGAGGTATATGGCAGCATGGTCAGTGCGTAGTGTTTGGGACGGCTCTCGTCAATCACGGCGCGGTACAACTTGTCCGCTTCCCATTTTGCCTGCCAGCGCGGCTCCAGCTCCCGTGGGTTGAAGGAGATGTCGCGTTTGGGTTTGTTCCCGGCGGGTTTGGTCTTCGTCACCGCCTGAATGGCGGTCGGCTTCTGTTCCACCGGCATCACCGCCCTAGGCTGTTCGGTCACTGGGACGATGGCTTTGATCGCTTTCGCCTTCGGCGCGGTCTTGCGGGCGGCGGGCTTCTTCGCGCTCGCCTTTACCGGGGACTTGACCGTCTGGGCTTTCGGCGCGGCTTTTCGGACGACAGGCTTCTTCGCCGCCGCCTTCACGGAAGACTTGACCGCTTTGGTTTTCGAAACGGTCTTTTTCGCCGCCGTCGTTTTTGTGGCTGGCTTCTTCACTTTAGGAGCCGGTTTAACTGCCTTTGCCTTTGTCGTTTTGACGGTCTTTTTCGTCACGTTTTTTTTCTTTGTGTCTTTTTTCCTGGTTGTCGCCATTCTGACCTCTTCGATATGGGTTTAGGGTTTCAAGTGTCAGGTTTCGAGCGGCAAATTACGCCAACAAAACAAAAAACCTTCATCCACAACAGGGACGAAGGTTTCCTCCGCGGTACCACCCGAATTACGTTTTCAAGCTGGAACGTCCAAACGTTTGAACATTCGAACCTGCTAACGTCACTTTGATCGCGATAACGGGCACGCCCGGCGCTGACTACTTCGGTTCACCAGCGCAGTCCCCTTCCGGGTGACAGGCGAGTTCGATCTCGTGGCATTCCCGTTCGATGCCGTTAAAGGGCTTCCACCTCGCTCTCCCTTCTCGCTGACGGGATGACCTACTACTCCTGTCCTGACCTTTACTATATTTTTTCATTATAGCACAAGAGCGACCGGGATTTCCAGCCGCTCTCGCAGGTGGACCCAGGGGGATTCGAACCCCCGACCTTCTCAATGCCATTGAGACGCGCTCCCAACTGCGCTATGGGCCCAGGATAATTTTTGATTTCAGATTTACGATTTGGATTGCTCTCTTACAATCGTCAATCATAAATCGTCAAATCTGTGGACCTGAGGGGATTCGAACCCCTGACCTCCTCAGTGCGATTGAGGCGCGCTCCCAACTGCGCTACAGGCCCATGAACAAGGCGAAGGACATTCTACTTGAGGCATTAAGGGATGTCAAGCAACGATTCGACGGATTCGCTGTAAAATTGTCCCATCCTGTCCGTTTTGATGGTGCACTATGACCGAACCCAGCCTCAGACCTGTTTACCGCATTATGGATTTACACGAATCAGATCGCCCGCGCGAACGGCTGGCATCTCTTGGTCCACAGGCTTTGACCAATGCCGAGTTAATTGCCATCCTCCTGAGGGTGGGGGTTAAGGGTGAGAACGCTGTCACGGTAGGACAGCGCCTGCTCAACACGTTCGGCGGTTTGACGGGACTGCATCGCGCGCCTTTCGTGGAACTCAAAAAACAACACGGGCTCGGCGACGCCAAAGCCGCCCAAATTAAAGCCGCCATCGAACTGGGACGACGCCTGACGCTGGAATCGCCCGAAGAACGCCCCGCCATCAACTCTCCCGCCGATGCCGCCGCGCTGGTTTCCTACGAAATGTCCGCGCTGGAGCAGGAGCACTTGCGGGTCATATTGCTCGATAGAAGAAATCGGGTTTTGGAAACGGTGGAGGTGTACAAGGGCTCGGTCAATTCTTCGCAGGTGCGCGTGGGGGAAATCTTCAGAGAGGCGATTCGCAAGAATGCCTCGGCGGTCATCGTCATCCACAACCATCCCAGCGGCGACCCGGCTCCCAGCCCGGATGATATCGTTGTGACGCGTGCCATCGTACAGGCGGGTAAACTATTGGACGTGGAAGTTCTGGATCATCTCGTCATTGGGCAGGGACGCTGGGTCTCGTTGAAGGAGAGAGGCTTGGGGTTCGCCTAACGTTTCAACGCTCAAACATTGAAACGCTACAAACTCCTCCTCACCCCAAACTCACGAAACTCCCCCGTCGGGTTTTCCCACTCTACCTTTGACTCATCCACTCGCGAAGCGCGCGGGCCTTGTTTCATCACTTCGATGAAGCGTTCCACTTTGGCGCGCTCCCCCTCCGCCACAGCCTCGACCGCGTCATAGCCCACGTTCCTCACCCAGCCAGTCAGACCACCGATCTGCCGCGCGGAAAACTCCACATGGGCGCGGAAACCGACCCCCTGCACACGCCCTTTTACCCACACATGGGCGCGGGCGATGTCATTTTCGGACGAAGGTTTCGGGTCCATGAGGGTTTCCTTTCTTCCGGATTGTACTCAAGACAGCAATGAGCGGAATCAATAATATTAAACACAGCAGGACCAGGTACGGCAACGCATCCTGCAACGGCGCTGCAGGGCTGTTCTGCCCCAGGGCGGACTCGCGCCAATCCTGTTCGAGTTGGGACAGTGGAACGCCGAAGGTACGTTCGGGTCCACTCTCGCAGTCCAAGCCGTCGGCGTAGGCGCTGGCAAGTCCCAGCAACCTTGCCTCGCCGTAGGTACGGAGCAGGTAATCGGTGAACGATCGGGATTCGGCATACGCCAGAAACGCCTCGCCATCAGCGGCTGGGAAGGAAGCGCACAGGTCGCTTAACGGGATCAACCGGTTCTGGCTGACCGCATCCATCAGCGCGAGGTCATAATCCGAACTTGGGTTGATCTCCGCCAGTGTTGCCACGCCCTCCCTCAACCAGACCGGAACATTGTTGTAACCCTCCGCCACGCTGCGATACAACATCACGTGCATGATCTCGTGAGGGATGCGCTGCTCCATCGAAATGACCTGCCCCGCGCCCGGTGTGACCACCGCAGTCACGACCCCCAGCGCTGGATGTGCCTGCCCCGCCACCCACGACTCGCCGCCAGTTTCAAGTGTGGCGCGCAAATCGTCCTTGCTGGCATAGATGAAAACATCGACAGGCTGTGTGAGGTCAATCGGCACGATGCGGCCGATGGACTGCAGCCCTACCTGTGCGACGTCCATCGCCGCCTCGCCAAATTCCGCGTCACCGTCGTACCAGTGGACCACAATCGTCCCCGATTCGAGAGTCTGCCATGTGAAACGGTTATCGTCATATCGGACGTCATACGCGTCGCTCTGAATCGTGGTCCCGTCTGCCAGTGTGAATTCGTAATACCAGCTCAGGGTCGAGAACGGGCGCAATGGATTCTGCCGTACATCAAAACGATATTCGGCGCGTCCCTGCGGGTCGATCTGGATGGGCTGTGCGTATGTCACGCCCTCCGTGTCGTTGAAGATGACGATGGATGCTTGCTGAATGGGGATCGAAGCCTTGATCCCGGCGAGAAAGGTGACTCCCACTCCATACTCTACCTCTGCCCGAACGTTTTCCAACTCGATTCCTGCCTGCGCCTGAACCTGGTTTACACGAACCAAGAGCAATGCCGCCATCACAACCGGAAATAAAAGATTCAGGTTATTGTGAATCTTCGAAAAACAATCTCTGATAAAGAGGGGATGGTCTCGTTCCGCTCGCAATGACATATTCATCATTCCCATCGTCACCTCCCCAAAAAGACAAGCAGCGGTGTGAGCGTGAGCGGGCTGAGCAGGGTGCTGACAAACACCACTGCGGTGACGAGTTTCGCATCGAGGTGATATTCCGTCGCCAGCACCGTCGCGCTGACCATGCTGGGCATGGAGGCTTGCGTGATGCTTCCCTGACGGGCGAGTCCCTGCAGGTCAAACAGTGATGCGTAGATCAACGCTCCAACGGGCGCAACGAGCAGCCGCAGAGCCACACTCAACTGCAACGGCCGCAGGTTGTTCGAGAACTCCACGGTCGTCAATTGCAGACCGAGCAGGACAAGCATGAGAGGAATGGTACCGCCTGCCGCCAGTTCCACCGCGCGTGTGATGGGTGTGGGAATCACGATCTCCCAGGTGTTGATGGCCATGGCAAGCAACACCCCATACATCGTCGGCACTTTGAACAATCCCAGCGCGGCTTCCTTGAAGTTCATATGTCCCAGCGATGCAATCAACACGCCCAGCGTGTAGAACAATGCCGTCGTGGTCACAAAATAAATGCCCGCAAAGGGCAGGGCATCCTCTCCGAACGCGAACGAGACCAGCGGCAGACCATAATTGCCCGTGTTGGCAAACATGGTTGTGATCAGAATGGCGATCAACGCCGGGCGTTCGAATTTCAGGATGCGTCCGAAAAGATAGGCAAGCCCGCCCATGGTTAGGACGATGCAGAGTGTGAAGGCAATCACCACAGCCGCATCCTTCAGGTCCAACCGATTCTTCGTCATCAGATCAAAGATGAGGACGGGGCTGAACACGTAAAACACCACACGCCCCAGACTACGGGCATCAACGTGCAGGACCTTGCCCAGCGCAAAGCCCGCGCTGCCAAGCAGGATGATCGGGAGAATATTATTCGCAAATGTGGAGAAAAGCACCGAAAACGACATGAAGTCTGCCTTTTTAACGTGGAAAAGTCACGGGGATTATAACGTCTCCGTGACTTTCATAAGCCAGATAGGATGTCATTGTGAGGGGAACAACTCCGGAGCCATCCCCATTATTTAGAGTAAATTTGTCAAGAAAATTAACCGTTTGAGAGGAGATCACTTCGGCGAATCGTTACCGCCTCGCAATGATATACAAACTATTCTTCTTCATCATCAAGATCGGTCAAGTCTGCATCGGGGTCGAAAGCGAAAAGATCAAAGCGGTCAAGATCCTCGGTGAAAGCAAGATTATCAAGCGCGTCTTCGATATATTCGATCTGGTCATCGTCTTCGGTCTGGTCAAGGAGGTTTTCGAGGTAGGTGCGCACATCTTCGCCGCCAATCTGCGAGAGGGACCAGATTACTGCGCCGACAATCTCGTCGTTCTCCTCCTCTTCAAGTTGCTTGAGCAATACTGTTCGCGCAGACTTCAACTCGAGATTGCCTGCCGCTTCCACTGCGGCGCGACGGACATTGTCGTCGATGCTAACCAGTGAACGGAGGACATCCTCCTCCCAGCGGTCATCGGCAGAACGTCCCATTGCCACAAGGGCGCTTGCCTGCCAGGCAGGGTCTTCGCGATGGAAGGACGACTCGATCAAAGTGGCCACTTCGATACGGGAGGAATAGCCGAGGGATTCCAAGGCAGTACGCCGGACGCGTCCATCATCTTCACCGCTGGCGGTGGCAAGCAGGACATCTTCGATCTTGTGATAGATGCTTTCAGAGATTTCTTCCAGTTCGCCCAGGTCGACGAATAGACCGAGGGCGTTCGCCGCTTCCACGCGGACGCCAATATCGGCATCCCGCTTGAGGATGTCGAGAAAGGTCGAGGCAAGGTTTGCATCCTCGCATTCGTTGAGTAAACGGATGGCGCGCGTGCGTACAGCCGGTTCGGGGTCGGTGAGGAGGGCGCGGGCAAAATCATCGAAGTTGACGAGGGTGTCCTCGTCCGCCAGGGTTTGCAGCCCTTCAAGCAGGGACAACTTCCGGCTGGGAGCGACGCGGGGCCATACATCCAGCAGGGTATTGAGTTCGAGCGTCCCAATATCCGAGAATTGTTGCAGGTAGCGGCGGGGAAAGTCTTTGCCGGTTGCGGTCAGGGCATCCAGAACGGATTGGAAGGAAACGGGGTTTGCGTTCATTTATGGAATGGTGAAGGAAACCGGGTTGACGAAGTCCATGACGTTGACATAGAGCATGAAAAGCAGCAATACCGCCATGCCCAGTCCGTGCACCAGGTTTTCGACTTGCGGCGAGACGCGACGGCGAAAGATGAGTTCGGGCAGAATGAAGATGATTCGCCCGCCGTCGAGCGCCGGGAACGGGAACAGGTTGAAGACGCCGAGACTGATGGAGAGCGACGCGACGAGGAGCAGGGTGCGCATCTGTTCAAAGGGGTTGGAGGTGGGCGAGGTGGAGGGTGTCTGGCTGGCTTCCACGTCGCTGGCGACGCTCTGCGACATGATGTCGTAGATGCCCTTCAACCCGATCAGCCGGGTCTGTTCTTCCGGCAGCGAGCCGCGGATCAACTGGGCGGGCAGGGAAATCAACATGCGGACGTTGTAATACGCGTACCGCGCCCCGTATTCCAGCGGTTGTAGGATGGACGTGGCGGGTACAAGCGGATTGCTCAAGTTGACGCCGATCATTACGTCGTTTTCCTGTTGATTCAATTTCGGGGTGGCGGTCAGCTCGATCTGTTCGCCATCACGCTCCACCAGGAAGACGACCGGTTTGTTTTCGTTCGCGTCCACAATGGCGCCAAGCGTGTCGAAACTGTCGATGGGCTGTCCGTTGCCGCTGATAAAAATATCGTCGTTCTGAAAACCAGCCTGTTCGGCGGGGCTGTTCTCGAAGACCGAAGCCACCAGCACGCGGCTCGAATCTGGGACCCCCGCGCGGTTGAAGACGATACCGTAGATCAACACGGCAGTGAGCAGGTTCATGATGGGGCCCGCTGACAGTACAGCGAGTCGCTGCCAGGGGTTGGCGGCGGCAAGTCCGCCCGGCACCGACGGGTCATTCTCACCTTTCGGGCGGACGAAACCGCCCAGGGGAAGCCAGTTCAGGGTAAAGCGGGTGCCCTGCCATGTGAAAAGGGTGATGGCGCCAGGCGTGGGCAGTCCGATTCCAAACTCCTCCACTTCGATCTTGCACAAGCGCGCAACGATAAAGTGACCGAATTCATGGATGATGACCATCCCGCCGAAGACGAGAACAAAAATCAATATATTTAGAGCTGTCATGGGTCTTTCCTTCGCGCGACATTATATCGCCTTTTACATGGACAACGCAGGCGCATGGGATATTTCCACCCCTTCTCGCAGGAAACTCTAACCCTGGATTAAACCTTTTCGGATTCGGATTACACAAACCAGCCGGATTTTTCGTTTTTAACGGAAACTCCGGGCAAATTGCTCCATCTGTGTCCTGAAAACGCCTCTTCCCCGACCGGTGGACAGATTCCATTTAATGGAGATAATTCAGGCTGATATCTCAATGCAATGCTGAAAGCCCACCTCATCCATCTCATCTCCCGCCTCTCAAGGATCAGACATACCATGACCGACTCATGCATCTTCTGCAAGATCGTCTCCGGCGAAGCCAAAGCGGAGATCGTCCATCGCGACGCACAGGTGACCGCCTTCCGCGACATCCATCCCGTCGCGCCGACGCACATTTTGATCGTGCCGAACAGACACATCGAATCCGTGAGCGCGCTGGAAACAGACGACGAGCAACTTGTTGGGCATATCTTCACTGTGGCGCGCAAGGTCGCACATGAAGAGGGCATTTCCAGGGGCGGATACCGCCTCATCACCAACACCGGCATCGACGGCGGGCAGACCGTCTTTCATTTACATGTCCACCTGATCGGTGGGCAGCGGATGCGGCATCCGATGGGATAAAAAAAGACCGCCAAACAGCGGTCTCTTTTTTATCTCTTATCCAGCGGGCTTCCCTTTAACTTACTGGTCGGCTGGCTGGAGCGGTAAGCGTAATATCCCAGCCCGGCGCCGCCCAGCAACAGGAGCAGGCCGAAAATGCCGAGCAACGGGGAGCGTCCACTGCCTTCTGTCGCCGCCGGGTCGCTGACGGTCACCGTTTTGGACTGCGCGCCGAAATCGATTGAAGCGCGGTCACCAGCTTTCACAGTCAACTTGTAGCTGACCGCCATGGTGGGGTTGTAATCATCGGGCACAGCCATGCTGATGTTGTAATCGCCCTGCGGGACATCGACAAAACAAGCGCGGACAGGCTCCAGGGTGTCCGGGTCCACAGCGGAAGTGGTGTTCTCCGTCTTCGAGTAGGAACCGTTGACGTTGGTCAGGCTCACCGCGCCGCCGTCGATGCCGAATTCGGTCTCCTGCCGCAATGCGTCGCCGTTGGCATCGTTGAAGAGCAGGATGCAGACCTCGGTTGTGCCGCTAACCGGCGTCAACGTCGCAGTGGGAGTGGGAGGGGCGGTGGCGGGTCCCGCGGTGGGAAGGCTGGATACCGAAAGTCCAACGATCAGTTGTTGACCCGGGGTGAGCGTGCAATTCTCGTCCAGCCGTGTGTTGAACTGGCGCAACTGGGTCACGGCGATTCCATGCAGGAGGGCAACCTGGGAACAGGTGTCACCTTCCTTGACAATATAGATGATGCGACCGTCAGGTCCGGGGGTGGAAGTGGCAAAGCCCTGCGGCTGAGGTGCGGCAACCACCGCGCCAGAGGGGAGACTCAACCCAAGCAATAACAGGATAATCACAAACAGGCTGGCAAAAAAAACAAAGCGCATTTTCATCGGCGGGGATTATATCAGGGTCGACCATTGCCGTGCGTCACCGGCTCACACCTTCAAATAGACAGCCATCAGGATGGTCAGGTCCGCCGCCATGTGGCCGAACACCGGCGCGAACAGACCGTCCTCTTCGCGCGCGAGCTGCCGCCAAAACCAGCCCGCCAGTACAAGCATGGATAACGCAAAAATAATGGAGCTTGTCCGCACTTTGCCAATCAGGATTAAGGCATGGAAACCTGAATAGACAAAATCGGATATGTGCAATGATTTTGCGTCACTGCCGAGATACCCGCGCCAGAAGTATTCCTCCACAAATGGGTTGACCAGCGCGAAATAAGCCACGAACGGAATCCACGTGGAAGAGTTCAAGCCGAGTGCCCGCACCTGCGCGGGTAGATCACTGGCAAAGCCGAAATGATTCCACAGGAAATACAGAGCAACTCCGCTGCTCCCACATAATAATCCACTGACCAAAACCCTTTTGATTTTTGAATTTTTCAGAAGGAACGAAAGAGGAAGATGCGGTCTTGCAACCAGGAGGGAAAGAACAATCGCAACGTGAAATCCCACCAGCGCGCCCCAGGCACTATGAAAAAGGAAGATTCCGACGCCCACCGCGAGGTACGCCAGAGCTGGCGCAATCCATTTCATGACACTTGCGTGATGATCGTGTTTTTCGCGCCCGCTTCCTTCAGGGACCCGGCAACTGCCTCCGCCATTTCGAGCGGGACTAAAGCGATCATGTTGCCGCCTCTCCCGCCGCCGGATAGTTTCGCACCCAGAGCGCCCGTTTTCCGCGCAACACCGACGAGTTCGTCCAATTCTGGCGAGGAAACGGTCATTTTTTGGAGCAGTTCGTGATTGACGTTCATCAGACCACCGAGCAACTCCCACTCGCCGCTCTTCATCGCTCTTCTTGCCTGCCGGACAATTCCGCCCACCTCATCGAACACCCTTTCCCATTTCACCCGGTCTGCCTCCCATAGTTTTCGTACAGCGCCCACGGACTCTTTCGTCGGGGCAGAGACGCCCGTATCACCGATGACCATGGTGAATGGATGTCCCACCTTTAATATTTCGATAGGCTGCCCTTTGATAAAGTACACCGGCTTGGCATACGTAACAACCGTATTGTCGATACCGGAGGGCGTGCCATGATGAATCTTCTCGATCTCGTAGGCGAAGGCGTTGATCTCTTCATCGCTCATCGCAAAGTGAAGATGGGACGACAACGCACGCGTCAGAGCAACCGTCACTGCTGCGCCGGAGCCCAAACCGGAGGCGACGGGGATGGTGGAATTAATTTTGATCTTGAGCTTCGGAAACGGAGAAACGCGCGCGAGGAATAAAAAGTTATGAATAACGGAAGCCAGCGGATCGTCGGAGGGAAGCGTGTTCAGTTCAGCGCGCAGATTCACATCCGGGGCGTCGATCCAAATGCCGGTATGGTCGGAGTCCCGAACTTCCACATCCGCATGGACCTGTGTAACCGGCGCCGCCAGCGCAGGACGTCCATAGACTACGGCATGTTCACCGAAAAGAATGACTTTGCCGGGCGCGAAAGAACGGGTCATGTCGCGAGGGAATCCCGCTTTACGAGAAATAAAAGATCGCCAGCACGGTCAGCCCCCACAACAACGCCGTGATCTGGATCGGGCGGTCTTTGAGCGCCACTTCATCAGGCGCACCCGCCGCGTGACCGGTTTGGATTAACTGCAAATAACGGAAGATGCCGTACACCGCGAACGGGATGGTCAGCATCATGGAATGATTTTCCGGCAGGTTGGGCGCAGAGAAGGTATAGAGCGAGTATGCCACAATGGTCGTGCCGGAAACAATGGTGATGAACTGGTCGAGCATCGGCAGGGTGTAGCCGTCGAGCACCTTACGGTGCGACCCCGCGCCTTTCTCGAGCAGGGTCATTTCGGCCCGGCGTTTGCCAAAACCGATGAACAACGCGAAGAGCGTGGTGACAACATACAGCCACGGCGAGAAGCGCTCCACTACGATCAGTGAAGCGCCCGCGCCCACGCGCAGGACAAATCCCGCCGCGATGATGAGCACATCCAAAATGGGCACATGCTTCAGCCAGCGCGAATACAGCAGATTAATGACAAGATACAGCGCCAGGATGACCGCAAACATGGGCGCAAGGAAGTATCCGAGCGGAATGACGATGAGAGTCAACAGAATCGCTGCCGTCCGCGCCACGTTGACGGGCAGGGCGCCCGAAGCGATGGGGCGGTTCTTCTTTTCGGGGTGTTTGCGGTCCGACTCGACGTCTGCAATATCATTAAAGAGATAGACCGTACTTGAAATCAAACAAAATAAAAAGAACCCCTCGAGCGTGCGCACGAACGACTCCGGAACGAACAACTGCTTGTCAAACACGAGCGCGAAGAAGACGAAGCCGTTCTTCGTCCACTGTTTCGGGCGCATGGCTTTGATCAGGGCGGTGAACATGGGGATATTTTACCTTTTTTAACTTCGGGAAGTACAATAGAACCATGACGAAAGTACGGTTGGATGTGTTACTCGTGGAGCGCGGGCTGGCGGAATCGCGCGCCAAGGCACAGGCACTGATTATGGCGGGGCAGGTGCGCGTGGCGGGTCAGACCACGCTCAAACCTGCCACCGCCATCGCAGCCGATTCCGTCCTGACGGTGGACACCGGCCCGCGCTTCGTTTCACGAGGCGGCGAAAAACTGGATGCGGCGCTCGAAGCCCTCCCAATTGACGTAAATGGACGGGTCTGTGCCGATGTCGGCGCATCCACCGGCGGATTCACCGACTGCCTGCTCCAGCGCGGCGCGGCAAAGGTCTATGCCATCGACGTAGGCAAGGGCATCCTGCACTGGAAACTACGCAATGACCCGCGCGTGGTCGTCATGGAGGAAACCAACGCACGCTTCGTCGAATCCCTGCCGGAGCCAGTCTCGCTGGTAACGGTGGATGCTTCTTTTATTTCGTTGAAAATATTGCTGCCGGTGATCAAAAGCTGGCTCTTTCCTCTTTCTTCTTTCGATGAAGGAAAGAAAAAAGAGGAAAGAAACGATGTTGTTGCGCTCATCAAGCCTCAATTCGAAGCGGGTAAAAAGGACGTCTCCCGCGGCGACGGCGTCATCCGCGATCCGGAGATCCACAGGCAGGTGTTGACCGATGTGTTGACATTCGCCCGAAACGAAGGCTTTGGGATTCGCGGTTTGATCAAGAGTCCGCTGCTGGGGCCGAAGGGAAACGCCGAGTTTTTAGCGTGGATGGATTTGTCCGTTGAGAGTGGTGAGATAAAGCAATGGGTTGAGAGTGTGATTTCATAACTCCTTTGAGGATTTTGACAAGAGACCATCCTGCTGTGCTTTTTACTGATTTTTTCGGGAGTGTCTAAAATAGTGGGCTAACAAAGTCCATGACATGAGAGGCATAATTTGGAAAGTGTTGCTTATGAAGTTGCCTGTTGTTGA
>JACAEM010000006.1 GCA_013388855.1 Chloroflexota bacterium
ACAACGATATCTTTGCAAACCTGCATTTGTTGTTCCCGCTTTGTTCTGGCGGGTTGTCTCTTGGCAATATGGACATCTGTTCATTTCTCTATTTTAGCCCATCCATTTGGACACTCCCCTTTGAAAGGGAGTGTCTAACATCGAAATCAACAACTTCCGTCATTGCGAGGAGGGCGGTAGCCCGACGAAGCTAACTCCTCGCAAATTCTGGGATTGCTTCGCCCTTTCGGGCTCGCAATGACATGGTTATGTGTTGGATGATGGACACTCCCAAACAATACAGTTCAGCTTTTAGTAATCTGCACTATTACCCCCTGCTACTTCCTATCTCTGGAATCAATGCTGACATATCCGGGATATGTCAGCATCTTTGACGGTAGAACTAGGCGCCCCTGGCGGGATTCGAACCCACAACCAACAGCTTAGAAGGCTGGTGCTCTGTCCGTTGAGCTACAGGGGCGGGCAACCAATTATATTACGACATTGCAAGCGGAGCAAACCCCATCCCTTTTCACGCGCTCAAATTCAGGAGCTATAGGGGCGGATACCTTTGTATACGCGCGCGCCAGCCAAAGTGCGGAGAATGGTATCGGCAGGGCGATTGAGCCGCGCGCCCAATTCCTTTGATGTCATGGGCACGTTCCCATTTGCCAAAAAGAGACGAAAGACCGCCTCCACCAAAGCAGTCTGACCGGTAAGAAAATCCGGCTGTTTGACGCAATGAGTCATCAATGCGTTTTGAACCCCCTCCACGGGCTTGACCTCCGCAGTAACCGGATCCACCCAGTCGATGGTCTCGCCCTCTTCAACATTGGCAAAAGCCTCCTGATGCTCAGCACACAGCAATGACCGTAAATAGACGTGCCAATCGCGTTCATTTTTTTTCCACCATTCAAAATCAACATGGAAGGGAGTATCAACCGTCGGTTTGACCAGGCTGAATCGTTTTACATCTGTCATGTACTACTCCGACTCGCTCAAGCGAAAATGTAGATCGCCAACATGTATGAACTCAGGTCTGCTGGAAAGCAAGGCAAAGAGGGGCCCCGGCGGGGTGCGCCTGACGATATTCACAGCAGAATACAACTCCTGCGCATGAACATGGCCCTGCGGGGTCAACTTCGACATCTCACGGATCATATCTGCAACCAACTTCTCGAACGGCTTCCCACCCTGCTTCCAAAGCTGATCCACCGCATCGAAAGACGGGACGGCAAACGCCATACGATCGTTGAATTCCACCGAAATGGATTGCTTCAACATTGCAAACACCATGCCGCCATCCGCACCAACGATCACCGTCCGCACCCAATCCTTGGCGCGATATGACTTGGCTTCGATGATCACTTCCCCGGGGACTGTGCTACGGCGGATACGCACCACGCTGCCGGGCATCAACTCATTGGCTTTATACCAATCGCGCAATCCATACACATATCCATGCTCGCGTACCACCCAACCCGGCATCTTTTGTTTTGTCCTGCCATCCACAAGCGTAAAACGGACCCGCGGCGATTCATAGGCGGTCGGGAACATCGAACGGACGCGCGCCGAGATGGGTAATGTCCCTGCACGCAGATGCGGATAAATTAGGGAAATAGCCACTTCGCTGGGATTGCCATCATTCATCGCATCAACGTTGCTCAACTCATCATCCAACTGCGCTTCGAGCTTCAGCATCTGGTCGGAAAGCAATGAACGATCATAGTCGATGGGAGAATATTGCAAAAACGCCGGCACCTCGCGGACTTCAGCAGGCTCCAACCGACGCAAACACCATAACACCTGCCCTGCAGGACCAACCTCATCGAAACGATCATCTTCCTGCAAGGCAAAATTCAAGGAGAACTCCGCCAGCTTGGGATTGACCCCTTCCGGAAGGGATACGTCCTTGATCAACGCGGTGGTTGGAAGCGGCTCGCCTCCAGACATATCCAAAACGGCTTCCGCTAAATTCAAGTTGCCTATATTGACATCGACCAGCAGGGCACGCGGAAACCAACGACCGGCAATCCGTACAAGTTGACCGTCATCCTTGAAGGCAGATTCAATCTTCTTTTCGATACCGCTGCCAAAAGCCTGCAAAACATCCTCGGGGTCGACTTCGTCCTCTTCCACGGAAACAGGCTGATCGTTCAACGCGTGAACCGGGAGATTGGATGCGAAACATCGCTCCGAACCATCCTCCAGTTCGACAGTCAATACACTGAAATTCCCAATCTCGGGATTCAAACCGGCGCGTTCTGCCTTAACCGTGCCGCGTTTCCAATTTAGGGATGGGAAGACCAATTCATCTCCCACATGATATATCTCTTTTGGAAAATAAGTCCTGCGGTTTGCCTGGCGTTTTGCCTGCGCCTCGAGTTTTTCGACGCGTATCCGCTCAGCTACCAATACCGCGACCAATTCGCGGGGGGTGAGAGGAGTTTCATTATCGAATAGATGATTGTGGAGAAATTCGACGTCTTGCCGGGTGACCTGGAAATTCGTCCAGTAGTCTGTAGTATTAAGGAGATCGCCTGCCATTACAATGCCTTACTTGATAGAGTGTGTCACACGCCCTCACGAGCGGCGTCGCCTATTATACCGTACCTTGTCGGCATATGTTGACAGGAGATGTATAATCCCGGGCATGACTCTTTCTCTTGCCAAAGCATTGCGCGTACAATCAACTTCCTGTATCGCCTTCACTGGTGCAGGCGGAAAAACAACCGCCATGTTTCAACTGGCAAGAGAGTTGACTCCACCTGTGGTGGTCACCGCGACAACGCATCTCGGCGCGTGGCAAATCGAATTGGCGGATACGCACATCGCTGCTGGGGTTGCATCCATCGAAGAACTCGAACATGGATTGAACGGGGTTATCCTCATCACAGGCAAATTGGATGGCGACAGGGCCAAACCGATCAATGACCATTTATCAGGCTGGCTTCATCAGTTTTGCGGCTATCATTCCATCCCTTTGTTGATCGAAGCGGATGGGTCACGGCAGAAACCATTGAAAGCCTGGGCGGACCACGAGCCTCCGGTCCCACTTTTCGCAGAACAGATTGTGGAAATGGCGGGGCTGTCAGGGATTGGGAAACCGCTCAATGCGGATAATATCCATCGACCAGAAATATTTTCTACCTTGAGCGGGTTGAACAGGGAAGAAGCTGTCACTGCGGAGGCTGTAAATCGCGTTTTGCTCCACGAAAATGGCGGGCTGAAAAATATTCCACCCAATGCTCGCAAGTCCATCCTGCTCAATCAAGCAGATACACCTGAACTTCAATCAGTTGCCAGCGCGATGGCAAAAGCTTTAATGGCAAAGTTCGATTCGGTCATTGTTTCCAGCCTAAAGGAAAAACGGATTTTCGCCGTCCATGAACCGGTGGCGGGAATTATTTTGGCTGCGGGAGAATCGTCTCGTTTCGGGCAGCCTAAGCAGTTGTTGGACTGGAGAGGACAGCCGTTTGTCCGCGCTGCGGCAATGAGAGCGCTGGAGGCAGGATTGTCCCCTGTGGTGGTTGTGACAGGGGCAAACGCAGAAAATGTGGAAGAAACGGTAAAGGATTTGCCGGTGAGGATCGTGAGGAACGAGGAATGGAAAGAAGGGCAGGCGAGCAGCATCAGGGCAGGGATTCTCTCTCTCACTTCTGCGCATCTCCCGCCAGGAGAGGGGCATGTCGGGGCTTGTATTTTTCTCCTGGCTGATCAGCCGCAGGTAACAGTTTCTATTTTACGGGCATTGGTGGAGAGACATGCAGAGGGATTATATCCGATTCTTGCGCCGATGGTGCAGGATCGGCGCGCCAACCCGGTTTTGTTCGATCGGGCCGCGTTTCCCGATTTGCTGACTCTCCAGGGCGATATCGGCGGACGGGGCATCTTCCATAAGCATCATGTGGAGTATCTGCCGTGGCATGATGACCGTCTCTTGCTGGATGTGGATACGCCTGAAATGTATCAACGCATCATTAAAGACGATACTTTATGATGATTTCAGCAATCATTCTCGCCGCCGGCAAATCAAAGAGAATGGGGCAGTCCAAGATGCTGTTACCGTGGGGAGAGACCACTGTCCTTGGGCAGGTTATCTCCGTATTGCAGTCCGCGGGACTGGAGGATGTGGTCACGGTCACGGGTGGATTCCGGGAACAGGTTGAAGAGCTTGCAAAGCGATTTGGTTTGCGTACAGTGTTCAACCCTGAGTATGACAGCAGTGAAATGCTGAGTTCTATTCAGTGCGGGCTGAGGTCGCTCAACGCTGAGGCGGAAGCGGCGCTGATTTGCCTCGGCGACCAGCCTCAGGTCCAGGAAAGAAGCGTGCGGATGGTCAGAGAAGCGTTCGAGCAGAGTCGGTCCCGTATTGTTGTTCCGAGTTACCGGATGCGGCGCGGACATCCCTGGCTGGTGGCGCGTCCGTTATGGGACGAGATTTTGAGGATGAAATTCCCGCAATCGCCACGGGATTTCCTGAACAATCACGCAAAAGAAATTGCGTATGTGGAAATCGATAACACAAGCATTCTCGAGGACCTGGATACTCCTGAAGATTATTTGAGATTCAAGCCGTAACCTTTCATTATTGAGGCTCTTTTTCGATTTGTGATAGACTCGCCCCAGTTCACCTTTGGGAGCCTATGGATGAAATATCTCATCATTGTAAATCCAACATCGGGGCGGGGACATGCAAGGAAAGTCATTCCGCAAATCGAAACTCTGTTGAGGTCGCACAATCTGGATTATGAGCTGGTGCTCACCGAGCGCCCGTGGCATGCCGCGGAATTAACCGAGCAAGCCGCACGTGAAAGGATCGATGTGGTCGTCACCGCCAGTGGAGACGGCACCGCCAACGAATCACTCAATGGGTTGATGAAAGCGCGGCAGGCGGGATTTAATCACACTGCCATGGGGCTCCTGCCGGTGGGTACGGGAAACGACTTTGCCTACGGCATGGGCGTGCGCGGCTCACTGGAGGAGAATATCGCCCTGCTGGCAAAGAATACCCGCAGATGGATGGACATCGGCAAGGTCACCGGCGGCGATTATCCGGAGGGGCGATATTTCGGCAATGGTGTGGGGGTGGGCTTCGATGCCTATGTGGGTTTCGTGGCGGCAGACATCCGCTGGATGCGCGGCTTGCTGGCATATCTCATCGCTGCGCTCGAAACCATCTTTATCTATTTCAAAGCCCCGACAGTCCGCATCGAGTATGAAGACAGAAAATTGGAGCAGGACGCGCTGATGGTCTCGATCATGAACGGTCAGCGTATGGGCGGAGGATTCTTCATGGCACCCGACGGTCTCCCCTACGACAACATGTTTGACCTGTGTATTGCCGGGGCTCCGGGGAAGTTCCGCATCCTGCAACTACTGCCAACCTTCATGCAGGGGACACAGGCGACTCAACCGGAAATCACGACGGGACGCGCCCGCAAGGTGATTGTCACCGCCCTGAAGGGAACTCTTCCTGCCCACTGCGACGGAGAGACACTCTGCAAGGAAGGTCAATCCCTCACTATTGAACTTGTCCCGCATGCCCTGGAGTTCATTACCGCCTTATGAGTCCTGTATATCGGTTTACTGCGTTCGTTATTAACATCTACATCCGGATTACATGCCGAATCCACACGCCGAATTTGGATAAGTTCCCGATGAAGGGGCCATTGATCGTCGTCTCCAATCATACGGGGCAGATCGAAGTGCCTGTCCTGTTTGCCCTCCTCCAGCCGCGAAAGATCACCGGCTGGGCAAAGATCGAGACCTGGGATAACTGGTTCCTGAACTGGGTCTTCAATCTCTGGGGCATCATCCCCATCCGCCGCGGCGAAGCGGATACCAGCGCATTGCGAAAAGCCATCGAAGCATTGGAAAATGAATATATCTTTGGCATCGCCCCCGAGGGAACTCGAAACAAAACCGGGCGGTTGCTGCGCGCCCATCCCGGCGCGGTTTTGCTTGCCGTGCGTTCCGGCGTGCCCATTTTGCCGGTCGCACATTGGGGCGGTGAAGCCTATCTGAAAAATTTAAAAAGTTTCAGGCGCACAGATTTTCACCTGTGTGTTGGCGAACCGTTTCGGCTAAAGGTTGATGGGGTGAAAATGACAAAAGAAATCCGTCAGCAAATCGCGGATGAGATGATGTACCGGGTGGCAGAGTTGATGCCGCAGGAATATCGAGGCGCTTACGAAAAAGCGCCTGAGGGTATGGGTACTTTTACAGAGACGATAAAGGCATATTCTTGAATTACAAATGAAAGCTGGCCATCCCCATTTGGATAGCCAGTTTGGGTCGATATAAGGCGATTTTTTATCAACTGCCTCTTGCAAAGAAAGAGGCGGTTTTTCATTTCACCTAGATCCTCGCCGCAATTGGACCTAGATACGACTCCAGCAATTCATCCATCCGCTCCAGCGACTCACACACGAAGAGCATCGGGTTAAAAGCGTAAACCGTCTTCGGGATGCGCGCGATCGTCTCAATGTCAAACGGTACAATGATTACTTCACCGCCAAAGATACCATCCTGCTTGATGCCCAGGCTCTGGTACAACGAAAGGACCACATTCCAACCCTGGTCGGCGGAGGACATCTGTCCCTTTTGATGGAGGGCATTCACGCCGTCGATGATGCGGTGCAGGTTGGTCTTGTTGGCGAGGAAATGCGCGTTCAACTGCGGGAAGATCGGGCGGGTGTAATCAATCACGTTATCACGCCCAAGACGGTAAAATTCCATGATGGTACGGGTCAATTCCTTGCGCCCGGAGATGATCCCCGCGCCGAAAACCTTGAACCGGTTCTCCTGCACCACCAGACCAAACTCCGTGCTGTACCACGCCAGCCGCTTGATAACCTCCTTTTCCTCCGGCGTTGCCTTCATATAAGCGGGCGCGAATTTGTCCTCGATGTCCGCGTAGAATTTTTGCGTGAGGAATGGCAAATGCCCGAAGATGTCGTGGAACATGTCAGGTTCAGGCGTGAATTCCATCTGATCGCGCGTGCGCAAATAGTCGGTGATAAGAAAGACGCGCTGGGCAAATTTTTTATACCAATCGTCCGCAAGCGTATAACGCACCGCTGTTCGCTCGATGCGCCAGCCGGTGCGTGACGTGATATGTCCGTTCAAGTGCGCCACTGTCGGGATGTGCAGCGGGTCGAGTTCCAGCAAATCCAGTCCTCGATGATACTCATGGCAGAGATGCTCGAGTAAATATGGCTGGTGAATACCCGCGTACAGATCCGCCCAGATCGCATGTTGTTCCTTCGAAAAAACGATTTCCTGATTTTCAACTGTATACTCTTTTGCCGGGTCGATACGTTCTGCTGCAATGTCCCCTGTGTACACTGTCGGATTTTGATTCTTGTCCATTTTTCTACCTTTCAAGGGAATAGGATTAAAGATCGAGAACTCAAAACGCCAGCGAAAAAATATTATCACCGGCAAAGAAGCGGGTCAAGAGGCAGGAGGAGGATCGATACCGCTCGCATTTGTATTACAATCCCACCTGATGAGCGATCAAGCCTTGCATGGAAAGACTATTCTGATCACCGGCGCCGCCCGCCGTCTTGGTCGCGCTTTCGCTCTGGCCTGTGCCCGCGCCGGAGCCGAAATCGTCATCCATCACAGTCATTCGGACTCAGATGCCTCAATACTACGTGATGAAATCACAAGACTCGATCGCCGCGCCTGGATTGTTCAAGCAGACTTGAGCGATTCATCCCAAGCCGGAGGTCTGATTCCGTTGGTGAACAAATCCACCCCTCTGCATGGGCTTGTCAACTGCGCCGCCATCTTCGAACCACTGACCCTCGACACCACCTCCCCCGACGCATGGCAGAGACATCTCGCCATCAACCTGACCGCTCCATTCCTGCTCAGCCAAGCCTTTGCAAGACAGGCAGGCGAAGGCGCGCGTATCATTAACATCCTCGATTGGCGCGCCCTGCGCCCCGGTGCGGACCATTTTCCCTACACGGTGAGCAAGTCTGCCCTCGCCGCAATGACCAAATCACTGGCGATCGCACTGGCCCCAAGAATCACCGTCAACGGGTTGGCGCTGGGAGCGATCCTGCCTCCTGCCGATGGGGATATCAACCCTGACATTATCAAGATCGTTCCATTGAAGCGCTGGGCGCAGGCTGGTGAAGCCGAACAGGTGTTGATTTTCCTGTTGACCTGCCCGGCGTATATCACCGGTGAAATCATCCACGTGGATGGAGGCAGACATTTGGTATAGGGAGGGATACCACCTCGCTCATCCTGAAGTTTGTCCCTGAAATCGTTCAATCATAACTTTCGAGATGATGCAAAAGTTTAGCCCCAAATTCAGGTTTTGATAATGCGTATGCTCAAGTCACAATTTACTAACCACACCTCAAACTTCCTACACGCAAGAATTTGAAAGGGACCCGAAGCATGGACAAAGTCATCATTAAGAATTTACTGGCACGTGGAATTATTGGTATCAATGATTGGGAGCGAAAACGCGCCCAAAACATTCTCATCAATATCACCCTCTTTACCGATACGCGCCAAGCTGCCAAAACGGACAACATCGCCGATTGTGTCAACTACAGTACGACGAGCAAGAAGGTGCTGGCGCACGCCGAATCCGCCAACCGTAAGACTGTGGAAGCGCTGGCAAACGATCTTGCAAAATTGTGTCTGGAAGAAAATGGCGTGCAGAAAGTGATTGTCCGCGTAGAAAAGCCGGGCGCGGTGCGCTTTTCGGAATCGGTGGGCGTGGAGATCGAACGTTCTCTCAATGACTGAGATGCATCTTGCCTATCTAAATCTCGGTTCAAACATCCAACCCAAGAGGAATCTCGTCGAAGCGATCCGATTGCTCCACAAGTACGGCGAAGTACAAAAGGTATCCAGTGCGTGGGAATCGAAATCGGTCGGCGCGAAGGGACCAAACTATCTGAACGCCTGTGTGCTGTTCCGATGTCCGTACATGCCCGGGGAATTGAAGGAGAGAATCATCCGTCCCATTGAAACGCAGTTGGGGCGCAAACGGAGCGAAAACAAATTCGCCCCGCGCACGATTGACATTGACATCGTGCTCTTCGACGAAAAACCGTACAACGACAAATTCTGGAATTACGCCTTTGTCATCGTGCCGCTGGCGGAGATTTACCCCGACTTCCAAAATCCGCTCACACAGGAAAGTATCACTGAAACGGCAACACGCCTCCGCCGAAAAGTCTGGGTGGAAGCGCACCGGGATGTGCTGTCTCGGTTTGACGGGGGCAATTAACAGTTTAGATCTGAAGCGGTTTCGCTCCACGCGAGATGTTGTCCAGAAACTCCTGCCGCGTCGCCAGGTTCGCGCGGAACGCTCCATGCATGGCAGAGGTCGTCATGCGCGCGTCGTGTTTTTTCACGCCGCGCATCATCGAACACAAGTGCATCGCCTCCACCACAACGGCCACACCCTGCGGTTTGAGCAGGTCGCGCAAAAAGTCTGCGATTTGGCGCGTCATCCGTTCCTGCACCTGCAGGCGGCGCGCGTACATATCCACGACGCGTGGAATCTTGGACAGCCCCAGCACCTTGCCGTCGGGAATATAGGCAACGTGTGCGCGACCGACGAACGGCAACATGTGATGTTCGCATAAACTGTAAAATTCGATGTCGCGAACAATGACCATTTCGTCGTATTTCACTTCAAACAGTGCGCTGTTGACGACCTTCTGCGGGTCGGCGGTGTAACCACTCAGCAACTCGGTATACATGCGCGCCACACGGTCGGGCGTGTTTCTCAATCCCTCGCGCTCCGGATCCTCTCCGATGGCTTTCAGGAGATCAAGCACAAGTTTCTTCGCGGCTGGGACGTTCACATTTGTGGGGGCAAATTCGATATCGTCAATATCATCCAATTCCATCGTCACTCCTTCATAAGACCAGTGGCGCCTGGGCGCCACTGGTTTGTCGTGCAATCCTGTTTCCTAGCCAACCACCGGCTCGATCAAGCCGTATGTTCCGTTGCGGCGTTTGTACAGCACTTGGATGGAGTTCTGCTCGGCATTGAAGAAGATGAAGAAGTTATCGTGTCCCAACAGGCGCATCTGTTCGACCGCCTCCTCCTCGTTCATCGGCAGGACCACGAATTTCTTGCGCCGCGCGATGAGAGGAAGCAGTTCGCCGGTCTCATCCACCGGCAACTCCTCTTCGACCACCTCAGACGCAGAACGCCCGTCACCCCGCCCGCGGTAATGCTTGCCCTTATAACGGTCGATCTGCCTTTGCATCTTGTCGAGCGCGGCATCGAATGCGGCATGAAGATCATCGGCGCGTTCCTCGGTACGGAGGATGAACCCCTTACCACGCACAGTGATCTGGGCCACCTGGCGGTCCATGGCGCTGCGCGCCGCCTTGACATGCGACAATTCGATGCGCACGTCATCGATTTCCTGAAGATATCGGTCGAGCTTGGAGGCTTTCTTTTCAACATATTCGCGCGTATTGTCGGTCAAGCGCATATTGCGGGCAACCACCTCGATATTGTTCGCCATCTTACTACCTCCTGAAAGGGTTATATCAATGACGCATGTGCGCCATTGTCAGACACGGTTGAGATCGTGATGTGAAAGTGCACGTGCAATGGTCAGCGCGTACACATTCCCCGCCCCGGCAGACAGCAACGCCTCGGTGCCTGAGGAAATTGTTGAGCCTGTCGTGGCGACATCGTCCATCAACAGGATGGATTTTCGCTTCACTTTCGCCGGGTCGGCCTGATACACATTCCGGACATTTTCACTCCGCTGGGAAATGCTCAAGCCGACCTGCGAACGTGTCTCGCGCGTTTTCCACAGCGCTTGCGGAGCATATTCCAGTCCAAGTTCGTATGCCAGTGGACGGGCAACAAGATCGACTTGATTATATCCCCTCTCTTGAAGTCGTTTTTTCCCCAGCGGAGAAGGGATCACAAGGTCCACGGACCAGTTCAAAGAACGTACAAATTCCGTCATATTCACCGCCAGAGCATCCCCCAACCCCATATTCCGGCGATATTTCAAGGTGTGCAGGGCATTCTGGATCGGAGAATCAAAGACCGCCCAGGAGCGCATCATTTGATACGCAGGCGGTCTCGCCCGGCATTTCTCGCAGAGATCAGCCCCATTTGTTGGGATGCCGCATTTTTCACAGAATGGCCTGTCGATGCGTGGGACGCGTTGCTGGCAATCCGGGCACCAGCGCGACCCCGCTTTCTCGCATCCCGCACATACAGGCGGAAAGAGCAAATCCAATCCGCTCCAGGTCAATCGATAAAGGCGATACGACCAGGGTATGCTGCTCACAGGTCAACTACGATGAGATGAAATCCTTATAATATTAACCGAGATTGATCATAATCTGAATCGCGGCGGGTGTAAGAATGATAAACATGATGGATGGAAAGATTAACAACGCCATCGGGATAAGCATTTTGACCGGCGCTTTATGGGCTTCTTCTTCTGCACGCTGACGCCGTTTCAATCGCATCTGGTCGGACTGGATCCTCAAGACTTTCGCCATGCTTACACCCAGTTGTTCACTCTGGATGATGGCGGCGACAAAACTTGTCATCTCCGGAATACCTAGCCGGTCAGACATATCCTTCAAAGCATCGCGACGCGGTTTGCCAAGTTGTATCTCGCGAATTGCGCGTGCAAAGGCGAGGGAAAGTTCGTTCTCCCATTTCTCGCTCACTTTCGAAAGTGCCGCGTCAAAGCCCAGGCCTGCTTCCACGCAAATTGTCAATAGGTCAAGTGCATCCGGCATTGCCTTCCGAATCTCGGTCTGACGGCGCGTGATACGGCTGGACAACATCAAATGAGGCAGGAAGAATCCGCCCAACGCAGCGCCACCGACGAATATGAAATTGTCGGACGGATTTGCCGATGGAGCCACAATAACCAATGCAAGCACTGCACCGCCGAGAATCAGCATCAAAATAATACGAATCGCGTAAAAAGTGGCGGCATCCACGGGCCAAGGATTGCCAGCCAGTTCCAGTCGCCTGGCGGTTTCTTGAATCGCTTTTTGGGGAGTGAATCTCGCTGAAATCTCACCGACACGCCGGATGAAAGGTATGATCACACGCTCGGCAAAAGGCTGAGAAAGCTCGATTTCCTCCAGTGAGGTCACATCACCGCGCTGAATATATTCGGCAAGGCGGGCTTGCAAAGGGTCTTCTTCCTCGCCCGCCGCGTTACGTCTCAAACTGATTATGATGATCGCAAGCGCCCCAACCACCACCAACGCTGCAAACAGAATCAAACCAATATTCATCCTACACCTCGATGTCAGCGATCTTCATCATGGCAAAATATCCGGCAGAAACCATACCGACAATGAAAGAGATCGCAATAATTCCGCACAACGGCTGAGAGATGAATGGATTTTCATCGAAAAAGGAACTGATATATTCCGGGCTGACAAACCACAAAGCCAGACTGAGGAATACAGGAATCAGGGATAGCACTGTACCGGATGTGCGCACCTGGGCGGTCATCACCCGGATCTCGCCCTTGATTCTCACACGCTCGCGGATCGTGAATGAGATTGTATCCAGGATCTCGGACAGGTTGCCGCCGACCTCGCGTTGGACATTGATTGCAGTGACGACGAAATCCAGATCGTCGCTCGGGATTCGGCGCAAAAGGTTATCCAGCGCCTTTTCCATGGGGATGCCAATCTGCATCTCCTGCACTACCCGATGGAACTCATCCGAGATCGGGGAGGGCAATTCACGGCTGACCGCCTCCATCGCCTGCATGGTGGAATATCCCGCGCGCAAGCCATTCACCATCAGGTTCAGCATATCACCCAATTGATCATTAAACTTGCTCAATCTCACCCCCTGTTGGCGTTTTACATAGAAACGGGGGATGAAAAAACCGATTACACCGCCAATCGCAAGGGATGCCCAAGGCACGCTGGATTGCAGCAACAAAGCCAGGAGCGCTGTCATGACCGTGGATATGAATATCAAGGCATAATATTCGGCGACTTTAAACTTCAAGTCGGCGCGCGCCAACTCGCGCGCGACACGATCACCCATCGAGGAACTTGCCACCCTGCGATTCAACCACTCGGTAACGACAGACCTGCCTTGAGCCTTTTCGACCTGGGTTTTTTCCTCTTCAAGGTACTTACCTAGCCGTTCATCCACCAATGACCGTTCGCTGGTTACAGCGAAAATCGCCCCGATGATCAACAGTATCAGGAGGAGAACGCCCCCACCCAGCAATAACATTTGAGGCATATCAAACTACCTGCATATCATGTGATTTTTAATAACGCCGTCGTTCGCCGATGCCGAATATTGAAGGCGGAAGATTGATGCCGGCGGCTTCGATTTTGTCCATGAATTTCGGGCGCAGCCCGGTCGGGCGTAAACGCCCGACAATCTTTCCATTTTCCACCCCGGTCTGTTCAAAAACAAAAATATCGGTCATTGTGATAATGTCGCCTTCCATGCCGCTGACCTCGGTGATATGGGTGACTTTACGGGTACCATCGCGCATACGTTCCTGCTGGCAGATCAAATCCACAGCGCTTGACACCTGTTCACGGATGGCACGCACGGGGAGGTCCATGCCTGCCATCAGGCACATGGTCTCGACGCGGGCAAGTGCATCACGCGGACTGTTGGCATGTGCGGTCGTCATGGAACCGTCATGACCGGTGTTCATTGCTTGCAACATGTCCAGTGTTTCGCCGCCGCGACATTCACCCACAATAATCCGTTCGGGGCGCATACGCAGGGAGTTGATTACCAGGTCACGGATTGTTATTTCGCCGCGTCCCTCAATGTTTGGCGGGCGGGATTCCAACGTCACCACGTGCTCCTGGCGCAATTGCAACTCCGCGGCGTTCTCGATTGTAATGATGCGTTCATCGTTCGGAATAAATCCGGACATAACATTCAACAGGGTCGTTTTACCAGAACCGGTACCGCCCGAGATCAGGATGTTTAAACGCGCCTCAACACAGGCTTTCAGGAACTGAATCGCCTCGGGAGTAACAGAACCAAATTGAATCAACTGGTCAACCGTAATCGGATTCTTGGAAAATTTGCGGATCGTCAGAGTCGGCCCCACAAGTGAAATCGGAGGGATGACTGCATTCACGCGGGAACCGTCCGGCAGACGGGCATCGACATAAGGGCTGGACTCATCGATACGACGACCAAGCGGCGCAACAATACGGTCAATAATGCGCATGACGTGATCGTTGCTTTCAAATGTCACTGGAACGCGGTGGAGCCTGCCCTTGCGTTCGATATAAACATTCTTGGGTCCGTTCACCATGATTTCCGTGATCGTATCGTCCTCAAGCAGCGGCTGGAGAGGGCCAAGCCCCAGAATTTCTGCGGCGATCTGTTCGAACAGGCGCGCGCGCTCCGGCCGCGATAAAACAATGTTTTCTTCAGCAAGAATTTGCTCGAAAAGATCCTGGATCGTCCGGCGGACTTCGTCGGTTCGGGTAATATCCATCGAGGGATCAAGCTCGGACAAAAGCTTGTTTTGGACGCGTGTCTTTAAATCGAAATAGGAGCCAGCCTGGGGAGATGTGATCGGCGCATTGACACGCCGAGCCTGCAACGAAGAGAGGCGCGAACCTTCACCGCTTCCCTGCTCACCCGACGACTGTCCGCCCGACGACGAACCGCCTTGCCCCTGTTCAATTCGTTTTAAGAGAGACATTCTTCCGTTCTCCTTCTACTAACTAAAGTCACCTTTTGCCGAATCGGTCCGATTCACTGGCAGATTCAAATGCCGCAACACGGGCACGTACGCCCTCCGCAAGACTGAAGACTCCGCGTGCGGCAGGTTGATTCTTGCTATCGAGGACAAAAGGCACACCACGATTCACAGCTTTTACAACAGTCTGCTCGTCCAGAGGAATAACAGACGACACTTCCTGCTTTAGGTTTTCAGCAACTCGTTCCGGAGTAATGTTAATCCGCTTGTCGAATCTGTTCATCGTGAAAAGGATGCGTCCCCGTTCCACACCCATGGTCTGTAATAGGTCAAGGAAAAGGCGGCAATTTTTAATTGCCGGTATATCTTGAGTCGTCACCAGCACGATCAAATCGCTTACGTCGATGGCGGAAAGTGTTATATCGGTAAGATAGGAAGACGTGTCAACAACCACATACGCGTACAATTGACGAAGATACTCCAACACTTTTGCAAATTGAGCGCTGGAAACCTTCTCGGCATATTCAGGACGGCTAGGCGCCGCAAGAATATGGACCCCGGAGGCTGAATGTTTAACCATGACCTCTTCCACGATCTCCGGGTCCAGTTCATCGGCACGCGGTGCAAGTTCTGTAATCGTATTCTTCCCCTGTTCGTTGACAAAAACTGCAACATCGCCAAACTGCAAATTGCCATCCACCAACGCGACACGGGTATCTTCGTTATGGAGTGTCAGCGCCAGGTTCACTGCCAGCGTCGTTGTCCCAGCCCCGCCTTTTGGGCTGTACACTGTCACGATCTTTCCTTTTGGTAAGCCAAAACCAGCCGCCACGTTGCCGGTGCTCATGGCGGGTATGGCAGCATGCACCTGGGCGCTCTTGGCGCGTTCCGATTGCGCCATCGCACCGGCGCGGCGAATAGCGGAGATCAACTCATCGCCCATCGGCGGTTTGGTCAGAAAATCCCTGGCGCCTGCAAGCATTGCCCGGCGCATGTAGTTTTGATCGCTCTGCACCGAAAGGATGACAACTTGAACAGCAGGCTGTTTAGAACGGATCGCCTCCGTGGCGGTGATACCGTCCATATCCGGCATGTTGATATCCATAAGCACAACATCCGGCTTGAACTCTTGGGAAAGCTGGATGGCCTCTTTGCCGGTTCGAGCCACACCCACGACATCCACATCGGATTCGAATTGCAAAAGTTTCCTGACGTTCTCTCTTGTCTCGGAAACATCGTCAACGATCATCACCCGAATTTTCTCACCAGCAGGCATATTGATTTTTACCTCGTAAAATGGAACAATGATTATTGCTGGGGTTGAACGGTCACAACGTCATTGGGCAGAAGCGGCGGAACCAACGCGTCAATCCTGGGCTGCATGGCGTATGGCAGTTTCGACGGCAGTGAAATGTTGTACTGCGTCAACAGACTTGTCAATGTGGCAGACTGGGCATCAAATCTGGACGTGTCGTTTGGATTCCGGAGCGTCAAATGTATGACCGCTCCACTATACATAAAATAGTTTAATGAGATCGAATCCTGAGGATTCACCATGAGGGTGATGATATCAGGAGTAGCTTGTTGCTGTACCTGCGCCGCGGAGGGAGTCGCATTCGGGTCAGTGGCAGCCGGAGATTGAATATTGAAGTTCCCGACTTTCATCACCACGACATCTTGAAGAATCATTTGACAAACCAATCGCGGTCTTTGTGTCTCTGACGGCACCGCATAAAATGGCTGTTGCAGGGTCGGGTCAAGTTCCACCCTGCCCTGCCTGGATGAGTCCTCGGTAGTGCTTGCCGCAACCGACAAAACCGGAAGCTGATCAGGTAGGAAGCCGGTCCCGGTCAATACGGAGGTGAAGTTGGGAAGCTGCGACTGGAAGGATGGGTCTACATCCACCATAAGCATGCAGGCAGTGACATTAACATGCGCGCCGTCACCCACTCCATACCCCACCAGGGACAAACGGTTGGTTGGAATGGTTGCGGCAACCATCCCGGAGGGGATTTGAACCGCCCACGCGGGTCCGGATAATTCTCCGGGGCCGGCGCCAACCATCGAAGAGGTAATGATTACGCCCTGTTCCATTGTGAACCGCGCAATTTGCCCAACCAAATTCCCCTCTTCGCCAACTGTGAATTCAACTTCGGCTACATTTTCCGGGGGGATGGAGAGTTTTCCAAGCATTTCCGCAGTTATGGTCGTCCCTTGGGGAATGTTTTGGGCGGCAAAGTAGATTTCTGTCAAGGGAGCGGCTTGGGTTGGCGGAGCAATAACCTGACCGCCGCCAAACTGGTTGAAGATAAACCACACAAGAGCCAGTCCAAGTCCGACGATCAACACAAGCAAAATAAGAATTCTTCCGCGACGCATAGCGTATTTCTCCTCTCCGGGCTTCTCTGTCAATCGACAGACAGATACTTTGTTGCAAATATTATACAGTATAAACTGAAATAAAGAGTAGCAAATTGGTAAAAAAGTAGGACTCTACCTGTCGGCAGAGTCCTACTTTTACTTGCAAAACGGTCAAATTACAGCAGGGAGTTGTTGATCGTGCTGAAGGTGTTGCCGATCTTGGGGCCCAAGAGACGCATCACCGCAATGACGACGATGGCGACGAGGGCGAGAATGATCGCGTACTCAACCAGACCTTGACCTTTTTCCTTTGGAGCGAATAACATGGTAGAAATTCCTTTCGTGAATAAATTGTTTCCTGAGAACCACTCTCAAGATTATGCATATTTTACCTGTTGCAACCAAAAAAACAAGACACCAAATATCCTACTTAATTACAATCCTGTTATGAAAAAATAACAGATATTTAAGCTTGGATCATGCTAGGAACGGGAAGGAACCGAGAAGGAAACACGAGCACCTTTTCCGATGGCACTGTCAATCTCGAAACTTCCGCCCAGCATCTCGGCCCGTTCCCGGATCAATTTAAGCCCGAGGCTGGTTCCCTGCATAACGGAATCGGCGTCAAATCCCTTGCCGTTATCATCCACACTCACGCGGACACGGTCTTCGCCCATATCCAACAACACCTTGACCATCGTGCATTGGCTGTGGCGCGCTGCATTGCCAAGTAATTCCTGAATCGCACGGAACAACATCACCTCAAGATAGGGAGCCAGACGACGCTCATTTCCGGTGACGGTAACGCCGACATCCAACCCAGCCTGTTCCTTGAAGGCATCGGCATACCGGCGCACAGTCGGAACCAATCCCAGATCGTCAAGCATCATTGGACGTAATTCAAAGATAAAATTACGGACCTTCTGGAAGGTGCCCATCGCCGATGTCTTTAAGCTATTCAACTCATCGCGTGCCTGTGAGGCATCGATTTCGAGCAGGCGCATGGCGATTTCAGTCTGGAGAATAAAGTTTGACAGGGCTTGCGCAGGACCGTCGTGCATCTGTCGTGAAAGACGCTGGCGTTCCGTTTCCTGCGCGTTGACAAGCATTTCAACACTTGCCAATGGGCTTTTTGAGCCGCTGGTAGTCGCGGAGGCAGCCCCCCCTTCAGAAAGATCGCGAATCCGCTCCAAAGTGGATTTGAATCGTTCCAGATGATTTTTTTCGCTTTGCAGTTTTTCCAGTTGACCGCGCATCACAAACAGACGTTGTTGGGCGTCTAAAGCGGAATCATAGGCGTTACGGATTTCCTGCGGCGGCAGTTTGTCGAACTGCCCCTGTACCTGTTGGAGATGGGTTGTGATCGCAGCGTTGCGCTGCGAAAGCTTCAAAACCTCCCCCTGACTTTGCTCAATCATCAGAGTGATTTCACGTAAGGCTTTTACAGTTTCATCCAATTCTGCCTGCAAATCCGGCCCGCCAGCGGATTCATCCTTTTCCATCAGCATAAATTACTCCTGGCTTTTTACTTGAGTGTCTTGTAATTTTACCCAACCGCGTTTCAACGCATACACAACCGCCTGCGTCCGGTCTTCGACGCCAAATTTGCGGAGGATGGATGTTACATGATTCTTCACGGTCTGATGACTGATCCCCAACAGCCCCGCAATTTCCTTGTTGCTCATACCACGCACCACACAGGATAACACTTCCATTTCTCGATCGGACAGGGGATGGAAGGGTGAACCAGGCTCGCTGTAAGATCTGCGCGCACCCTCCATTTGTTCGTCGATCCAGTGATCCAACTCGCGCCGTGTAAAAATATGCCCGGCAACGGCATACTTGCCGTCAGCCACCGCGCGAACAGTCCGGGCAAGGACTTCCGGCTCGATATCCTTCGCACAATATCCGACTGCACCAGCAAGAACGGCATGGATTGCCTGTTCGATATCATCATATCCTGTCAAAAGCACAACACGTGTCGACAGATGTTCCGAAGTGACTTGATGAGTCACCTGCTGTCCGTTCAAGCCTGGCATATTCACGTCCAAAATTGCGACTTTTGGCTTTAAAGCACGGATCAAATCGATCGCCTCTTTTCCATCAGCGGCTTGTCCAATGATCCGGAAATCCTTTTCAAGGGACAGTGTATCTACCACCCCCTGCCGGAAAAGCGGATGATCATCTGCGACGAGAAGTGTTATCTCATTCATGCTTAACCTTATCCCAAAAATGGTCTTGTATGTGAGTATAGCACAGGAGTGACGGTCGGGCAATTAACCAATTCAAGCGCCTCATTTCAATTTCGTGTTAGTGTCCTGCAGACCATCGATAGACTTGCATTTGATCATCGACTTGCAAAACGGCTGGGTCGGTTTTCGCAATAAAAACAGACTGCAACCCGGATGTCAGTTTCGGGTAAAACCCCGGAAATACAATCAGATAATCTGCCGAATTTGCCGTGAGATATTCTGCTAATTGCTCTTCATCACGGATGAATGACACGACCTCGGGATTGACCAAGCCAGCCATATCGATCAACGGATTAGTTACAAAGTATCCTAACGCGCCGATGTCATGGACAGCCAGTAATGCATTCGGCGGCAGGTTTTGCCGCACCCATTTTGCAGTGGCTACCATTTCATGTTCGACCCAATAGACATCCGAGGCATTTTGACGCGCGCCGAGAAACCCAAAGGTCAGGCTCAGGGCAACAATGGCAGAATACCATAAAAATATAAGCCGCTTGTTGTCCTTGAAGGAAGAAATAAATTCAACTGTCCCAAGGATTCCCCAAAGATACAAAATGGGAAGGGCGGGAATGATATACCGTCCATGTTGGTATGCGGGCAGGCGCATGAAATAAATGGCAACGTATCCAAAGAACCAGATCACACCTGCCGCCGCGCCCCAATTTCGGGTCTTGAAAACTTTCCATACCCAAAGAAAAACACCGGGAATCAACGCCAGGAACGGGCTGGCAACCACCACTCCCAGATAATTTCCAAACCGCTCCGTCAACGTCTTGGATAACCAGAAGGATTCATATTCCGCCTGCTTTGCATAGAATGTATTGGGAAAGGGGTTGCCAGACAACGCCAGATTGAAAAGTAAATAAAAGAAAAAGAACACGCCAAACCCAATCAATGTTTTCAATATAGCCTGCCATCGAGCTGACCAGGTCGCCTCCGCCAGGAACGCGGCAAACAGGATCGGTCCAAGCAGGGTCAAGCCGTCGGGGCGGATCCAGACGCTTAATCCGGCCAACAGGCCCAGGCGTAGATAATGACGCAGACCGTTCATCAACGCGGTAAGGACTGTCAACAGAACCAATCCATGAAGAAGAGTCTCCATCCCCGAAACTGCGGACCAGGTGAAATGCCATTCAAGCACAAAGAACATTCCCATCCATGGAAGGTTCGGCCTATATGAACTCAAAAAACTTCGCGCGGCATTTTCAGCTTGAATGCCGAAGAGAGTCAACAGGACCCAGCCAAGAAAATAAGTCCATACGTAGGGTGCGAGACGAAGAAAAAAACCAAGGGAAAGCAGGAATGTCCACAGCGGCGACGTGGAACCGGCCGAGCGCTCACCCAGTCGAAAAGCCCACTCGCCATATTCGGCAAAGTTCCGCGCGTAGGTCAGGTGGATCCATGAATCATCGAGCGGAAATCCCACACGAAAGACCAGCGCGCTAAAAAACAAATAAAAGCCAACTCCAAACAATGAAACGACGGCAATGACCAGCCGATACTCAAGGCGCATTAGTGATCTGGTAGAGACGCGCACCATCCACCTCTCCTAAAAATTCAAATGAAGGATTGCCTCGTGGATCGTCGTATAGGTCCTGGATCCCGTCATAGGTGCCGCCTTTTTCGATGATAAGGTACCTTGCCCCAAACTTTTCCGCAACCGTCAGAATGGCAGACTCGCCGCCGAACGGCAATACAATGGCGGATCGACCTGTCGAAATGTAATATCCCGGCGGATTGCGGACGATCACAACGTCGTTTGGGCTGATCCCGCTATCGAGAAGTTTATCCTCCACCGATGGGTAGACGGCATCCTCTTTTTTGCCGCCGCCTTCAATAGTGTGATCGAAGACCAAATAAAATGTGGCAATGAACGCAATCAAAACGAGCGACACCTGAGTCACAATCCTCAGGTTTGGATCGGTAATTTTCTTCTTCTCGTAACCTACGTCCAACAGTATGTCCATCCCGATGGGCGCGACCGCCCACCAATACGGCTGGAATGCCGCGCCGGAATGGAAGAAACTCCCACGCGAACCTGCAAATGGGAAGATAACCGTCATCACCGCGAATAAGAGCAGCCAACCCGTGACCGTTATTTTCGTCCTCATATCATTACGGAGATGCCACAGACCAATCATGATAAACGGAATCAAAAATAATTCACCCTGTGCGCCAACGGCATTCCTGAAATTCGAGTCAAACGCGGCGAGACGATCCTGCAAGGCGGCTTTCCAGCCTGCGTTCAAAAATCCTTCGCGCGTAATCGTCTCGGCAGGATAGGCAAAGGTCTGGTCGTAGTTTTCAAGCCAGAGTAAACGCCCGCCGCCGGGAGTCATGAATGAACCGAAGAGATTGAGGTTGCGTCCGTGCCACGGTCCCATTACGAGGAGATAACCCAACACTGCCAGCAACCCTGAAGGAACAATCAGGTTAAACCAATCCAGGAATGTATTCTTCGTACCATCCTCTTTATATGCCGCCTTCCACATGACGATCAGACCGGCAAGACCAAGCCACAGGAGTCCGTCGCTGCGGGCGAGGGTCATCAAGCCGGACAGCGCGCCAAGCATAAGCGGAATCCATTTCTGAGGGCACGGGGCAAGCAGAAGGAACGTTCCACCAAGCAACATGAAGATGGCAAAATTATCGGGTACGGGCATGAAGGGAGAATAGTACAAAGCAAAGACCGACAATAAACCGGAGACCATCGCCGGCAAGGTTTTGCGGGAGAGGGAGTAAGCAAGAGTCGCGGTCAATAACGGGACACAGGCTGAAAGGAGGATGAACGGGATGCGTCCGGCTTCGTAACTGGTAGAACCGGCAATCCACATCCCGGCTGCAGACACAATCGAAGCAAGCGGCATCCAATAGGTATGGGAAGGGGTTGGCAAACCCTGCGGATCACCCAGATAGTTCCAAATGTAGGGTTCGGTGAAGCCTCTGCCAGCGGCAAGTTGGATGCCGCCCGCGTAATAATAGTCGGCGTCCATGTAGCCGGGCAACGATTGGAAGCGTGAGATCGTAAATGGGACAATCAATCCGACAAGGAAGAGAAATACATAGTGACGCCAATTCATGATCGCCCCCCGATCTGGTCGGCCCAGGTACGCGGCGAACGAACAACCCACCAGCGCATCCAGTACAATCCGATAATGGTTCCGAGAGGGGGAAGGACGGAGAGAAGATCCGTGTAAAGACGGTTATACACCACCGATGTCTGGGAATATAGACCAAAGGGAACCAATGATGCCACAACAAAAACAAACAAGGTCGTGAGGTTCCGGTTGCGGGACCAACGCTCCCAGACAAGTGAAATAATGAGGATAAACGCAGGGATCAGGGCCACGTAATTCGACGGGAAAATCGCAAACCCGACCAGCGGTGTCACGGCAAGGGAAAGGGACGCGACCCAGAAAATACGCTGAAAACTGGAATTGACTGCGCCGATCCATTCGAAGAAGACCAAGACGCCAAACGCAAGCGATATGACCGCCCCCAGATTGAATGGAATGGCCGGAAACCAAACATCCAAAATGGATGCTAAATTCAGGAACGGTGTCCGATACCAATTGGATAGAACGCCGCGAATATAGGGAAGTCCCCAGCCCGGATTCGCAAGAAAGGAAGCCGCCAGAAGTACAAACATTGCCATGGCAAGGCCAATCAATACTCCCCAGCGGCGGTGAGAGAATATCAAGATAAGCACAAAGAGAAAGAACAAGCCGCCCACTTCCCATTGATATGTCGCCAGCGAGAGCAATCCGCCCGCCAGCTCATCGTACCCTGCGCGCAGCGCCAGCAGGATGGAAAGGTACAGGAACGTCAGGAAGATGGATGGCGTGCCCACAGCCAGCGCGTTCAGGCTGAAATAGCCGAACAAGCCGAACCCGAACAACGCCGGGAACCACCAGCGCGGAGGTTCCCACTCCGATAGCCTGACGGAGTACAGGACGATGCCGATCAATGCCAGTTCAGACAGGAACAGCCAAAAAGCGCGTGCAAAGTTAAAATCAAAATACGGTGCTAGAGAGGAGGAAAACAGGCTCACCACCTCACCCAGGAGCGCCAGAGGTGTGTAGAGCAGAATGATATAAAAGGGGTCACTTAAAGCAAACGGGAATTCGTCGGAATATGCCAGCCTGCCATTGTAGGCGATAAGCTGGACACGCTGGGCTACTTCCGCACCATATGGTTCGGTCTTCTCGACCCAAAACGCGCGCGCGGCAGACCAGCGCAAAAAAAGTAATTCTCTTCCGGGCAGAATCCGCGCGAGGTGCAGGTTCAACACAAACAACCCTGCCAAAAGGGATAATGCAATGATGAGGAGAAAAATCTCCTCACCACGCAAGACCTTTCTGGATTTGCGAATATCGCGAAATGCCATGCTTTATTTTATTACGAATCGAAAAATGGGACGCGTCGGTGTATTCCGCGCCACTTCCCGGAATCCGGCTTGCTCGAATGTGGAGGCGGTACCGGTGTAGACAAATGGCGCAGGCAAATCTTTCTGCGCGTCCACAGGATAGCCCTCGACGATCTTCCCGCCGTTCTTTTTGACATGTTCCACCGCGGCCTTCAACAACTCAACCGTGATCCCGCTCCGGCGGTGTTTCTTTGCCACAAAAAAACAGGTCACCGACCAGACAGGCTGATCGTCCACAGGCTTGAGTGCACGCGAATGCGCTAGTTTGGGATAGGCTTCGCGCGGTTCGACCGCCACCCAGCCGACAACTTCACCATGCAAATACGCCAGCAACCCGGTGGATGTCCCTGCATCGACAATGGATTTGTGCATCTGTCGCGTCTCGAATCCTCTGGCTTCGTCATAAGCTTTGCCGCGCAATTTCCAGAACATGCACCAGCAACCAGCGCACGCGCCATTGGGGCCAAACAATTCTTCCAGATCGGGCCAGAGATTCCGCTTGATGGGTCGAAAGGAAAGTTCGCTTGTCATATCAGGGCAATAGAATACTCAGCTTTTTAGGCAGGATTTCGTACTCGAAATCTTGAATCCAATCGGGAAACAACTCCCCGTCGGTGTGGGCAGGAGAAGGCTGATCCAAATGGATGGAAATCTTTGCAGAGTGCAGTTCGCGCATCCCCTCCATCTCAACGTAACTACCCTTGTCTTCGTTGAATGCCCTCGGCAGCGCCATGAACAATCCCAGCCGTGTGGCGCGATAGCCAAAGGCGAGGGTTAACTTTCCATCAAAGGGATCCGCATGCGGCGTCATAAAGAAACCGCCGGTCCGCCTCCCGTTGCCAACTGAGACGAGGGAGATCGGTCCGTGAAATTCCCCGTCATCCCATTTGATATCCGCCCGCCATTCGCGTTTATCCATGATGGCTTGCACCGCCGCAACCAGATAACGCACCATGCCCTTGATCCAATGGATCTTCTCATGTTTGATGGTGACATACGGCTCCAGGCCCGCGGCGGAATTGTTGACGAAATACTTGTCGTTCAACCGTCCAACATCCATCGCCCGCGTTTTACCCGCGGCAATAACCTTTGCCGCCTCGTTCAAATCTGTCGGAAGACCGACGTTGTAAGCCAGATCATTAGCCGACCCTGTAGGCATGATTCCAAGCGGCCCAACCGCTTCTTCTCCGGGACCGGCAGCCTGCATCAGGCCATTGAGCGCATCGCCAATCGAGCCATCTCCGCCCGAAACAATAATGGGCGAGAATCCATCCTGTACAGCGCGCGCCACCAGTTCGCTGATGTGTCCTTTACGCTCCGACACCGCCAGGTCAAACTCCAGGCCCGCGGCTTTCAATGCCGCTTCTGTTTCAGGCCAACGTTTTTGTGAGTTCCAACGATTTGAATAGGGATTTAATATCACTTTGGCGGTCATCTGCCCTCCACGAGGTGGTCTCGGTCAATTGTACCCGAAGTCCACTCCTTGAACTGTGAAAGCAGAACCGCCACGAAAATGAGAGCGCAACCAAGGACCTGTATCGCCGCCAGCCTTTCGTTCAACAACAGCCAACCCGAAAGCACCGCAAAAACAGATTCCAGACTCAGCAGCAATGCCGCGTCGGCAGGAGGCGTATGCCGCTGCGCCCAAACCTGAAGCGTGTAACACAATCCCAACGAAAAGACTGCTGTATAAACGACGGCAAACACAATTTGCCAATTGAAGGTAATCATCGTTTCGACCGCGAATCCGACGCCTAAATTCAGGATTCCGCATACAACGAGCTGTCCCACCGAAAAAGACATGGACTCGAACTTCGACGCGAACTTGCCCAGTGTGATGACGTGGAACGCCCAAAACAGCGCACCGACCAATTCCAGCGCATCCCCCGCGCGGACCTCGAACCTGCCTCCTGTTGAAAGCAGAAACGCTCCCACGACAGCCAATCCAAACGCCACCAGCAACATCCAGTGTGGTTTTTCCCGCCAAAAAACGAACAAAACAATGGGGATCAGCACCACGTACAGGCTGGTAATGAAACCGGCATTCCCCGCCGTGGTATATACCATCCCCGCCTGTTGGAGCGCGCTCCCCATGAAAAGGAAGAAGCCTGCAATCGCCATCCACTTGTATTGATCCCGCGACAGGTAATTTTCATCCGCAGGTCGCCGCCCCCGATATGCTACAGGCAAAACCACCAATGCCGCCAACAAGTAACGGAATCCGTTGAACAGGTACACACTCCCCATTTGCCCAGCAACGCGCTGCGCCACGAACGCAGAACCCCAAATGATGGAGATGAGGAAGAGAGTGATGTCAGCTTTGAGACGCATAATAGGATACAATTCGTCCAAGTTTATTGATTGATCTAATCATAGCATATTGCCATCATGTACAACCTCCCCCAAATCACTGCCGAAAAAGATGACCTGCGCGCCGCCGTTCTTCATGCCCGCGCTTACAAACCCATTTATGTCAAAATAAAAGTCAATTACGGTTGTAATCTCAAGTGTGAGATGTGTAAACACTGGCGCGAGACGCGTGAATCGCCCATTTCAATGGATCGTTTCCGTGAGATCATCTCTGAACTGGCGAAACTCGGTTGCAAGAAGATCCACTTCTCGGGCGGCGAACCGATGCTCCGACCGGGACTCCCCGACCTGGTGGAATATGCCACCGGACTTGGCATCCGCGTGACGATGACCACCAATGGCACACTCATCGACAAGGTCAAAGCCAAGCGGCTGATCGAAGCGGGTCTGCGCGGCGTGAATATTTCCATTGATTCGCCCGTCCGCAAGATGCACGAAAAGATCCGCGGCGTGGAAGGCTCCTTCAAGCAGACCACGCGGGCAGTCGCGCTGTTCAACAAATATTCCCACAAAGGCAAATTGACCGTCCGCATCAACACGGTGGTCGGCCGCTCCAATTACCAGACGCTTGCCGCGCTCCCCGATCTTGCCCACGAACTTGGCGCGGATGGTATCAACTTGATCCCCGTGGACGACCACTGCGGCGAACACCTCTCCATGCGGAAGAAAGATATCGCTCTCTTCAACTCCGAGATCGCGCCGGTCATCGACCAGCGCGCCAAAGAATTGGGAATCACCATCGCGGATGAGGATGCCTATCCCTTCGGGCGCGACGAAACGGATGTCAAGCTGGGGCGCGCCGGACGCTACGCCTTCGGCTACTACAACAAATTTCCCTGTTACGCGCCGTGGACGCATAGTCTCATCGACTTTAATGGACTGGTTTACGTTTGCTGTATGACGCGCGAACAGATCAAGCCGCTTGGCAATGTGCAAAAACAATCCTTCAAGGAGATTTGGGAAGGCGCAGCATATCGCCAGATCCGCTTGAACATGCACCCGCCTGCGCTCAAGCCCTGTCAACGCTGTGATGATTTTATCGATGAAAACAAAAAGATTTGGGAAGCAATAGGACCGTACTAATTTACGTCATTGCAAGTGCTTTTTGCGAAGCAATCCCAGTTCAACCCAGAGATTGCTTCGTCGAGAAGATCACTCTCCTCGCAATGACATGCCTAACTTAAATCAGAGAACATATCTGCGCGATCATCATCGTCCCACGTGCTCGCGCGATTGAAAGTGTCCAGGTCAGCCGCGGTGAACGCCGCCGCCGCAATTGGCAAAGCGACCGGCATCTCCAACCCTTGCTGGCAAGCCAGGCACACACGCCCCTCTCGAGTCTGGTTGGTGTGCTCATCGCAGAAACCGCGTCCGCATTTCACGCAGGTTCCGAGCGAAGGATTCTCGCAACGATGCGGCACCAGATAACCGATAATCATTTCACATTGCACAGCGGATTTGTCTGCCATGAAAATTGCTCTCCTCTCTGAAAAGTATACCCCGGACATTGGCGGATTGGCAATCTCAGCCGAACGACTCGCCCGATTGTTAGCCTCTGCTGGACATGAAGTCCGCGTCTTTGCCCCAACCCTGAACCTGCTTCCCTCCGAAAGGCGACATCTTCCCTCAGGCGGAGTCAGCGTCATCCGTTTCGGCGCGCACAAACGCGTGGACGACACCCTCGTGGATTGGTTCGAACTCATCGCCGAAGAACACACACGCGAGCCATTTGATGTACTCCATGCATACTTCCTGACTCAGGCGGGATTTGTCGCGACCTACGCTGGGAAATATTTGAATGTACCAAGCGTTGTATCCATCCGCGGTAATGATATCGAGCGCGCCGCGTTCGACCCATCCCGATTCTCGCACACAATGTACGCGTTGCAGAATGTGAATGCAGTGACAACCAATGCAGCTGAATTGGCGAAGAAGGCAAAGGCATTTATCGACCGGAAGATCATTTTGATCCCCAATGGCATTGATACGGAATGTTTCAAGCCGATGGACAGGAATGAAGCCCTGGCAGATGCGCTTGGGGTGGAAGGAAAGAGGAAAGAAAAAAGCGGTGAGTGGAAAGTGGAAGGTGGCACTTCGGTGATTGGCTTTGTCGGCGAATTAAGAGAGAAAAAAGGACTCAAGATTCTTCTAAATGCCTACGCGCAGATAAATAAAAAACAAGCTACCACCCTGCTCATTGTCGGTGAAGTGCGGCAGGGAGAAGACCAAAAGACCCTCGACGAGTTCCGACTCTCATATCCTGATTCTCGAATTATCATCACAGGCTATGTACCCCATCACGAACTCCCGGCTTATTATTCCTTGATCGATGTATTCGTCCATCCGTCCTTGCGGGATGGGATGCCAAATGCCGTCTTGGAGGCGATGGCTTGCGGAAAGACCGTCCTTGCGACACCTGTGGGAGGCGTGAAGGATGTGATTCGAGACGGGGTCAACGGGATGCTGGTGAATGTCAACGACGCGGAAGGGTTGGCGGAGAAAATCGCCGAGGCGTTGAGTCAGCCTGAAAAACGGGAACAGCTCGGTCGGTCCGCGCGGGAAGCGGTTTTTCGTCAATATACACTTGAAAATGAATTGCAGGCGAATCTAAAAGTCTATGAAAGCCTTGGAGTAGCAAAGTGAACCATCGAATCGAACATGATCTGTTGGGAGAACGCGAAGTGCCAATGGACGCGTATTACGGCGTGCATACACTGCGGGCGCTGGAAAATTTCCCGATCAGCGGGATTCCAATCAGCACATACCCGAACATGGTGCGCGCATTGGCGTGTGTAAAACAGGCATGCGCATTCGCCAACCGTGAATTGGGGTTGCTGGAGGACAAACAAGCGGACGCCATTGTGAAAGCATGCGAAGAAATTCGCGCCGGCAAACTGCATTCACAATTTGTGGTCGATGTCATTCAAGGCGGCGCAGGGACATCGACCAACATGAACGCCAATGAGGTCATCGCCAATCGCGCCTTGGAATTGCTTGGCTTCGAGCGCGGCGATTACAAACAACTGCACCCACTCGAACATGTTAATTTGAGTCAGAGCACGAACGACGCGTATCCGACCGCCATCAAGGTCGCCCTGCAATTCGAGATCGCCGAGTTGATCCACGCCATGGAAGTGCTGCGGCTGGCATTTGCAGACAAGGCGAATGAGTTCAAAGACATCCTGAAAATGGGACGCACCCAGTTGCAGGACGCGGTGCCGATGACACTCGGTCAGGAATTCAGCACGTATGCCGTGATGCTCGAAGAAGATCAGAATCGCTTGCGGGAGGCGGCACTGCTGATCCGCGAGATCAACCTCGGCGCGACGGCGATTGGTACCGGTATCAACGCACATCCTGAATATGCCGCGCTCGCCTGCAAGTACTTGAGCAAAGTCACCGGTATTTCGTATGTAACAGCAGGAAATCTTGTGGAGGCGACTCAGGACGCGGGCGCGTTTGTGCAACTTTCGGGAGTGTTGAAACGTGTCGCGGTGAAACTCTCGAAAGTATGTAACGACCTGCGGCTCCTTTCGTCCGGACCTCGGACCGGGCTCGGTGAAATCAACCTGCCCGCTGTTCAAGCGGGTTCCAGCATCATGCCCGGCAAGGTGAATCCTGTCATCCCGGAAGTGGTGAACCAGATCGCGTTCCTGGTCATCGGCAACGATGTGACTGTCTCCTTTGCCGCCGAAAGTGGTCAGCTGCAATTGAACGCCTTCGAGCCTATCATCGCGCACAGCCTGTTCGACAATCTCATTTATTTACGAAACGGTTGTCTGACACTGGCGGAGCGCTGCGTACGCGGCATTACTGCCAATCATGAACGATTGAAAGAACACATGTCCCGTTCGGTAGGAATCGTCACAGCGTTGAATCCATTCATCGGGTACGAAAACGCAAGTTCGGTGGCAAAGGAAGCGTACTCCACGAATAAAAGTGTGACCGAGATCGTGCTGGAACGCGGATTGTTGACAAAAGAAGAACTGGATGAAATCCTCAAACCTGAAGTGTTAACCAGGCCAAGATGGATTAAGAAGTGATTAGTGGTTGACGACTCCGGTTTGGCAAGTGGTAAAAAGATAGGTATAAGCCCCATCTAGTTGATTATAGGTGCCCCATGACAACTCTTTTTGACTCGACAAGAACCGTAAAATCTGAATTGAACAAGCAAAAATATATCGCCTCGGATGAGATTTCGACGATTGTCTATCTCGCGCAGAAGTTGGGTAAGCCGCTTCTCACGGAGGGACCGGCAGGTGTGGGCAAAACCGAACTCGCCAAAGCCATCGCGGGCGCGGCGGGACGCGAGTTGATCCGCTTGCAGTGTTATGAAGGACTGGACGAGTCGAAAGCGCTGTACGAATGGGAATATTCGAAGCAATTGCTGTACACCCAGTTGTTACGCGACAAGTTGAATGATACCCTCGGTAAAGCAGAGACTCTTGCCGAAGCCGCAGATAAATTGGCAAAAGAAGAAGACGTTTTCTTCTCCGAGCGATTCCTCTTGATGCGCCCCCTTTTGAAAGCGATCTTGAGCGACAAACCGACGGTTCTGCTAATTGACGAAATTGATCGCGCCGACGCGGAATTCGAAGCCTTTTTGCTGGAAGTACTGAGCGACTTTCAGGTTTCAGTCCCTGAATTGGGGACGCTTACCGCAAAGCACAAACCCTTTGTCGTTCTGACATCCAACAACACGCGCGAACTTTCCGAAGCGCTGAAGCGGCGCTGTTTGTACTTGTTCATTGATTACCCAACTCTTACCGAAGAATTGGCAGTGGTACGGCTCAAGGTCCCTGACCTGAACCCGAAGTTGGCGCAGCAAGCCGTGGAGTTTGTGCAGAAACTCCGCAAAGCCGACATGCGCAAGTCCCCGTCCATCAGCGAGACGCTGGATTGGGCAAATGCGCTGGTGGCGCTGAACGCGAAGAACTTGGATAAAGAGACACTCGAAGAGACAATCTCCGTGCTGTTGAAACACGAAGCGGATTTGCAGAAGGCGAAGCGGCAGTTGATCAATCCACCCCTTCCGCGGCACAAGCCAGATGAATTGGGAAGGTTTTCTGGGAATTAATGTTTTTTCGTAGGGACACAACAGCGAGTCGATTTATTGTCCCGACCATCTGCCGTTTCGCTGTATCCTTGCAGGATGAATGAGCCATGGAATCTCGTATCTTACAGTTAATTGCAGCCTTGCGCGCCAGTGGAGTGCGAGTCTCTCTGGCGGAGTCAGCCGAGGCGTTCTCCGCCGTTGACTTGATGGGGATTCAAGATCGCGAGCAGTTTCGCCTCTCTCTGCGGGCAACGCTCATTAAGGATGTCAAAGACCTCCCCGTGTTTGACAAACTCTTCCCGCTCTTCTTCGGCGCGGGACAGCCGCCGCCGATGATGGGCGGCAACCCAATGGACGATATGACACCCGAGGAAGCGCAGATGCTGACGGAGGCGCTGCGCCAGTTCACGGAAAGTCTGCGTCAGCGGATGCAAAGGCTGATGAACGGCGAGCAACTGTCCAGAGAGGAGTTGGAGGCGCTGGGTCAGATGGTTGGACTGAATCAAGTGGACGATCTCCGTTATCAAAACTGGATGGCGCAGCGCATGATGCGCGCGTTGGCGTTCCCCGAAGTCCGCGAGGCGCTGAAGGAGTTGATGGAACAACTCCGACAGATGGGCATGAGCCGCGACCGTATCGAACAGATGCGAGAGATGATTCAGCAAAACATGGACGGCATGCGCGAACAAATCGAACGGTTTGCAGGCGAACGCATCGCCGAGAATTTGAGCGACAAGCCGCGCGGCGAGAGCATGGACAATCTGCTCAACCGTCCATTTCATGCGCTTTCGGAGGAGGAGAAAAAGATTTTACAGCGCGAAGTGAAACGGCTCGCCGCCATGCTGCGCACGCGCATTGCCCTGCGGCAAAAGCACGCCAAAAGCGGTCAACTCGACCCGAAGGCGACCATCCGCGCCAACTTGAAATATCACGGCGTGCCGATGGAGATTCGTCACAAGGATCGCGTGCGCAAACCGAAGATTGTGGTGATTTGCGACATCAGCACTTCAATGCGTTTTTGCTCGGAGTTGATGTTGAGTTTTCTGTTTGCTCTGCAAGGACAGGTGCGCAAGACGCACGCCTTCGCGTTCATTGATCATCTCGAATATATCTCGGAGGACTTCAACGGCTCGAACGCGGACGAGGCAATTGCCTCCGTTTTGTGGCGCATGCCCAGCGGGCATTACAACACCGACCTCGGCTGGTCTCTGCAAAATTTTCAGGACGGCTACATGGATACGCTCAACGGGGGAACGACGCTCATTATCGTCGGCGACGGACGCAACAATTACTACGACCCGCGCCTCGATATTTTCTCCGCGATGACCCGCCGCGCCGCGCGGACCATCTGGCTGAATCCCGAACCCCCGCACCTTTGGCACGGCGACAGCGACATGTCCAAGTACGCGCCGCTGTGCACGAATGTACTGAAGGTCAGTAATTTGAGGGAACTCGCCGAGGCGGTGGATACGTTGATGGCGGGATAGCCCTGGTAAACTCAAATACTTTTTGTCGCCTTTTGAGGACCTTCGAGGAATACAAATCAATCTTTAGAACCATATACTGCATTACTAAAAAACAATATACTTGAAAATAATATGAAACCAAGCGCGCCCAAAATCATGGTCGTCGATGACGACGAAGAATTTACAAAACTTTACAAGGAATATCTCAAGATGGTGGGGTTTGAAGCGGTTGGGAGTGTCCAAATGGATGGGCTAAAATAGAGAAATGAACAGATGTCCATATTGCCAAGAGACAACCCGCCAGAACAAAGCGGGAACAACAAATGCAGGTTCGCAAAGATATCGTTGTA
>JACAEM010000003.1 GCA_013388855.1 Chloroflexota bacterium
GCCAGCAGACGGCTGTACAAGCGGCTGCTCATCGATTGCCCGGCAACATCATCCTTGCGGCGGATGTAGACGCCGTCATGCGTGCCGCAGTCATGTTCGTTGATGATGATGTCCTGGGCGATGTCCACGAGGCGGCGGGTGAGGTAACCGGCATCGGCTGTACGAAGAGCCGTGTCTGCCAGACCTTTGCGCGCGCCGTGCGTCGAGATGAAGTATTCCTGCGCGGTGAGTCCCTCACGGAAGTTCGAGCGGATGGGCATGGGGATGATGCGCCCGGACGGGTCAGCCATCAGACCACGCATTCCCGCCAACTGCGAAATGGTGGAGAAACCACCCTTCGTCGCGCCGGAGGAGGCCATCGTGGACAGGTTGCCGTCGGGATCCATGTGCTTCTTGACCGCATCTGCCACCTTGTCGGTGGTACCCTGCCAGATCTCGATCTCGCGTTCGTTCTTTTCCTGTTCGGTCAACAGACCGCGGCGGAAATCGCGCTGGACCACTTCCACCTGCTTGAGGGCATCTTCGATGATACCTTTGCGCTCCGGCGGGATGGAAATATCGGCTACGGCAAGCGTGGTGCCGGATTTCATCGCGTATTCGAAACCGAGCGTCTTCACCCGGTCGGCAACCTCGGTGGTCTTTTCCTGTCCGCAAATTTCATACACCTCGGCGATCAGGTCCTTCACGCCGCCCTTGTCGAGCTTCTCGTTGACGAACTGCACCTCTTCGGGCAGGATGCGGTTGAAGATCACGCGCCCGACGGTCGTGTCGATGATGCGGGTGACAGGTTCAGGGAGGCGGTCGCCTTTATCGTCATACCAGGTGGTGGCGCGCAATTTGATCTCGGAATGGATATCCACCTGTCCGAGCGCGTAGGCCATCTCGACCTCATCAAAGTCGGAGAAGGCGCGTCCGTCGCCCTTGTGATCCGCCTTCTGTTTCATGGTCAGGTAGTACACACCAAGCACCATGTCCTTGGAGGGGGAAATGATCGGCTCGCCGTCGGCAGGCTTGAGCAGGTTCTTGGAGGCGAGCATGAGATCGCGCGCTTCCTTGACCGCTTTCTGCGAAAGCGGGACATGGACCGCCATCTGATCGCCGTCGAAGTCCGCGTTGAAGGCGGTGGTGACGAGCGGGTGCAGTTGGATTGCCGAGCCTTCGATGAGGATCGGCTCGAACGCCTGAATACCAAGACGGTGCAGGGTGGGAGCGCGGTTCAACAGAACGGGGCGTTCGCCGATAACGCTTTCGAGCGCCTCCCACACTTCGGGGCGGTTGCGTTCGATCAAGCGGCGCGCGCCCTTCACGTTGGCGGCGTAATTGTTTTGCACGAGGCGGGCAATCACGAACGGGCGGTACAGTTCGAGAGCCATGCTCTTCGGCAAACCGCATTGATAGAGTTTAAGTTGCGGACCAACCACGATGACCGAACGCCCGGAATAGTCCACGCGCTTGCCGAGCAGGTTGCGGCGGAAACGTCCCTTCTTGCCTTTGAGCATGTCACTCAGGGATTTGAGTTCGCGGCGTCCGCGGCGGCTGAGCGCCTTGCCGCGCTGGGAGTTGTCAATCAGGCTGTCTACCGCTTCCTGCAACATGCGCTTTTCGTTGCGGATGATGACATCCGGCGCGCCGAGTTCGAGCAATCTCTTCAAACGGTTATTGCGGTTGATGACGCGGCGGTACAGGTCGTTGAGGTCGGAGGTGGCGAAGCGTCCGCCGTCGAGTTGTACCATCGGGCGCAGGTCGGGCGGGATCACTGGAAGAATTGTCAGAATCATCCACTCGGGGCGGTTGCCGGAGCGGCGGAAGGCTTCCACAACCTTGAGGCGGGTGGTGGCTTTCTTGCGCTTCTGTTTGGACTTGGTGGTCTTGACCTCGTGCCAGAGTTCTTCCGCCAGTTTGTCGAGGTCGAGGCGTTCGAGGATGTCAAAGAAGGCTTCGGCACCCATGTCAGCGCGGAAGACCTGTCCCCAGCGCTGTTTGAGCTCGCGGTAACGCATTTCACTCAGGAAGGTGAAGGGGCGCAGTTCAAGCAGCTCGTCGCGCATGCGCGAGGATTGATTGGAGGAAGCGGTGGTCTGATCCTCCAGTTGAGAGCGGAGGGCTTCCATTTTCATATCCGCATCGGCTTTGACGCGACCCGATTCCATCTTGAGTTCTTCGAGTTCTTTGGCGCGCTGATCCTTCAGTTCGTTCTCCAGCGCCTCCAGTTTCTTCTGGACGATCTTCTGCACCTGAGTCAGGTGTTTGGCAGCCACCTTGTCATTGGCATCAATGATCTTTTCATCGGTCAGTTCGAAGATAATCGTCTTCTTGGCGGGTTCACCCATCTGACTCTGGAGCAGTTTTTCGAGCTTCTGCCCCTCCTTGATGACCGGGTCAAGCTTTTCAGCAATGACCTCGTCGTAGCCTTGCTCGAGTGCGGCGATCTTCTGGTTAATCTCAGCCAGGGTGTGGTCGCGCTTGGTCTTGATTTCGGCGATCTTGGAGTTGATCTCGGTTGCCTGTTCCCGTTCAGAGACGGAGATCTCGTCTTCGATGCGCTTCAAAGCTTTGTTGCGCGCTTCTTCATCCACATAGGTGACAATGTACTGGGCAAAGTACAACACACGGTCAAGGTTACGACGCGAAATATCGAGCAGCATACCGAGGTAGGACGGGATGCGGCGTGTATACCAGATGTGTGCGACGGGTGTGGCAAGGGCAATGTGCCCCATGCGTTCACGGCGCACGGCGGCGCGGGTCACTTCCACGCCACATTTGTCACAGACGATGCCTTTATAACGGGGGTTCTTATATTTCCCGCAGTAACACTGCCAGTCACGTTGGGGTCCAAAAATGGCTTCACAGAACAACCCGTCTTTCTCTGGTCGCAAACGGCGATAGTTGATGGTCTCTGGTTTGAGCACCTCACCATACGACCACGAAAGGATCGTTTCCGGGGAGGCTAAGCTGATGCGGAGTGCGGTCAGTCCCTTGGTTTCCACTGGTCCTCTCCTATATAAGGAAGATAACAATATTTGAGCCAGTCTCTGTACAGCGTATAGTCGGCTAGTACAAGAGACAAACAAAGGCAAGCGCTTCGAGAGTTTTTCTCAAGCGCTTGCAATGTTGTGCTCGTTTTTCTTTACATCCAACAGGTTGATTATACGCGAATCAGAAGAAGAGTCAAGCGCGTTTTTGCTTTGCTTCTCGAATTACAGGGAGGATACGGTCTCTTTAAATTGTATATACATTTTATTTACCGATCATCTCTTTCACCTGCTCCACATATGCCAGGCTTTGATGCCTGAAATACGTGTTGTACAGCACGGCGTAATGCCCACCCTGCGCGAGCAAGCCTTCGTGGTTTCCCTCCTCGATAATCCTGCCCCTCTCCATTACCACAATCCGATCCGCCGCCTTGACGGTTGACAGGCGGTGAGCAATGAGAATGCTCGTCGAGTTCTTCAGGATGAGATTCAATGCCTGTTGAATCTGCCATTCGGTGAACGGGTCAATGCTGGCGGTGGCTTCGTCGAGGATGAAGATGGCGGGCTTCTGCATGAGGACGCGCATCAACGCCACGAGTTGACGCTGTCCCATCGAGAGGCGCCCGCCTCTTTCCCCGACCTCGGTCTGGATTCCGTTGGAAAGGGTCTCCAGCCACTCCCCTTCCCCGATGCGGCGCGCCATGGCGAGAATCTCCGCGTCGGAGACGTTCGGCGCGGCATAGCGGATGTTATCTGCCACCGTGCCGGAGAACAGGAACGGCACCTGCGAGACGATGCCCAACTGCCGGCGGTATTGCGAAAGGTCGAACGTGCGGATGTCGTGACCATCTATGAGCAGGCGTCCGTGCTGGAATTCGTAGAAGCGTGCGATCAACTTGGCGATGGAGGACTTCCCCGCGCCGGTGTGTCCGACCAGGGCAAGAGTCTCTCCGGGTTGGATGACCAGGTTGAAGTGAGTCAGAACCGGTTCATTGTCGGTGTAGCGGAAGTGTACGTCCTCGAATTGGATGAGTCCCTTGAGCGGCGGCACGTCGCGATTCTCCGTCTGCACCACGTTGGGGTCGGCGTCAATCAGGGCGAAGACGCGTTCGGCGGCGGAGAGTCCGCTTTGAATTTGCGCCCAAAAAGCGGAAAGGTTGAGGACGGGGAAGAAGAACTGGTCGAGGCTCATGATGAAGAGATACCACGCCCCCACCGAGATGACGCCCTGCGCCGCGCTGAACCCGCCGACATACACGAGGATGGCGGTGAAGATGCCGCCCAGCGCGTTGAGCGTGGGAAAGACCAGCGAAAGCACGAAGCCGCGCTGAACATTGACGCGGTAGGACTGCTGGTTCGATTCGTCGAACGCCTGAAAGATGCTCGCTTCCTGACGGAAGTTCTTGGCGATGGAGATGCCGCTGATGGTCTCTTTGATGGCGGCGTTGACATCTGCCATGGCTTTCATGCCGCGCTTGGTGACGCGGCGCGCCAGCGTGCGAAAGAGTGACGCCACTCCGAAGATGACCGGCAGGAACGCCACCAGCATCAGCGAGAGTTTCAGGTCGGTGCGGAAGAGGACCACGCCGAGAATGACCGCCTGGACGATTTGCGCCCCCACGTCGGTGACGATGACGATGAGTTGTCCAAAGTCGTTGGTGTCGGAGGTGATGCGCGAGACGATGCGCCCGGAGGAAAACTGGTCGTAGAAGGAGAGGTCGTGTTCGGCGGCGGCGCGAAAGGCGCGCGTGCGCAGGTCGAGCACGGCGTCGCCGACAGCGCGCACGACAAGACTGCGCCGCGCCCAGTTCAAGCCCCACAAGCCGATGCCGATGAGCAGCACCACCACGCTGACGAGGCTGATGGCGGTGAAGGATGGCTCGCCCTTCAGCAAATTGACCATGTTGCTGACCACCACCGGCAGCGCCGCGCCAATGCCCGCAATGACAATGACCAATGCAGAAACCGCCGCCAGGCGTTTCGCCTGCGGTTTGAAGTAGCCAAGGATGCGCCGCACCAATTCACGGTCGGTGTATTGGCGGTCGTATTTTTCGTCGTTGAGTCCGGCAAAGAAGCCCATGTTGAGTTATCAGTTATCAGTTATCAGTTATCAGTGAGCAGTGAGCAGTAAGTCAGCGGTTATTCTCGAAAAATCCTCGCATACGCCTCTGATGTTTTCATCAATTCCTCGTGCGTGCCGATGGCGGCGATGCGTCCCTTGCGCAGAACGATGATGAGATCCGCCCAGCGAATTTGGGAGAGGCGGTGGGTGATGATGAAGGTGGTGCGTCCGCGGGCGGCGTTGGCGATGGCGCGCTGGATTTTGTCTTCGGTGGCGGAGTCAATGGCGGAGGTGGAGTCGTCGAGGATGAGGATGTGCGGGTCGGTGAGGAAGGCGCGGGCGAGGGCGATGCGCTGGCGTTGTCCGCCGGAGAGGGTGACGCCGCGCTCGCCGACGATGGTGTCGTAGCCTTTGTCGAACGCGCGGATGAACTCATCTGCCTGAGCCGCCCGAGCCGCCGCTTCGATCTCGCTTTGGGTTGCTCCCGGTTTCCCAAAAGCGATATTCTCGCCGACGGTGCGCGAGAAGAGGAAGATGTCCTGCTCGATCATGGAGATTTGCGAACGGAGCGAGGCAAGATTCCAATCGCGCACGTCCACGCCGTCCACCAGCACCTGCCCCCCTGTGACATCGTAGGTGCGGTTGATGAGTTTGACGAGCGAGGTCTTGCCGGCGCCGGTCTGCCCGACGATGGCAACGGTCTGCCCGGGCTTGACTTTGAATGACACACCGCTCAAGACGCTTTCAGATGTCTTTCCTCTTTCCTCTTTCATCGTCGGATAAACAAAGTCCACATTCCTAAACTCAACCTCCCCTCTCATCGGTTCGGCATACCCTTTTGCATTCTGGTCGAGGTTGGTCTCGCGGTTCATGAGTTCGAGGATGCGGCGCGCACCGGAGAGACCGAGGGAAATTTGGGAATAGGCGAAGGTGGATGTGAAGGTGGGAAACTCCAGCAGGCGCAAAAGACCGAAGTACGCCACCACGTCGCCGAGGTTGAGCAGTCCGCTGCGAAAAAGCACAAGAGCATGAAACAGCCCGAAGGCGTAGGCGGAACCGAGCAGAAGCATGGCGACGTAACGTCCCTCCAGGTCGCCTTGTTTGACGAAGGCATCGCGCACGCGGCTGTCGTTCATCACGAACTTGTCCACTTCGGCGTTTTCCTGCGAGGCGCCCTTGACCACTTCCACGCCATCCAGCGATTCAGAAAGGTGCGTGTTCATCCTGCCAAAGGAGGCGCGCACTTCATCGGTGACGGGAGCGAGGGTCTTCAGGTAGCGGGAAAGAAAGTAAAAATACAAAACGATGAAGACCAGCGGGGTGAGGATGAGGGTCGGGTGGTAACGTCCTGCCACAAAGATGGGCATAAGGATAAAGATGAACGAACCCACCACGAGGTTGATGCCGGGACTGAACATGAAATTGACTTCGCGCACGTCGTTGGTGGCGCGCGCCATCGTGTCGCCCACCGGCTGGAGGCTGTGGAAGGTCATGCTCTTGCCAAGCAGGGAGAGGTAGAGTTCGTCGCGCACCTGCCGCTCCAGCCTTTGCGCCAGCAGTTCCGCGCCGAAGTTGCGTCCCAGTTGCAGCACACCGCGGATGATCTGCGAAATGCCGATGGTGAGCGCCAGAGGAAGCAGGACGCTGGTATCGGGAAGCGGCTTGAGCATGGCGTTGAAGGCGTCGCCGGTCAGCACCGGGACGACCGCCGCCAGTGCGGCATTGCCAATCGCGCCGATGATCATCATGACGATGATCCAGCCGTGGCGGCGGGCATGCGACCAGATCCAGCGCACGGGACCGGTGCGGTCATAGACAACGGGGCGTTGCAATGAAAATTCAGCGGGGACGGAAAGTGTGGTCACAGGCGTTTATTCTACACCATTCGGAGATGCGAGATTTAGAAGCCCTCGCAGGCGATTTCTTACCTTCGCCCCAGTGTGGTTTGTCGGCTACTCTACACCAATCGCCGCGAGCAATTCGTGAATCTTAGTGAAGATTGATGGACTTTTGCTGCCCCCCTTACCCTTTCAAAAATAGGACGCGGATTGACACGGATTTACGCTTAAAACGAGGAAAAACAAAAATTTTGAACAGATTAGTGGAGATTAGCGAGGATTGTGGAAAAAGACCCACCGCCTCACACAGGGAACAACTTGTCGAACACCTCCGGGCAATACTTCTGCACCATCTCACTGGTGAGACCGTTCTCTTTGCAGATTTCGGCATACAGGTCCGCGCTGGGGCGTTTCGTCCGCTTTTGGGTTTCGAGGTCCAGCGCCCAGAGACCGAAGCGCTGAGTCCAGCCGCGTTCCCATTCGAAGTTATCCACCAGCGACCAGTGGAAATAGCCCTTCACGGGGAAGTTGAAATTGACCGCCCGCCAGACCTGATGGATATGCTGGGCAATGTAACGCGGGCGCATTTTGTCCTCGGCATCTTCCACGCCGTTCTCGGTGATGAGGATGGGCAGGTTGGGGTACGTCCGCACCGCCCATTTGATGGAGTCGAAGATGCCTTCGGGAATGTTGGCGATGAACTTCGTCGTGCTCAAATCGGAGTCCGCCGGATAGTACCGCCTGCCGAACATTTCGTTGGGATTCGTGATGTCGAACTTGACCGTATCCACCGAATAGTAGTTCAGACCGAGATAATCCTGCGTTCCCTTCGCTTCGGGGATACGTACACTGCCCAGCGGCGACTTCATCACGCCCGTGCTGATGGCGCTGGGGAACGCCATGTTGATTCCGTTATATTGGATGTTCCGCATCCACACATCGAGCGGAGACCAGGCGTTCTTCGCCTTCATCGGGCGGTAATGCAGGGCATAGCCCACGCGCGATTCGGGCTGAATTTCGTGAATGGCGCGGTACGCCGCGGCATGCGCGCGCAGCATGTTCGCCTGTACGCGCATGGCAATATTCAGCCCCTTGTTACAGGCAGGAAAGGTCCCCGCCACATAGCCGCTCAAGGCATAGACGTTCGGTTCATTGATGGTGCACCACAGCGTGCAATATTCCTTGAGCGCACCCACCACCTTGCGCACGAACTTCTCGAACAGCGGAATCACCGCCTCCGTTTCCCAGCCGCACTGCTCATACAGCCACAGCGGGTCGGAAAAATGATGCAGGGTGACCAGCGCGGTCATGCCGCGTTCGCGCAATCCGCGCAGCATGAGGCGGTAATGTTCGAGCGCGTCTTCATCCCAGGTATCGGGCGTCGGCTGGATGCGGCTCCACTCCACCGACATGCGGTGTGCGTTCTGTCCGCCCTCGGCGGCGCGGTCGAAGTCCTCCCGCCAGCGTCCACCCCACCAATCGCAGGCAAGACCAGACGTCCCGTTAGTATGACCCGTCTGTTCCCACTGCCACCATTGATTGTTTGTGTTGTTGCCTTCCACCTGATGGGCGGCGGTCGCCGTCCCCCATAAAAATCCACGTGGGAAATGATAGGATGCTTGAACCATGGTAGTCTATAGTCTCCTAGTCGCCAGTCTCTAGTCTTGTGAGGTATGCCAGATACAATGCCACCGAACCCGCCGCCGCCGCGTTGAGGGACTCGATTTGTCCGCGCATGGGGAGTTTGAGGACGATGTCGCATTTGGCGCGCGTGAGTTGACGGATGCCCTCCCCCTCGCTTCCGACCACGACCGCAACTGCTCCTGTCAAATGACGCCTTGTCTTCGCCCCGATTGTTTCCCCGCCCTGATCCAGCCCCACCACCCAAACATTTTCTTCTCTCAAAGCCTCGATTGCCTGCGCCAAATTCGAGCGCGCAATCAGCAAATGTTCGCTCGCCCCCGAGGAAGCATTGACCACCGCCGGCGTGACCTCCACCGTGTGCGCCAGCGGAATGACCACGCCATGCACGCCCACCGCTTCCGCCGTGCGGATGAGCGCGCCGAAGTTTTGCGGGTCATTCAGGGAATCCAACAACAACACGAACGGCGGTTCGTTCCGTGCGCGGGCGTTCTCCAGAATATCAAGCAAATCCACATACGGATAGCCGCTCACCTCCGCCGCGACGCCCTGATGGTTGGCGTGAATTTTGTCCAGCCGCGCCCGCGGCACGCGCTCCACTTGAATCCTTTGTTGCCTTGCCAGTTTGACAATGTCCGCCACCCGATCCTTCTCCTGCACCCCTTCTGCAACTTGAATTCGAAAGACCTGCCTGCGCCTGGCGCGGAGAGTCTCATAAACGGCGTTGCGGGAGTAAATGAATTCTTTCATATTTCCCCATTATAAGAGACTTCCAAAGTCTGCATTACCGTTCCACCTTCACCTCAACAATCCGATCCAGCCGAAAATTCCGCTCCGCCTTCCGCAGATGACAATACGCCTGCAAATAGACGTAGTCCGCCAGCCCAATCACCTGTTTGGGTGTAATCCAGCGTTCGGTTTCGTTGCCGTCCCCATCCACATAACGGATAAATATACGCTTGTTGCTGTAAATCGCCTCGCCCAGTTCGGTGGGCAGTTGAATGTCGTCGTTGGGCCAGGCAGGCGAGTTGTAAATGCCGATGTACGCATCGAGCGGATGGTTGAACTGCTTCAACCCATCCATCATAGCAAAGAAAATGCCGCGCAATGTGCGGGCATCATCGAGGGCGCGGTGCACGGCGCTCATCGGCACATGGAATGCCTCCGCAATGGAAAGAAGGCTATACGAAGGCAGATCATAGAATTCACGCGCCAGTTTCAACGTGTCAATCAGGTTGGGAATTTGCAACTCATGCCCCAGCCGTTTGAACTCGCTGTCCAAAAACTGAATGTCGAACTGGGCGTTGTGACAAACCACCACCGTATCGCTCAACAACCCCAGCACTTTGGGAGCGACTTGCTCGAACAACGGCGCGGACGTCAAATCCCGGTCCGACAATCCGTTCGTGGAGGCGGCGCCCGGCGAAAGCGGACGTTCGGGATTCACGAGGGTCTGATACTGTTCCCGGATGCGTTTCCCTTCGCTGATCACAATCCCCACTTCGCAGATGCGGTCGCCGAACCAGGGCGAGAGACCGGTGGTCTCCAAATCCAAAAAGGCAAAGCGCGCGCTGGAAATATCGAACATGGGTGCTATTTTAACCGATTGTCTGTCCCCCTCCCTCCAGCAGAGTAAACGATGCTCCGCCGGAATGCGTGAACACTCTGCCCGCCCGGTAGATTGTCACGTTGCCTGCGCCGTGCACCGTCCATGTATGAACATCACCCTCGTCCAACATGCCGGTCTGTTCGTCAACGCCGAGCAAAATCACATTGGGCATCTCTTCGGTGAGCCGCGCCGCCCAGGTCTTCCCAAACGTGTTGTGATGCGGCAAGAGGAGCGTATTGGAAATGAGGTTCAATCCTTCGTGGATTTTCCCTTCATAAGGATCGTAATACCACTGACACATGACCATCGCCCCCGCGCTTGAACCTGCAACCACCGCGCCGCTGTGATACGCCTCCAGCACGGCGCTCCAAGCCAGACTGCCCTTCAACGTTTGAGCAAGGTAATGGGGAAAGCCGCCGAGCAGGTAACTCAATTTCGCCTCGCGCAGGGACTTGGCAATGCCCTCGTCGTTTGCGCTAACACGGTCAACCAGAGGCAGGGAGACCACGTCCCTCGCGCCGATGCTCCGAAACCAGCGGACTCCGTTGTTTCCAGCGTGGATGTGGTTTTGGTCCGGCGCGGCAGCCGTCGGCAGGATGCGAAGCGGAGCGTCGAATCCACCAGCCAGTTCAAGGGCGCGCAGGTCGGGTTCGCGCATCCGCCCGCCGAATTCCGCTCCGCCTTCGAGAAGCAAATATCCCATGTGGGGGATTGTAATTGATGTCCGAAATGTCCACTGTATAATGGAAATATCCCGCCCAAGGAGAATATCATGTCGAATGAGCATTTTGAGAGTCTTTTTGAATACGCTCCCATCTCGTTGTGGGAGCAGGATTACAGCGGCATCAAAATCTTCCTGGATGAATTACGCGCGAGCGGCGTCAGCGATCTTGCCCATTATCTCGAAGAACATCCCGACGAAATCGACAAAAGCCTGCAACTCATCAAAGTCAAACGCGTCAACCGCGAGACGCTCCATATGTTCGGGGCAAGGAACGAAACAGAACTGCTCGCCAATCTCGATAGGATATTTCGCGATGAGATGCGCGCGCACTGGCGTTCGGAGTTGATGGCATTGTGGAACGGTGAGAACCAGTGGTCCGGCGACGGGATCAACTACCGGCTGGATGGCGAAGCGCTCCACATCCGCCTGCACTGGCGTATTTTGCCTGAATGCGAGACCAATTGGGAGTGCGTGCTGGTGTCCATCGAAAACATCACTGCGTTGAAAAAAGCAGAACAGCGGTTTCGGAATCTGTTCGAACATGCGCCAATCTCGTTGTGGGAGGAGGATTACGCCGCGCTGAAACAGGAATTCGACCGCCTGCACACGCAGGGGGTGACGGACTTGAAATCGTATCTCACGCGGAACCCGGAGCTGGTGAACCGTTTCATGGGCATGATCCGCGTCCTGGACGTGAACCGCAAAACGCTTGAATTGTTTGGCGCCAAAAACAAGGAAACCCTGCTCACGAATCTCGACAAGGTATTCCGAGATGAAATGAGCGCTCACTTTGCCGGCGAACTGGTGGACATGTGGAACGGAAAGACCCACTATGAACGCGAAGGTATCAATTACTCGCTTTCCGGCGATCCGGTGAACGTGCATTTACACTGGAAGTTGATGCCGGGACACGAACACGACTTCAGCTGGGTGCTGGTAGCCTTGCAGGATATCACTGCCCGCAAAAAGGCGGAGGAATACCTGCGGTACCTCGGCACGCACGATGTGATGACAGGATTGTACAACCGCGCCTTTTTCGACGAAACCTTGAAACGCCTCGAAAGCGAACGCCGCGACCCGATCAGTGTAATCATTATCGATTTGAATAATTTAAAAACGACGAACGACCGTTACGGTCATCAGGTGGGCGACCAGTTGATCCGCCGCACCGGAGAGGTGCTCAAAGCCAGCCTCGAGGATGAGTATCTGGCAGCGCGCATCGGCGGCGACGAATTCATCCTCATCCTGCCGAATACCAACGCGCAGACGGCAAATGCCATTATGGAACGCGTGGAATCGCTGGTGCGAATGAACAACAAGTATTATCGTGAACCCGAGTTGAGTCTTTCCCTTGGGACGGCAACCAGCGAGCCGGGGTTATCGCTCGAAAAAATGATCAGTGTGGCGGATGACGCCATGTACAAATACAAGGGGCAATACTATCGCCGCCGCAAAGAGGACCAGTAGCACGGCTACCATCCAAATTCGTCAAAGCGAATGCCGTTCAAATGATTTGCGATGCACCGTCTCACATATTCCACTGTGTTTTCCGGCAGTTGCTCGATATGTACCCAGCGTAAATCGTCGCATTTTTCAGGTTCCGCGTTGAAGGGTTCACCCTCCCATTTGCGAACCTGAACAAAGAAGTCGACGCGTTCATCATCTTCGATGCGGTGCATGACCGTGGAGAAAGACAGATCCTCCGCTGCGATCCGGACCCCGACCTCTTCTTCCGCTTCCCGAACTGCCGCCTGCAGGACAGTTTCTCCGCCATCCAGATGCCCCGCTGGGACGCTGTACTGTCCATCGGCGTAACCGGTGTTGAATCGTCGCAGCATCAGGAGCTGATTTCCGCGAAAGAAAAACAAGTGAACGGTCACAGGAAAACGAGCGCGGCTCATAAAAAATATTTCTCCCATATCCGTTTCTTCTTCTCTTCCGCAATGAACGAGGCTTCATAGGCAAAACGATTGCACATGGCGATATTTTCCATGCTCATGCCAAGCACTTCGTGTGCAATGCGATATTCATTGTTGAGGTTGGTTTCCAGCACTTCGGGGTCATCAGAGTTGATTGTCACTTTTACGCCCAGGTCAAATAATCTCTTGAGCGGATGCTCCTCGATGGTTCGCACGGAGTTGGTCAGGTAATTACTCCACGGGTTCACTTCCAGCGTGATATTGCGTTCCTTGATAAGTCCCACCGCTCGCATATCTTCAATGGAATGAATGCCATGCCCGATACGGTCCGGTCGGAAGGTGTTGATCGTATCGATCACTGCTGAAGCGGGCGTATCCTCCCCGGAATGGACTGTCACTTTCAGTCCCGCCTCTTTTGCTTTGCGCATCGGTTTCACAAAATCACTCATTGGGTGAAGGAGTTCACCATCCGCCAGATCAACCCCAAGGATATGTTCACGATGACGGATCGCCCAATCCACAGTCTTGACGCATGAGTCCGCACCCATACCGCGTGAGGTGATGGCGATATAGCCAATCGCCATGTCGAATTCCTGCTCGGCCCGAACCTGGGCGCGCAACAGACCATCGAGGCAGGCATCCCAATCCAGGTTGTGTCCGTGGAAAGCCCAATCGGGCGAAAAACGGACCTCGAAAAGTCTGATGTTTTGTTTTGCCGCGTCTTCGAACAACTCCCATGCGATCCGTTCGACGATTTCCGGGGAGGTGATACTATCCTGGAAAATACCAAATGCCTCAAGCACGGTTTCCAGATCCCGCATCTGGTCATGGACTTTGACGTGCCTGTCCAATTCGCTGACTTCATAAGCGGGCAATTTCAAGTCGTATTCTTTGGCAATATCGATGATCGTCTGTGTGCGAATCGAGCCTTCGAGATGGATATGAATTTCGGTCTTGGGAATGGAGTTGTATGTCGGGTCGAAGTTTTTCATGGAAACCTGCCTGATCCTTTGATTTTACACGTGTGAAAGAAACATTATTCGAAAAAGTCCATCCATTTGCCGACCTATGAGGTCAATGACAGCTACACGATTGTCAGGGCGTAGTCTTATGAAATTTTCAGACAGACATTGGCACAAATTCTGAATCAAAAAGACTGACGAGCGTCAGCCTTTTTTGTTTGCCAGGGATTCCAAGTCAATACCCACGACCAGCGCGGTCCGCGCCCAGTGGCTGAAGGAACGTCCCACACGCCACTGTTCATATTTAGTTGCCAACATCCTGCGCGCCTTCATTTCCTCCTGTTCGTCGGTCACAAATCGCGCCGTTCCATTGAAATTCTTCTTTGCAATGCGGACTTTGACCTTTGGAGTTTTCACCAGGTTTTTGACCCAATCCGATTTTTCTCTGCCCTCGGAAAGCAAATAGATGGTGTGATTATCGAGTCCAAACCAGATTTCGATCTCGTGCGGCTTCCCGCTGACGCGTCCGGTGGTGGTCAGGTAGCAGTATTCCTCTTTTGCCAGACGGTTGAGGGTCGTTTCTTTGACAGGAGCAGGGTCATTCATTTTCCGCACCTTTCGGTTCATTGGAAAGGAAATAGGTTTGCGCGGGGAGCAACTGGTGTTTGCGGGTGTTTGTGGTGTGTGTGGTGGTACAGCGTGAGCGCGCCAGCCGTTTGATCAGGGCGGAATCGTACAGGATGATGGTCTTGTCTGTCACGGCCTCGATCACCGTCCAATGATCATGGAAGCCCTGCAATCCCAGGATGATGGCACGACCGGGCGTCCCGTCCAGAAAAGCCTGCATCGAGTTCCAGAACGTGGTCAGATCGGGGTTCGGAACGCCTCGCCAAGGGATTTCCACACTCGAAATGCGCTGTTTACCGACCACCTTGTCGAGGATCATGAGCATTTGGGTGTGGATGATGCCGCCGATCAGCACCTTGCTCAACAGTCTGCGCCGGGAGAGGAAATGGACCAGATCGTCGAATAACTGCTGGGTTTCGTCGTCTGAGGAGCGGTTGATGATCCGTTCGGCGTTGATGATGCTGTAGAGTCCGCACAGGGAGTCGAGTCCGCCCTGTTGGAACGGAAGCAGCCCCGTGCTGTGGCGTGAAGCGTAGGTCATGGGGCAATTGTACTCAGAATCCCGGCGCGGCTGGAACGATGAATCCGCCCTGGACATGAGACCGCCCGGGAAAACCTTACAGTTCCCCACGTCATGGAAAAACAGTTCATTTGTCATTTGCGCAAGAACGGAAAATTGTGTAAGATAAAGGTGCCATGATACAAGTTCTGGCAATCATCCTTCGTGACATGCTCATGTCAAGGAGTCAGCGAGCCTGACGGGTACCCATGTACCTGCCGGGCTTTTTTTATCCCATCCAAAGGAGTTAGAGAATGCAAACACCCTGGGAATATCGCTACGCCCATCGCATGCAGAACATGAAGAGTTCGGTCATCCGGGAATTGCTCAAATTGACCGAGCAGCCGGATATTATCTCGTTTGGAGGCGGGCTGCCCGCCCCGGAGGTCTTTCCGCTCAAGCAGTTCCAGGAAGCCTGCAATTATGTGCTGGAAAATTTCGGACCTCAATCCCTGCAATACAGCACGACCGAAGGCTATCGCCCCCTGCGCGAGATGATTGCACGGCATACTGCCCGTTACAGCGTGGAGGTGACTGCGGATAACATTCTGATCACGTCCGGCTCACAGCAGGCGCTGGATTTCATCGGACGGCTGTTCCTGAACCGCGGCGATTATATTGTGGTCGAGTCGCCCACCTACCTGGGCGCCTTGCAGGCGTGGAATTCCTACGGCGCGCAGTATATCCCGGTGCGCGCAGATGAAGATGGGATGGTGGTGGATGAGTTGGAGGCGGCACTTCGCATTGGACCGAAGTTCATCTATGTGCTGCCGAACTTCCAGAACCCAAGCGGCTCGACCCTCAGTCTCGAGCGGCGCAAGAAACTGGTCGAATTGGCGGACAAATACGGAGTGCCGATCGTGGAGGACGACCCGTACGGGCAGTTGCGCTACGAGGGCGAACACATCCCCTCGGTTGTTTCGCTGGATAGCGAGTATCGCGGACCCAATGGCGGGCACTACTCCGGCAATGTGATCTATCTGAGCACCTTCTCGAAATTGCTCGCGCCAGGTTTGCGGCTGGCGTGGGTGATCGCGCCTCCTGAAGTAATCCGCAAACTCGTCATGACCAAACAAGCCGCGGATCTGCATACCGCCTCATTCAACCAGTATGTCGCCTACGAAGTGGCGAAAGGCGGCTTCCTTGACGAGCACGTCAAAACGATTCGCGCCACCTACAAGGAACGCCGCGATGTGATGATCGAAATGATGGAGGAGGTGTTCCCCGCCGGGATGCGGTGGAGTCATCCAAAGGGCGGCATGTTCCTGTGGGGCATCATGCCGAATGAGATGGATGCGGCGGAAGTGCTCAAGCGCGCGGTCGAAAAGAAGGTGGCGTTCGTGCCAGGCGAGGCGTTCCATGCCACCGGCGGCGGGAAGAACACCATGCGGCTTAACTTCTCCTATTCCTCGCCGGATACGATCCGCGAGGGAATCGCACGACTGGGCGAAACGCTGAAGGAACTGATGGTAGAAAGAGTGTGAAACCTTCGCCGCGAATAGAATCCAAAATTTGCGGTTGATGATGCAAAGAAACAGGGACGACCCTGATGGTCGTCCCTGCCATTTAACCTTCGGTATATGGAACGTATTCGGCGCGGGCGATGCCTTGTTTGATGGCAGTCTCCGCCACGGCGCGCGCCACTTCGTGATGGACTTTTTTATCGAGCGGGTTGGGCATCAACTCGCCCGCAGGGGTCATGCGCACAAGCACTTCCATGGCGGCAATCAGCATCTCGTGCGTGATGCGCGGCGCGTTCGAATCCACGGCGCCGCGAAAGATGCCGGGGAATCCCAGCACATTATTCACGGACTTTCCATCCGCAGCGAATGCCGCGCCGCTCGCCAGCGCCAGGTCCGGGTCGATCTCGGCATTGGGATTCGAGAGCGCAAAGATGATCTGCCCCTTGCGGATCATCTCGGGCTTGATGAGGCGCGGGGCGCCGGTCGTTGCAATGACGACCTCGCATTCGGACATAATCTCCTTGAGGGTGGATCGCCTGCCGCCCTCACGTTCGAAGCGTGCCATCGCATCTTCGTTCAGGTCCGTGCCCAGAACCTGGTTGCCGGTGAGACGCATGATCATCTTCCCAATCGCGTTCCCCGCGGCGCCCAAACCGATCTGCCCGACCGTGACCTTGCCAATATCCACATGGGCGCGGTTTGCCGCGACGGTCAACGCGGCGGTGCTGACCACCGCCGTGCCGTGCTGGTCATCGTGCATGACCGGGATGTCGAGTCTCGCCTGCAACCGTTCCTCGATTTCGAAACAGCGTGGTGCGGAAATATCTTCGAGTTGAATGGCGGCAAACGTCGGGGCAATGGTTGTCACCGCCTGTACGATCTCATCGGGATCCTTGGTGTTCAACAGCACCGGTACGCCGGACAGCCCGACCAGTGTTTCCATCAACATGGCTTTGCCTTCCATCACGGGCATACTCGCCAGCGGGCCGATATCGCCCAACCCCAACACTGCTGTTCCATCTGTGACGATGGCGACCATGTGACTGACGCTCGTGTATAACCGCGCCAGAGCGGGATCGTCGGCTATCTTCAAGCAGACTTCCGCCACGCCGGGAGTGTACACACGCCGCAAGGTGGCGATGGAATCGATGGGAAACCGTGAGCGGATGGCAATCTTGCCTTTTTGGTGGAGCGCCAATACCTCGTCGCGGATTTCTAGCACGCGCGTGCCTTCGTTCGCGCGCATGGCCTCGATGACCTTGTCCATATGCTCGGCGTCGTCGGCATAGACGGTGATATCGCGCACTACGCTTTGCGCGGTCTCGGTAATCATATCCATGCTTCCGACGCTGGCGTCCAGGTTGGCAACGGCAGTAAGCAGGCGCGCCAGTACGCCCGACCTGCGTTCGTTACGGACGCGCACGGTCCGCATCATTTTACGTTCCCATGCCATAAAACAGTCCTTTCGTAAATGATCGACAGTCGCTTAAAAGCGACCATCTCTTATCATTATATGCTTTTGAGAACGGATTTCAACTCATCAAAGGAACGGATTGTGGCGCAGTCCGCTTCGGGGAAGATGATGTCCGGGTCGTAGAGCACAGGTCGAAGTCCGGCGCGACGCGAGCCAACCACATCTGCGAAATAGTTATCACCCACATATACGGCTTCCTGTGCGGAGAGTCCGGCGCGTTTCAACGCGTGTTCGAACAGTCCGGGATCGGGTTTGAAAGAGTCCACTTCGCCCCCGGCGAGCGAAAACGAAAAGAACTCGCTGATGCCGTGGCTTTCGAGCGTTTCCTGAAAAGGCTTGTCGCGGTTCGAGAGGACCGCCATGAAATATCCCGCCTGCTTGAGTTCGGTGAGCGCCCGGCGCACATCGTCCGGGACGATGCTGTCAGGTTTGTAGAACTCGCCCATGTGCGCCGAGACTTTCGGCGAAAGTTCGACCGCCCAAGCGGGGGAGGCGCCCAGCGCAATGAGTCGACGGCGGCTGTATTCCACCCAGAAATTCTCGGTATCGCCGGAATGAGCAAGCAGATCGTCGCGCAAGTCGGCGGAACTCGCCCAGTATAGATGTTCCCAACGAATGGCGCGGATACGATCTTCGGGGTTCACGCGCAAACCGAGTCTGGCAACATAATCGTTGAACACTTCGCCGCCCGATGGAACACTATGACGAAGCGTGCCGTCGAGATCGAAGAAAATGGCTTTAATACCGTTGGATGAAAGCATAGACCTCCGGGGTGAATGGTTGCAATGAAATCATGCTGTCACTGATCTGTGGGCATGATCGGATTAATATTGGGTTTGGATAGGAGGGATGCGAGCGTGGATCTTCATCCTCCGATATGCGACATCTCCACTTTGGGCAGGGCAACCGTCTTTTCGGAGCGCAATTCGGAATAGCGGTCGCTCCGCCTGCCCCATAGGCGGGCGATTGCCTGCGATATGTCCTCGTCGGTTGCGCCGCCGCGCAGGAGTCCGCGCAGGTCGTGCCCTTTGACCGAGAACAGGCAGGTATAGAGTGCCCCCTCGGCAGAAAGCCGCGCCCGGTTACAGTCACGGCAGAATGCCTGGGTGACGGAGGCAATCACGCCAATCTCGCCGCTCCCATCCTTGTATCTCCAGCGCTCGGCCACCTCACCGCGGTAATTGGGATCAGCCGGTTCGAGCGGCAACTCGGCGTCGATCATCTTGATGATCTCTTTCGCCGAAACAACATCGTCCATCCGCCAACCGTTGGTGTGACCGACATCCATATACTCGATGAAGCGCAGGATGTAACCCTTCTCGCGGAAGAAGCGCGCCATCGGTAGAATGCTCGACTCGTTCAATCCGCGTTTGACGACCATGTTCACCTTGATCGGCCCCAGCCCGGCGGCGGCGGCGGCATCCATGCCTTCGATCACCTTCCAAACCGGGAAATCCACATCGTTCATCGCCTTGAAAATTTCGTCGTCGAGGGAATCGAGACTCACGCTGACGCGCTTCAGCCCCGCCTCTTTCAACGCCCGCGCCTGTTTCGCCAGGATCGAGCCGTTGGTGGTCAGGGTCAGGTCGAGGTCCGGGGAGATCGCCGAAAGCATGGAGACGAGGACCGGCAGGTCGTGGCGAACGAGCGGCTCGCCGCCAGTCAGGCGAATCTTGCGGATTCCGTGTGCGACGAAAATACGCGCCAGCCGCGTTATCTCCTCGAACGTCAGGATCTGATCGCGGCGCAGGAACTGGTAGTCCGAACCAAAGATTTCCTTTGGCATGCAATAGGTGCATCGAAAATTGCATCGGTCGGTGACCGAGATTCGCAGGTCGCGCAGGGGGCGGTTCAAGGTATCTCTAAGGTTCATATCATCCGGGGCAGTATTCAAGGATATGGTTCATTATAACAATTTTATTAGAGGGTCGGATTCTTGAATTGACTACGCATCCCAGCCATGCTATGATGATGATATTATTTCTCATTATTCTGCACGTTACAAAGGAGTTATTGATGAGTACTGAATTTATTTTTCGCATTATTGGCATGATCATCATGGGAATTCTGGGGTGGATATTCGGGGGATTTGCTTCCAGGATCGAGCCGTTCATTCCCGAACAGATTTTGCTGTATGAAATGGTATTTGGTCTCGTCGGCGCGCTGGCAGGGCTTGTCCTCACACCGTATCTAACCACCCGTCCCGCGCGCGCCATCCGTAACAAACTTGGGCGTCTCTCCGCAGAAACATTGTTCGCCGGGCTTACTGGCTTGATCGTCGGTCTGCTGACTGCGGCATTGCTTGCCTTTCCCTTCTCGCAGCTCCCCGCTCCGTTTGGCCAGATCCTGCCATTCATCGGCGTGGTGATCTTCGCCTATCTGGGGGTGTCCCTGTTCGTGATGCGACAGGGCGACCTGATGGGGCTGATGAGCTCCCTGAGCGGGCGCGGCGGGGAAAGTGGATCCTCCTCCTCGTGGACGAACCTCAACCGCACCATCTTACTGGATACGAGTGTCATCATCGACGGACGTGTTGCCGACATCGCCAAAACGGGATTCCTCCCCGGAACGCTTCTCATCCCACGTTTCGTGCTGAACGAGCTCCAATATATCGCCGACTCCCCTGACGGTCTGCGCCGCCAGCGCGGACGCCGCGGCATGGAAGTGCTTGCCGAACTGCAAAAACTGCCGAACGTACTGGTGCGCATCAGCGACATCAACGCCGAGGGCGTGCGCGAGGTGGACGATAAACTCGTCGTGCTGGCGCGCCAGTTGAAATGTCCGATCCTGACCAATGACTATAACCTCAACCGCGTCGCCGAACTGCAAGGCGTGACCATCCTCAACATCAACGAACTTGCCAACGCAGTCAAATCCGTGGTGCTGCCTGCCGAGCGTATGACCATCAACATCTTCCAGGAAGGCAAGGAACATGGTCAGGGTGTGGGGTACATGGACGACGGCACCATGGTCGTAGTCGAGAACGGACACGATTATATCGGCGAATACAAGGAAGTGGTCGTCACCAAGGTCCTGCAGACCGCCGCCGGTCGCATGATCTTCGCCCGTGTGGAGGATGAAAACGGGAAAAAGAAGAAATAATTGGAATGTCATTGCGAGTGGTGTTTCAACATCACGAAGCAGTCCCCTGTTTTCAGGCAAGTATTGTCCGAACGAGCCGGGAGATCACCACTTCAGCCGTTCTGCTCCTTCGCAATGACATGAGGTAATCATGATCAAAATTTACAACACCCTCACCCGCAAAAAAGAAGAATTCCAGACCCTCGAGCCGGGGCACGTCAAAATGTACGTCTGCGGCGTGACGGTCTATAACGACGCACACGTCGGTCACGCCATGTCCGCGCTCGTGTTCGACATCATCCGCCGCTACCTCGAATACCGCGGATACACCGTCAAGCACGTCATGAACTACACCGACGTGGACGACAAAATCATCAACCGCGCCAACGCGCTCGGCGAGGACCCGCTCAAACTGTCACAGCGCTACATTGAGGCTTATGCCAACGAACTCGCGAGTCTGAATATCCTGCCGCCCACAGCGACTCCACAGGTCAGCAAGACCATGCCGCTCATCATCGAGTTCATTCAGGGACTTATCCGCAAGGAAGCTGCCTACGCCGCGCCGAATGGCGACGTCTATTTCAGCGTCCCCAATGACAAGGAGTACGGCAAACTCTCCGGCCGCAAGATCGAGGACATGCAGGCGGGCGCACGCATCGAAGTCGGCGAGGCCAAGAATCACCCGATGGACTTTGCCCTCTGGAAAGCCGCCAAACCCGGCGAAATCTCCTGGGACAGCCCCTGGGGCAAGGGTCGCCCCGGCTGGCACATCGAATGCTCCGCCATGAATCTTGCCGAACTCGGCGAACAGATTGACATTCACGGCGGCGGCAACGACCTCATCTTCCCGCATCACGAAAACGAGATCGCACAGAGCGAGTCGTACACTGGCAAGCCCTTTGCCCGTTACTGGATTCACAACGGCATGCTCCAACTCGGCGGCGAAAAGATGTCCAAGTCGCTAGGCAACATCGTCAGCATCAAGGACTTTCTCAAGAAGCGCGGCGCCGATGTCATGCGGATGCTCGTGCTGATGGGATCGTATCGCGCACCTCTCATTTTCAGCGACGAAACCCAGGACGCCGCGGAAAAATCCCTGGAGCGTCTCAAGACCGCCCTGCGGCCTGCTTCCGCCTCCTCAGGTGGACTCTCCGCTGAAGTCGCCTCCGCCCTCGCATCCCAGGCAGAATCCACCAAGCAAGCCTTCATCGAAGCCATGGATGACGATTTCAACACTCCGCTTGCCCTTGCCGCCCTCTATGAACTTGTCAAAGCCATCAACACCGCCCGCGACAATGGCGCAACGGATGCACAACTCCAGCCCGCCCAATCCACGCTCCGCGAATTGACCGGTGTCCTCGGTTTGCAGTTAAAGGAAAAACAAGGTTCCAGCGAAGACGAAGCAAAGGTTAATGCGCTCATTACAGAACGCAACGAAGCCCGCAAACAAAAACAATGGGCGCGTTCAGATGAAATCCGTGACCAACTCAAAGAGATGGGCGTGACCATCGAAGACAGCAAGGACGGCACGAAGTGGCGATGGAGTTAGGTGTTGGTAAATCATAATTGGCTATTGAAGACTTCCAAGGTTTTGCTTTGGAAGTCTTTTTATATGTCGTTTTGAGCAATTGAAAGGAACGAAAAACGATTTCCCCATCATGGTCATCTTCCACGTTCGCTTACGCGCCTGTTGGGGGTAAACGCCCTCGGCAGCGCCAAGTACGCAGACAGGAATTATTGCCGCAGGGCGGCGAGGAGGGAGGCGATGGTGGGGTGGTCGCTTTGTCCTTCGGGTGTGGTGAGACGCCAGTGATGCGCGTCCAGGACATCCACGTGGACGGGGTGACGGACGCCGTTGTTGTGGACTTCGTAGCCGATGCGTTCGAGGGCGCGCCAGGTCCAGGCGGTGGCGACGCCGTCCTTTTCACCGTGCAGGCTGATGGGTCCGCAAACGGGCTGGTGGACTTTGAAGGCGCCGCGGGCGTGGTCGAATTCCACGCCTTCACTTTGGAAGACGCGGGCAAGCGCGCCGTTGAGAGCGAGTTCTTCGGGCAAGCCGATGTGCAGTTCGCCGCTCGAGGAGAGCAGCCAGAGTTTGTCGGCGATGCGCAGGGCGAGGTCGAGGTCGTGAGTGGAGAGCAGGACGGCGCAGTTGGTCTCCCGCGAGAGGCGTTTGAGGAGCTGGAGGAGTTCCACGCGGCGGGGCAGGTCAAGGAAGGCGGTGGGTTCGTCGAGGAGGAGGACGGTGTCCCTCACCCCCGACCCCTCTCCCAAAGAGGGAGAGGGGAGGATTTGGGCGAGGGCGCGGGCAATCATCACTTTTTGGCGTTCGCCGTCGCTGAGTTCGTGGATGGGACGGGCAGCGAGGGCTTCGCAGTCTGTCAGTTGCATGGCGCGGCGGACGGCTTCTTCGTCGCGGGGGGTGAGACGTCCAAGCCAGTCGGTGTAGGGATGACGCCCCAGCGCCACAAGGGCATAGGCGGAGAGGTTGCCCGCTTCGACGCGTCCCGTGAGGACGACGGCGAGTTGTTTCGCCAGTTCGAGGGCGGGGATGGAGAACAAGTCGGCGCCGCCCAGTCTCACCTTGCCTGAGAGCGGCTCCTGCATTCCCGCCAGCGTGCGCAGGAGGGTGGATTTGCCCGCGCCGTTCGGTCCGATGAGACAGACCATTTCGGCGGGACGCAGTTCGAGGTCGAGGTCCGATGCGATGGGTCTGCGGCGGTAGCCGATGGTGAGGGAGGAGGTGGTGAGCATGTTGGTAATTGGTAACTGGTAATTGTCACGAGAAACGCAATTGGCGCTGGCGCAGGATGACCCAGAGGATGACAGGCACGCCAAAGAGGGACATGACGACGTTGAGCGGCAGGACGTATTGGCTGCCCGGCGACTGGGCGATGACATCGGCAACGAGGGCGAAGGAAGCGCCCATCAGCATGGAGGCGGGAAGCAGGGCGCGGTGGTCGGCGGTGTTGAGCAGGGTGCGCGCCACGTGCGGCACGGCGACGCCGATAAACCAGATGGGTCCGCAAAAGGCAGTGGAGACTCCCGCCAAGATGGAAGCGCTCAGGATAATCCAGAAGCGGGCGCGGCGGACGTTGAGTCCGAGCGAGCGGGCGTAGTCGTCGCCGAGCAGAAGGGCGTTGAGGGGTTTAATCATCACGAAGCCGATGAACAAGCCCGCAACGGCGACGGGAGCGAAGACGCGCATCTGGTTCCAAGTCACGCCGCCGAAACTGCCCGAAGCCCACAGGCTGAAGACCTGCACGCGCTCCGGCTGGCTGAAGTAAATGAGCAGGCTGACGACGGCGTTGGTGAGGTAGCCGAACATCAAGCCGAGGATGAGCAGGGTGACGGTGTTTTGCACGCGGCGGGAAACGAGCAGAACCGCGCCGAGGACGGTCCCCGCGCCCAAACTGGCGGCGAGCGCCAGGCTGAGGTCGCCGAAGGTGTTCAAGCCCGCGATGAAGGCGGAGGCGCTGCCCGCGCCCGTGCCAAGAATCACCAGCGCCACGCCCAAACTCGCACCTGAACTAACGCCCAGAATGAACGGGTCTGCCAACGGGTTGCGGAAGAGGGTCTGCATTTGCAAGCCCGCCGCCGAAAGCGCCGCGCCAACCAGCAGAGCAGTGATGGCTTTGGGCAGGCGGAACTTGAAGATGACGTCCGCCCAGGAGGCTTTGTCGGGTTCGCCGCCAGTCAAAATCCGCCAAACCTGTTCGGGCGGGATGCGAACCGACCCCAGCGTCAGGCTGAGGATGAACGCCGCCGCGAGGATGACCAGCAGGAGGACGACAATCCAGGCGCGGAGACCGAGTTTGGGGAAGGGGGAGGACATGGGTGATTGGTAAGTGGTAATTCACCCTCACCCCTGTCCCCTCTCCCGTTGGTAGAGGGGTGAAGGGGCGAGGAAAATTTTATTTCAACTGCCGATAGTACACCAACTCATGGTCGGGGAGCAGGTCGGGGTGGAAGATTTTGATGAGGTCGGCAAGGACGATTTCGGGATGGGCGACGGCGCTTTCGTAATAGTCGTTGCCGCCTGCGGGGGAGGTCTTGGCGTCGTTGTTCCAGACGTTGCCGTTCTTGTAAGCGGCGAAGTCAGCGTAGCGCGCGTCGGCGGTAAGCACGTCTGCGAGGGTGAAGAAGAAGCCGACGTTCACCCAGTAGTCCGCGTCTTTGGCTTTTTCAAAGACGGCTTCGAAGGCGAGGGGCAGACTGCCGGTGGAGGTATCGTCTGCCCAGAGGTAGTCCGCGCCGGCGTCCTTGAGGAAAGCGGCGGCAAAACTATTCCCGCCCGGCACGTTCCACGTTCCCTGATAGGCGGAGCCGGTGAAGACGGTGGGTTTCTCGGTCACACCGGCGGCAAGGGCTTTGAGTTCTTCGTATTTTCGCGCCTTTTCAGCGAACAGGGCTTCGGCGTCCGCTTCCTTGTTGAAGAAGGCGGCGATGAACTTGCCCCATTCGGCGCGTCCCAGCGGGGAGGTGTCCATCCATTCGGCGTTCAGCGCCACCTTCAGCCCCGCTTCGATCAGGACGGGGTGGGCGTCGTAGTCCGGCGCGCCGGAGCCGTAGGTCATGATGAGGTCGGGGGCGAGTTCGAGCGCTTTTTCCACGTTGACGCCGGAACCGTAGCCGAGCATGGTCAGTTTGCCTTCTTCCGCCATCTTCAGCACAGTCGTGTTGCTGACGTAAGTCGCGTCGTCCAGACCGACGAGGCGGTCGAGCAGACCGAGTTCATCGAGGAAGGGCAGATAGGAGGTGGACATGGTGACGATGGTCTGCACGGGGACCTCGATGATTTGCTCGTCGAGGAAGCCATCGGGCGCGGGCGTGCCGCACTGGACGAGGACGTATTCCACCGATTCGGCCGCGCCGGGGTAGGGCGTGGCAATGGTCACTACTTTGTAGTTGTTGAAGTACTCAATGCTGAAGTTTTCGGTTTGGGCGAGCGTGGCTTTTTCGGGGAAGTAGTCAATCGAAGCATCATACTCACCTTCCGCGACGCAGCCGTCGGTGAGGTTGTGTTCGGGCGCGACGGCAACGGGGGCTTCGGTGGCGGGAATTTCTGTTGGAGCAAAATCAACTTCCGGCGTAGTCTGAGGCGCACAGGCGGCAAGCAAGGCGATAAGCACTATCAAAATCAAGGTCTTGCGTAACATGGTTTCTCCTAGGTGTTTTGCATAGAAGTATTTTGCGTAGAAGGCGTTCTCTAGCGCCAGTGCGGACGTTAGAGAACATCCGCTACGCAGGGGTGAGAATCAAAATCCCCAGCCGATGATGCTGGGGAGGTTGGAGAGGCAATCCGAGCAAGCCGTCCTCCACCTCCTTTCCGCGAGAGTGTGGTAGAACCGACCAGAGCGGGCGACCTGACTTGTGCCAGTAATCAATTTTCAGCAATGCTGGCATTCACAGTTGCGCGACAGTGCCGGACTTTCACCGGCTTCGCCGCTGACTGGTCGTATGAAATTATGCAGGCATTGTATGCTTTTTATACAGCCGAGTCAAGATGGTAAAAATCACGGCAAGCGCACAGACCAGCAAAACAACATTTCCCGCGCGTTCGAACAGGATGAGTCCCGCCCACGGCAAGAGGAAGACAAGCGCGATTGCCAGCCAGTCCATTGTAGTGTTGGCGCTGCCCGCCAGATAGAACAACGGAACAAGCGCGAACGAAAAATCATAGTTCAACAAATACGGATTGACCAACAACGGGACACATACGAAGAAAGCGACAAACGCTTCATCAGCCAGCCGATGTTTGCTCCCGATAAATAGAGCGATCCATACGAGAAGCATAATCCCCGCCACTGGCGCGGACTGGTCGAATCCCAATCCGAAGAGGCGGCCGACCGTCAACGGCAGGCTGACACAGATCTCACATTCGGAGACATTCTTGAAATTAAGCAGTGATTGAGGATAGGTGATGATCCATGCCCGATCTGCAATGAATCCAAGAAGAAAGAGAGAAATGCCGGCGAGGACTGTCCACCAAAACGCACGGCGACCAAAATCGTCGCGGCGCATCAGCAAATGAACGAGCACCGCCAGCAGGAGGAAGATCCCGACATGCGGCTTGAACGTGATCAGCGCCATACCCAACGCAAGCCATCCCGCCCGCTGACGTTTCAAGGCATGGACGATCAACGCCATACCGAGGATGGATGGAAAGACATACTGTCCCACGATCAACGCGCCAAAAACGGGAAGGAATAAGAACGCCGCGATGAATGAATACAATCGTTCGCGCGGTTTCCAACCATCGGTCAGCAGCCAAACAGACACCAGCAGCATGGCAATATTGAGCAGGAACCACATCCGCACAGCGACCTCGATGGGGAGCAACGCCAGGGGCAGGGTGAAGACCGCGTACCAGGGTGGATAGGGGAACGGCAGGATGAAGACTTTATCTACCGAAACACCGAGATCATCGGCTACGCGTTGCGCCTGTGCTGCCTGATCGTAGAGCGGAATGCCGTGCAAAATGCCGACATCCGCGCGGTGGAGAACCTGGAAATCGAGGTAGGGGTCAAGGGGGATGGGGAGGTAGGTCGCGAGGGCGAGAAGAATGAGGGTGAGGAGAAAAATGGAAAGTAGAGAGATGACTATACGTTTCATGATTAAGTGCTTTGCCTGGTGACCTTCCGAAATAGTGAACGAAATCTCAACCGGTGAAATGGGTAGAGCAGAAACCAGTAGAGGAATCCAGAGAGTCCTCGTGGACAGAAGTAGAGGGTGCAGGACAAAATTCCATTTTGTTCTGTGTGCCATTCGAGCCACTCGTTGCCGAAAGGATGGACGTTCTCTATCACCCCGCCACCATCATTCCCAAAGGGGGGGGCGACAGGAAATGGGAAATGCGAGCGAGAGATCAAGTGATGCAAAATAAAACACCCCTCATGCTTGAGAAACTTGAAGCCCGCCTGTCCATCATCCCAGACGCGTTCGATGTGGTCGGGATGGGTAAATTTGAGCGCTTTTTGGGTAGCGGAGTCGTAATCAATCAGTTTGACTTCGGGAAAGACTTTCAGCGCTTCGGGATGTTTGACAACACTATCCGCTGATAAGCCGCCGATCAGCGCATAGGCGATGGGATAGGGGACAGGAGTCATCAACCCTACGCCAAATGCCATAAACCAGAGCGGGATGGCGGGAAGCAACAACATGCGGCGTTTGAGTCCGCGGGCGCGGGCATAGCGGACCATCAGGTCACCGTAGGTGGTAATTTCGGGACCTCCGATCTCGAAGACACCGCCATGTCCGTTCAGGTTGGTGAGCGCCGCCAGGAGGTAGTCAATCACGTTTTGGATGGCAATGGGTTGTGTTTTGTTCCTCATCCACAGCGGACCGGGCACGATGGGGAATAACTCTGTCATGAAGCGGATCATTTCAAAGGAGATGCTGCCCGAACCGGTGATGACCCCTGCGCGAAATTCTGTGACCGGGACTTTTCCTTCTCGTAAAACCTTCCCCGTTTCGATGCGCGAGCGCATATGCGGGGCGATGTGCTGTTCCGGGTCCGCCAGTCCGCCGAGGTAGATGATGTGTTCCACGCCCGCTTTCTCCGCGGCGGAAGCAAAGGCACGTGCACTATCGAGTTCGAGGGAGGTGTAGCCACGTCCGTGGGACATGTTGTGGATGAGATAATAGGCGGTGTGAACTCCGTCCATGGCGGCATCCAGCGTTGACGGTTCGGTCACGTCCGCCTGGACAACTTCGACATGACGGGACCAGGCCCGCCCGTGGAGTCGACGCGGGTCGCGGGCGAGGGCGCGGACGCGGTAGCCCGAGTCCAACAGGCGCGGGATCAATCGGCTGGCAATGTATCCGGTGGCGCCGGTGACGAGGATGAGGGGAGAGTCCAAAGAGTCTACTTTCCGCTTTCTACTTTCCACAAGAAAGTGGAAAGCAGGCTAATGAGCCAATACTTTTGCACGCGAAGCAAGCCTGCGTGTTAGTCCATCGAAGATGAAGCGATGGGGAATCCACATTGCATACCAGTAAAGGAAACCGAAGAGACCGCGCGAGGCAAAGTAGGCGGTGACAGTGAAGAGTGTTTTGCCGTCGCGGGGTTCCGATTTGAATTCAAGCCAGGCTTTGCCGGGTAATTTCATTTCGGCGCGCAGTCGCAGCAGGCGATTCTTTTCGACCTCCTCAACGCGCCAAAAGTCGAGTGACTCGCCGGGGCGAATGTCATCGGGATGACGGCGACCGCGCCGCAAGCCCACGCCGCCGACGGCTTTGTCCATCCAGCCGCGCATCGCCCACAACCAGTCCATGTACAGCCAGCCGCGCGCGCCGCCGATGCCGGTGTAGGCGCGAAAGACCGTCTCTGGCGGCACATCCAGAAGAACCTGGCGAGTCTCCACGTACATGCCATCGGCAACGGTGAATTTATACGGCTTGATATCGCCTGCGGAGGTAACCAGCGCGTCGCTCCAACTGGTCTCGACGTTGTCGCGCTGGATGCGTCCCAGCGCCAGATGGACGGCGGTGCGGAAATCGATGGGCTTGATTTGCGGGAAGAGTTTCTTCGCCGCATCATCCCGGACGATGAGGCTGGCTCGCAGACCCTCGATCAACGGCAGTACGACACGCCAATGGATGGGTGTGACCATGTGCACCCAATAGGCGGAGAGGCGCGGCGCGTTGAACGGCAGGCGGATGAGGTAACGTTTGAGGTTGCGTTCCTTTGCATATTCGAGCAGCATCTGGGCATAGGTCAGGCGGGTGGGCCCGCCGATCTCGATCAGGCGTCCGTTGCTTTCGGGGGTCTCCAGCGCGGCGATGAGATACGAAAGCACATCGCGGATGGCGATGGGTTGCGCTTCGGAGAAGAACCACGCCGGGCAGCTCAAGACCGGTTCACGCTCCGTGAGATAGCGGATCATCTCGAATAAGGCTGATCCTGAGCCAACGATCATACCCGCGCGAAACTCGGTGACGGGCACACCGCCGTAACGCAGGATATACCCGGTCTCATGGCGGGAGCGGAGATAGGGGGAGAGGTCGGAGGTAGGATCGACCAGTTCGCCGAGATAGATGATACGTTCGATCCCTGCCTGTTCCGCGGCACGGGCAAAATTGCGCGCCACGGTCAGGTCGCGGTCGGCATTGTCCCTGCCGCCCTGCTTGCCGTGGATGAGGTAGTACGCCACGGAGACATCTTTCATGGCTTCGGCGAGGGTGCCTTCGATGAGAGCGTCACCAGCGACCACTTCCACCTTGTTCAACCAGGGACGTCCCTGCAACCGTTCGGGGTCACGGGCAAGGACGCGGACGCGGTAACCGGCATCGAGCAGGCGCGGTACGAGTCGTCCGCCCACATAGCCGGTGGCGCCGGTGACGAGGATAAGTTTGGCTTGCGGCATTGATAAAATTGTATCCTACACACCCAATTCTATGCTATGATGAAAGGCAATATGCAGGCGGCGAATCCCTCATTTCTCAATCGGATAAAAGAGCAATCGGTCACACAGCCTCCGCTGATGTGGTTTTCGTTTGTCTTCCTTGGGGGAATCGCTCTGGGCAGGTTGGCAAATCTCCCAGTATGGATATGGGTGGCGCTGGGTGGTCTTGCCATTGTTTTCGCCATCCTTTCCCGTCCACTTTCCGCACGCCTGCCGCGTTCTACTTTCTCCTTGCTACTCCACCCTTTCGCCTTCATCCTTCTTTTCGCCCTCTTCCTCGGAGCGGCGCGTTACCAACTCTCTGTTCCCAGGTTCGATGCGTTTCACATTGCTTTTTACAACGACCGCGACTACGACCTGCTTATTACCGGGGTTATCGTCGAGCCGCCCGATTACCGCGACACGTACACCAACCTGCGCGTGGACGTGGAAAAAGTGGACACCGGTGACGGTGACCTGTCTGTTCATGGCTTGATCCTCGTGCGAGTCTCCAACAACCAGACATTCGAGTATGGGGAAAAGATTCGTCTACGCGGCAAGTTGAAGACTCCGCCCGAGAACGAGGATTTCTCTTATCGTGATTATCTTGCGGCGCAGCACATCCACTCGTACATGTCCAGCGCGGAAGTGACCGTGCTCCCCGGTGGGGGCGGCAATCCGATTGTTGCGGCGCTGTATAAGGTCAAGGAGAAATCGCTGGCGAACATCTATCGCATGTTTCCCGACCCGGAATCATCCCTGCTGGCGGGCATCCTGCTCGGCGTGGATACAGGTCTCACCAAAGAGTTGCAGCAAGCCTTCAAGAACACGGGCACGGCGCACATTATCGCCATTTCTGGATTCAATATTGCCATCGTTGCCGGTGTCTTCTTTGCCATCTTCAGCCGTCTCTTCGGCGAGCGGCGCGGCGCGCTCCTCGCCATCATCGGCATCATTCTTTACACCTTCATCGTCGGCGCGGAGGCGGCCGTGGTGCGCGCCGCCATTATGGGCAGTCTGGCCCTCTTTGCAAGACAAGTTGGCCGCAGACAGACTGCGCTCAATACCCTGCTCGCGGTTGCGATGCTGATGTGTTTGTGGAATCCGCTCTACGTGCAGGACGTCGGCTTCCAACTTTCATTCTTCGCCACGCTCGGACTCATCCTCTATTCCACGCCGTTCTCCGAGGCTGCGAATCGCCTCATTACAAAATATATTCCAACCTCCGCGGGAGAAAAAGTTGCCCAATTGTTTTCAGAGTTCGTGCTTCTCACGCTGGCGGCGCAATTGACTACAATCCCCATCATGGCATATCACTTCCAGCGTATTTCTCTTGTTTCGTTTATCGCGAATCCGTTCATCCTGCCGGCGCAGCCGGCGGTGATGATCATCGGCGGGCTGGCAGTGCTGTTGAGTCTTGTCTGGTTGCCGCTCGGTCAGGCGGTGGCGTGGATTGCGTACCCGTTCGTTGTCTACACCATCCGTATGGTGGAATGGTTCGACCGCGTGCCGCACGGAACTTTGTTTCTCGGCGACCTCTCCGTCTGGATTGTGATCGGGGCCTACGCGGCGCTCTTCGCCGTGACGTTTGGCTGGTCCGGTTTCAGGGAGTGGATCCGCTCCCTCGGGCAGCGGGCAGGCATGGTCGGAGTCGGAAGCGTGATCGTCATCCTGACCATCGGACTGTTGCTGGTCTGGCGCGCGGCGGTGTCCATCCCAGATGGGCTTTTGCATGTCACGTTCCTGGATGTCGGCTCTGCGGATGGGGTGCTGATTAAAACGCCCTCCGGCAAGAACATTTTGATCAACGGCGGCGAAAGCGTCACAACCCTTTCCGATGAGTTGGGCAGGCGGCTTTCGGCGTTCAATCGCAAGTTGGATTGGCTGGTGATTGCCGGGACGGATGAGGAGCAGGTTGCCGCGCTGCCGCGCGTAATCGAGCGTTATCCGCCCGGCACAGTGTTGTGGAGCGGGAACAAACAGGCATCGTTTTCGTCCCAGGTGTTGAGCGAATATCTGACACTGCAGGGGATTCCAGTGATTGATGCGAAGGCTGGAGAGGTGTTGAATCTGGGCGAGGGCGCAACGCTGACCCTGTTGACGGTGGGTCCGCGCGGCTCGGTGCTTTTGCTCGAATACCAAAACTTCCGCGTGCTGCTGCCGGTCGGTATGAGTTTCGAAGCGCTCGATGAATTACAGGGCGGCGCAAGCGTCGGACCGGTGAGCGTGCTTTCGTTGGCGGATGCCGGGTATTCTGTGTCAAACCCGCCAGAGTGGATCGCGAACCTGAACCCGGAACTGGTCGTCTTGAGCGTGGCGGCAGGCGATGAGAACGGCATGCCTGACGCGGATGTGATGGAACTAGTCAAGGATTATGCCGTGTTGCGCACCGACCGGAATGGCTGGATCGAGGTCTCGACGAACGGTCAGCAAATGTGGGTGAATGTGGAACGTCAGACCGTCAATGCAACACCGGAGGAATGAGAATTCGCCCGGCGAGGCATTGCTTTTTGCTTCTGAACCTTTTATAGTTAAGGCAAGTCAAAGGAGCCTGTATGAGCGTTCTTGAGATCACAAGTTCACAGATCCAGGGGGATGTCTCCGCGACCATCCTGCACCTGAACGGTTCGCTCGACCGGAACACAGACGATCAATTCATCGACCGCGCCCGGCAGGCCCATGAGGATGGCGCCAGATATCTTTTGCTTGACCTTTCGAACGTGGACATCCTCACCAGCTCGGGGCTGCATGCCATCCACACCATTTTCCGAACGTTCACCCCGCAAAGCGACCTGGATATGATGCACCAGCACCGGGATAAACCGTATAAGTCCTCCTACTTCAAAATCGTCTGCCCGAACCCGCAGACATATTACATCCTGAATATTACGGGGTTTGTGCAAAACATTTTTGTCTACAATAACATGGAGGAGGCGATCAAGTCATTTGACCGTCAATGAGTTCACGGCGGTTACGAACGTCTCGACCATCTTTTCGATATTGATCTCCTCCTTCACGATCCGGTACGACTCCTCCCCCATCCTTCGCAGGCGCGCTGCATCCGACAGCGCGTCTTTCATTGTCGAAACCAGCGCATCGAAATCATCCGGCGGAATTAGCCAACCGTTCCCCTCGCGCACGAGGTCATCCTGCGTGCCGTCCCCCTGCGCCACAATGACGGGCAGTCCGTAACTCATCGCTTCGTGGACGGCAAGCCCTCCAGTTCCCGGCAGGACAAAGAGGTCTGCTTCCGTGAAATAGGGCGTCAGCTCCGCCCCATGTTTGGCTCCGAGGAATTCCGCGCTCGGATAAAGCTCACCGGCAAGCGCCTCAAGCGCCTCGCGCTCTGGTCCGTCCCCGATGATGACCAGGCGCGGCTGGGATTCCATTTCGGCGCAAGCTCCCAGCAACAAATCCACGTTTTTGCGCGCTTGCAGACGTCCCACGAACAGAACGCAGGGACGCCCCGTGTATGCCCCCGGGCGGACTGGCATGGACCATGTCGGCGCTGGAGAAACAGAGTTGTGCGCCACAAAAAGATAGTCCAGCGGGAAACCGAGGGCGGCATATTCGTCCGCACCGCGCTGGCTGTAGGCAATCAGCGCGTCGAACTGACGCAGGAAATTGATCCGCCCCCGTTCACGGAACCGGCTTACAGACGGCGCGCCCAGCCCCCAGCCGATGACCGGTCGGTCACGTTTGTGCATCCAGTCCATCGCGGAGGGCGAGGAGATGTAACGCGGGTTGGCTTCCATGATGAGGGCATCGGGATTTGTTTCTTCGAGCCAGTCGATGAGTCCCTGTTGGTAACACAAATAGAAACTGCCGCCGAGCAAATGTATATTTTTCCCTACCCGGTAACTTGCAACCTGTAACTTGTCTGTCGTTATGATGCCTTCAGTGGGGCGCGGCAGTCCCGTGAACAGACTCATCCCTCCGTCACAGGCGGAAGCGAGCAGGTCAAAGAACGGGGCGCGATACCTGGGCAGGACGCGCTGTTGTACCGCGAGTCTTCCGGGGAAACGATTCATGATGGGATATGCGGAGCCTGATAGGCAGGCGACTTATGCACGTGGACAACCTTCCACGCACCATTACATTTGACGATAACGCGGCTCTCATTGTGCGAAGCAACCTTCACGCCTTCGGACGATGCCGTGCTGATGAGCAGGGTGTAACTGGCAATGATTGTATCTCCGTAATTCTGGATGTGCATATTCGAGAGATCGAATCGCGTCGGCGATTTGGCTTTTCCCTCCGAACCGAAGACTGTTCCGCGCTCGGCATTAGAGGTCATCATGAACTCATGGAAGGGGAGTCCGTCGATGCGATGCGGGGTGATCCACCATTCATAGAGGGTTAAATCCCCGGCGGTGGTCTCCCTGTAGGTTTGGATATCGTTATCCTGAATGGATTGCAAGTGTACTTTCAAGAATGCGATGATCTCATCGTTTGTCATGGGGTTTCCTTTGTTCTTTATATCACCTTGAGGGAACGCAAGCGACCGACACCCTCACCTGGCACAAGTACAGGTGAGGGTCATCATCACGCAGTAGAGATACCTCGCTACACTCAACATGACATGATCACAACAACACCTTCAAATACTCATCCACCATCCTGTCTAATCCCAGTGTATTTTCCGCCTGTTCGCGTGCCGCTTTGCGGAAGCGCGGCTGGTCGTCCAATACTTCCTCCGCGGCGCGGACAAGGCCGGAAATGTCCGGCGGCTCCAGTTTCCAGTGATCTGCCCCATACGGCGCGAGACGACCGGCGTCCCCCTGTACGATCTCGGAAAGCGAGCCGGTGTCGAAGCCGACGACGGGCAGCCCGCACGCTAGCGCCTCGATGACGGAATTCGGACAGGGAGGATTCACCTCGGCGGAAAACAGCAGGTGCGAGGAGCGCATCAACCACGGAATTTGCTCACGCGGAACTGACTCCATGAATTGGATGCGGAAGGGATATCGATCCCTCAGCCTGCCCTGTGCGCGCTTGTCCACGCGGCTGACGACGAACAGTTCGACTCGCGTCTTTTGCGATAGTTTCTCTGCCAGCCTGACCGCGCTGTACAAACCTGAGTCCAGGGCGCCGGAGAGACTCCCCTCCACCAGCAGGATGCGAACGTGACCGGAGGGGCGTTCATGCAAGCCGCTGGGCGAATACTGGTTCAAGTCCACGCCGTTGAGAATGACCGAGGCGGGCACACGCGCGGGACGATACCAGTCATCCCACCAGGCTTTGATGAACTGGCTCTGGTAGATAACATGGTCTGCCAGACGGTTGCGGATGAAGGACAGGTTGGCGTTGCCGTACACGGCGCGGACGGTGTAGCGCACTCCCGCCCAGCGTACGCGGTGCACCCAGTTGACGCCGTCCAGCCGCTGCACGATGCGCTGTCCGCGGCGGCGAGCCTTCCATAACGGGAGCAGATGCCGGGTCCCCGCGAGAACGAGCACTACATCCGCCGGCTGGTTGAGGTCGTGGGTCACGTCGATCCCGCGGGCGCGCAGTCCGTCTTCGAACTTCAGCCGAAAAGAGGTCACGCCGCCGAGTCCCTGCACGTAGGGTACGATGCAAATGCGAGGCATGAGGGTATTATAAGCGTTGAATGTCATTGCGAGCGAGCGACGGGAGCAAAGCAATCTCCTGGCACTGTCGGAAATCGCTTTGCGGCGCTTGCAACGACATGCAGTGAAGATTCTGTGGTTAAATTGATACGGAGGCGAACATGCCCAATCCCGATCCCGATTTTGTTGCGTTTCTCAAAGCCTATCCCGCCTATCCCACGACACACATCATCGACGACTTGCGCGCGGTCGAATATGCGCGGCTCGATGCGGGCGGGCACATCTATCTCGATTACACGGGCGGAGGGTTATATGCTGATTCGCAGCTGCGCCGTCACAATCGTTTGCTCGCCGAGCATGTGTTCGGCAACCCCCATTCGAGCAACCCCACGTCACAGGCGGCGACGCAGCTTGTGGAACATGCGCGTGAGTATGTGTTGAAATTCTTCAATGCCGACCCCGACGAATATCTCGCCGTTTTCACGCAGAATGCCAGCGGCGCGTTGAAACTGGTCGGCGAGTCTTACCCCTTCCCAAATGGGCGTTACCTGCTGACGTTCGACAATCACAATTCGGTCAATGGGATTCGAGAATTTGCACATGCACGCGGCGCACAGGTGACGTACATTCCCGTCGCGCTGCCCGATATGCGCGTGGACGCTTCTCAACTGGACCGGGAATTGTCCCAGCCTTCGGCGAGCGGACATAACCTTTTTGCGTATCCCGCACAATCCAACTTTTCCTCGGTCAAGCATCCCTTGGAGTGGATCGAGCAGGCGCACAACCGCGGCTGGGATGTCCTGCTCGACGCGGCGGCATTCGTCCCCACCAGCAAGCTGGATCTGAGCGTAGTCAAACCCGATTTCGTTCCAATCTCGTTCTACAAGATGTTTGGCTATCCAACAGGAATTGGCGCGTTGATCGCCCGCAAGGAGGCGCTGGCAAAACTGCATCGCCCCTGGTTTGCGGGTGGGACGATCACGGTCGCTTCGGTGCAGGGCGACAAATATTACATGGCAGATGGCGCCTCCGCTTTTGAAGATGGCACGATTGACTACCTTAACATTCCCGCTGTCGAAATCGGACTTAAGCATATCGAATCCATCGGCTACGATGTCATCCACGAGCGCGTCTACGCGTTGACCGGCTGGCTGTTGGATAATCTGACCGGGATGAAGCACAGCACGGGAGTCCCGCTGGTGCGTGTATATGGTCCAACCCAAATGGTGGGACGCGGCGGCGCAGTGACGGTCAACTTTTACGACAGGGATAACAAAGCCATCGACCATCGCTTCATCGAACAAAGGGCGAATGAAGCGAACATTTCCCTGCGGACAGGCTGCTTCTGCAATCCCGGCGCGGGCGAGATTGCCCTCGGCATCTCGCGCGTGGAACTGGATGTGTGTTTCACCAGCCCCGGTCACGAGAACCGTCTGTCGGTGGATGACTTCCGCCATTGTATCGACGGCAAATCATCCGGCGCGGTGCGCATTTCCGTGGGCATGGTGACGAACTTCAACGATGTGCAGGGATTCTTGGCGTTTGCAAGAGGATTGCTGGAATAAAAGAAACTTTGGAGAAAAAAATGAATATGGCATCTATCAAACAAGGACTCGAAGCATTAGCAAGGGCATTGACAGCAATCAAACAGGCAAAAGACTTATTGCCTGATGAAAAGATTAAGGATGACGTTGTTGTTGCCATAGAAAACGCAGAGAGAGAAATGAAAATTGGCGAGTCGCAGACTGCCTATGAAATGGGATATGAACTATGACGAGATCATTTTTCTCCAGAGATAATGCTCTCGGCCGATGATCAAAAATGGCAGGTCGCTATCGGCGAGAATACACATCTATGAATGGACAAAAGCGCGCAGACATCAAGCCAGGCATGACCGTGTTGATCGTCCTGAAACAGGACCAGCCCACAGGCAAACTGACCAGGGGCATCGTCAGGGATGTTCTCACCAAATCGCCGAACCATCCTCACGGGATCAAGGTCCGTTTGGAAAATGGGGTGGTGGGACGTGTAAAAGAGATCGTAGCGTAGCCCTGACCCCATCAAAAGGAAATTCCATGAAAAAACCGAACTGGTTTACGTCTCGCTTCGAGGTGATCAATGCCATCCTGATCGCCCTGGTCTCGTTGACCACCGCCTTTTCCGTTTGGCGGACAAACATGGTCGGTTCGTTGGCGGCGGACGAAAATCGCGCCGGGTTGATCGACGCAGTCAAGAGCCAATCGTACGATAACGAGAATTACCGCAAACTGTATCAGGAGGCGGGCTTTTCGTATCAGTTCGCAGTAAAGGAGGCTGAGGTACAGGCGCTTGAAGCGGGGGATAGTCTCGAAGCGCGCGACCGGGCGGCAAACATGCGTCAATATCTCCTCCCCAACATGCAATTGCTTGCCCAGCCGCTGGCAACCGACGAAAAATACCGCAAGGCAGATGGAACGTTCGACCTGCAAAAGCGGTTCGCCGACATGCAGAACGAAGTGCAGGACGATCCCGACCCGACTCTGGCATTTGCGCGCGCCGATTCGTATTTTTCCGAACAACGCTGGCTTGTGGTCGGAAGTGTCCTGCTGGCAATCAGCCTCTTCTGGCTGACACTGGCTGAAATCGGCAACGAGCGACTGAGAATGCTGGAATTTGCCATTGGGCTGGGCGTATACCTGTTCGGCGTGGCGTGGTTCCTGGGCGTCGAGATCGTTTTCCTGTTTTTGCGATGAGGTGAATAATGAACGAACCAGCGGCATCCCCCGTTAAAGAACCCGAAAACAAGGAAAAATACAAAGGCCTCATCATCGTTCTGACCGTCCTCACGACTGTGCTGGCGGCGATACTTGCCGCGTTGCAGGCGGATGCCAGCATCCGCGCCGACATTGCCAGCCGCGAATCGCAGTACTATGCCATCCAGATCTCAGGTGAGCTGCATCGCGTCGGATTGGAGACCAATTACGAGTTCAACGTCTACGGCGAGTACCTGACAAATTTGCAGGAAGCGACCATATTGGAATTGACCGCGCTCGAACAGGAACAGGATGGGAATACCAAAGCGGCTCAGACCTCCCGTGAACTGGCTGCCGTCTCCCAGGCGCGCGCAACCCTGGGAGAGAAGTTTTCCATCTTCCACACCGACCCGCGCTACGCGCCGAAGAACGAAGGCGACCTGCCCAATGCAGAGCAATATTTGATCGACCTGAACAAGAAAATGACCGAACTCCTTGCCAAACAAAACGAAGCCGCCGACATCTACGACAAATGGGACGGCAAAGCGGATTCCTACGTCACCGCGCTGACGATCCTCGCTGTGGCATTCTTCCTCTTCGGTCTGGCACAGGCGGTAAAAAATGCCCGCATACGGCTGGCGTTTACCGGGTTTGGCACCGTGGTTATTCTTTTCTCATTAATGGTCACCTTCATCACCCTGCTCGGATGAACATGGTCAATTTCCTCATCCCTGTGCTGGGCTACCTTGCCGGGTCGCTCCCGTTCTCCGTTTGGGTGACGCGCCGCGTCAAAGGCGTGGATGTGCGGGATGCCGGCTCCGGTCATGCAACCACAACGAACACCATCCGGCAGGCAGGCTTTGGTTGGGGCGCGCTCGTGCTGACACTCGACATCGCCAAGGGATTCATCCCAACCTGGCTTGCCCTCGAACTCAGCGGTGAAACCTGGGTGATCGCCCTCACCGCTGCATGTGCGGTTATCGGGCATTGCTGGCCCCTCTTCGCCCAATTCCGGGGCGGCATGGGGCTGGCAACTTTTGGAGGCGCGTTGCTCGCGGTCAATTGGTTCGCGTTTGTCATCGGTCTGGGTCTGTTGCTTTTCCTCACCCTCGTCATCCATCACGGCGCGCGCGCCAGTGTGATGACCGGTATCCTCATTGCGCCCGTCTTCTGGCTTTTTAACCTGCGCGGACTCGAACTCTGGATCGCCGTTGCCGGCGGGCTTGTCATCGCCTACCGTTTTCTCATCGACTGGAACCGCAAATACCGCGAACTCTGGCTCGACCGCGAGAAAAAACAATGAAACTGGGCATCGTCACCGACTCCACCTCCGACCTCCCCAACTACCTTATTGATCAGCACGAACTGGAAGTGATCCCTTCGCTCGTGGTCATTGATGGGAAGGAATATACCGACGGGATCGGCATCACGCGCGAGGAATTTTACAAACGACTGCCATCGCTTCGCACCCCGCCGACGACTGCCGCGCCCTCGATTGGCGAATTCGCCGCCCGTTACGACGCCCTCCTCCGCCGCGGTTGTGACCACATCCTCTCCATTCACGCCGCCCACCAATTGACGACCATCATCAATTCCGCCCGACAGGCGGCAAAAGAATTCCCGGACAAGGTCACCTGTGTAGACAGCACTTCCCTCTCACTGGGCATCGGCTTTCAAGTACTCGCCGCCGCCGAAGCCGCCGAACTTGGCTTGCAAGCCGCGCTGAACGCCATCGAATCCACCCGCAAGCGGCTCCGTGTCTTTGCCGCGTTGGACACGATGGACAACCTCCGTCGCAGCGGACGTGTCCCGGCCGCAGTGACGATCCTGGGCGGGATGCTGCATATCAGACCGTTGATTGAACTGATCCATGGAGAAGTCAAACCGATTGGTGCCCTCCGCACCACAAGACAGTCCAACGAACGAATGCTGAACCTGCTTCTGCAGGAGGGTGAACTCGAACGACTGGCCATTCTGCACACCGGAGCAGAGGCGCGCGCCAAAGAATTCCTGAGCATGGCGATGGAAAAAGCCATCCGTTCCATGCCGCGCGACATCTTGATGCTGAATGTCACCCCAACCATCGGCACGCACGTCGGTCCGAACGGGCTGGGATTCGCCTCGATTGCAAAAACGGGGAAATGACTTTACCGTTTGGCGCTGGAGCCGCGTGCGATCAGTGTTCCCTTAAGAATGACGGTCTTGGGAGAGCGAGTCGGGTCTTTGATCCTCTGGAAGAGCAGTTCGGTGGCTGTACGCCCAATCTCTTCGGTAGGCTGCGCAATGAGCGAAATCGGAGGGTCGACCAGCGCGCCCCAGGTCGTTTCATCGAAACCGACCAGCGCAACATCATCAGGAACTTTTAATTTGCAGCCACGGATCGCCTGAAGAGCGCCGGCAGTTAGCAGACTGTTACTGGTGAAAATGGCATCCGGACGATCAGATTGATTCAGCAACGCGAGAGCGGTATCGTATCCCTGTTTGATCTTTGGGGGGATGGCATATTCCGCAAAGGGCTTTAATTGGTGTTCCCTTAACGCTTTCAGCCAACCCCGCCTGCGTTCCGGCGCGGTCGTGCTGGCATTGCCAAACAAACCAGCTATTTTACGGTATCCATTTTCAATCAAGTGATTGGTCAAATCATATCCCGCTGCAACGTTATCCAGCAAAACCATGTCAGCCTGTTTTGTGTTCACAACGCGGTCGATGATTACGATTGGGATGCTGGTATCGAAGGTGGAAAGTTTTGCGCCAAATTGCTGGGTGGGGGAAAAGATAAAACCTGCCACGTTTTCATCGTGCATCAGGTTGATATACATTTCCTCTTTTTCGGGGTTCTCGTCCGTGTTACACATCAGCACCGAATATCCCTTTTCGTAGGCGGCATCTTCCACTGCGCGGCCGATCTCGGTAAAGAAAGGATTGCGGATATCGGAAACGACCAGCCCGATCTTGGCGCTTTTTTGCACGCGCAGGCTGCGGGCAATCAGATTGGGGCGATAGTTAAGATGTTCCACGGCATCCATCACCCGTTGGCGCGTCTCTTCGGTGACCTTTGCATTGTTTCCAAGCACACGTGAAACGGTTGCGGTGGATACCCCGGCGATTTTAGCAACATCTTTGATGCTGGGCATGAGCAAATTATACCACTTCGGTAAAAGCGATGAAAACGATTTACTAAATTCAACGTTAAACAAGATTAAAGAAATCAAATGCTTCCGAAAACTACGAAAAAGCATTTTTATTTTGCAGGAAAAAGCAAAAAAATGACCACAAAATCCGTCAAGTCTTGACAAACAAAATGTAATCGATTACACTACCGCACATTGTAGTACCAAATTCCTATAAAGTCCATCAGAAACGAGTCAGGCGAGAGGTCTCATGTTGGAAGCAACTGTACAATTGCAAGCCCCACTCAGCATTCCAACGGAATCGGTTCGGCAGAATGTTGCGTCGACCCGCGTTGTCTTGCCCGGTTTACAATCAAGTGTTGCGGTTTTCAATCATTCCATGACCTGTTCTGGCATGGGATTTTCTGTCCCCACCGCCCCGGCATTGGCAGGTGTTTTGAAACGGGATCAGGTTCCGGCTTCGGCCTGAAGCGGAGACTGATCCCGTTATGTATTGGCTGCCCTGATCCTTTCCATTTGGTTACCAGGTGACCCAAATGTCACCTTCGTAATTCGGGAGGCTACCATGGAGTCGCCCGACCGAAATAGTGCCTGATTATCTCAGGCGAACCCTCACATCTTGAAAGGAGAAGCAAGAAAATGAAAGAGAGATTGCAGCAATTTGGTGGATTTTTGGCCGGGATGGTCATCCCCAACATCGGCGCATTTATTGCTTGGGGTTTGATCACTGCGTTCTTCATCCCGACCGGTTGGACTCCGAACGAAACGCTTGCCAAACTCGTCGGTCCAATGATTACTTATCTGCTCCCCTTGTTGATCGGGTACACCGGCGGTAAGTTGGTGCATGGCGATGTGCGCGGCGGCGTTGTTGGGGCAGTGGCTACGATGGGTGTCATCGTTGGCGCCGACATCCCCATGATGCTGGGCGCCATGATCATGGGCCCGCTTGGCGGCTGGCTGATTAAATTGATCGACAACGCGTTTGAGGAGAAGATCCCGGTTGGCTTTGAGATGTTGATCAACAACTTCTCGGCTGGTATTCTTGGGATGATCCTCGCCCTGTTGGGCAACGTGGCTATTGGACCGGTCGTGGTGGCGTTTAGCAATGCCGCGGGCGCCGGTGTGGACTGGCTTGTCAGCGCCAAGCTTCTGCCTCTGGCAGCGATCCTTATTGAACCTGCCAAGGTATTGTTCTTGAATAATGCCATCAATCACGGCGTTTTGGGACCGTTGGGCGTGGCGGCGGCGGCGGATACCGGACGCGCCATTCACTTTCTGTTGGAGACCAATCCGGGTCCTGGTTTGGGATTATTGATCGCCTTCTATGTTGCCGGAAAGGGTATGCTCAAAGAATCCACACCCGGTTCCATGGTGATTCATTTCCTCGGCGGCATTCACGAGATTTACTTCCCCTACGTGCTGGCTCACCCCATCATGATCCTTGCCATGATCGCTGGCGGTTTCTCTGCCGATCTGTGGTTTACGCTCACCAGCGCCGGGCTGGCGGCGACTCCTTCGCCCGGTTCGATCTTCGCCTACCTCGCGGTGACTCCTCCCGGACAGCATTTTGCGGTTCTAACTGGTGTGTTGATCGGCGCGGTGGTCTCCGCTCTCGTGGGCATCTTTATCCTGCGCGTCCGCCCGGTGCCCGAAGAGAAGGCTGAATAGCAGATTATTGCTGTCGGTCCGCAAGACCGATTGAACCTGCATATGCATAATAGAGGAAAGCGGCAGATGTGATCGCGCTATAATCATTATCGTGCCCGTCACATCTGCCGCTTCCTAAAAGGAGAAAAATAAAATGTCCAAATCCATCTCCGCCGCCCAGGTTAAGACCGTCATTTTTGCTTGTGAAGCTGGAATGGGCTCCAGCTTGATGAGCGTCAATTCCCTCAAGAAGAAATTAAAGGCCGCGCAGATCGCTGATGTAAGCGTTGTGCACAAGCCGGTGCGCGAAGTCCCTGCCGATGCGCAGGTGGTCGTCGTCCACAAGGGACTGGCGAAGTCTGCTGCGAACAAGGCGCCGAATGCGGTTGTGATCGCATTCAACCACTTTTTGAACGACCCCGTGTTTGATAATTTAGTCAAAGCCTTCGTTGACAAGGCCGATATCGTGGGCACGGATTTGTAAGACCATGTCCATTCTTTCCAAGGAACGTATCCAGCTCAATGCTGTTGCCTCCGACCGCACGGACGCCATCCGCAAGGCGGGCGATTTACTGGTGAAATCAGGTTGTGTACTGCCTGAGTATGTGGATGGCATGCTAAAGCGTGAGACGACCATGTCCACGTATTTGGGGAGCGGGGTTGCCATTCCGCACGGTGTGTATGAGAACAAGGAACATGTTTTGCAGACGGGCATCTCCGTGCTGCAACTGCCCCAAGGCGTGGAATGGGACGAAGGCGGCGAACCAGTTTACCTGGTGATCGGAATCGCGGCATCTGGAGACGAGCACGTGGGAGTGCTGGCGAGTCTCGCGGAAGCCGTGGAGGATGAAGCCCTCCTCTACGAGATGGTCCACGCCACCGATCCGGAAGTCATTTTGAAACATTTGGGTAAGGAGCCTGCTGCTTGATTGTGAAGATTTAGTGGTTGATGGAAGGCCTTGCCGCAGAATGGAGTTTCGTCATGAAGCAATTGGAGATCACAATCAACAACGAGACGGGGCTGCATGCGCGACCGGCGAAAACGCTGGTGAATCTTGTCAAGCAGTTCAAATCGAACATAACCATCTGGCATGGGGAAAAGAAGGCAAACGCAAAAAGTCTAATCTCTGTGTTGACGCTGGGGGCATCGAAGGGCAGTCAGTTAAAGATCGAAGTGAATGGTGAGGACGAGGACATTGCGCTGGCTGAGATCGAGTCAGCGATCCTCTCCGGATTGGGCGAAGGGGAGCCGGTGAGTGAACCGGCGGCAAAACCAGCATCACCTCCCGCGCCGCAGGAGGAGGTTCCTCCTGTTGAAGAAAGCAAGCCTGTCAAAGCCAACGTATTGAAAGGCGTTGGCGCCGCGCCGGGCATCGCGATCGGTCCCGTATATCAATTCCAGCACCAGGAGATTCCCATCAACGAAATATCAGACGGGTTGATCCTTGGCTGGGAGAGTTTGCAGGACGCGCTGGCGCGGGCACGCGAGCAACTCAGTAAATTGAATCATCAAATGGTCGAGAAGGGACTGAAAGCCGAAGCCGCCATCTTTGACGCTCATCTCGGCTTGCTGGATGACCCTGAATTGACCGAGGCGGTGCATGATCGCATCCAAAAGGGACAGGATGCGCTGAAAGCCTGGAAGGAAACCATCGAAGACAGTGCCGTAGTCGTTGCCGCGTTGAATGACCCGATCCTTTCTGCGCGGGCGGATGATCTGCGCGACGTGGGCAGGCGCGTGCTGAGAATCATGGTGGGCGCCGAGGACAAAGCCGATTCGCTGCCAGATAAACCGGTTGTTGTTGTCGCTCGTGAACTTTCCCCATCCGACACCATTTCTTTCAACAAAGATTTCGTGCTTGGTTTTTGCATTGTCAATGGCGGACCGACGTCTCATACTGCGATCCTGGCGCGGGCGCTGGGATTACCCGCCGTCGTCAGTGTGGACGAGTCTGTTTTGAAATTGGAAAATGACTCATATATTATCGTCAATGGTATCAATGGCTCCGTGATGTTCAATCCCTCACCGGAGGAACTCCAGGCAGCTGAACAGGAAAGAAATGCCTGGCTGGAAAAACGCCGCCTCGCGCTGGAACAGGCAAATGTTCCCGCCATCACCGCGGACGGTCATGAAGTGGAAGTGGTCGGCAATGCGGGGTCGCTGGCAGATGCCGAAAAAGCCCTGAAGATGGGCGCGGCAGGCATCGGCTTATTAAGAACCGAGTTCCTGTTCCTTGAGCGAACAACCGCTCCTTCCGAGGCAGAACAATTCGATGTGTATCGTCCCATTGCCGAGACGATGGGTAAGTTGCCGGTCATCATCCGCACATTGGATGTGGGCGGGGACAAACCTCTGCCATACATCGAGATGCAACACGAAGAAAACCCGTTTTTGGGCGAGCGCGGAATCCGCCTGTGTTTGAATCGACCGGAATTATTCCGCCAGCAATTGCGGGCAATCCTGCGGGCTGGGCAGTATGGAAATTTGCAGGTTATGTTCCCGATGGTGGGCGATATCGAGGAATACCGGCGGGCGCGCCTGATGCTGGATGAACTGGAGATCGAATTGAAGGTCCCGCGCATCGTGGCGGGAATCATGATCGAGGTCCCGTCTGCGGCGTTGATGGCAGATGTACTGGCGAAGGAAGTGGATTTCTTTTCCATTGGCACAAACGACCTGACGCAGTATACGCTGGCAATGGACCGGGGAAACCCCTTGCTTTCCGCCAAACAGGATGGGTTGCACCCGGCGGTGCTGCGCCTGATTGCAAAGACCATCGAAGGAGCGCACAAACATGGCAAGTGGGCGGGCATCTGTGGTGAACTCGGCTCAGACCCGTATGCCGTGCCGATTTTGATCGGTCTTGGCATCGATGAGTTGAGCGTGACCATCCCATCGGTGCCGCTGGTCAAGGCGCAAGTCAGGGACCTGAAGTTCTCGGATTTACAGCCTCTTGCACAGCAGGCATTGGAATGCGCCACCGCACGTGAAGTGCGCGAGCTGGTGAAGAAACAGTTGAATATGTGAAGTAAAAAGATAAATCACGGTTGAGCGGCCCCAAGCGGTAGCGAAGGATATATCGAAACTACGAAACTTTTGTTGGAAAGAATTATCTTGTTACTTGTTGGTTTCGATACGTCCTGCATAGAACCTGCGGAACTATTCAACCAGCAGAGTAGATTGGAAAGGAAGAACCTAATGGGCGAAAAATATCAGAAATATCATGCGGCAAATTATAAATTGCCGCGGCAAAGTTACGCTTGGAATCTTTACGGGGCGGGCATGGAAAGCATGGGCAAGGATGGCAAGCCCGAACCGTTTGCGATCCCCGAACCGAACGATGATCAATTGCTCGTGCGCATCGACACGGTCAGTATCTGTTATTCGGATGTGAAGATTCTCAAACAGGGCGGCAGTCATCCCAAACTTTACAACCGCAATCTCGCCGTTGAACCTACGCGTCTCGGACACGAAGTCGCGCTCACCATCATCAAGGTTGGCAAAAATCTGGCGGATAAATACCGCCCCGGTCAGCGGCTCGCCGTTCAGCCCGACATCTATCAAAACGGCATGAGCACTGCCTATGGGTACACCATTCCCGGCGGATTGGTGCAGTATCACTGCATCGGCAAGGAAGTGTTGGAAACGGATGCGGGTGCCTGTCTTCTGCCTGTGGATGATGACATGGGATATGCTGAATCAGCCTTGTTGGAGCCGTGGGGATGTGTGGTCGCCGCCTACACCCAGCGCCGCAGGCTGGACCCGAAACCTGGCGGCACGATGTGGATTATCGGTCAACCCGGCGACTCTACCGAATATACCTTCTCCAAAGGTTTGGATGCTCCCGCTGTCATCGTCCTGACCGATGCGCCCGCTTCGGTCAGAAAGTTGGTCTCTGCCACGAATACAAAGGTCATCGAACGGAACGGTCTTTCGGTCAACGACTACGAAGCGCTCAGCAAGGAATTGACCGAAAAAGGCTTCGATGACATCGTCATGCTCAACCCGACTTCGGCGGAAGTGGTTGGTCAGGTGGCGCGCTTCATCGCCCGCCGCGGAACGCTGAACATCGTCGGCACCAAACCCCTCGATGGATTGACCTCTGTAGATTTGGGGCGCCTCCATTATGACTACATCGCCTTCGTCGGCAACAACAGCACGGACATTGCCGCTTCCTATGGAGAAGCACGCAATCGCTGTGAACTGCGCCCCGGTGGTACGACCGTTTTCATCGGCGCAGGCGGACCAATGGGACAGATGCACGTCCAACGCGCGCTCGAATTGCCGGATGGACCCAAGTTGGTGATCGCCACCGAGATCAGCGATGAACGTCTGCAAACATTGGTCGATATGTTCACGCCTCTCGCTGAGAAGCAGGGTCGCAAGCTGTTGATCTTCAATCCGAACACATCCAAACAAACCTTCCATGATTTCGTGATGCAGGCAACGAACGGTCAGGGCGCGGACGATGTCGTCGTCAGCGTGCCGGTCGCTTCGTTAATGGAAGAGGGCGACACGGTTATGAAGCCGGATGGCATGATGGTCTTGTTCGCGGGCGTGCCCAATGGCACGATGGGCAGGGTCAATCTCAGCAACGTCTATCTTTCGAACGCACAATACACCGGCACATCCGGGTTGACGATCCACGATCAGGCTTCCGTGATGGAAAGAAGAATCGCGGGGACGCTATCGCCCGGTCGTTCGGTGGCAGCTATCGGCGGGATCAAGACCGCGGCGGATGCCATCCAATCCGTGATGGACAGCAGGTATCCGGGCAAGGTCGTCATCTTCCCGCAGATTCATGATCTGCCGTTGACGAGTCTCAAGGAGTTGAAGGACCGCATCCCTGAAGTGGCGGCCAAACTGGGACCGGACCAAATGTGGACGAACGAAGCCGAGGAAGCGCTCATCGAAAAGTTCTGGCAGGAACCTGCGTAAGTCGTCGCTGAAGACATCGGAGCCAACATGATTTACACACTCACGCTCAACCCGGCGATCGACCGCGAACTGACGGTTACTGAAGTGCAATACGACTCGGTGCTGTCGGCTGTCAAGTCGCAGGTGGATTTCGGCGGCAAAGGCTTCAACGTGTCGCGCCTGCTCAAGTCGATGGGCATGCCCAGTACCGCCCTCGGATTCATCGGCGGACGGACTGGCGACAGGCTTCGCTCCGGTTTGCAGGCGCTGGATATCGCGACCGATTTCGTCGTGATCTCCGGCGAGACGCGCACCAACATCAGCATTGTCACCGAGAAACACGATCACTACATCAAGGTCAACGAAAAGGGACCGCTGGTGGAGGAGTCGAGTCAGCGTGAACTGCTCGATAAGATCGCCTCGATTGCCGGACCCGGAGACTGGTGGGTGCTTGCAGGCAGTTTGCCCCCCGGCGTGCCTGACTCGTTCTACGCCCAGATCATCGCCATCCTCAATGAACACAAGGCAGTGACAATTCTCGATACCACCGGGGAAAGTCTGCGGCTGGGATGTGAAGCCAAACCGTTCCTCATCAAGCCCAACGCCGAAGAGACTCACAAGCTGACGGGACTCCCGGTGGAAACCACGGCTCAAATTGTCCTTGCCGCAAAGGAGCTTCTCAAGATGGGCGCGCAGAACGTGGTCATTTCGATGGGCAAGAAGGGCGCGCTCCTGCAAACCGCCGATGAAAGTTGGCTGGTTCACAGCCCGAAGATCCAGGAGAAGAATCCCATCGGCGCCGGTGACTCGATGGTCGGCGGATTGGTCTGGGCGTTGTCGCAGGGATATTCCCTGAAAGAGTCGCTGGGCTGGGGCGCTGCCAGCGGAGCCGCCACCGCTTCCATGAGCGGCACCGAAGTCGGCTCCCGTGCCTTGATCGAGGAATTGTTTCAACAAGTCACGTATGAAGCGTTGTGATTCGTCATTGCGACCTACGGGAAGCAATCCCTTGCCAAGTTGGAGATTGCTTCGCCCACTCGGCGTTTGAGCCTCGGGGTCTCGCAATGACGGAATAAGAAATGGAGACTAACATGCCATTCGAAGTCCATCAGGAAAAAGCATACTCTCAGGAACGCGGCAAGGTCTATGAGGCCGCGAAAAAATCCGTGGAAAAGCTCAAGGGGCAGATGTTGAAGTCCAAGCCGGAGGAGTTCCAATTCGAAGTAAAATTCGACAAGACCCTGCTCGGCAAAGTGCTCGGTGACCGGACACAAATGACCTGCGTCATCCAGGCGGATGGCGAAGGCAGTAAACTCGTCATGGACATCTATCCGCTCGACGCGGTGGGGCGTAAGTTGATGTTCGGCGCGCGGAAAGGTGTCTCGGAAGAAGTGCTCAGAATGTTTATGGAAAATTTGGAAAGTAACTTGTAAGTGGATACATAAAAATCCGGAAGCCTGCTGGGCTTCCGGATTTTTATTTGCTGTTGACACGTTATTTGCTCACATCTCTGGGGATGAAATTCCTCCCCGCCACCCACGCCCCGACCATTGTCCCCAGCACACATAACAGGAAACTAAACAGGATGATGGTTTCAAAGCGGCCAATCACCAGCGCATCCAGCACAGGCATTTCCTCCGTGCCAGCGCTCATCAACACGGATTTGGGTATCGCCGCGCCGACAACTCCGCCGATGACGGCGCCCAATCCCATGCCGGTATAAGCCCCTACGCTTACGCCCTCGGTCGTCCTCGCCGTGCGGACGGTCAACGCTGCCACCAGGACGCCATTCAAAATGCCAAGTGCAAATCCCGCGCTCGCGCCAGCCAATACCCCGTTCAGGGTTGTGGTAATCGCTCCCAGACCGGCACCGATCACCGATCCTAAAATTGCACCGACCAAACCGCCAAAGAGAATACTTTTCTGCAACATTTTGTTTTTTTCCTTTTTCAAAATCGAGTTCGGAAAGTATAAACGAAAAAAAGCGCCCTCTTTCAAGAGCGCTTTCGACTGACTGCTTTTACCGTCTATCCCATATGCTTGATGATCGCATCGCCAAACTCAGAGCATTTGACCTCGGTTGCGCCGTCCATCAGGCGGGCAAAGTCGTAGGTGACGGTCTTTGCCGCGACCGCGCCTTCCATGCCTTTGACGATCAGGTCGGCAGATTCGGTCCAGCCCATGTAACGGAGCATCATCTCACCGGAGAGGATGACCGAACCGGGGTTGACCTTGTCCAGGTCGGCGTATTTCGGCGCGGTCCCGTGAGTCGCCTCGAAGATGGCATGACCCGTTACATAGTTGATGTTCGCGCCCGGGGCAATCCCGATTCCGCCCACCTGTGCCGCCAGCGCGTCGGAAAGATAGTCGCCGTTCAGGTTCATGGTGGCGATGACATCGTAATCCTTCGGGCGGATGAGCACGAACTGCAGGGTCACATCGGCAATGGAGTCTTTCAACAGCAGTTTGGATTTCCATTTGCCGTCGCCGTGGGTATCCCACAGTTTCAATGCTTCTTCCACTTCGGCTTTGATCTCTGCCTGTTGCGCAGGACTCATCATGTCAAAACCGGGGTCGATCATCTTGGCATTGTCTTCCACCGAGAGATTCGGATTCTTCTCTTTGTTGCCCAGGATCCAGCTTTCGCGTTCGGTCACCACATCGTTGCGGAATTCCTTCTTGCCCACCGCATAGCCCCAATCCTTGAAGGCGCCTTCGGTGAACTTCATGATGTTGCCCTTGTGGACGAAGTTCACGCTCTTGCGCTTGTTATCCAGCGCCCAACGGATCGCAGCACGCACGAGGCGGGATGTCCCTTCTTCAGAGACCGGTTTGAGACCGATGCCGGCCGTATCGGGAAAACGCATCTTTGCGTATTCCTTCGGAAAGGCTTCCTTGAACAATTCCTTGAACTTTTTGTTCTCTTCCGTGCCATTGGCAAACTCGATACCCGTATAAATATCCTCCGTATTCTCGCGGAAGATGACCATATCCACATATTCGGGATGCTTCACCGGGGAGGGCACGCCGTTGTAATAGCGCACCGGACGCTGGCATACATACAGGTCCAGCAACTTGCGGAGGGCAACATTCAATGAGCGGATTCCGCCTCCGATGGGAGTGGTGAGCGGTCCCTTGATTCCAACCAGAAACTCCTTGAACGCCTCGGTCGTCTCATCCGGAAGCCAGTTTTGGAACAGCTTGAACGACTTTTCCCCTGCGTACACCTCCATCCAGTGGATCTTGCGTTTGCCTCCGTACGCCTTCTCCACCGCCGCATCGAACACCCGCACCGATGCGCGCCAGATATCGCGCCCGGTCCCATCGCCCTCCACAAACGGGATGATCGGGTTATCGGGAACTTGCAGCTTACCGTCTTTGATCGAAATCTTTGCCCCACCTTCGGGGACTTTGACATTTTGATATGCCATATGTGCCTCCTAGCGAAATGATGCATGAGATTATACCCCCGTGACTTGACTCACCTTAGTGACGAACATCATGAGATTTGTCCACGATTCCTTCGAAGCCGGAAACTGATCCCGTTATATCGCTCATCACCCTCTCTTGACACTCTTTGAATTTGGCGTAATATTCAGCCCCATATTCGGGTATCTTCCTAGCACATCCCTTTTTTCGAGGAATTGAACAAATCGTTTAAAAAAGGAGCTACATGAAAGCCTCTCGGATCATCCCCTTTCTTGTTTTTGCCCTATTGATATCATCTGTCGGCCTAGCCTGCACAAGTAGCACATCGAACACAACCCCTGCCGACACAGCCGTCGTCATTCCATCGGCTGCTCCTGCCATCGTTACTGAAACTCCCACATCCCAGCCATCACAACCCTTGGATTTCCGCCAGGCGATGGATGTTGTCTTGGTGTCTGACCCGCAAATTCCCAACACGCTCTATATACAACAATCCAAATCGGATACTTTCCTGTATCAGAGTTCAAACGGCGGCACTTCATGGTTAAAGTTGGAGGGTGCAGATATTGCCGGGACTCCTCCGGAGGTCTTAAACCAGTTTCTATTGAGGGCAACTCCAAGTTTTCTGCGTTCCATTTTCACTCTAGACCGCGAGACCTTGATGCTGACTGTCAACCCTTCAGATCCCAACACCCTGTACGCTGTGGACGAAACTGGCAGCAATCTGATCGTCAGCCGGGACCGCGGCGTCACTTGGGAGTCAGCAGGCGTACTGCCTAATCCCGCTTTTCCGGAAATGTCGGCGCTGGCGCACAATCCGTTGACGCCTGATGCCTTATATCTGGTAACCGGCTTTGGTCTCGCTAAAAGTACGGACAATGGCAAAACCTGGCTTGAGATCGGCACAGGCTTTCCGAAAGCCGGCCCTGCTCCCTACTATTACCCGACCTTGATATTTGACCCGACCTCCTCAAACACGCTTTATTTCAACGATCCTTTGTATGGTGTCTACAAAAGCGTTGATAACGGCGAAAATTGGGTCGAACTCCCCCGTCCCGAACCACAGGAGGTTGTTTGCCTGTCCATTGATCCGCAAAATCCAGACACTCTTTACATGGTGTTCAAATATGGAGCGGGGATTTACCAAAGCACAGACGGTGGAAAAAACTGGACAAAGACTGCCCTCAACTTGCCCGGCGCAGATGTTCACTATCTGACCTTCGACTCCCAAACGCTCGGAACTCTATACGCTGTTATGGGAAGCGGTGATGTGAGCGGATTTTACAAAAGTGTGGATGGCGGTAGCACCTGGAGTGAAATCGTAACGGACCTTCTACCTTGAACTATAATCATATAAACAAGCCCGTTCTAATCTGCATGAAACGATTTCCAGGACCTTGACACATCCTCGAATCGGCGTAAAATTCGGCGCAATGTCTGGACATTCTCACCCCAAACGATTGATCCGCCCGCATTTCATTGGAGTGCCTGTTTCTTTTTTCAAAGCCCTGAGAGTCGCTTTTAGCGGCTCTCTTTTTTTGCCCCGTGACTCCCCTCTCCTTGTCAGGAGAGGGGACGGGGGTGAGGTCTGAACCCATGTTCAAACTCCCCGGCCTGATTGACCCGCACGTCCACGTCCGCGAACCCGGACAGATCCACAAAGAAGATTGGGACTCTGCCACCCAAGCCGCGCTGGCTGGCGGCGTGACGATGATCCTCGCTATGCCCAACACCAAGCCGCCCATCTTCGACGCCTCCACGCTGGACCTCGCGCTGGATTCCGCCAAACGAAAAGCCCGCTGCGACTACGCCCAATTTCTCGGCGCGGGTCCCGATAACGCCGATGCCGTCGCCGCCCTTGCACCCAAAGCCGCCGGCTTGAAAATGTACCTCGACTCCACCTTCGGCGAACTTCGTCTGAACGATATGACGTTGTGGATGCCCCACTTCCAAAAGTTCCCAAAGGATTACCCCATTGTTTTGCACTCCGAATCGCGCACAATGGCTGCCGGGATTTTGTTTGCCACCCTCTACGACCGTCCCGTCCACATCGCGCACGTCTCGCTGAAGGAGGAAATCCTGCTCATCAAAGCGGCGAAGGAGCGAGGGATAAAGGTCACGTGCGAGGTTTGTCCGCATCATTTATATCTGACTACTCCCTCACCCTTGCACCCCTCTCCCAGCGGGAGAGGGGATGGGGGTGAGGGCAGACTCGAAGTCCGCCCGCGCCTTGCCACGCAACAAGATGTGGACGCCCTATGGGAAAACCTCGATGTCATTGACTGCTTCGCCACCGACCACGCCCCGCACACCCTCGCGGAAAAAGACTCCGAAAATCCCCCGCCCGGCTTCCCCGGACTTGAAACCCTGCTTCCTCTCCTCCTCACCGCCGTTGACTCGGGACGTTTGACTTTAGACGACTTGATACAAAAGAGCGTCATCAACCCTCGCAAAATCTTCCGCCTTCCCGAACAGCCCGAAACGTGGGTCGAAGTGGACGAAACCGCCGAGTACGAAATCAAAGCCGAACATCAATTCACGCACTGCGGCTGGACTCCCTTCGAGGGCTGGAAGGTCAAAGGCAAGGTGAGAAAGGTTGTCCTGCGCGGCAGGGTCGCGTTTGAGGACGGAAAAGTACTGGCTGAACGAGGCTATGGAAGGAACGTAAGGTCATAAAAGATGCAAAACTTCACCGACGTCAAACTCGAAATCTTTGTCCCACAAGACCACGCCCTGAAACTTGCCGACGCGCTCTCTAAGATCGACGTAGGCGTGATTGGCAACTATGACCACTGCGTCGCGTTGACCCCCGTGCGCGGATTCTTTCGCCCTCTGCCCGGCTCCAATCCCTTCGAGGGCGAGGAGAGCAAAATCAACGAGGTGGCGGAGTACAAGCTCGAAGTCAATTGCAGGCGCGAGTTGGTAAAGGACGCGATTGAAACGATAAAGCGCGTGCATCCCTACGAAGAGCCGTTGATCAATGTCATTCCTTTGGCGAATCATCTGTTTAGGTGAGCGTGAGGAATGAATTACACTTACCCCATGAAACAACAAAGCACTTTCAGTGAGCGTGAAAAAGAAGTAATTGATCTTCTCTTGCAAGGCAAAACGAACAAGCAAATTGCCTTGTCGCTTCGTATTTCTCGAAACACGGTTGAATATCACCTGAAAAGTATCTACAAAAAACTTGGCGTGAACTCCAGAATCGAGGCGGTTTTGCAATTGGGGAAATCCGTAGGCAGTGCCTCGAACGAGTTAGGGAAACCCATAGTTGAAGTAAACACCGAGCCCTCCAATAATAGGGACAAACCCATTTCACGGAGGATTCCCATGAATAAAATGTTTTACATTGTTGGCGGTGGTTTACTCACAACCACATTAATAGTTATGCTGGTAATGTTTAATTTTCCGTCCGACAATGCAAATGTGTTCGAACATAACGTAATACCCGACAATACGCTGACCCCTGCGCCGATTACTGAAACTTCACCCTCACGGCAAGATTCATCCAGAGAATATATTTTGGAGCAGATCCGTCAGTTGGCAGCGCAATACGATCAGGCTGTTCAAGCAGAGAAACAAACGGGCAAAGTTGAATTTAGCAAAGACCCAAGTACAGGCGAGGATGTTTTTTTCTTCAAAGACGAGTCTTATGAGAAGATAATTGATCTTTACTCTCAATTTATGTTGGAAAAAACTCGTTTTGAGCAAATTTATACTCAACTGTATCGAGACGAAATATCCCCCACGCCATTTCCACGTCAATCATCCGCAGAGCAAGACAAGGCTTATTATGATTTGCTGGCAAGTCAGGCAGACATATATTGCTCCCTGGAATCTTGGCAAAAGGACAGCAATGCGGATACTGTGGTTGTTTATGATCCTGATGAAGGAAAGTACATCCCCATTTTTATGGGTGAGGTTATTGCGCGTTGTAACATTTATGGTCAGATGCTTGAGGAGTTTCGCCTTGCCCCACTGCTGGCTAATGTAAATAAAGACCTGGATATGGCAACCATCCGCGAGGTTGTCGGCAAGCCCGATTTGCGCCTGATTTTCCAGACTATACAGGGTGTGACAAATGCGCCATGGCGAAATGCGGCGCTGTATGTAGATGACACGGGGACACGCTATTATATAGACTTGGAAACGGCGCGTCTCGTTCAAATCGAACCCAATTTCCCGACCCATCCCAATATCCCTGACAATGAGAAGAAAAGCATCGAAGAATTGCGGGCAATCGCGGAGCAATTTGCGCTTGCCAATTCGCCGCGTTTGCGGGAATTGAAATCTGTTCTTTTGTATGAGGAAAACAGCAAGGGAGATTTCTATTTTTTCCGCTGGGACTATCGCAATAAGGATTGGAGTGGAACGGATTGGATGATCATGCCTCCATTCTTGCAGGTCGGTCTGCTTGCAAATGGCGATATAGTGATTTATATCAATACGCTGGATTTGATCGAATGACCATCTGAGTAAAAATGCTCATCGAAACCGAATCCGCCTCACCCGAAGAAAGAAGCGTAGTCTCGATGCGTCCCTGCAAAAACCGCTCAAGGCTGTTCAACCATCAGTCCCAAATCTCTAATTCGCCAGCTCTTCAACTTTCTATTCATCGAATTACGAATTACCAATTACCCACTAAGGAGTAAACATGCCAACTCAATCCTCTTCCCCCTACCTGCCCTTCGGCGAAAATAAAAACGCCTCATGGTATGGCAAGGACATCATATCCGTCAAACAGTTCAACCGCGCCGACCTCGAATACATCTTCGGCGTGGCACACGAAATGCGCGGCATGGTCGAGCGCATCGGCACGTTTGACCTGCTGAAAGGCAAGATTCTTGCCAACCTGTTCTATGAACCGTCCACGCGCACCTCGTCATCGTTCACCGCCGCAATGGAACGGCTGGGCGGATCGGTCATCCCCATCAACGAGGTCAAGTATTCTTCGGTGACAAAAGGCGAAAGCCTGACGGACACCGTCCGCACGCTCGAATGTTACGCGGACGTGATCGTGCTGCGTCACCCCGAAACGGGGTCGGCGGCGATTGCGGCGAAGGCGGCGCGCAAACCCGTCATCAACGCGGGCGACGGCACGGGCGAACATCCCACCCAGGCGCTGCTCGACCTGTTCACCATCTTCGAGGAACTCGGCGTCGGCGTGGTGGATGGGCTGACTGTGACCATGCTCGGCGATTTGAAATATGGGCGCACGGTTCACTCGCTGGCGCGTCTGCTTTCGCTGTTCAAGGTCAAATTGAATTATGTCTCGCCCGACATTTTGCGGATGCCAAAGGAAGTGATGGATGAGGTCGCGGCGAAAGGCATCCCACAAGCCGAGTTCAGCACGCTCGAAAAAGTCCTGCCCGAAACCGATGTGCTGTACGTCACGCGCGTCCAGAAGGAACGTTTCGAAGACCCCGCCGAGTACGAGAAGGTCAAGGGCGCGTATGTGATTGACCCCCAAATCATGAAAGCCGCGAAACAGGAAATGATCGTCATGCACCCGCTGCCGCGCGTCACCGAAATCAGCATGGACTTCGACGATGATCCCCGCGCCGCCTACTTCCGCCAGATGGAATATGGCTTGTACGTGCGCATGGCTCTGCTGGCGATGGTGTTGGGGAAGGCGTAAGCGTTTACACGTTGAAAGGTTGGCAGGTTTGAACGTTTTAACGTGCCAACCTTCAAACTTTTGAACTGGAGACAATTTGGAAACCTTCTTCACCCTCCTCGAAAAACGCGTCGAAGACTCTTCATCCCTCCTCTGCGTTGGACTCGACCCGCACCTCTCCGACCTCAAGGAGCCTTCGCCCGCTTCTGCCCTCGACTTTTGCCTGACTCTCGTCCGAGCGACCGCTCCCTACGCCGCGGCTTTCAAACCCAACGCGGCGTTCTTCGAGGTCTTTGGCGCAGAGGGGTGGACGGCGCTCAAGCAGGTCATCGAAGCCATCCGTAAAGAGTCGCATCAGCTTGGCTCGAAGATTCCCGTCATCCTCGACGCGAAGCGCGGCGACATCGCTTCGACGGCGGAAGCGTATGCCAAATCCGCTTTTGAAAATCTCGGAGCGGACTGCATCACGTTGAATCCCTATCTCGGTAAAGACTCCATCGAGCCGTTCATCCAGAATCCAGAAAAGGGCATCTTCCTGCTGTGCAAAACATCCAACGCGGGTTCGATGGACTTGCAAAATCTCCTCGTCATGCCGATGGGATCGGATATGCCCATGCCGCTCTACATTTACGTGGCAAAACTCGCGGAGCAATGGAACGAGAAAAATAACGTCGGCATCGTGGTCGGCGCGACGCACCCGCAGATTATGGAAATGATCCGCGCCGCCGCGCCCAGCCTGTGGTTCCTCGCGCCCGGGGTGGGGACTCAGGGCGGGGAACTGGAGACCACTCTTAGGTCTGGCTTGCGAAGCGACGGGAAGGGAGTGCTCATCCCCATCTCGCGCGCCATCTCGCGGGCGGCAAATCCAAAACAGGCTGCGGCAGAGATTCGGGATCAGATCTTGAATATCAAAAGAGAAATGGGACGCGGAGAACGCGGATAGACGCGGACAAATGCCGAAAAGAAGAAATCCGTGTTCATCCGTGTAATCCGTGGCATCCGCGTCCAAAAAGGATTTATCCATGACTCAACTCGATTCTCGACTCTCATCCCTCGCCGACGAACTGCTCTCCGCAGGCTGCATCAAATTCGGCGAGTTCACCCTTAAATCGGGACTCAAATCTCCCATCTACATTGACCTGCGGCAGATCATCACATATCCAAAACTGCTCGCACAAATTGCCGAAGCCTACCTTCCTATCCTGCATCGTCTATCTTTCTCGCGTATCGCGGGCTTGCCCTACGCCGCCATCCCCATCGCCACCGCCATTTCCCTCGCGGGGAACTACCCCATGATCTACCCCCGCAAGGAAGCCAAGACCTACGGCACGAAAGCCGAGATCGAGGGCGAGTATCACGCCGGCGAGACGGTCGTGGTCATTGACGATCTTGCCACCACCGGCGGGAGCAAATTCGAAGCCATCGAAAAACTGACGGGCGCGGGGCTGGTCGTGAAGGATGTCGTTGTGCTGATTGACCGTCAATCGGGCGCGAAGGAGTCGCTGGCGCAGGCGGGCTACTCTCTGCACGCGGTGCTGACGATCACACAGATGCTGGATTATTGGGAGGAGACGGGGAAGGTTGAGAGGGATAAAATCGCAGAGACACGGAAGTTCCTGCAAGGGCAATAGGGAACAAGAATCTTGTCTGTTCCCTCCTGGCGGAACTGGTGGAAGAAATGATCACTGGACTCAGTATGCGCTTCGATATTTCCCTCGGATCCAAACAATTGACCTTCGACTCCGACTTGCGCGGATTGCGCATCCGCGGCGTGGATTACCTCTCCGGCAGGGATGGCACCCTCATCTACGACAAGACCCGTGATGTGGCCGCTGACCTCGTCGAGTTGCAGATGTCCACGAATACAAGCACGTTGATCCCGGCGTTACGGGCGCTGGGGATTCCGTATGCGCCTTATTTCGATGAGCGCCCCGTGGTGGACTCGCAGAACGACATCGCCTTTTACTGGAAGCCTTCCCAACTGGCGGCGTTCTACAACCGCTTTTCCACTGATGAATTGGACTACGCCGGGCGCGAACCGGTCATCCGCCGCGCCGTGGACTTCATCGTCTCCAACCCTGAAACACTCCCCCTGCCGGAGGAATTCTTGAGCCGCATGTCGGAACCGTCTCGGCTGCTGGGCTTTTATCAGGGCTTCCCGATCTTCGACGGTTCGACCGGCTTTGCCAGGCTCCAATCGCGGCTGGGCATCCACGTGGACACGGAGACGGTCATGATCTCCACACCGCTTGATAAATATGAAACGGACGTGTACGAGCTTGCCGAACACCTGGCGAAGGAAACAGGGATGGAGTTTTCAAAGAAGAAAAACAGGGTGTTGTTTCTCAAAGAAGAGAAATTGCTTAGGGTGCTGGGGATTCAAGGGTAAAAGAAACAGCTAAAACAGACCTCCGAGTTCTTGAAAACTTGGAGGCCTGTTGAACAATTTACTTCTTCTTTTTCGCAGGTGCTTTCCCCTTCGAGGACGATCCCCGCTTGGGGGATGATGTCTTCTTCTCTTTCGAGGACTTCACTTTAGCCGGAACTTTTGACTTTGTCCTCGCCGCAGGCTTCTTTCCTCTTTCTTCTTTCCTTTCACCCACAAACTTCTCCACCGTCCATGCCACGTTGACGGAGAGGGCCTCCTCGCCGGGTTTCACTTCCACGACCAGGTCGCCCTTCGCCGCCGCGCGCTTGCGGACGGCGACCGCATCCAGCCGCGTGGACTTCGGCGCGCCCTTGCTCAAGTGGATGGTCGCCATGTGATTGGGCTTGCCGCTCACTACGCCGACGAGTTTCTCCCTGGCGTGCAGTTCCCAGGCAATGACGCCCTTGCCGTACCGTCCCTGCGTGGGGAAGTCCTTCTGGTCCACCCGCTTGGCTTTGCCATCGTTTGTCAGCAGGAACATTTCGCCTTCCGCGGGCAGGATTTCCATGCCAACCACTTCATCAGCATCGTCCAGTTTCATGCCGTTGACTCCCGCCGCCACAAGACCCATCGGGCGTACGTCATCTTCCTTGAAGCGGATCGCCATGCCCGCCGCGGTGACGAGCAGAATTTCTTTCCTGCCGTTCGTCAATCCAACCGAGATCAGGCGGTCGCCTTCGTTGATTTTGACCAGCGCAAAGGTTTGTGACGAGGGTCCGGGCAATTCGGTGACGAGACTTTTCTTGATCATGCCGAAGCGTGAACAGGTGATGACGCAGGTCTCTTCGGGCAGGTCCGATTTTTTGGAGGGCAGGGCAAACACCGCCGCCAGCGAATCATTCTCCTGCAAAGGCGTAACCTTGTAGAACAGCGAACCCTGCGAGAGCTTGTCCGCTTGCGGGAGGATGTGCACCGCCACCGCGGCAGCGCGCCCAGATTTGGCGACAAAATAAATGGTATCGGTGGTCGAGGCTTTGACGAGCCAGCGCGGCGCGTCGTGACCGGAGTGTTTGGGCTGTTTGTCGTCGTGCGTGCGCGAGACCAGTCCGTCCGCGGTCACGCCAATCCAGATCTCCTGTTGCGGCAGGACGTCGCTGGCGGTCAGCGCCTTGCCCGCTTTGCCCGCCTTCAAGTTCGCGATCTGCGTGCGGCGGCGGTCACCGTACTGTTCCTTGACCTTCAACAGTTCGTCCGCCACCACGCCGCGCATCAACTTGGGCGACTTCAACAGCGCGGTCAATTCCTTGATGAGCGCCGAGACTTCCTTGTATTCGGTCTCGATCTTCTTGCGTTCCAGGGCGGCGAGTCGGCGTAGTTGCATGTCGAGGATGGCGTTCGCCTGCAACTCTGTCAGCTTGTAGCGTTTTATTAAACGGGAGCGGGCCGCGTCCACGTCAGAAGCGGAGCGAATCAGTTCGATGATCTCATCCAGATTCTTCAACGCGACGAGGTACCCCTCCAGGATGTGCGCCCGTTGTTTGGCTTTTTCCAGATCGAATTCAGCGCGTCTTTTGATGACCGTGAGCCTGTGCTCAATGTAGACTCGGAGTGCCTGCTTGAGGGTGAGCGTGCGCGGCTCACCGTCCACCAGTGCCAGCAGGTTGATGCTGAACGTGGTCTGCATGGGTGTGCGTTTGTAGAGCTCACGCAGCACGGCTTCGGGCTCGGCGTTCTTCGTCATCTCGAGCACGATGCGCATGCCCTGACGATCCGACTCATCGCGCAGGTCGGAAAGACCTTCGAGATAGCCGTCGCGCGCCAGTTCGGCGATGCGCTCGATCAGGCTGGATTTGTTGACCATGTAGGGCAGTTCGGTGACGATGATGCGGTTCTTACCGCGCTCCATTTCTTCGACGTGCGCCTTTGCCTGCACCGTGATACGACCGCGCCCCGTCCCATACGCGGACTCGATGCCCTCGTCGCCTTTCTCCTGTACGATGATGCCGCCCGTGGGGAAATCGGGTCCCTGCACGAACTCCATCAGCTGTTCGACGTCGATGTCATCGAGCTTCTCATAACGGTTGAGCATGTAGACAAGCGCATCGACGATCTCCCCGAGATTATGCGGTGGAATGGAGGTTGCCATACCAACCGCGATACCGGTCGCGCCGTTCACTAAAAGATTGGGGATCGCCGCGGGTAAAACAGTGGGTTCTTCAAGTGTGTCATCGAAATTGGCGCCGAAGTCCACGGTGTTTTTGTTGATGTCTTGCAGCAGGTCGAGCGCGGGCGAAGCGAGGCGCGCCTCGGTGTACCTCATGGCGGCGGGCGGGTCGCCGTCGATGGAACCGAAGTTTCCCTGTCCATCCACGAGCAGGGTGCGCATCGAGAAATCCTGCGCCATGCGCGCCATCGCTTCATACACTGCCGAATCTCCGTGTGGATGATATTTACCGAGCACCTCACCCACGATTCTCGCAGACTTCTTGTACGCCGAATCCGGGCGGATGCCCATGTCGTACATCGAATACAGGATGCGGCGCTGCACGGGCTTGAGTCCATCACGCGCATCAGGCAGGGCACGCGCCACGATCACCGACATGGCGTAATCGAGGTACGCCTGCTGCATTTCATGATCAATATCGATTTTTCTGATCAGACCAAGTTCCATTGAAACTCCATACCGTCCTCACCCCTTGCCCCTCTCCCGCTGGGAGAGGATTGGGGTGAGGGGAAAATTTGTTCTAAAGCGGGGGTAATTTTACGGGGAAAGAGAGGATGCGTCAAGTGCGGGCAGGATATCCCCAGTTAAAAACCCGGCGGGGGAATCATCGCCTGATGACAAATGACACATGGCATGGGGGATTGGGAATCGTATACTGAATTAACCGTTTGCCGTTTCCTGCAATAGCACAACCCCATGAAAAACCGATATTCAACCCTGTTCATCCAGACGCCGTGTTATGAATTAATGGATGACCGCCTTGAGCCGCCGCTGGGACTGTTATACCTGGCGACATGGCTCAATCGGCACGGACACGAAGCCCGCGTCCTGGACATCTCCTCAGTCCCGCCGCACTGCTGGGAACAAATCATCCCGCAGGCGGATGTGTACGGCTTTTCCACCTACTCGACCAGTTTTCACCGCACCCTCGACATCCTGACACTCGTGAAGCGAATCAACCCCTCTGCCGTGACGGTGGCGGGCGGTCCGCATGCAACCGCTCTGCCGGAGGGCGTCAAAAAGCATTTCGATTACGTCGTCATGGGTGAGGGGGAACAGGCAATGCTCCATTTAATGGAATCACTTGAAAAGGGTGAAGAACCGCCTCCCATTCTGCACGGGGAGCTTGTCCCCAATCTGGATGACATTCCTTTTCCCGATTACTCCCTCGTGGATGTCGAGTCCTATCACCGGGTGGTGGATGGCTCCTCCAGTTTGAGCGTTCTCTCTTCGCGCGGCTGTCCGTATCGGTGCGTGTTTTGCAACAGCATCGTTCTGGGGAGGACTGGCAGGATGCGGTTCAGAAGCGCAGAAAATGTGTGGGAGGAAATTCACCGGCTCAAAACCGACCTGGGAGTCACCTCCTTCCGCTTTCAGGACGATAACTTCACGCTCAACCGCCCACGGCTCCGAGAGATGACCCGTCTCTTTGAACGGGAAGAGATTCGCTATCGCTGCTTCGGGCGGGTGGACCGCTGTTCGCGGGAGGTGACCGATCTACTTTTCCGGGGCGGCTGCCGGCACATTGCCTTCGGGATCGAATCCGGTTCGGACGCAATCCTGCGCGGAATGCAAAAAGACCAGACGACCGACGACATCCGGCGCGGCATCTTCAATGCCAAAGCATCGGGCTTGGCAGTGCGCGTCTATCTCATGGTTGGCTTCCCCGGCGAAACCTGGGAAACGGTCCAGTCAACCGTGGATTTGATGCTGGAATGCCTGCCCGACGAATTCTCCGTATATCCGTTGATTCCCTATCCCGGCACGCCCATCTACCAACAGCCGGAAAAATTCGGCATCACGGACATCAATCCTGACTTCTCACAGTATTTTCAAGTGCGCCGAGGGCGGGAGAGTGGATACGTCTTCCGCACCGACAGCCTGGACGAGGAGAAGATCGCTTCCATGCGCCAGTATGTCATCGAGCAATTGGAACCGGCGATCACCTGGGCGGGCGACTCCAAACTGAACAGGTAATGACAATGAACCATACCATGACCGCAACCACATACAAAGAGAACGCCGCACTGGTACCGGATTTCCCCAACATTGTGAACGTCGAAGTCTATCGGGGAAGTTGTCCCTGCCGGTGTGTCCATTGCCCGGTGGGAGTGACACCTCCCAGCCAGCGGAAACAGGTCTTCGGGGAGGGTGGGATCGAGTTACCCCTGTTCAAAAAGATCGCTACGGAGATCGCCGCACACACGACCCCGGTTCTGCGCATCCATTCGACGGGGGAACCCCTGCTCTGGGAGGATCTACCCGGCGCCCTGGATGTTCTGCGCGAAACCGGCGTCAAATCCTGGTTGTTTACCAGCGCGGTCACCACGAATAAATCCCTGCTGCGCGCCATCTGCGAGGCGGTCAGCATCGTGGAGGTCTCGGTCAACAGCACCACCCGTGAGGATTATCTCGCCACCAAAGGGGTGAACGCGTTTGCGCTGGTGGAGGAGAACATCCGGTACATGCGGAGCATCATCCAGAGAAACGCACCGTTGCGGTTGATTGTCAGCCGGGTCGAATCAGGCAACAAGGAACTGGACTGCGAATTCATCCAAACCTGGAAGTCCTCCGCGCTGGTGGACGACGCCTTCGTGCGGAGCCGGCATACCTATAACGATCTCCTGCCGGGGTCCGCGTGTGATCCGGCGCCGGTGGCAAAAACGGGGCCCTGCCTCGTGCATTGGGCGCGGTTCAATATCGGTCTGGACGGGCGGGCGGTCGTCTGTTTCAATGAATTGTTCAAGGAAGAAGTCCATCCGTCGCTGGTGCTGGGCGATGTGTGGATCGAGTCAATTGCAGAAATATGGAAAGGCTCCCGGCTATCCGCAATACGCCGGGCCGAATTGACAGGCGACTACTCCGATCTCCCCGCCCCGGAGGCGCTGCCGTGCCGGAAATGTATCTATTGCCAGCCGCTGTTCAACCGGGAAAGGCAAACCAGCGAATATCAGATCGAGCAGGCAGGGTAGGCGCATGATCCGGCTTTATCACGAGTCCCCTGAATTCGACGAGTACACCCGCTTCGACACCCGGACGGGAACGCTCGTTCCCATCCCAGCCGACGAATTTCAAGCGGCTTTACCGGAAGGGATTCCCGCTTCCACCGGGCAATATCTGAACAGGACGGACGGCGACGGTGTGACAGCCTTCACTGGCGAAACCCCTGGGACGCACACGCGCTTCCCAAGAAGGCTGTATTTTCAGACCACGCGCAACTGCAACCTGCACTGCCCGGCTTGTTTCATCAAAGCGGAAAAAGGGCTGGCGCATGTGCCGACGGATTCCATCCGGGAGGTGGCTTCATTCATGGGGCAAAACGGGCTGATGGAGGTCAGGCTCACTGGAGGGGAACCCACCTCGCACCCCGATTTCTTCGAGATCCTGCACAGCTTCCAGGAACGGGATGTGTACGTCTCCGTCGCCACGAACGGAGTCTTCGATGCCCGCACCCGCGACGCGCTGGCAGAGGAACGGAATATCTGGCTGATCTGCTCCATCGACGGCAACCGCGAGACCCACAACAAATACCGGGGAAACACCTACGATGCCATCTTGAAAAATCTGCTGTTCCTCAGGAACAGGAACCCTTCCCTGCGGCTCAGGATCACGACCGTCCTGACCAAGGATAACAAGGGTCAAATGTTCGAACTGGGGGAAATGTGCCGTTCCGTCGGGGCGGAAAGCATCACGATCATCCCGCTGCGACCGCAGGTGCGCGAACCAGAAACAAGGAACTGGATGGTCACGGCAGCCGAGTTCAAATCCGTGCTCGACGATCTCGTCGAAGCCAGGCGGCAACTGGGCATTCGGTTCACGACCACCATCGAAACGGACTACAAGTCGCTTATTTACAAGGACCCGGTCTTCACCAAACGCTCCTCCTGCGCCGCCGGACGGGAGGGAACAAATCTCGATTACGACGCGGGGAGGGACGAGTTTCTGGTCTACGGCTGTTCCTACTCCCCCGCCTCCGACCTGGATGCCCTGCCTGAGATCCGAAAACCGTTCCTTGCCGGGACTTTCAAGAGGGATGATCCGGAAAAATTCCTCGCAATCTGGCGCGACGACGACCGATGGACGCTCTATCGTGACCTGTCACTGAAGTCGGATGAATGCAGGCAATGTCTCTACTTGGAAAAGAATCTTTGCACGGGTTCCTGTCCCATCCAGAACATCGACTATGACTCTCTGCGCGTCGATGGGAATGTGCTGGAGCAACTGCGAAGGCAGGTCACCTCCACAGGGGAGTGGTATTGCTATAAAAGAATCGAAGGGTGCGGGTGGAAAGACTTCCTTATTTCCCGTCAACCGACTTGAAAAACTCCAGTAGCTCTCCCATCGAATGGACAGTGGTGTGCAATTCCCCCATGTACGTTTCGTCCGTGCGTTGGTTGAACCACACGGCAAAGATGCCCAGTGAATTGGGAATTTGCACATCCTTTTCAAAACCGTCACCGACCATCACTGCATCCGAAGCAGAGATTCCAAGGTCGCTCAAAATGTGACGGTAAAATGCCTCCCCTTTGGGCAGATTGGTATTCTTGAAACAAAAAATCCGCGAGAAAAACTGATCCAGTCCGCCGCGCGCTAATGCTCCGCGAATTTGACCCTCATCTGAAATGGAAGCGCTGGTGGCGAGGACAATGTATCTGCCGCTGGCACGAAGATATTTGAGGACCTCCTCGATCCCCGGCACTACGCGGACCGTTTCCCATTCCACCATCGGGATCGTCGAGGCGGGATCGTCGTACATGACCGTGTCGCCCCAGTCAAACAGGATGGTCGGGTAACGGAGAGAAACCAATGGCATGACAATTATCCCTTTCGATGGCAAATTGTACCGCGCCATGTCTCCCCATTCGGAGATAAATTATCTCCCCATGATAAAATACCTCCATGCAGACTTCATTGGAAAAATTACGAAAATTCTTCCGCCTCGAACACGAGAACGGATACAGCAACAACGCTATTATCGGTGGGCTTGCCAAAATGCTCGATTTTTGGGAGGGGGAAGCCCGCGCCGACGGCATCCAGGAAGAGGTCATTCAGGCTGTCGTGCAGAGACTCCGCTCGTATGACGGGCTCAGCCCCCAGTCCCGCGCCGACGCGTTGAAAGGGCTGTGGAAACGCATCGGGGACACATATCCCGAAACCCAGCAGAAGACGCGCGTTCCTCCTGCCAAAGGTGAGGGACAGACGCAATCGCGTCCTCCCCAGCCGCCGCCGGATTCCGCATCCAAGCGTGAGACTCCCCGGCACGAACCGCGTGAATACAAACCGCGTCCCCCTGCCACGCCGCGTTCCGAGAACGTGCCGGGCGCGAAGACTTCCGCCACGCCCGCCGCGCTCGACGCCAAGTTGACCGTCCTTCAGGGCGTGGGGCAGCGCCATGCCGATACACTCGCCCGCCTCGGTTTGCACACGCTTGGCGACATGCTCTATTACTTCCCGCGCCGCTACGACGACTACACACAGCTCAAACCCATCAAGGAATTGTTCTACGGCGAGCAGGTGACCGTAATCGGCACGATCCAAAGCATACATTCGCGCCCGATCCGCGGCGGCAAGGCGAGCATCATCGAGGTGGTCATCAGCGACGGCACGGGGGGGCTGCGCCTGTCGTTCTTTAACCAACCCTGGCTCGCGAACCGCCTCAAGTCGGGCGATGCCATCTCGGTCTCCGGCAAGGTCGATCAATACCTCGGGCGGCTTGTGATGAACAGCCCCGATTGGGAACCGGTGGATGTGGAAAGCCTGCATACGAACCGCATCGTACCGGTCTATTCGCTCACCGAACGCGTCACCCAAAAGTGGCTCCGCAACCTGATGAACCAGGTCGTCACCTACTGGGCGCCCAGCGTGGTGGATGCGTTGCCCGAAAGTATTCGCACTTCGGCGCGGCTGATGCGGCTGGGGGAGGCGCTGTTGCAGGTGCATTTCCCCGATTCGCAGGAAAAATTGCAAGCCGCGCGCGAACGTCTTGCCTTCGACGAAATCTTCTACCTGCAAATGGGAGTGCTCCGCCAGAAGCGCGATTGGAAGTCGGTGGAGGCGCGGCGCTTCTCCGTCCCGGACGAGTGGATGAGCGCGCGCTTAACCAGCCTGCCCTTCACCCTGACCTCCGTCCAGCAGAACGCCGTCAAAGACATCCGCGCGGACCTCGACTCGGGCAAACCGATGAACCGTCTCCTGCAAGGAGACGTGGGTTCCGGCAAGACCGTTGTCGCGGCGCTGGCGGCTGGTATCGTCACAGCCAACGGCGCGCAAGCCGCCATCATGTCGCCCACCGCCATCTTGGCGGAACAACATCACCGTAACTTCACGAATCTATTGAAGGACATCCTGCGGCCCGAAGAGATCCGCCTGCTGGTCGGTGATACGCCCGAATCGGAAAAAGAGGCGATTCGCGCCGGACTGGCAAACAACACGGTCAAGATCGTGGTGGGCACGCATTCCTTGATCGAAGACCCGGTCCAATTCGCGGACTTGCAGTTCGCAGTCATCGACGAACAACACCGCTTCGGCGTGGAACAACGCGCCATGCTGCGTTCCAAGGGAAACAACCCGCACCTGCTGGTGATGACCGCCACGCCGATCCCGCGCTCGCTGGCTCTGACGCTCTACGGCGACCTCGACCTCTCCATCATGGATGAGCTGCCCGCTGGTCGCAAGCCGATCCATACCTACGTGCTCCGCCCGCAGGAGCGCGAGCGCGCCTTCACGTTGATCCGCGGGCAGATCAAGGACGGCAAGCAGGCCTTCATCATCTACCCGCTCATCGAAGAGAGCGAAAAGATCGATGCACGCGCCGCCGTGGACGATTATGAGACTCTCTCGAAGGAAGTCTTCCCCAATCTGAAACTCGGTCTGTTGCATGGTCGCATGCGCCCCGACGAGAAGGACGAAACCATGCTCAAATTCCGCGACAAGGCATACCACATCCTTGTTTCGACGACTGTCGTCGAGGTGGGCGTGGATGTGCCCAACGCGACAGTAATGCTTATCGAAGGCGCAGACCGCTTCGGGCTGGCGCAACTGCATCAGTTGCGCGGGCGCGTCGGACGCGGCGCAGATCAATCCTTCTGCCTGTTGATCCCCACACACGAAGACAAAACCGAGAACGACCGTCTGCAAGCCATGGCGGAATCGAACGATGGCTTCTTCCTGGCAGAAAAAGACCTGCAATTGCGCGGTCCCGGCGAGTTTTTGGGGACGCGCCAGTCAGGCTATGCGAGCAGTCTGCGCATGGCAAGCATCACCGACGTAAAGTTGATCGAGAAAGCCCGCTCCCAAGCGCAGAAACTATTCGAGCAGGATGCCGATCTGTCCCAGCCGGATCATGCCCTGCTGGCAGAGGCGCTCGGTCGCTTTTGGGGGGAGGGCAAAGGGGACGTCTCATAAAAATACAACATCCGTCATTGCGATGAACGCCCGCTGCAACCTCATCGCGACACATTGGAGATTGCCCCGCCCGCCCGGCGTTTGAGCCTGGGGGCCTGCAATGACGGGTATGAGGAGAATACATGGTAAAAGCACTATTCCCCGGCACATTCGATCCCATCCACTACGGGCATATGGACATTGCCTCGCGCGCTTCACGCCTGTTCGATGCAGTGGTGATGGCTGTCTACGACAAGCCATTAAAATCGCTGATGTTCTCGCCCGAGGAACGCATGTCGCTGGTCAGGGAGGCGTTCAAGGACAACCCCAAAGTCATGGTCACAGGCTACAGCGGACTGACTGTTGAATTTGCACGGAAGATCAGCGCACAGGTCATCGTACGCGGCCTGCGCGTGTTCTCGGATTTCGAGTTCGAGTTCCGCATGGGGCTGGCAAACCAGCGCCTCGCCAGTGACATCGAAACTGTCGCGTTCATCACCGCCGAGGAACACACCTTCCTGTCCTCAAGCACCGTCAAGGAGATCGCGTCCCTGCATGGCAACGTCTCCAGCATGGTGCCGCCGCATGTGGAAAGGGCGCTCCAGGCAAAGGTCAACGACCTGGGCGATGGACATTCCCCGCCCAACGCGTTGCGCGATTAAAAATGCGATAGAATTGACATCATCCGTTCAACGGAGGCGAGCATGGACATCCTGCAACTGATCGACCGGCTGGAAGAACTCTTCAACGAGAGCAAGAATTTCCCCTTCACGAAAAACGTGATGGTGGATGAAGACCGCATGTTGGATATCATCGACCAGATGCGGATTGCCATCCCCGAAGAGGTGAAAAAGGCACAGCAACTGCTCGGTCAGCGCGACCGTGTGCTGGCGCAGGCGCAGGAGGAGGCGAACCGCACCATCGAGATCGCCCGTCAAAAAGCCGACCAGATGGTGACCAGGGATGCGATTATGCAGGAAGCCCAGCGCCGGGCGGAGCAGATCGTGGCGCAGGCGCGCATCGATGCAGAGAATATCCGCAGCGACGCGGACGAGTACGTCATCGACAGCCTCACACAATTGCAGGCGGAACTGGAGCGGATCATCAACCAGGTGAACAACGGCATCCGCACTGTGAAGGATGAACAGTCGAGACGCGCGTCCGCGTCATAATGATGAACCGTTGAGAAATGAAAAATCCCGCTTGAAAGCGGGATTTTGTTTTGTCAGCCTACCCTGCAAATTCAAAGGTGGGCATTCCCTCGACGTCCGTCTCCAGCCGGAACACGCCGCCCGTGAGCGGATATTCCGCCAGCGCGATCTCGTCCAGTCCCTTGCGGGCGGAGGTGAGATAGAGTTCGTTGCGGTTCTTGCCCCCGAATACACAGGATGAAACGTTCTTCGCCGGGACCGGGATCCGCTTCAGCAATTGACCGGAAGCCGGGTCCCATTTTGTGACCTGCGCCCCGCCCCACATGGCGATCCATAGATTGCCCTGCATGTCGGAGGTCATACCGTCGGGCCAACCCAGCCCGTCGATTACTCGTATGACAACGCGCGGGTTGGCGATGGCGCCCGTTTCCACATCGTAATCGAACGCTTTGACTTCACGCGTGGGCGTGTCGATGTAATAGAACGTTTTGTGGTCGGGACTCCATGCCATGCCATTCGAGATGGTGACGCCTCCCAGCAGTTTTGTGATGGAACTTCCATCAAAAGAGTAGAGCGAGCCAGTCGGGTCGGTTTCGTTCAAGTTCATGGTCCCGGCGAGGAAGCGCCCGCGCGGATCGCATTTGCCGTCGTTGAAGCGGTTGGTGGCCGGTTCGTCGGCCGGGGATGCGAGCGGAGTCAATTTGACGGGCTCAACTTCGAGGCTTGCGAAGCCGAAGCGTGTCGTCAGCACGAGTCCGCCATGAACGCGCGGGGCGATACATCCGATAAAGTCATCCAATTGGGCAAGAACGTTTCCTTCCGCGTAGACACGTTTTTCGAGAATGTCGATCCAGTACAACGTTTGTGTGCGTGCATCCCAGATGGGACCTTCGCCAAGCAGAGCCTTTGCGTCGAAGAGAAGTTCAGCTTGCATTAGAACCAATCCCGTTTGTAGAAGATGAAGGTGGCGATGGCGGTCATGAGCAGTGCGATGCCGAAAACGGCGACAAACGCGAGCGGATGCCCCTCTCCGGGCAGCGCCACGTTCATGCCGAAGAAGGCGGCAACCGTGCCCGGCAGGCTGACGATGATCGTGAGCGCGGCGAGCGCTTTCATCACGCCGTTGAGGTTATTGGAAATGATCGAGGCGAAGGCATCCATCATGCTGGAGAGGATCTCGGTGTTGATGCTGGTCATCTGGATGGCTTGTTGATTCTCAGTGAGTACGTCCTCAAGCAGGTCCTGATCTTCTTCGTAGTAGTTGAAGATCTGCGTGCGCTGGACGCGTTCCATCATCACTTCGTTCGAACGCAGGGCGGTGGCGAAGTAGGTCAGGCTCTTTTGATATTTGAGCAGTTCCAGCACTTCGCGGTTGCGCGTGGATTTTTGCAGTTGGTCTTCGATTGCCTCGGTCTTGCGGTTGATCTCGCGCAGGTGGGTCAGGTAACGCGTGGCGGTTTCCAGAAAGATATAGAGGGCAAAACGATAGCGTTTACCGGTTTTCAATAGACGGTATTTCCCGTTCGCAAGCACCTTGAACATTTCCTTGTCGTGTTTGCAGATGGTGACGATCATGTTCCCCTTGATGAGGATGCCCAGCGGGATGGTGATGTAGGGGACATCGCTGTCCAGCTGGCTGTGCGGGATGCGAATCAGGATGAAGGTGTAGTCTTCATCCCGTTCCATACGCGGCATTTCATCGAGATCGAGTGAATAATTGATGTAGTCGGCGTCGATCCCCCAGTCGACAAGCTGCTGGACTTCTTCCGCCGTCGGGTCGATGGCTTTGACCCACGTCCCATTGGCAATCGAGTCGAGTTGTTCGAGTCCCTGCTCGGTGGTTTTGTAGATGGTGAGCATGAATGCCTCCTGCACGTGTGGAATCGTCACACAGGAGGCGCGCTCACCTCCCACGTGACGTCATTGATGTGATCTTGCAACGCGTACCGCGCCCGATCATTTGCACGGACCCCGGCGCAGTTTGGTGGGGTACTGGGCGGTTGACTCTCGGTATTTCCTGAATCGCTTTCTTCTTTGCGTGACATCATTAATCCTTGCCGTTCCAACGGCTTGTGTATTGTACGCCCGATAACGGGATTGCACAACCATCATAACGATGCAAATTCATGATGGGCTGTACCGTCCTTGTTCATCAATCCTTTTTGCAGAAGTACCCAAATGCGATGAGCGCATCCCGTGGAGCCGTGCAGATGCCCTTGCCCACCTGGTCCGCAAAACGCACGCCCAGCACATTGGCAAGAAAGAACGGGATCAGATTGACGAGCATTTCCGAGGAGGCATTAGTGAGGAAGGATGTGACCGTAATCACCCATACATTGCGCGGCAGTTTTTGGAGAGTTGTTTTCTTCATGATTTTTTAGATTCAAAGTTGATTGCGAATTAACAATTAAACCGAGCCATCCGATAAACCCATTTTGAACCGCGAAGACACTGGGACACTGAGCTTTATAAAAGGTTTTCTCCGTGTTTTCGTGTCTCCGTGGTTCGGCATTGGGTCATCCAGATCAGATTTATTGTTCGGTTATTTTGGAAAAGTACAATAAACTTTCGACTCATTCCTTGTAAGATGATACAGACTAGCATAAAGCGTTATACTGTCGGTATAACGATATTATTGCCTGACGCGATCATATAGAAAGGATATTATTTATGGTTCAGTCCATTCCATTGAGCAATCGTGAACAGGAAGTGGTAAAGCTTGTGCTGGAAGGGAAAAGCAACAAGCAAATTGCAGCCTCTCTTGCCATTTCTGTGAGCACCGTAGAATTTCATTTGAAAAATATCTACGCCAAACAGCAAGTGACTTCCAGAACAGAGCTGATTTTGAAGCTGGGAAGCACCACAGGCGAAAAACTAAGGCGATCCACAGTTGCAGAGGAAGGCGAAAATGCTGAAAATAGTGGCGGACCTCATTCACAGAACTGGGTCACATCTTTAGGAGAAGCCGTCTCAAATTTCGGCAAGGAGTTCAAAATGGAAGGTTCTATAGATTCAAACACCCGCAGCGATGGAAAAAGCATGACATTCTTTGAATCGATCCGCGTGTGCCTGAGAAAATACGCAGAGTTTAATGGACGAGCATCACGGTCAGAGTTCTGGTGGTTCGCTCTGTTTATTACACTGGTTTCCGCAGCACTGGTGTACGTGAACGAAAATGTGTATTACATATTTCAGATTGCTGTGTTACTGCCCTTTCTGGCGGCAGGATCACGCCGGCTTCATGATATTGGCAAGAGCGGATGGTGGCAATTGTTCCTCCTAGTGCCGATTGCAGGTATTGTTGTGCTGGGGATTTGGTGGTCGCTCCCATCAACAAGTGAATAACCTGTCGATAGATTATGACACGAAAAGCAGAAACGCCCTCGTCAGGAGGGCGTTTTCATTTGGGAGATCTGACAAACCTGCTTTGTTCAATCTTTCTTATTCCCCAAATACCCAAAAGCGATCAGCGCCGCGGAAACGACCGCGATAGCGATTCCGATCCGCATCAATTCGGAGGCATCCTTCACTTCGACCAGTTTTTGCAGGAATTTGACACCCATAACCAGCACGACCATGCTGCTGAGTTTTCCCTTCAGTTCATACAGGTTGTGCGCCAGCATCCATTCCGGGACATCGATCCCGCCGATGAACAGTTCGTACAGGCTGACAGTGAAGATGAGGATGGCGGTGGCAATGAGGAAGGTGTCGATGATCTCGACGAACTCGATGGTGATGGCGGCATCCGCGCCGAGGGATTCGATCACCAGCATGACCGCGTGGATCGTCCTGAGCGTGCCCCAGGCAAAGGCGGCGACCGCGGCAATCAGCAGGGAGATGACTCCGACAAGGGCAAGATAACGGGATTTTTCGAGGATGACTTTCAAGGTTGACTCCGCATGGAAGGATTTGTCCCATTATACAGAAGATGGGCGGGATGTCTTTGCATGATTCCAATGTTTTCCCCTTGTGCTATAATTTTCTCAGGCTATTTTAATCTGCGACGATACCATTCACCGATCTGAGCATCAAGCAGTTGTAATCTAAAATGATGACCAAGAAAAGTGCAATGAGTATTTCAGACACAAACTCCAAATCTGGAATCCCAAGTTGGACAACTCATGCCGGCTGTTTGGGTAAAATCGGCTTCGTTTTGGCGTTCTTTATTGACTTCTATCGCCATTTTTGCAAGGCGTTAGAGTCTCTGCCTTATGAGTACGAATCCTCAAGAAAATTCCTGGGTTTGCCATTGCTCGCCATCAACCTGGGTTTTGACAATCCTCATGGAAAAATGCGCCACGCACGCGGCGTCATTGCGATTGGCAATCAAGCCACAGGCGTCCTCGCGTTTGGTATTTTTATCGCGCGTGGCGTCTTTACTGTAGCGCTCCTCGCAATCGGATTCGTGTCGATAAGTGTAGCCAGCGTAGCCGTATGCTCGGTCAGTGTGTTCGGGCTTGGTCTTGTATCTGTGTCTGTTCTTGCCATCGGGTATTTGGCCGTTGGCATTCTAGCAATAGGATACAAGTGCGTGGGAATTACGTCAATTGGACAAAACGTGGTGGGAATCGTTGCAATAGGGCAAAGAGTTCGTGCCGTTTTTTCACCCTGAAATTTAAGAGAATGCTGGTTCTCGTCTAAAATATACCGCTTTTTGTTGCCTTCTTGATAAGCTGCTTACTCATCCCCCTCGTCGCTGGCAACGCCGGGCTGTTCCACCTTGAGCACTTCACCGTGAACGTTGATGATGATCTTGAAGCCGGTCATGCCCATGTAAGCGCGCATATCCTCGGGGATGCCCGCCTGCATCAACTGGTCGAACTGTTTGTCGATGTTCTTCAACTGCTGTTCGATGGCGGCTTTGGTAAACACATCCTCCTGCCCGAGCATTTTGGCGGTTTGCTCCGAAATGAGGTCCTCGCTGCCCTTCATCATATCGGCGATTTGCATCAGCACGGCACGGTCCACCTGCTCGGAGGGGATGTGACGCCGGAATCCGAAATCGTCCACCACATAACAGGGTTCGTCGCCAACCAGAGCAATATCGGCAGGGCGTCCCAGTTCGTCAAAAACAAGCCCGGCAAAAAGAGGTTGGCGCGGCATCAGTCGCTCTGTCTCCCCTCCACAGCCGCGAGCAGAATCCCGGCGGCGATTCCGAGACGTCGGTCCAGACGGTGAGCGGTGTCCATGCTGAAATCCAAGTTCAGTTCGTAGCGGAAGAGATTGAAATTCTGCTTGAGGTCGGCAACCCGCGTCCCGCCGAGGGTCATATCATAGTTCTGGGGCAGCAACGAGCCCAACAGGAGGCGGCGCATGAGCGCCAATCCCACGCTGTCCTCGAAGAGCATGCCGATGACATTGTCGGACGCGTCGAGCACCTCCCACTCATCGCGCAGGATGGAGCGCCAGCCTTTGCGCCTCAGCGCGCCGACTTTTTGATTCATCTCCGTGTCCATCACATCGTAGGCGGCGGAAAAATCGATGATCTGCCGCGCCTGAATGCTCAGCACTTCGCGCATTTTGCTTTCATCGGCATACACGCGGATGTCCTCGCGCAGGCGGAACATCTTCTGCTCGCTGAACATCACAAGGTTGCCCATTGGGTCGTAGAAACGGAATTTGCCCGTCAGCGCGATGGCTTGCCGTCTGAGAAGATAACTGGAGTGTTGAAAAATGGGGTTCATCTTTCTCCTCTAAAATACCTGGACTTTTGTCCCCTCGCCCGGCAGGTGGAGGTATTCCGTGTCCGGCGGGACATTGGGTCTGGTCCAGCGATAAATGAATTTTGCCGCCTCTGACGGCAGGTTCACGCACCCATGGCTGCGTGGACGTCCATAGTCGTTGTGCCAGTACGTGCCGTGGAAAGCGTTGCCGATGCCGGTGAAGAACGTGCACCACGGCACGCCGGGCAGGCTGTAGACCGATTCTTCCTCTACCGCGTCGCCTTCGTTGGTCATGTGGATGGAGGCACCCTTATGATAGGTACGAAATTCACCCTTCGGGGTTTCGGTCCCCTTGCTGCCGCTTGAACAGCGCTGCGAAAAGACAAGTCTCTCGCCCTCGAAGGCAGTGACCATCTGCGTGGACAGGTCCACGACAATGTTTTTCTGCTCCTCGGGCACTTCCGGCGAGAGCAGGGTCAGTTCCTCGTTCGGGATCAGGCGCATGTCATAGGTGGGGACGTAGAACGATTTCTTTAAATGGAAATCGTAGATCTCGTACCAGATGCTCTTCTCCTCGCGCGTGACGACAGCCCGCTTCACCCAATGGGTGCTTCCGTAATACAGGCGGTAGCCGCGTTTGGCATACACATACGGCGCGAGTCTCGTGTCACTGAACGGGACAGTAATTTCTCCAACCTGCCCCGCGGCAGGAATCGTGAAGACCGGCTTCTGGTAGTTTGTCTCGACAGGAATCACATAACCGGAATAAACATATCCAACATCGATCTTGTACCATGTACTGTTGAACGGATTCCCCTGTTCTCCCTCTTCCTCCAGTCCACTGATCTTCACTACTTCGTCCTTGCCAAAGGCGTGGATCTTGTTGGCCAAGAAGGCAGGCGCATCATAAAGCGGAATACCGCTAAAAACGATTCGTCCCTGGGTGGGCACAGATGCGGCGCGGACGCGGTCCACGCGTAAATCTTTCAGCGCGAAGGCAAGCATCCCCGCGCTGACGAGTTTGAGGAAATCCCGGCGGGTCAATTGAGGGTCCAGCATGATGGTAGTTTAACTGAAAAAAACAGGGTTTTGTTCCGCTATTACTTTTTTCTTATACATTGATCACCACCTTCGTCCCCACATAGCCATATGCAAATTCCTTGCCGGGCGGCACGGTGGGGCTGGTCCAGCGGAAGAGCCATTTGGCGGCTTTTGGCGTCAGGTTGATGCAGCCATGACTGCGCGGACGACCATAGTCATTGTGCCAATAGGTGCCGTGGAAGGAAATACCGCCTTCGGTGATGTAGAGGACCCAGGGCACGCCGGGTAGGTCGAATCCGCTGGCGGTGATGTCGCCGGCTGCCATGTGCCGCGTGGGACGTTTGTGAAAGGTGACGAAGTTCCCGGTCGGTGTGGTGTAGGTTCCACTGCGCAGGATGCCTCCGGAAGCGATACGCGTGGCAAAGACGACATTCCCGCGTTCGTAGGCGAGGAGCAACTGGTCATCGAGGCGCACTTCGATGAGTTTTTCCTCGTCGGGGACATCTGGAGATAACGGAGTCAGTTCCGAGTCCGGGATGAGGCGGAAGTGTTCCGCGGGAGCGTAATAGTATTGCTTGAACTTGTCATCCAACAGGTAATACCATTTGCTTCCGTCCACCTGGCTGATGGCGCTGGCAGTAATCCAGTGGACGGTCTCGTAATAGAGGCGGTAGATGACTCTGGAGTTGGGATCCGCCGTTTCACGCGCGTCGGTGTACGGCACACTGACCTCCCCCAGCGCGCCCTTAAGCGAGATCATCTGCGGTTCGTTCAGGAGCGTGTGCACCGGTTGGACGCTGCCCGAATAGACATATCCGCCCTCCTCGGTTTGGTACCAGACACGGTTGTATGCAGACTCGTCCTCGCTGATAGTCGTGTTCATGATGGGGAGAATGAGGTCGTGCCAGTATAGTTTTACGCGCCCGGCTTTCGTGCTGGGGGCGTCGTACGACCAAAGGATGCGGTCTGTGACGCGTCCCTGCAAGGGCACAAAATTGTCCTGCCGGGGAAGAGCCAAAGACAGGTCAGGCAGGAACATCCCCATCAAGCCGTAACCGCTTAGCTTGAGAAAATCACGCCGCGAAAAACCAGACCTGCTCATGAGTGGTTCGCCTCTCCCAAATGGAGAGAGCAGGGTGAGGAAATCAATAATGCACGTTCACCAGCGTGCCGACAGATGCCCAGTTGAACAACCAGGCCGCATCGCTGGTGGTCAAATTGACGCAGCCATGGCTCATCGGGGTGCCAAAATTGTTATGCCAGTACGTGCCATGCAACCCGTAGCCTTTATAGAAATACATAATGTAAGGCACATCGGGCAGGTAATACCCGGGGCCAGACATTTTCGCCGAGCGATATTTCACGTAGATTTTGTACTGCCCGGTGACTGTGGGCGTCCTCCACGTGCCGGTCGAAACGATGAATGAATTGACAACCGTATCTCCTTCGTAGGCATAGACGCGCTGGTTGGTCAGATCCACATCGATCCAGCGCACGCCGCTTCCACTCACGGCGACATCCGGTTTGGGCGCAGAGGGATTCGGCGGGACGTAGGCACTGGTAGGAGTATCGGCAACAATCTCCATCGCCATCGTGCCGGGAGTTTCAGTCGCTTCAGGAGTGGAGGTGGGCGCGTCGGTCGGCACGGCTTCCGGCAGTTCCGTGGGGACTTCGCTCGGAGCCTCCGTCGGCGCGGCAGTGGGAGGGATCATAGTCGGTTCGGGCGCGGCAGTCTCTGCCGCTTCGGGAACGTCAAACACGCTCACATCGATCGGCGTGACCGACGGCTTGGGAACGTTCACCGATGCCCACAGGTCTTCCTGAGTCGGCGCGGGCGAGTTGTTCAAAATGGACGCAAAGACCGGGCTGGAAAACGCCGACCACGCCGCCACCGCGAGGACGGCACAGATCAGCAAGCCGAAGACCGAGGCATATACCCAAGTCCGGCGTTTGGGCTTGGACCCAGGAAGCGAATCATTTTGTTGCGGACGGACAAACGGAATCGCCGCCACGGCATTCTTTTGGGTCATTTCCCCGGAGGGAATCGCTTCCTTCTTAGCCGGAGCCTGTTTCGCTCTCCCGGCTGCCCATTCCACCGCCCGGTGAGCGCGGGGGCTGTCGGGCTTCAACTCGAGGGCTTTGCGCGCGTATGCTAATGCATCCTCCGGGTTGGGATCGGCCGCGGCGAGAATGAGCCAGGCATCCTCCAGGTCCGGCACAAGCAGGGCGGCTTTTTCGCCGAGGTCCTGTGCCGCTGCCTTATCGCCGCGCCGCAGGGCTTCGCGCGCTCGGATAACGTAATCGTGGGCATTGATGTATTTTGTGTCCATGAGGGTACCTGTAATTTTAAGACGACGGTTACCAGCGGATTTCCACGGGCGTTCCCAATTCCGCCCAGTCGTACAATAATTGCGCCTCATACGATCCGAGGACCACACATCCATACGAGACGGGTCTTCCCAGAAAGCCGGCCCATAACGTCGAGCCGTTCGGCAAAATGGGCAGGGCATGGATGCCGTTCTCCAGCCCGCCCGCCCAGTAGATGCCGAGCCAGCTGGGCATCCAGATATTCCACGTCGAGCCGTAGGCGTTGGGAATCTTGCTCTGTACGTGGAACAAGCCTGTGCGCGTGGCGTTGTTCATCCCTGTAGAGGCGACAAAACTATAGATCAGCGTGTCGCCTTCATAAACATACATATGCTGTTCTGAAATATCCACGAGGATGTATTTCGATCCACTGTAAGACGAGTCGGACGCGTATCCCGGTTCCACCGCGACATATTCCGGCGTGGGCGTATTCTCGACGATCTCCATCACCATTTCGCCGGGCGCTTCCGTAGCTGTCGGCTCGAGGGTGGGGCTCTCCGTCGGAGTTGATTCAAGCGTGGGGATGGGTGTCGGCGAGGCGATTAACGTTTCCGTGGGGATGGAAAGAGGCGTGACTGTTGGCGCCGCCCTTGGAATGTAGGCATACGCCCACAGGGCTTCCTGAGTCGGCGCGGGCGGAGCAAAAAAGGATGCCCCTGCCGGGGATGCCGCGAAAAAGAAAAGGGCGAGTCCGATGCCGACGAATGACAGGATCAATAACAGGCTTGGAAAGATGCGGATACGGGTTTTCATGGATTCAAGCCAGGCATGGGGGTCGGTTCGACATTCTCGTTATTGGAAAAGCACAGGATGCCCTGGACAATCCCCTCTGCGACCTGGTCGGTGTTCTTCGTCAGGATCTCGCGGTCGAGGTTGAGGAATCCGGTTTCGATGATCGCAGCAACGGTGCTTGGGTCGATCTCACGGAAGGCGTGATATTCGCGCATGTCGGAGGTGATGCTCCCGGCATGGAAGGTGAGATTGGTGGCACGCTGGTAACGATCCACGAGGCAGGCGGTGAGGCGATTGGCGCGGTTGAGGTCGTTTGTGTTCAGCGCCGCGGCAACTTTGAAGCCGGTGGCTTGATCGTTGATATACTCGCATGAGTCGTTGTGGATGGACACAATAGCCAGCGCGCGGTAGCCGTTGAGGCGCGTATCAAATTCGTTCAGGAGGTCAACTTGAAAACCCGCCTGTTTTAGTTGCTGCTCGACGAGGGCGGCGATTTTGAGGTTCACATCCGCTTCGGTGAGAGTAACCTCCCCGTTGCCATCGTAGCAAACCGCGCCCGCGTCGTTACCCAAATGTCCGGCGACAATACCGATGCGCAATTGCGGTCTGGAGGCAAGCGGCGCGCCATCGGCGGATTGCGGCGTGAGGATCATGCTCAAGCGCTGGTAAAAATCGCCTGAAACCAGACCACGCGAGGGCAGGGCGGTAAAAAGCGTCGCCAGCAAAATGGCAATGCCGAGGGTGGTCTGGAAGGCGCGGAGGGGGTGGGTGCGCTTTTGAGGGCGGGGTGAAGCAGATTCCATGGGCTTGCGTGTAATAGTACCTTTTAAGGGGCAACCTCGCAAGAGTAAAGCAGGGGTTTTATCTGACCGAATTCAGCCTGTACACCTGCCTGCCGGAGACGGTCTCAACCATTGTATAGTTTTGTGCAATAAAGTCAAAGACCTGTTCCAGATTCGCTGGAGTATGAATCAAGGTGAATCCGCTGTCGAATTGCTCCCGGCGTTTTTCACCATCCAATGATGGGAATTCGAGCGGGTCGCTCATATCGACGATCAGAACTGGCGGATTCGCTATCAGATCGTGCAAGAATTGGTCGTTGAGTTTCGTGGATACGTCCGAATCCACATATAGCGGGTAGAAGAGCGCCCTAGTCGGCGCGTCTCTCCTCGACAAAAAGTTCTCAGATGGATATGCGCCCCAGAACAGGACGAGGTCATCAGGCTGGGTATGCGAACGGACATACGCCGCAACTGGAGACCGGCGTTCGACCATCCATTTTTCGTCCGTCCGATAGCCAACGACCGCGTTGATGTATCCCTGTGCCCGGTCGGTTTGGAAGAAATACAACATTGCCGCGGCGAGGAGAAGAAAATACCCACCAAATTGATAGACGGATGAAAGTCTGATATTCGAGAATACTTTTGTTTGAATCAAGCGCCAAAACGCCACACCAAGCAGAGCGAGGAAGGGGAGCAGGCTCATGAAGTAGTGTGGATAGAACCGCTTTGCCGGGTCATTGACGTAGATCAACAGCGGTGTGCCCAACAGGAGGTACAGGTACACAAAACGGTTATGCGCATCCTTTTTAAACAACCAAATCGCAGACAGATACCCACCTAGGGCTATCCACGCGGCGCCTCCCAGGGTGTTGAATCCGGCTGCGATGCGGGGACCTTCGTTGAGCGGCGTCTGGCTGTAGGCAAAGTTGTACGTAAAGACCGCGTCGATCAAATCCTTGAACAGCCCCTTCGCCCCGAAATATCCGGCCACGAAGAGGATCGGGAGCGCCGCGCCAATTCCAACCCGGGTCAGAAGCGGAAGGATGTCCTTATATCGTTTTTGCATCCACGCCGCGATCAACAACACAAATCCCATCAATATCTGAATGGCGGCAATATTTGGTCGGAAGAGGAAGGTCGCCGCAAGCATGACGCCGAGTAGAAACTGAAAGAGCCGATGAGCGGGTTGCTCAAGCAGGCGGATAAAAAGAACCAGCGAGATGAAATGCAAGGCAAGCGGATATTCCTCGGTCAGGTTACCGCCTTGCAGAGTGGCCTCCAGCCCATACAACCAGAGAGATGTCCCTGCCAACGCGGCGCTTGTTCCCCATAGCCGGTTTAATGAAATATATGAAAAACAGACGGCAGTGAAAAGGAAAATAAATTCCACCAGCCAGACACCCCAGCGCGAACCTTTGCCGATCCACAGGGCGAGGGCATTCAAATAATAAATGGCAGGAGGTTTGTGATCCCAGACATCGCGATAGAGCATTTTGCCGTGCAGGAGCTGGTCACCGATGTAGAGGTAAAATCCCGAATCGCGGCGGATACTGCTCGTGCCGGGATTTGCCTGCGCCAGAACAATCAGCGCAAGGACTGCGAAAAGAACGGCCAGCAGAAGAATCTCAACCGCCGATGGCAGACGATGGGGTTTTGTTTGCATGATGGTTTGTGGGAATTTTATCAGGGAAAGGGCTGGACTTTTCACCCGGCAACCTGGTTCCGTAAGATTTCACTGCCTGGGTTGTTCAAATCACGATGACCGTTGTAACTTCGGGAGGTGTTTTTTGACTTGACGCACTCCTCCCGCATCGGTATGATGAAAACCCATTGGAGAAACATGACACTCGATTCCGAACAACTCCGCCGCGCCATGCGGGCATGGACGACCGGCGTAACCGTCGTAACTGCGAAATTTGAAGACCAGCAATATGGCATGACCGTGAACTCGTTTACTTCGGTCTCGCTCGAGCCGCCGCTGGTGTCGCTCACTCTGAAACGGTTGACCCATACTCATGAACTCGTGGAACGCTCGGGCGAATTCGCCGTGACGATCCTTTCCGCCGACCAGAAGGACCTATCCGACCGCTTCGCCGGGAAATTTCCCGAAGTCAAGGATCGCTTCGAGGGGGTGCCCACCGAGACCCTCACGTTGGACGCCCCATTGATTCGGGGCGGCATCGCGTATTTCAACTGCCGCGTGGTTCATGCCATGCCTGCCGGCGAGAACACCCTTTTCGTGGCGGAAGTCATCGCTGTGCGCGGGGAGGGCGAAGGCGATCCTCTTGTGTATCACAATCGGGTGTATCATAAGCTTGTGAAGTAATTCCGCCAGTTCAGGGGAGGAGGTCGCGATGACCGTTGAACCGTTGACCGATGAGGAAAAAAGGATATTACTCCGCCTGGCGCGCGAGGCAATGGAATGCGTCGTACGCGGGAAAAATTTACCGCCGCTCGATAAAAGTTCCCTGACGAAGCATTTGCTGGAGGACGGTGCATCGTTCGTCACGCTGACAGTACGCGGTCAATTACGTGGATGCATCGGCGCGCTCGAAGCCTACCAGCCGCTGGTGGATGACGTGCGCGAACACGCCGTCGCCGCCGCGCTCGAGGATCCGCGTTTTCCTCCGGTGAGGGAGGATGAATTAAGCGGGATCAACCTCGAGGTCTCGCGCCTGACGCGCCCCATCCAGCTGGAATACAAGGACGCAGACGATCTGCTGTCCAAACTCCGCCCGCACATCGATGGCGTCATCCTGAAGGATGGCTTCCGCCGCGCGACGTTCCTGCCCCAGGTGTGGGAAAAAATCCCCGACCGCGCCTCCTTTCTGAACAACCTGTGCTACAAAATGGGGGCACGCGATGATTTGTGGCGGGTGAAACACATCGATGTGTTGACCTATCAGGTGGAAGAATTTCACGAGTGAGTAGGGTAAAATCAGCGCATGGCTGACGATGCAATCTTTCAGGAAGCGGTCGATGCCCTGCGGGAGGGGAATAAAACAAAAGCCCGTGAATTGCTCACGGGTCTGCTGAAGACTGACCAGAATAACGCAACCTATTGGATTTGGATGAGCGCCGTGATGGATACCGCCAAGGAGCGCATCTATTGTCTCCAGACAGCGCTCAAACTGGACCCTGAAAATGCCACCGCCAAACGTGGCTTGGTCCTGCACGGCGCGTTGCCCGCCGATGAAACCGTCCAGCCGTTCCCCTTAAATCGTCCACGCGCGTGGGAGGAAAGGCTCCTGCTGGCACATGAGAAACCGAAGCCCAAGGGATGGGCAGCTGTCAGAGCCAGCCCGGTCTTCCGGCTGGGGATGGTAGTCCTGTTGATCGGCTTGATCGCCTCAGGCGTGATCTTTGGATATGTCATCCCGAGCGCAAGCCAGACTTCGCACCTGCCCACGAACACACCGGGACCATCTCCCACTTACACGCCGACGCCAACCTCGATCAATGCAACCGGGGTGCCTGTATTATCCGGCACAGACAATCCGCTTTCGGAACTGCTCGATGTGCCATACACTGCCACACCCCTGTATGTGAATACCCCGCGTCCACCTGAATCGAACGACATCTATCGCGCCATGAAACCCGCCTACGAAAAAGGTGACTGGGACGAGGTCATCCGGCTGTCGAACGATGTCCTGCGTGTCGAGCCAAACGCGGCGGATATCTACTACTATATCGGCGAAGCCTATCGCTTCAAAGGCGATGCGGCGCTTGCTATCAACGCCTTCCAGGGCGCGCTCGGCTTGAACCCGGATTTCGGCGCGGCGTATGTAGGGCTGGCGCGCGCCCGCCTGCTTGGCGACCCGAATGCAAATGTGCTTCCGCTGTTGGAAGAAGCGATTCGCCTCGACCCGAACTTTGGCGAAGCCTACCTTGAAAGCGCCAAGGTCAAATTGCGCGATAACGACATTCAAGGCGCACTCACCAGTCTGAACGAGGCAAACAAACACCTGCAAAATTCGCCTCTGGTCTTCTATTATCTCGCCTTGGCGCGCCAAAAGGAGGGTGAGATTGATCTTGCCCTCGAAGCCGCCAAACGCGCCAACCAACTGGATGTGACCCACCTGCCCACATACCTCCTGCTTGGTCAACTCCATGCGGAGGCCGGCGAATACGACGCCGCGAATGAAATGCTCGACATTTATCTCAAGTATCAGGAAGGTGATGCTGAGTCATTCCTCCTGCTCGGGCGGATCCACTTCAACAAGAGCGAATATGCGGAAACGATCCAGCAGATGAACAAGGTCATCGCGTTGGACCGTAACCGCCGTGAGCCATACCTCTATCGCTTCCTCTCGAACGTGGAATTGGGCAACGGTGATGCCGGCGACGAGGACATCGACCGCATCATTTCGTTCTACCCTGACCGGTTCGATGCCAATCTGGCGATCGTCCGCCTGCACTATCTCAACGAGCGTTTTGGGAGCGCCGAATTGGCTCTAGCCAAGACCGAGTCGCTGGCGGAAACGGACGAGGAAAAAGCGCTGGTCTATTACTGGGCAGGTCTCGTTTACGAAAAACGCAATAATCCGAGAAAAGCGGCGGAATACTGGCAGAAACTACTTGCCCTGCCCGAAGAGGCATCGACCGAAAACATGCTGACAGAGGCAGAGGAGCACCTGCTTGCGGTACAAACTCCCACCCCCACCGTCACGCCGGGAGGCAAAACAGCCACACCGACGAGGACGCCAACCCGAACGCCATCACCAACAGCGACACAATGAAAAAAACAAAGCGGCTGAACATTCAGCCGCTTTGTTTTTAACACCTATCTCATTGAGTCTGCACTTACAGATATGTCGAGACCTACTCTTTTCCCTCGGCTTTGCTCACGCGTGATGCTTGCATACTGACTCCCGTTGGTTGTGTGGCGCGCGCAAGCGCTGCATCCTTCACCGCACGGACCAGATGCTTCACCATCACCGCCTGGCGCGGTCCGGATTTTGCGCCAAGATCGGCAAGCACAGGTTCCAGCCACGCCTGATACGAACGAACGCACACATACACCGGTCGATTGCGGCGGTCGGGCAGGTTGCCGATCAACGCAGTCAGCTTTGCGCTGACATCCGTCGCTTCAGGGTGGATGAGCGGCGTCAACACAATGCCATACACTCCGTGCGTCACACTGACATAACACTTTGCGCCCTCGTTACACACCCAGCCGGCAGCGTCTCGAGGTTGCGGCTCCACAGGATGCAGCAACGGCGGGACGATCTGATAATAGAGACTTTGGATCATTGGGAGATTGACAGACCGCACACGCGTCCACCCTGCGCTCGAAGTTGATCCCACTATCGCAGAGACATCCCACATCCTCTGCCACGCATAGACGGAAAATCCCGACCGGCGCAACGGAACGAACGCGTCACTGATCTCATCCACCTCCGCGAGGACATGGAACGCGCCCCATTCGCCTGCCTGCATCGAAAGGGATTCGATCAAATCAGGAAGTTCAGGATGGCCCAATTGAGATAAAGGGGCAAGATATAGAAGTTTGGCAAAGGTTTCATCGCGGGTATGGATAATCCCCCCAAGGACAGACTCGCTCTCTCCGTTTGCAATTGCCGAATAAATATGCCGCGCCGGGTTGACATATGCCATCAACCCCACTGCGCCAAGCGGGTTCCCGCGCGTTAATGTTCGTGCAGTATCCAACCCGATGGCTTCCTCGCGAAAACCGTAGACAAAAGGCAGGTCAAGAAGAGCAAGGGGGCGAATGGACATGGTACTTAAATTATACGTCATTGCGATGGCATTTGCCCGCAGCATTTTTCAGACATAAGAACATTATCATTTTTGAAAATTACGCCACAATGACATAAACCGTCCCGAAAGCTTTTGTGAGGCAGGAGAAACTTGCTCAAAAGTTTCGGGACAGTGTGGAATACCAATTAATCAGCGAGAGAAAGGAAATACTCGTGGAAACGCGTATCGCCTGTCAGCTCGGGGTGAAAGGATGTCGCGAGGAGATGTCCCTGTTGCGCGGCGACAATCCTCCCGTCGGGAACAGAGGCGAGGATCTTCGCATCGCCACTCACCGATTCGATGATCGGCGCGCGGATGAAGACCGCATGATACGGCAAAGTTGATCCGGTGGCTAGTTTGAGTTCAGGAATGTCGAGATCCGTTTCAAACGAATCAATCTGACGACCGAACGCGTTACGCTTGACCTTGATATCCATCAGTCCGAGCAATGGCTGGTCGCGGCTCACATCCTTTGAAAGGAAGATCGCACCCGCACACGTGCCCCAAATGGCGTGACGCTGACCAAACTGCTTGAGCGGCTCCATCAAATTATATGCCACAGCGAGTTTGCCAATCGTCGTTGATTCACCGCCTGGGATGATGAGACCGTCCAATCCGTTGAGGTGCTCTGGCAGACGCACCTCTGATGCTTCGACATTTAACTTCCTGAGCATGGCAATATGCTCGGCAAAATCACCTTGTAACGCCAATACACCGATTTTCATAATTTAGCTTTTAGCAAATAGCAATTAGCTTGTCGCTGGCTGACTGCCAAACGCTAACAACTGGAGTCTACCAGCCACGCCCTGCGATTTTGTCCGCTTCCGGCATCTGCGACACGTTGCGCCCGACCATGGCTTCGCCGAGGTTCTTGCTCACTTCCGCGAGAATGGAGGCGTCTTGATAATGCGTCACCGCTTTGACGATCGCTGCCGCGCGTTTGGCAGGGTCGCCGCTCTTGAAGATGCCCGAGCCCACAAATACACCATCCACGCCGAGTTGCATCATCAACGCGGCGTCCGCAGGAGTCGCTACGCCGCCCGCAGCAAAATTGACGACTGGCATGCGACCAAGTTCCTTGGTCTCTTTCACCAACTCATATGGCGCGCCATTGTTCTTGGCAAATGCCATCAATTCTTCATCGCCCATCGTTTGCAATTGACGGATCGAACCCATTACCGCACGCGCATGACGTACCGCTTCGACCACATCGCCTGTTCCTGCCTCCCCCTTGGTGCGGATCATCGCCGCGCCTTCACCGATACGGCGCAACGCTTCGCCGATGTTGCGGCATCCACACACAAACGGGACTTTAAAGTTATGCTTCAAAATGTGATGTTCTTCATCGGCGGGGGTCAACACTTCGGATTCATCGATGTAATCCACGCCAATCGCTTCGAGAATTTGCGCCTCGACGAAATGTCCGATGCGGCATTTCGCCATCACGGGGATGGACACCGCGTCCATGATTTTCAAAATCAAATCCGGGTCGCTCATGCGAGCCACACCGCCATTCGCACGGATGTCGGCAGGGACGCGCTCAAGCGCCATCACAGCACAAGCGCCGGCATCTTCCGCAATTTTGGCGTGTTCTGGTGTCACCACATCCATGATGACACCGCCTTTCAACATCTGCGCCAAACCCTTTTTTTCAGTCCAAGTACCAGTCTTAACTTCCATTTTGTTACTCCATAGTTTGATGATTCAAATTTTGCCTCGCTTGTTAATTCATCCAATGATAAATAAACATGCGAGACGTTTCTACAGCAGTTAATTGTAGGGAGAAATTGGCTTATGTTAAGAGCCAATAAATCCAAATAAATTACCAGCCAATTGGGGCGATTTTTAGGATTGACGCGGAATTGTATCTGCCGATTTATTCGTTAAAATGATATATTTACCATGCCAATGTGCACGGAGAATAAAAAATGCGCATCCCGCTTGACCGGCAAAGTGAAACCCCGCTATATCAGCAGATTGAATCCTATCTGCGGCAGGCGATCCTTTCGGGAAATCTGAGTGCAAATACCCGCCTGCCAGCCTGCCGTCAACTTGCTCATGATCTGGGGGTGAATCGATCGACGGTTGAAAATGCCTATTCCGCGCTGGAAGCCGACGGGTTGGTCTTCTCCCGCATGGGAAGTGGTACATACGTGCTTCAACAAGAAATTCTTCCCGGTACTCCAAGTCAAAGTATTCAGCACCACCTACCCCTATGGCAACAAAGTCTCCACACACACAATAGCATCTCCACATCTGAGATGGTGGAAGAAATGCTGAAGACTGGAGGACATCCACACCCGATCAATTTTGCCAGTGGTGTCAGCGACGTTCGGGAATTTCCGGCAGAGGAATTTCGCAAAACACTGCAAACCGTGATGCGGCGCGATCAAATCGACGCCCTGGAATATGGGGAACCCAACGGATATGCTCCGCTACGCGAGGGCATTGCCCACATCCTTGCCAGTCAAGGATTACAGACCCACCCGGAAAGTATTCTCATTACGGCCGGCTCACAACAGGCAATATTTCTAACATCGCAAGTATTGCTTAAACCGAACGATACGATTCTTGTGGAGAACCCCACATACTCTGCAGCCATAGACTTGTTCCGCACATTGGGGTATCAGATTGTTGGCGTTTCCATGGACAATCAGGGCATGCAGGTTGATCGGCTGGAGAAGCTTTTACAGCAACATCACCCCAAGCTAATTTACACGATACCAAACTTTCATAACCCGACAGGTACATGCTTGAGCAGTATCCGTCGCCGTCAGTTGATTATGTTGGCAGAACGATATAACGTTCCAATTCTGGAAGATGATTTTGTAGGTGACTTACGTTATGAAGGTCATGCCCAACCTTCCCTGAAAGCCCTGGACCCGGGCGGACAGGTGATCTATGTTAGCACCTTTTCCAAGATGCTGGTGCCGGGGTTGCGCGTGGGTTTTATCGTTGCAGATGGGCCTGTCTATGAGAGTTTGCTCAGTTATAAACGACTGAGTGATCTTGCGACGTCCACCTTGATCCAACGTGCATTGGACGCATTCGTTACCGTTGGCAGATACCAGACATATCTACATCGTTCCTGTCAGGTTTTTCGCAAAAGACGCGATGCCATGATAAAAGCCATTGAGCGTCACCTGCCATCCAAGGTCTCTTTTGATATACCCAGCGGCGGATTGTTCGTCTGGCTGCAACTGCCCAACGGCATATCAGCAAATGAATTACTGCCAATTGCCTGTCAAGAAGGCGTCGCGTTTATTCCTGGTAACTTTTTTTTCATTGATAACTTACAGGGGGAGGGTTGGATGCGCCTTAATTTTGTATCGCAATCCGTGGAAGATATTGAAGAAGGCATCAAGCGGCTGGGGGCGGCGATTCGCAAATTGAGGACACTTAAATAATTTATCTCATGCAACAGGCGCCTACAAGCGTCTGTTCGTTTAAAAAGCATGCTCGCAGGACCCTTGACAAAACGAATTATCTGAATACAATTATTACAATGATACAATTATTACAATGATACAAAGAGACATTTATGGCGCATCAGAAGCTAATACTTCAAATAGATTTTCGCTCGGGACTTCCCATCTATACACAGATTGTCAATCAGATTCAGGCTCAGATCGCCAGTGGCATACTCAAACCAGGTGATCAACTTCCGACCGTGCGGGCGCTTGCTGAGGAATTACGCGTCAATTTCAACACGGTGGCACGTGCATATCGTATTTTGGATGAGGCTAGAATTATTTCCACGCAGCAAGGGCGCGGCACATACATCACAGAAATTCCACCGCCGCATATTAACGAGAAGCTGCGCAAAGAAACACTGGAGGCGCTGACGCATCGATACATCAGTGAAGCGATGAGGTTGGAGTTCTCAAAGAGTGAGATCCGCCAAATGGTCAGTGACCAGATCAAAGTTTGGAATGAAGCGGATAAGTCCGAGAATGAATAGAAAAGGAGAATGAATGGATACTAAATTTATTAAATCTGCTTTGGAAAAGAAAAAGAGTCAGAAAGCAGATCAGCATATTCCAGCAATCGCCGGCACTATCTTTGGGATCATGCTGGTGATCGCAGTTTTGGGAGCCGTCTTTGGAAGCGGAAGGTACAGTGATGTTGTACTCGGTACATGGGTGCTTGGCTGGACGTTGATCGGCACCTATATTCTTTTTGCCTTGAAAGTTGCATCGCAATGGGAAAAGGCGGTCGTGCTGCGACTAGGTAAATTCCACGGCCTGAAAGGACCTGGAGCGTTTTGTATTATTCCAATCATAGATACTACACCAACCTGGATCGATCATCGTGTGATGGTCACGCCATTTGCAGCGCAAAAAACGCTGACAAAGGACACTGTGCCTGTGGATGTGGATGCCGTGTTGTTTTGGGTTGTGTGGGATGCCGAAAAAGCCGCTCTCGAGGTAAAAAACTACGAAGCCGCCGTAGACTGGGCGGCACAAACGGCCCTGCGCGACATTATCGGGCGCATGATGCTGGCAGACATCCTTGTTGGGCGCAGTTCACTGGATAAGGAACTGCAGCAGGTCATCGACGAACGCACCACGCCCTGGGGCGTGACCGTGCAGTCTGTGGAGATTCGCGACATCGTCATCCCGCAGGAGTTGGAGGATGCCATGTCCCGTCAGGCACAGGCGGAGCGCGAGCGACAGGCGCGTGTGATCCTTGGCGAATCCGAAAAGCAGATTGCCGAGTCCTTCGCCGAAGCGTCAAAAGCCTATTTGGACAACCCGACCGCCTTACACTTGCGAGCCATGAACATGCTCTTCGAGGGTTTGAAGGAGAAAGGCGCCATGGTTATTGTTCCAAGTTCCGCGGTTGACACGATGAATCTTGGCGGACTGAGCGGCATGATCTCGCTGGCGCAAAATAATGCGCCGAAGGAAAATAAATGAAATAAGATGCCGTTTTCCATGTAAAGGAGAATGAAATGAATACCCGCACCACTATCATTATCGTTTTGATCTTACTTGCCACGGCCGTGCTTGCAGGACTCCTGCTTTGGAATCGACTGCCAGCCCAAATGGCTTCCCATTGGAACGAAAACGACCAGGTGGACGGCTACATGCCCAAATTCTGGGGCGTGTTTCTCATGCCGCTCGTGACACTGGGATTGTTCCTGCTATTTCTGGTCATCCCAAACATTGACCCGAATAAAGCGAACATCGCCAAGTTCCGCGAGTCGTTCAACCTGTTCATCGTGCTGTTCGTCGTCTTCATGCTATACATCCACGGGCTGACGCTGGCATGGAGCCTCGGCTACACGGGTTTCAAAATGAGTCAGGCAATGTTGCCCGCCATGGGCTTGCTGTTTATCCTGATCGGCTCGATGTTACGCCAGGCAAAGCGCAATTGGTTCATCGGCATCCGCACACCATGGACATTGAGCAGCGACGCTGTCTGGGACAAGACACACCGGATTGGCAGCGTACTATTCATGTTCTCCGGTGTGCTGGCATTCATTGGCAGCTTCTTTGGCGGGATGCTCGCCTTCTGGCTTCTCTTCGTACCACTGATAGGTTCGACCCTCTTCCTGCTTGTATACTCGTACGTGATGTACCAGCGCGAAATGAGGGCATAACCAAACACGCATAGGCTATCTGCTTTGTTTCACATGAAACATGGAAAGGCGGAAAATGTCCATCATCGAAGTCAACAACCTGCGACGCACCTTTAGCGAACATGTCGCAGTAGACGAGATGACGTTCAATGTCGAATCTGGAGAAGTCTTTGGGCTGCTCGGCCCCAACGGGGCTGGAAAAACCACCACAGTTCGACTCCTTAACGGAATCCTGCCTCCGTCCAATGGCACGGCGCGCGTCTTTGGGCTTGATCCCGCGACACAAGGTGAGATGATCCGCCGCGGGACGGGAGTCTTGACTGAAACCCCGGCTCTGTACGAACGATTATCTGCGCACGAGAATCTGAAATTTTTTGCCACACTACAGGCGATCCCCGCAACGGACATAAACCGCCGCGTGGATGAGATACTCGAATTCTTCGACCTGTCATCCCGCGCCAAGGACAAGGTTGAGACGTTCAGCAAAGGAATGAAACAACGCCTGGCCTTGGCACGGGCGTTGATCCACAAGCCTCCGCTGTTGTTTCTCGACGAACCGACGTCGGGACTCGACCCTGAAGCCGCACAACAAGTCAACGACCTGATCTCCAACCTCAGCCGCGCCAACGGGCAGACGGTGATGCTGGCAACACACAATCTCGTTGAAGCACAGCGTTTATGTGATCGCGTTGCTGTGATAAACAAAGGCAGGATTTTGGCACTGGGGAGTCTTAATGAACTTGCGCGCAAATTATGGCCCGTCACATGGGTAGACATCACGTTTCACGTGAAACCAAGAGGCGATATCGCAGGGAGCCTCAAGTCCAGCCGAGGTGTGATCCGGGTGTCAATGGAGGACGAGTCGCTTGCAGTTCAAGTAGAAAACGCAGACGTGATTCCCGAAGTTGTCCGTCATCTGGCAAATAAGGGTGAATCTATTTTGCGGGTCAACCCAAGGGACTACACGTTGGAAGATATTTATTTCGCATTGCAGGCAGGTGAAGCATGAACTGGCGCTCGATCTGGGCGATTGCCCGCAAGGATTTGAACGAGGTACAACAAAACAAAATGGCATGGGGCCCGGCAATTGCGTTGCCATTGATCTTCGCCATTCTCATGCCGATATTGTTTTCGACGGTCCCTCAATTTGTCCCGGTGGAAAATGTGCAACGCGAATTAGGGGATATTGAAGCAATGTTAAAAAATCTACCACCAAATATGCAGGCAATTTTTAATGGACTGGAATTAGAACAAATGTTCGTATTATATATGACAGCATTTCTTTTTGCACCGCTGTTCCTCATCATGCCCTTGATGTTTTCTTCAGTGGTTGGAGCAGACTCATTTGTGGGCGAACGCGAGCGCAAAACGATGGAGGCATTACTCTACTCCCCCGCCACTGATATGGAACTCTTCCTCGGCAAAGTGCTGGCAGCAGTGATCCCGGCCATCATCCTCTCTTGGTTGACATATTTCGTATATATCGTCGTGGTTAACATTGCAAGTTATGGATTGTTACAGCGCATCTGGTTTCCATTACCCACCTGGTGGCCCCTGATGTTTTGGTTGACGCCCGCCTTTGCAGTACTGGGTATTTCAGTGACCGTGATGATCTCAGCACGTGTCAAAACCTTTATGGAAGCATATCAACTCACCGGATCACTGGTAGTCATTGTGCTTGGACTGGTGCTTGGGCAAATCTCCGGAGTCTTATTTCTCGGCGTAGGTACGGTAATGCTGATTGGCACGGTGATTTGGATTGTGAATGCGGTCCTGATCCATCTGAGCATCCGCAATTTCAAGCGCAGTTCACTGATCGCAAAATTATAGGAGGACGAAATGGCAGATGAAATCAAACAATGGGAATATCGGGTTCAAACTATTGGCAGTATCTTCGGCACAAAGGATGAATTGATTCAGTCCACCCTAGACGAATGGGGGATGGAAGGCTGGGAGGCGGTCAATGTCTTCACTCCTGAAAATAGCGGCAAGATCACCATCGTTGCCAAGCGCCTATTGACCGACCGCATACGCCGTATGAGGTCAATACCCTCATAGCAGAAGGAGAAGAAAATTTAACGGAAACAAATCCTCACCCGGAAGGAGGCGAGTTGTCATCCGCCCGACACACAATGGTCAGGCGGATGATTTATTTTTTTTATAAAATCATAAACCTCCAACATCCATTCACGATACAATTGCATCATGCGTACCTTCCGTGATCCAATTTTGACCATTATTCTTCTTGTAAGTGTGGTTTTTGGCACCTTGACGCTCACCCGCGGACATGATTGGGGTGACGATTTTGCTTCGTATGTCGGACAGGCAAAAAGTATTTGGAATGGCACAACAAATGAGTTCGTCGAACATAACCGTTTTACAATCTTTGAATCGTCAATCTTGCTCGGCCCGGTCGCCTATCCATGGGGATACCCGCTGATTCTGGTCCCATCATATGCATTCAAGGGATTGAGCCCGCTCGTATTGAAATTGCCAGGGCTGGCTTCTTATCTGGGATTTCTGATCTGCCTCTTTATATTAACGAAGGACCGTTTCACACGGACTGAGAGCCTGCTTCTCGTTTCCCTGTTCGCGTTCAATCCTCTGCTCCTGGATTTTCTCAACCAGATCACTTCCGATATTCCCTTCCTTTTCCTTTCCACGTTTGTGCTGCTGCTAATGACAATAAAAAAGATGCGCAAACCGTTCGATCTTGTGATACTCGGGACATTGATTTCGTTTGCTTTTTTCGTACGTACACAAGGCATACTTCTGCTCTCGACCTTCCTGCTGGCGGAAATCATTCAACTCTGGAAAGACCGGACTGACCGCGAATTGACAAAAAAACGAGCATGGAATATGTTGATTGTGTCCGGCAGTTTCACTCTGTGGTGGGCGATATATGCCATGATCTTTCCTGGCGGAGGAGAATCATATCTCGTTCAATATCGGGATTTTAGATTGGAAACAGTATCCGGTTTCGTTAGGCTATATTTTTGGGTGTTCAGTCTGTTCTTCGGCCAAACAACAGCTTGGGAATATTTATATTACTTTGTGTTTGTCTTCTTTTTGATCGGAGTATGGGTCAGGCAGAAAGAAGATGACATATTCATTTTCTATTCCCTGCTCTGGATGCTCCTTATCATCACCTGGCCCTCCTGGCAGGGACCACGCTTCATCTTCCCGCTGCTGCCAATATTCATGATATTTGCTTTTCAAGGAATGAAGACCGTCGCACAAAGACTAGCCGGGAAATGGCAAATGGTCGGGCAGAAAGTCATTATGGCCTTTTGGGTTATTATCACCGGTGTATTCTTATTCACCTCCACTGCCAATGCCTACAACAACATTTCGACTGACCGCGTAACAAACGGTCCATATGACCTGCAAAGCACAACCATGTTCGATTACATCAGGGAAAAGACTCCGCCAGATAGTATCATCGTTTTCTTCAAGCCGCGTGCCATGCGACTGTTCACCAACCGCGATTCATTCATGAGTTTTGAATGTGAAAGACTCCCCTTGGGTGATTACATCGTCCTCAGCAAAAAAGCCGAGAATAGCCAGATCCCCGTTGAACAGATTGGTTTCTGTAACCTGCCCTTGGATGACGTGTACGAGAATCGCAGATTCCTCGTGCTCAAAATCCTGAAATAGGGTCTTGAATCCCGGGATTGAAAATAGTACACTACTTTCATGACAAAGACAGGACAACTTCGAGACCTTTCGCTAAGACATCAACAGCTTCTACGGCTTGTTGAGTTGAGCGTTATCCTCAATTCGACACTCGACCTCGACGAACTGCTCCAGCAGATTACCGCCACCGCCACCGAACTTCTGGAATGTGAAGCCGCCTCCATCCTGCTGTACGACGACAAAAATCCGCGCCTTTATTTTGCTGCCGCCACCGGCTCAGACCCGGCAAAGCTGGCTGAAATTCCCGTTCCAATGGAGGGCAGCATTGCCGGGACAATCTTCCGCACCAACCAGCCGTTGATTCTCAACAATGTGGAACAGGACCCGCGTCACTTTTCGCAGGTCTCCGACCACATCAAATTCAAAACGCAGACTCTCCTCGGTGTGCCCATGCCCATCAAGGATCGCACCGTCGGCGTTCTGGAAGCCGTGAATAAACGCGAAGGAGTGTTTACCGAAAGCGATGCAGCGCTCCTTTCCGTGACAGCCGCACATGCCGCCATCGCCATCAACAATGCACGTCTGCTGGCAACCACGCGTCAGGCGTTGGAAAAGGTCAGGGAAACGAACAGCATCAAGAGCAATTTTCTGGCACTCGCATCCCACGAATTGCGCACCCCGCTTGGCATCATCATCGGATATGCCACCTTTTTGCAGGAGGAAGCAAAGGGGGAACTTTCTGATCACGCCCAACAAGTGTTGAACGCCGCATCGCAAATGCGCTCCCTGCTCGACCAAATGAATAACCTGACCCTGCTCCAGGCAGACGAGATGGAGATGCGCCCGCAGAAAATCTCTGTTCAGGATATTCTGAACTTTGCCTGCGATGAGATCAAATACTTCGCCGCACGCCGGGACCTCAGTCTGGTCTACGCCTTCGAGGACACCCCCATCTACCTCAACGTGGACCCGGAAAAAACGACACTGGCGTTCGTCAACCTGCTCAATAACGCGATCCGCTTCTCGCCGGAGGGAAGCGAGATTGTCATCGGCGCGGTGGAGGATGGGAACAAAGTCATGGCATGGGTGCAGGACCACGGCATCGGCATTCCCACCGATAAACTACAGAAGGTATTTGAAGAGTTTTACCAAATCGAACCGCCCAACACACGTCGCTATGGCGGGCTGGGAATCGGACTCACCATTGCCAAAGGATTGATCGAAGTGCAGGGCGGAGCCATCTGGGCCGAATCCGAAGGAGCGGGCAAAGGTTCAACCTTCAAGGTAGTATTGCCAAAAGCAGAATAAAAAAGCGGCGGACAACATCCGCCGCAAACTTTCCAACCTTCAAAATCGTTAACCTAAATGCATTGGCATGATCACATGCAGGAACTGTTCATCGCCGACAGGTTTGATTACACCTGGAGCGTTCGGCGCAGATGTTTCCAAAGCGACGTTCGGGGTGCGGATGACTTCCAATGCTTCGCGCAGGAATTTCACATTGAACGCGATCAGCAACCCACCACCGTCCACGGTCGCTTCGACAATGGTCTCATTCTTGCCCGTCTCTTCGGATGTGGCGGAAATTTCCACTTCACTGGGCTGCATTTCACCCTGTGCAGATTTGATATTGAAGCGCGCCACGTTCGAACCTTCGCGTGCGAAGATCTCGGCTTGCTTGCACGCCTTTAACAGAGAGGCGGTTGAAACCAGCGTGCGCGATTTGTATGAGCGCGGGATAATCTGCTGATAATCGGGGAAGGTGCCGTCGATCAATTGCGAGACGACTTCCACATCTTTCACACGAAAGACCACCTGTCCGCGTCCCTTCGGCATAACCATGTAGATTGGTTCCTCACCGTCGGTTGCGACGCGTGCCAGTTCCTTCAATGCTTGGGCAGGAACGATCGCGGAAACGGGGGCAGGCGCGGGTGTGGAAAGAACCGCCTTCCGAACGGAGAGCCTGAACCCATCCGCCGCTGCCATCGTCAACTTGTCCTTATCCACCTGCACGAGCACGCCCATCAACACGGGACGCGCTTCATCGGAGGACGCCGCGAATGCAACCTGATGGATCATCTCACGAAAATCACCGACATTGATCTGGATCGCACCGTCGAAATCAGGGACGGGCAGGGGTGGGAACTCCTGCGCGTCAATGCACTTGATGTCGTTCGTGGATGTGCCGCCGCGCACGTTCAAGGTTTGTGTCTGCGCGTCGAGTTTCAACAGAACCTGGTCGCTCGGCAATGTGCTGATGAGGTCGCTGAACGTTCGCGCTGGCACGGTCGTCGAGCCTTCGTCGTCGATGCGTGCCGGAATCCAACAGGTGATTCCCAACTCAAGGTTTGTCGCAGACAGACGCAGGCGACCTTCATCGGAAGCGATCAAAATATTTGCCAACACCGGCAAGGTGCTGCGCGGCGAAACAGCCTTGGATACAATGGCGAGACCACGGGCAAGGTTTTCTTGAAGGACAGTTACTTTCATATCGCGTCTCCTCAATCTACAATGAATGTCGCAATTTTACATCATTAATAAAAAATCCGACGGCATGACCGTCGGATTCCAACGCTATCCTACAAGGAGCGACATCGCCAGTCCGAACAATATCAACAACAGGATCAGCCCAAACAGCGCGGCAAAGATGTAGACGACGATCATCCACGGTGAACGTCCGGTTCTTTGCAATCGGACTTCCTGACCCTCCGCTAGCATCTGCACCGACTGCGCCGCCTGCACCGCATCGTCTGCCCACACAATATTTTTCGCTTCATTCTGGATAACGACCCTGCTTCCGCTAAACGAGCGGATCCACTCTGGCGCGTTGACCGCCAATCCGCCGCTCAAGACAACGGCTTTGAACTCGCCTTGTGGTTTCTCCACCGAAGTTGTGACGGTAATATGCACCTTTGATTCCAGTTTTGTCAATGCGGCACGGACGGAATCCGCAAATCCGTTTTCCGAGTCAATGACCAGTATCGAGAATTCGCTTTGTTTTTCCGCCAGGGCATCTGAGATGGATTCTCCGTCCGCCCGCAGAACCTTCAGATGATAGATAAGCACCACGCCAAACAGGAAGAGTAACTGCGCCATGTTCAAAATGCTGTTTAGAAAATCGCTCCCGACATTCCCGCTCAACAAGGTACTGATAAGTTCGTAGACCAATCCCACGGCTGTTCCCATTCCTCCGATCACGGAGGCGAACAGGGCAAGATATAAATAAAACTTGCGAATCACCGACCTGCGCGCATGGTTGCCCAGTTCTCCTTTTGCAAGTGCTCCTGCCTGCATTGGTCGCCAGGTCATTAGCCAGAGGGGTAGACCGACAACGAGCGATGAAATGGAGGTGGTGAGCGTTTCGCGTATGGCGACCCTCGACAGGAGACCTGAATTCGTCAATACTTCAATAATGAACGAAAACAGCGCATTCACCCCCACAAATGAAACTGCCAGCCCAATGAATGCAAGGATGTAGAAATACAGCCGTTTCATTCCCGCTTCACGGACCTTGTCTCCGGTGGCTTCGATGTGCCTTCTGAGCCAGTAACCGTAATATGCCCACACCATTCCCAACGGTACGCCAGTGGAGATCGGTCCGCCAATGTCGCGGATGAAATCACGAAAGGAGGTCATTCCTCCCAGCAAGCTAGTGAACAAACTATTCGCTACATTCCACGCGGCGGTAACGACGGTAATGACTCCGCCGAGAGCAAGCAGGTAGAGAATGCCAAGACGGAGAGTCGAGTTCATTTCCGCTGAATCAGACAGCGAGTTCTGAACGACGCGCCAAGTGTAAAACCAGACCGGGGTCCCGACAATGAGGAGCGCGAGTCCGTTGATCAGCACTTCGCGCCCCAACTCTCCCAGGACATCGCCGGGAATGTAAAAGAGAAAACGCAGAACCTGTTGTCCACCAAAGACCACCATGAGCAATCCATAAAGCATCCAGATATATCGATACAAACGGCGGACATCAGAAAAACTTTCCTTGTCGGGCAAGGTCAGCCATTCGTTGCGCAGAATGTTCCAGAAATATGCCGCGACGATCAGGTTCATGACAATGGCAATCAGGTTGTCGGCAAGGGTTTGTGTTCCGCCAACCAGCGCACGAAATTGTTCGATGCGTGCCACACCGATGAAGGAACGGTTGATGAATGCCAGCACATTCTGCACGACCGGTATGAGCGTGGCGAGCAGAATGGCATAGAGGAACACCGCACGAAGCCCGGCGGTCTTTTCCTCCTCTTCGCGGGCGGAGGCGCGCTGCGCCCACAACCAATGGATGAGAAAGATTGGCACACCCACCAGAATCAGGGCAATCGCCTGTGCCAGCGCCTCCGCCCCGCCAGAGACGGTATCATCAATGATTGAGCGGAGTAGACCGATCAACCCCCAGGTGACTACTTCGATGCTGATAAAGGCAACGAGATAAAAATACAAACGACGAATGGATTTCATAATGGATGTCCTCGTCAATGTGAGGGCTGACGAAGCAAATCTGTGAGTACAGGAGATTACTTCGTCACAGCGCTGCCGCTTCCTCGCAATGACATGCTATTTCGGCACTTCCTGATACCAGCTATATCCCCACAGATTGTATTGCGGCATTAATGTCAACTTCCATGCGCCATTCTGTTTGATCAAGGTGGCGTAGGAAACATTTCGATACCCTGTCGAAAAGGGGTCGCTGGGTCGATAAATGAGCGCAATCTCCACAGTGGCGGTATCGCTGGTCATCTCGCTTTCGCCAATGTCCACGGCTTGACCCTCTGGATTCACCTCGCCATTCAGAAAGGAGCGGCGGAATTCTTCGTAGGTCGGTTTATACTCCAGGTCTGCGAGATAGCTGTATGCCTTCTCATAGTCCCTATCCAACACCGCCACCACATAATTATGTACCACCCCCTCCGGCGTATCTTCCGCAATGTAGGTTTGGGCTTCTTTTCGAACAAAGAACATGGTCAGGGCAACGATGATCAACAAGCCAATTCCGATTAAGATACCGGTCAAAAAACGATCCTGTTTCATGGAACCTCCGAATTGTTCAGCTCATTGTATTGGGTTTATGACGAAAACACAAGCCGGATGGTTTCCCAAACGGTGTCTATCGTTGACAAACCCTTCCAGGGTGGGGGGACATGGGTAACTGAATTTGATATACTTGCCTCACCGCATTCAAAAAAGGAGTTTACATGACTATCTCTGCCCCGCGTTGGGATCTCTCCAACGTTTACCCATCCCTCGACTCTACGGAATTTAAAGCCGCGGTCGCCGATTATAAGAAACAAGTCGCCACATTGGAAAAGTTTTTCAAATCCAAACTCAGCAAAGCCGACGCCAAAACTAAGACGAAGGAACTTGCTCCATTGGTGGGCAAGGCCCTGGACCAGATCAATTCGATCCAGACCCTTTCCGCCACCATTGTGCCGTTCATTTATTCCTACGTCACCACCGATTCGCGCGACAAACTCGCCATGAAGACCCTGTCTGAGTTCGAGCAAGCCAGTCTGCCCATGGATAAATTGATGACCCAGTTCAAAGCGTGGCTGGGCAGGGTCGCGCCGAAACTGGACAAGGTCATCGAACAGAACGAAACCGCCAAAGCCCATGCCTTCATGTTGAAGGAAGCCGCCGAACAGAGCAAATACCTGATGAGCGAAGCGGAAGAAGCTCTTGCAGCAGAACTCTCTCTGAGCGGAGGCAACGCTTTTGGCAAATTGCAGGGAACGGTCACCTCGCAACTTTCCGTGGATTTTGAACTGGACGGCAAAACGGAAAAGCTGCCCATGCCCGCGCTGATCAACCTGCGTTCGCATCCCGACGAAGCCACGCGCCGCCGCGCCTACGAAGCCGAGAACAAAGCCTGGGAGTCGGTCAAAGAGACTTTGGCGGCGTGCCTGAACGGGGTCAAGGGTGAAGCGAATACCCTGAACAAGAAACGCGGTCGCAAGGATGCCATCCATTCCTCACTTGAAGCCGCGCGCATGGATCGCAAGACCCTCGATGCGATGCTCACTGCCATGCAGGATTCCTTCCCGATGTTCCGCCGGTATTTCCATGCCAAAGCGAAAAAGATCGGCAAGGAAAAACTCGCCTGGTGGGACATCTTTGCCCCCATGGGCAAAACAGACAGGGTCTATTCATTCGAGGAAGCGCGCGATTTCATCCTCGAGAATTTCGGCAAATTCTCGCCCGACCTTGCGGCGTTCGCCAAACGCGCCTTCGATAACCGCTGGATCGACGCCGAACAACGCGAAGGCAAACGCGGCGGCGCCTTCTGCATGGAGGTGCAGGGACTCAAAGAGAGCCGCATCCTCTCCAACTTCGACGGCTCGTTCGACCAGGTCAGCACGTTGGCGCATGAACTGGGTCACGCCTTCCACAATGAGTGCGCCTATCAGGCAGGTAAGACTGTCCTGCAACAGCTCACGCCCATGACGCTCGCTGAGACCGCCTCCACCATGTGCGAGACCATCATTACGGAAGCCGTCCTCGCCTCCACGACTGATCCGCAGGAGGAATTGGCTGTCCTCGAAGCGCAGATCCAGGGCGCCGGGCAGGTGGTGGTGGATATTTATTCCCGCTACCTGTTCGAGAAGGAGGTCTTCGAGCGCCGTGACCAGGCGGAACTCTCTGCCGACGATTTCTGCGACATCATGGAACGCGCCCAGAAAGCCACCTATGGCGATGGACTCGATGAGCGATACCTGCAAAAGTTCATGTGGACGTGGAAACCTCACTACTATTCGCCCAGTTTATCGTTCTATAACTACCCGTACGCGTTCGGTCTTCTGTTCGCCACGGGACTTTATGCCATCTACCAACAGCGCGGTGAGGCATTCGTTGAGGATTACAAGAATCTGCTTGCCTCCACCGGCGAGGAGACCGCTGCCAAACTCGCCAAACGCTTCGGCATTGATATTACCAAACGCAAATTCTGGGATGACAGTCTTGCCCTTATCGGCAGGCGTATCGACCGATATTGCGAGCTTTAGCGCCGGTCTGGGCGGGGTTTGATACCCCGCCCAAACTTAATCAGGCAAAGATGAAATTCCATTTTGGAATCTTTTGCTTCCTGCTCTTGACCACAATGGCTTGTAACGCGTCGACAACGCCAACTGTGGAGCCGATTCCCACCGCGGTCATCGAAGCGCCTTCCACACCGACAGAGAACAGCGTCATTCCACTCACTGAAGCCGATGTCCCGCGCATCTCACTGGAGGAGGCGTTGGTCGCACATGCCAGCGGCGCGGCGGTCTTTGTGGATGTACGCGTCCCGCAATCCTATGAGCAGAGTCACATCCCTGGTTCGCTCAACATCCAGCTTGAGAAATTCGAGAAGGACCCAATGGGCTTGGAACTCGATAAAGAGCAGTGGATCATCACCTACTGCGCCTGAATGAATGAGCATTCGAGCGCCCGTGCGGCGTTTTTACTCCTGCAAAATGGATATACCCGCGCCACCACTCTCCTCGGCGGATTCAACGCGTGGACCAAAGCGGGATACCCCATCGAACCATAACGAGCAGCCATGACCATTCTTGCCATCGACCATGTTCAACTCGCCATGCCCGTCGGCAAAGAGACTGAAGCGCGCGACTTTTACGTCAATGTATTGGGATTCGTCGAAGTCCCCAAACCGCCGGAACTTTCCTCGCGCGGCGGCGTATGGTTCGAATCGAACCACGTAAAGTTGCACCTCGGCGTTGACCCGGACTTTCATCCCGCGCACAAAGCACATCCCGCCTTCCTCGTGGATGATTTGGATGCAGTCGTTGCCAGGGTGGAACAGACACACTATAAAACCGATACATCCCAGCCGCCATTGGATGGATACAAACGCGCACACATTCTTGACCCATTTGGAAATCGAATCGAGTTGATGGAAAAGCTATGAACACGCCTCTTGTCACCCCCTGGGCTGATTCTTTTCCCCCAATCCGATCCACGCTCTGGCGCCTTATGACGGAGGATGGGCTGAGTCCCTATTCCTGGTCGAACGGACCGCACGATATTTATCCGGCTCACTCGCATTCCTATGACAAGGTCATTTATGTGGTGCAGGGGAGCATTACGTTCGGTCTGCCCGAATCAGGGCAGAAGATCACCCTGAAAGCGGGCGACCGGCTTGACCTGCCCGCCGGCACGGTTCACGATGCTGTGGTCGGTGCGCAGGGTGTCCTCTGTCTGGAGGCACACAAAGATTGATATAACGGGGGATACCTCCGGCTGGGAATGAGGCGGAGTATCAAAAAGGATGCATCCGATTTGGATGCATCCTTTTCATTCGCAAAGTATTGTTTACCAATTACCACGTTGCATTCAACCAGCCGCGCAGCTCCATGGCTTTGACGACGCGTGAGATCGCCACCATGTATGCCGCGTCGCGCATGTACACGCCCTCTTTCTCGCTGGTCTCGAGCACCGCCTTGAACGCATTTGTCATCTTGGTATCGAGCTTCTCCAGCACTTCGTTCTTTGTCCAGTAGAAGTTCATGTCGTTCTGGACCTGCTCAAAGTAGGAGGTCGTTACGCCGCCGGCGTTGCAGAGGAAGTCCGGGATGTTGAAGATCTTGTTGGATTTGAAGAATTCATCCGCCTCAGGGGTACAGGGACCATTCGCACCTTCCGCCACGATGCGGACACGGCTCGACATCTTCTTGACGGTGTCACCGTTGACATGACCTTCGATCGCGGCCGGGATCAGCACATCGGCTTCCTTGGTGATCCAGGCGTCGCCGTCTTCGATGACATAACCGGCTTCTTCGGCGGCTTTCTTGTCAATGGTGCCGTATTGATCCACAATGGTGAGCAGGAAGCGGGGATCGACACCCTGTTTGTGGCTGTACGTGTAGGATTTTTTGTCATGGCGGTCCCAGCAGGAAACGCAGGCAACCTTGCCGCCCAGTTGCTCCACGAAACCGACGGCAGCATACTGAGCCACATTGCCAAAGCCTTCAATGGCCGCAACAGCTTTTCTGGAATCCATCTTGAGGTGCTTGAGAGCTTCGCGCACCGTGTAGATTACACCATAACCGGTGGCTTCGGTGCGTCCCTCGGAGCCTCCGCTGCCCAATGGCTTGCCCGTGAACACACCCGGCGTGTACTGACCAACAAGGCGTGAATATTCGTCCATCATCCAGCCCATCATCTGGGGAGTGGTACCGACATCCGGGGCGGGCACGTCGTTGCGAGGACCGATGTTTTTCCACATCGCCTGCACCCAGCCGCGGCAGATCTGCTCCTTCTCATTGGAGGACAGCGCCGCCGGGTCGCAGACCACGCCACCCTTGCCGCCGCCCAGTGGAATATCCGCCACGGCGCATTTCCAGGTCATCCATGTGGCGAGGGCGCGCACGGTATCGAAAGTTTCCGCCGGGTGGAAGCGGATACCGCCCTTGTTGGGACCGCGCGCATCGTTGTGCTGGACGCGGAACCCCTGGAAGACGCGGATCGAGCCGTCATCCATGCGGATGGGAATGCGGAAGGAATACTCCCGCATGGGCCAGCGCAGTACTTCGCGCACGCCGGGGTCGAGATTCAGTTTCTCGGCGACGCCGTCGAATTGTTTCTGCGCCATTTCAAAGGCATTGATTTGTCCTGACATTGAAGGTTCTCCTGAATGAGGTTTGGATTTAGAGAAAATATAAGCGGGCATCCCGGATCGGGAGCCCGCTTTTGCTTCGGGTTATGTCATGCACTGATTCATCTCGTTTATACCCAATAAATGTCTTACATCTTAAGGGTATCAGAGACTCATGTGCCCGTCAATATGACAAAAATCCACGAATCGAAGCAAAACACCGGACTTTCGTCCGGTGTTTTGTTATTCCATGCTGTCCTCGTCGGATTCGTCTTCGCCCTTATCGAACTCATATTCCACTTTGTCGTGGTCGAGATACACCCAGAGCAGGAGTACGTGTCCATCGGGGGTTTCCACGTTGCGCGCTGCCAGGATCGGCGCCGATTGTTCGACCCCCACATCGTTGCGGTAATGTAAGTGGATGGGGGACTTGGTATTCCACGCCCGGTAACAACGCTCCACGAGCGCAGGTCCGTTAAATGTCCGCAAGCGGGTCAGCGCGGGGACCGATAAACGTGACCCTTCGTTCAAGCCCAAAGCCCAGCCGTCGTTTACGGCTTCAAAAATGGGAGGAGGACCTTCAATGATCGTGATTTTTTCGTTCATAGTGCCGCCAATATACCATAAAAGAGTTTTTTTCAACCTTGCGAATTTGTATTCAAACTGATTTGGATATATGTCATGACGTGCCGTACCCCATTTTTGTTTCAGGATACAAGCTAGCCTGATTTGGCAATCAAGTTGCATCTCTTTATGCTTGCGTACAAGGTATACGATGGGTATACTATCGAATATGCAACCTGAAAAGATTGGGCGATATGAGATCAAATCCGAACTGGGGCGCGGCGGGATGGCGACCGTCTACCGTGGGTATGATCCGCGTTTCGAGCGCGAGGTTGCCGTAAAAGTTCTCCCGCCGGAACTACTTCATGCCGACCCGCAATTCCGGGTTCGCTTCGACCGCGAAGCCAAGATCATTGCCCAACTCGAACATCCAGCCATCGTCCCCGTGTATGATGTGGGCGAGGAGAACAACCAGCCATATTTCGTCATGCGGTTCATGACCGGGGGATCCCTATCCGACCGCATCAAGAACGGTCTGTTTACCATTGCAGACGCGACCAAGATCATGGAGAAGATCGCCCCCGGCATGGATGAAGCGCACGCCAAGGGCATTGTCCACCGCGATTTCAAACCCAGCAATATCTTGTTTGACCAGAAAGGCGAGCCGTATATTTCGGATTTCGGCATCGCCAAGGTCACCCAGTCACAGGCCGGCAGTGTGACGGGGAGCGCCATCATTGGCACCCCAGCTTACATGGCTCCCGAACAGGCGCAGGGCGACAATGTGGATGGACGCGCCGATATTTATGCGCTGGGAATCATCCTCTACGAAATGCTGACCGGCAAACAACCCTATGAGGCGGATACGCCCATGGGCGTTGCCATCAAGCATATCACCGATCCCGTCCCACATATTTTGGACGCCAACCCAAACCTGCCTTACGATATCGAGGCAATTATTCAGAAGGCAATGGCAAAGGACCGGGAGGATCGGTATGCCACCGCCCAGGAATTAGTGGACGATCTTCGCGCCCTGGCGAGCAATGTGACTACCAGTCCAGGTGCGGCAAAACGTACCACCGTGGAGCGTCCGCCTGCCAGACAGAAGACAACCGTTGCCCAACAAAAGGAGCCGGTACAAAAACGATTCAACGTATGGCTGGTGATCGTCCCGCTGGTCATCGTCATCATTGGGGGAGGAATATTTCTCTTTAACGGAAACAACAACCTTTTGGGCGGCGAAGCGACATCGACTATTCCGGCGCCGATTATTGAGGCGCCATCATCCTCCACTGCGACCGAGGCGCCTCTTCCGACCGAAACCCTGCCGCCTGATGAACCCACCGCCACTCCCGCACCTCCCACGCTGACCCCGACCGCCACCCAGCCGTCGTTACCCGTCGTAGGCGGCGCGGACCAGATCGCCTTCATCAAGGATAACAACATCTGGTTGATGAACATGGACGGAACCAACCCGCGTTCCATCACCAAGGATGGGGCACCTAAGTTCGGCTTGCAATGGCTGTCCGATGGCAAAACCATCCTCTATATCACCGGCAAGACCGTCAAAACGATCAACACTGAAACCCGCGTCGAAGAGATCATTACCAATTTTGCATCGTCGCAATATTTCGAGGCGTTTGAAGTCTCGCCCGATGGGAAGCGGGTCGCCATCAGCCTGCAGCGTCAGTTGCACATCGTACCGTTCGATCTCGAGCAAATGAAGAATGTCAGCAGAAAGAGCGACCTGCTCGCGCTAAACGGCTGTTTCTTCGACGAGGCAACGCTCAAAGCCGGAGTGATGGATGTTCTTTGGTCGAAGGGCATGGACCTGGTGGCGATCAAATTCCTAGCACCGGTCGGCAATGCGCAATCCGAGACCATGCGCATCATCGATGTCCATTTGTGCAATGAATCGATCCCGCTGAGAAAAGACGAGTTCCCCGCAGAACGCTTCCCGTTCAAAACGAACATCATGAGCATCGACTGGGATGGCGATGCGCTCTTCCTGCTCAACAGCAACGAGCGTAACGGCGGATTTGGAAGACTCTACCTTTACAACACCGTCACACACCAATCTGAAAAACTCAACATCATCGGGGATTGCTGCTACCGCGACGCCCGCTTCACCCCCGATGGAGACTTTGTCTATTTTGCCTTTCAGGATATCAACAAGGTGGACGGCATCATCCGTTTCTATTTCGTCCCCACCGGTTCGCTCTCAGTGCCTGCCAACCTGGAGCCCCTGCCGCTGGGCGACGATTTCTTCACCAACCGCAAAGAATCGCCACAGCCGGCTTTCCGCTCTGTGCAAGATTGAGTTACAAACTACTTACGATCTGCTTCACAAGACCCGGACCGGCATAGACCAGCCCCGTATATACCTGTACCAGACTCGCCCCCAAGGCGAGTCTTCTTTTTGCATCGTCCGGGGACATGATACCGCCGGAACTCACGACCGGGATCTTCCCATCCACACGTCGGATGATCTGACTCAACACCGCTTCACTCCTCGCCGCAAGCGGACTCCCGCTTAAGCCGCCTGTTTCTCCCCGCCGCGTTGACCTGAGTCCCTCACGCGCCAGCGTGGTATTCGTGGCGATGACGCCATCCATGCGCGTTTGCAGGATCACCTCGATGGCATCGTCCAACTCCGATTCAGCGAGATCAGGCGCAAGCTTGACGAGAAGCGGAAGACGCTTTCCCAGTTTCTGTTCCTCAAGTTGACGCTGCGCGTGCAATTGGGTCAGCAAACCGCTTAAGGCATCATGTCCCTGCAATTGGCGCAACCCAACCGTATTTGGCGAACTGATGTTGATGACAAGATAATCAGCATGGGGGGCGAAATCCTGTAATAACACCAGATAATCCAGCACAGCTTCCTCGTTGGGAGTCTCCTTGTTCTTGCCGATGTTGATGCCGAGGATGGCACCGCCCACACGTCGTATATGGCTCAACCGTTTTTGAACATACTCGGAGCCTCGGCTGGGAAAGCCCATGCGGTTGATGACGGCTTCATCTTCCACGAGGCGGAAGATGCGCGGTTTGGGGTTGCCGGGCTGGGGACGCGGTGTGATCGTACCCACCTCCACATGACCAAAGCCCAACGCGAAGAGACCGTTTATCGCGACCGCGTCCTTGTCATAACCGGCGGCAAGCCCAACCGGGTTCCGAAATGTCAGCCCGAATGCTTGCACCGGTTTCAATGGAGGACGAAACAATTGGGAGACGATCCAGCGTGAAAGCGGAAAAATGCCCGCGTAGCGTATCACGGTCAGGGTGAGTTGATGCGCCGCCTCAGGGTCGAGGCGAAAGAGGAGCGGGCGGATGGATTTATACATTTTCAATCTCGATGATCTCCCTGATCTCTGCCCGGGCGATACGTTCCAGATAGAATTGCTGCCGCGGCAGCCCGGACCGATCCCGCAATTCGTACAGTTCTTTTCTGGTGGGTTTGTTTTCGCCGTGCAGGGTGAGTTCCTGCCGCACAACGATGCCATTGATACCGCGAATGGCGTCTTCAATGCGTTTACGATGCCCGAAGAGCAACTCCTTGGGTAACTCGTCGAAGGGAAAATAAGCCACATCCACCGTTTCGCCTGGCTGTACTTTCAAGGACCCGCCAATCGGGCGCGCCGTAAACAGGACTGCATGTACATCGTTCCACATACTGCCGAGCCGCGAATAGACTCCAACGAGGCGCGTCAACTCCACATCAATGCCGGTTTCCTCCTTCGCCTCCCGCATTGCGGCTTCCGCTAGCGACTCCCCGTCCTCCACGCCGCCGCCCGGCAAACACCACACTTCGAAGTCTTCGCGCTTGGTAAGGAGTACTTTTCCGTTTTCAATGATGGCAATGATTGCGGCAAGTCCGGGCATGATTTCATCCTTCCGTTCTTTGATTGTCTCGCTAGAAATTCGATCATCGGGACAGCGTAAGCAAGTCGTTTTTGGGATTCTTTCGAACTGTTTTCGCGTTCGCGTTTGAGTTCGGTCGCGTCGCGCTTGAAGATGAATGGATCATCCCACGCCAGCACAGGTCTCATTATTCTTTACGTTGCCCGCTTTTAATCAAAAAGTACTGCACCACTTCCTCTTCGGGATGCGGCACATCCATCAAGGTGAACATCGCCGCCAATTCGCCGCGATGATGGGTATTGTGGTTGGGCACGTGCGCCATCATCTGCCAAAGCGGCAGGGTGAACGTCTGCCCTTTGGGATTGGTATAGGTCACATCCCGCAAAAGCGACCCTTCGGTCTGCTCCGCGAGAAACCCACGCATGTTTTTTTCCACCTCCACCCAGGTCTCACGTATGGATGCGACCGTCGGGAAATCCTTGGGGTCGAGGAATTCGCCGTTCCCGCCGCGCCAGCGCTGCGGCCACATGCGCTCGGAACTCATCATATGCACAAACACGGCATGGACGCTATCCCAACTGTGTCCCTGTTTGCGGAAGAGTTGCTCTGCACTGAGCATTTCGGCGACGGCAAGGTAACGTTTGTTCGCCCAATAGTTATAGTCGTACAAATGCTGGATGTATTCCTTGAGCTGCATAAAACCTTCCTATCTGGAAAAGACCAGGCAATAACTGTGGTTATAACCGTAGCCGTATTCATCCCAACAAAAGATGGTCTCACCTTCGAAATGAAAGGTCTTTGAAACCTCGCGCGCAATATCCCATGCCAGTGTGGTGACCTGCCCGTCCTTTTTCAAATTGGAAGCCTCGATCACCAGCCGGGCGGAGGGTCTCATTTTTCGAGCCACCTGCAAAAAGATGTTGCCCATCTCCTGCAAATAGGAGGGATAGTCGAATCCTTTCTGTCGGTAATCGACGAACGGGTTTTCGGTATCGCTGGCGTTTGTGTACGGCGGCGAGGTAAGGCACAGGTCGATGAGCGGCAAGTCATACTCCGCCAACTTGCGCGAATCGCCGTGGATCAGCCGTTCGGGATGCTTGAGCAACCCCTGCACGTAATCCGCCTTGCTCTTGCTGTATTCGATGCCATAGCCGATGCGCCCCAATTCCTCGGCAATGAACAGCATGGTCCCATATCCCGCAAACGGATCGAAGACCACCTGTCCCTCTTGTGAATATTCTTTGATGCAGTATTCAACAAGGCTATCCGCCGCGCGGACATGTTGATCGCGATGGAACCTCGATGGCAAAACAAGCTTATTTCCCCTCGGCAGGTGCAGCCACGTTTGTACCCGTTCGGCTGTTTTTTCCCGATTCATCCTGTTTGCATACTTCAACTGTTGCGACAAGGTACTTTTTCCGCGTCTTTTCATCCTGCCTTTTTCCCCTCCTTCAACATCTCGATTGTCTTGACAATACGGTTTCGGCGCGTCTCCTCCTTTTTAGCTTCATTGATCCAGTTGACATACTCGCGCCGGTGGGTATATGTCAATTTCTCGAAAATCGCTTTGGCTTCCTTATCGGATCGGAAAGCCCGCTTCAACTCCGCAGGGACGGTGACAACCCGCTCTTCGGCATCCGCCTCCACTGTGACCTTGATCTCATCCCCGAACGTCTTGCCGATCTGCTCACGGATGGACTTGAGCACCAGCAACAAATGCCCCTCCGTCCCCATCCGCACCAGGGTGCCCCGATATGGGACTCCCTCGATCAGTGCCTTGACCTTCGGCCTTTTCGAGCCGAATGCCTGCTCCACATCGAACGGCACCTCCACAAACGCGCCGCCTCCGCCTGCGTTCTGGATGACGGCAGTAAAGGTATGTTTTTTTGTCATGGGCGTATCCTTTTCGACATGTCTGTAATTGTATCCGAAACAACGAACAAAAAAACAGGGCGGCTCTTTGAGAGCCGTCCTGTCATTAATCCGCGTACACGTCCCATTTGCCGTTCGTCCCAGGCAGGGACAACTCATCCAGCCAGCCGGGATCATCCCAATATGCCGGGCGCCAGATGTTATTCCCGAAGGGATCGCATTCCGCGATCACAAAGTCGATGGGAGCAATGTCCGAGAACGGGCATAGGGACGCGTCAACCGGCTGGTCTGTCACACCGCCAAAACTGCCGCGCGAATTGCGGAGCCCGGGGGTCGGGTAACACAATTCGAACCAGTCATCTGCGCCGCCATCGTCCGGCAGGCGGCAATATGCCTGGTCGGGATATCGTACCGTGGTGTAATTGAAGGCATCCATCAATTGACCGTTCGGTCTGAGCAGACGCACACCATCCCCGCCATCGCTGAGCAGGAGTCCGGTCTCACTGCCGTAAAAGACGAGGCGTTCTCCAGGTTTAATGGTAACGGACGGGAGTTTGAAAGGCGTCGAACCGATATTGGCTTCATCGTCAAGGCTATAACCGTTCAGATTGACATTGATCACGCCATGATTGATGATCTCGATGTACTCGTCGCCGGTGTTGATCTCGCCGTCACCGTTCCAATCGTGACCGGGGCGCGCTACAAACTCATTGATCGCCACCAGCGGCGGCGGGGCAACCGTGGGTCTGCGCGTGGGCGTGCGGGTCATGGATGGTGTGCGGCTTAACGTGGGTGTGCGCGTCCGCGACGGGGTGCGCGTCATGGTTGGGGTGAGGGTCAGAGTCTGCGTTGGGGAGGGGGTGACAGTTACCGTGGTGATCCAGTTTCCCTGTCCCGGCGTCCCTCGCACACCATTCCCATTCCGGTCGTGGGCAATAGGGACTGTCCCGGCATAGGTAGCCCATGCGGCAGGTCCATCCACTACAACGCCCAGTCGTTCCATGGTTGCATAGGTGTAAGTACCAGTGCCACCGGTTCCAGCAGACCAGGAACCGCCATCTGAATTGGCCGTGTCGATTTGAGCGCCACCCGAATCGAGCAGATATAGGACTTCCCCGCCATTGTCAAAAGTGCCGGTTGAATAGGTCAGGTCGACTGTTACATCGTTGAATACCGCCGCGTAACGGGCAACGACAAAATAATCGCCCGGCAGGATCGTCCCACTTAACGGGATGGATGGATTCCCATCCTCCGATGTCAGGCTCCAGCCGTTCAGGTTGATGGCTGCCGCACCGGGGTTGTACAACTCGAACCATTCATCGGTGCTGGCGGCAATCGTCCCACCCCAAGCGACTTCGTTGATGATGACTGAAAGTGGAACATTGTTGGTCGGCGAAGGAGTTGGAGTATCAGTTCCCGCAGACGTGTTCGTTGGTGTAAATGTATTAATACCGGTGCAAAAAGTCAACGGACTTGATGAATTTTGAGGAGCACTAGTTGTGATCAAAGTAAAATCGGCTGAATTATCGTTTATATCTTCACAATTACCTGATACCCCACCAAGCCTCCGCTCATATCCTTGGTCTGTGCTTGTCGTTAGAGACGCAAGTGGTGTTCCTTCGAAAAAAGCAGACCCTGCACTAAGTCCAACCGCATCGATAATCGTATTATCAGAGAATGTTAATGCAACTCCTCCATCATCTGTAATCCCAGTGCCATATGTGACATCTGGAGCAACACTATCATTATAAGAACTGTTTGCAATTAAGTAATGCTGCCCAGGAGCTAATAAAACATCCGCCGTAAAGACGTATCGATCGGATACACTGCCAGCGTTGTTTGACCCTCTAATTTTCAAACCATTTAAATTTACAGTTCCACCAGTTGTATTAAAAAGTTCGATAAACTCATCAGCACCACCACCCGACCCCCGAAAACGGAATTCACTAATTACCACTCCTGTGGCCGCCTGCATCGGCGGAGCCGCCTGTACCTGCGACGGCACGCGTGAAATCCCCGCCAGCCCGGTCAACAAACAAACCAGCAGGAACGAAAAAAAGAACAGGCGCAGGAGGTACTTTTGTCTCTTCATCAGCCCGGTCAAAAAACAAACATCACCAAGGCGCATCAGGCTCACACAACCTGACCCTGCCCTGATGAAACTTATTATACGCCACCCTCATTCAAAGTGCGAAGGATACCCTTGGGCTAGCGGGGTTCCACCACCAGCTTGATGGCGGTCCTCACCTTGTCATCGATGGTCACATCGGCAAATTCGGGTACGCAGACCACATCAATGCCGTCATTCTTGAGGTATCCAATGGCAAGCACCAAAGCCTTCACAGCCTGGTTGACCGCTCCGGCGCCGATTGCTTGCACTTCCGCACGTTTATGTTCACGAACCACACCTGCGATTGCCCCGGCAACGGCAGAGGTACGGGAGTTGGCTGAAACTTTGATCATCTCCATGGCAAGCCTCCCAACAATGAAAGAGGGTCCGATGTGAGGATTGTACAGGATTTAGGGATTCAATTCAAGCGTTTTATTTAAATAAGATATGAGAATCGTAACCGTAGTAGGGGTTGTGGATATTGTGGATAACGCCAGCAGGAACCTACATATGGGAGACGAACTCCGCCTCCCTCCGGATGTGGGGCTGCTTCCGTTAGCGGAGCCAACTCACCCTGTGGAAAGAATCGGGAGGAATTCCTCCATATTGTATCCACAGAAAACGCGTTTTTCCCCACAAATCCATATCTTGGAAAAATTGGGGTGTAACATCCCATATATGGGGGGAATAACTTGTCGGTCTGCTGAAAGGTAGCGAAACTTCTCCACATGGAAGGTTACTTATCCACAGATAACCGCGACTTATCCACAAAATCTTGTATAGACAATAATTTCGACTGTAAGTGAATCCCCTAAATGTGGTAGCCTTTTTGTACCATATTTGGCATGTATAGCTGGCTTCAGTCCACAAAAATAGGCTCAGGATCCCCCAAAACCGGCACTGGGTTGCTGACATACACATCCAGGAACGCCCCCACTGTTGCCAATTGTTCGCGGATATTCCAGATCAGCAATGGGCGACCCCAGGAGAGCCGGCTTACCGCCTCCACCCCAACGGCATCGATCCCCAAGGCATGGCAGGTAAACAAAGCACGCGGCAGGTGGAATTTTTGCGTTACCAACAGAGCATTTTCCACGCCAAAAATGGCTTTGGTGCGATAACAGGTATCATATGTACGCCTGCCGGCGTAATCAAGTACGATGGCTTCATCCGGCACCCCCAGCGATAGGGCATACTGCCGCATCGATTCCGGCTCGTTGTATTCGATGAAGCGGTTATCCCCGCTCATCAGCAGTTTCTCTACCTTATCGCTGAAATATAGGTCGGCGGCGGTTTCCACCCGGGCGCGCAAGATGGGCGAGGGAGTCCCATCGCGACGAAGTCCAGCCCCAAAGACGATTGCCACCCGCTTATTAGGAGCATCTTCCTTCTGGTAAATCTTGTTCACGGAATAAAAGGTGGTGATGAGGCGCGGTAACAACACCCCCAGCACCCCCACTGCAGAAAATATGGCAACCACCCGCCAAAGTGCCCGTAGAAAGCGTTTCCACATGGACATGATTGTACCGGATGCAGGTTATTTTTAGATAAGATGGACTCCTTTAATGAAAAACCCACCAAAATTACAGGCTTGTCAGCTAACAAGGATGTAAACAATAAGGATACGATAGGTCTTGAAACTTTCCATGGGACGGGTACAATATGAATAGTTCTGAGGATGGTCCTCAGGTAAACCCAAATTATTCAAGAAAGGAATTACATTATGTTATTCGCTCCCAAGGAAAAAGGTCAAGGTCTCGTTGAGTACGCCATCATCCTCGCTCTCGTCGCCATCGTCGTGATCGCGGTCATGCGTCTGCTCGGACCCAAGATCGGCAATACCTTCAGCACCATCAACAACTCCCTTCTGTAAATCATCTGGCAAAACAAAGAAGTCCCGTCGCAAGACGGGACTTCTTTGTTTCCTGTAACATTTTCGGCGCTGGCGCATCTTGATTACATACTAAAATCCGAGGAGGTACTCGGATGCGGATGTTTTTTATCTTCGGGATGTTTTTATGTTATTTCTTCCAAAAGAAAAGGGGCAGGGACTGGTGGAATATGCCATCATCTTTGCCCTTGTAGCGATCGTTGTAATCGCCGTTGTGCGCCTGATGGGACCCAAACTGGGCGACACATACAGCACAATCAATGCCTCTCTGCCATAGCGTGGGCAGTACAAAAAGACGCCGTCATTTGACGGCGTCTTTTTTGATTTCAGGTCAATCGTTTTCGAACCTCGGCGCTCAGGAAATCCATTGCCCAAACGACGATGACAATCGCCCAGATGGCGGTGCCTGCCCGGTCATAATGGAACCCATTGATCTGCTCGCTGAGGTAGAAACCGATGCCGCCGCCGCCCACAAAACCGATGATGGTAGAGATACGGACATTGATATCCCAATGATAGATGATGAACGAGATGAAATCAGGCACGATTTGTGGAACAACCCCGTAGACGACCGTCTGCAACTGGTTCGAGCCGGTAGCTTGCAGCGCCTCGATGGGACCCGAGTCGATGCCTTCAATGGCTTCCGAGAATAACTTGCCGAGGGAGGCAATGGTCACGACGGTCAGGGCAAGAAAGCCAGGGAAGGCGCCGAAACTCAGCCAGAAACCGAACACCGAAGCCATCAAGAGCGGGTCATAGGAACGCATCAGGTTGAAGAAGGATCGGAAGACGTAGTAGATTGTTGTACCGGCCACCCCCTTGCGTGTGATGTTGCTTGCTGCAAAAAAACTCAGCGGAGCGGCGACAAAGGTGGCAATTGTAGTCGAAAGCAACGCCATGAAGATGGTCACGAACATGGCATCGACAACATCCTTCAGCGCCTGGCTGGGCTTCATTCCGCCGACCGGCGTATTGGTATCTACTTCCAGTTGGCTGGGTTTGCCATCCTTCGTAGCAGCGATGGGACGCGCCTCCACTTCGGATGTGAAGTAACCGTTCGCATCCGTCTGAGTACGAATGGCTGTCATCGTTCGGTCGTCGGGAAGGTTCCAGCGGATGATCACTTCTGAGTTGGGCTCGAGGTCGAATCCTTCAAGCGTAAACTTTTGACGCTCGTCTGCACAGTTGACGCTTGGGACGAGACGCGGTCCGCTGGCGGGGACTTCGCTTTCGGCGGGGGCGGAACCGCATGGAATAGGGAAATCGATCTCGATGGTACGGGTTTCCATCTCGCGGGTGAAAACATCCGGGGAGAGAAATTCCCTCAGTATGGGACCACCCTTGGGCAAATCACGAAACAAGCGCGGAAAGTCCACGCCGGTCACATTGTAGGAAATTCCGAGCGCCGCAACGATAAGGGCAATCAAAAAAACGTTTCGTATAATGCGGGATCGTTGCATGTTACACCAGCCTCTCCCGCAATTTTGCACTGAGATAGTCGAGGGTCACAACAACCAGTGCAATGGCAATGAAGACCGAACTGAGACCACGCATGTTATTTACGCGGGTAAGTTCAATGATCAGAAATCCAATGCCACCGCCGCCCACAAAGCCGATGATGGTTGCTGAACGTACATTGATATCCCAGCGATAGAGGGTAAACGCCGTAAAGGGAGGAATGATTTGTGGGATGACAGCGTAACGAACGGTCTGCACCCAATTTGCTCCTGTGGAGCGAATGGCTTCAATAGGACCCGGGTCGATGCCTTCGATCACTTCGGAATAAAGTTTTGCAAGGGCGGCAATCGAATGGACGGCGAGGGCGAGGGCGCCCGCGAATTCTCCCAACCCCACGATGACTACGAACACAATGGCGATAATCACCGATTCGATGGAGCGCAGGATGTTCAATAATGTGCGCACCACTACATAAATGGCATACGTAACCGGGTTGCCGCTCATCAGATTATGAGCCGCAAGGAATGAAATGGGAATTGCAAACAGCACGGCCAGCACGGTGGCAATGAGCGCCATAGCTACCGTTGCGAGCGCTCCTTTCAGCACCTCGTTACCAATGAAGGATAATTCGTAGCCGCCAATGGGGCGATACTGATCGAAATACACGCGGTGTAATTGCGGGAGGGTGGGATCGGGTGCGGCGACGAGCGCCGTGGTGGGCACGCGGATGGCCGTGGTGAGCGAGCCGTTCTCATCGGTGGTTAACACCAACATGGAAGTCTCACCCTCGCCAAGCATCATGGAGTTGCCGATGGGGTTTTGCCAGACCACATTTGTTTCTGTATTGGGCCACATGCCACTCACCGAAACAATGATGGTCTCACCGACTGGTCCACAATCGGGGATGGCTGTGGCTTTCTTGCCGCCATCTTCACGAACAGCTTTGGGCGGCTCGGGCGCGCAAGGTACCTGCACAGGGACCCACATGGTATTTCTCTCGCGGCGCTCCTGGATGAAATCGGGTCTCAACATTGGGCGCACGATCATTCTGGCGCGGTTCATATCCGCCTTGCTGAAATCGATTCCCACCACGCGCCAGCCGATACTGTACGCGGCAAGCAACCCAAACAACACGGGCAGCAAGATGGAACGCTGGCGGGCGCTTGCCGCGTCCCAAACGTTCCACAACCAGATGGCGATGGGCGAGGCATACCAGAGCGGATTCTTATACCAGACCACCGTGGCCAGCATCACCAAAAAACCAAGCAGGATTGCCACCCCGCGATAGCGCTGTCCGCGGACGAATTGCCCCAAGCCGGGAATCACTGCGGATAAAAGACCGCTCAAACCAAGCCGGGAATTGGTCACCGTTGATTGTTCCATATCATCCCCTTACAATGACGCAGCGCGGACTTCCTGCGCTTCTTCCCCATAGATTTCCTTGAACTTGGCGCGGTCGATCTCCTGTGCGGAACCTTCGAAAACCTTGACGCCGTCCTTCAAAGCAACCACACGCGTGGCATAGCGATGGACGAGATCCAAAAAGTGCAGAGAACAGATGACGGTGATCCCCTCTTTGTTAAGTTGTTCGAGATACTGCAGGATGGAATGGGACAGGACCGGGTCGAGGCTGGCGACTGGTTCATCGGCGAGGATCAGTTTTGGGTCCTGCATGAGCGCACGCGCGATTCCCACGCGTTGTTGCTGTCCGCCGGAGAGGGCGTCGGCGCGGTTGTAGGCTTTGTCGGCGATCCCTACGCGTTCGAGGGATTGAAGCGCCTTTTTCTTTTCCTCCTCGGGCCAAATGCCCACCAAACTCAGCCAGGGGTTCACATACCCAAGCCTGCCCGACAACACATTTGTCATCACACTGGAGCGTTTGACGAGATTAAACTGTTGGAAAACCATGCCGATCTTGCGGCGAATGTTTCGCAGCTCGGCGGGAGATGCGATGGTGATATCGGTGTTGTCCCAGAAAATCTTGCCTTCGGTCGGGTCGATCAACCGGTTGATGCAGCGGAGCAAGGTCGACTTTCCTGAACCCGAAAGTCCAATGACGACCAGGAATTCCCCGTCTTTCACATCAAAGGAAACATTTTTGAGCGCCTGTGTGCCGTTGGGATAAGTTTTGGTGACATTTTGAATTCTGAGCATGATTGTCCTCCATTCAGCCCTCACCCCAACCTCTCTCCAATTGGGAGAGGGGCAAGGGATGAGGGTGGAATGAAAGAGGGAGGACATTTCGTCCTCCCTCTTTTTTGTAGGGCGGTTTACTTGAAGAGTGTGGTGGGGTCGATGCCGGAGGCTTCGAGGTAGACGCGATAATCGTCGTAGAAGGTGTCATCCACGACCTCAAGTCCCTGAATGCTGTAGCCGCCATTCTTGAGCAGGGTGATTCCCTCTTCGGTAGAGGCAATTTCAAGCAGGGCCTGGGTGAGTTTCTCGCGGATTTCATCGGGCACGTTGGAAGCGTAAGAAACATTGTCGTTCGGGATGAACGGATCGGAGACCCAGATGATCGACACTTTGTCGTTGACATCGGGGAAGTCGGTGGCAACATTCGAGCGGGCATCGATGAAGGTGGCGCCGAAGTCGCAAATTTCGCCCTTGGGGCTGAGGTACACGGACTTGATGACGGTCGGATGTCCCTGAACCCAGGCGCCAGCCTTGACTTTGACACCATTCTCGGTGAGCAACCCGTAGGGCAGGATGTAGCCTGAGGATGATAGCGGGTCGGTCCAACAGGGCTTCTTGTCGGCGAACTGGGCGAGAGCGGTGGCGGCATCGGCGGTGTTCGTGCCGGTCGCGGGATCGTAATAGGAGGTGAAGCCAGCCGCAGCGTTGGCAACGAACTGGAAGCCGTAGTGGTTGGAGCCATTGCGGATGGTGGCGAGACCGACATCCGCATAGCCCTTGCCGTGGGCAACCACATACTGAGTCGGTGCCAGCCAGCCGATGTGCGCATTGCCAGCGCCCATGGCTTCGATCATGGCGGCGTAGTTGGTGGGAACGGTGACCGTAATGGTGTAGCCGGTCAGTTCACTCAACTTGTCGGCAATTGCCTGACCACCGGTCTGCAATTCTTGGGTGGTGGCGGAGGGGGCCAGCGCCATGATGAGCGGGTTCTCGGCGGTTCCCAACTCGGGGGCTGGCGCTTCAGTGGCGGGCGGCTCCGTGGCAACGGGCGCTTCGGTGGGCGCCTCAGTAGCCACAGGGGCTTCCGTGGGTGCCGGGGTGGCGGGCGCACAGGCAGAGACAGCCAGTACAATGATCGCCATCACGGCAAAAAACATGTGGAGGGACTTTTTCATTTTTTCTTCTCCTCTAAAAGGTTGAGATTTGGGAGGATTCCCAGACCCGATGATAATACAGCGAATGATAGATTTAAACAAGTGACGTTTGTTTAAAATTATTCTCACTTGTCTAACAAGCCGGAAAGATCGACGCCAGATGCCTCGACATAGGTCCTAAATTCTGCATAGAACGCGTCGTTTACAGGTTGCAGGGCTTCGATGGTGTAGGCGGTCTCGAACGCGGTAAAACCTTCATCGGTCTGCATGAGAGCGGGGATTTGGTCGCTAAACAAGTTGCGCATGCCCTGGGGCATGTTCGATGAAAAGACAAAAAGATCATATGGAATGATCTCCGGGATGCGCCAGACAAGAATGACCTGTTCTATTAGATCGGGAAATTCACTCTCAAGCGAAGGGAATGTGCGCGCGTCAATGTACGTGCCCCCGAAATCACAAATGCCGCTGGCATACAATGAACGAACCACGGTCGGGTGTCCCTCCACGAATGCAGGGGGACGCGTGGAGATATTGTTCGCCGTCAAGTATCCGGCTGGGATCACATAGCCCGATGCGGAGGTTTCGTCGGTCCAGCAGGGTTTCTTGTCGGTGAATTGCAGGAGCGCTGTGCGGGCATCGGCGGTATTCTCCCCGGTGAGCGGATCGACGTAGGATTTGAATCCGCCTTTGCGTGTGGCAATGAACTGCGCGCCGTACAGGTTGTCACCGTCATTCAATGTGGCGAATGCCGCATGGACCAGCCCTCTTTGGTAGGCGAGAGTGTAGGCATACGGATTCAGCAGGGCCATGTGTGCATTGCCCGCTGCAAACGCTTCCACAAGCGCCTCATATGAATCGGGAACGATTGTCACCACGGCATATCCTGTCCGTTGGATGAATTGATCGGCAATGAAACGCGCGGCGGCAATCTGGTCTTCCGAGTTGGCGGCGGGAGGCAGGGCGAGGATGATGGGGTTTTCCACGCGGCCCAGCTCCACCGTGGAAAGAGCCGGAGGCGTTTCCGTGGGTGTGACCGGGGCGGTTGAAACTGTCTGGGTTGCCGTCGGTTCCGGCGTGCTGGCAGATGGGAAGGAACAGTTTGCAAGTACGATGGAAAGAACGATCACCAGAGCAGGCAGGAAGGATTTGTGATTCATGTGTTTCCCATTGAGATTATAATACGCCCATGAAGAATAACGGCTTGCTCTCCCTGCTGATCCTGGTCGTGATCGTGGCGGCGGCGTACATGATCGTACAAACCGTGCGTGAGACCTCGCAGGCGGCGACGGCTCCATTCCAGTCGTTGAACGAACAGAACCGCGCCCTGCAAACGCAAATGGCGAACCTGTTGAACCCTACACCGACCATCATCCCCGACCCGATCACGTACATCAACGAGATCCGCGCGCTGGCGCGGCTGGAGACGATCCAGTACAGCGTGGAAAAAGTGATCACCGGTGAAATGGGTGCCGGCACGTTCGATACATTCTTTGGGGACAAGATCCTGTTCGTCGGGCACGGCACGGTCATTGCGGGCATCGACATGGAGAAGATCCAACCGGAGCACATGCGCTTCGAGAACGGCGTGTTGTACATCAACCTCCCTCCCGCCGAGATTTTCATTGCAACGCTCGACAACGAAAAGTCCTATGTCTATGACCGGCAGACGGGCATCCTCACCCAGCCCGACCCGAACCTCGAAACACTCGTGAGGCAAAAAGCGGAGGAGGAGATCCTCAAGGCCGCGCTCGAGGACGGAATCCTTGAACAGGCGCAAACAAACGCCGAGGTTTATCTCTTCAAGTTTTTTGCAGCGCTTGGTTTTCCGAACACGATTTTTGTGGATGACCCGACCTAACACCCGGACATTAGACGCGTTCGGTCCATGATGGGTGATCGTATTTTTCCCCGATCAGTTCTTCTGTTCGCCTAAATTCGGATTCGGATAACTCCCCTCTCTGAAAATTTAATCCCAGTTGCGCTTCGAACGCGTGGATGAATGCCTGGGCAGCCGTTTCCCAGCCGATTTCCCGCCCTAAAGCAGATTCCACAGTCGTTGCCCGTTCCAACAGCCGTTTCGACGCGTTCTCGCGCGCCGATTCGTTTTCGAACTTCAACGCCTGACAAATGCGCGCCAGGTCGCCGGTGAGAGGAAGTGATCCGTGCTGGAGCACACCTTCCTTTTTACGCGCCTGCGCCGAGCCGATCAGTTTTTTCCCGTTTACGGTGATCTCATAGGTCGAGGGCACTTCAAAGCAGACAGGGTTGGGCGTGGCGGAATCGTTCGGTTTCCCTTCTTTCATTTCCACCGGAATTCCCAATTTTTTCACTGCCAGCAATAATGCCTGTGCAAGACGGTTATAACTTTCGAGCACACTGCCTGCGACGCGCGGCTCGTCCGCGGGAGCGATGACCGAATAGGTGAGTTCGTCGGTATGGAGGATGGCGCGTCCGCCCGTGGCGCGGCGGACGACCTCCCAGCCGCGTTCTTTGAGCCGGGCGGTGTCCACGTCTGCAAATGGCTGGGCATGCCCCAGCGAGAGACAGACTGGGGTCCACGCGTACAGCCGAAGGGTGGGGAGCGAAGCGCCGCGTCCAATGTGCTCGAGGATTGCTTCGTCCACAGCCATGTTCCACGCGCCGCGCGCGGCAGGAGTAATAAGAAGTCGCCAGTAGGACATACGGGTATTGTACCAAGATGGAGGGTGGCTGGTTATAATCCTGTCACTTCACTATGAAAAGGGATAATCATGACAATTTTTGCACGGATAATGACGATGTTTTTGTTGTTCAGTTTATTGGCGGGATGTGCATCGGCAACGCCGACCTCCGAACCCATTGAAATTGAAAATACTCCTTCTCCGGTTCCGTCTGCCACCCGTGAGCCGACAATAACCCCGGAACCCTCCTCAACAACAGACTTGATCGAGAGTCCCGTTCCTTCGTCCACCCTTGCCACGGGGCAACACGCGTTCTTCTCGGAGGCGGCGGAGAGAAATTACCTGCTCTTTCTGCCCGCTGGGTATGGCAAGGATCCTCAGAAACAGTGGCCATTGATCCTGTTTCTGCACGGCTCCGGGACAATTGGCACGAACATCGACATCCTCAAGTACGAGGCTTTGCCGCAGATTCTTGAGTTTACCCCCGATTACCCGGCAATTGTTCTATCCCCGCAGTTGACTGGCGAGGATGGGGAGGAATTCTGGACTCGCGAAAAAGTGGCAGAGTCTGTGTTCACCTTGTTGGATGAGGTGCAATCTGCCTATTCTGTGGATTCCAAACGGGTCTATTTGACCGGGGTCAGCCTCGGCGGATATAGCACATGGGCATTCGGGTTGCAATACCCGGAACGTTTCGCCGCGCTCGTGCCTGTGATGGGTTTCTTTGGCGATTTCTCCGGTTTCTTCGTCCCCGATACTATCTGTAACTTGAAGGATGTACCTGTTTGGGCATTCCACGGGGCGCAGGACCCTATCGTGCCGCTTTCGGCGGAGGAGGACGTGGTCAATGCGTTGAAAGCCTGCGGCGGCAATGTTCAGTTCACCGTCTACCCGGACGGCGACCATGACATCAGCGGGCGGGTATATAACCATAATCCCGAACTGTTGGAGTGGCTGTTGGCTCAATCGTTGGAATGACGGCCTGAAAAAATTCTGAGTAAATAACCTTATATTTGAATAAAGAAAGAAGGCAGGGATACGGGAATACCGTGCCTCTGCCTCTTCAAAATGTTCCTCGAATCTACTTTACGATCGTTTTGCCTCCCCCAATGTGATCTGAACCTGCATTTTCTTTCCATTTCGCAGGATCGTCAGCGTGATCTGGTCGCCAGGCTGAAAGGTGAAGAGAGTGTTGACGTACGAGTGGGTTTCGTCCAATGCCACATCGCCAACCTTGACGATGATATCGCCCTGCTGCAAGCCCGCCGCGCTGGCAGGACTGTTCTCCACAACCTTCATGATATAAACGCCCCACTCTGCGGGTAGGTTGTACCGGGCGGCGATGTCAGGGGTGATGGGCTGGAAACTGATTCCCATGTACGGGCGGGCGAAGTATCCCTTTTGGATGATTTGTTGGGCGATGGCTTGCGCTGTGTTGACGGGGATGGCGAAGCCAAGTCCCTCCGCCACATCGCCGCTGTTTGTGCTGCGGACGACGAGGGTGTTGATCCCGATCACCTCTCCGGCAAGGTTGACGAGCGGTCCGCCCGAGTTGCCGTGGTTGATTGCCGCGTCGGTCTGGATCAGATCTTCCATTTGGTATCCGTTACCGGTGTCGATCGAACGCCCGGTTGCACTGACCACCCCCACGGTCACGGTGTTCTTGAAGTTGCCGAGCGGCGACCCGATGGCGATCACCGATTCGCCCGGGTCGAGCGCATCCGAATTCCCCAGGGGAGCGACCGCGGGCACCGCCCCGTCTGTTTTCAGCACTGCGATATCGGAATACAGGTCGGTGCCGACGATGACGGCCTTTTGCTCAGTGCCGTCTGAAAGGATGATGCTGACTTCCTTTGTGCCCTCCACCACGTGGTTATTGGTGAGAATGTAACCCTGGTCGCTGATGAAGACGCCGCTTCCACTCACGGTCTGGTCGCCGGTGGGACCGAAGAATGTCATCTGACCTGGAATCGTCCCCACGACGGTTACGACCGCCGGCCCAACCCTCTGCACAGACTGGGTGATGGCGGTTTCGATATCCGTGTTGTTGAGGACAAACGTCTGGTCGGTGCCCGTATTTTCGGCGGGGAGGATCTCCTGGATGGGTTCAGGCAGGCTGTTCCTTTCCTGGATGGCGCGGTACACTGCCGCGCCGCCCGCCACCGCTCCACCAAGAGCCGACACACCGGCGACGATACCGATAAACAGTGTGTACAAAACTTTTTTCAATGACATTTGTGCCTCCTTTATTCCGAAAAAATTCTAGCCTCAGAGTATGACAGGCAAATTAAAGAATTGTGTATAAACTGTGTTAAATTTCTGAATCTAAACTTATAATTGAGGCTGGTAAAAGGATGGAATCACCCGATGTGGAGTATATGTCATGAGTACCTTTCTGAGTGATCTATTGAACAATGATTTGTCGGTTATCCTGGCAGGTGTATTGGGCGGTTTTCTTGGATTGCTTTTGTCCTATAAGCTGATTGGCAAAATGATCCGCATGATTGGGACTGCAACCGGCGAAATTTCGTCATTCCTGTCGGAGGAACGGGTCGAAATCGCCGGCAAAGCCGATGCGCAGACTACCATCCAGAGTCCCATTACAAAGACCTCGTGCGTGTTGTGGCAGGTCGCAGTGGCGGAAAGACGCAGTTCCGGGAAAAGTTCCCATTGGGTCACCGTGTTCAGCGATACATCTGTGGCGCCTTTCGACGTGTACGATGGAACTGGTCGGGTGCGGGTGTACCCCAGCCGGAAAATGGAAATCTTTCTGAAGGACGATGTGAAAAAATCGTCCGGCGTTTTTTACTCCCTCGACGAACAGACCCAGACGGCGTTGAGCGAACTGGGCGTGAATACAAAAGGACTCCTGGGGCTGAACAAGTCCATGCGCGTGCAGGAGCGATACCTCCAACAGGGCGACCAGGTCTATTTACTGGGCAGGATCCTGTCGAATAGGGAGGGAAAGGTGATGGATACCGACTCCCCCTTGGTCGTCAGCGATCACAGCGAACTTCGGTTGTTGGGCAAATTTGCCGGACAGGTGTTCCTCAATGTCTTGATCGGCATTGTATCCGGCGCAGCATTGGCGTTCTTTTTTATCAACCGATAGATTGGGAATTCCCGGAGCAATTCATCCAATATGTTCATCACACTCGAAGGTCCCGAAGGTTCCGGCAAGACATCGCATATCCCTTATCTTGTGGAATATCTGCGTGAGAAGGGATATGTCGTTTTTCCCACGCGCGAACCAGGCGGCACATCCATTGGCGAGCAGATTCGCGAAATCATCCATGATTTGAAAAACGTGGAAATGCACCCGCGCACAGAGACCCTGCTTTATCAGGCGGCGCGCGCCCAGATCGTGGAACAGGTCATCAAACCGCGGCTGGCGGATGGCGAGATCGTCATTTCAGACCGCTATTATGACTCGACCATCGCCTATCAGGGGTACGGTCATCAACAGGACTTGGAGCAGGTCCGCGCATTGGTGAAGTACGCCACGGGCGGCTTGGTCCCGGACTTAACGATCCTTCTTGATCTCGATGTGGAAATCGGGCTGGGACGAAAGAAAAAGGACAATGAGTGGAACCGCCTCGACGCCTACACCGTGGAATTCCACAAACGCGTCCGCGCAGGATATTTGGAAATGGTGAAGCAGGAACCGCAACGTTGGGTGACGATGAACGCGGAACAGAAGTGGGATATTGTTCAGGAAGAGTTGAGGAAGGTCATTGTGTCAAGGCTGAAATGACCTTGTATCTCTGAAAGGAAGTGTATCATGGCTGATGAACAATGGATACCCGGAAGCAAAAAAGAGTTAATGTCTGCCATCGAGCGCGAATGGAATGCGCTCATGGGTGTCGTTGCCAAACTCGATGAAACACAGATGACCGCACCCGATGCAGGCGGCTGGAGCCCGAAGGATAACCTCGCCCACCTTGCCGAATGGATGAACGTGCTCATGGGCTATCATATCGACCGTCGCCCGGCGCATGAAGTGCTGGGCGTCCCGGAAGAGGTGACGAAGGGCTGGGATATGGAAGTCATCAACCCAGTGCTGTTCCAGCGCAACCGGGACCGTTCCGCGCAGGATGTGCTGGACAGCCTGAAGCGCCTATACGGCGATTTGACCGCCAAACTGGACGCCATGTCGTTCGACGACCTGCTCACGCCGCGCCATGCCGATGACCCGGAGAAACGTCCCTTGTTGTTATGGGTTGTAGGAGATACTACGGAGCATTTTGCCGAGCATCGCGCAACCATCGAGAAAATGCTTTAATATCCCGTTCTACAAACAACTGATCGAAGGAGTAAAACATGGATCTCAGCAATATTTCGACCATCATCGGCGTTTTGGGCGCGTATTTTGCGGTTGTTTTTGTGTTGGCTGTCAGTGTGGAAACGATCCTTGAGCCGTTCACTTCCATCCCCTGGCTGCGGAAAAAGCCAAATCCCGACGATATCCTCAGCGATATCAAGGAATGGCTGCCCGCTGGTTCCGATGCGGATGCGAAAGCCGCCGCCATTCAAAATTTGACGGCGGAATATAAAGCCACCGAGGAGTCCTTGCAAAAGAATGTGCAGGACCTCAAACAGATCGCCGACCAAGCCATCGAGGCGCTTGGGCCCGACAGCAAGGTGACGCAGATTCAGAAGGACCTTGCGCTGAAGTTCGCCTCCCTGCGGAGGCAATATTCGCTGAGCGAGAAGCGCCGCATCACCATCCTGCGCGTGATCGCTGCCGCCATTGGAATGTTCATCGCCTGGGAGTTGCAGATCGACACCTTCGATATTCTGGGCGAGTTGTTCCCGCCCGCTGTGCGCGACATCTTAACCCAGCCCAACCTGCAACTTGGCGGGTCGCTGATCACCGGGCTGGCGGCGAGCGCAGGCAGTTCATTCTGGCATGATCTGCTCTCGCGTGCGCGCAACCTCAAGGAAACAGTCCAGCAGGTGAGCAGGTAGAAATTTGCAGCACGATGAACAACCGCCCTTTGCGCGAAGGGCGGTTGTTGTTTAATCGTCGTTGTTCGTGTCTGCATTACCCAGGTCGGGGATTTCTTTTTCGATCTCTTCGGGGGTTTGTCCCTTTTCGAGCCGATCCACCACCTCGTTGAATTCCGGGGGAAGGTCCTCCCCCATTTCCTTTCCCATTTTACGAATCACCCTGCCCATCGCTTTGGGGTCGTCCTCCATGCCTTCGAAGTCGGAGAAATCGTCCGCCATGGATTCGATACGGCTCTCCTCCGATTTGGCGATGCGCACCTTGGTCATGCGGCGGCGGACGTTCCTGCTGTTGCAGTGCGCACACGTGACGGCCTTTTTGCCGTACTCGCTGAAGGTCAGGAACACCTCGAAGCGCTGGGCGCAGTCGTTGCAGATGAAATCGTAGGTGGGCATGGCACAATTTTAACGGAATCAGCCGCAGGTGTGGAGAGAGGCGAACTCGCCCGTCTGGTAAAATTCAGCCATGTCTCCCTCCCCCGATTCCGAATTCAATCTCCATCATCCACAACCGTTGCTGATTGTGATTTCAGGTCCGTCCGGTGCGGGCAAGGACACGGTGATGCAACGCATGAAGGAGCGCGGGCTGCCCTTCCATTTTGTGGTGACAGCGACGACGCGGCCGAAACGCGCCAACGAGACTCACGGCAAGGATTATTTTTTCGTCTCGAAGGATGAATTTGCGCGCATGATCGATGAGGATGAGTTGATCGAACATGCCATCGTCTACGGCGATTACAAGGGCATCCCGAAACAACAGGTGCGCGAGGCCTTGGGAAGCGGCAAGGATGTGGTGATGCGGCTCGATGTGCAGGGCGCGGAGACCGTGCGGAAGCTTGCGCCTGAGGCATTGCTGATCTTCATCACCACCGAGAGCGAGGAGGAACTTGTGCGCCGCCTCGAAACACGCAAAACCGAGACCGCCGATTCGCTTGCCATCCGCATTGCCACGGCGCGCAAGGAGTTGAAACGTGTGGAGGCGTTCGACTACGTGATCGTGAACCGCGACTTCCACCTCGACGAAACGGTGGATACGATCCGCGCCATTATCGATGCGGAGCATCATCGTGTGAAGCCGCGCAAGGTGACGTTGTGAATCAAGAGCCGCCTCCCACCACGCCGGGATCTGCTTCCGCTCCACAGGTGATTCGCGTTTCCCTGCCGGTTTCCGCCCCCTATGTGACGTATGCCATCATCGGGGTCACGGTGTTCGTTTATGTATTGCAACTTGCCTCCCAGGCTTACTTCCAATTCGACCTCCCGGCGGCGCTCCTGCTCCGGTCAAACGAATTGATCCGCTCCGGGCAGCTTTGGCGTCTGGTCTCCTCCGCTCTGGTGCATGGATCGCTGGTGCACATCGGTTTCAACATGTATGCCCTGTTTTCGTTTGGCGCAGCCCTTGAACGAACCTTTGGACACGGACGGTTTCTGTTATTGTACGTGGTCGGCGCGTTCACCGGGAATGTGGTCTCGCTCCTGTTTTCGACGGTGAATTCGCTGGGCGCGTCCACGGCGATCTTTGCCCTGCTCGGTGCGGAGGCGGTCTTCCTGTTTCAGAATCGTCGGTTGTTTGGCGACCGGGTGAAGAGTGAAATCGGGAACCTGGTCTTTATCGCGGCATTCAACATTTTCATCATCGGGTCGATGCCCGGCATCGGGAACTGGGGGCACATCGGCGGTCTGCTCGGTGGGCTGATGCTCTCGTGGCTCATCTGCCCGTTATGGGATGTGGAACCGGGCAGGGATGGCAATTATCATTTTGTGGATCGTCGTCCCAGGCAGGAGGTAATCGCCGGCGCAGTCGCGGTGGTCTTGTTCTTTGGGGGGGCGGCAGTATGGGGGATTTTGAAGTAGAAAATAGCGGGTGGAAAATTTATCAGCCACGGTTTCCAAAAATCCGTGGCTGATTTTTTACGGCTCGATTTTAAACACCGTGCCTGCACTAGTTCCCTGCACTTCAGGGAAGAAGGATTGCCAGGCGTGGGCAGGCAGGACGCGATATTCTCCCGCCTGCAATGGGGCGAGGGTGTAGGTCAACGTATAGGTCCCGGCGGGGAGGTAAGTGGCGGTGTAGAGGATGCCATCATCGCGTATCTGCGGGTCGTTGAACAACCACCAGCCCCAACCGTTGGCAAACGGATACTTGTTGTCAAATTGGACTTCCACGCTGCCCGCATCGACCCCTTGCTGGCTGGTTTTGAGCGTGCGATTCAACACTTCCATGCCGGCGGGGATGAAGTCCTCGACCAGTACGTAGTACGCGTCGTGAGGCAGAGTCAACGTCAGCCGGGCGGTGATTGTCTTATCGGTACCAAGTTTGAGCGTGGAAAGAGGCGTGCAGCCATCCGGCTGTGCCGGGTCGCAATAGACGCGTTCGATCTGCATCCCGGCACCCAGCGGTTCGACCTCCTCCACCGGGCGGTTGAGCCTCAAGACCGCGTTGTAGTACAGCCGACCCGGCCCGTCCTCGCGCGTGATGGTCAGCAGGTTGGGCGAGTTGGGCGCGAGATATTCGATCGGCACCTGCGCTTTGACCGGCGTGAGCACCTGCGCCCCGGCGACATCTCCGTTCGCAAGCGGGCTGCCGTTGAGCGCGGCGTTGAACGAGAAGTCGGCGCTGAGGTCGCCAAAACCGACCATGGCGTTGTTGAGCGCCATCATTGCCCAGGCGTTCTCGTGACCGATGCCCCACAACCCGTGTGCATCCCGGTGTGCGGTGAGGTAACGTACCGCGTTGAAAACGATCTGGTTTGCCGGGTCGAGTTGCGCCAGCACATACACCACGACGGCGGTCGTGTACACCGGCGAACCCCGGCTGAAGAGATTTGCCTCGGGCGTTTCCCAGTGTGCGCTTGAGGATGTTTGGATGGCGTTGGCTTCGAGATTCGAGATAAGGTCATGAATGCGCGGGTCGGCGGGGTTGATTGTGTTGAAGACGGAAGCCAACAGTGCCGCGCTCGCCGGGCTCAAACGGTCACGCGCCTCGTACAGCGCGTTGAGCGTAGTTTCGCCGGAACTGTTTGCCTGTGCCAGCACGAATTGGATGAACACGAGGTCGTCCAGTTGCGGCGCGCGCGTGTCGTTATTGACCGTGAAATCCAATTTTTGCAAATAGACTCCCGCGCGTTGCAGTACGCCGTCGTCCACGGCAATGCCCGTGCCGCGTGCGCGCAGTAGCCCGAAGAACACATACGCAGTGATGTACGCGTCGCTTTGTTCGCCTTTCCCCCACCAGCTCCAACCGCCATCCTCGTTTTGCAGATGGATCAAACGGCTGATTCCCGCGCCGACATTCGTCGTCACGCGCTCGGTCAATGCTGGATCGCTCAAGCCTGCGTTGGTCAGGGCGCGATAGACTTCCAGATTTGGCAGGAGGTACGAAAGAGTCGCCTCCGCGCTCAGCGACACTTCCGGGATTTCCATCGCCTCCAGCCCGGATAACAAGCTGCCAGCCAGCGAGGGACTTAATTCCACCTCCAAGCCGCCTCCTGCGGCGGGCGTGAATGTGCGTGGAAACGAAATGATTTCCTGTTGCGACGCCGCGCCGCGCAGCGCCCCGCCCGAGACGAATGCCTGCGGCGCGGTGTACTGCAAAATGGGAAGCGCCCCCCAGACCGGGCGCGCCGAGTCCTGCAAAGCGGGCGAGCCGCTCGTCGAGGCGGAAAAGACCAGGTCGGCTGTATCCGCTGGGCCCGCCACGCCCCACCATTCGACGCGCGCACGTCCATTGGCGGGGAGACTCACCTGCCGCGTGGCTTTTTCCGGTTCGTCTAGCACAAAGCCCTCGCCCTGCAAATTGACGCTGACGCTCAACGGGCCGGACGTGTTGTTGTTGACGATTGCCGCCATCAACACGTGGTCGCCCGTCACCAAAAAGCGCGGCGTCACCGGGCGGATGAGCAGTGCCTTGGTCGAAACGATCTCCGTCTGCGCCTGCCCAACCTTGGTGTCGGTGGTCAAACCGCGCACGTCCACCTGCCAGGTGGTGAGCGAATCGGGCAGGGTCATCGTTGCCTGACCGCGCCCTTCCGAGTTGGTGATGAGCGACGGGTTCCAATAGGCGGTATCGGGGAACTCCTCGCGCACCACTGTCACATTCTCATCACCGCCGCCGCCCAATCCGCCGGGGAATAGCAGGTTTCGTCCGCTGTAGACGGCAAGCGAAAGACCGGTCTCGATGCCGAGCGGTTGGTTTTTGTAAAACGCGGGCAGGATGTCCTCTGCGTTCGGGTCCGCCAGCGCCAGCACGGATTTGTCCACGACCGCCAGCGAGAATTCTCCCTGCACCGGTTGACCGGCGCTGTCGGTCACCAGTACATCGAAGGTGACGTTGTCGCGTGGTCCCGCCTCGGCGGGCGTGGAAAGCACCTGTACATTCAATTTCTGCGCGTCCGGCTCAACCGGGAGGTTCACCAGTCCCTGCCGGAAGTCGTTGCCCTGTCCCATCACCGTCACACTGACATAGACATTCGGCGCATCGTCGGCGGTCAACGGCAGGGAGTATTGTTTCCCGCTCCCGTTGATGAGCAGGACCTCCGCTTTTGAAACGGTGCCGCGCTCCACGGTCACTAGCGCCAGCGAATTGGTGGGGAACGGGTTTGGGATGAAGATACCAGCGGTCTCGCCCGCTTTATACGACTCTTTATCGGCGGTAAGTTCGAAGCGCTGGTTTGGCAGGTCGGGCCACGAGGCGGAACCTGCTCCGCCCACCCAGACCAGTGTCTGCGTACGCGCGCCGTCGCCGGAGACCTCCAGCAGGTACGTTCCCGCGTTCGGCGGGACGAACGACAACCGCGCCTTGCCATCCGTTCCGGTGGCGAGGTTGCTGCTGCTTACCGGCGAATACACAGGTTCGTATGTCGGGAAGCCAAACTTGTCCACGGTCTTTTCCCAGCGCACCTGTTTGAATACAGCCACCAGCTCCCGCTCGCCGGAGGGATTCTGCGCCCAGTCCACGGTGAGGACCTCGAAGCCAAGCGGAAGGTTCGCGTTGCCGGTCCATTGATCGGGGCGGATGCCGATGTAAAAATCCGCGGGGTGGACGCGCATGGCGGCACGCGCGCTGACTGGCAGCCCGGACTCGTCCTTTGCAGTGACCTCCAGTGTGACGAGTTGCGTCGATTCGCCTGGCATTCCCGAAGGGGGCTCAGGGATGGCTGGCAATTCAATGGACAGGATTCCCTCCGGGGTGGTTTGAGCCATTCCCTCTTCGAGGAGTTTTCCCAAATACCCGGAATCGGACCCCGGGAAATGGAACGCGTCCAGCCAGGAGTCGTCCAGCAAGCCCGTGCTGTAACGCGGGAAATGGAAATGATCGGGTTTGGTGTAGAGCGCCCAATGCACCTCCACGTTCCCGGCGGGCACGTCGAAGAAGTAACGCGCCTCCACATTCGCCTGCGCGGCCTCGCCGAGTTTGATCTCCTCGGCAGAGAGGTCCACACTCAGTTCGATCTCCGGCTTGCGGTATTCCGCCACCTGGAAGGATAGATAAAACTGGAGGACGCTGTTCTCGAACGTGTAATACCCCGGAACGGCATCTTCGGGCAGTTTGAACTGGCCGTTGAATGTGCCATACGGTGAAAGCGGCGCGTTGAATGTCGTGAGTTGCGTGCCATTGGCATCCTTGATGTTGATGGTCACTTCGTTAATCGTTGGCAGTTCATAGCGACCGTTGAACGCCTGCCGCACCACGCCTCGGAAATATATCGTCTGTCCCGGGCGGTAGATGGGACGGTCCGTGTACATGTAGATTTCGTTGTGCGGGGCGCGTACATCCTGGGTGTAGCCGAATTCCCATGCACCGATGCCGTTCGCCCAATTGCTTACTGCCAGCCCGAAGTCATCCTCGCCCGGCTGGCTGAGTACCGCGTACAACGGACGGTCTGTGGCGGGGATTTCCGTCTTCCACAAGCCGTTCGCGTCGGTCACGCCGGAGACGAGTTGGTTGCCCGCGCCGTCGTAGATGGCGGCTGGCGCGCCCGCAATGGGAGTCTGCGTGGGCAGGTCCACTGCCCAGAGAAGCGCCTCGGTCGCGCCGAGTTTGAACGTCAGGTTCACATGACTTGACGCCACGAGATACACCAATTTCGAATCCAAAGTCAGTTGCGAGGAGGTGATGTTGACGTAGTACAGCCCCGGCACGAGCTGGTTGTTCTGCGTTGCCAGAGATAACTTCACCTTGCGCGTTTCCGCGGGCGGCACATTCAATGCCTGCGGAAAAATGGATTGCTCGGTGGGGACAAATGCCTGCTGGTTCTCGAACGAGCCTTGCAGGGGGAAGAACTCCTGCAAGGTCAGCGGCGCGACGATCACATCCGCATTGACGATGTTCGCGGCGCTGGCGTTCAACACCGGGTCGTCGGGTCTCACGAACAAAGTGTTCGAGCCGAACTGGTTCACATTCACCGTGGTGGTCAGCGGCGGTGTGCGGAAATCCAAAAGGAATGGGTCGCCCAGCGATTGCCCCCACCGATCCTTGATCAACCCGGAGAGTTGAACGACGTAATTCGTGTCGGGCGCGAACTCGCCGCGCACAAACAGATTGAAACCATCCTCCGATTCATCCACGGTAAGACTTTCGAGCGGAGGCGTCACGGTGACGAAATTATCGTACTCGCCCTCCGCAAACGGCGCGTTGAACGTGAACGTGACCTGATTGAAATTCGGCTCCGCCGCGGTCACGGCAAAATTATCGAAGGTGCTCAACACCACGCCGTACTCCTCGCCCAACGTCATACCGCCGCGCGATTGCGCCGCTCCGCCGATATTCAAAATGTAGCCGACGTTACGCTCCAGAAGTTTCTCTGGGACAAAGGTCAGCACAGTACCGTCATCGTTCCACGTCAGCTTTCCGTTCAGGGTGCCTTCCGTGCCGCTGAACAGGAAATTGGTCCGCACGCTGTCCGCGTCCATGGGCTGGTTGAAGGTCAATTTGATTTCAGGATCAAGCGGGATCGGGCTTTCGGTGGACGGTTCCAGCAGGATGACGCGCGGGCGCGAGGTGGTGAACGTCCACGAATTTGCCGCGCTTCCATCCAAGCCGACGCCTGCCACCGTTTTCAAGTCTGGGTTCAGACTGACGGTGTATTCCGTGCCCCCTGCCATTGCCGGGTCGGGATAAAAAATGTACGTGCTGGTGTTGATCCATTCGCCGCGTCCCTGCACCGGCGGGGAAACGGTGAACGCTGCGGGCTGGGAGGACGCGTCCACACCGAGGGCAATTACCGGCTGGTTAAATGAGGCGACGATGGCCGCGTCCACTTCCACATCTTCAGCGTTCGATTTGGGCAGAAGATTCGTTGCGCGCAGATAGTCCGTAACCGGGTAGACGAGGTCGAGCGGCTCCGGCAGAACAAAACCGGTCACCGATTGGATGGAGTTCGCAATCTTAATTCTTAATTTTGAATTGGGCGGGTACGATTCGGAGGGGGTAAAGACGACTGTCGCTTCGTCGGTCCAGGTGAAAATGCCGGGAGGAAATCCGCTGATGGAGCTCTCGACAGATTGTTTGTTCATTACCTGATTAAAATAAAAAGTAATCGGCGAAAGATGACCGATGACGCTGCCGGGAGGCGGGTCGGTTTCGATTAACGCGGGCGGCACGGCCTGAAGGAATTCCGTCGGGGTGGGGATGGCGGGCGTGGAAGTGGGTAATCCCGGCAGGCCGCCGCAGGATGTCAGGAGCAGGGCAATGAGGAGCAAACAATTCAGGGCGGGGATGACGCGGTGTTTTGTCATAAATCCTCAACAGGCTGGATATTCCCGATTCATTATACACGCGTCAGAATCAAAAAGGGACACGGAAGCCCGAGTCCCTTTTTGATGAGAAACAAAAGGATGATTTTATTGTGATGCGGCAAGCGCCAGTTCCACCGCTTCCGCGATCTCCTGGTAGGTGGGGATCTTGCCCGGCTGACCGACTTTGGCGCCGTTCACAAATACGCTCGGCGTGCCGCTGACGCCGATCTCCTGACCGTATTCGAAATCAGCCTGGATCTCGTCCTCGTACTTGTTGGCGTTGAAGCAGCTGTTGAAGGATGACATATCGAGACCGATGTTCTCTGCCATGGCTTTGAGACGTATGTTGCTCAAGCCGCCCTGGTTCTCGCCATTCCAGTTGGCATAGATGATGGCTTTCATATCCCAGAATTTTCCCTGTTCGTTGGCGCACATGGCGGCATTGGCAGACTGGTCCGATTCGCCGCTGCCCGCCGCGCCGGGTCCGTCAATGAAGGGATAGTTGTGAAAGGTGTAGGTGGCCTTGCCCGGTTCGACCAGGTATTGTACGATGAGCGGCTCGATGCTTTCGCTGAAGTACTGGCAGGCGGGGCATTGAAAGTCCTCGAAGACATCGATGGAGACTGTCGCGTTGGGGTCGCCGATGGTCAGCCCATTCGCGTTGGGCAGGCTGACTGGCGACACGGTGATGATGTTCTCGATGGATTTCGTTTGTGTCCATACCACCGCAAAAACCAGCAACGCCGCGCCGGCAACGATCAGTCCGATCATCATCAGGCGGGTGCGTTGTGCCTGGCTGCGGATTTTTTCACGCCTCTCCTGGCGTTTGCTCTTCTTTTCCATGCTCATAAAAACTCCTTGATTTTGTATTCAAAAATGATGCAGTGTGCCTGCATCATTTTACGTGTCAATTCACTGTTGTGCGTTAATCTCGTTCAAAGCCGCTTCGAGTTCCACCTGGAATGTGTTGAACGGCTGGGCGCCATCGATTGTCCTCGATCTTTTCTCGCCGTTCACCGTGTAGGTCATGACAAAGAAAGGCGTGCCGCCGATCTCAACGGCAAGGGCATCGGCTATATCCTGATCCACCTGTTCATCGTACTTTCCGCTGTCGTAACAATCCTGAAAATCATCCATGTTCAAGTTAACGCTCTCTGCGATGGCGCTGAGTCGGCGGTCCGAGAAGGAGCCTCTATCTTCCACATCCATATTGTTGGCGAACAGGGCATCATGCATTTCCCAGAACTTGCCCTGGTCGGCGGCGCAGTACGCGGCGAGGGCGGCATCCCTTGATTCGGTTTTGGGAGTGGCGCCGGTTGCCCGGGCGATATTGTCGCTGACCCAGTTTCCGGCGGAGCGGTACACGAACCGCACCTTTCCGGTGCTGATGTAATACTGCACGAGCAGGGGCTCGGTCTCGTCGAAGAACCGTTCACAGTAAGGACATTGAAAGTCTGAGTACACCACAAGTTCTATTGGGGCATTCGGGTCGCCCATGGTGTTACGGTCGACGTTGGGACGCGGCTTTGCCTGTACGGTGACGATATCAAGCACCGGTTTGAGCGAAGGGTAGATGAAGGCAAAAACGATAAATATTGCGCCCACGATGATCAGACCGATGGTGAGGATACGGCTGAATTTTTCCTGGCGGCGGATCTGCTCGCGGCGCTCCTGACGCTTACTGACTACCTTGTCGGGACTCATAAAACTCCTCGGCGGAAGAGACTGAAGCCGAATTTTCCCATGCCCAAAATTTTTTGTCTAGGAAAAGGTTAGGATGTTCTTAATTTCGGGAAAATCCTTGCGAAAGACGGATGACCTCCGCAAGGGTCACGATCATTTCAGGTGATTATCGAGCCATTCAAGCATAAATCGGATGACTTCTGCTTTCCCCGGTTCGTTATGGATCTCGTGATACATGCCGTCCCATAATTTCAAGGTGACATCGCGGTTCTTCTCGCGCGCCAGACTGACAAAATCCTCGCTCCCGCTGGGATAAGTGATCCGATCCGCTTTGCCGTGCATGAGAAGCAGGGGCGGAGTGAATTCCTTCGCGCGCGAGAAGCACAGGTCGATGGCATTCAACGCCGCTTTGCCGAATCCCATGCTGGTCTTGTCATGCACCAGCGGATCTTCGATGTACGCCTTTATAATCTCGGGGTCATGCGAGAGTGCTTGGGGATCCAGTCCGCTTGGAATGGTCATGGCAGGGGCAAGCGATCCCAGCAGTTTCGCTAGGGCTACTTTTGCCTTTTGCTCCTGCAGGGCGGAGCGGAGCGCCGGACCAGTGACCACAATGCCTTTCAAGCCCTCGCCGTATTGGATGGCATACGTCAGGGACAATAACCCGCCAAGGCTATGCCCGTACAAAAAATGGGGGATGCTGGGGTATCGCTGAGACAGAAATTGAAAGAACTGGCGGATATCCTGCATGTACGCGTCAAGCGACGGAGTATGTCCGCGTGCGCCGCCCGATTTTCCATGCCCGCGCAAGTCGAACCCGATCAGGGTGTAACCGGCGTCAGTCAATGCCCTGCCGACATGGGCATATCGCCCGACATGTTCGCCAAGCCCGTGGACGAGCGCCACGAGGGCTTTGGAGTCGCCGTCCGGTTCCCACCCCTGAACTTGGAATGTAATACCGTCCTTGCCTTCCCACTTCGATTCGATTGGTTTCATGTTATTTTCCAGTTGTGATTTTGAATTCACAGGCATGATGTCCCTGTGCCTTGCAGGAGGTTTCCTCTACGTCATATCCCTGTGCGGTTGCCCAGAAAAGGCTCTCGCGGATCAAACCCTGGGTCACGTAACAGATCGGCATTGCTTCGCGCTGACCGGCGGCGGCGGGAGAGGCGTTGTCAACGAGGAGCAGGTCAAGGTCGAGGGTGTGAACCGTGATGTCGCCGGATTGATTACCGAGGAAGCGCGCCAGCAATTCCAGAATGGATTTTCGCCGTGTGTTGAGGGGTAGTCGTTTGATGACCGCGGCTTGCGCTTTGCCGCCCAATGCCGAGTCATCCAGAAGGTGTTCCCAGAGACGCTGCCCCACGCGCAGGAGGACGCCGCGCGCGCCGCGCCCATAGTAGGAGCGCATCGCGGCTTGCAGGGTCGCATAGGTCTTTGCGGATTCGATGGCGTCGGTCTTTGCGAAAGCTTCGGGTTTTGCCCATTCTGCCGGGAGTTTGGAAAGGGCAAGCATTGCATTGAACTGGTCTGCGCCCAGTTCGAGGGCGACCGTTTCCACAAATCGGCGTAAGATGCGGTTGGAAAATTTGACCTCGCTCACGTGCGGGCTTCTCCCACTTCGAAACGGCAATAATCGTCGCCTTTGGCCATGCAATGCGTTTCGATGATGGCATACTCCTTGCCGGTCGCCCATTGCACCGCCTCGGCAATGGAGCCGACGTACAAGTGGCAGATCGAATCCGTGCTGTGACGACCGAAACAAATCGCGCATGTCGATTCGATGTAGGCGAGCCGTCCGTCGTTGTCTTCGATCCAGGCGTTGACTTCGGGGTTGCTCTTCTTCAAGGCATCTGCCATGCCGTTGAGGATGAATTTGATCTTTTGTTTTTCCGGCAGTAGTTTGATTGCCACGCCCGCCACGCCGAGCAGGGCGGCTTGTTCGCGCACACCATATTGGAAGGATGCCTTGCCGATGCGCCGCAGGATGCCTCTGCCGCCGCGCCCGTAGAACGTCTCGATGGCTTCGTTGAACCTGGCATATTGCGACGTCTGGATGGCGGGCTGGAGATTGTTAGGCGGGAAGTTGTCGATGAATCTTTCCAGCCCGCAGGTACGCAAAACAGCATTCAAGCCGTTATCGCCCATCACCTCCTGGGCTGAGACCAGCGCCTGACGTACAAGTGAATTGATGATCGTCGAATCTTCCCTGGCTGGCATGACTTCCTCCTCGTTTCTTACGGGTAAGCGGACACTGCGAAAGTATACACGGGATATTGTTCTCCCGTGCGGAGAAAACCCATTTTCTGGTACAGGCTCAATGAAACGGAATTATCGCTTTGAGTGTTGACCGAAAGCCGCGGGATCCCGAATTGATTCAATCGTGTAAAGAGATCACTGAGCAAAGCCCTGCCCACACCATGTCCCTGCACCGATGGGTGGACAGCCAGCCGCGCCAGATGCGCACGCGACCTCCCGCCGGTGGAAAGTTGATACCCGACAACTCCCTGAGCGCCCTCCGCCACGGTGGCAATCATCGTCTGTGCATACGCCCTGCGCAAGGTTTCGAGCGGGTTCTGCCATAACGGAGGGAAGGAAGCCGCGTCTGCCTGCGCGACTTCGGGAAGGTCAGACTCCTCCATCTTTCGGACGCGAATCCCCTCCGCTTCGCGCGGCGCCCAGGGTTGATACTGCCATTCGAGCATGACAATGTTCTGACGGTTCTCGAATCCGCTCGCGGCGAGGACGGTCTGGAACCAGGGTTGCATGGCAATCGCCGCCACAGTTGCACCGCCGGCGCGGGCAATTTCATGCCGGGCGGTGTCCCAGAGGATGTTCCATGCATTTTCCGCCGACCAGCGTCCGGCGTAAACAAAGAGCCGCACCCAGGCGATGCCCATTGCTTCGGTCGGGCAGGCGAGCGCGGCTGTGATCTGTCTGCCTTCCTCCAGCGTCCAAAAGAAGGGCGCGCCCAGCCATTCGAGGGGCGTGCGCCAGTCAAGATGGCGATGGAGGCGGGTCTCGAAAAAGATCAGGTTCGATAATTGCTGATGGTCGTTGAGATTCGCCGGACGAACCAAGGTATTAATCACGATACACCTTACGAAAGGCAGACCGTCCGAAGCGGCTGTCGCCTGTATTACCGGATGATTCCGATCCGCAACAGAAATTTCAGAATGCGCTGGGCGAATGTGGGCTTTTCTGTGAGCCTCAGTGAGTCGAGCACATCCATTTGCGAATCGGTCATGCGCCCAAGTTTGAGGTTCAGGTTTGCTGCGGTTTTTCTCACCATGGAATGCATATCGCCCTCACCCGCCTGCTCGAACAAGGACGCCGCGCGGTCGTATTCCGCCAGCGCCTCCCGCCATTGTTTGAGTCCTTCCAGCGCGGCGGCGCGGTTGCCAACAGCCATTGCCTGCCGCTTCAGATCGCCCGCCTGCCGAAAGATTTCCTCCGTCCCCTCCGTAACCTGCAGGGCTTCCTTCGCATTCCCGGATTGCAATAAAGCCACGCTCTGGTTGTTCTTCATCTCCGCCGCCTTCAGTTCATCCTTTGCGGCGGTAAATGCCTGCGCGGCCTGCGAGAACATCCTTGCCGCGACGGCAAAATTTCCCTTTTCATATTCCAGCTTTGCCTGGTCGGCGAGTGATATGGGCTTGACGTTGTTCACGGGGTTTAGAAGGTGATATCGAGCAGGTCTTCTGCCACCGAGCGCAGCTTGTCCCTCGACATGCTGCTCAGTTTCATGGCAAGTTCGATATAGGGACGGTTAACCGGCAGGGCGACGAATTCCCGCAGTTCCACGGGCATTTCAAGGAAGTGCTGAACGGCCTCTTCGCCTCGCATCCACAACCCGATGGGTCCACTCCGGTCAAAGAAGGTTTCGATCCGCCCGCCGAGCGTCTTGACCAACACTTCGAGTTCGGGCAACGGGATGGCGCGTTCACCCAGCTCATAGGCTTTGATGCGCGCGCTGGGGATCCCCGTTTCCAGGGCAAGGCTGCGGATCGAAATGGATGCGTTCATGCGTTCCTGCCTCAAGAGCGCGCCGATCTTGCGTTGGCGCACCGCGAGTAATTTGGGCAGGTCGAGGCTTTCGTAGGGCGGGGCATCGTCTGACTTCACTTCCCTGCCCCAAAAGTGATTGATTGGCAGGTCGAGGAAAAAGACCAGCGATTCCAATTCCGGCAAAGAGGGAGCTCTGCGTCCCGCCTCGTACGAGTTGAACACCCCTTTCTTGACACCGATCGCTTCGGCGCATTCCTGCACACTTCGGCGTGCTGCAAGACGGGCGTCGCGTATCAACAAGCCAAGTTTCTTCGTGCGGATGGTGATCTGGGACTTGATGTCCATGTTTCCTCGGAAACGCTCAACTCGATGGGTCTGCTGGCAATATTATAGCAGAGACCGTGCGCCAATTAACGCCGCTGTTGAGGCTTTCCGGTGGAACTGGGCATGAAGATCTCTCCGCTCAGTTTGAAGCCCGCGGCTTCGAGTCGTGGCGAGAAGATCGGGCGGATGCCGGTTGCCTTGAGTTCGCCGATGATCTTGTTGTCTGGCCCAATGCCGGTCTGTTCGAATTTGAAGATGTCGGTCAAAACCACGGTGTCGCCTTCCATGCCCGCGACCTCTGTGATGGCTGTCACTTTGCGCGAACCATCCTTCAGGCGCGTCTGCTGGATGATGAGATCCACAGCTGAGGAGATTTGCTGACGCACCACTTTGAGCGGCAGGTCCATGCCCGCCATTAACACCATGGTCTCGATGCGCGAAAGCGCGTCGCGCGGGGTGTTGGCATGCAGGGTGGTCAACGAGCCGTCATGACCGGTGTTCATGGCTTGCAGCATGTCCAATGCTTCGCCGCCGCGGCATTCGCCCACCACGATGCGGTCCGGGCGCATACGCAGAGAGTTGCGGACGAGGTCGCGGATCGTCACTGCGCCCTTTCCATCCACGTTGGCAGATTTGGTTTCCAAGCGCAGGACGTGTTCCTGCTGGAGCTGCAGTTCTGCCGCGTCTTCGATGGTGATAATGCGTTCATTCTCCGGAATGAAACTGGAGAGCACGTTCAGGAGTGTCGTCTTCCCCGAACCCGTCCCGCCTGAGATGACGATGTTGAGGCGGGCGATCACACAGGCGCGGATGAACTCCGCCATATGCTGGGTCAGGGAGCCGAACTCGATCAATTGCTGGATGGAAAGTTTATCTTTTTTGAATTTACGGATGGTGATGCACGGTCCATCGATGGAGACCGGGCGGATCACTGCGTTGACGCGGGACCCGTCTGGCAGGCGCGCGTCGACGGTGGGGCTGTCCGGGTCCACGCGGCGCCCCAGGGGAAGAATGATGCGGTCAATGATCCGATTGACATGGTCATCATCGTCGAACGTGATTCCGGTCTTCGAGACTTTTCCGTTTTTCTCCACAAAGACTTTCTTGGGACCATTGACCATGACTTCGCTGACTTCGGGGTCGTCCAGCAGGGGCTGGATGGGACCGAAGCCGGTCATCTCGTCGAGAATTTCAGTATAGATCTGTTTGCGGATATCCTCCGGCAGGTTGACCTTGGTTTGAACGTACACTTCGTTCAGTCGTTGTTTGATGATTTCGGCGCGGTCGCCAAGCTGCAAGGTTTCGCCTTCCAGCGAACGACTGACATTCTCGACGAGGTACCGTTTGAATTTGAGCAGGTCGGCGGAGGTGAGTCGCGTGAAGTTGGATGCGAGCGGAGTTGCCATTAAGCATTCCCTCCATCATCCTTGTGTTCCTCCGGAAGCACCCAGACGATGTGATCGCGTTTTACCGCCAGAAACGGGGATTGAAACAGGGGCTGTCCGTCTTCACCCAGCACGGTTACGTCTGTCAGGGCGAGGAAATTTTCGTGCTGATCGAGTTCGTCCTTGATGCGCTGGTCCCTGCGGACGTGGATGTATCCGCGCATCAAATGTGAAGTAGTCTGGATGGTGGCATATACGGGTTCCTTGGAGATGATCTCCGTGAAGATCTTGCCTTTTTCGTCATATTCGATGGTCATGGTACCTCTCATGAAATTAAAACGTGATAGGGGCGGGCGCCCGCTGCCTTGAATCACGGTGCAAAAACAACGGTCACGTGGGGAGTGTCGTCGTTTTATGCGGATACCTGAGTGTAGTCGAAATGCGCTGGAACGTACCTTTCACTTCCTTTAGGCGGAAATCCTATCTGGCGCGCAGGCGGTGTGCCAGCTTTACCATGTCTTCCGCGGTTTCCTTCAGGATGAGTGATGCGGTGTCGGTGGGATATTTGGTCGTAATGGGCTGGTTAAGGTTGTTTGCCAGCGCAAAATTGCCCCCCATATATGGCATGGCCTTCTGGATGGTCAATCCGATGATTGTCTCGGCTTCGGCTTTAGTCAATCCCTCCAAACCGACTGCGCGGTTTAGGATCGCGTAGACCTTTTGCTGTTCGATGCCCTGGGTCTGCAAGTAGTTCCAGACGGTCTTCGTCAGCTTGACGGTGCTTTGATCGGTGGAAACGACCAGGGGGATGAGATCCGCCTCCTGGATCAGAGGCAGGCTGATGCGTGAGAGGGAACGCCCAATGTCGAGGATGATGAAATCGTACGCGGTGCGGAGTGTTTCCACGATCTCGATGATGCGGTCTCCCCGGAGGATGTTTCCGTGCTGTGGATCGGGGGACCCGGCCAGCAATTGGAATTTCCACAGTTCGGGTTGAGGCAGTTCCCTGTGGAAAAAGTCCTCGTTCGTTTGCCCGGATGGGAGGTCTGCCACGGTAACCAGATTCAGTTTTCCCTCATAGCCAACGATCGGACCAATCGAACCGATGGGCAGGACCAGGTCTGCGACCACCACGCGCTCTTTGGGATGTAACTGCTGGATGTTCATCGCGAGGTTGGCACACAGCGACGAGGTGCCGGTGCCTCCCTTGGCGCTCAGGAAGACGACCAATATGCCTTTTTTTTCTTTCGCTGGAGGGGGAGCTTCGGCAGGTTTTTCAGCCCCAAACAGGCGGGAAAGCGCCTCTTCCAGGGCGGGAATTGCCTGCGAGGATTTGATCAGATATTCATTGACCCCGGCGTTGATGCACGCTTCCTTGCGCACGGGACCGGGGTCGCTGGAAATCGCGATTAATGGCGTTTTGCTCGTGCGCTGGTCGTTGCGTAATTTGAGAATGAATTCTTCGTCGTGGATGTCAGAAAGGACCGGGTCGAACAGCACAAGGTCGGGTTCGTCGCGCCAGGCGGCGATGAGCGCTTCCTTGCCGGATGCGGCTTCGAGCACCTCGAACTGTTTTTCACGCAGCAGGTTTGCAAGAAAATTGCGGCTGGCAATGTTCTCGTCCAGAACCAGGATTGTCTTACCAACCACAGGGGCCTCCTCCCTGCTCACTCTTCGATGGGCGGCATCAGGTATCCCAGCCCGGAGCGTGTGACGATATGTTTGGGGGCGTGGGCGTCATCCTCCAGCTTTTGGCGCAGGCGGGCGATGCTCACCCACAGGATTTCCTTGTCCGTGCGGTATTCGGGCCCCCACACGCTGGTCAGGAGATCCTCCGAGGTCATAATCTTTCCGACATGATGCGCGAATTGAAGGAGTAAACGATATTCGGTGGCGGAGAGGGAGACCGGCGTTTCTCCGCGCCACACTTCGGCGCGGGCGAAATCGATCTTCAAGTTGTCATGGGTGAAGAAGCGCGACTGACCGGCTTCGCTGGGAGGCTGGGCGCGGCGCAACACAGCCCGGACACGCGCCAGCAGTTCGGTGGCGGAGAATGGTTTGACGAGATAATCATCGGCGCCCAAGTCGAGACCGCGCACCCGATCCTGTTCGTCGCCTTTGGCTGTAAGGATAATAATGGGGGTGTTGGAAAATTCCCGGATTCGTTGCGTGGCGCCAAACCCATCCAGTTTCGGCATCATCACGTCCATCAATACCAGGTCAATGGGCTGATTGGAGAAGACGTCCACGGCTTGTGAGCCGTCCTGTGCAGTGACCACCTCGTATCCCTCCGTGCGCAGGTTGGCTTCGAGCAATCGCAGATAACGAGGTTCGTCATCCACTATCAGAATGCGTTTTGCCATAGCGGGCCTCCTTCATGCTAGTTCGATGAGTTGACGGGCAGTTCTATGAAAAACGTGGTTCCCTGTCCGGGATTCGATTCTGCCCAAATCTTACCACGATGTGCCTGAATTATCTGCTTGCAGATGTAGAGTCCCAGACCGGTTCCGGTGACCGTCTTTTCGCCGCGCACCCGATAGAACCGCTCGAAGATGAGCGGCAGGGATTCCCTGGGGATGCCCGGTCCTCGGTCCATGAAGGAAACGATCAGGCTCTTGCCGACCTGGTTGAGGGTGATGATGATTGCCGCCCCCGGCGCATACTTGATGGCGTTGGTGAACAGGTTCTCGAACACTTGCGCCAGACGGACACCGTCCCCGTTGATAGGCGGCGCGGGTTGGAGGTCCATGCTGACGTCGAGGTCCCTGAACCGGGATCGAATCCGCTGGGTGACATCGCGCAGAACGGCATCCAGCCGCAGGGGTTGGAAGCGAAGCGGGAGGGTCTTGCTTTGCAGGCGCGCCGACTCGAGCACATTCTCGATCAACAGGGCGAGCCGGTCTGCCTCCTCGTCGATAATGGTCAGGAACTCGCGCTGGGTTTCCGCATCCCAGTTGGTGTCCTGCCGCAGGAGGCTGGTGCTGTAGCCCTTGATGAAACCCAGCGGCGTGCGCAGTTCATGAGAGATGGTGCTGACGAAGTCCTCCTGCAATTGCATCTGGCGTTTGAGGTCGCGCAATTCCCGGTTTGTCTCGTGCCAGGTGGAGCGTTCAAAGAAAAGGGAAAGCAGGTGCGCCACGAAGGTTGCCATGGTGATATGACTTTGTTCATACGCCGGACCGCCAAAACGTACGAAAATCAACGCCCCTTTGACTGGCCCATCCAGACCCAACGGCAGACCGAGCAGATAGGCTTGGTGCAAGCGGTCGTCTGACGGTGTATTGGGTTTGGGGTCCTGCAATAGAAGTTTCCCCTTGGAAAGCACTTGCCCGGCAAAGGTCTCGCCCCAGGCTGCGTCGGCCTCGGCGTTTTTTGCCCGCCCGACCGCCCGCGCGTAGACCACCTCGAGCGACTGGTTCGCATCATCCTGGAGATAGACCGCCACATTGTCGAAGACGAATTTCTCCCTCACTTTCAAAAGGAACTTCTCAATCGTACTGCGTGAATTATCGGCGTGCGATGTGACTTGCAGCAGTTCCAGCAGGTAGGCGAGGGTCTCTGTGTCCATGAGGGTTACCGTGGGGTGGGCACTGCCAGAAGCGGAAACTTGAACGTGGAGCCGCGTCCCTCCGTGGACTGGACTTCGAGCATCGAGCCGTGCGCTTCGATGATCTGCCGTACAAGCGACAGCCCCAGCCCCGTCCCGCCGTAACGGCGCGTGGGCGAGCTGTCCAATTGATGGAACGGCTCGAAGATATCCTCCAGTTTGGAGGAGGGAATGCCGATGCCCGTATCGGTGACCGAGACGATGACGAGGTTTTCCCCTTCGCGTGTGACGCTGACCACCACGCTTCCGTTCGCGGGGGTGAACTTGATCCCGTTATCGACGAGTTGACCCAGCACCCAGGCGATCTTCTGCGAATCCGCCTGTACAAAAGGCACATCCTCATCGACCACTGCATATAAGTTCACATCGCGTTCCGTCGCCTTGCCGCCATACGATTTGACCGACAGGTTCACGAGGCGCCGGATGTCCACCTCCTCCTGTTTGATGCTCAACTCGCCGCGCGAGGCAAGAGAGACCATGATGAGGTCCTCGATCAACCCTTCGAGCCGATTGGTCGACTGCTGGCTGACCTGCAGGGCATGTTTCTGTTCTTCGGTGATCTTTCCCAGCGACCCGGTGATGAGCAGTTCGAGGTAGCCTTTGATGTGCGTAAGCGGGGTGCGCAATTCATGGGAGATGTTGGAGATGAAATTTGCCTTCAACTGGCTGAGTTCCGAGACTCGTTCGAGCGCCTTCTGCAGTTCCGCAGTGCGTTCCTCCACGCGCCGTTCGAGCGTGCGATTGGCAGCCTGCAACGCGGACCGCAACTGGATGATCTGTTCGGTGACCGCCTGATCGAGTTGCGAGCGTTTGATCAACTTGAGTTCGACCAACGCCTGCCCCAGCAGGATGGTATTCCCTTTTGCGATCTCCTCCTGCTGGTAATCGAGCGCCTTTTGCAGATCCTCCGCCGTGACAAGTCCCTTTTTGACAAGATATTCCCCCATGCGCGGGACGAGCATTTCTGGTGAGAGATGTTGTTGTTCTGTCATACCGCATCCTTATGACTGCCAGACCCATTCTCCATTTACCATTGTAGCCGAGGATTCGAGTGCAAGCAAATCATTTGGATTGCAATCGAAGGGGTCTTTTTCGAGCACGATCAGGTCGGCGAGGTGATTCGGGGCGATCCGCCCGAGGCGGTCCTCCATGGATGCGGCGTAGGCAGGACCGACAGTGAAACCCTCCCATGCCTGGGCGAGGGTCAGTTTTTGTTCGGGGTACCAGCCCTCGGCGGAGGGGGAGCCGTCGGCGCGCCGCCGGGTGACCGCGGCATGCAATCCCAAAAATGGATTTGGCGATTCGACCGGGGCATCCGATCCGAAGGCGAGGCGCGCGCCGAAGTCCAGCTGGGTCTTCCAGGCGTAGGCGAGGCGCGTCCGTTCGGGACCCCAGAATTGGTCTGCCATGAGCATGTCGGAGGTGGCGTGGATGGGCTGCATAGAGGCGATGATGTTGAGCCGGGCAAGGCGTGGGGCGTCGTCGGGATGGATGACCTGCACATGTTCGATGCGATGACGCAGGTGAGGCAGGCGATGTTCAGCTTCGTAGGCGCGGAGTTGTTCGTAGGCGTCGAGCACTTCGTGATTGGCACGGTCGCCGATGGCGTGGACGGTCATGCCCAGCCCGACCTGCGCGGCTTTGCGCCCGTGCTCGAAGAGTTCCTCGCCGTCCATGTTGAGGATGCCGCGGTTGCTTTCCTCGCCGAGGTAGGGCTGGAACATGGCGGCGGTGTGCGGACCCAGCGCGCCGTCCATGAATGCTTTGATGTTCCCGATGCGCAGCATGTCATCGCCGAAGCCGGAACGCAGGCCAAGTTCGAAGGCTTGATCGAGCAGTTCGACGGGCATGTTCTTGAGCACGCGCAGTTTAAGCCTGCCTTGTGCGTGGAGCTTTTGCAGCGCCATGAACGAGTCGCGGCGGTCGAAATCGTGGATGCCGGTCAGTCCCATCTTCCATAAAATCGGCTGCGCCTTTTCGATGGCATCGGCGATTTCGTCGATGCTTGGTTCGGGGATGACGGCGCTTACAAGTTCCATGGCGGTTTCCAGAAGGATACCGGTGGCATTGCCTTTCATGTCGCGCTGGATCTGTCCGTTTTGCGGGTCGGGCGTGGATGCGGTGATGTTCGCCATCTGCATGGCTTTGGTGTTTGCCCACGCGGCATGCAATGACTTGGCGGTGAGATAGACCGGATTATTTGGGGCGACGGCATCGAGTTCGTGCGCGGCGGGCCAGCCCCTCACCCCTGTCCCCTCTCCTGCAGGGAAAGAGGAACTCTGCCACACATTTTGATTCCAGCCGTGACCGAGAATCCATTCGCCGGGTCGGGCTTTTTGTGCGCGTTCCCCCACGCGACGCAGGCATTCTTCTTTTGTGTCTGTTTCGCAGTCGATTTTTTGCAGGCTCAGCGAATAAAATTTCAAATGCAAATGTGCATCGGTAAGCCCGGGCAGGATGACGTGTCCGTGCATGTTCTCGCCCTGCGCGCGGGTAAATCGATTAAATAAGTCATCTGCATGTCCGACCGCGAGGATACGTTCGCGGTCGATCACCACGGCAGATGCTGTCGGCTGCGCCGGGTTTTGGGTATGGATGCGGGCGTTGTAGAGGAGTCTCATGGGTTTTCTCGCTATGCCCTTGCACGGTCATGTCAATTTTTCCAGCAGTGAATCCAGTTCCTCATCGGAGTAATAATAGATGGTAACCGTACCGCCTTTTTTGCCGTGTTTCAAAGCGACCTTGGTTCCAAGGCTGGTTCGCAAACGTTTTTCAATATCGCTCACATTGGCATTGATGGCTGCCCTCTTTTTTGTGACCGGTTTCTGCCCCGTATATTTTCTTGCCAACACCTCCGTCGAACGGACGCTCAGGTCGAGGTTGATGATCTGGTTCAGCAGAACTTCCTGCGCCTTTGCAGAGAGGGACAGCATGGCGCGTGCATGGCCTTCTGTGATACGTCCATCGACCAATGCCTGCTTCACCGCCGCGGACGCGTCGAGCAGGCGCAGGGTGTTGGTTACTGCCACGCGGCTCTTGCCCACACGTTGTGCGATGGTCTCGTGCGACATCTTGAATTCCCTGGCGAGATGCTGGTACGCCTCCGCCTCTTCGATGGGATTCAAGTCTGCGCGCTGGACGTTTTCGATGAGCGCCAGTTCGAGTAATTGTTGGTCGGTGGCGTGACGAATGACGACCGGGACGGTCTTCAATCCCGCCTTGCGCGAGGCCTGCAAACGCCTCTCGCCTGCGATGAGGATGTAGATGCCGTTCTTTCCGGGAGAGACGATCAACGGCTGGATGACCCCATGCTCGCGGATCGACGCGGCGAGATTCTCCAGTTCCTCGATGTCGAATTTTTCGCGCGGCTGACGGGGGTTGCGCTGGATCAAATCGAGCGGGATATGTGCGATACCAGTCCCCTCGCCTGAGGGTGTAATCGCCTGTTGACCCGCCGGGATGAGGGCATCAAGTCCTTTGCCGAGACCGGAGCGTTTTACCATGGATTCTCCTTGCATTATGAGCAGGGGCGCAATATGCTGCGCCCTTGCGTGCATTCAAATTTCATTTTCCGTCGCCTTTCAATAATTCCTTGGCGAGAGCTTCATATGCGTTTGCCCCCACCGATGTGGGCGCATATGCGGAAATGGGAAGTCCATACGAGGGCGCCTCTGCGAGGCGGATGCTGCGCGGTACCACGCTCTTGAAGACCAGACCGGGGAAGTGGTTGTTCACTTCCCGGACGACATCGTTGGAGAGGTTTGTGCGCGGGTCGAACATGGTCAGGATCACGCCGCGCACCTTCAGCCCCGGAAAAAGCGAGGATTGGACGCGCTGGATGGTCTGAGTTAGTTGGCCGAGTCCTTCGAGGGCGAGATATTCACATTGCACGGGAACAAGCACCCCGTCGCGCGCGGCGATGAGTCCGTTGACGGTGAGAAGCCCCAGCGAAGGCGGACAGTCGATCAGGATGTAGTCGTATTTTTCATCAAGCGTCTCCAGTGCGTTCCGAAGCCGGAACTCGCGGCTGGGCTCCTCCACCAGTTCGACCTCCGCACCCGCCAACGCCGGTGACGATGGCAGGATTGCCAGTTGCAGCCGTTCATTGAAAAGGATGTGCGCGGCCGGCGCTTCGCCGTTTAACAAGGCATCGTAGGTGCTGCCCTGCACGGCGCGTTTATCCACGCCGAGAGAGGATGTGGCGTTTGCCTGCGGGTCGAGATCGACGACGAGGACCTTCTGTCCCATCTTTGCGAGGAAAGCGGCGATGTTGATGGCGGTGGTGGTCTTGCCGACTCCGCCTTTCTGGTTGACGAGGGTGTAGATGCGAGTCATTTTGATTTTCGGTTGATGAGTTACGATTTTGGTTGATGATCGGGCAGCCCCGAGTGGTTTTGGATGGTGTATCGGGACCAAGAGTTCTATTTATTGCAACACTTCCATCATGGACGCTTCGATTTCCTGCGGCGTTGGGATTCCTTCCAATCCGATACGCGTCACGGAATGGGACGCAATCAAGGTGGCGAAACGCGCCGCTTCCCACGGGTCACACGTGCTGAACAGGCGGGTAAAAAACGCCGCGGCGAAGATATCGCCTGCGCCGGTGGCATCGACCTCCTGCACTTTCGGCGCGCGGAAGCGGCGGCGGTCGCCGTGCCAGTAAAGGATACAGCCTGCGTCTGCCTCGGTCACGGCGAGGACGCGGGTATGCCCTGCCATATGTTCGATGATCTCATCGTCGCCGCCCACGTCTTCACGGCTGAGAACGACTGCTCCCGCCTGTTTCAACGCGGGTTCGTAATCCTTCCATCGCTTGGGAGAGACGCGCCCTTCCGAATCCCATTGACGCATCCAGCCCTGTGGGGTGAGCCCGATCAATGCCGGGGAGAAGCCTGCGGGCAACACCGAATCCACTTCGCCGGCAATGGGACCCAAATGAATGATTGAAGCCCTCCTCCAAACATCCGGGACTTTATTGAGGTTGAGACGTATGGCCTGGGCACGGAGGTATTGAATACGTCCGTGTTCAGTGTAGATATTTTCGTAGGTTGTGCTTCTTGGAGATTCAATGGAAATATGGGGAATGTCGTTCAATAGTTCCAGCGATGTTTCAGGACCCGCGGCTGTGACGATCCCCACCCGATAGCCCAGCGCCCGCGCAGTCAACGCAGAGTAGGTGACCGTCCCGCCCAAGCGCGGACCTTCGGGAGTCAGGTCATGCGCCACATGTCCCACCACGAGATAATCCACCGGTTCGAGCAAAGCCAGATCGGGCATGGACGAATTATACCGTGAGACAATCCCCGTTCCCTTTAAAACATCTTTCCTCTTTCGTAGTGCAGTGAAAGAGGAAAGATGAAAGAAAATGTTGAGAAAATCAATCAGTCTTCTTTCGGAAGGATCATCACTTTTCGATATGGTTCTTCGCCGGTGCTTTCGGTCTTCACCGCCGGGTGGTCGCGCAGGGCAATGTGAATGATACGGCGTTCGCCGGAGGGCATGGGCTCCAGCGTCTGGCGGCGCCCACTCTTGGCGACCTGGTCTGCCATGCGCTTCGCCATCTGAATCAGTTGTTTCTCGCGGCGGTCGCGATAGCCTTCCACATCCACGGTCAACTGCACGAATTGCTCCGTCTCCTTGCCGACGATCAACGAGGCGATATACTGGAACGCGGTCAACGTTTCGGAGCGTCGCCCAATCAGCACGCTCAGGTCGTTGCCGCGGATGTCCACGTGAATCGAGCGGCGTCCGTCACGCTCTGCTTCTGTGTAATGCGCGGAGACCTGCGCTTCCAGGTTCAGCAGGTGAAGCATTTTGGAGACGACCGCCTCCGTGTGATCGAGCAACGCGTCATGCTCAGGCTGGGATTCAGCTTCTTTAATGGGAGCAACCTCCGTTTTGGATTCGACACGCTTCGCTTCCGGCTTGGGAGCCGGGGCTGATTCCGTTTTCACGTCCACCGCGCCTGCAGGAGGATTCACCGTTAAACGGACGCGCACCTGAGGCTTTCCCAGACCGAACAAACCTCGGTTGCCCGTATCGAGCACTTCGACGCTGACCGCGTCCGCGGTCAGCCCGAGTTGGGCAAGCCCCTGTGTGATGGCTTCCTCGACGGTGGGAGCGATGACTTCCAGCGTGGTTTTTTCGTTCATGCCCGCCTCCTTGAATTATTTTTTCTGTGCCTGTTGTTTTTGCCTACCAGGCAGCAGGTTGCGCCAGTTGGCTTTACCCTGTGCGGCGTACTGGATGATGCCCAGCAGGTTGCTGGTGATGAAGTAGACCGACAGCCCCGACGGGAAGGTGAGCGCGAACCACCCCAGCATGAGCGGCATGGTGATCGCCATGGACTGCCCCATGGCGGCGCTTTGGTCGTTGGGGTTGGTGGATGGCGGCAGGGTCAGTTTGGATTGCACATAGGTCGTCAATGCGACGATGATCGCCAGTGTGGGGAGGGCAAACCCAAGCACATTCACCGATTCAGGCTGCCCGAGATTCATCCACAGGAACTTGCTGTTGAGCGGGATTAATTCGGATACATCGAGAAACGGGAAGATGATGCTGCGCGAGAGTTTCAACAAGTCCAGCGGTGTGGATGCCAGCGCGCGCGTGATACTCTGATAGAGCGCGATGATGATCGGGAACTGGATGAGGGTGGGCAGACATGAGCCGAAGGGGTTGATGCCTTTTTCACGCTGGATTCGCAGTTGTTCCTGCGCCAATTTTTCGCGGTCTTTGGCATATTTCTTTTGGATTGCCTGCCATTCCTTGTCGTTTTGCAATTCCTGCATGGCGGCGGCGCCCTTCATCTGTTGGGCATTGAGCGGCCAGGTGACGAGGCGGATCAAAATAGTGAACAGGATGATCGCCACACCGAACATGTGCGGCCCATTCCCCAGCAGATCGTAGATCCATAACAGGACATTGGTGAAGATGGAAATGAAATCGTTCCACCGCATAATGACCAACACCAGCAAAACGGTGATTCCCAATGTTTTCAGGAATCCCGAGCCCATACCAGCGGGAAGGGCGGGTGATTGTGGGTTATTGGTTGGGTTATTCATGATGACTCTTTACTCTCCCGGCGTGAAAGGCGACCAGGAGACCTGACGCCCATCGAGACCGAATGCATACAGATACCCCTCGGCGCCCAGGGGGGCGACCAGAATGACATCCCCGGCAACGACAGGCGTTGTGTAGATTTTACCGTCCACCTCTTCGTTCCATATGATTTCGCCTTCGCGGCTGACAGCGAACAAAGTCCCCGGGTCTTCCTCCGTCTTGCCGGTTTCCGTCGCAAACAGGATGAAATCCTGAAGGACCAGCGGACTAGCGGTCACTGCGCCATCGGGCCTGATGGATGCCCAGTTGTGTGTGCCTTCTTTGAAATTGAAGGAATAAAGCTCCCCCGTCAGGTCGGCAAAATAGAGGGTATCGTCCTCGATGGCGGGAGTGCCCCACAACCAGCCTTCGGTAGCCAGCAGGGTGTCATGATTGCCTGTGACAGGATCGAACCGTTCGAGCTTGGAATCGAGAGAACCGACATAGAGCATCCCATCCGTGCCGACGACGGCAGAGCCAGGAATGGCAGAGGTGAGGTCCTCATGCCAGAGGATATCGTAGGTTTCGACATCGAGTGCAACCACGCTGTGGTCGAGTGACGTGACATATACGCGTTCACCGTCTGTTGTCGGTTGCGCCCACAACCTTCCGCCCAACTCGATGACCTGGATTGCCTCCTTGGCGGATCGGTTGTCGCTCAGGTCGAGGATGTACAGATTCCCGTCGCTGTTTGGAGCGAACAATTTATCCCCAACGACCAGCGGCGCAGCGACCCAATGATCCTTCGCGCCGGTGAACGTCCAGGCTTCAACGGGCGATTGGGTCTCAGAGTCGATGTCGGTCGGGTCGATGGCAATCAGGCTGTGGTCGGTGCCGGCGCTGCCAACGATCACAAGTCCATCTGGTGTGATGACGGGTGTGGCGTAGAAAAATTGTTTCGAATTGGCTTTTGCCGGGTAATGCCACAATTCCCTGCCGTTGTTCAAATTCACGGCGTAGACAAAGGAGCCGTCGGCGAGATATGCAGTATTACCGCTTGCGGCAAGACCAGCCCAGGTGGTGCCGCGCATCGGTCCGCCTGCGCATCCGCTGAGGATGACAGCGGTCAGCAGGACCAGGGTCACAAAGATCAGTTTCTTTCTCATTGAAAATTTCATACTCCTATGGAACGGGGTCGTAGCCCCCGGGGTTGAACGGGTTACATCTCAGCACGCGCCAGACCGCCATCAGCGATCCCTTGAGCGCGCCATGCTTGTACACCGCCTGATACCCGTAATGCGAACAGGACGGGTAGAAGCGGCAGGTGTTTGGCGGCAGTCCCTTCGAGAGGGTCATCTGATACAGGCGGATGAGCGCCAGCACTGCAATACGCGGCCAGTTGCCGGGCGAACGCGGCATATCGCGCAAACGCGGCTCATTGGAATAGTCATGTAGATGGAATTCACTCATGGATGGGGGTCAGGATTTGTGCACGCTGTAAGAGGGTAAGCAGAGCCTGGCGGGCATCCTCCAGGGTGGCAGAGGCCAGCCCGGGGCGGGCGATCAGGATCAAGTCCAAGTTTGAGACGATGCTTGGGATCAGGGTCCGCATGGCTTCGCGTAAGAGCCGTTTGGCTCGATTCCGATAAACTGCGGTTCCAACGGTTCTTCCCGCCGCGATTCCGATCTTCAAACGCGGCTGGTCGTTCTTCTGCACTATCAACACAACAAGCGGGTGGGCATAGGACTTGCCAGAACGCCGCACCCGCTTGAAGTCTTCGGATCGGGTCAGCCGGAACTTTCTCTGCACCCGTTACCTCGAACACACTACACTGAACTGCCGCCTACCAGCGGATTCTCTTCACGTGCTTGTTGGCAGTCACCGTCAATTGATGGCGCCCGCGCAGGCGGCGGCGCTTAAGGACGGCGCGCCCGTCGGCGGATGCCATGCGCTGGCGGAAGCCATGCACACGCACACGACGGCGAATCTTCGGTTGATACGTACGTTTTACCATTTTTCGTTCCTCGCTTTGAAAATAATAGCTACTTCCGGTTCTTGCCCTTCAATACAGGCACGACATTATACCGTAAGGGTTCGGATTCGGTCAATTTGGATTCGGCTTTGGAAATCGGACGTGACCGCTTCGCTCCACGCCGGGACCTGATCCCGCTCCTATTCCTTTTTCTTCCCGTTTCGGGTGGGATAGACCGGGTGGGCGAGCAGGTCGGCAAGTCGTTGGGCGCCCTCGGTACTGGCGACCGCGATGATCTCATCGTTTTCCTGCAGTTTGCTGTCGCCGCGCGGCAGGGTCATGACCCCGTTTCGGATGATGGCGGCGATGACGCAATGCTCCGCCAGCCCCATATCCTTGAGTTCAACGCCAATGGCCTTTGCTCCTGCCGGAACCTTTTCCTCCACCACCGAGTAGCGCCCGCGGCGGATCTTGAACAAGGTCATCATGTCACCCAGAGACATTTCTTCTTCGATGAGATGAGCCAGTACATCCGCAGAATTGAGCGCCACATCCACTTTGAACTTTTCGTTAAAGAGCCAGGCGTTGTTTGGGTTGTTCACGCGCGCGATTGTGCGCGGCACTTCGAATACGGTTTTGGCGAGGAAACAGAGTGCTAGGTTGGTCGAGTCATCGCTCGTGACCGCCGCCAACACATGAACCTCGCGGATGCCCGCCACTTCCAAAATGCTCGGATCAACCGGGTTGCCCTCGTAGATTACCTCGGTCGGCAATTCCTGGTGCAGGTGACTGAGCAGTTCGCGGCGGTTTTCGACAAGACGAACCTTGTAATTCTGGTTGATCAATAGATTGGCAAGGCGCGCCCCGGTGCGTCCGCCGCCGGCAATTAGTACGTTCATTTACGCCTCCGCCTGTTTGGAAAGACGCGCAGTCAGCGCGCTGATACCTTCGAACGTGGAACTGATGTTGAGCAGGTCGCCGGTTTGCAGTTTCGTGTCCATCTGCGGCAGGAATGCCCTGCCAGCCCGCGAAAGAGCGACCGGGATGCAGTGTTGTTTGAGCGGGCCGAGCAGATTATCCAGTGTATGACCGTTCCAGCGTTCGGGGATGAGAATCTCGTAAATTTCCACCTCACCATTGCCAGCCGAGTAGACCATTTTTTGTGAGGGGTTCATCAACAGTTCTTCCACGCGCTGGGCGCCCCAGTATGTGGAACCGACGGTTTGCAAGCCAAAAGCCTCGATGACCGACCGCAGGTTGGGGTCATAATTGCGCGCCACCACATTCGGCACATTGTAGAACGTAATGGCAGTGTGAGCCACGACCGCGTTCAAGGTGTCCGAATTGGTGACTGCGGCCAATCCGTCCGCTTCACGGATTCCGGCGCGTTCGAGTACACTTTCAGCCAATCCTTCGCCTTCCAAAGTACGCCCGCGGAAATCAGGGTGTAGACGATTAAAAGCTTCCTTGCGGCTGTCCACGACCACCACCTGATGCCCGCCCCTGAACAGATGATATGCCAGTTCCGCTCCGACGCGGCCGCATCCAACGACAATGAAATTCATGAGTATTGCTCCTTCTCCTGCTTGTGAACGTGGTAGGGAACGTCAGTGACGACAACCCCGTGTTTGGATAATAATTCCTGACGCAACACCTCTGCCGTGCGCATGTGCAGGGCATTGTGCCAGCGTTTCGATGGGATAAACTGCGGGACAACAATGGTTATGGTTTCGTTTGGCTGGCGGTTATCCACGATCTCCTCGATGTATTCCAGTAGCGGTTCAATGAAGAGCCGGTAGGGGGAATCGAGGACAACCAGGCGGGTGCCCTCTCCCCACGTCTTCCACTTCTTTTGGGCTTTTTCGGTCTCAGCCGGTTCAAGCGAGATGTGGACGGCGGTTACGTCGTCGGACAGCAGTTTGGCATAGCGCAGCGCCTCCAGCGTTCCCTGATGGACACCGCTGACCGGCATAATCACGCGGTGCCGGGTATGACGCGCCGGTAATCCGCTAAACTTGTCCAGGGTGAGGTGTGCCGCCAGATCTTTGTAGTGACGATGGATCGTAAAGAAAAGGAAAACCAGGAGGGGGATGATGATGAGAACGATCCATGCGCCCTCACTGAATTTTGTCACCGCGAACACGACCATGACAATGGCAGTACACACCGCGCCGAAACCGTTTACGAACATCTTAAAGCGCCACTTTTTATCGGGATGCAGGACCGACCCGGTCTCAACGAGCTGTTCCCCCTCTTTCAAACGACCGATCTTCCTCCAGCGAAGCGCCATGCCGGTTTGTGACAGGGTAAAAGACAGGAACACACCGATGGCATATAACGGGATCAGCAAGGTCACGCTGGCTTTGAAGATGATGATCAGGATGGATGCAATGATAGAAAGCGTGACAATACCGTTGGAATAGACGAGGCGGCTCCCGCGGAAAGTCAATTGACGGGGCAGGAAACCATCTGCGGCGGCGAGCGCGCTCAAGCGGGGAAAATCTGCAAATGCCGTATTTGCTGCCATGAGAAGGATGACAGTGGTGGCACCAATCGTCGCCAGATACATGGGGCCGCGCCCATCGAAGACCGTCCGCGCCAATTGGGAGATGATTGTTTCCTCCTCCGAGAAAACACCCCCGATCCTGCCAGTCAGGAAGGAAATGCTGATGAAGAGCGTTCCAAGGATCAAAGACATCCAGATCAGGGTAATGCCGGCATTACGACTGCGCGGTTCCTTGAACGCCGTGATGCCGTTTGAGATGGCTTCCACGCCGGTCAGAGCGGTGGTGCCATTGGCAAAGGCATGGAGCAGTAAAAAGGCGGTGATGGGGGCGATTGTTTCGGCGAGGTGGACCTCGGGCGGATCGATGACTGATCCCAGCGAGCCGGTGAAATAACGGAACAGACCCGTCCCCACCGTGATGAACATCATCACGATGAAGAAGTAGGTGGGAATGGCAAATGCCGTGCCTGATTCCTTCACGCCGCGCAGGTTGATAAGCATGATGAGAAGTACTGCCGCCACGGCAATCTCGACGCGATACGGATCGAAATCCGGGTAGGCAGATACGATCTGGGCTACACCCGATGAAATGGAAACCGCAACGGTGAGGATGTAGTCCATCAGAAGCGCCGCGCCCGCCACCTGTGCATAGGATTCGCCGAGATTATCCCTCGAGACGATGTACGCGCCGCCTCCGCTTGGGTAGGCATGAATCGTCTGCTCATACGAAATCGTGACGATCATCAGCAGGATGACGATGGCGATGGAGATGGGAAAGACATACCCAAACGCCGCCGTGCCCGCTACAGCAAGCACACCCAATATTTCCTGCGTGGCGTATGCAGTGGAAGATAATGCATCGGAGGCAAAAACCGCCAGCCCGACGCGTTTTCCGATGGTCTGGTGCGGGGCGTCGGCAGTGGATAAGGGACGTCCGATGAACCAGTGACTCAAAGTACGCGGAGGCTGATAGTCACTCTGCCGCCGCATGATCTCGGTTTGATTGTTGTCAGGGGTTAACATGAATTTCTCTTGCTGTTTACAAAAAGACACCCTCACGAAAGGCGAGGAGTGTGACGATTATAGTCTAAATGAGGAAAATTGGGATTATACCTAAGGGATCTGATAGGGTACGTCGGTAATGACCACCCCGGGCTTATTGAGCAGTTCCTTGCGGAGCATGTCGGCGGTCTGCATGTGGAGCACATTGAAGATTTTTTTGGATGGGATGAACTGCGGCACAACGATTGTGATGGTCTCGTTGGGCTGTCGGTTGGACAAAATTTCCTCGATATAGGCCAGCAGCGGTTCCAGAAAGAGGCGGTACGGGGAATCCACGATGACGAGCCGCGTTCCGCGTCCCCATGTCTCCCATTTCCTGCGGACCTTCTCCGTATCCTCCGGTTCCAGCGACACGTGCACGGCGGTCACATCGTCTGACAACATGCGCGCATAACGAAGCGCGGCGAGCGTCCCCTGGTGGACGTTGCTGACAGGCACGATCACACGATGGCGCGCATTGTGCGGCGGGGGCTCCCCGTACTTTTCCAGTGAAAGCCGCCCTGCCAGTCCCTTGTAATGACGGTGGATGATTGTGAAGATGGCGATCAGGGCAGGGGTGAGAATCAACACGATCCACGCCCCATCTTGGAATTTTGTGACGGCAAAGACCAGCATGACGATAGCGGTGCAGAACGCGCCAAAGCCATTGCTTATCATTTTGACGGGCCAGCTCTTATCGTACCGCAATTCATGTGCGTGCGAGGAAATCGTAGTGCCGGGCTCGAGATGCCCTGCCCGCCACCAACGGCGCGCCATGCCCGCCTGCGCAAGAGTGAAGGATAGGAACACACCAATGGCATACAGGGGGATCAACCGTGTGACACTTGCCTGAAAAATGACGATAAGAAAGGAAGCCACTGCCGCCAGGGAGACGATACCGTACGAGTAAACGAGACGACTGCCGCGGTAGGTGAGTTGGCGCGGCATGTAGCCGTCACGGGCGAGCATCGCGCTCAGGCGTGGAAAACCGGCAAAGGCGGTGTTCGCGGCGAGGATCAGGATGACCGTGGTGCCAGTGATGATCATCAGGTAGAAAATGCCGCGCCCGGCGAAGACAGTACGCGCCAGTTGCGAGATGACCGTCTCGGTCTCGGACGGCACGGCATGGATTTGTTTTGTCAGAAATGAAATGCCCATGAACAGGGAGCCGAGGATGAACGCCATCCAGATCAGGGTAATGCCTGCATTGCGGCTGCGCGGTTCCTTGAAGGCGGTGATGCCGTTAGAGATCGCTTCCACGCCGGTCAGGGCGGCGGTGCCGCTGGAGAAAGCGTGCAGGAGCAGGAATGCGGTCACGCCCGATATGGCTTCGCCAAAATGTTCGATTTCGGGCGGGTCGATGACTGTTCCCAGCGAGCCGGTGAACATTTTGAAAAGCCCCACTCCGATGGTCAGGAACATGATGGCGATGAAGAAATAGCTTGGGATGGCAAATGCCGCGCCCGACTCCCTCACCCCCCGCAGATTGATCAGCATAATAAAACCTACACACGCCACTGAGATGGGAACGCGGTACTCGAACAGGTCGGGATAGGCTGAAACGATTTGTGCCACCCCTGAGGAAACGGAAACGGAAACAGTCAGGATGTAGTCGGTCAATAAAGCCGCCGCGGCGACCAATGCAGGTTGCCGCCCGAGATTGTCAAACGCGACAATATATGCGCCGCCGCCATCGGGATAAGCGTGGATGATCTGCTCGTATGAAATGACCACGATGGCGAGCAGTCCCACAATGACAATGGAAATGGGAAAGACGTAGCCGAATGCAATGGATCCTGCCGCGGCGAGGATGACGAGAATCTCCTGCGTGGCATACGCCGTGGACGATAACGCGTCGGAGGCGAAGACCGCCAGCCCCACGGCTTTGCCGATGGTCTGGTGGGGCGCGTCTGCGGTCTGGAGTGGGCGCCCGATCAGATAGTGACTGATGGTACGGGATGGTTCCTGCTTGGTCGAACGATGGATGAAGGATGTATCGTGATTGTTTTCGTCGATCATGTTGGCATTCAGTGAAGATTTTATATTATAAGCCTGATTTATGTGCGGCTTGATGTGGCGACAAAATCATCATTTCATAGTGGCGGATGGAACAGAAAACCTGTGCGGGGGGAACAAAATGCCCCACTCAAGGTGAGGGGGGCACCCTAAGTGAGGCACTCTTATTATCGCACAAAACAGATCGAAATACAACTTACAGTTTACCGATTTTACAGAATGTCGATGTATGGGGGATATCGCTTGACGCGACGTTTCAAAAGTCAGACGCCCTGTTTTTGTTTTGATTGCACCAGCGGCACCTGCAAATGGAAGATGCTACCTTTGCCCAGTTCACTTTCCACCCAGACTTTGCCCCCATGCCGTTCCGCGATGGATTTGACGATGGCGAGTCCCAGCCCGGTACCGCGCTTGGCGAGCGCCTCGCGATTCGTGCCGCGGTAGAACTTCTCGAACAGGCGGGGCAGATCGCCGGCAGGAATGCCAATGCCGCTGTCCTTCACAGCGAAGGTCAATGCGGATTCGAGCGTCTTCAATTGAATGGTCACCTCTCCACCATCGGGCGTATATTTCAACGCGTTCTCCACGAGGTTGTACAGCGCCTGATGCAGTAAGGCCTGATCGGCTTCGATGGCATGCGGCAGGTCTTTTGGTATTTCCACACCCAGCGAAATGTTCTTCTGCTTCGCCTGCATTTGCAACTCGCCTGTCACGCGCTCGATGATGTCGAGCACCGGGATGCTCTCCACTTGCAGACCCACGCCAAAATCGATGCGCCCGAGGTCGAGCAGGTTATTGACGAGTTTCGCCATGTTATCCACCCCCTGCACGATCATCCGGACATAGTTCCGCTGCTGGTCGTTCAATGCACCGGCCATTTCGAGCATGGTGGCATAGCCGCGCATCAACGTCAACGGCGAGCGCAGATCATGGCTGACGGTCGAGACAAAATCGGATTTCAACGTGTCGATTTCTTTGAGCTGCGACACATCGCGCAGGACGCATACACGCCCCACGGTCTTACCCTCGGCGGTCATGGGCGACGCCATGGCGAGGTAGGTCTTCCCATCGGGCATGCGGATTTCCGCCGACCGCCGTTCTGTGGAAGAGGCCGTCAATAATTCGTTCAGTTCCTTGATTTGGATTGTCTGCTGGAGGTCCGAGCGTTCACCGCGGCGGATGACCACGTTGAAGACGTACACGGCCGCCGGATTGGCCAGAATGAGACGGTCAGACGCGTCGGTCACCAGGACCGGATCTGGAGTCGAGTCCAAAATTGCCTCCAACTGACGGCGACTCACTTCGACCTTCATGAACAAACTGATATTCGCGACCGCCAGTGCAGACTGGCTTGCCAGCGTGCTCATGAAGCGCAAGTCGGCATCGTTGAAGATATGTTGTTCGCGGTATGCCGCCCATAGCACGCCATAATATTTATTCTCATGCTTCAAAGCGATGGCAATCAGCGATTCGGGGTGAGGCAGCCCTGGGTCCAGAGTGAGGCGGGTGCGCGAAATGACCGCCATCACGACGCGTTCCTGTTGTTCCGCCAACGAAAGGACCTGCTGATCGAGGTGCATGTATAGGTCCTTTTCCGGCCCGTGTGAGAAGCGATGGGGCGTCTCGACCGGGGATGGAAGCATTTCACGCACGAGGATGATACGCGCGGAACTGGCTCCACTCGCGACGACCGCCTCCAATACCGGTTGCAGGGCGTCTTTCAGAGTCAGGCTGGATGCAATGCCCTGACTGGCTGTCAACAGTCGATTCAATTCGTCGAGGCGTCCCTGCAAGCTGACGCGCATCTGCTCAAAGGCGCGGCGCAAGTCAGCGAGTTCGTCGGCGCCGTCGGTTGTTAGGGGGCGGTCGAGTTTTCCGGCGGCGATGTGATTCGCCTCAGCCGCGAGACTTTGCAGAGAGCCGGTCACGGCGCGCAAACTGACGCGCAGAGAGATCAGCGCGATCAAACCGAGCAGGACGATCATCAACGAAATCGGGAAGGCAATGTCGATGGCGAGTTGCTGCGTTTCTTGCGCGGGGACCGTCAAGGCAATTGCCCAGGGATGCCCGGGGACCGGTTGGTAATAGACGAACTGCCGGGTTCCGAGGGAAGCGGTCTCGTCGAAAAAGGTGGGCTGATCACTGCGCCGACCCGGATACTGGGTCATCACCTGTTCGGGTTGTGGATGATAGAGGATGATCCCCTGGTCATCCATTAGGATACCCACTCCATGCCATTCCTGCATGCTGTCCAGGTTCTCAATCAACCCGCGCAGGTAGGGATTTGTGCGCAGATCGGTTCGGGCTATTACGGCGCGGGATGTGCCGGGTATGGCGGCGAGGAATGAGACGCGTGCTTCTTCCCCGGGTATTGCCGGGGGGATAGCATACACCTGATTGGGCACACCCTGCCGGACGAGAAGCAATCCCATCTCCTCCTGTTGCGTCAGTTGGGTGGGTAGTTCGGGCGGGTATGCGGCAATGAGTGAATTGGATTGCGCATCCAGAACGAGGACTTGATTGAAATAGGGGATGGACTGGATGCGGTCTGCAAGATGGGATGGCAAATCCGCGTCGGGAGTCTGCGTCAACTGCGGGTCGGATGCAAGGCGTGAAGCGAGATTCTGTCCTGTTTCGAAGAAAAAGGGGACACTTTGCGCCGCAATGCGGGCAGTGCTTTCGAGCCGGTTGCGTAAAAGGTTGCGCGCCGCCGCTCCCGCCACAATCCAATCGCCGAGGAGAAGCGTGATCAGCAAAAGCGAGATGACCGTTCCCGTGCCGGAAATAAAACGCGTCTCGATGCTCCTTTCGGCAGGCGAAGGCTGGAGCATTCCCCATCCGCCCCAACGCGGCGAATATGCGGACGCAATGACCTGCGCCGCCAGCCCGGCAACGAGCATTTCCCCGCCAAAGGCGAGGCTCGCCACGCCCGCGTTGCTCAACGCGTAATCGAGACGCTCCGTTACGGAAGTGGATGGGGAAACCGTAAAGATCGAGCTCAGGACAAAGAACAGTGCATGGACGAAAACAAGACTCAATGCGCTGGCCAGCGGCTGTCGCAACAGACGATAGAGGGGAGTGCGGTATCGCTGCCGGCTGGCAACCGAGAACATCGCCGCCATCAACCCCAGGTCGAGCACCGAGAACAGGCTGTGCGTATCCCAAATGGCGCGTAACAGCCCGCTGAACATGCCCAATCCTGCCGCGGCAAATGGACCGAGCAACCCGCCAGCCAGCGCCCAGGGAATGGCGGAGAAGATCATCATGGTCGAACCGGGCGGTTCCTCCGGCAATCCGGGCACAGGGAGCGCCGAACCGCTGGGAAATTCCAGCCCGAACAACAATGTTGCAAAAGGGGTCGCGATAACCAGCGCCGCCAGTGTCCCCCACAAACGCGGACTCCATTCCGGGTGATACTTCCGCCAGCTGGAAAGCGCCACGCCGAGCAATCCTGCGAACCCAAGCCACACCAACCATCCCGCGATCTGAATGGGGTCGATGTATGCAAGGTTGTCCGTCAGTGTTGCCAAAAACTGCATAGGATGTGATTATAGCCCCATTAACTTTCAGTGGCGAGGAGACCGTTAGTCTGGTGGAACGCGGTCCCTGTATACCCCCCGATAGGATTCCGGCAGGAGGCGCGCCAGGGAGATCATGACCTGCTCCGTCCCGTCCCGCATCGTTTGCTGATGATCGGTCTGCTCCTGGATGAAGAACGGTTCCCCCACCGTGAGCGTGACTGGAATGCGCTTCCACCACTTCCGCTCGTGGACGGTCTTGTTATCCGTCCCAGTCAGCGCGATGGGGACGATGGGCGCGCCCGATTTCACGGCAAGGAATGCCGCGCCCTCCGTACCCTCCTCCAGACCGCCCGTGAGCGATTCCCTGCCCTCCGGGGCGACTGCCACCATGCGCCCTTCCTTCAAGGCATCCAACGCGGCACGGAGCGCGCGCCGATCCGGTTTGCCGCGGTGGACCCAGATGAACCCGTAGGCGCGGAAGACCGGTCCCACCAGCCAATGGTCGTACAACTCAACCTTGGCGATCCCCTCCGCTGCAACTGGAATCGCAGCGACCAGCAGGACGGTATCGGCATCTCCCAGATGATTGAAAACAATGACTGCGGGACCCTTCTTGGGGAAATTTTCCAGCCCCTTGATCACAGCGCGCATGGTGAAAAATGCGAGCAATTTCATCGCGAGGCGGAAAAAGACGCGGAATGCCCGCCGCGCAAAGGTCAATTGCGGCAGGGCAACCAATTCGGGACGCCAGACTTCGGAAACAGGCTTAGACGGGAGGGATGGCTGATTCGGCATATGCACCTCGATACTCCTCAGGCAACAAACCGGCGAGATACGACATGACGAGATCGGCGTTATTTTGTCTCATCTCGTGCCGTTTTTCGCCTCGGACAGTTATCTCAGGGAGCGTGATGGGACCGCCGATGCGCAGTTCGAGCAGGGGTTTTTCACCGCGCCGGGCGCGCTGCCAGAAGTCCTCGGTCGTGCCGATGATGGCGACGGGAACGACGGGGACTCCGGTTTGCTCGACGATGTAGGCGATGCCCGGCATGGCGCGCCGCATGGCGGGGATGTGTGAACGCCCGCCTTCAGGCGCAATCAACAACGGGTGTCCAGATTTGAGGATGGCGATGACTTTGGTGAACAATGCCCGGTCATATTCGCCGCGGTGCACGGGGATGACCCCGTAGGCTTTGAGCAATTGTCCCTGACCGGGTTTGAGGAACACATCCGATGCGCCGATGATCTCCAGCGATTCGGGCCAGAACGCCGCCGCAAACGGAGGGTCGAAGATCGATACATGATTCATCGCGGCGATATACGCCCTGCCGCGCGGGATATTCTCCAGCCCGCTGATTTTCACGCGCCCAAGCACGTGAAAGATGCCGCGGAAGACGGTTTTGAGGACCGGTCGGCTGATTCTGAATCGAAACGGAACGCGATAGACACCCGGGCGGTTCATGCAAACAAAGCCATCACACGCCTGAAGACCTCCTCGGCGTTGATGTTGTTGGAGTCGAGTACAACGGCGTCCTTCGCCGCTTTTAACGGAGCCACGTCGCGGGTCGAATCGATGCGGTCACGTTCGATCACCTTGGCGAGGATGTCCTTATATTCCGCCGTCCCACCGCGCGTGACAATCTCGTTGTAGCGTCTCCTGGCGCGTTCCTCGGCGGTGGCGTCGAGGTAGATTTTCAGGTCAGCCTCAGGCAGGACGACCGTTCCAATATCGCGCCCCACCATGACGACCCTGCCGCGCTGACCGATGCGGCGTTGCTGCCGGGTCAATGCCGCGCGCACGCCTGCATATGCAGAAATCACGGAGACGTTTGCATCCACTTCGGGGAGGCGCGTCTCCCAGGTGATGTCCCTGCCTTCGATGAGGACATCACAGGCGCGTCCATCGGACTTCGAGGCTGGCGCGACGTCAATCTGCACATTCTCCGCCAGCAGGGTGACCGCGCTCTCATCGTGGATGTCGATATCGCGGTTCAATGCCAGCCAGGTGATGGCGCGGTACATCACGCCGGTGTCGAAGAAGAGGTAGCCGAGCGCGTTGGCAATGCTCAGCCCAAGTGTGGACTTGCCCGAGGCGGCGGGTCCGTCAATTGCAATGATGGATGGAAGTTTGGAGGGTGTCATGGGTGCCTTCAATTATATACCGGGAAGCAACCATCCCGAAGGTCTCTTTTGCAAACCTTCGGGATGGCGATTCGTCGTTTACCCCTGACGTTCAGGGTGTGGTCATTGTCTCTCGCGCGTCGGGGAACAGGTCATCGCGCGCCCAGAGGATGATGGTCTCGTTTTCGAGCGGCAGTTTGCGGAATACGAGCCAGGTTAACCGGTCGAGGTTTTGGAGCGTATCCCAGACTGGTCCGCGCCGCCAGATGAAGTCCTGTCCGCGGTAGGCGGCGGGCAGGTTGGGGTCTTCCATGACCGGGGTGACAAGCAGAGGCGGCGTGGACTGCGGGTCGAGGATTGTGACGACATCCACAGGATGGTTTCGCAGGAGCCATTCGAGGGCGGGTGAATCAATCCCCATGACAGTGACCGGCTGCGACCGGTCGTCGCCGGTGCTTAGTTCTGAGACCTGTTCCACGCTGGCGAGCAACAAGTCCGCCTGCAGGGGTTTGGGGTCGAGGTTCCAGAGTTCCACCCCGTCAGGGGTGCGGAGTCCGCTGGCGCCCCATGCTGTGCCCATGCTGTATATGCCGAGGAAGAATGTGAATGCCCAGATGCTTCCCAGCCAGGCAGTGCGCGCAGACCACCCCAGCGCAACCAGCGCAATGCAGATGACGATGATGGCAAACGATCCGAAAAAGACAAAGGAACGCGGGATCGTCACCGCTCCAAAGATCGGCACAATGGCGGAAGCCTGACCGTACGGATTCAAAGCAACGTTCAAAATATTGAACCAGATATAAACCAATAGGAGGATGATAGCGATGGTGACTACACCGATCTCCATGCGTTCGGCGGGTTGGATGTCGAAGGCGCGTGAGAGTTCGAACGCGCCCATCGTGAGCAGGGGGATGACCGCCCAGACGAGCTCCGCAGGCTGGCGGTAGAACACTGCCAGAAGCAGGGCAACGCCCAACCAAAGTCCCAGCCGCAGGGCACGCCTGCCTCTGGTGCGGACGCCGCGAACAATGAAGAATCCTGCCAGGAAGAGTCCGAGCGGTTCGTAGGCGAGGAAGGTCAGGAGGGTACGCGCCGGAGAGGCAAGCGATGCGGAGGTCCAGCCGGTGAGATAAGCGGGCAGGGACGAGAGCCAGGCGCTGAGTCCGTTGGGGGAGACGAAGAAGAGTGTGCCGCCGATCAGGATGGTGACGGCGAAGGCGGTCATGGCTGGGCGCAACTCGATGGCTGATGGGTGAGGACTGGCAATTTGTGATTCTTCCGGGGCAGGTTTCGGTCTTAGTCCCTGAAGGAAGAGCCAGGTGAGTCCCAGCGTCAGCAAGCCGGCCCAGACCGAGGGTCCGGAGAGAAGCGCCAGCCCGGCGAAAATCCCAAACGGGACCGCGAGGCGGTTCTTCCACATCCCCCAGGCGAAGAGGGTGAACGTCACTGCCAGGATGGTTCCACCCGCCTGACGCGAGAGCGCCACGAGGCCGGGGTCGAAGGCGAAGAGGAACGCCAGAATCAACGCGGTGCGCGGTTTGATCCGTTCGCGGAAGAACCACGGGGAAAAGACAATGGCGCTTCCCACGAATGCGGGGAGGAGGCGCGCCATGAAGTTCGTGGCTTCGATGACAGCGAAGAAAAGGCTGGTGAAGAGGATGTAGGCGGGGTGCGGCCCGAGCAGAGGAGCCTTGCCCTCAGCGACGTGCAGTGCCTGCAGGGCGAGCGCGGCTTCGGAGTCGGTCAGCGGGGAGGCGCCAAGCTGGATGAAGCGGAAACCAAGCGCAATCAGAAAAGCCAGCCCATACAGCCAGCCCTCGTTTTTAATCCGGGGAGAATTCATGAGGGTATTTTACCTGTGTTTGTATGATCGTTCTTGAACTATAACGATTCCCGTTATTTAAATCTTCACGGGCTTTTGCCTGTTCTTTTTGCTATGGCACTTCGTAGATCGTAATCGAACCCTGCTGGAAGATCGGCTTCAGGAAGTTTTTGAACTTTTCCTCGTTGACGCGATAGGTGTTGCGTTCAAGGTTGCCCACCACCACGTAACGGATGTCATAACGGTCGATAATGGATTGCGTAGTGACCCAGTCGGGCGCCGAGTACAGCGCGGCGATGTCCTGTTCACGCGTTCCCTGCAGAGCATAATCGCGCCATTGACCCTCGTGACCGGGCCAACCCAACACGGTCGGCATGCCGGTGAAGGTCGAGATGCGGGCGTATTCGGTATATTGTCCGCCGACTGCCTCCGCCACCACCCCTGGCTCCAGATTCTTCATGAACTGGAAAGCCTGATAATCATCGGGCATGGAATTGGCAAGATACGCCGCGCCGTCCAATGTACGCTGTTCGGGATTGCTTGCCTTGAAGTTATCCGTTTTGCTGGGCAGGGCAAAGACCGGGTATGCCAGTCCTGCCAGGAGTACCGCACCGATCAGCGCCGAATACAGTCCGAGCGACCACTTCTTCAAATTTGAGAACATCACTGCCACACCGAACGCCACTGCCAGCGAAAGCAATTCCCAGGCTTGGAAGTAGAACTTGAAAACCGTGTTGATACGGTACGAAAAGTTGTCGCGTAGATACAGAAAATCGGGACCCAGGATGAGGATGACACCGAGAGCGATGAGCAATAAAACAAAGGCGATGGACGGAAGGGCGAGAGATGCAGGCTCCGCCGTACTTTCTTCCGCCTCAACGACATCATTTGACGAATGATTGGAAAATAAAAATGAAAGGGTGGGGATGAGAATGGCAAGCAACGTCAGCAGACTGCCGATATATGACAGTCGGCGCGCCATGCTGTCCACGATAAATTGTGACGCGTCCCGCCCCTGCGATGCCAGCAGAGGCTGGGCCAGGTCCGGTTTGAGCGTCAATGCCAGGAATCCGAAAGTGAGCATGAGCGCGAGCAGGACGAGCACAAGTCCGAGCGATGTCCAGGTCCCTGCGCGCCAATTTGCGGGCGTCCGCCTCCTCCACAGGAAGATCAAAAAAGCGAAGAGCGGGATGAACAGCGTGCCCCACATCACCCACAACTGCGCGCCGCGCGTCGGGAACATCAGACTCGGCAGGACGCCGCCCGCCTGCGAATCGAAACCAACGAAGAACGGCAGGTACAACCCATACGCGGCGATCAGCACCGGGATGCCCAGCAGGAGGACATCCTCGAGTCTTTCCCAGCCCCAGCCTGATTCGCGCACCCGGAACACCGCGTAACTGAAAACGATCAACGCAGCACCGGGGAGGATATCCCACGTATTGAGGAACGCCAGCCCTCCCAACAGCAGCGCGCTGACGAGGAAACCCTCCCGGCTGATCTGTAATTCGCCAAAGTACAAATTTATTTTGCCGCGCCAGCCACCCAGGAAGAGATTCAGGGCGACGGCAACCGCCAGTAACATGAACGGCATTGCCAACACGTGTGGATGCAGGTCTCCAAGCAGATACGAGAAGGCAGGGAACTCACTGATGACATCCCCGGTCCAGTTTCCTTGCAGGTCGTAGTCCATAATGACGCGGGAGGCGCGCCACCACCAGAAGAATTCCTTTGGCGCCAGCGTCAGCGGCTGGGCGGGCGGAGTCCGCAGATCAACGATATCGAGCCATGTCCAGAAGCGGGATGTCGCGGTACCGTCCGCGTTGAATTGCCAGAAGAGTCCCGCATGGTGCAGGGAGTGGAGGAATCCCTCGAGGTTGGAAACGACGAGAAGGAAGAGAGGGGCAAGAAGAGGCGCGCCAATGGACGGTCTGGGGATGGAGACTGAAGATTGGTTTTTGGTAATTTGTACTTGGTAATTTGCCAGCAGGTTATACAGGATTCCATACGCGCCGACCGCGCTCAGGGCAAAGATCAATGAGAGCATCAGGTTATGGGCAACACTGGCAATGGTCGAGGTAAACAGTGCCAGCATTCCCGCCATGACATATCCGAAGTGATAATAGGAAATGGCATAGCCGGAGAGCCACGGGTCGTGCGGAGGAAAGGTGGGTGAATGCAGGACGGCGTTGATGAACGCCACCTCCATCCACTTTTCGCCGCCCGCAGTGAAGGTCTCCGGGTTGTTCGCGCGGATGAATGCCATGATCCCGAATGCGGCGAGAAACAATATCTCGGTGGCGAGGAGCAGGGAAATATTCGATTTCAGGAATTCGAAGAGCTGCGATCTGCGATTTGAGATCGCCCACGCGCTCAACCCGACCAGGATGAGCAGCCCCAGCAGCAAGCCGCCGATGTTGTTCTGGGCGATCCCCAGCGAGGCCAACAGCCAGAAGACGTATCCCCAGCCAAGCAGACCGAAGGCACGCGCCGCTGTATAGCCGCGATCTGCCAGCGCTGGGAAGAGACGAAAGGTCAGCGGAAAGGTGATCCAGCCGAGGAGAGTGATGAGGATGTACCAAGAGAAGAAAGAAAGCATCAGGTTATATGGTGGAAAGTTTGAAGGTCGAAAGTTATGAAGTCGAAAGGGTGAAAGTGCCGTCCGGTCTTAATACCAGGTCAAACACCCTGACGACGGCATCCGGGTTGATGGGGCCGTAGATATGCGGGAATTGGTCTCCGGCGGGCACGCCCGGGGGCGGAGTCCCTCCCGATGGCGGTTCCCATTTCAAGTCGGAGGAAAGAAGCGACGGTTCGATGGCGAGTACGATGAGTCCGCGCCCTCCTTTGTAGAAATTTTCCGCCACTGGCAGGACCTGCGAAAGGGTCGAGCAGTGGATGAATCCCTCGGTTATCAGGCTGTCCGCGCGGTATTCGCCTTTCGCCTGCGCCTCCTCCCAGGCAGCGCGGGAGGTGATGTGATAGATCATGGAAGTCCTCTTCTTTGTTAACGCTTGAACCGTCGATTCCCTTTGGCAGGGTTGCCCGGTTTAAGGAATGACCTCGTAAATGACCGTCGCGCCGTCACGATAAACGGATTTCCAGTACGCGCCGTCGAATTGGTCGAACTTAGCGATGCCTTCGGGGGTGTACGCGGCACGCTCCAGTTGACCGACGATAATATACTGCACATCGTAGGTTTTGAGGAATGTGCGTGTGAAATCGATGTCGAGGCTGTTGTAGAAGTTGCCGACAGCGGCGACGCGTTCCTCCACCCAAGTGGAGGTATAGACGCGTTGCTGGCGCTGGTGCCAGTTCCAGCCGACAACAGTGGGTAAGCCGGTGTAGATGGTCATGCGCGCACACCAGTGATATTCAACGCAGTTGGATGCCTGGACGATCACCGGCGAGCCTGCCACATGATCCTGAAGCCAGCGAATGGCGCGATAATCCTCGCTGAGGTCCAGGCGTTGCCCGTAATCGTCGTAGTGGGCATATTTCATGAAGGTCATCGAGTCGAGCGTGCGCGGGGCTTCGACGATCCAGCGGTCGCGCATCTTGCCGGAGGTGCCGCTCACGGTGAAAAGAAGCGCCCCGGCGACCAGCAGGATCATGGCGGTCTGCCAGAAGGCGCGCCAGCCGGGCAGCCATCGGAAGAAGGCGGGCAGTGTCCATGCCAGCGCCGCGCCGCTGCTGGTCGCCAGCAGGAACCACGCCTGCAAGTAGAACTTGAAGATGGTGTTCTGCCGGCCGATGTCGCCGCGCACGACCACCACTTCCACCACGATGGTGATGAGCAGGGCGGTGCCAATCAGGAACAGCACGAAGCGTTTCATGTCGGGCATGTTCGGGCGCAATAGCAATACACCCGCCCATGCCGCAAGGGGCAATGCGATCCAGCCCACGCTGACGCCTTTGAATTGCAACACGAGCATGGCAAGGACGAAGACCACGAGCGCGCTTTCGAACAGCCATGCGAACGGTTTCAACTTGCGCAGCGCGGAAACAGGCGTCGAAGCCATCCACTCGCGCGTCTCCCATGCCAGCCATGAAACAAGAATGAAGAGAAACAGCCCCCATTGGGTGAAGTAGGAGGCAATGGGTGTGTACGGTCCCTTCCACGGGTCAAGGGCGCTGTATGCCTGGGCGTACCAGGCGCGATAGGGCTGGTACATAAAAAAGGAGAGGAGAACCAGCGCGGCAACCGCTCCGCCAACGCGCGCCAGTCTCTTCGTGGGGGAGGGCGCGTCCGTGTAACGCCAGAGGGCATATCCCAGCGCGGCGAGTCCGATGGGCAGGAAGGTGTACATATCGGATAGATTGGTGGGATAGAGCGCGCCGATAATCAGACCGCCGAGCACGAATCCGGACACCGCCGAAAGTTGATTCCGCCATTGCGCGCGCGCCGCCACGACAGCCAACGCCCAGCTAATTGCCAGCAGCATGATGAACATGGCAATCATGTGCGCGTGCAGGTCGCTGTAGATGAACGTGAACAATGGGAACTCGGTGATCTCGTTGCCGCCGCGCGGAGGTACAACCCGGCTGGGGAGCCAATACCAATCCCCAGTACCGACGATGAAGGGTGTGCCGTTGAAAAGCATTTTCAGCCCTTCGATTGCCCATTTCGTCCGCTGCGGGAACGTGGATTCCCAGGTAAATTCGGCGCCTGCGCCAATCTGCTGTACTTTGTTGTAGACCAGCTGGATGGTGCCGAGGTTGCCGAGGATGAGGGTGAGGAAAGAGGCGGAAAGACCGCTGATCAAGGCTGAAGGATGAATACTGAAGGATAAATTTTGTTCGGATGATCCTTCATCCTTGCTCAACAAATTCCAGCCGATGGAGAATGCGCTGAGCGCGACAAGGGCGAACAAAGTAGGCAGAATGAAGTTATATGCGATGGAAGGGACAATCCCCAGCAGCTTAACCGGCGTACCCACCAGCACAAAGCCGTAATAGTAATAATTGATGTGCCCACCCGCAAACCATGGATCATACGGCGGGAAGGTGGTACTTTTAATGACGGCGTTGAAATAGGAGAAGTCCATCGGGCGTTCGCCGCCGAAACTGGGATGCCACAAATCCGGGTTGGCGATGCGGATGATGAGGTCGATGAGGAAGAAGACGAGGAAAAGCCCTTCGATCATCAGAAAATATTTTCGTTTGGTCATCCACTCTTCGCGCAGCTCCTCGCGTTGGCGGTAGGCAAGTAAAGCTCCGATGAGGAGAATCAACGACAAAGCAATTGCAATGGTGGGACGCGTGTACGGAATCCCCGCCGAACCAGCCAGCCAGGGGAGGTAACCGAGGAGCAGCAATCCCAGCCCGCGGCTGAGAGGGTAACCCTTATCCGCCAGACCGGGCAGGGCAAAGCGCAGGATCGGATATGCCGCCAGTCCCAGCAGGAAGATGAACAGATACCAGATAACCAGCCCCAGCCAGGGATATTTGTTTTGAATCCAATCGTAATCGAACAACTGCGACCATGTCCCGCCAGCGCGTTGCGTAGCGAGCCGCTCCGCAGGGAGCATCAGGGTCGAGTACTCGTCGAACTGACGCGGCAGCAGCCGGACAACCTTGGTCAGATCGACCGTACTGAGGATCGAGAAGACCTCCTCTGCGCTGAAATCCGCGTTCTTTTTGAAAATTAACACCTTCGGGTGGTCATAGAAAGTAAACGCTTCCTCCGCTGCCTGGTCATTGATGACGATGTTGCCCAGCGTCGGATAGGACTCAAAGACCGCCACGAGGTCGAATCCCAGCCTGCCTTCATAGTCTCCCGGTTGTGCGGTGCGATAGCATTCGATGATGTTTTTCTCTGCGGGACAACCGATCAACTCGCGATAGTACAGTGTCATAAGCGGATAACGCTCGGGCACGCGCGTGAGTTGTCCGTATTGATGGTTGGTGGGGATGAGAATGTAGTCGGTCTGGTTGAGGATGTCGATAAAGCGGGTGAGTTTCTCCGGGGTTTCGTCCCAGTAGACTTCGAGGTTCAAGTCACCGCGGTAGATTCCGCCGAATGGATCATAGACTCCCACCCGCAGCGGCAGGGTATAGTCGAAGGTGGTTTCGTTGGCGACGGTGGCGCCGCTGATGAAAAGCGTTCCCGCATCCACTTCGAAGCGCATGAACAGTTGTTGTGTGTACGAAACCTTGATGGGTTTGTCGAGGATGAGGGTGTAGGTATCGCCGCGCGGATCGTTCATCTTCGAGAATTCCGCTGTGACGGATGCGGTGGCAAGGACCCGGTCAGGGGGAGGATTCGGGGTATCGCTCAGGGTCAGTTTGAGGGTCGAGGATGAAGCGAGTTCGTTGTACGCGTGCGGGATGAGAATGCTGTCGAGCGTTCCGCCACTTTGAACGGTGACAACGGTGTCATAGGGCAGTCCGGCTTCGATGTATCCGCCCACGGGGAAGGGCAGGGGCTGATTGTAGGCCTGCCCGCCTCCGGTGTTGATCTGCAGGTTGATGGGACCGGGTACGTTCTGGAAGATCCAATGCGAAGCCGCGACGCGCGACTCCTCGCGGATGTAAATGCTGTGGAAGGCAAACGCCCATATTGCGGTCAATACGACCACGACGATTCCCACCAGATGAATGGAATATTTCAGGAGGCGGGAGGTCGCGGCGCGCGCAGCTTCGAACACCACCCACGCCGCCATCATCGCCAGCAGGGGATAAATGGGGAGCTGGTAGCGCATGGTGGGGTTGAATTGCAGGGACTGCCAAAGGAAGTATGCCGCGGTCCAGCCCCAGAGCAGGGCGTGACGCCACTCTCCTTTGAGGATGCGCCAGCCCATGTACAGGAAGCCGAGCCATGCCAGGATACCGAGCGGCAGACCGAGTCCCCATTTGGTTAGATTCTCGAAGGAATACAGGTGTGAACGGCGCGCCCATTGCAGATTCCAGGGCATGTCGGCTTCGCCAGTGGCTTGCGCGCGCTGCTGTTGGATATCCGCCACCCAGCGCGGGTCGGGCAGGAGTCCGTCGAAGGCATACGGCTGAAAGATGCGGAAGGAGATGATGGCGGCGAGTCCGCCTGCAATGAGACAGGCGAAGACCAGACTCCAATACTGGCTGACACTGGCTGGCGGATGGGGAACTGTATTTCCATCTGATGCGCGGCTCATCCGCCCGCGATCCACGGTCAAATATCGCACGATGAACGCGGCAGGCAACAACACCGCCAGCGGATAGATATTGACCTTGGATGCCAGCGACATGCCGTACGCCACACCGAAGCCGATGCTTAGTAAGAAAAGAGGATTGGAGAATTGATGAAGAGAAAATAGAGACTTGAGACTATGAGACTGCGCCCCTTGCGACTCGCTTACGACCATCTCGCCGTCCGTGCTCTGTTCGTTATTCTCAACCGCTGGTTTTGCTTCTACAACCGGCTCCTGATTTTCTACTGGCTTTTCCCTGTTGTCCAGGATCGTGACGGCGAAATAGATTGCCAGGAACGCGAAGGGATTGACAAATAGATCAGTGGTGAAGAAATGCGATTGCTGAATCTGCATCACCGCCAGCGACGAGAACAACGCCGCAAGCAGCCCGGTGCGCTGACCGTACAACCGTGACGCGATCAGGTACAGCATGAAAATGGTAAACAGGTCCGCCATCGCGGAAGCCTGACGCCCGAATATTTTCAGGTCGGAGATGTTTGCCACCTCCGCCACCACGCGGATCAGCACCATGGGCAGGTCGCCGTACACGAACGAACCGTAGCCGAGGTTGTACGGGTTGAGCGTGGATGACTTACTGTCGAAGTAATCTCCGATGCCAAGCCAGCGTTGCTGCTCAGGGGGGCAGGCGTCCACCGGGGTGATTCCATCCGCACATTTATGGGCGCGCATACTGTAGATCACGCCGCTGAAATGATTCTCGTCGGGATGCTGTCCCGCGCCGTTGCCCCAGTCACTGCCGGTCAGGCGCAAATATCCCGCTAGCGCGAGCACCAGCAGGAGCAGAATATCGTACAACCAGGAATGTTTTTCGCGATGATTCATAAGACTTTCCGTCACACCTGCACTTACGGCAGGTGCAAGTGTTGCGAGGGGATAGCCCGGAGCAATCTCCGTTCAAGCCGAAGATGATTCCATCGATCCTACGGCTCTCCTTACAATGACATTACTGCCCGGGCACAAAAAAGATCCAGAAATCATGCCCGGTGATATCCGAGCGTTGCAGGCGCAACTGCCCGTTTGGATACAACGATTGGAGGACGTTCAACGTTTCCTCATCGTTCCCAAGCGGGTTTGTCGTATCCGCCTTCACCATGAACAGTTTCGGTCCCGGGATGGCAACCGTGGTCGGGAGTTCGTCACGCCACACCGCCATATCCCGATTGGGGATGCCCGCCCAGACCGCCGGCAGGCGCGTATCCACCCAGTGCGGGAACGGCACAATCCACACGGTATCCGTCCTGCCGTAGGTCTGCTCGAATTCCTTGACCACTGCGCCCATATCGGATGTGTTCCACGACGATTGGCGGAACAGGCGGTAATACTTGTTGAAGACCAGATCGTAATTTTGCGCGGCGGATGAATACAGCAGGACGCCCGCCACAATCCAGACCAGGATATTCCGCACCCTTCCACGCCCGAGGCTGGTGAGGAGACCATCGAGCGCCATCGCCCCGAGGAGGAATGCCGGAATGTACGCGCCGCCCGCCCGGTTCAGAGCCGGGTTCTCGGCGGGAAAGGCAATCGAAAGCGTGGAGGGTAATTGCAGCAGCGGGATGGACACCAGCAGAAACAGGTCAAGCCAGTGACGCGTACGGATGTATCGCACCAACACCAGCACCGCGCCGATCACAAACAACGCGGCAGAGACCACATCCAGCGCGGGGCGATGAGGAATCGAATGCACCCAGATTTCGCCGTCGTCGAAGTTAAACATTTTGAGCGCCTTCCACACGTTCGAGGCGAAGATGCTCAAGACCGGCTCCGTGATTTGACTCTCCGTGCTGGTCAGGCGGGTCATGGCGCGGAAACCAAACTCAGAGGGATGCCCCACCCAGTACGCCAGCAGCGGCAGGAAGACAAACAACGAGACCAGGGCGAGCATCGTCAGCCAGAGCGGAAGCTCCCGGCGTGCGCCCTTCGACTGCGAGTGAAGCCAGTACAGCACGAACGCGGCAACGACGATGAACGGCACGATCCGCATGGGACTGTAGCCGTGCAAGCCGAGTCCGAGGAAAAGGCCGGAGAGCAGGAAATCGTTGCGGTTGCGCGTCCGCAGGCCGCGGATGAGGAAGAAGAGCGTGGGCGCGGCAAAGAGGGGATAGAGCGGGAAGCGCAATCCCACCCGGCTGATGACGTTGGGCCAGTATCCGATCCCCGTCAAAATGAAGGCAAACAGCCCAACGCGTTTTCCGCCGATCTCCCTGCCCAGCAGATAGATGAAAGGCAAAGTCAAAAAGCCGAGGATGGCGGTGCCAAGTTTGAGGCTGAGGTACGAAAGCCCGGTGCCGAAGACATTCGCCACGAGCAGGGTCCAATACATCTGGAAGGCTTCGCGCCCGGTGTTGCGCGTGAAAAAGATGGAGGTCTTTCCCTGCGAGACATCGTAGACATCGAGAATCTTTTCCGCCTGGTCGCTGAACGGTTCGGGGGGGACGGCTGTCGTCTGGTGGAACCGGAAGAAGAACACAAGCGCGGTCGCGGCGATGAGAAGGACGGTCCAGTGCGAAATGTTGATCGTCCACGGGTCGCGCTGGAAGGATGCGGCGAATTTCTGAAATCCGTTGCGCAGGCTGGTCTGGTTGAGCCAGAGAGACCCTGTGAATAGTGCAACAGCAATGATCCAAACGAGGAGATTCCCGGCGGTAAAAAGGTTGTCTGTGAAATATTTGAACAGGATGAATGCCCAAACGGCAAAACCCACCCCGAGGATCAGCGCGAGACGGCGATACCTGAGCGGGTCGGTGCCCTCTGCCGTTGCGGCATGGGGGGCAAGGTTCCATTCTTTGCGATGAATTGCCCATCCCAACAGCGAGAGCGCACCGAGATAAAAACCATATCCCAGCGGCGCGTTGGTGATGGACGAGTCGAACAGTCGCTGCCCGATTAGCGCGAGGACGAGTGCAAGGAGGGAACGCCAGGGGAAGGGAGTTGTGGAAGGATGAAGGCTGGGTGCTGAAGGCTGAAGAGGCGTCGATTCGCCAGCTTCGATGGCTTGCTCTTCCTCTACAAACGAGGGAAGCTGGATTTTTTCCGCTTTTCCGAATCGGAATAGCGATTTGACATAATCAAGTACGCTGGGTTCCTCTGGTGAATTGGTCGGTTGCAACTCGTCGCTCATGCTCTCTCTCAATGGATATTCCGAAGATTTCTGTGGAAACTGTTAAGCCTTCGAAATGATGTGTATTCCTGCCTGCTATTCACTGCTTCCTTGCGATCACCAGGATGCTTTCCCCCCAGCGGTACGGTAGAAAGATCCAGCCCGTGATCGCCTGAAAACCGCCGAGCGAGCCAAAGGTCAGTTTTTGAATCTGTTTGGGAATGAGAGGGATGTAGGGCACATCCCAGAATCCGTCGGCGAACTTACGCTGGATTTGGAAACCCGCCTCCTCGATAAGGGAAAACCATTCCGCAGGTCGTTTCAAGGAAATGTGGGTTGGGTCCTGGTAGCCGATCCATTTGTCGCCCTTCCACGGCTTGAGCAGGGAATCGAGATTCGGCGTGGCGAGGATGAGCGTACCGCCCTTCTCGGTCACGCGCCCGATCTCGTTGATGGCCTTCTGCGGGTCGGGCAGATGCTCCACGATGTGTTTGATGATGACTACGTTGAATACCCCGTCTTTGAAGGGAAGTTCCTGCGCGCTGGCAGTCTGCAAACTGGTCCTGTGGATCACCGCTTTGGATTGCTTGACCGCCCAATGGTTCAAATCGAGACCGTAGGTCTCGAAAGTGTCCTCGAGGCTTCCCACAAGGTGCCCCATCCCCGAACCGACTTCCAATAACCGTGCGCCTTTCCTGCCATAGCGGCGCGCCAGCATGGCATTGAATCGATTCGACCACCAATACATGCTGTACTTGGCGAAGGTGATATTGGCGTAGGTGTGCGTGGAGAAATATTTTTCGTCGAAGGGCATAATTTATTGTAGGGGCAGGGTACCCTGCCCCTACTGTTTCTGTGCAATATAAAAGGTAAATGTCCCGTTCTCGATGGCTTCCGGCGAAGCGTACCTGCTCACGTACTTTTTCGTCAGCCACAGGTTCCAATTTGTGCGGGAAATGATCCATTTTCCGGTCAAAACACGGGCAAAAACCGATGGGACGCCAAAATAGTGCCCCCATTCTAACACGCGCATCGCGGCGGGCGAAAAGTAATGCCACCAATGTACCAGCTTGAAACCGGCTTTTTCCAGCCGCGCCTTCCAGACATCCGGCTCATCGGCGTGGTGGACGCGTGAGATCTTGCGGAACCAGTTTTCATACGGCTTGCCCAGCACGCGTGAGATCGAGAGTTCGGAAAAATATCTCGTATTTGGAACACAAAAATAGAAAGGCGCATCCTTTTTTAACACCCGTGCCGTCTCTGCCAGCACCGCGTCGATATGGGGGATGTGCTCCAGCACCGAATTGCTGAATCCACTGGCGAAATATTCCGAGGGAAAGGGCGACTTTGCGCCATCCGCTTCGACCAGCGATTTGTACGCGCCGAACTTTTTTGCCTCGTGGATGGGCCCATGCCACGGGTCGAGTCCCACATCGATTTTTTGGTCGAAGGTCAGTGAAGCGAAATGACCGTCACCGCAGCCCACATCGTAGATTGGCGCGGGCAGCGGCAAATCCTGATAATACGAACTTTCCACCGCGCGCAAAAAGGCGCGAAAATAGGGCAGGTCGCGCAATTGTAGAAATAAAAAGTCTTTTTTCAAGAATTACCCTCTGCCGTAGGTCTGATAATCCAATAAGCAACGGAACCAAGCACCGGGATGGCGCAAATGATCAAAACCCATAGCGCCAGCGGAGTATCGGTCAGTTTTTTTCTTGCCAGGTCGATCACTGAAATGACAGGTAAGCCGACGGTCACACCCACAATAATAAATTGAATTAGTCCGATTCCAAGGTTGAATCCGAGTGGTTCCATTATTTCCTCCTCTTCAATCGTGCGAACAGTTTTTCATATTCTTCCGCAATCGAATCGGGATCGTAGGATTTTTTGATGGATGCAACATCTGCATGATATTTGCCCGGTTCGTCGAGGACGCCGAGGATTGCCTCCGCTAAATCGGCGGAATCTCCAATTTTGGAGACTCTTCCCGCGCCGTGCATGAGCACAGGCTGCCTCACCCCCGGCAAGGCGGAGGGGACGCATGGCACGCCATTCATCATCGCTTCGATCTGCACAAGCCCGAAAGCCTCCGTGGAATTCAACGAGGGAACGGTCAAGACATCGAGATTGGGATAATATGCCGCCATTTGGACGGGGTCGAGATTGCCAAGAAAGGTCCAGTGACCGGAGACTTCATATTCACGAATCTGCGGAGCCAGCCGGTCGAAGTAAGCCTGTTCGCCCATCACGTTCTGGTGCTGACCGGCGTACAAGACCTGGGCTTTTGGATATTTTTTCAAAATTGTGGGCAACGCGCCCAATAATACTTCCACGCCTTTCTCGGAGGCAAAGCGCGTCGCCATGCCGATGACCGGTTTCCGCTCTTTGACGTGATGCGCCTCTGCAAACGCCTCGATGGCGCCGGGGAGTGGAGTCGGCAACTCAACCGGAGGCAGGATCGGGGTCAATTTGGAAGCGTAGCGCGAGAGGTAAGGAGAATTGTCTGCATAGTCCTGAGTGTAAGTCACGATGTGATTCGCCAGCATCCCCGCCATGTTGTTCTGAAAATCCACCACGGTATTGACGACACGGTTGAAAAGTCCGGGCGGGAGCAGGATGTCGCAGTGGTAGGTAAGCACGGTCGGTTTGCCAAAGAGACGCCCGCGCAAGGCAACGCCAGGCGCATCGAATTGCGGCAGATGTAGCTGAACGACATCATGTTGGGCGACGAGCTTTGTGGCAACCCAGCCGAAGGTGGGAGCAAGCACACCCTTGCTGACGCGCGCCGCCACCGGCACACGGATGACCTTCACGCCATCGATGGTTTCTTCGTTTTTTAATGACGGATCATATTGTGTCGTCATTACGGTGACCTGGTGCCCGCGTTTGGCGAAGGCGCGCGCGAGACGTTCGGCATAGATGGTCAGTCCGGAAGTGTGCGGGCGATAATAGGTTAAAACGGTCAGAATTTTCATAAAGCGGAAAGATTATACCCTCTTGGGTACCATGCAAGCCGGAGGTTTAATCGAAAATTAAATTGATACAATCGGGGAACTATGACACGACAACAACTGATACATTGGGCAATGTCCACTCTGCGCGAATCGGCATGGGCGCCTCTGAGCGTGGTGGCTTTCTATTTGATAGGGCTCTTGTTTCATTTTTATGACCTGTTTCCCCCATTGGATATTCCCACACACTTCATGGGCGGTGTGACGATCACTTATTTTTACCGGTCGGCGATCAAAAACTCCCAAAGTTTCGCAGGGAATACACCCCTTCCGATGCAGGTGTTGCTTGCCTTTACCTGCACTGGGACGACCACGATTCTTTGGGAGTTCTACGAGTATTTATTCGACCATTTCTTCGGCACGCACATGGTGCGTGGGCTGGAAGATACGCTGCTGGACATGTTCCTTGGATTGTTTGGCGCATTGACCCTGTCTATCCTGCACCGGCGGCGTTAACCGATCTACTTTTGATATGGCGCATCCGCCTGCTTTAGGCTGGTCTTCAACTCATTGAGCAATTCTGCCGCTGTCTCTCTCTTGACTGCCGCGAGATCGTTCATTTCTTCAGGATCTGCGTTGAGATCGAAAAGCCTGACCAGTCCGTCTCCCGGTGTTTCAGGGTGACCGAAATAGTAATGGAGTTTGTAATTTTCCCTGACTTGGATTAAGGTTCCGATTGTGATAGGGTCATATTTCTTGACTTTGGCCGCCCGCACCACATGGATGCTCCTATCAGGAATTTGCTGTGCCGCCGAATAGGGTGGAAGAATCACTCCCTCTGCCCACTCGGGGACCTCTTTGCCGGTCACATGAGCCAGCGTCGGTAAAATATCTACGGCGCTGGTCGTTTGATGGACATCCATTCCGGTTTCCCGCCCCGGCTCGAAGATCATCAAGGGAATGCGAATCACAGGCTCATAAAGAGCGTCTATATTATGCCCGCTAAAAGCGCGCTCGAAGATCTCTCCGTGGTCGGATGTTAGGATCAGCCAGGTATTGTCAAGAACCCCGGTTCTTTCAAGGATGTCATACAACCGCCCAAATTCTTTATCGCAATACAAAATGTACTCATCATACAGTCTGCGTTTTAACGGCAGATTCTTGTCCTCCTCGCGGGCAAAAAGATCGCGCGGTTTTTCCAGTGGAATATACCCATCATGGAGGAAGGCATCTGTGAATTCTTTTGAAGTGTGATATGGATAATGCGGCGGCATGAAATGAAAATACCCAATAAAAGGCTGCGAAATGGAACCCAGCCGTTCCGTGATATAGGCGGTTGCATCTTCGAGGGTAAAACCATTATCGGAACTGTTGGTGGGAAGCCCGCGCGGAAACAGCGGCTCGATATCCTTGATCTTCTCCTCCTGCAACGCCTTGTATATATGGGATAGGAACAGCGAATACGCATACCCCCCGTCCTTGATCCGCATATTGCGCGCCCAACTTACAGAAGAAAGGTCTTCGTCCTTCCTGAAGAGGGATGCGATGATTTTATCGTAGGAACCCAGCAGGAGTTTTTCCGTTGGGATCAATTCATCGATCTCGGATTGAAATTGCCTTAGCAGGGTGCCCGCCCACTTGTTATGGGTATAGGCGATGCGATAGTGATCCTTAAATGCCCCAAAGATATTTCGGGTTTCATAATAATCCACCACCTCGGCATTGCCCTGCATTGCCCGGCTCGTCCATGGCAGGACTCCGGTTAATAATGTTGATGTCCCTGGCGATGTAAAGTCCCCTCCTGCGTAATGGTTGTGGTATCGGATGGCACGTTTTGCCAGACGGTTAATATTCGGCGTTGTATTGCGTTGATATCCATACAGGGAAATATTGAGCGCAGACCACGCGTCGAAAACAATTACTATCACATTTCTGGAATGTCCCTGTTGGGGAGGTGTGCCAAGCGTCCGCAACAGGCGCGGAGTTGCAAAACTCAGGGGAAGCATCCCCGCCAATTTTAAGAAGTCGCGTCGATTGATTGGGGTACTCATGTTCTACCTTATATCATATGTGGAGAAGTCGTACATTAGCGGACAACCCGAAAGCCATCGTGGAAGGTTGGTCCGCGCATTTCCACGTTCGGGCGGGATGTCGGGATGCAAGGGAAAATCTCATAATTACACTGTCCCTCGTCCACCCGGCAAAACACGGAACCATTGGCGATAGCACATGGCTGGGCGCGCGAACGGAAATAATCTGCGGGCAGTACCAAACGTTGTTTCAATGTTTGTGTGTCGGTGGAGAAGGTGATGACGTACAGTTGAAACACGAACAACGTCACGAAAATCGTTTGTGGGATGAATTTCGAATCTTTATCTATTTTCGCCATCAGGCTTGCGAGAAACGGGGTAATGGCAAGGATGCATACTCCGATTAGAAAACCGTATCCAAAGCGCAAGTCGGGAGCCGAAAAGAACCAGAAGATCACTCCAGCATATAAAATGAAATGCGCCAGGATATATCTCCCAGCGACAATGGAAGTGTATTTGTATCTGGCGGTTAGCAATATTAGGGGAGATATGACGGCGAGCAGGAAAACAATCTGCTGGTTGATGGTTTGTCGTGCAAACCACAACGATACCCACTCTCGAAAGGGTGTACCAGCCATGGAACGCCAGTCCTTGCCGGGGAAACGTGCAAAGTTGAAAATGGCATCTCGGATGGATTCTACCTGGTCAATGGGAATTTTCCAATCGACGGGAAAGAAATCGATTTGCGTCACCGGGAATACAAGATATCCCGACAAGATTACGCTGCGGACGATCCAGGGAAGCAAAATAACCATACCCGCCAGTCCCAGCAAAAGGACTTTTTGCCATTGTCTTTCAAAAATATATAATGTCAAAATAAAACCGGCAAAGCCAAGCAGAGGGATGGCAGATAACTTTATGGTCAACGTAAAAAAGGAAAGGATAAACACTCCAATAATCCGTATTCCTGGCCGCCCTCCGGTCTCAAGTTCTTCGACCCACAGGACGAGGATCACCCATGTGAGAAGCGTTACAGGCATGTCGGTCGCCGGCGATGAGATGTCGGAACTGAGCAAATAGAAACTCAAGGGCAGGAGCAGAACTTTCAGGATGGCAGATGTTGTACGCTTTTTGGCAATCAATGTTTCCAGCCCTTCCGTGAAATAAAGCATACTGCATAGGAACAATATACCGCTCATTAGATGGAATGACTGAACACCCAGGAACGCGAAACTGAATGCCGCGTTGATCACCAGCCAAGAGGAATTGAAGGCAAGCCGATGGTGCAAATTTCCCAGTCCGGGCACCGCCTGATAGGTCTCAAACCAGCGAATGGTCTGTGCGTGATAAAGCGCCGTATCTGAACTGGACGGAGGATGGGTAGCGTTTTCCAGGACAGTTAATGCGATGAATGCCAACAGAATCCATGTCAGTGGATGGCGCGGCGTTTGAAGAACGAAGACTTGCCGGCGGCTGGCAAGCCAACCGAACACCCCTCCTGCCAGAAAAATAACAGCAGAAGCAGCTCCCAATGGAATGAAAACGTTCAAAATGGACGCAAAAACGGTCAAGACGACCAGTCCAATCAACAAAACAAAGGGAAGGCTGACCTCTTCATCCGAATTTTTTCCGAAGACGTACTGGAAGATATGAGTGGCGGCCCGCCCATAGGAGAACAACAACAATCCCGTATATGACCAGATTATCAAGGTCGCTAACATGGAATACTCTTTATTTGCTCATCATTGTGGCGCCCATTTGGGACAAACAGAAAGGACCGATCATACATATGGTTGATTGATCTCAGTCAATTTGGCGCGCAACACGTCGAAAAGCACCTGTGCCACGTCAGGTTTCGACAAGTATAGGTTGTTCAATTCTTCAGGGTCGGACTGGATGTCGAACAATTGCAGGATGTCGCCCTGTGTATCAGGGTATCCGAAGCAATGGACAAGTTTATGGTTTCCCCTGACTAGGGCCATGGAGGCGTTCGTAAATGGTTGGAACTGTCCATTCTTTTTTGCTGTCATCACGTAGATATCCCGGTTCGGGTCCGGGCTGGAGCCGGAATATGGCGGCAGGATGGCGCCCTCCACCCAAGCCGGGACCTTTCGCCCGGTGAGATGGAGAAACGTCGGAAGGATGTCGATCGCACTGGTGGGCGCGTAGATATTTTCCCCAGTTTCCCGTCCCGGCTCAAAGATCAGCAATGGAACCCGGATCAACGGCTGGTACATTGTCGGGTTGCCATGCCCGACCAGACCGCGCTCGAACATTTCTCCGTGGTCGGATGTGAAGATCACCCAGGTATTTTCCAATAAGCCGGTTCGTTCAAGGGACTGATATAGTTCGCCAAAAGCCTGATCGGCATACAAAATGTACTCGTCATATTCCGTGCGGATCTGTATCAGGTTGTTGTCTGCTTTCGCCCCAGCGAACACATCCACGGGTTTGTCCAGCGGATGGAATCCGTCATTGGCAAAATGACCGTAAAAATCGATGGATGTCCTGTAAGGTTCATGAGGCGGTAGGAAATGAAAATATCCTAGGAACGGCTTGGGGACGACAGTGAGGCGGTTGCCAATCCAATCCACCGCCTGTTCCAGCAGGAAGACATTCTTGTCGGAACTGTAGGTGCTTGGGATCCCGCGCGGGAATCGTTTTTTGAGACCTTCGATCCCCCTGTTCTGGATCGCTTCATAAAAATGCGACAGGAAAAGGGAGTACGAATACCCTTCACCGTTGTCTATGTTGCGGGCCCACGCCAGCCCGGAAATATCATCATCGTTATAGAACAGGGTATGGATGAAATCATCGTAGGATTCGAGGAACAACTTTTGTTGCGGTACAAGTTCGTCCATGTATTTTCTGAATTGCCGCAGAAGGATATATGCCCATCCGTTGTGTGTGTACGCGATCCGGTAATACCCTTGAAAAACATTGAAAATATTCTGAGCCTCGACGGCATCGGCGACCCGCGAACCGGGCTGGAAGGCGCGATGAGTCCACGGGTGGGTACCTGTCAACAGGGAAGCTGTGCCGGGGGATGTAAAATTGCCGCCTGCAAAGTGATTGTGGTACACGACCGCCTTTTCGGACAGTTTTGCCAGATTGGGTGTGGTCTTGCGCCCATAGCCGTAGAACGAGATGTTCATCGCCGACAGCGCGTCGAAAACGATGATCAAGACATTCTGTCCCCTTCCCGCCTGTGAGATTGTCGTCAGGTTTCTCATCAGACGCGGGGTGAGCAAACCCGCAGAAAGCGCTCCCGAAAGTTTGATGAAGTCACGACGGTTGATATGGGATTTCATGCCCGCCATCTTTACACGTTACGGATGATGACGATGACCAGACCGACAAGGTCAAAGAACAGATACAACATGCTGAGAGTGGACAGGCGGTCCATGATCTCGAGCATGTTGTGAAGCGCCTTCTTTGATTTCACGAAGGCATAGACCGGCAGGAAGACTGTGGGGACAACGATCGCCAGGCTGAGGATATACAACATCACCAACGGGCGTCCCGTGCTGGCGATGAATTGCATCAGGGGCCAGGGAAGCCAGATATTCCATAGATATAGCAGTTGGGCAACCATCCCCCAGATGGAGGCGATGAACAACAACAGGGTCAGGAAAGCGATCCGCCGGTTCACCTCCCAGCGACCGGGCGTAATGAATCCGACAAGGACAAAGACACAGAAAACGATCAGGCTCTCGAAAAAGGCGAATACCATGGCATAACCGGCATCCCCAATGGCATCCCACACATTGGTGCGTTCGATGAGCCAGGACATGTCCCGGAAGACTAGGATCAATGTCCACAGGTGTTGCGGAAAGACGCACATCAGGAACAGGGACCACAGTCCCTGTTTGGTATACCGGCTGGCGATTGTGTTGAGTATGTTTTTCAAAATGAATCCTTTTATGAGAGCCGAAGCGAAAACCGCAGAGCTAGAGATAGGGTTCATCCACTTGTTTGAGCTTTGTTTTCAGTTCAGCGAGCAATTCCGTGGCGGTCTCCCTTTTGACCGTTACCAGGTCAGTCAGTTCTTCCGGGTCTGATTGGATGTTGTACAACTTGACCAGTCCATCGCCTGGTGTTTGTGGATAACCAAAATAATAATGGAGTTTGAAATCGTCCTTGACCATGATAAAGGACCCAATAGTGAACGGGTCATACTTCCCGTTCTTTGTTGCCAGTACGACATATACATCCCGGCTGGGCGCATCCCTTTCGGGAGAAAATGGCGGCAGGATGGTCCCCTCGCTCCAGGCCGGGATCGGTTCCCCGGTCACATGTGCGAGCGTGGGAAGAACGTCAATCGCGCTGGTGCGGCTGTAAATGTCCAGACCATCCTCACGCCCCGGCTCGAAGATCATCATGGGCACGCGCACGACCGGCTGGTAGAGGGTTTCTGATGCATGACCATCGATGCCGCGTTCGAACATTTCTCCGTGATCGGAGGTCAATACCAGCCAGGTATCCTGAAGCAGGCCGGATTGTTCAAGCGAATCATACAATTTTCCGAATTCGTCGTCACAATACAGGATGAATTCATCGTATAGTCTGCGCTTTGTTTCCAGATTTCTTTCGCGCTCCGCAAAGATGTCCAGAGGCTTTTGGGTGGAGACGAAACCGTCGTTCCTGAATGTATCGAAGAAATCCTTCGATGTATTGTATGGGCTGTGCGGCGGCAGGAAGTGGAAATACCCGGCAAATGGACGGGGAATGGATGTCAGCCGTTCCAGAATGTAATCACGTGCCTGCGCCAGGGTGAAGCCAATATCGGTCGTCGATGTGGGGAGACCGCGCGGGAACAGCGGTTTCAGATCTTCGATTTTCCTCTCTTGCGGCTCCTGTAGTAACCGCGAAAAGAACAGGGAATAGGCAATCCCGTCGTCCTTGAGGTTGATATTCCGTTCCCAGCCCACCGCGGAGGTGTCATTGTCCTCTGTGAACAACCGCGTGATGAAGGTATTCGTGGAGGGGATCATCAGCAATTCACGCGGGATGAGCTCGTCAATATCCCGCCTAAACTGCCTCAACAGGGTGTATGCCCATGAATTATGGGTATAGGCAATGGTGTAGTGATTCTTGAAGGTGGAGAAAAGACTCCGGGTCTCGAAGGGCTTGGAGACGACCCCTTTCAAGTCGAACGCGCGGTGTGTCCACGGCAGGACGCCTGTCAACAGGGATGCAGTGCCAGGCGTCGTGAAACTACCTCCGGCATAATGATTATGGTATCGAATCGCCCGTCGCGCCAGGCGGTCGATGTTCGGCGTTGTGTTCCGGGGATACCCATACAGAGAGACATTGTGCGCGGACCAAGCGTCGAAGACAACGATAAGAACGTTCTTCGCCTGTCTCTGCATGGACGGGGCAAACGTTTTCATCAGGCGCGGTGCGGCAATGCCCAGTGGAAGCATGCCTGCCAGTTTCAAAAAGTCGCGCCGATTGAGTTGATTCTTTATTGACACGTGCCGGTCCGGATCGGATGAATTAAACGCCTCGATGTTTTGCATCGAGGCGTGGATTATAAACTCGAATCATTAAAACAAACTTTTATTTTCCTTCACCCACTCGAACAGCATCTCGATCCCCGTTTCCAGGTTGATCTTCGGCTCCCAGCCGAGTTCCCGCTGCGCCTTGCGGAAATCGGCATAGAAGACGCGCTGGTCGCCGGGACGCCAGTCATCGCGCGCCACTTCGATCTTTTTGCCGAGCAATTTTTCCAGCATGGGACCGAACTCCGCCCACACCGCCAGGATGTTGCGTGTCCCGCCGCCCATGTTGTAGACCTGCCCTGTGGCGGACTCAATTTTTTCCACGGCGGCATCATAGGCGCTGAGCAGGTCGCTCACGTGCAGCACATCGCGCACCTGTTTGCCATCGCCATAGATGGTGATCTTTCGTCCTGTCACTGCCGCAATGATCATCCATGCCAGCCAGCCCTGGTCCTCGATGCCGAACTGACGCGGTCCGTAAATGCACGATTGGCGGAAGACCACCGAGCGCAGACCGTAAATTCGCGCATAGTCGCGCACATACTGATCCCCCGCGCCTTTCGAGCATCCATACGGCGAATGAAAATCGAGCGGCTGGGTTTCAGCGCAGCCATGTTCCAACTCCGCGTAACGCCAACGCGTGGCATCCTCGACCAGTTTCACATCCTCCATACCACCATACACTTTGTTCGTGGACGCATAAATGAAGATGGGATTCCTGTCCGATACTCGCGCGGCTTCGAGCGCGTTGAACGTCCCCAGTGCGTTGGCTTCGAAATCTTCGCGCGGTTTTGTGACGGATGTCGTAACCGCGACCTGCCCCGCCAAATGAACGATGACATCGGCGTCCTTTGCCGCTTCCGCTATATCAGCGGCGCTTCGCACATCCCCGACGATGAGCCGGAACGCGCCCTTCCCGAATGTTTCCTCCAGCCAGGCGACATTGCGCGGCGCGCCCGCCCGGGACAAATTATCGAAGATGGTGACCTTTTCGCCGCGCTGAATCAGCCTGTGGGCGTAGTTTGAACCGATGAATCCCGCTCCGCCGGTGACAAGATAATGTCGCGTCATGTTCACTCCTGTTCAGTACACAAACGTCCCGCAGGTTGGAGGATAGGACGCCAACCCTGCGGGACGAAACACACCGTAATCACTTGTTCGTTTCTGTGTTTTCGTTTGCCCTGAGATTTCGTAATTGGTGATACACGCCTGAAAGAGTCTGACCTTCACGCGCGAGACCGATGCCGCCGATCACACCGCTGTTGATGTAGTTATACAGGCGCATTGCCAGCGCCGCCGCCAGGGCGGTCGATTCATCCGGCACGAAGCGCGTCAAGGCGAATACGATCGCGCCCTCGAAAGTGCCCACCGCTCCCGGTGCGGAGGGAATCGCCCCGCCAAACGCCGCAGCGCCTAGACAAAACATTGCCCAGGTGAGTTGTGCCTCCGGGAAGAAGGCGCGGATGATTAGGTAATAATTGATGATGGCCAGCACCCAGTTCAACGTCATCCAGAACAAAAAGCGGACAAAGAGCCAGCCATCGGTCAGCACACTCAATCCGGCGAAGAACGATTCGAGGAAACGTCCGCCAATGCGCTGCAACGCGGGCCACCGCGCGCTCAGTTTGTGGAAAACGTCCAGCGCCCACCGGTTACTGCGCGCCAGGATGTATAAAAATACCATGCCGGCCAGCACTACCGCACCTACGATGACACCCACCCGTTCGCTGCCCTTAGCACCCACTACGAACGGGATTACCGAAACGAAGATGATCGCCGTGTATACCAGGTCGATGGCGCGTTCGATGACGATGGTGGGCAGGATCTCCATGAAGGTCATGCCTGATTTGCGGCTGAGTAAAAAGGCGCGTCCCAGTTCGCCCAGACGGAACGGCAGGAAGTTGTTGAGGATGTAGCCTTCGCCCACTGTCCAGAAGGTGTCGCTGTAGGATGGCTTGTCGCGCAGAAGCGTGCGCCAGACTTGCGCGCGCACGGCAATCCACACGAAGCCGAGCAATAGTGCGCTTGCCAGCAGGACGTAATTTGCGTTGCGCAGCGCGTTGGCGGTTTGCCGCAGGTCGGCGAAATACAGGATCGCGGCGATCAAGCCGACGCTGATAATGACACCGGGAAGCCAGCGTTTCCAATCTTTCATAAATGATTCCCTTTTCTTCCTGCACAAAGTTTTGTGCCTCTTTGTGTCCTTTGTGGTTTTAAAATTTTATTCCTCGTCCAGTTTCAGTACCGCCATGAACGCGTCTTGCGGGATCTCCACATTTCCGACCATCTTCAAACGTTTCTTGCCCTTCTTTTGTTTCTCAAGCAGTTTCTTTTTGCGGGTGATGTCGCCGCCGTAACATTTTGCCAGCACGTCCTTGCGTGTGGCTTTGACATTGGCGCGCGAGATGATTCGCCCGCCCGCCGAAGCCTGAACCGCCACGTCGAACAGTTGACGCGGGATCAAGTCCTTGAGCTTGGTGATGAGGCGCTGTCCCTTGTGGAAGGCATCCTTCTTGTGGACGATGGTCGCCAGTGCATCGACCGGTTCGCCGTTGACGAGGATTTCCAGTTTTTGCAATTCATCGGGGCGGTATTCCAGGAATTGATAATCGAGCGAGGCGTAACCCTTGGTGCGCGATTTCAAATCATCGAAGAAGTCGACGATAATTTCAGAGAGCGGAATTTCAAAATCAAGTTGCACGCGGTGCGGTGCGGGGTATTCCTGCTGTTTGAAGATGCCGCGTCGCTTGGTGACCAGTTCCATGATAGGGCCATAATACTCGGTGGGCGTGATGATTTCGATGGTCATCCACGGTTCGCGGACTTCGACGATTTTCGATTCGTCGGGGAGTTCGGCGGGCGAATCGACAGGGATGACCGAGTTATCGGTCATCACCACTTCGTATTCCACGGAGGGGGCAGTGAAGAGCACATCGAGGTTATATTCGCGTTCGATGCGTTCCTGAATGATTTCCATGTGAAAGAGACCGAGAAACCCGGCGCGGAAACCGAATCCCAGCGCCTGCGATGTTTCTGGCTGGAAGGTGAGCGAGGCGTCGTTGAGTTGCAGTTTTTCGAGCGCTTCACGCAGGTCGGAATGGTCGTCGGCTTCGACGGGGTAGATGCCGGCGAAGACCATCGGTTTGGGGTGCTGGTACCCGGGCAGAGGTTCGGGAGCAGGTTGTGATGTACGCGTGATCGTGTCTCCGACGCGGCATTCGTGTACGGTCTTGAATCCGGTCGCGATGTAGCCGACCTCCCCGGAGCCGAGCCGATCCACGGGTTTCATGCCGGGAGCGAATATTCCGATTTCGACCGGTTTCATGTCGGCGCCAGTGGCGAAGAGATGCAAAACGTCGGTGGCTTTGAATGAACCTTCGAAGACGCGCACATAGGCAATGACGCCCTTGTACGAGTCGTAGTGCGAATCGAACACCAGCGCGCGCAGAGGAGCGTCGTCCGCATCTTTCGGCGGCGGGATGCGCGTCACGATGGCTTCGAGAATCTGATCCACGTTGATGCCTTCCTTGGCAGAGACTTGCAGTACCTCGGCTGGGTCGATGCCCAGCAGCGAGCCGACATCTTCCGCCACTTCATCGGGGCGGGCGGAGGGCAGGTCGATCTTATTGATGACGGGGATGATGGTCAGGTCGGCGTCGAGCGCCTGGTACAGATTGGCGAGAGTCTGCGCTTCGATACCCTGGGTGGCGTCCACAACGAGCACGGCGCCTTCGCAGGCTTTGAGCGCGCGGCTGACCTCGTAACCGAAGTCCACATGACCCGGCGTGTCGATCAGGTTGATCTCGTATTTTTGATTGTCTTTCGCCGTGTAATACATGCGTACCGCGGAGGCTTTGATCGTGACGCCTTTTTCGCGTTCGAGGTCCATGCTGTCGAGCACCTGTTCGGTCATCTCGCGTTCGGAGATGGCGCCGGTCAGTTGCAGGAGCCGGTCGGCAAGCGTGGATTTGCCGTGGTCCACATGGGCGATGATGCAGAAGTTGCGGATATGGTCGGTCATTTGCGGGGGAAAGTATAACCGAGATTTTTAGCCGCAGAGCGTACGGAGAAAAAATGGGAGTGTCCAAATGGATGGGCTAAAATAGAGAAATGAACAGATGTCCATATTGCCAAGAGACAACCCGCCAGAACAAAGCGGGAACAACAAATGCAGGTTTGCAAAGATATCGTTGTA
>JACAEM010000025.1 GCA_013388855.1 Chloroflexota bacterium
GAAGAAGCGATTCTGCAAGGCAAGTTTGTCCCAGCCGAATTACAGCAGGCGTTCGAGAATACCGCCAAGAGCGGCAATCCGCTTGGGCAACCGCAGCGCAAACGCGACGCGTGGATTCAGTCCGCGGGCGTGCCTGTGCCGATCATCAAAGATCTTGGTCGCAAAGTGAGCGTACTTTGGTATGTTGGCTCATATCCTTCGTATCATCCACGCGGCATTGACGCGGCGGCAGCGGCGGCGCGAATCTTCAACGCGCTCGACATTGACTTCGCCATTCTCGGCAAGGAAGAAAAAGATGACGCCGACTCGCAGCGTTTGGCTGGCGAGAAGGGTCTGTTCGAGATGATGACCGAATACAACATCGAGACCTTCAATAAATATGAATGGGACGAACTGGTCGTCACAGGTCCGCATGAGTTGAACGCCTTCAAGAATGTGTACCCGAAGTATGGCTTTGAACGCCCCGTCGTTCACTACACCACCTTCCTTGCGCGTTACCTTGACCAACTCAAGCCCATGCTCAAGCACTCTGTCGAAAAGAAGATCACATATCACGACCCCTGCTATCTTGGGCGGCACAACGGCGAATACGAAGCGCCGCGCAAACTACTCGAAGCCATCCCTGGCGTGGAGTTGGTTGAGATGCAGCGCAACCGCGAGAACGGTTACTGTTGCGGCGGCGGCGGCGGCGGCATGTGGATGGACTCATTCACCGCCAAACACACCACCATGCGCCTCTCTGAAAAACGCGCGATGGAAGCCGCGTCCACAGGCGCGAACGTGCTGGCAGTGGCTTGTCCTTTCGAAGTCTCACGCTTCACCGACGCGGTCAAGTCCACGGGCAATGAGCATGTGGATGTGTTGGATATTTTGGAATTGTTGGATAGGTCAATGCGTGGCGACGCGTAGCGGTTAAAGGCGTAGTGGACGCTCTCTAGCGTCCAGCGGCGTTACTGCCCTGATAGGCGGCGCCAGGGGAGAACGCCGAGTACGCGAAAAGCAATTATGGAAATCGAAAGCGTTTATGCCTTCATTGATGAATCGGGAACCGTCGGCACGAAAACGGGAACGCGCTTTTTGATCGTTGTCGTTTTGAGTGTGAGCCAGCCCCGCGTTTTAGAGTTGACCATCCGCAGGGCAATCAAGAAATACGGATCAAAAGTCGCTTCGGGCGAGATCAAAGCCGCAGATTTCGAAGAAGCCGCTATCCTGCGTCTGCTTCAGGCGCTGGCAAAGGAAGACCTCACGGTTATGGCTGTGGTGTTGGATCAGCATACAATTCGCCGTGAGCCGAAGTATGTGGAAGAAATTTATCGGCGCGTGACGGCGCGGGCAGTTCGTCACCTTGTCCAGCAGTCGCCGCGCGTTGAGATTTGTCTTGACAAACGTTACACCAACGAACGCCAGCGTCATCTGTTGGAAAAGGCGATTCGCGAAGAAATCGCCGACCTTCCGCAAGTGGTGTTGATCTCGCAGGAAAATTCATCGTCACGGAAAGAGTTGCAGGCGGCGGACGCAGTTGCCTGGGCATTCTTCCAGAAGTACGAGCGCGATGACTCGCGTTTTTACGACATCATCGCCTCCAAGGTTGTCATTGAAGATGTTGCAAATGGAAAGGATTTGTTGGATGATTAAAACGAAAATCCCTTTTGCAAGGGATTTCGCGGGAGCGGCTCACCCTGGGCTCTGATTTCAGTCTGGATGGGTCCCGTTTCATTTCAGAAACGGCTAGGACACTCTACGAGTGACCGAAGTCACCAGGCGTTACGATACCGCTCGCAATTATTCTAGCACTTTTGAGAATATGCGTCAATTCAGAAAATTAAGGAGAAAGAGTAGATGAACATTGTTGTAGCAATCAAACATATCCCCAGCATTGCCGATGACGTGCCCGTCAAAGGCAATAACGTGGATTTCGACTCGGTGGATTTTGTCCTCAATGAATGGGACGAGCATTCCATCGAGCAAGCTGTGTTGATCAAGGAAGCCGTCGGTGGGACGGTGACCGTGATCGGCGTGGACTTGATCGGGGAGTTGGATAACGCGCTTCATCTCGCGCTGGCAAAGGGCGCCGATAAAGTGGTCAAGATCACCGCTGACGACCCCGCCGCTGATTCGCACATGCAAGCCAAATGGTTGTCAGAAGCGATCAAGGGCATGGGAGCAAACATGGTCTTTGCAGGCGTGCAGGCGTCGAACGATCTTGATGGACAAATTGGTCCGATGATCGCGGCGTATTTGGACATGCCCTATATCGGCGGCGTGAGTTCTGTCGAAGCCAACAGCGACTCTGCCACGGTCAACAAGGAATTTGCGGGCGGGGCAGGCGCGAAGTATTCCGTGTCCATGCCGTTCGTGGCGGGTGTGCAGGCTGCTCCCAAGCCGCCGCGCTATGCGCCTGTGAGCAAAGTCCGCCAGATGGCGCAATCTGCCACGGTGGAGAAGGTCGCTCCGTCGGGTGACGCTTCTTCGGGACTCACGTTCAAAAAGATGGCTCCGCCCGTGGTGACGGGTCATGCAGAGATGATCGAAGGTTCGTCGAAGGAAGTTGCGGCGAAGATCGTAGAGTTGTTGAAGAGTAAGGGATTGGCGTAGAGCAGAGATTAGAGAGTAGAGAATAGTGAATAGTAAAAACAACTAATCATCTAATCTCTAATTATCTATATCTATTCTCTCTCCAAAGGAGCAAACATGAGCAATGATATTCTCGTAATCACCGAACACATGGACGGCAAGTTTTCCGATGTGTCGTTTGAGTTGGTAGGAAAAGCCAAAGAGTTGGCAAAAGCCCTGGGAGGGCAGGCAGCTGCGGTCGTGGTCGGAGGCGGAGTGGACGCGAATGTCTTCGCCTCCGATTCCACCATCCAGGTGGACGACGCGGCGCTGAGTCAGTTCAATCCCGAAGCGTATGCGAAAGTCGTCGAAGCGCTGGTCAAGGAGAAGTCGCCGAAGGTTGTGATGTTCGGCTGGACGGTGACAGGCATGGATATTGCCGCGTGGCTTTCGGCGCGGCTCGGCGTTCCGTGCGCGGCGTATGCGAAGGACGTGCGCGTCGAAGGGGGCGGCATTGTCGTGAGTTGTCAGGCGTATGGCGGCAAGTTGACGGCGGAAGTTGCGCCCGAAGGGGAGACGGCAATCGTGGCGTGCCTGGCGGGTTCGTTCCCCGCCGAGGCGGGACAGGGCGCGACGGCGGCGGAGAAAATCGCCTCGCCCGTTGACTTGAGCGGGCTGAAGATGAAGTTTATCGAGATGGTCAAACCTGCTGGCGGCGACGTGGACATCACCGCGCAGACGAAACTGGTTTCGGTGGGGCGCGGCATCGGCGGCAAGGAGAACATCGAACTCGCCGAAGAGTTGGCGGCGAAACTGGGGGCGGTGGTCTCCGCTTCGCGTCCTGTGGTGGATGCGGGCTGGCTGCCGCGTACAAGGCAGGTGGGCAAATCGGGTCTCAAGGTCAAGCCGAAGTTGTATCTCATGCTCGGCATCTCTGGCGCGCCCGAACATCTCGAAGGCATGAAAGGCGCGGAATTGATTATCGCCATCAACACCGATAAGAAAGCGCCGATCTTCAACGTGGCGCATTACGGCGCAACGGCGGACTTGTTTGAGGTCGCGGAAGCGATGCTTGAATTGCTGTAATTGGCAAGTAGTAATTGGAGATTGCCTGAAAGAACCATCCACGAATACGACACGAATACTCGAATGAGTTGTGCAAATTCGTTTATTCGTGAATCATTCGTGGATGGTCGTCTAGTGAAAACCAAAACCATCACGCAATCACCAAGTACCAATCTCTAATTACCAATTCCCATCTTCGGGAGGGCACGTTGCTCACACCTATCGAAAAAATCCTCTTCATCCTTCTTGCGCTGGTTTCGGCGGGATTCACGTTTCACGGCTTCAAGACCATCATTGACACCGTCCGCAAGGGACGCCCTGCGCCTGAGTTGAAGAACATCCCCGCCAGCCTGCTCAAAGCGGGCGTGACGGTCTTGTTCCAGCGCACCATCTTCAAAGCGCGCAAAGCGTTGAGCGCGGTTCACCTGGGACTGTTTTTCGGTCTCATCACCTACGCCTTCGTCAACCTTTTCGATGTGCTGGAAGGACTCATCCCCAACTTCGACCTCACTTACAGCGGCAAACATCTCGCGCCTCCTGCGTGGACGATTCCGCTCATCAACATCTACAGTCTCGTTTCCGATGTGATGAGCATGTTCCTGCTGATTGCCATCACGATCTTTCTTGTGCGCCGCTTCATCGTCAAAGACAAGGCGCTCACCTATCGCGAGAACGTGCTTTTGAATCCCAAAGTCAAAGCGGGCGGGCAGGCAAAAGATTCGCTCATCGTCGGCGTGTTTGTCATCATGCACGTCACCGCGCATGTGCTCAGTCAAGCCTACCGCCTCACCGAAGGCGCGGACCCGTTCATGCCGTTCGCCAGTTTTCTCAATTCCATCTTCGGCGCGTCCGAAACGGGCATGCATGTTGCCTGGTGGGTCAGCATTGGCTGGGTGATGTTCATCATCCCCTACCTCTCGCGTTCCAAGCACACACACTTTTTCATGGCGCCCATCAATCTCGGTTTGGCGAAACAGAATCCGCGCGGTCAACTCGACCCCGCCATTCCGCTCAAGGTTATTGATGGACGCAAGTACGACCCTGGCGCAAAGGTCATCACCGACCTCGCCTGGAAGCGCATCCTGGACGCCTACGCCTGCGTGCAATGTAATCGCTGTCAGGATGTCTGTCCCGCGAATTTTTATCAGCGACCGCTCTCCCCTTCGGCTTTGGAGGTGAACAAGCGTTACCTCCTCAAGGAGGCGACCTTCGGCTCTCATCCCGACCTCTTGCTGGCTCCGTTGACCGAGACCGTGATCTCCCCCGAGGCGGTTTGGTCCTGCACAACCTGCTATGCGTGCGTCCGCGTGTGTCCTGTTGGCAATGAACCGATGGCGGACATCGTGGACATCCGCCGCCGCATGTTGATTGACGGCTTCGAGATTGACAGCGGCGTGCAGACCGCGCTGCAATCGCTCGCCACCAACGGCAACTGGATGGGCAAGGGCAAACGTCTGCGCGGACGCTGGGCGAAAGAACTGGAATTCCCCGTCAAGAACGCGACCGAAGAACCCGTCGAAGTTCTCTGGTTCGTGGGCGATACTGCTTCGTTCGACGAGCGCGTCATACCGAACACCAAGATGGTGGCGCGCATCTTCCATCAGGCGGGCTTGGACTTCGGCATTCTCTACCAGAACGAATCCAACGCGGGCAACGACGTGCGCCGCGTGGGCGAGGAAGGTCTGTTCGAGCAACTGGTCGAGCAGAACATGGCGGCGTTCGGCAAGGCGCAGTTCCAGCGCATCGTCACCACCGACCCGCACTCGTTCAACACACTCAAGAACGAGTATCCGCAATTCGGCGGGAAGTTCGAAGTCAAGCACTATACCGTGACCCTGCTCAAACTCTTTGAAGAAGGAAAACTCACGGTCAAGAACAAACTCTCACATTACAAAGTCACCTTCCACGACCCGTGCTATCTCGGTCGCTACAACGGCGGATTCACCGCTCCGCGCAAGTTACTCGAACTGCTCGGCGTGGAATTCCACGAAATGCCGCGCAATTGCGAGAACTCGTTCTGCTGCGGCGCGGGCGGCGGTCAGATTTGGATGGGCAAGGTCGCGCCGGGTGAACGTCCCGCCGAGAACCGCATCAAGGAGGCGTTGTCCACTTTCGAGAAACACCCCAGCGACAAGAAGCAGTTGTTCATCGTCACCTGCCCCAAGGACATGGTCATGTACTCCGACGCGGTCAAGACGACGGGCAACGAAGGCAAAATCGAAGTCCGCGACATCATTCAGTTGGTGGCGGAGGCGGTTGGGGTGGAAGAAGTTAGTCCAATAGTCGGATAGTCCAATAGTCAAATGGTCAAATAGTCCCTCACAACTCTCTACTCTCTACTTTCTACTCTCTAAAATCTCTCATGTGGAATTGCCCCTATTGCGATTTTAGCGGTAAGCGTTCCGAAGTCCACAACCATCTGGCGGAGAATCACGGCGATACGCTCGGCGTGCGCGTGGACGAATTTACAAAGCACACGTTTTACGTGGTTACCTGTCCCGTGTGCGGCGCGAGTTACGAACAGGTCACAAAGAAGGCGCGCCGCGACCCGAATTTTGTGTCAGAATATGAGTACGAGATTCGGCTGGTTGTTTTCGATTTGCTTTTGTATCACTTGCAAGGTGAACATAATTTACCCTCCCCCCCGTCCCCTCTCCCATTGGGAGAGGGGTGAAGGGGCGAGGGCAACAAGGAGGCATAAATGGCAACAGTTCGCGGATGCAACATCCCTGAAAATCTCTACTACTGGGTGGAGAAGCACGCCTGGGCGCTGCCCATGGACGACGGTACGGTGAAAATCGGCATCACCGACGTGGCGCAGAACCTGGCGAAGGGCATCGTCAACGTCACGCCGAAGGAAGCGGGGCGCACCGTGCAGAAGGGCAAATCGGCGGGGACACTTGAAAGCGGCAAATGGGTGGGACCCGTCACATCGCCCATTACGGGGGAGATTGTCGAAGTGAACGAAGCGGCGCGGGCAAAACCCTCGCTCATCAACAGCGACCCCTACGGCGAAGGCTGGTTCGTCAAACTCAAACCTGCGGATTGGGCGGGCGAATCCGCCTCGCTCGTCACGGGTGAAGCGGCGGTGGAGGCGTATCGAAAATTTATGGAAGAGCAGAATCTCAATTTCGAGTGATCAAGATGCTGGAGACTGGTAATTAGTAAGTGGTAATTACCAATCTCCAATTACCATTTCCCCATGATCTTCTACGCCTGTGACATCCCCGAAGACCTGACCTACGACATCGAGCGCGATGTGTGGATTCGCTTCGACGGCGAGATTGCCACGCTCGGCATGACCGATGTGGCGCAGACACGCTGCGGAAAGATCGCCGTGATCAGTTTTCGGGATGTCGGGAAGAAAGTGGCGCAAGGCAAAGCGCTGGCGACGGTTGAGTCTGCAAAATGGGTGGGACCCTTCCCCGCGCCATTCTCATGTGAAATCGTGGCGACGAATGAAGAAGCATTTGCAAGGAATATCCTGCTCGCCAACAAGGAACCGTACACCGAAGGCTGGTTCGTCAAAGTGCGACCGACGAATCTCGAAGCAGAGTCCAGTCACCTAGTCACGGGTGAAGCGGCAGCAGAGAAGTACAAGGAACGAATCAAGGAGTTAAAGGTCAATTGTTTGAGGTGTATTGATTAGGAGTTTCCATGTTAATAATTTATTGGTTAATCGCTGGCTCAATCGCAATGGCTGTTGGCGCAATTGTTCTCGGTGTTTGGCTGCGCAGAAATCCATCCAAAGAAAATGCGGAGAGATCAAGCCGTGTCTTGCACTTCCTATTCTTTGCAGGACAGATCGCTCCACCGATTGTCGCGTTTTTCTACCCTGGGATATCTCATCTCGATGAACTGATCGGATTGAACCCTTTGCCCATGCGACCTGTCTTTCTCGGAATCGGTATCTTGCTTGCCATCCCAGGTTTTTATTTCATGACAGTGACCAATAAACTACTGCGTGCCATTGGAAAGGGCACAAATGCCTTTGTGTTGACCAGGCATGTCGTCAATGATGATATTTACAAACGCACCCGAAACCCAATGTCATTAAGTTTTTACCTGCTTGCCATCGCGCTGGGATTCGTGACGGGCTCGACCTTTGCCACGCTTGCCGCTGTTCTAGGCATCATCCCATCTCATTTGATCTTCATTAAGTATTTTGAAGAAAAAGAATTGGAACTTCGCTTCGGCGAATCCTATCTTGAATATAAAAAGAACGTCCCGTTTCTCTTTCCAAAATTCGGCTAGATAAAACTTTACTAGAGGAGTCTCCCAATGTCCAAGAAAATCCGTTTGCTTTACATGGAAGGCGTCTCGCCCCTCCGCTCGCAGACCGTTTACCACGCGGTCGGGTATGCGATGAAGCAGGACACGCCGAACACCATCATTCTCGTCTCGCCGAACGCGCCGTATGTGTCCATCGGCTATCACCAGGATTTGCAAAAGGAAGTGGACCTGGATTACTGCGCGGCGCACAACCTTCCCGTCTATCGCCGCGAGGTCGGCGGCGGCGCGGTGTACCTCGACAGCGGTCAACTCTTTACGCAATGGATTTTCCACAAGGAGGATTTGCCTGCCTCGCTCGAAGAACGCTTCGCCCTCTACATTGACCCCATCGTGCAGACCTACAAGGAACTGGGTATCAACGCCAACTACCGCCCCATCAACGACATTCACGTCAACGGCAAGAAGATCGGCGGCACAGGCGCGGCGCAGATGGGCATTGCGGAGATTCTCGTCGGCAGTTTGATGTACACCTTCGACAAGAAGACCATGTCGCAGGTGTTGAAAGTCCCCTCCGAGAAAATGCGCGACAAAATCTTCGAGTCGCTCGAAGCCTACATGACCACCATGACCGAGCAACTCGGTTACACGCCCGACCGCGCCATGGTCAAAGACCTGTATCTGAAGAAGGTCTCCGAAGCGCTGGGCGCGGAAATCGTTGCGGGCGAATGGACCGCCGAAGAAGAAGCCATGGCAAAGGAGATTGACGCCCGCTTCACATCCGATGAATGGCTCTATCAGAAGGGTCAACTCAAACAGCAGGGCGTGAAAATCCATCAGGATGTCCACATCGTCGAAGCGGCGTTCAAGGCACAGGGCGGTTTGATCCGCGTCATCGCCCGCCTGCGCGAAGGGCGCATTGACGACGTCACCATCTCTGGCGATTTCACCCTGCTCCCCGTTTTCGCCGTCGGCGCGCTCGAACAATCCTTGCGCGGGGTTTCCGCCACGCCCGAAACGCTCAAATCCAAAATCGAAGAAGCGTACTACCGCCTCAACATTCAATCCCCTGGCGTCACGCCCGCCGATTTCACCACCGCCATCATGAACGCGGTTGCCCCTCCGCAAGCCGCTTAACCAATTCCCAATTACTACTTGCCAATGCCAAACTACGGCTTCCTCATAGACCAATCCAAATGCATCGGCTGTCACGCCTGCTCGACGGCGTGCAAATCCGAGAATCAAGTGCCGCTCGGCGTGTACCGCACATGGGTCAAGTATGTGGAGACGGGCGCGTATCCCGACGTGCGCCGCCGCTTTCAGGTGACGCGCTGCAACCACTGTGCCAACCCGCCCTGCGTCCGCATTTGCCCCGTCACCGCGATGTACCAGCGCGATGACGGCATTGTCGAGTTCGATCCCAGCGTTTGCATCGGGTGCAAATCCTGTATGCAAGCCTGTCCCTACGACTCGATTTATCTCGACCCCGAAACGAATACCGCCGCGAAATGTCATTTCTGCGCGCATCGTTTGGATGTGGGACTCGAACCCGCCTGCGTCGTCGTCTGCCCCGAACATGCGATTCTCGCTGGCGACTTGAACGACCCCGCTTCGGAAATCAGCCGAAAGTTGGCAACCGCCCAAGCGACCGTTCGCAAGCCCGAGCAGGGAACCGCCCCGAAACTGTTCTACATCAACGGCAACGACTGGGCATTGCATCCCACCGCCTCCCCCGCCCATGACTCGTTCCTGTGGGCGGACAAAGTCACCGAGCAAAACACGGCGTTGTATGAATTGCCTGTAATCAGCGGCGGCTCAGGCGATGGACGAGTGGGCGGGGTCGCGGTACAGACTTCGTCTTACTCGACCGCCGCCTCGAAACCACAATCCAAATCGGGCGCGCCCATCCGCACCCCGCGCGAACAGGGACGCCCGCTCTACGGTCCCATCCAAATCGGCGGGCGAGTCGCCGAACACATGGTGCAGACCGCTTACAACGCGCAGCACAAAATCAACTGGCATTGGGAACTGCCCGCCTACCTCGTCACCAAAAACATCGCGGGCGGACTCTTCATGCTCTTGAGCCTCGGCGTGATGTTCAATCTTTTCACCTTCGACTCCGCCGCGTTCCTCGCCGCAGGTTTTACTGCGATGGTCTTCATGCTCGTCACGGTCATCCTGCTCATCAAGGATTTGTCGCAGCCCAAACGCTTCCTCAACATCCTGCTCCGCCCGCAATGGAAATCGTGGGTGGCGCGCGGCGCGTTCATTCTGGTCGGTTTCACCGCCGTTGCGGGATTGTGGTGGCTGTTCGAAGGCGCGGCTCAAGTGAAGATTCTGCCCCTCGAAACGGCAGCCGCCGTCCGTCCGTTTGCCGCGTGGGTGACGTTCCCGCTCGCGCTGTTCGCCGTCATCTACACCGCCTTCCTGCTCGGTCAGGCGGAGGGACGCGACATGTGGCAGAGTCCGCTGCTGCCCTTCCAACTCTTCACGCAGTCCATGATGGTTGCCAGCGGAACGCTCATCGTCCTCAACCTGTTCGTTTCCTATCCCGAATCGCTCAGCGGCATGCTCTTCCGCCTCTTCCCCGCCAGCATTGCGCTGAACCTGCTCCTGACTCTGGCAAGCAGATTCAACTCCTTCGCTTCCGAGATCGCTTTGTTGGGCTACCGCGAAATGACGCGGGGACGCTTCCGCAATCACTACTGGTGGGGCGGCATCGCGCTGGCGCATCTCCTCCCGCTGGCGATGATTTTCCTCCTGCCAACTTCCATGCCTCTCGCCGCCCTGTGCGCCGCCGTCGGTTTGTTCTTCTACGAATATGCCTTCGTGATGGCGCCGCAGTATATTCCGAATTCGTAAAAATCCCTCACCCTAACCCTCTCCCATAGGGAGAGGGGACTCGACTCCCTTCTCCCCTCGGGAGAAGGGTTGGGGATGAGGGTAAACGCCGAATATCGAATAACGATTATCGAGAAACCAATGACCAAAACCAAATCTGTCCCTCAAACCTCCGCAGGAACCGCCGTTCCGCAATTCGCGGCGTCCGACCGCAAGCCCGTCAAACTGACCGAAGTCGTCCACCCCGACGGGCGCATCAGTCAATACCCGCCTCCCGAAGTCTGGGATGACTGGGTGGAATGGGACGGCAAGGAATGGCCGCGCAAAGTGGCGCGGCGTTACACGCTCGTGCCGACCGTGTGCTTCAACTGCGAATCCGCGTGCGGGCTGCTCGCCTACGTGGACAAAGACACCTACGAGATTCGCAAACTCGAAGGCAATCCCGTCCACCCTGGCTCACGCGGACGCAACTGCGCCAAGGGTCCCGCCACCCACAATCAGGTCTATGACCCTGAGCGGATTTTGTATCCGCTGAAGCGTGTCGGCAAGCGCGGCGAAGGCAAATGGGAGCGCATCACCTGGGAGCAGGCGCTGACCGAAATCGCGGAGAAGATGCGCGAAAGCAAACTGCGCCGCCCGAACGGAATCGTCTATCACGTCGGCCGCCCTGGAGAAGACGGATACACCAACCGCGTCGTGCAGACCTGGGGCATGGACGGTCACAACAGCCACACCAACATCTGTTCGTCGTCATCGCGAGCAGGCTACAACTTTTGGATCGGACAAGACCGTCCCAGCCCTGACTTTGCGAATGCGCGAGTCATCCTCTTGATCTCCAGCCACCTCGAAACGGGACATTACTTCAACCCGCATGCCCAGCGCATCATCGAAGCCAAGACCGACGGCGCGAAACTCATCACCTTCGACCCGCGCCTCTCCAACACCGCCTCCATGAGCGACGTGTGGCTGCCCACCTACCCTGGCAGTGAAAACACGATTCTGCTTGCCATTGCGAATCACTTAATTCAAAACGACCTTTACAACAAAGACTTCATGCGGAAATGGGTCAACTGGAAGGAGACGCTTCAGGCTGTCGCCGATGGAAAGCTGTCAGTAAACAGCGACGAGTTAGCGGCGAAGATTCGAAGCGCCGCATCCGACCTTCGGCTTTTGACCTTCGACCTGTTCGACGCATTACTGAAAGACCTCTACGCCAAATACACCTTCGAACGCGCCGCCGCAGAATCCGAAGTCCCCATTGAGCGCATCAAAGAAACCGCGCGCCTTGTCGCCAACTGCGACGGCAAACTCGCCACGCACGTCTGGCGCAGCGCCAGCGTGGGCAACCTGGGCGGGTGGCAGGTCTCACGCTGTCTGTTCTTCCTCAACGTCCTGACGGGAAGCGTGGGCAACAAGGGCGGCACGTCGTTGACGGGCTGGAACAAGTTCGTGCCAAAGCCGTTCAAAGGCGCGCCCGCTCCCGAAACATGGAACGAACTGCACTACCCCATCGAGTACCCGCTCGCGCATTACGAGATGTCCATCCTTTTGCCGCACATGCTCGAAGAAGGACGCGGCGAAATTGACGTGTACTTCACGCGCGTCTATAACCCCATCTGGGTCAACCCCGACGGCTTTATGTGGCTCAAGGCGCTCAAAGACGAAAACTCGAAAATCAAATGTTACGTCGCCCTCACGCCCACATGGAATGAGACCGCCTGGTTCGCCGATTACGTCCTGCCGATGGGACACGGACCCGAACGCCACGACCTGATGAGTCAGGAAACGCACGCGGGGCAGTGGATTGCCTTCCGTCAGCCCGTGCGCCGCGTGGCGATGGAACGCGCCGGCCTCAAGGTGGACTTCACCTACGAAGCCAACCCCGGCGAAGTGTGGGAAGAGAACGAGTTTTGGATTCAACTCTCCGCGAAAATGGACCCCGACGGCTCGCTCGGCGTCCGTCAGTGGTTCGAGAGTCCGTACCGCCCCGGCGAAATCATCACGGTGGAAGAATACTACCGCTGGATTTTCGAAAACTCCGTGCCGGGTCTGCCCGAAGCCGCCGCCAAGGAAGGACTGACCCCGCTCGAATACATGCGCAAGTATGGCGTCTTTGAAGTGAAGAAGGAGAACTACGCGCCGTTCAACAAAACGCTTCAATCTGGACCTCAGGCTGGATTCGCCTCCGATGAGTTTGACCACGCTCTAGACTCTTCTGGCGCAGTTGTCGGTCTCATGGTGGATGGTCAACCCAAAGCGGGCTTCGACACCCCATCCAAAAAACTCGAATTTTTCAGCCAGACGCTTCACGACTGGGGCTGGAGCGAAAAACAATACGTCATCCCCTGGGCGGTCAAGAGTCACGTCTCCCCCGATACGATTGACCGCTCCAAAGGCGAGATGATTCTGCTGCCCAACTTCCGCCTGCCCACGCTCATTCACACGCGCTCGGCAAACGCCAAGTGGCTGTACGAAATCTCGCACAAGAATCCCATCTGGATGAATCCCGAAGATGCGCGCCGTCTCGGCTTGGAAACAGGCGACCTCGCCAAAGTGGAAACGGAGATCGGCTACTTCGTGGACACGGTCTGGGTTACCGAGGGCATCAAGCCCGGCGTCATCGCCGTCAGCCATCACCTGGGGCGCTGGCGTTTGCAGGAAGATAAAGGCGTGAGCAAAGGCTCTTCCAACCTCGTGGAAATTCACGAAGACGGCAAGGGCGGCTTCCTCATGCGTGTCATTCACGGCGCGCAGGCGTGGGAATCCTCCGATCCCGATACCAGCCGCATCTGGTGGAGCAACGTGGGCGTGAACCAGAACCTCGCTCACGCCGTCCACCCCGACCCCGTCAGCGGAGTGCACTGCTGGCTGCAAAAGGTGTTCAGGGTCAGCAAGGCAGCGCCCGGCGAAAAAGCAGGCGACCTGTTCGTGGATACCAACAAGTCCATGCAAGTCTATCGTCAGTGGCTGGGGATGACGAGACCCGCAGACAAGTTCAGTCCCGACGGCACGCGCCGACCGTATTGGCTGGCGCGCCCTCTCAAGCCAGTCAAAGAGGCGTATAAATTGCCGAGGTAACCCAGTACCACAACGTTCACGTTGCACATGTTTGCAAGATAAATCTTGCAGTGTGCGGCGTGCCGAGTCGGTTTCAATCGAATTCATGGGTGAGGCAGGATTTCAATCCGTTGCCGAGGCCCAAAGTATAGAAAACGCTCCTCGAAACTGAATCAACCTCGAGTAAGTTTGAGGCGAAGCCTTATCCACAGAAAGAAAAATCAAATGCCAGCCAAATCCACTAAATCAAAACAAGACCCCCAACCTGAGGAAGCTGAAGAGCCGGTTTGGACGTATCGCGGTTATCACCTCAAAACCAGCGAATTCGTCACTGCCATGGTGCATTTCTTTCGCGCCGAGATTCAGCGCGCCAACGTTTGGCGCACAAGGTTGGATACAACCACGAACTGGGCGGTGGTCGCGACAGGCGCGGTGTTGTCCATTGCTTTCAGCCAGCCCAATGTTCATCATAGCATTATCATTTTGAATACATTGCTTGTGCTGTGGTTTTTGTTTATCGAGGCGCGGCGCTATCGATACTATGAGTTGTGGAGTTATCGTGTGCGTTTGATGGAAACGGATTTTTATGCGGCGATGCTTGTGCCGCCGTTCCACCCTTCGCCGGAATGGGCGGAGAACCTCGCCGAGAATTTGCTCACGCCCAGTTTTCCCATCTCGATGTGGGAAGCGTTTGGCAGGCGTTTGCGTAGAAATTACTTCTGGATATTTCTTATTTTGTATGCTTCATGGGTGGCGAAGATCTGGCTCTTCCCGGAACCTGCCACAAGCCTGACGGAATTTGTCAGCCGCAGTGCGGTGGGGATAATTCCCGGCGAGATCATGATCGTTCTGGGTTTGATCTATTATTCGATCCTGACGGTCATTGCGCTTGCGACCATCACCATGACGCGCGCCACCGGCGAGATCCTGCCCCGCTTTGGCGATGAAAGCGCGCCCGCGGCGCCATCGGAGCAGGGTAAGCATGCCGGCTTGCGCGCCCTTCTTGTGCCGCGCCGCAGGCGCAGACAATTGCTCGCGCTCATCATCACCGACAAAGCCGAAACCGTTTCCAAACGAATCTTGAGCGACTTGAAACGCGGCGTGACCGCCATGCAGGGCAAGGGCATGTACACCGGTGCGGACCGTTCGATCCTGATGTGTGCTTTGACGATCACAGAGGTGCATAACTTGAAGTCTGCTGTTGCGAAGGAAGACCCGCAGGCGTTTGTAATCGTCTCGCCTGCCCAGGAGGTGTTGGGACGCGGCTTCAACCCTTTGGAAGAGAAGTGATGCGCGCTGGATGATTTCCTTTGGGAAAACTCGCCAGGTCGTGGACATCTAGGTCCTTGTCGGATTCCAGGCGTGCGCGCGGCATTATTTTCAGAAAGACTTGGGTTGTGATTTGCTCTCAATTAGCCCGTGAAATAATAAAAAGAGCCTTACGCAATGAAGGCTCTTTTTGACTCGTACAGTTCTACTTTTCTGTGGTTACGCTGACCAATACCGCGCGGACCATACGCCGGGAGGAGTAATCCTTTGTCACCTCCTGGAAACCCTCACAGGTGATGAGCGTCAGCCAGGATTTCTCCTGAGGCTTGAGCATGGCGGAGGTGTCTGTGGGGGTTATAGTTGTTGTCTCACGAACTTCGTATATGTAAACCTGGCCAAAAGCGTGGATTTTGACCTGGTCACCGTATTTCAATTCCTTCAAGCGGGCGAATGGACCGGGCTTGTTAAGCGCGTCCCAGACGTGCGCGGTGATGACCGAGTTCCCCTTCCATGTGGGGAAGGCGGAACCATTCAACCAGCCGGCGTTGCGGTTCAGCCAGGTCACATCCCAACCGGCGCTGGTCTTGGGAACGCCCAGGACCGCGATCTTCACGCCGAGGGTGGGAATCTCGATCCACATATCGGTGGATGAATATGTCAGACCAGCAGGCTGGGTGGGGATGTCTGTCACTGTGCCCATCGCGAAACCGGTCTTGGGCACCGACGCTGTCGCCTGAACCACTCTGAAGTCGATGATTGTGTCAGCCGCGCCGTCGTTGAGTTCGTTGCCGGTCAGGTCTTCAATGGAGGTTGTGCCGCACACAAACAGATGATAGGAGCCGACAGGCAATGGTGTGCCGCCGTTGATGTCCAGTGTGGCAACGAACGGCCCACCGCCTCCGTTATTGGTGTACGTTGCGGCGTCGAGGGCAATCTGTACATCGTCGCCCTGAACGCCGAGGGCGCAGGAGGCCGTATCCAGTGTACGGTTTGCTCCGTTTTGGATGAGCAGATAATTGACGAGGTTGTTCACCGCGCCCGCCGAGCCATCATTCTTCACGTCTTCGTTAAATGCAACCCTGAGTTGGCTCGGTCCGCCGGAAACAGTCGCCCCATCTGCAGGGACAGTGTTGGCGTCGAATAGCACAACGGGTCCGGCATTATCGACGAGGAAGGGTACGGAAGGTCCCGCGGCGAGACTGATATTTCCGCCTGCGTCCGTTGCGATGCCCGCGGCGATGGAAATGCCGATGGTGCCGCTCCCGGTCACGCCGCTGATAGTAACGGTCGGATTGGCGGTATTCCCGTTCGTGATCGTGACCGTGGTCGCCGCGGCGCTGCCGGTGGTATTCAGGGTCACATCTGCGGGTGTGAGATTGACGGTCGTCGCTCCGGCGACGGTCACCGCAAAATCAACGGGACCCGTGACCGTTGCCGCGGGAACCGGAGTTCCAATTGTCACGATGGGCCCGGTGGTGTCGTACGTCACGGTATTGTCTGTGCTGGTGGATGCGGCATTGCCGTTCCCGGCGTCATCTGTGACAACGCCGCCGTTGATGGTTGCGATTACTGTGCCTTCGCCGGTCATCCCGCTCACCGCCACGTTGTAGATGGCAGGTCCGCCGGTCACGACTGCGGTGGTCGCGCCCGCCGTACCAGAGAGGGTCACATCGCTTGCGCTAAAACCGTTCACATCCTCATTGAATGTGACTGTGAAATTGATGGGCGACGCATTGGTAGGGTCAGGTTGTGTGCCCGCCTGATTGATGGTGACGGTGGGCCCTGTAGTGTCGTAAGTGACGGTATTGTCGGCGCTGGTGGATGCAAGATTAAGATTCCCAGCGGAATCAGACGCCACACCGGCAGGGATGGATGCGATCACGGTTCCATCTCCGCTCATGCCTGATACCGCTATGTTATAGGTGGTGCCGCTCCCGGTGACGACGGCGGTGGTCGCGCCCGCCGTACCAGAGAGGGTCACATCGCTTGGAACAAAGTCATTGACCAGGGCGCTGAACGTGACGGTAAAGTTAATGGGCGACGCATTGGTTGGATCGGTCTGTGAGCCAGCCTGGTTGATCGTGACGTCTATCGGCGTGCCGGTGATGACGCCCGTGAAATCCTGTACGAAGGTGACATCATAGTTGTTGCCGCCGTTACCGTCGGTGACCGTCCCGGCGGGGGTGAGGGTTTTGCCCACGCCGACCAGCGGGGTGTCGAAGGTCTGCGTCCAGACAGCGGTGTCGCCGGGAGCCAGCGAGCCGGACGTGATGGTTGGAACGCCCGTCGAAGTGACTGTCCCGTCATAGGGCTTGGTATCTGTAACGGCGGTGACTGTGATGGCTCGCTGGATGATCTCGCCGGTCGTATTGTCGATGAAGGTGACATCATAGTTGTTCCCGCCGTTGCCGTCGTTGACTGTTCCGGCAGGGGTGAGGGTCTTGCCGGTACCGACATGTTTGGCGTCGAAGGTCTGCGTCCAGTTGGCAGTGTCGCCGGTTGCCAGCGCCCCCGTGGTGATCGAGGGTATGCCAATTGAAGCGGTGGTGCCGTCGTAGGTTTTGGTGTCTGTTGCGGCGGTCACTGTGATTGCCAGCGATGTGATATCGGCATTGTCGGTGTCGGTCGTTGTTGCGAGCGTATAATTTCCGCTGTCTGTGCCGCTGAGGACGAGGCCTGTTGCGGTGACAAGTTTATTCACCCCGACATGTTTGTCTGAAAAATCAGCAGTCCCGCCCGTGCAGGTCACATCGTCCATGCCGATGACGCCTGAAAGAGTGCAAGTGAAGGTCGCGGCGGTCGTACCATCATAGATCTTGTCATTGGCAGTGATGTTTGGCGTGACGGCAAGTCCCGTGATCGTGAACGTGGCGGTGTTATAGGTGATGTTATAGTTTCCCAGCACCCCTGCTGGACTCAGGGCCGCGCTGATGGTGTAGTTTCCAACACCCTCACCCGCAGTACGAGTATACGTGGCAGTGACCCCATCCGCTGGCAGGAAGCCGGTCAACGTTCCATTCGTCAGCGGGATGGGATCGGGGTCGCCATATGCTTTGTCTGCGTCGTTGGGGGTGACGGAAGCATCGCGAGCAATGATGTTGAAATCTGTTGAAACAAAGGTGAGGGCGTAATTTGCATTTGCAGAGAGGGTTCCCTGCGTAATCGCGTAGTTGCCAACAGTCTCGCCAGCCGCGCGGCTGAGCGCACCGGTAAGGGTGTCTGATCCGGCCAGAGAGCCGGATGTGATCTGGTAGGTAAAGACTGGGTCCACATCGCCGTACACCTTGCTTTGTCCGCTATCCGCGGTGACTGTGATGGCGCGCATCGCAATGGTGAGCGTGCCGTTATTGGCGGGGTTACTGGTGCTAGAAAGAAAGCTGCCGAAGCCTGAAAACTCTGCGCGGACCGTGTAATTGCCGACATTCAATGCGCTGGGGTTATAGGTGAGCGTGGCAATACCAGTCCCGGCGTTCACAGATACAGGAGCGCCAACGGGGTTCCCGTCAACATAGAATTGAACCGTTCCGCCGCCCGGATTGGGAAAGACAGTAGCGGAAAGGTCCACCGACACATCCCCATAGGTCGCGTTGGCATTTGCGACAGTTGTGGATGTTGCCGTGCCGCCAGCCTCGAATGCGCCGATGTCGCAGGCAATTCCTTGCGGACGCGTCACGCCGCGTTGGTCGGTCGCGGCGCAGGCAGTGGTGACTCCGCCCGTGTCAAGCGCCGAACTCCCGGCGCTGATTGCCATTGTTTGTGTAAAGCCGCCGTTATTGGAAAGCGCGCTCAGGTTGGGATTCGTTGTGATGATATTCGTCCCGCCTGCAAACCCGCCCTGCACGACGCTGTCGGATATGGTCGTCGTACCGGTTCCGTCGCTGACAATCTCGCTGGAATCTCCCCAGAAGATGCTGTTGCGAATGACAGGATTGCTGGTCAGAACAAGCCCGGCAGGGTCAATGACATTTCGGATCGCCCCCCCGGTGATACCGTTGGCGGTGCTGATATTGCCGCTGAAGGTAACATTGTTCAAAACCGGATTACTGGCAATGTTCAAGATTCCGCCGCCGCCGCGCGGGTCGGCTCCCACATTGTTTGATGTGTTCCCGTTAAACGTCACGTTGGTCAGCGTCGGGTTAGCAAATTCGTTCAACATGCCTCCGCCTCTGCGAGTGGCGGTATTTCCGCTGAACGTGACGTTGTTCAAGATCGAATCGCTGTACGTATTGAATAGACCGCCGCCTCCGGTGGCAGTGTTATTGCTGAATGTAACGTCCGTTAATCTTGGGATGCTGCGCGCATCGGTGGCGGCATTGTAAACCTGACTGTTCATCCCACCGCCCGCACCGTTGTTGGCGACATTTCCGCTGAAAACGACTCTGGTCAGTATTGGGCTGGCGTTCTGGGCAAAGAGCCCTCCACCGCGTCCGGCAGTGTTGTTGCTGAATGTAACGTCGGTAAACGAGGGTCTGGAATAACTGGCTTCCGGCAGGAGGTTGTTGACCGTGGTGACGAAGACGCCGCCGCCATTTGATGTCACTGAATTGTTTGTGATGACCAAGTTGGCAAGCGTAGGACTGCTGTCAGAGAGATACATCCCGCCGCCGATTCCGGTGCCTGAATTGTCGTTCCCATCCCTGATTGTGAAGCCGTCAAGAATCGTTCCACTCGAAACATTGAACGCGACGACAACATGATAGGCATTGTTTGCATTGCCTGCCACTCCATCGATATCGCCGCTCAGGATGGTCACATTGACAGCTGGGTTGCGATCCGTGCGGACAGTCTCCGTGCCGTTGAATCCACCATACACCGACACGCCATTGACCAATTGAAATGTGCTGGTACGCGCGTTATTAGTCTGTCCTGCCCCCTCATCGGGATAATATGTCCCCTCGGCCACCCAAATTTCATCTCCACTTGCCAGGGAGCCAAGGGTCAATGCATCCTGCAAAGTGGGGAAGGCAAGCGCCCAACTACAGCCGGTGGGGCTTCCTGCTGTCGAATCTTTATCGACATAGACGATCCCACTGCATGCGGCGGAAACCGGGCTAGGATGGAAGAACTGAAAAGCCAATGTTAGAAGAATTAAGAATGTAAACAGGAAATTTTTCGTGAACCTCATTAGCGACCCTTTTCATCGATTGCTGGCAGATTGCGAATTATAATAGCGGAATGCTGACGAAAAATTGGCTTTTTCAAGACGGTAATTATTAGAAAATGTAACAAAATCAAGGCTCTTAATGAGGAGAGATGACTATTTCCTGGTATGCAGTCCGCAGCAAGCCAAATAAAGAGGATTTCCTTGCCGGGCAGCTTGATTCCTATGGAATCGAAGTCTTTTACCCGCGTATCCATGTGACCCCGGTCAATCCGCGGGCACGAAAGTTCCTTCCGTATTTTCCAAATTATCTCTTTGTGCATGTGGATTTGGATGTTGTCAATATATCCACACTCCGCTGGATGCCCGGCGCCTCGGGCCTGGTCAGTTTCGACGGGGAACCCGCTTCCGTTCCCGACGTTTTGATTGGCACCCTGCAAAAGCATCTCGACCACCTGAACGCGTCCTCCCGACGCCTGCTCGATGAGATCAAACCCGGGGACCCGGTCATTGTGCAGTCCGGTCCCTTTGCAGGGTATGAAGCGATCTTTGACGGGCGCATTCCAGGTCGTGACCGGGTTCGCGTTTTATTGGGGTTCCTGCAGAAGCGTCAGATTCCGCTTGAGTTGCAGGAGCAGCAGATCGGGCGCGTGAAGCGTTCCTGAAAATTTGTCTTACAACTTTTGAATGGGGAATATTGGGGGATATATCCTGTCTGAACCTCAAACTCGTCAAAGTAACCTTTTATTTGTTCGCTCGTCATGCTGTTGCTGTACATGGTGTACTTTTTCTACAGGGATTCACACAAGATCGACCAAGTGTGTGGGCGGTTTGATAACCTGTATTGATGATTAGAACTTTCATTGACCAAGTTGCGGAGTTTATCGAGGAGCGTTTCATGATGGGCATCAGAACCAACGTTGACAGGTTTAACATCATCTCAATGGGAAAAAAGATTGGTCGAGCCAATTCAGTCCTTTCGCGCCAGACACAGTGGCGTTTATTTCGTGGCGCCTTGTTTGTCATGGATATTATCATGATCGTGGCGGCATTTCGCCTTGCCTACTTTTTCCGTTTTGAGGTTCCGTTCAGTTTCTTCGACCCCACAGCGGCAATTGACCCGGTCTATTATCGTAACCTTGTCTATGTTGCTTCAATTTTGTGGATAGTAATCTTTGCGTTTAATGGCCTGTATAACCCCCAGAATCTTTTAGGCGGCACCCGCGAATATTCCATGATCTTCCGTTCGTCGACCGAGGGCTTCCTGGCGGTTGTCATTTTTGGATTTCTGATACCTGACCTCTTGATCGCGCGCGGTTGGTTGTTGATGACCTGGGGCTTTACTTTCATCTTGGCTTCTTTTGGCAGATTCCTCATGCGCCGGGCAGTCTACGTATTGCGGAAGTACGGTTTTTTCCTGACCCCCGCGATCATCGTTGGCGCCAACCAGGAAGGTCGCTGGCTGGCTGAGCAGTTATTAAGCTGGGAGACGTCCGGTTTGCATCTGGTCGGTTTTGTCGATAAAAAGGAGCCGGTAACTACTCCGCTTTTTCATAATCTTGTGTGTCTGGGTTCAGTGGATCAACTGGGAGAGATCATCGAACGTTACCAGATCGGCGAAGTAATCTTAGCGTCCAGCGCCATTTCCACGCGTGATTATTTGCTGGAAATTTTCAAGCGATACGGTGTTTCCGACAAGGTCAACCTCCGGTTGTCTTCCGGTCTGTACGAGATCATCACCACTGGGTTGACAGTCAATGAGTTCGCCTATGTTCCGTTGGTCTATGTGAACAAGGTGCGCCTGACCGGTTCGGATGAGATGCTAAAGCTGGTGTTGGATATGTTTATCACAATTCCGGCGCTGATTCTGCTTTCACCCGTTCTGTTGGTCATTGCCCTATTAATAAAGTTGTCATCCCCCGGGCCAATCGTCCACAAGCGGCGCGTAATGGGGTTAAATGGGAAACAGTTTTATGCTCTGAAGTTCCGCACGATGGTGGTGAACGGCGATGAGGTGCTGGCGAAACATCCTGAATTGAAGGCGGAACTTGAAGCGAACCATAAACTTAAGAACGATCCGCGTGTGACGAAGATCGGCGCGTTCCTGCGCAAGTTCAGTCTGGATGAATTGCTGCAGCTAATCAACGTCCTCAAACGCGAAATGTCGCTGGTCGGTCCGCGCATGATCTCTCCGGAGGAGGTTGCCATGTATAAACAGTTTGACATGAACCTTCTGACAGTAAGACCGGGTATCACAGGACTGTGGCAGGTCAGCGGTCGTTCTGATATAACCTACGATGAACGCGTGCGTTTGGATATGTACTACATCCGCAATTGGAGTATCTGGCTCGATCTGCAACTCCTGTTCCAAACCATTCCTGCGGTTCTTAAAGGACGCGGGGCATACTAAATCCACAAAAAGGAATCTTTATGGCAAAAATAGTAGTGACGGGTGGGGCCGGTTTTATCGGTTCCCACGTTGTTGACCTGTTTATCGCGCAAGGATATGAGGTTGTGATCGTGGATGACCTTTCGACCGGACGCGCTTCGAATTTGAATCCGGCGGCAAAATTCTATAAAATGGATATCCGTGACCCGAAAATCCGGGAAGTATTTGAAGTGGAAAAACCGGATTTTGTTAGTCACCATGCGGCGCAAATGGATGTTCGCCGTTCGGTTGCCCAGCCTTTGTTTGATGCCGATGTGAATATTCTTGGCTCCATCAATTTGATCGAAGCTGCCAAAGCGGTAAATCTGAAACGATTTATTTACATCTCGACAGGCGGTGCGGTTTATGGCGAACCAGAACGTGTTCCGGTGGAGGAGACCGATCCTATCAATCCCATTTGCCAGTATGGGGCGAGCAAGCATACTGTCGAACACTATCTGTTCATGTACCATTACAACTATGGCTTAAAATACACAGTGCTTCGTTACCCGAATGTCTTTGGTCCGCGCCAAGACCCGCACGGTGAAGCGGGTGTGGTGGCAATCTTTACCGGCAAGATGATGGCTGGGGAGCAGGTGGTCATCAATGGGGATGGGGAACAGACTCGTGACTTTGTTTACGTTGGTGATTGTGCTCGCGCTAATTTTCTTGCCGCAACGGTCGAGCATGAGCCGGGTATCTATAACATTGGCTGGGGGCGCCCCACCTCAGTCAATGACATCTTTTCCACGCTGGCAAAGGTGACCGGATATGCACTTTCTGCCCAATATGGACCGGCAAAGGTGGGGGAAACGCGTCACATCTATTTGAATGCCGCCAAAGCCCAAAAAGACCTCGGTTGGACGCCGACCATTTCGTTGGAAGAGGGTCTGACAAAGACCGTGGAATATTTCAAGGTTGCGGAGAAGGTCGCTTGATTATTGTCCAGACACCGTTACGGATCAGTTTTTTTGGGGGCGGCACAGACTTTCCTTCCTTCTTCATGGAAGAGGGAGGGTGCGTCTTAAGTTCCGCCATTGACAAATATATCTTTGTCACTGTGAAGGAACGCTTCGATAAGAAACTGAGAATTGGTTATACCCAAACCGAAATGGTCGATAGCATCGACCAGATCCAGCATGAATTGATTCGGGAAGCCTTGCGCATCACCGGTATTTATCAAGGTATCGAGGTCACCACAATGGGTGATATCCCTTCGGAAGGATCCGGGCTTGGCTCTTCCAGCACTGTAACGGTAGGTGCTTTGCATGCCCTATACGCTTATTCAGGTGAGATTGTCTCTGCCGAAAGACTTGCAAAAGAAGCCTGTGATATTGAAATCGGGAAACTGAAAAAACCCATTGGCGTTCAGGATCAGTATATTGCCGCCTACGGAAATTTGCGTTTTATTGAATTCTGCCGGGATGGGCAGGTAAAAGTCGAGAAGCTGAATATCGGGGAGGATTTCCGCCGCGCGTTAAACGATTGCTTCTTGCTTTTCTTTACAGGAGTCAGCCGCCGTGCCGACACGATCCTTGCCGAACAGAAAAACAATATCAAGGATCGCATGAGCGTGCTTCGTGAGATCAAGCAAATGGCATATGAAGCGCGCAAGGAATTGGAGAACGGGAATGCTGATGCCTTTGGCTCCTTGATGCATCAAGCATGGGAGTCGAAAAAGCGTCTGGCGGATCAGATCAGCAATGGAAACCTGAACGATATTTACGATACTGCGAGGCGAGCGGGCGCGATCGGCGGAAAAATTGCAGGAGCGGGTGGCGGGGGGTTTATTTTGTTGTATGCCCCGTACGAAAAGCATCAGGCGATCCGCAGGGCATTGAGCGGTTTGCAGGAATTGCCGTTCCGCCTCGAACCGGACGGCACAAAAACGATCTTTAATTATAGAAGGTCATGAATAGGAAGGGCGTTTCCATGGAGCAATTATCAGAATATATCGCGGTACTGCAAAAAACAATTGATCGATTGCCTCGGAACTTGATTGCTCAGGTGATTGATATTTTGCATGAAGCGCGCATGACCGGGAGACAGGTTTTCATCATGGGGAACGGCGGCTCGGCATCCACGGCAACGCATTTTGTCTGTGACCTTGCCAAGAACACCCGCAGGGATGGTATTCCGCATTTTCGCGTGATTGGTTTGACCGACAACATGGCGATCTTCTCCGCTTATGCCAATGACGAAGGCTATGATCAGGTCTTTGCCCAGCAATTGGCAAACCTGATCAAGCCCGGTGACATTGTAATTGGTATTTCTGCGAGTGGAAACTCAGCGAACGTTTTGAATGGGATCGAGGAGGCAAAGAAAAACCAGGCAACGACGATTGCCTTCACCGGTTTTAGCGGTGGACGGCTGGGATCGATGGTCGATATAAATATCCATGTGGACAGCAACATCATCGAACATGTGGAGGATATCCACCTAATGCTGGAACACATGATCGTAAAGACGATCAAGGAACGTGAATATACCGATTCCAGCTTTGCCGATGTGATGGAGGAACGTCCAATCAACATAGTAGACGCGTAGTCAGCCCTTTTTCACGAATGCCCCGAGTTTGCTGATTGCATCCAGTGCCTCCGAGAGTCCGTCGAACACAAGAAAATCCCCGATGTTTTCGGGTCTGGATTGCTGTAACTGATTGGCTCCTCGTCCCGTCTTTAACATAATCACCCCCTGCAGGTTGGCCTCCTGACCGGCGAGCAGATCGCTCCAAGCGTCACCAATCATCCAGGAAGCCCTGAGGTCTATGGATAATTCCCGCGCCGCCTGTAGAAAAAGCCCCGGTCGAGGTTTCCGGCATTCACACTGTTCTTCGGGCGCATGTGGACACATGTAAATGGCATCGATCCTGCCGCCTTGTTCTTCGACCACCTTGGCGAGTTTGTGGTTGATTTCTTCTGCGGTGTTCAAGGACATCAAGCCACGCCCAACAGCAGATTGATTGGTAACCAGGACAATTTTATAGTCCATGTTTCGGAATCTGGATAAAGCGGTGATGGCTTCAGGCAATAAGACGACCTGTGACCAATCCCGGACATAGTCCGCACGATTTTCGATCAGAACGCCATCACGGTCGAGAAAAACAGCAGGAAGCATGTTTTTATTATATACTATCTGCTGTCTTCAAACTGAGGTAATAAAATATTTGACCCGCAACATGTCGGGATGGCGGAGCACGCCAACAGTCAGGAACCTTTGCCCATGCTATCTGCCATACAACTTTATCTGAGCCGCCAGGCCTCTTCAGTGTTCCGGTATTTTTACGAGCAATTTTTTCTGATTCTGTTCGGTTGGATCCCCACCGTGATCGGAATTGCTATCCGTGGAGTATTTTATCGGTTGATACTAAAGATGAATGGCTCCGCCGCCATTGAGAACGGCGTTCGCCTCCGATTTGCGGATCACATCAAACTGGGGCATGGTGTCTATCTCGATCAAGGCTCCTACCTCCACGCGTGCCCGCGGGGGATCGAAATCGGCGATGGCACCATCGTGATGCATGGGGCGATCCTGCATGTATACAACTTCCGTGGGATGCCACAGTCTGGAATCAAGATCGGACGTAACAGCCTTGTGGGCGAATACTCGGTTATTCGCGGGCAGGGCGGTGTGGTGATCGGTGACCGGGTGTACACCTCGCCCTTTACCCAGATTATTGCCGTCAACCATGTTTTTGATGACCCGGACAAGCCTTTTGTTGATCAGGGCATTACCGCTCAAGGGATTGTCATCGAGGACGATGTCTGGTTGGGGGCGGGAGCCGTGATCACAGACGGCGTCCGGGTGGGGAAGGGGTCCGTGGTTGCCGCCGGCGCGGTTGTTACAAAGGATGTGCCGCCGCATACCGTGGTGGGCGGAGTCCCTGCAAAGGTAATCAAGCAAATCGATGGCAGTGTCAGCAAGCCTGACCGCCAGATTTATCTTTCCAAATAAGGATGGAATTTCATGACGATCTTATCTGTGGTCATCCCTGCATACAATGAAGAGAACGGTATCGCTGAAATAGCCAAACGCGTGCTAGCCGTGGAACCCGCGTTGAAGAGTGCGGGCGTGGATAGACTTGAACTCCTCGTTGTGGACGACGGCTCGAAGGATAAGACAGCCGAAGCGGCATCGAGCATCCCCGGGGTGAGTCTGATCCGGCATCCCAAGAATAAGGGATACGGTGCAGCGCTCAAGACCGGGTTTTCCAAAGCCAGCGGCGAGTTGATTGGGTTCCTGGATGCGGATGGCACCTATCCGCCGGAATATTTCCCACAACTTTGCCAGGCGGCATTAAAGGGAACAGACCTCGTGATCGGTTCCCGTATGGCGGGGGCTGACAGCAAAATGCCCCTTACCCGGCGCGTCGGAAATTTCTTTTTTGCCACCCTGCTCACCCTGTTGGGACGCCAAAAGGTCACCGACAGCGCCAGCGGGATGCGAGTGTTCAAAAAGGAAATCCTCGAACAGATTTATCCCTTACCCGATGGTTTGAACCTGACACCCGTGATGAGCACGCGCGCCCTTCATGAGGGCATCAAGATCGAGGAAGTCCCCATTCCATACAGTGAGCGAGTGGGGCGTTCCAAACTGAGCGTGATCCGCGATGGACGCATTTTCCTGCAAAGCATGGTCTGGACGGCGCTCTCCTATAATCCGGTCAGGATTTTGGGAATGCTCGGATTGGCAGGCGTGGGAGTCGCAGGGTTGATCTTCCTCGGCTTGGTCATTGCCAGGCTTAACGGGATCACCACCCTAGGTTCCTGGGGTGTGGCGGCATTGTTCACAGCATTGATCTCTGTTGTTTCCGGGGTGAATGTTTTTGCGCTTGGCGTAACATTCAACTATCTGGTTTCCTTGTTCTACAAGAAGCCGATACGTCAGGGTTTGTTCGGTAAGCCAATCTTCAAGACCCCGCTTGACCAGCAGTTCGGCTGGATGGGCATCCTGGCGGTTGTTCTTGGGATTGCCATCGGAATCGTTAGCATCGTGCTTGGAGTGAGGGGTTGGGATATTGACCGTCTATGGTTCTATTTACTGAGCAGCGCCATGGTCTTTCTGGTAGGCGTTCAACTGTTTGTCTACTGGTTGTTATTGCGCATTCTCGAAGAACTCAGCCAACGCGAAGTGAAGACCAAAAATGATTTGGGTTTGAATTAGCAGTAGTGAAAGGAGAAAAAAATGAACACAAACGAATTTGATGATTTAAATAACCCTCAATCTGTAAATCTCGGCACCCGCCGCCTCGCCAAACTGCGTATGGCGGATTTCCCCAATGCCGATACCATCGTGCGAGAAGGACTTCTCGCCGCTCCCCGCTCGGAAGAGGCAGTTGATATCATGCTGGTGAATCCACCCACACCCGATGGCGAGTTATGGATTCGTACCCAACATCGCGTCGGACGCCGCACACGCGAGAACATGATCTGGCCCCAGGTATCTCTGGCGCAGATGGCGGCATTATTACATCCAGTCTATAAAGTAAAGGTTGTGGATTGCAATGCCGAGCGGATGGGTTGGCCTGAATTCACGAAATTGTTGGACAAATACCAGCCTAAGTATTATCTGACCCAGCTGACCGCGCCAACGCTTGAGAACGATATGTACGGCTGTTTTCTGGCGCATGCACGCGGGGCGAAGACCATTGCCTTTGGGACGCATATCACCCCCATCCCGGTGGAGACGATGCGCCCGTATCCATCCCTCGACTTTGCACTGGTCGGTGAACCCGACCTGACCATTCGTGACCTGCTCGACCATCTCGAAAATCGATTCGGCGAGCGTTCCCCTGAAATCGTAAAATTGTTCGAGAAACACGATCCCAGCTACAAACCCTCTCTAAACGAAGATGGGACCGTGAATATGCGCGGTATCAAAGGTATCGCCTGGCGCAAAGGGGATGAGATCATGCTCAATTTCCCGCGCCCGTTCGTAGCGGACCTGGATGACATGCCGATCCCCATGCACGAACTTCTGCCTTTGCAGAAATATCGCATGCCGTATATCAAGGGACCGTTCACCTTCATTGTGACCAGCCGCGGCTGCCCGGCAGGCTGTACGTATTGTATCAAGCACGTCAGCTATCAATATTCCGCCCGTATCCGTTCACCCAAGTTGATCATGGAGGAAATGTGGCGGTTGAAGAAACTGGGCATCAATAATATCCACATGTATGCCGACTTGTTCACCGTTAACCGTGACCAGGTCATCGAACTTTGCAAACTGATGATCGAGGAGAAAATCGATCTTCATTGGACATCCAACAGCCGTGTGGACTATGTGGACGAGGAGATGTTGACTCTCATGGGCAAAGCCGGTTGCCGCCTGATTTCCTGGGGTATCGAAAGTGGCAATGAACAGATTCTCAGGCACGCCCGCAAAGGCGCTTATCCAGATAAAGCGGAACGCGCCCTGCGCTGGGCAAAGAAGGCCGGCATCATGAACTGGGGATACTTCATCATTGGTCTGCCCGGCGAAACAGAGGAAACGATTCAGCAGACCATTGCCTTTGCCAAGAAATTGCCGTTGGATATTGCCCTCTTCCACGTTGCCGCGCCGTATCCCGGCACGCCCTTCTTCTTCGAAGTGGTCGAGAACAAGTGGTTCCGCCCCGGCACTCGCTGGGAGCATGTGGACATGGATAAGGGTACAGTGCTGGATTATCCAGACATGCCTGCCGAGCGTCTGCTGTACTGGCAGAAACGCGCTTTCCGCGAGTGGGCTTTCCGACCGGGTCCCGCGTTCACCTACTTAAAGATGCTGCTGTACGATTGGTCCACCATGAAGACGGCGATCAACGTCGGTCTGCAACACCTCTTCTGGGCAAATTCGGATTCCGGCGCGCCGATCGGCGGGGCGAGTTAATCGTACATTGATGTTCGATCTTAACATTCAGGAAGCGTGATCGTTTTGCGCGAAGTTGTTAAAAGCGGCTGGTTTGCCCGGTTTGATTTGCTTCTGGTGATCGCAAGCGGCGTAGTCTGGTCATTGTGGCCGGACTACGTCGGTGCGTCGCCCTTGCTCCTTCTAATGCTTCCGTGGGCGCTGAGGATGCTCGCGAAGGAATTTCCCTTTCAGCGGACGCGTTTCGATTGGCTGATCGTTATCTTCCTGATCACAGCCTGGGTGGGTTATTGGGCTTCCTTTAACGAGTCAGAAGCCTTGACAAAAGCCTGGCTGATCACGACATCCGTTTTTTTGTATTTTGCGTTGAGCGCCCAGCCGGAGGAAAACCTTGTATGGATCACAAGTGGTTTGTTCCTGATCGGCGTGGGAGTGTCGGTATACTTTTTCCTAACGCATGATTTTGTCCAGGGACCACGCAAGATCGAAGCATTCAGTTGGATTGGTGCGTTGTGGGCGGCGGTCAGACCGCAACTTTCCTGGGCGCCCATACATCCGAATTATGTTTCCGGTACCGCGGCATTGACCGCAATATTTGGTCTCTACCCATTGCAGAAATCCAGCCAGGGTAGCTTCGTTCGAGCGAGCATCCTGACGGGATTTTTTGTTGTACTGTCTGCGATTATCATGGCGACTTCGCGCGGCGTCTGGATGGCGCTTGCCAGCGCAGCGGGAATATGGCTGTTGTGGAGGCTGGCGCGCGCAAACGGGATCCTGTCCCGGCTTGGAACAGAAGCGTTCTTTCCCATCCTTGTTTTGATCTGCTTGTTTATCGTCGTTGTTTTCCTGTACGTGGGTCCCGCCAATTCGGCAAGCAGTATACCTGGATCACCGGATTACGGCATTGGCAGTCGTGCCGAGTTGTTTGCCCGCGGTCTGTATTTTGTCGGTGACTATCCGATCACAGGCGCCGGGCTGGAGTCCTTCCCTGGGTTGTATTCGCAATACATGCTGGGCATTCCGTATTTTTATGTGCTCAACAGCCACAACCTGTTTCTTGATGTGTTTATCGAACAGGGAGTTGCTGGAGGGCTTGTTTTTTTTCTGCTTTATTTTGGTTCCATCTGGTTGGTATCCAAAGCCCTGGTACGGGCGGAGACCTCCGAACATAGGTTGTTCACCGAACTGGTATTGTCTGCATTGGTGATCGCGGTAATCCATGGGATGGTGGATGACTATCTTTATAATGGACGCGGTGCAATTCTTTCGATGCTCCTGATTGGTATTTCGATGATCGCAGCAAGACGAAATATTTCCCTCCATACAGTGGAGGGGCACTCATTGACGAAGATGAAGCCCCTATCGCGGCAATGGTATACTTTTATCCTGCTTGCCGCATGTTTTGTCTTGGCAGGTTTCAATCTTGATGCACTGCGCGCGATGTGGTACGCGAATCTTGGCGCTGTTCAACTATCGAAAACCGAACTTGCCGGCTTTCCTTTTACTGAATGGCGGCAACCAAGTTCTATTCCCCAGCTTGATCAAGCGGACGTTTCGCTTCGTGCCGCGCTTGAGCTTGATCCCGATAACCGGACAGCCCATCACCGCCTCGGCTTGATCTCCATGATGCGCTTGGATTTTTCATCAGCAGTCGACCACTTGACCGCTGCCTATCAGAAGGCGCCGCATCATCGTGGCATTATCAAAGCCCTTGGATTCAGTCATGCATGGCTTGGTGATTCGGAACGTGCGATGTCCTTTTTGAAAGATATTCCGGAAGCAAAGGACGAATTCGACTCGTATTACACGTATTGGAAGGCGCAGGGGAGAGACGACCTTTCAAACAAGGCGTATTCAATGTATAAACTTTTTGGATCGTTATCAATCCAACCCTGAATAGGAATGCCATTGTGAACAGAAAATTATTCAGACTGATGTTCCCGGTTTTACTGCTCATCTCCATGCTGGCGGCTTCTCTTGCTGGAGGAGTGTCGCAAGTCCGTGCCCAATCCTCCCGCTCTTGGTCGGACCCAATCAATCTCTCGAATTCCGGCGCCACATCGAACCCGGAGATTATTGTCGATCAATTGGGTGTCATGCATGCCTTGTGGGTGGATCAATACGAAGGCTATATGTACACGCAAAGCACAGATGGAATCGAGTGGACGGCATCTCAAAAGGTGAGTTATCCCTTCGATAAAAATCTGCCTCCGTTGCTGGTCCCGGCGCCAGATGGTTTTATCCATGTCTTTTGGCTGAGTATCGAAAAGAACCTGGAATACGCCCAGTCGCATTCCGAACTTATCGGAGAGCCGGCGGCCAATTGGGCCTTTCGGACGCAAGTATCGAAGACTGTTCTGACATTCGATGCCGCGGTCGACCCTCAGGGTGTATTGCACCTTGCATACATTAGAAACGTAAATAGCGACTTGGGCCCGGCTGGAGTCTATTATGTACAGTCGATAGATAACGGTAGAACCTGGTCGAACGAGAAATTGCTGTACGAATCCCAATATTTCCGCGCGACCAAAGCTGAAGCGGCGCATATTCGTGTGGTGGTCCCAGATGAAGCCGGGGATGGAAAAGTAATTATTGCATGGGATAATACATCGCTCAAACGCATGTTTATGTCTGCATCGGCTGATTCAGGTAAGAGTTGGGCGGAGCCGATGCAGTTGAAGGGTCCTGAAGATACCGGCGGTTATGACATGCCATATAATGTCGAGATGAGTATCCTGGGGGAAAAGACCCTCCTGATGTGGCAAGTCGGGGAACCCGGCGCGAATCAATGCACTCTTTACGGAGAATGGTCGGATGATGGAGGAACCACTTGGGGCACCCCGGTCGCCATATTGGGTAATCAATCCATTTGTCCATTGAAGCTTGAATTCCTGACCCAGAAATATGATTCGCTGATTGCCTTGCTTTACTATCAAGGTAATCCATCACTGGTTGCATGGAATGGAACAGAATGGAGCGAGCCTCAAATCCAGGACGAACTTTCCTTCTTCTCCAATCCCGCCACTCGGGAAACAATCGTGTTGGGATCTCATTATGGTCTTGTCAAGGGAGACCAATTATTCCTGGTTGGAAGCGACCAGGGAAGCGGCGGAGATGTCTGGCTGACCTCGCGCCCGATTGGCTCCATCACCGATTGGACCTTTTCAGAGTCGCTTTGGAGTTTACCTGTTCCCTTGACCACTACATCCCAACGAATCCCATATATGACCTATGCTGCCGACGAGGAATATCTGCATGTTCTTTGGTCGCAATCCCCGAGGTCTGCAGAAGGCAATCTGGATGAAACCATTTATTATTCCAGATGGAATGGAGTGGAATGGACTCCCGCCCGTGAAGTCATTGTTGGTTTGACCGGGACCGCAGGTGAATTGTCGGCAGCATCCAATGGGTTGGGCAGGCTTTTTGTCGTTTGGTCGGACGAAAAAAATGGAAACCTGTTATTTAGCTGGGCAAATTCGGGCAAGGCAAACAGCGCCACGGAATGGGCGGCGCCGCGTGCGTTGCCGTCGCAATCTCAATGGACCAGTGCCCCCGACATTTTGATAGACACATCGGGCAGGATTGCGGTTGTTTATGCAGTGCCACTTAACGAAGGACGTGGGATTTATCTGGTTCAATCTGTCGATAATGGAGTTACCTGGTCGGACCCGGTCACTGTGTTCGATGCGGTAACCGCTGGTTGGGTCATGGTGAGTCAACCCAAGATTGCTCTGAGTGGAGATGGGCGATTGCACGTGCTTTTCACAAATTACTCCGGGATTAATGGTCAGCCTGCCGACATGTATTATTCGCAATCATCAGACGGTGGAACTTCCTGGAGCGCCCCCGAAGTTGTCAGCGAAAGCTCCGTGGTTTGGAGCGATATCGTTACCCCTGACGATAAGACGATTCACAGGATGTGGCAACAGGTTAACAATGGCGTAGTGGCTACCATGCATCAGATGTCGACCGATAGCGGGTTGAACTGGGGCAAGGCGGTTGAAATTACTGGGGTGAGCAATATTGCCTTGCCGGTGACGCTTGCTTCGAATAAAACCGGGAATCTGCATTTTATTCAACTGGTCCAGGAGAATATCCCTTCCTACATTCAGGAATATCAACTGGAAGTTCAGGATTGGATGTGGAACGGAGGAACCTGGGAACGTCAGCCATCCCAGGAGATAACCATCAAGGGCGATAAGGCTCAATACTCCGTAGCGGCAGGCATTTCTTCGAAAGGATTCCTGAACGTTGCGCTGGTTGTGGAATACTATGACTTGGAAGGGGAATTGATAACCGAGATTTACAACATCGGTCGTTCACTCAAGGATTTTGATGTAGAACGGACCCCATTTCCCGCTTACATCACTGAGGCTGTAACTGCTGTGTCAGTGTCAACCGAGCCTGTAGGCGTTCAGCCGAATCCGTCCCCGATACCAACTTCGCTTCCTGATTTGACAGGCGGCTCCTCGTCGGCATTAAGCAAGAATTTGGTGGGCATATCCCTGGTCCTGCTTGTTCTTGGTCTGACCATTTTCATTTTTGTGCGAAGGGTAAAAAGAAGCGGAGAAGGATAAGTCTCTTGTCAATCAATTCAAGGTTGTCTTATGACTAGAAAGATCATACACGGCGTGTTGGCCATCCTTCTTGCAGGTATCTTATTTGCCACTTCGCGCGTGCCCTTTGTTACAGCGGAAAAGTCGAGCGGGTGGACACCCAATCAGAGAGTTCCCGGCTATTTCTCCGATACATTTACCCCATACCTGCTGGCCGATCAAAATCGGACCGTCCATGCGTTTGCGAGTCAATGGGTGGGGGATGCACCTCGTCAACTTGCCATTGTCTATCGGCAGTGGAGCCTGATGGGGGGCTGGACCAAGCCTGTTGATATCATTTTGCCCCTGATAGGCGAGTCCCGGATTCAGGAAGCATTTCTGGATTCTTCCGGGATGATGCACGTTATATTTTGGGGCGGTACTTCACGGGAGGCATACATTTTCTACTCCAAAGCTCCCGTGGAAAGTGCCGATGAGAGTTCAGCCTGGTCTTCTCCCATTGTGATCGGTGACAAGGCGGTGGAGCCAAGTTCAGCAGCTCTGACGGGAGACGGGCAGGGGAATCTGTTCATGATCTACACCGGGAACCTCGACGGGGCAGGTGTCTATGAGACTCATTCGAACGATTCGGGTGAAACATGGTCGAAAGCTAGACCCATTTTCATGCCTTATGATATCGGTCTTGTGCCATATAGCCTCAAGTTGGTTTTGGGTAAATCCGGGCAATTGCATGCTACGTGGAATGTGGTCACGAGCCGGGGTACGGATATGTCGCTCCATTATGCTCAATACGATATTGCTGCAGATCAGTGGAGCGAAGTGGTGACACTAAGCAAGCGAGTGGATAATTCTGTGGATTATTTTGGACCATCCTTTCCATCGATTGTGGACAATGGAAAATATGTTGTCATAATGTACAACAACGGCAACCCATTCAATTCCCGGCCCGTCCCAGCGGGACGCCCCATACAGATGGTCAGTGTTTCCGAAGATGGCGGTCGGAGTTGGAACGACCCTGTTGTGCCTTTTTACCGACACCTCGGCAGGAGTGGTGAACACAGCCTGGTTGTGGATAGCGATAATGTTGTACATGCATTGTTCGTGCAACGTATTGAGTATACCGTCGACGGCGAAAATCGTTTGCTTGGTGGTGTTTGGCATAGTGCATTTCAGGATGGGATATGGAGTGATCCCGACCGATTCGTTACCTCGTACCCTCCGCATGATGTGCGGGCTGTGGTTAGTCAGGGAAATGTTCTCCTCGTGGTCTGGCGTCAGGACCCGGGCGCCGAAGAACTGCACGGTGTCTGGTATTCGTACACCATTTTGGACTCCCCTGAATTGCCTGTGATCATACCTCCATCCCAAACACCGGAGTCCGCGCCTGCCACAGCCCCCGCATCGGTTCCCAATCCGGAAGAGACCGCTGTGCCTGTGACGAAAATCCCAACGATCAGCCTGGAAGATGTCCCGTCCGGTATTGCGAGTAATCCCGCCGGACCGTTGATTATTGCAATAATCCCTGTTTTGTTGGTCCTTGCAGGTGTTATTTTCATGTATCGTATTTATAGCAATAAGAATGGTTAGATATCGATTCTTGGCAAGTAATTTACACACGATAAATGGTGTAACAGAAGGAGTTTTTTTGTGAAAAGGGTGATCAGTTTTGAGAATGTATCAAAAAAATACAAGCTGGGTATTGCCCGTACCAGTCTTCCATCATTGGTGGCACAGGGGGTCAAGAAGGCGTTCCGACCTTCCGCAGTGAAAGCACCGGGTAACGATGTGCTATGGGCGTTGAAAGATGTCAGTTTTGACCTGGAGAAGGGGCAGTCCATGGCATTGGTGGGATCAAACGGTGCTGGCAAGACCACCACTTTAAAACTCCTTGCCAATATTACAAAACCGACCTCAGGCCGGATCGAAACCAGCGGAAAACTTTCCGCCCTGATCGAACTGGGCGCAGGCTTTCATCCCGATCTGACAGGACGGGAAAATATTTACCTCAACGGGTCGATCTTGGGGTTGAAGCGTCACGAAATCCACGGCCGTTTCGAAGAGATCGTGGAATTTTCGGAATTGGGCCGTTTCATCGATACGCCTGTAAAACGATACTCGTCGGGCATGATCGTACGGCTTGGTTTTGCGGTCGCCTCCTGTATCGAGCCTGAAATCCTGTTGGTGGATGAGGTCCTGGCTGTCGGGGACGCGTCCTTCCGGCAAAAATCTTTAAAACGGATTCAATCCCTGATCCATGCAGGTACGAGTATCCTGTTCGTTTCCCATAACCTTTATATGGTACAAGCGGTCTGTCAAAAGGCGTTGTATCTGAAAAAAGGACAGGTGCAATTGTGGGATGATACCAAGAAAGTGATCGAAGCCTACGAACATGACCTCCATGCCGAGCGTGCCAGTAAGTTTGCAGGCAGCGCGCTTGATTTGGGAGGGACCGAAACCGGATTGGAGATTACAAAAGTGGAGATTTTGGGTGTAAATGGCGAGCGACCCGAAAGATTCATGAGCAACCAACCTGCCCAGATCCGGGTGCATTACAATGCCTATCAAGATATGGGCAGGGTCAGTATGTCGATCTTTGTCATCCGCTCAGATGGCTTGACCTGTTTTATGTTGAGGACAAAACTCGATAAATTCAACCTAGTGGTGGAGCGCGGCGTAGGCACCGTATTGGTGGATTTGGAACCGTTGCAACTCATTACCGGGACCTATTTCATTGAGGCCTGGTTCCTTGACGAAGCCGATTCGATTGGACTCACGCCCATGGGAGGGCGGTCTGACTGGTTTACGGTCAAGGGATCGGCGAGAAGCTATGAGGAAAGCAGCGGGGTATATGAGCCGATAGGGCGATGGTCACATCAACACAGCGATATGATCGCGGCGAACGAGAGCCAATCGAAGACCACGCCACCGGTAAGTGTCGAGAGTCGTCAAGCCGAATAGTTTGGGAATATTCATATGATTAACCTGTTTCACTCAAGAGATTTGCTCCGGGAATGGACTTCCCGAAATATTCGGGCGCGTTATCAGCAATCGGTGCTCGGCTGGTTTTGGGCGATCATCCAGCCGACGGCGCAGGTGGCTATTTATACGATTGTTTTTACGATGGTCGTGCGAATCGATACAGAGAATATCCCGTACGTCATCTTTTCCTACATCGCGATGGTTCCCTGGACCCTGCTGGCAACATCGTTGACAGATATGTCGAATTCCCTCGTCGATAACATGACGCTGGTCAACAAGATCTATTTTCCGCGCGAAATACTGCCTATTGCCGCCCTGCTGGCGCGGTTGATGGATTTCGGAGTGGCAGCACTCCTGATTATTGTGTTGATGGCAATTTACAAGGTGAGTGTCTTTCCGCTGGGGCTTTTGTTCCTGCCGGTTATCCTGTTGATACAGCTTTTTTTGATCCTGGGTATCGGGTTGGCGACCGCGGCGGCGAACGTGTTCATACGCGATATTCGCTCCATTATTGTACTGGGTCTCCAGCTTTGGTTCTACGCATCTCCAATCATTTATCCGGTCTCGGCTGTGCCCGAGAATTTACGTCCATATTATTATCTTAACCCGATGAATGGCATCATCGAAGCATATCGAGATGTGTTGTTGCGCTCGCATCTGCCCGGTAGTTATCTCGTCCCGGCGGCGGTGATTTCGGTGGTGCTGTTCATAGTCGGCTACTGGTTTTTTAAACGGGTCGAATTTCAGTTTGCGGACATTGTCTAAAAGGAAGTATTCCATGACCGAGCCGCTTGTCAGCGTGATCATACCCACTTATAACGGAGCCAGATTTCTGGGAAGAGCGATCCGAAGCGTCCTGAACCAGACATACTCCAACCTTGAGTTGATCGTTGTCGATGACAGGTCTCCCGATAATACGGAGGAGGTCGTGAAGCAATTCAATGATCCCCGGCTCAGTTATTTTCGGCATGAGGTCAATCAGGGTGCGTCGGCTGCCAGGGGAACGGGACGTCGTCATTCGTCTGGGGAGATCATTGCGTTTCTGGATCAGGACGACATGTTTCATCCTGAAAAGCTGGAGGCGCATGTCACGTTCCTGAAGGATCATCCCGAGGTTGGTTTTACGTACAACCCTTATTTTGAACTTGTTCATTCATCGGAGGAGGTTCGCACTGTCTGGCAGCCGCCCAGGGATATTTCCCTAGCGCATCTGACACTGGGCTTTTATCTGCCTCCCAGCTCCTGGGTGGTGAGGCGGGAGTGGGCCGTTCAGGAGGAAATCTGGGATTCGCATGGGAGGTTGAATGGGAAGGAAATCATCATTTGTGGCAGGCTTTTCATGGCGGGTTGTAAATTTGCGCGGATCGACAGGGTGCTTCATTCCCGCGGTTATCATGCCGGACGCAGGTTCAAGGACCTTGAGAAGAACTGCGAAGAGGAGCTGATCTGTCAGGAAACGATCTTTTCCGACCCGCGCTGCCCGGCTGATGTTTTGAGTTTGCGTCCCATTGCCAATATGGTGATCAACCTAATGTGGGCAAATGATGCGTTCAACCAAAATGAAACTGCATTGGGGCAAAAATTACTCAGGAAGGCATTACAGGCAAATCCCGGTATGTTCGAAGGTCATCCTTCGATGTTTATGAGCTTTTTGATGGGCTATTGTGTCGATGACGAAAGCCAGGATTACGAGGTTATCTTAAAAAAGTTATTTTCCCAGTTCCCGCCTGAAGTTCCGGACGCGGATGCAAAGTATCGATGGGCAATTCCGCGAGGATATCTTGTAAGAGGCGTGAGGGCGTTGATATGGAACCGCCCGGCGGACGCCGACACTTATTTTTCGAAGGCGCTCGAACATAAATGTGAGGTCGATGAGGAAATCATTCAGCAGGCAACTCATGAATTGCTTGGATATGAGCTGAGCCGTGGAACTGATGCCGCTTCCGAAATGCTTGTAACATTGTGCTCGCGCTTCGCGCAGGTGGGCAACAGGAGGGATGCGAATTGGCTTAAGGGAAGTTATTGGGTCAACAAAGCTAACCAGGATTATCAATCAGGCAGGCGGGAGGCGGTTCCGGGTGCCATTTTGAGCGCGGTGGTGAGCCGCCCAGGGTATTTATTCGACCGGGGCGTTCTGGCAACGCTGGTCAAATCAATGGTCGGGATTAAGTCTGTTGCTGGCAGGTAGGCAAGGTCTGGAGTGGGGAATTTTAGTCGAACGTGATTCTGGAGAAATACAGGTGTGTTCATGAAAAAAGTGCTTATCCTCGGAGCCGGTGTATATCAGGTTCCTCTCATCCGCAAGGCAAAGGAGAGAGGATTTTACACAGTGGTCGCCAGTTTGCCAGGCAATTATCCCGGTTTCTCTCTCGCCGACAAGTCTTGTTATGTGGATACGACGAATCGTGAGGAGATTGTGCGGTTGGCGCGTGAAGAGAATATCGATTGCGTCTGTACGACCGGGACAGATGTTGCCATGCAATCCCTGGGGGCGGTCTGTGACGCATTGAACCTGCCAGGCATCACGGAACAAGCAGGCTTGCTGGCGACCAATAAGAGAGAGATGAAACGGAATTTTGAAGCCGGGGGAGTCTGCACTGCCCGTTTTCGAGAGGTAAAATCTCTGAAAGAAATGCAAGCCGCTTTCGACCTTTTCAACAAACCTGTAATATGCAAAGCCGTTGATGTGTCGGGAAGCCGGGGGATCATCCGGGTGGATACAGTCGATCAGCTTCAAAGCGCATTCAGCTATGTAATGGATGCCACCCATAAGGATTATTTTATTGTAGAGGAGTTCATCAGCGGAGTGGAATTTGGCGCGCAGTCTGCCGTGATCGATGGCGAAGTGCAGTTCGTGATGGCGCATGGCGATATCCTGTATCATGGCAAGACCGATGTGCCCATCGGTCATTATGTTCCATACTCGATTCCCTCGTCGGTCGAGAAGGAGGCGCGGCGACAGGTGGAATTGTCGGTCAAGGCATTGGGATTGTCCACGTGCGCGGTCAATGTCGATTTTATTCTGCGCGACAACCAGATCTATGTCCTGGAAATCGGCGCCAGAGGCGGCGCCACCTGCCTGCCCGAACTGGTCTCCACTCATTATGGGATCGATTACTACGGTTATATTCTGGACCTTAGTTTTGGGCATCGACCCCAGGTGCAGTTCACGCCTCAACATGCCTGCGGCAATCTGTTGATCACTTCCAAGCGGGAAGGGATTTTGGACGGGATCACGATTGCCAGTGATGGATTGGATATTGTGGAAACGGTCTTTGATTACAAACCAGGCGACTCGGTGCCAGCCTTCAAGGTGGGCCCCGACCGGTTGGGTCACGTGGTATTGAAAGCAGCTGATGAAGCGGCGGTGATCAGCGATTTAAAAAAATTGGAAGAGAGAATCGTCATTTCCTTCCGGGAGTGATGTTTTGCGAGCGATCGTGCCGGGATGTAAAATGAATTTTTTAGCGGGATTGGGATGTGAATGAGAATATGCATGGTTCTTTATGATATGCAGGAATTCGGTGGATTGGAGGAATATGCCACCACATTGTCCATTGAGCTGCAGGGAAGGGGACATCCGGTGAGCATCCTCTCCACCGCGTGGGTTTCACCTGTCAATCAGTATCTTCGCCGGTTGCGCGAAAACGGTATTTCCTTCGTCCAGTTGCCCAGGTGGATTTCACATCCCGCATCGGATTGGCAGACCAAGGAGACAATCCTGAATATCGTCACGTGGTTGTTCAGCCCGTTTATCCTGCTGATGGGTATTCCACTAATGTTCATCCGGAAACAATCCGGGGTGGATGCGCTTCGGAGTGCGCGGAACTGGTTCCGGGGTCAGGCGATGAAGCGCTTCATTGGTCCAGATTGGCGTAAACCATTTACCCGTCTCATGCTTGGGTTTTGGAAACTGTTCTGGCGTCCGGACATCCTCCATATTCAGGGGTTTACCAGCCTGACCGGGTTGTTGTTTGTGCTTGATTGGGCGCATTCGCATAAGCTGCGGGTGGTGTATGAGGAACATCAGACGCCCGACTCGCAGGTTGATTGGTGGGACGAGTACCGCCGAAGCATCAATAAAGCAGATGTGGTGGTTGCAGTATCCGAAAAAAGCGCGGAGGTCCTTCGGAATGTGTGCGGGGTTACACAGCCTATTGCAATTCAGGGACCGCTTGTCCCCGACCCGGTTGCATCGGGCTTTGAGACGAGTTTGAGATCGAATCATAATGGCGCGATACAGCTTACTGCTCTCGCCCGGCTTGTGCCTGTTAAAGGGCTTGTGCATCTTCTCGATGCGCTGAAAATGGTCAGGGAAAAATATCCAGCTACGCGCCTCAAGGTATATGGCGAAGGACCATTGCGGGATGAGTTGCTGGCACACGCATCCCGGCTGGGACTGGATGGAAATGAGATTCTGATGGGTGCCTTCACTGACCGGGATGAACTCGCCGGTATCATGCAGGAAACGGATGTTTTTGTCATGCCGTCACTGCTGGAGGGGCAACCGGTTTCGCTGGTGGAAGCAATGTCGTACAGCCGACCGATCCTGGCCTCCGCGGTAGGTGGTATTCCTGAATTGATTAAGGACGGTGTCAATGGGATGCTCTGCATGCCGGGCGACGCGGACCGCCTGGCGGAAAAGATCAGTCGATTGATCGAGGACCCTTCTCTACGAGTGCGCTTGGGAACTGCGGCGAGAAAATCCTATGAACAGGGACCTTTTCAACCGGCATCGGTTTGTGATAATTTTTTGAAAATCTACGAAAGCATATTGCAAAGGAAATGAGGTCGATTTATATCTCTTCAACTGGGGAGTATTGCAGCCATGATTCATAAATCCGCAACTTTGCCATTTTGGGTTTTCGCAAGGAAGCCCTCCGAAGACACAACGCTCGAAAAAGATATCGTCAGATGGATTCGGATCTGTGCTCCTGAAAGGTCCAACCGCTGGATTATCGCAAATGTCCTGTGGCTTTTGAGACAGTATCCGGAATTTCGTAATGTCTTTTATTTTCGCCTTGAAGCATATCGTACCATTTTCTCCCGGTTATTAATGACGCTTGCCAGGTTTTTCTACAAGCCTCTTGGCACTTTGAAATTTTTCATGTCCGCAATTGGACCCGGCCTATATATCCAATATGGTCTTGGAACTATTGTGGGCGCCAAGGTGATTGGCAGGGATTGCTGGATATGCCAGGGGGTTACCATCGGCTTTAGGAATGAGAACAGCGGTCTGGCAACCATTGGGAACAATGTGTTTGTCGGGGCCGGCTCGAAGATTCTGGGATCCGTGACCATCGGTGATAATGTGATCATCGGGGCAAATTCCATTGTTATAAAGGATGTCCCTGCAAATTGCACTGTGGCGGGTGTGCCTGCACGCATTATCAAGAAAGATGGCGTAAAGATTCTTCACCCGTTTTCCTCCACCTGACCATTAGAATGACAGATAATATGAATTGAAAGAGGTAATTGAGATGATGCAGAAAACCAGGATGTTCCCTCATGTCGTATTATATAAGCGATCTTCCAATAGAGATGTGATCGACAGGGATATGAATCGCTGGGTGGAAATCTATCGCCCTGAGAAGATTGGCGATTCTCCCATCAATAAGCTGGCATGGCTTCTCGAAGCCCACCCCGAGTTTGTCAACCTTTTCTATGCCCGCATTGGGCGGTATTCGGGTATTGTGGGGAGGATGCTGGTGTACCTGGCAAAGAAAACGTACCAACCACTGTTGGAAACACTGCGGTTTGCGGAGCCGATCAATTCCATCGGTCCCGGCTTCTTCGCCAGAGTGGGATTTGGAGCCGTTGTCGCGGCCGAGAAGATCGGTGAAAACTGCTGGATCAATCCAGGCACCACGCTCGGGTACAGGGATGAAGGTAGCGGGCTACCTGTCATTGGTGATAATGTGTATATCGGTGCGGGAGCGAAGATATTGGGTTCAGTCATCGTTGGAGACAATGTGATCGTGGGAGCCAATGCTGTAGTGACCAAGAACGTTCCGCCAAATTGCACAGTTGCCGGGGTGCCCGCGCGGATCATCAGGCGGGACGGTGTACGAGTGAAGGAGGCTTTGCACGCCTCTCACCCGCCAGCCGAGGCTGGAACTTGATTCCCGAAGAATGTTGGGAAAGAGATTCTCATCATTATGATACAAGTATTGCGAAAACTCACCCGAAAGATGGAGTTATACCCTCTTCGACTATTGCTTGAGAGGTCGCCCTCCAAAGCGATGATCGAAAAGGATATTCACCGTTGGATATTGATGCACAATCGACCCATGTCCGGATCATCTGTACCTGAGAAGCTGGCATGGCTGATGTATGCCATGAATTTGGAGGAATTTCGAAACGTTCTTTTTTACCGGATCGGTACCCCCACGAAATTCCTCGACAGGTCGCTGTTGTCCCTTTGCAAAACCCTGTTCCCTCCGCGTGGTACGTTGCTGCTCGCCACCTCCGCGATTGGTCCTGGACTTGTCATCATGCATGGATTCGGCACTTTTGTCGATGCGGAAAAGGTAGGCGAGAATTGTCTCATCTTTCAAGATGTCGTCATTGGATGCAAGAACGAGAAGAATGACCGTCCCACAATAGGCAATTATGTCCACATCAGTGTCGGCGCCAAGGTGCTGGGGAATATCACAATCGGCGACCATGCTGTAATTGCGGCAAATTCCGTCGTGACAAAGGATATGCCTCCCAACAGCCTGGCAGTTGGAATACCCGCCCGTATCATACGCAATGCTGGCAATAGAGCGGAGTATGTCGCCAGTGGGGATATCCCTGCATAGGCTTCTGCATGCCTGAATGAAACATTATCGGATTCTTCGTGAAAGCAACCTCATCTCCACTTCCCGACAATAAAAAGAAATTGCGCATTGCCATTGGCGTTCCGGAATGGTTGCCCTTTTATCAAGTGATGAATGGACAGCCCGCGGACGCAACCTATGTAATCCAGGGGAATCTCTCCAGGGGATTGTTGGCGCGCGGTCATTCGCTTACCTTCGTTGCCCCAAACAGTGTGGACGATTTTGTCATTACCACCGACCCCCTCCAGGCAAGGGTCGCCCCGCGTACATGGTCCGCTGGCGGATGGTTCGAACTGACGAGCAAACTCGTCTGGCGCATCCAGAAGTCGCTGGGCATCCCCTACCTGAATGTTTTTTCGAATTATCGATTCCTCGACGCGGCACTGCAGGGACTGAAGGACATTGACGTTATCTACGAACGGAACGGGCTGTATAATTCCGGGCTGGCGATGGCGGCGAAGCGCCTCAACCTGCCCTACGTGATCTTCTTCGAAGCCGACCAGATCATGGAACTGGACATCATGAATAAGCCCATCACCGGTCTGCTTCGCTGGAGGGCAAACCAGTTGCTTCGCTACAACCTGCACGCGGCGGATTGCATCATCTGCGTGACAGATGCGGGCAGACGGCACCTTGTCAACAAATGGGGCATCCCTGCAAAGAAGATTGTCGTATTCCCCAACGCGGTTCATGTGGACCGCTTCAAGCCGGATGCCGGGGCGCGGACACAAATCCGTTCTTCGCTGGGGATGCGTGAAGAACCGATGGTCATGTTCGTCGGCAACTTCTTCCACTGGCATGATGTCATCACGCTGTTGAAGGCTTTTGCCGGCGCGCTAAAAACCCGCCCTGAAGCGCGCCTCGTTCTGGTGGGAGACGGAGAGCGGCGGGCGGAAATGGTGAAACACGCCTCCGACCTTGGGCTGGAGCATGCTGTGAAATTCACCGGCATCGTGCCTCACGCCGAAGTGCCGCGCTACATTGCCGCGGCGGATATCGCCGTTGTGCCATACCCTCCCATGCAGCAGGAAATGTGGCTTTCGCCATTAAAAATGTTCGAATATATGTCGTCGGGCAAGGCAGTGGTCGCATCGGCAGTTGGTCAGATCGTGGATGTGCTCCGTGACGGCGAGAACGGACTGCTCGTACCACCCGGCGATGTCACTGCCATGACGGAGGCATTGGTAAAATTGTTTCAGGATGTCCCCCTGCGTGAAAAACTGGGAAAGCAAGCTCGCGAGGATGCCGTGCATAAATTTTCCTGGGAAAGTTACCTTGCCCGTCTTGAACGAATATTCGACGCGGTCATCGCCCGCCAGCCCGTGGACTCGCTCTAACGCTTCAGACTCAACCGGAACCTGCTCCCATGTCCAAGCCGAATCCTGCTGTCAGCATTATCATTCCCAACTACAATCATGCCCAATACGTGGGCGACGCAATCGATAGCGTGCTGAACCAGACCTATACCGATTACGAAGTGATCGTTGTGGATGATGGCTCCAGGGACAACAGCCGCGAGGTGATTGATGCCTTCGGCGATAAAGTTCGCGCCATTTACCAGCAAAACCAGGGACTCTCCGCCGCACGCAATACCGGAATCAACGCCGCGCGAGGCAGGTACATCGGTGTGCTGGATGCGGACGATATGTATGAACCCGATTTTCTGGAAACGCTGGTCTCTGCCCTGGAAAGCCGCCCCGATGCCGACGGTATCTACTGCGGTTATCGCTTCGTTGACCATTTGAACAATCCCCTGCCACAAGTCGAGGCGCGGGAAGTGGCGCCGGAAAAACTGTATCAGGCGCTGGTGGATGGAAATTTCCTCGTCCCTGAGTCGATGTTCGTACGGAAATATTGCTATGACAAAGTAGGTCCGTTCGATACCTCCCTGCGCGCGCTCGAAGACTTCGACATGTGGCTGAGGATCACGAGCCAATTCAAGATCATTTACACCACAAAAGTGTTGACGCGCCATCGTATCCTGCCCGGAAGCATGTCCACCGACCCCACGCGGCAGCATCAGAATCGCATGAGCGTGGTTAAAAAGCATTTTGGCGCGGAGCCCATTTCCGGCGGCGTGTGGAGCGATGCGCAAAGGCGGGCATACGGACGCGCGTACCTCGTCTCCGCTGTCGAATATTTGCAGGCGCATAATGAAGTCCGCGCTTACGAATGTGTGTATGCAATGGTCAATGCTTATCCGGGCCTGTTGGCACAGATGGAGACGTTCTATGAATTGGGATGCGGGGAGCAGCCCAAAGGATTTCGCGGCGAATTTGCATCGGTCGACATTGACCAGAATTATCCTGTTGTCATGCGCCTGTTGGAGAAGTTATCTCATGCCCCTGAATTACGGGAGTTCAGGAAACTGAAACGGATTGCATATGCTAACGCACACTACGCCTTTGGTTTGCTGGCATATGGACAGGGAAACTCAAAAGCGGCGCGGCAATTTTTCCTCGCCGCCGTGCGGTATCATCCAAGGTTCATTCTTGACCGCGCCCTGACGGGTTTCTTGTTGCGATCCGTGGTCGGCGCAAAATTGATCCGTCGTTTCAAGCAACTGCGGGGAAAAACGGCCTGATGCGTATTTTATTTATTTCCAGTCAATACCCTCCATATGAATTGGGTGGTTATGAACAACTATGTCAGGAAGTGACGATTGACTTGCTCTCACGCGGGCATGAGGTACGGGTTCTGACCAGCCGCTACGGCGTTAAGTCGAAGGATGGCTTGCAGGCGGGAAATGTGTACCGTACCCTGCACCTGATGGCGGATATCCACTATTACAAGCCGCTCGATTTCTTTTTCAAACTTCCCGCGCAGGAAAGGGAGAACCTGGCAGAGCTGAAAAGGCATCTCGACCAGTTCAGACCCGATGTTCTCATGTTCTGGGGCATGTTCGCCATGTCGCACAACCTGCCCTATTGGGCAGAGAAGTGGATGCCCGGACGCGTGACCTACTACATGGCTTCCTATTGGCCCATCGATGTGGATATTCACGCCTCATATTGGATGTCCCCAACGAATCGCTGGGTCACGGAATGGATCAAGCGCCCGCTCCGCACTCTGGCGCTGGCGCGATTGCGGCGTGAAGGCTATCCTCCCAAATTGCAGTTCGAGCATGTGATCTCGTGCAGCGAATATGTGCGCGACAGGCTTGTTGATGCCGGAAAGTTTCCTCCGCACGCCGGAGTGGTCTATGCCGGAGCCGACCCCAGACCGTTCCATAATTATGTATCGAGAAAGGGAATTTCACCGGGGCAACGGGTACGGCTGCTCTATTTCGGCAGATTGGTGCCAGACAAGGGTGTTCATACAGCGATTGAAGCGCTCGGTGTCCTCAAAGAAAAGGGACTCGCAGACCGCGTCGAATTGACGATCCTAGGCGATGGTCACCCGGATTACAAGAATTTTTTATGGCAGCGTGTCAGAGAACTAGGCATCGAGGACCGCGTACATTTTGCGGGCAAGGTCGCGCGCGAAGATATCCCGGAACAACTGAGTCGCTTTGACGTATTTCTTTTCACATCCACCTGGCCTGAGCCGTTCGGGCGCACAATTGTCGAGGCGATGATGGCGGGGTTGGTGGTAATCGGTTCGGATGTGGGAGGGAGCCGGGAGATCTTCCAGCATTACGAGAAGGATATGCTTTTCCAGCCGGAGGACGCACAGGGGCTGGCGGAACGAATCGACCGCCTCCTTTCCGATCCGGAATTGTGCCGCCGCTTAATTGACTCCGGTCGCCGTTTGGCGTTCGAGCGTTTCACGATCCACCAGATGACGAACGGTATCGAGGCCTTCCTTGCAGATGTCGCTGTACGCGCATCCGGGAAATCCCAATGAAGGTCCTGTTTCTGTCGAACTTTTTCCCGCCTGCCAGCCGCGGTGGATATGAGCAGTGGTCCCGGGAAGTTGCGGAGGGATTCATCGCGCGCGGGCATCGCATCCTGGTGTTGACCAGCGGCTACAGAAAAATCGATGTGCGTGAGCCTGATCCCGACTGGGTGCATCGCGACCTTCATTTGGAAATGGAGATTGCCTCGCTTCGCAACGCATTCCAATTCTTTACCAGCCGGAAGACGCGTGAAAATGAAAACCTTTCTGTTCTGAAGCGGCACATCGAACAATTCGTCCCTGATGCCATCCTGATTTGGGGGATGTGGAATTTGCACCGTTCACTCCCCGCGCTGGCGGAACGCCTCCTGCCGGGGCGAACGGTATATTACATGGGCGATTACTGGCCCACCCTGCCGAATCAATTCGAGAATTACTGGAATTCCCCGGCGCGCAATCCGGTCAAGGGCCTGCCAAAATTGATCCTGAGACCAATCGCCCGGCGAATGTTGAAACGCGAACAGCGCGCAAACCTGAAATTGGAGCATGTTTTGTTTCCAACTGCGTTTATGCAGACGGAACTTGAGAGCAAGGGGATCAAACCGGGCAATGCAAAAGTAGTGTACGGGGGAAGCGACATAGGTCCTTATAAAAATATTCAACGCATGCCTGCACATCATCAGGGGCTGTCCCTGTTATTTGTAGGTCGGCTGACATCCGAAAAAGGCGTCCACACTGCCATCGAGGCGCTGGCGCACCTTCGGGGAAGTCCAGTCAACTTGACGATTGTCGGCGATGGCGAGCCGGAATACGAGGCGCGTTTGCGTCACTTGGCAAAGACCGAAAACGTGGAACCGCTGGTGAAGTTCCTCCCTGCCCAGCCTAAGGAAAAACTTCCGGCGCTCTACCAGCAGGCGGATGTGTTCTTGTTCACATCCATCTGGCCCGAACCGTTTGGACGCGTGATTGTGGAAGCGATGGCTTCCGGTTTGGCGGTAATCGGCGCGGCGACGGGCGGCGCGGCAGAGATCATGACCGATAATGAGAACGCCCTGCTATTCACACCTGGCGACTCGAAAGACCTGGCTGACAAAATTATGAAGTTGATCGAGTCGCCCGAATTGCGTGAACGATTGAGCAAATCGGGGCGGGAGACTGCCATTGCAAAGTTCGACACCCAACGCATGACAACGGGAATCGAAGAATATCTTCAAGCGCTCGTGGCGAAATGAAAATCCTTTTCCTTTCACGCTGGTTTCCATACCCTGCCAACAACGGCTCCAAATTGCGCATTTACAATCTGTTGCGCGGACTGGGGCAACATCACGATGTGACTCTGCTCAGTTTCGCGGACCAGCCGGAGGTGAGTCTCGAAGCGCCGGAGATCCGCTCGATCTGCCGGGAGGTGCATGTCGTCCCGTGGCGGGAATTTAATCCGCACAGTTGGCGGGCGCGCCTGGCATTTCTGAGTCTCAAACCACGTTCGGTCGTCGATACATTCTCTCCTGAGATGGCGCAAAAGATCATTGGATTGTTGAGCGGCCAGACGTTCGATCTCATCATTGCCTCACAATTGCCGATGGCGGCATATCATCCGTATTTCGGGAATATCCCTGCCTTATTCGAAGAGGTTGAATTGGGATTGAGCTATGGCGATGCCCACGATCCATCTGGCGGATGGAAAAGACGCCTCCGCCACAGCCTGACCTGGTTCAAACTCCGCAGGTACTTTTCGCAACTTTTGGGCGCTTTTCAAGCCTGCACGGTCGTCTCCGAGCAGGAACGTCAATTGTTGAAAAAGATTTTCCCTGCCCACAAAAAGGAGATCGTTGTCATCCCGAATTGTGTGAATTTGAAGGATTACGAAAAAATCCGGGTGGAGCGCAAGCCGGATCAATTGGTATTCACCGGCTCATTTCGTTATCATGCCAATTACGAAGCGATGGTCTGGTTCGTCCAGGATGTGTTCCCCAAAATCCTGGCGAAACTGCCGCAGACACAACTGGTTATCACCGGGGACCATGCCGGGCTCCCACTTCCCTCTTCGCAAAATGTAACTCTTGCGGGTTATGTGGACGACATCGGCGCGTTGATCGCATCCTCCACCGTGAGTCTGGCTCCGCTATGGAGCGGGGGCGGGACGCGCCTGAAGATCCTCGAAGCGATGGGAATCGGGACTCCTGTGGTCGCCACCTCCAAAGGCGCAGAGGGGCTGGATGCGCGTCACGGAGAGCATCTTTTCCTTGCCGATTCACCGGAGTCTTTTGCAGAGGATGTCATTCATCTTTTGCAAGACCAGGGGTTGTGTGAGCAAATTTCATCGAATGCACGACGGTTGGTGGGGGAGTATTACGACTGGATGGGGGTCATGCCCAGGTTATTAAGCCTTTTGGAACGGGTTTCCAAAAAATAACCCCCAATTTTCGTATAGGTTCTCTGTAATCATCCAGCAATGTTTTTCTGTAACCTTTCATTTTTGAAAGTGTCTTGTACTAGATTTTTCCCGTCTGCCTGAAAAGTGTCTTTGTATCCCTGCAACACGACTGAGACAAGCCTGTGGTTTTGGCATTTTAGTTTTGGATTTTTAGGAGAACATCATGTTTGCAAAGCGACCTGCCCCCGCCTGGTACCTCTATTTTTTCACTGCCATTGCCATCCTGGCTTCCAGCGTTGGGGTAATATCCGTCTCAGCCCAGACCGGTTTCCCATCCACAGGCGTACTCGATACTTTCGACCGCGCCAACGGACCTCTGGGAGGAAATTGGACGGGCGCCACCTACGGTTATGCCATTGCCTCGAACCGTATGGATGTGGGAACAGGGGACGCGGTCTTCTTCAACACCCAGTTTGGTTCTGATCAAGAGGCGTTCGTCACGCTGACAACGGTCGACTCGGCCAGTTCCCAGCAGGCGCTTATTCTCAAGGCTCAAAGTACAAATTCGTTGACGGCCGGGCTGATCGCGGTCTTGTACGATGCGGTAAACAGCCGGGTGCAGGTCTATACCTATTCGAACGCGCAAGGATGGGTGCAGCGCGGGACGAACATTCCGGTCACATTTGCGAACGGGGATCAGTTTGGGGCGCGGGCAAATCAAACCGGCATTGTAGATGTGTACAAAAATGGGGCTTTGGTTGCATCCCGCACGGCGACTGCCTGGACCTACACCGCGAATGGCGGATATACCGGTCTTTGGTTTGTCGGCGCGAGTAACGCTGTTTTAGACAATTTTGGCGGTGGGACCGTCTCTACAACCCCACCCAATACACCCAGCATTACATCAACCAACACCCCGACCTTCACTCCAACCAATACATCGGCATCCACTTCCACAAATACGCCTGTTTTCACACCAACCCATACGGCAACCTTCACGCCGACCAGTGTTCCCGCCTCACCGACCTCGACAAGCACATTTACCAATACCCCTCTGCCGACTTTTACTTTCACGCCGTCGCTTACCTTCACCCCGTCCAGTACATTCACCCCCACTGCTACGAGTGCTCCCGATGTATATCGCGTATCAACAGGCGGTTCGACGGTTTCTACTTGCGGTACAAGCTGGGCAGATCCCTGCGACCTGCAATATGCCTTGTCGCTTGCTTCCGCCGGGGATGAACTCTGGGTGATGCAGGGCACGTATATGCCGGGCGCCGACCGCGCCTCCACCTTCCAACTCAAGCATGGGGTGGCAGTGTACGGCGGGTTTACCGGCACGGAAACTGCGCGTACCCAGCGAAATTCCGACCCCGCCTCGAACGGAACGGTCTTGAGCGGCGATATCGGGACCGCAGGGGTGAATTCTGACAACGTTTATAACGTGGTGACGATTACGGGGGCCTTGTCCAATATTTTCATCCTGGACGGTTTTACAATCACGCGTGGAAATTCGAATGGTTCCTCCGGTAACGGGGGAGGCATTTACATTTCGAATGCCAGTCCAATGCTTGTCAATCTGATTGTGAGCAATAACAACGCCAGCGCAAATGGCGGCGGTTTATTTGTCAATACACCCAGCGCCACCCAGCGCGCTAATTATAGCGGACCCACGCTCACAAACGTCACTTTTAGCAATAATACTGCAGCGCGCGGCGGCGGCATGTATGCCATCAACGCCAACCCTGTGTTGACGAATGTCACCTTCATCGGCAACTCTGCCAGTGGCGGGGCAGGTGGCGGTATGAACAACCAGACACTCAACGGTGCTCCCACCGACGAATACAGCATTCCAGTGCTGACCAACGTCACTTTCAGCGGGAACACCGCGACCGGTGGCGGCGGCATGGCGAATATCAATAGTTATGCCATCCTGAACAATGTCACCTTTAATGGGAACTCTGCGACTCGGCGCGGCGGTGCAATCCTGAATGAGTATGCCGATCCGGTATTGACCAACGTTACCTTTAGCGGAAACAGTTCCAACGACTCCGGAACCGCGCCCGTCGGTGGCGGCGCGATCATGAACCTGGAAAGTGATCCGGTGTTCAGAAATGTCACATTTACCGGTAATTCCAGCGCATCCGGCGGCGCGATCCGAAATGTCCAAAACAGCAATCCCCAAATCAGCAACAGTATCCTCTGGGACGATACAACCGGTGAGGTTACCAGTGACGGGACAGGCAACACAACGATCATCGACAGTGTTGTCGAGGGCGGTTTTGCCGGGACCAATATCATTACTACAGATCCCAATTTGAGCGCGTTGGCAAACCATGGCGGGTATACACAAACCCATGCGTTAGGGTCGGGTAGTTCTGCGCTGGATGCTGGTGGAGCAAATAGCACCTGCGCGGCGGCGGACCAACGCGGCGTGACGCGTCCGCAGGGCGTTGCCTGTGATATGGGTGCCTTCGAGTATGATGGCGCTCCATTCCCGACGCCCACCAATACAGCTACTGCTACGTTGACGAGTACTCCTTCCAATACGCCGACCATCACGCCGACGAATATTCCCGGCACGCCCACGTTGACGAGTACGGCTACGAATACCCCAATTCCCACTTTTACCTTTACGCCCACGAATACATCAATGCCCACTGCAACCAGCGTACCAGACGTATATCGTGTATCGACGAATGGATCGACTATTCCTACTTGTGGTACAAGCTGGGCAAATCCCTGCGACCTGCAATATGTCTTGTCGTTTGCCTCCGCCGGGGATGAACTTTGGGTCATGCAGGGCGTTTATAAACCCGGCAATGACCGTACCTCCACATTCCAACTCAGGAATGGTGTGGCGGTTTATGGTGGCTTCACAGGCACCGAGACAAACCGCAGCCAGCGCAACTCAAATCCGTCCACGAATGGGACGGTTTTGAGCGGTGATATTGGTACAACAGGCGTCAATACCGATAATGTCTATAATGTAGTGACCATTCTCGGCAATGTTTCGGATGTGTATCTGCTGGATGGGTTTACTGTTACTGCCGGGAATTCGAACGGATCTTCAGGCAATGGCGGCGGTTTCCTGATCTCGAATGCCAGCCCAACCCTCTCCAACCTGATCATCAGCAACAATAACGCCAGCGCGAATGGCGGCGGTCTGTTTGTCAATTCACCGAGCGCCACCTTGCGCGCCAACTATAGCAGCCCCACACTTACGAATGTGACCTTTAGTAGTAACACTGCAGCGCGCGGCGGCGGAATGTTTACACAAAATAGCAGCCCCGTATTGCTCAACGTGGTCTTTACCGGGAATGTGGCGAACGGTGGAGCGGGCGGCGGCATTAACAATCAGATACTCAATGAAGTGACCGATGAATATAGTATCCCGGTGCTCACCAATGTCACCTTCAGCGGTAACACGGCCAACGGCGGCGGGGGCCTGTTCAATAATCATAGTTATGCTGTTCTGACCAATGTCACGTTCAGTGGAAACACTGCCAATATCCGGGGCGGGGCGATCTTGAACGAGGGTGCGAACCCCATCCTGCGGAACGTGACCATTACCGGTAATGTTGCTCCGGCGGGAATGGGCGGCGCGATTCGGAACATCTTGAATGTTTCCCAAGTACCGAGTTACCCCCAGATCTATAACAGTATCTTGTGGGGCAATGGCGCCGACGAAATCACCAGCGATGGTACCGGCAGCACCACGATCATGGACAGTGTTGTACAGGGAGGATTCGCCGGGACAAACATCATCACGTCCGATCCCAATCTGGGTTCGCTTTCCAGTAATGGTGGGTTTACACAGACCCATGCATTGGGAGCGGGAAGTTCTGCCATCGATTCTGGCGGAGTGAATAGCGCCTGTGCTTCAACCGACCAACGCGGCGTTACCCGCCCGCAGGGCATTGCTTGTGATATTGGCGCATATGAATATGATGGCATTCCAGCGCCGACGGCTACGAACACACCGATCACACTGACCGCCACACCCGTTCCTCCCACAACCACGTTTACCCCAACTGTCACGGCGACATTCATCCCGACGAATACCCCTGTTTCACCCACAGCCACCTTCACGCCAACAGCTACAAACACACCGCTCCCGGGCGCAAATGATATTCTCTACGTCAGTTCCACAACCGATGGCACAGTGGGCGGCGTTACATTTGCCGATGAGGATATTCTGTCTCTCAACAGGGCTACCGGCACGTGGTCCATGTATTTCGACGGCTCGGATGTCGGCATTACCAGCGATGTTGATGCATTCGAACTGATGTCCAATGGAACGATATTGTTAAGTCTCGACGCCGATGGAACTGTGACAGGCTTCGGTTCCGTGGACGACTCGGATATCATCCGTTTTACCCCGACTTCGCTCGGCGCAAATACAGCGGGAACATTCAGCTGGTATTTTGATGGATCCGATGTTGGGTTAACCGCCACTGCAGAAGATGTGGATGCCATTGGCTTCGCCCCCGATGGAAGATTGATCGTCAGTACAAATGGCTCGTTTAGTGTTACCGGGGCATCCGGCAATGACGAAGACCTGATTGCGTTCACTGCCACAGCGCTCGGCTCGACGACCAGCGGCACGTGGTCCATGTATTTCGACGGCTCGGATGTCGGCTTGAACGAAGCGACCTCCGAACAAATCAACGGTATTTGGATAGATCCGACCAACGCGAAGATCCATGTCACCACGATTGGTAATTTCTCTGTAACAGGCTTGAGTGGAAACGGCTCGGATATTTTTATCTGCACCCCCGGCACTTTGGGAGCCACTACAACCTGCACCTATTCATCCTATTGGCTTGGCGCTTCGAATGGCTTTGGCGGTGAAATAACGGACGGTATTCATATCATCCGATAGATTTGTCGGACAACCCGCTGCTTTACCAAGCCTGCGCCTCCCTCCGTTTTCGGATTTTGTCCGCGCTTTGAAAGATTTTTCCATGCCTGTTGATGTAAAATATGAACATCGGCAGGCATGGGCATATGCCTCCGGCTGCATGTATCGAATTAATGAATACTATTTTTGATTCGAAACTATTTTCATCCATTCGCAATATCTCGATTGGGAAGAACGAGATTCGGTTTGGGATCATCGCCGCCACAGTGCTGGTGAGCCTCATCGCATCCTATTGGGGTTCGATGACCGTCCTTATTTTATTGATTGCGGCGGTTGCGGGCATTCCTGTTCTGCTTCTGCTGTTGAAGTATCCCAACCTTGGTTTTATCTTCATCCTATTGGGAGGATGGTTTGTCCCTGTCAAAGGACCTGGCGGATTCAACGCCTCCATCCTGATGGTGATCCTGATGCTGGTACTCTGGCTGATGGATATGTTCATTGTTAAACGGAAGTTTGAATTTATTCATTCCCGGGTCATTCGTCCAGCCGTATATTTTATGGTCGTATCTGTTGTTGCTTTTGGAGTGGGGCAGATCAAATGGTTCTCTTTTGCCAATCAGGCGCCGCTGGATGCACAGATTGGTGGTTTTGCGATCTATTTCTTCCTGGTTGCCGCCATGATTATGACGGCGAACATTCTGCATGATGTCCGCTGGCTGAAGGCATTTGTCTGGACCTTTGTTGGATTGGGAACAATCTATGTTCTGTTTCGCGTGGCGAACCTGTCATTCATCGACAAGGTCTATTCAAGCGGAGTCTATGCCAACAGCATGTTTTGGACGTGGCTGGTGGCAATCCCATTGAGTCAGGCAATATTCAACCATGAGCTAAAACTGAACCAGAGGCTGGTATTGTTTGCGATTGTGGGGGCAACCTTTTTTGTTGCGTTCTACCAGCAATACGACTGGAAATCGGGGTGGGTTCCGCCAGCGGTGGTGGTAGGTACGTTGCTGGCTCTGCGCTTTAAGAGATTGGCGCTCATGGCAATACCATTTGCCGTAATTATCGCGGGGTATCTTGCAATCGACCTAATCGCCACAGACAAATACAGCTGGGGTACGCGCGTCGATGCGTGGATTGTTGTTTTGGATATCAGCAAGACAAGCCCTTTGATCGGTTTGGGCTTTGCTAATTATTATTGGTACGCGCAGATCTTCGCCATTCGCGGGTATCATATTCGATTCAATTCCCACAGCCAGTTTGTCGATATCATTGCCCAGACTGGACTCTTGGGCTTAATTTTCTTCTTCTGGATATTATTCGAAATAGGCCGTCTCAGTTGGAATCTTTTGACCAGATTGTCATCCGGTTTTGAGCGCGGATATGCCTACGGCGTCTTTGCCGGGGTCATGGGCTCGCTCATGGCATCATTTCTGGTGGACTGGGTTCTGCCTTTCGCCTACAACATCGGACTGGATGGGGTCCGTGCAAGCATACTACCTTGGATATTTTTCGGCGCTTTGGTCGCCCTTGAACAGATCAACAAAGAAAAATTATATTCATAGAGAGGTCATACATGGAAGAATTGATCGGTCTAATCCCTGCGGCTGGGAAGGGAGTTCGATTGGGATTGCCGTACCCCAAAGAGTTGTATCCTGTTATTCGGAATAATCACTATAAGCCGATCTCGCAGTTTGTGGTGGATAACCTGGTCAACGCCGGGTTGAAACATATCGTCTTTGTCATCAACGAGACCAAGCATCAGTTGATCGGCTACTTCGGCAACGGAATGCGCTTCGGCTGCGACATCAGTTATGTGGTGCAGGAGGTGGTGGAAGGCAAGACCAAGTCCACCTCGCCGGGGCTGGCGCACGCGCTGGATTCGGCGTATCACCTCGTGAAGGGCAAGACGGTCTTCTTCGGCATGGCGGACACGCTGATGAAGCCCAACGACATCTTCAAGCGGGTCTATGCTGCCGCCTCGCCCGATGACGATGTGTTATTCGGCATGTTCACCACCGACCGCCCCGAAAAGTTCGGCATGGTGCGCATGGACGGGAGCAACCGCGTCATCCAGATCGACGATAAGCCGAAGCAGACTGATCTGACCCAGATGTGGGGCTGTATCGTATGGCGTCCGAAGTTCACCGAATATTTGCACAAATGCGTCTTCGAGGAGGGCATCTCCGATTTTGCGAAGATCATGAATGACGCCATTGCGCTGGGGATGAAATTCAAGGGTGTTCATATGGAAGATGGTACATACATCGACCTGGGAACATACGACGAGATCGCCGAACTAGACCGCAAATATCGAGGGGAGGAATAGATGTCAGGAAGAACAACCAAATCGCAGGTCCAGAAAGGAATCGATGGACAGGTCGTGGATATGTCCATTGTGCTGGTGTGCTGGAACAACAAGGCATATCTCGATCCGTGTTTGAAATCCCTTTACGAAGGCGGGTTGAAGTGTTCGTTCGATGTGGTGGTGGTGGATAACGGCTCGACGGACGGCAGTCAGCAGATGCTGGCGGAGAAGTATCCGCAGGTGAAGTTGATTCAGAACGCGAGCAATGTAGGCTTGGGCAAGGCGAGCAACCAGGGCATCGAGGCGACGAACGGACGCTATGTGCTGCTGCTGAACAACGATACGATTGTGAACGGTCCCGCGCTGGACGTGCTGGTGGAATATCTGGACGCGCATCCCGAAGCGGGCGCGGCGGCGGGAAAACTGCTCAACCCCGACGGTTCGTTCCAGTCGGGATACGCGCCGTTTTCCACGCTGCTGGAGGAGTTCCTGATTGTCACGCACATCGGCGAGAGGTTGTGGCCCGGCTATCCCTCGCACGGTGACTCGAACGAAATCAAGGAAACGGGCTGGATGAGTTCGGCGTGTCTGTTGGTGCGCCGCGCCGCGCTCGACCAGATCGGTCTGCTCGATGAGAGTTACTTCATTTACGGCGACGAGGCGGATTTGCAATACCGTTTGAACAAGGCGGGCTGGAAGGTAGTCTTTCTACCAAACTCCTCCATCATCCACTTCGGCGGGCGGAGCATGGATCGCTGGAAGCGGCGCAAGATGGTCTATCGCGGCAAGATGATGTTCTATAAAAAGAACTACGGTTTTTTTAGCACGCTTCTCCTGCGGGCAATGTTCTTCGTGATGAGCCTGTTGAAATTGCTGATTTGGTGCATCGGTTTTCTGATCCCCAGCCGCAATGACCAGGCAAAGAAGGAGCTGCGCTCCAATATCGATGTAATGGCGCTATGCCTTAACCTGAAGTAAAGTTGTCCAACAACCTTTCCAGCCACAGGGCTCACAGAGTCCCTTGAGTTTTCTCAGAGTCTCTGCGTTCTCTGTGGCAAAATTTTAAACCCGCCATGAAAATCCTTTTCCTCACCCAGATCGTACCTTTTCCTCCCGATGCAGGACCCAAAGTCAAGACCTATCATGTATTAAGAGCATTAATAGGACAGGGGCATTCTGTAACTTTGGTCTCATTTGTTCGTCCAGAAGAAGTGTCACATATTTCTGCTTTGGAGAAAATCTGTGACTCCGTCCACGTGGTGCCGATCCGTCGGTCTCGAATAGCGGATATTGGCTACATGATCCGAAGTTATCTGACAACTCGTCCATTCCTGATCGAAAGGGACGATTTGCGCCCAATGCAGGAGCTTGTCAACAAGCTGGTCAAGGAAGGCGATTTCCAATTTATCCATGCCGACCAGTTGACCATGGTGCAGTTCGCAATCAGGGGGGCATCCGCCTTTCCCGATAAAAAACCGAAAGTTATCTTCGATGCTCACAACGCGGTCTGGTCCATCGTGGAAAGGATGCAAGAGAATGCGCGCTGGTTTCTGAAGCCGGTCCTTGGCGTGGAAGCCAGACGGGTGAAGCGCTACGAAGGCGAATTGCTGAAAACGGTTGATCACGTACTGGCGGTCACCGATGTGGACCGTGTTGGGTTGCAAGAAGCGTTGCACTTTTCAAAGATAAAGCAAGGCGACCGCGTTGCCCCAATCACGGTGGTGCCCATTGCAGTGGATACGCAGAAACTTCAACCGGTGAAGCGCAAGGCGGGCTCCAGAAACATCGTCACGCTGGGGACCTTGCACTATCCGCCCAATGCTGATGGCATCCGTTGGTTCTTCAATGAGGTGTTTCCGTTGATCCGCAAGCGCGTACCGGAGGCAACGCTGACCATCATCGGCAAGAATCCGCCGCAGGATTTTCTCGATCTGGCCGCGCGCGAGCCGGATGCCGTTAAAGTGACCGGCTACGTCCCCGAACTGGTTCCCTATCTGGAGCAAAGTGCTTTGATGGTGGTGCCGGTCCGGGCGGGCGGCGGGATGCGTGTCCGCATTTTGGAAGCGTTTGCCTATGCCATGCCCGTCGTCACGACAACCATTGGCTTGGAGGGCATTCATGCCGAGCTGGAAAAGGATGTGTTGGTTGCGGATACGGCAGAGGATTTTGCGAATCGGGTCAGTAATTTACTGGAAGATATTTCATTGCAGGAAAAACTCTCAAAGAATGGAAGGCATTTAGCGGAAACAAAGTACGATTGGCAGGTTGTATTGGATGCAATGAGACCGATTTATGAGTGATGCAATGAGCAGGAATTCAATTCAGAGGATCTGGAGTCAGGTTGGGCGGCGCCCTCTTCCACTGATCATTTTAATATCTGTGTTGCTCCGAGTGGCAGTCGCTTTTGCGATGGGCGATACCGTCGTTGAATTGCCGGGCGTCTTCGACCAGGTCTCGTATCACAACCTGGCGCTGCGTGTGCTCGGCGGTCACGGCTTTTCTTTTGGCGAATTGTGGTGGCCCATCACCCCTGCGGATGCCCCGACCGCGCACTGGAGTTTTCTCTACACACTTTATCTGGTATTTGTCTATTTCCTCTTTGGCCCGCATCCCCTCGTCGCACGGATTTTGCAAGCCATCATCGTCGGCATTCTCCATCCCTACATCACCTATCATCTTGGCGAAAAGCTTTTCTCCAGGAACATCGGTCTTGTTGCTGCCGCAATCACAGCAGTGTACGTTTACTTCTTCTATTACGGCGCGGCGCTCATGACCGAACCGTTCTACATCACCGCCATCCTGCTCACTCTGTGGATTGGAATCCGGCTTTCCGAAAGCACTAACACCAAACTGGATGTCAAACTCGGTCTTGCCTTGGGACTTTCCCTTGCAATCACACTTTTATTGAGACAGGTCTTTTTACTCTTAATCCCGTTCTTTTTTATCTGGATCTGGATCGCCCGTTTCCGACTCGGCCGACGCGTGCCTCTGTTTTCGACAATCCTTTCAATCGTCGTAGTTGCTGCCCTTATCCTGCCGGTTACGCTCTACAATTATTCCCGCTTTGGAAGATTTGTCCTGCTCAACACCAATTCGGGCTATGCCTTCTTCTGGGGGAATAACCCCATCTACGGGACGAAGTTCATCCCCATCCTTTCGACTCCCGAATATCAGACGATGATCCCTGAAGAGGTTCGGCATTTGGACGAAGCGGCATTAGACCAGGAACTGCTCAAACGCGGTATCCAGTTCGTGATTGACGATCCGATGCGTTATGTCCTGTTGTCACTGAGTCGCATCCCCCCTTATTTCATGTTCTGGTACTCGTCCGAATCCAGCATGTTGAGCAATATCTCGCGCATCGGCAGTTTCGGGGTCTTTCTGCCGTTCATGCTGTATGGATTGTTCCTGACGATCAGAAAGAACCGTGGATTCTGGAACCTGGTGTTTTCACCGCAGGGATTGATGATGCTTTTTGCTCTGGTGTATTCCGGCGTGCATATCCTCACATGGACATTGATCCGCTACCGGCTTCCCGTGGACGCGGTTTTGATCCCGTTTGCTGGTCTGGCTTTATTGGATGTCGCAGAACGATTGACCAAAGGTCGTTATAAACTGGTAACTGTATAGGGAGTTGGCATGAAAAAGATCAATCGCGTTATTGTTATTGTTTTGGATGGTGTTGGTGCCGGTGAAGCGCCCGATGCGGCGGCATACGGTGATGTGGGCAGCAACTCACTTGGCAATGTGGCGCGCGCCATCGGCGGGTTGAAGACCCCACACATGTACGAACTGGGGTTGGGCAACATCACTCCGATCCTTGGCGTGCCCGAAAATAAAAATGCGCGCGGCGCCTTTGGCAGGTTTCAACCGAAATCGGCGGGCAAGGACACAGTTATCGGTCACTGGGAGATGATGGGCATCTATCTGCCGGTGGCTTTCCCGACTTACCCAAACGGTTTCCCAGCCGATGTGCTTGATTCGTTCCGAAAAGCGACCGGACGCGATGTGCTCGGCAACAAGCCTGCTTCCGGCACGGAGATTCTCGTTGAACTCGGCGTCGAACACATGCAGACGGGCAAACCTATCGTCTACACCTCCGCCGACAGTGTCTTTCAGATCGCGGCGCATGAAGAAGTGATTCCGCTCGAAGAGTTGTACGATATGTGCCTGAAGGCGCGTAGCGTCCTAGTGGGGGAGCATGGCGTCGGTCGTGTGATTGCTCGCCCGTTTTTGGGAGACAAGCCGGAGAATTTCAAGCGCACCCACCACCGCAGAGACTATCCGCGCGACCCCGAATATCCCACCATGATGCAAAAGCTGGTGGCAGCCGGGAAGGATGTCTACTCGGTCGGCAAGATCGACGATATTTTCAATCATCAGGGTATCACGAAAAAGAATCATGTCCTGACCAATGTGGAAAGCCTCGATGTCACGCTCAAATTGCTCGAAGAGGATTTTGAAGGTTTGATGTTCATTAACCTGATCGAATTCGACATGATCTATGGCCACCGCAACGACCCGCGCGGGTATGCAGATGCCCTCGAACAGTTTGACAGCTACATCCCTGAGATCGAAAAACGGCTCAAGCCCGGTGACATGGTCATTGTCACCGGCGATCACGGCGTGGATCCCACCACACCTGGCACCGATCATTCGCGCGAATACGTTCCACTGTTGGTGTTTGGTCCGCATATCAAACACGGCGTGAATCTGGGTGATCGTGGCAGCCTTGCCGACATTGCCGGGACAATGGCCGAAATCTTCTCGTTGGAACCCCAGCCCATCGGTGAAAGCTTCTTAAAGGAAATTATTTAACCTGTCGTTGCGAGCGGCCTTGTAGCGCCGCAAAGCAATTTCAAAGACTGTACTCAGATTGTTTTATCGGACTCACCTGCACTTGCGTCAGGTGCAAGTGTCATCCTCCTCGTAACACCGCACCTGTGGTGGGTGCAGGTGTGACGTAACACTACTGTAGGAATCTTAGAATGAAATTTATCTCTGTTGTGGGCGCACGCCCGGAGTTTATTCAGGCAACGCCGGTCAGCCGCGCCCTGCGAAAGAACCATCAGGAAATCCTCGTCCACACCGGTCAACATTACGACTATTTGATGTCGCAGACCTTCTTCGACGAACTTGGAATCCCTGCGCCCGACTACAACCTCGAAGTCGGTTCCGGCACCCATGCAGCTCAGACCGCTGAGATTCTCGTCCGTTTTGAAGAACTGGTTTTGAAGGAAAAACCCGATGCTGTGATTATCCGCGGCGATACCAATTCCACCCTGGCGGGCGCGCTAGTCGCGAGCAAACTGCATATCCCAACCGTTCATATCGAAGCGGGTGAGCGCAGTTTCGACCGCCGCATGCCTGAAGAGATCAATCGCCTTGTCGCGGATCAACTCTCTTCAGCATACTTTTGCGTGAGTCAGGCTGCGGTCGATCAACTTGCCAGGGAAGGCATCACGAAGAACGTCTTTTGGGTGGGGGATGTGATGCTGGACGCCAACCTTGCTAACCGTCCGCTTGCCCGACAGAAGTCCACAGTCCTTTCCAAACTGGAGCTTGATCCCGGCAAATATAGCTTGGTCACTGTCCACCGCGCCGCCAATACCGACGATCTCGCCCGTTTGTCGAACATTGTCACAGCCTTGAGTAATGTCGGCGAAACAGTGATTTTCCCCGTTCACCCGCGGACGCGTGGCGCGCTCCAAAAACTGGATGTGCAATTTGGCGATAATGTCCGCCAGATAGAACCAGTGGGCTACTACGACATGATGGTACTGGAAGAGAATGCCCGTATAATCGCTACGGATTCGGGCGGCGTGCAGCGCGAAGCCTATTTTTGGAGCAAGCCCTGCCTCACCTTGCGCGATGAAACCGAATGGACGGAAACTGTGCAGGTGGGGTGGAACAAACTCGTTGGCGTGGATGTGGATTGCATTTTGAGCGCATGGAAGACCTTCACACCTCCCGCGGAACAGCCACCAATATTTGGCGATGGGACTGCCGGAGAAAAGATTGCGAATATTTTGGGTCAAATTCAATTATCTGTTCATTAGTAAGTGGAAAAAACATCATGGATAAAACATCAGATCAAAAAGTCGGCATCATTGGCGGTGGGATCATGGGCATCAGCCTGGGATACTTCCTCTCGAAGCAGGGTGTCAAGGTCACAATCTACGAAGCCTCGCCGGTGTTGGGCGGATTGGCGGGTCCCATTGTCCTCGAAGATGGCACAGAAGTGGACCGCTTTTATCACGCCATACTTTCCAGTGACCGCCACTTGAGCGACTTGTGCAAAGAACTGGGTATTCATGACCAATTGCGTTTCAAAGAGACCAAGACCGGTTTCTATTACAAAGGCGCGATCCATCCGATGAATAACATCATCGAGTTCTTGAAGTTCCCGCCCCTCGGCTGGATCGACCGCTTTCGCCTCGGTCTTACCGTGCTTGCCGCGCAATTTGTCAGGGATTGGAAAAGCCTCGAATCGATCAGTGTGCAATCTTGGCTGTTGAAATGGAGTGGTCCGGGGACCTTCCATAACATTTGGCGCCCGATGCTCAAAGCCAAATTCGACGGTGGCTTTGATAATGTTCCGGCCACGTGGATCTGGTCGCGGCTCGTGCGCATGAAATCCACGCGTGAGGGTGCAAATCAGAAGGAGATGGCGGGGCACCTGATCGGCGGGTACATCACCCTCATCAAAGCCATGACTGAAAAGATCAAGGCGAACGGTGGGGAGGTGCTCCTCAAGACCCCGATCAAGGAAATTGTCATTGAGAACGGCAAAGCGACCGGAGTTCGCCTGACAAATGGCGAAGTTGCGAACTATGACAAGGTGGTTTGCACGATGCAGGCGCCCATCTTCCAGCGGTTGATTCCCTCGGCTGACCAGAAATATCGGGAGTACTTAAGCAAGCAGGATTATCTGGGAATTATTGCACCGCTTCTCGTACTGGACCGCCCGCTTAGCGGGAATTGGACCTTGAACATTACCGATGACCGATTCCCGTTCACGGGCGTCATTGAGACAACCGCTTACATCGATCCCAAGTATGTCGGTGGCTATCATCTGGTATATCTGCCCAAATACACGGCTCCGGGCAGTTCGTGGCAGCAGAAGACGGATGATGAGATCAAAGCCATTTGGTTGGAAAATCTCCAGGCGATGTTTCCAGCTTTCGATCCGAAGTCGATCCGCTATTTTCTCATCCACCGCGAGCGATACGTCGAGCCGTTGCATGGGTTAAATGAGACAAATTCCATCCCGGCGGTCAAGACCCCTGTCGCGAATTTATATCTGGCAACTACATCCCAAATCTATCCCGCTTTGACGAACGGCGAGTCGGTGAGCCGCCATGCGCGTGAAGCATCGGAGATTATTCTACAGGAGAAATAATGGATTCAAAAACAGTTATTGTAGTATCCGGTTTGCCGCGTTCCGGCACATCCATGATGATGAAGATGCTGGAGGCGGGTGGTCTGCCAATTTTGACCGACAACCTGCGCGAGGCGGATGCCAACAACCCCAAAGGGTATTACGAGTTCGAGCGCGTCAAACAAATGAAGGACGGCGACCTTGCCTGGCTTCCGGAGGCAGTGGGCAAGGTGGTAAAGATCGTCACCGGCTTGATCACATATCTGCCCTCGGAGTACAAGTACAAGGTCATCTTTATGCGGCGTGACCTGAATGAGATCCTGTCCTCACAGAAAAAAATGCTTGGGCGGCTTGGCAGGGAGGATGATAATATCCCTGACGACAAGATGGCGAAGGTATACGAGGAACATCTGAAGCAGGTGCGAGGCTGGCTGGTCAGGCAGCCCAACATCGAAGTGTTGTATGTAAACTACAATACGATGATTGCCGACCCAACCGAATCGCTGCAAAAGATCAATGAATTTCTAGGCGGCGGCATGGATGTTCAGGTTATGGCTGGCGTGGTGGACAAGGAACTCTATCGCGAAAGAAAATAAGTCGGCAATTGCTTACAAAGAAAGGAACAGACAAATGAATTCACCGTTTCGATTATCCAGATTATTGACCCTGATGGGACTTTCAGATCCCATTAATGGACGCGGCTATTTGGGTCCGGAAACCCTGATGCCCTTGGCGTCCGTCCTGGCCGCGATTGCCGGTTTCTTCCTGATGTTCTGGCGGGTTATCGTTAAATTCTTCAAAACGACTTATCGCAAAATGCGAGGTCTGCCCGAAGAATTGCCGCCCGATCTGGATGTGGAAGAGCCTGTCGAAGAACAGACAGAGAAGTAGACCTTCATAACAGATGAAAAAAGTCATTGTCATCGGGCTGGATGGTTTCGAACCGAAGATCGCCGAAACCATGATGTCTCGTGGTGAACTCCCCAATTTGATGAAATTGCGTGAGCAGGGCGGATATTCGCGTTTGAAGACGACCGCCTCAGCTCAGACGCCTGTGGCTTGGTCCACCTTTTCAACCGGCACCAATCCCGGTGGGCACGGCATTTTCGATTTTCTGACTCGGGACACAAAAACCTATCTGCCGTTGATGGCATTGAGCCGCTACGAGCAGAAGAATGCCTTTGTCCTGCCCAAGGTCGTCAACATGCGCCGTGGCACCCCGTTCTGGGACCTGCTCTCAGCCAGGGATATTGAATCCACCATCCTGCGCATCCCGTGCGCGTACCCGCCGGACAAGGTCAAAGGGCGGATGCTTTCCGGGGTCGGCGTCCCTGACCTGCGCGGTGGATTTGGCACCTCTGCATTCTATACGACGCGCACTGGTCTGCATGTCGAGTCCAGCGAGAAGGTGGTCAATGTCAATGTGAAGGATGGGAAGGTTTCCACGCATGTCATCGGTCCGCGCGACCCGAAGACCAGGTCCGATCACAAGTTCGATATCCATATCGAGGTACAGAAGACCGAGAACAAGATCGTCATCAGCTCGCAGGGACAGCCCGAAAAGCTGGAAGTGCAATTGGGTAGATGGAGCAAGTGGCTCAAAGTGAAGTTCAAGGTGGGTATGATGCAGTCTGTCTCCGGAATCGTGCGCTTTAACTTGCGGCAGCTCGAGCCTGATTTTGAATTGTACGCCTCACCGGTCAACTTTGAAACGGAAGAGCCGTTGTTCCCAATCAGTTCGCCGCAGGAATATGCCCATGACCTGGCGATGAAGATTGGGCGTTATTACACGGCGGGCATGGCGGAAGACCATGATGGGTTGAACAATGAACGCTTTGATGAAGCCGCGTATCTCGACCAATGCCGTATTGTCCTGCGCGAACGCCGCAAGATGATGGAGTTCGAACTGGGCAGGCTCGAAAAGGGATTCTTCTTCTGCCTGTTCGATACCCCGGACCGGCTGGCGCACATGTTCTGGCGATTCACCGAACCCAATCATCCTGCCAACAAAGGCGAAGATGTCTCACGGTATGCCAGGGTCATCGAAGAGCACTACCGCGAATGTGACGAGATCGTCGGCGAAGCGATGAGACATGCCGATGCGGACACGTTATTCGTCGTCCTAAGCGATCATGGGATGAACTCCTTCCAGCGCGGCTTGAATCTCAACACGTGGCTGCATGATAATGGCTTCCTCGCCTTGAAGCCCGGTTTCAAGCCCGGTGAAAGCGGCGACTTTTTCCAGAACGTGGACTGGGATAGAACCCAGGCTTTTACACTTGGTTTGGGCGGCATCTTCCTCAATATGAAGGGACGCGAAGCGAATGGCATCGTCGGTGATGAGGATGCGGAAAAGGTGCGGGAGGGGATCGTAAGCGGATTGACCGGTCTGGTAGATTCCGACCGCGGTACGGTGGCAGTTCGCAGTGTAGTTCGACGCGAAGCGGTCTATCAGGGTCCATATGCGGGCGAGGCGCCCGACCTCATCGTCAATTTTTCCGAGGGCTATCGCGTTTCGTGGGATACGCCGCTTGGTGGAGTCCCCCAGGGTCTGTTCGTCGATAATACGAAGCGCTGGGGCGGCGATCACGTCATTGACCCCGCGCTGGCTTCGGGGGTTTTGTTCATGAATAAAAAATTCCGCGCAGATGCGCCGGGGCTTGTTGACCTTGCGCCAACGATTCTCAATGTGTTCGGTGTGGCGAAAATTGCCGCGATGGAAGGGAGCGATTTGCTGTCATGAAAATTCTGGTCTTTGATTTGAATGGTGCGAAACGGACAAAGTTATTTGGCGATGAGCGGCTGGAAAATCTGTGCCGCCTGATGGACATGGGTTGTTTCGGCGAGTTGGAGGGCAATCCACGCGAATGGAATATTCTGGCGCGCCATGAGTCACATACATTGACATTGGGCGAGTTTCTCATTCAGGCAGGCAAGGAATTCGCAGTGTTCGATGATTTCGCCGCATTACAGGCAAAGCTTGCATCAGGGGCGTGGGATTGTTGCCAATACTCCGCCTCTTTCTCAGCCGAGGGCGACTCCACCGACCCTTACCTCGATTTTGACCTCGGTCTCGGTGAAACGCTCCACTACCTGAGCGATGATACAGCACTGGTTATAGTCGGCGAGAGTTGTTTTGTGCTGGTTGCTTCGAATAACCCAATTACAGGGTATCAAGACGGCTCCACCCTCGACCTCACGCCGACGATACTTGAACTTGCCGGGTATCCATTACCCTCCGCGGCAGAGGGCAAATCCTGGGTGGCGGGTATGGAGTTGAATAACTCCTCCGGCTTGACCGAGGATGAACAAGCCATGCTTCGGGAGCGCTTGAGCGGGCTGGGATATATTTAGAACGGATGAAGGTCACGCCGCAAGCGTGACCTACGATTTGATAAGGGTAGCATTCATGAAAAGATTCGACAAAAAGTTTGCGCTCGAGATCCTTCAAATGGCGCTCTGGTTTGGTCTGGTCGCCGGGTTGGTGGAGGGCGTTTTGCTTTATGCTCTGCAACGCTATGACGCCCTGAAGGGACAAATCACCTATCTCGGTTCGGATTGGCAGGTATTGTGGGTCGCACCGATTTTCGACGCATTATTCTTCCTTCTCGCGGGGCTCTTCCTGGCAGTCGCTGGACAATTTCCGCCGCAGAAATTCGCGAAGCGGATTGTTTATTTCGTGTTTTGTTTTCTTTTGTTTTTTGATTGGCTCATCATCTATCTTTCGGGCAGACTTTCACCGGTTGCCACCGGTGTTCTCGCGGCGGGCATTGCTTATCAGGTTTCGATGGTCATTTATGAGCGGGAGAAACGCTTCGTTCCATTTATTCAGAGGTCGTTCAAAGTGCTTGCAGGCGTGACAGTCGCTTTGCTGGTCATCATTCAAGGCGGTTTTTGGATTCAGGAACGCGTCGCAGTTGGCAACCTGCCTGAGGCGAAGGTGGATTCCCCGAACGTGCTGTTGATTGTTGTGGATACCCTGCGCGCCGACCACATGTCGCTTCAGGGGTATGAACGTGAAACCGACCCGACGATGAAGCGCATTGCCTCGGAGGGGGTGATGTTTGAGAACGCTTACGCCACCTCCTCGTGGACATTGACCGCCCACGCTTCGCTCTTTACCGGTCGCTGGCCCTACGAACACAAGGCGGATGGCGGACGCGACCTCGATGAGACCTATCCCACCATTGCCGAAGCGTTAACCGCACGCGGCTACCGCACCGGTGCCTTCAACGGAAATTTTGAGACCGTCACCAAACGTTGGGGCTTTGCGCGCGGTTTTGTCCATTTTGAAGATTATTACCAGACTCTCCCCCAATTGGCAGTCAGTTCCTTGTATGGTCGCTTTTTGGAATATTATGCCCTTCATAAGGTTCTTAATATGGAATTTTCCATCGACCGCCGCTGGGCGCCAAGCGTCAACCAATCTGCTCTGGACTGGATCGATCAGGACAACCACAAACCATTCTTCGTCTTCATCAACTATTATGATGTCCATGCGCCGTATATCTCCCCAGAACGGGCGCGCTTCTCCGAATTCGAGAACCCAGGCGGACTGGTCAACACAGACTGGACGACGGCCGATATTTATAACCCCAAGACCCCTGAACAGGTCCAGGGCGAGGTCGACGCCTACGACGGCGGCATTTACTACACCGATCAGCAGATCGATTGGTTGTTGAAGGAACTGGATGCGCGCGGCGTACTGGATAACACGATTGTGATGATTACCTCCGATCATGGCGAATTATTCGGCGAACACGGTCTTTGGGAACATCATAACTCGTTGTACAAGCCGGTCATACACGTGCCAATGATCATCTGGCGTCCAGGCTCTGTGCCACAAAACCTGCGGATTGATACGCCCGTCTCCAACGTGGCGTTACCTGCCACCATCCTGGATCTGTTGGGAGAACCGGAACAATCCCAGTTCCCTGGCCCATCGCTGGCGGAACTGTGGCGTGACCCATCCTCGGCGGTCAAATTTCCTGACCCGATTGCTGAAATGGCGCAGTCCAGTTGGGTGAATCCCAACCACCTCGCCATTTCCGGGGATATGTTCTCGGTCATCTCGCCCGAATGGCAGTATATCGAACACTCGAAATTAGGCGTTGAATTATATGACATGGAGAATGACCCGGATCAATTGAACAACGTTGCTGAAGAAAGCGAAAATGCAACCGTTCTTGAAGACCTGAGGAATTACTACCTCGACGCATTGGAAAAAATAGGCATGACCTGGTCCGGGTCGAATCCGTAATGATTTGGATGGGCTGATGAAAAAAACAATTGACAACTCGAAGACCCTCCAAAAAGACATCCTCGCGGTTGCCGCCGGGATGGGGTTGCTGACCGGCCTTGTCGAGGGCTTGGGCTTGTTTTTGTTGCGCCGGGTGGAATGGCTGAATTGGAGGCTGTATAACCGCGCCTTTTGGGTCGAGACTCTATGGATCGCGCCGTTCGTGGACCTGACCCTGTTCCTATTCGCGAGCTTTTTCCTGGCATTACTTGGCCTTGTTCTTCCCAGATTGCTGGCAAAAAGGATTGCCTGGTTTTCCCTCATCTTCCTGATGGTTTTTGACTGGGCGTTCATCCTTTTGTTTGGGAGGGTATCCCTGTTGCCGTTGCTGGCGCTGACGGTCGGCTTCAGTGTGCAGTTGGTCTATTACGCGGTCCGTTTCGACGCAAAGTGGACAAATTTTTTCCGGCGAGCGACTCCGTGGCTGGCGGGAGTCGCCTTGGGGGTGTTTGTGGCAATTCAGGGCGGTGGATGGATTCGTGAAAAGCGGGCAACGGCGAATCTTCCCGAACCTCCAGCAGACACGCCAAATATCATCGTGATTGTGGTGGATACCCTGCGCGCGGATCATCTTTCCGCGTATGGCTACGAACGGGATACCAGTCCGTTCATCGACAGCCTCGCCTCCGAGGGCGTCCGCTTTGATAATGCGATTTCACCCTCCTCATGGACTCAGCCCTCCCATGCCTCCATGCTGACCGGGCGCTACACCTACGAACACCAGGCGGAGACCCTGCCTCTCGATGACCGATTCCCCACGATTGGCGAAGCGCTTCAATTCAAGGGCTACCGCACGGGCGCGTTCTCAGCCAATACACTTTTCTTCACGCGCAGGCAGGGATTTGGACGCGGATTCCTGCGTTTCGAAGACAACGGTCACTCTGTTTTGGATAATTTCCTCAATTCATCGTTATATGGGTTTATCTTCGATTATTACGGATTGCGCAAGGCATTGAATTACGAAGGTGTGCCCACGCGAAGATACGCCGAAGATATCAATCGCTCGGTTCTCGACTGGGTGGACGGCGATGCCGACAAACCATTCTTCGTCTTCATCAATTATTTCGACGTGCACGATCCTTACACACCGCCGGAACCGTATCGAAGCAAATACGCCTCCGTTTCCAATCCTGGCGGGCTGATCAACGGTTTCGTGGATCGCTATCATCCCGAATTGACTCCCGGGCAGCTGCAAAGCGAGATCGATGCTTACGATGGCGCCATCTCCTACGTGGATGACCGGATCAAAGTGCTTTTCGACGAGCTTGACCGGCGCGGCGAATTGGACAATACCATCGTCATCATCACCTCCGATCACGGCGAATCGCTGGGTGAACATGGATTGCTCCAGCACAGTGCATCGTTGTATCGACAGGAGATTCATGTCCCGTTGATCGTATGGGGCGCAGGAATTCCCGCAGGTAAACAAATCGACGCGCCGGTGACCACCACCGGGCTTCCGTCCACGATTCTTTCTTTGATCGATGCTCAAACAGACCCGTTCCCTGGACCACCCCTCACACAGTTGATCTTCAGCGATGATGTCCCGGCAGACTGGCCAGACCCGATCTCGGAAGTGGCGCAATTTTCCGGCGCAGCAGAACAAAACCCCACAACCTATGGCGAAATGAAATCCGTGGTTGGGGATGAAATGCAATACATTGTCCACGAGGAATTTGGCGACGAACTGTACAACTGGCGCACCGACCCGGAGGAAACAAACAGCCTGGCGGACAACCCAGCTTTCACCTCCATGCTGGACGCGTTCAAAAACTATCTCAAGGAACTGGTCGGCGAACCGATCTTCAAAAACCCATGAAAAAAAGACCGTTGAGTCGAAGAGATTTTCTCAAACTGGCGGGGGTTGGCACAGCAATTGTCGTACCCGGCGCGTTGGGCTATGGCGTCTTTCGCTCGGCGCAGGGAGAATACCCGGTCGAAGGTTCGCCATATGTGGAGAACCTGCTGACGGAACCTTTGGATGGTTCCGTCCCGATCCTGCTGATCGTAAATGGGGATTCCCCGAACCCATTCGGACTCTACCTCGGAGAGATCCTCCGCGCCGAGGGAATCAACTGCTTCCACATAACGGATCTTTCCACCGTTCAGGCTGGGTCGCTGGAAAAATACGACATCGCCATCCTGGCGGAAACACCGTTAAGCGCGGCACAGGCGGAAATGTTTGAAGCCTTCGTAGCGCGCGGCGGACGATTTGTCGGCATGAGACCGGATTCTCGTCTCGCACCAATTTTCGGCTGGGAAAGAAGCGATGGGACTCTGTCCGAGGGATATATCAAGACCGAATCGAGTCATCCGGCGGGCGAAGGCATCGACCCGTCCACTCTGCAATTTCATGGCGCAGCGGACCTGTATCAGCTGGCTGGGGCGCAGACAGTCGCATGGTTGTACACAGACCGTGACACGGCAAGCGAATACCCCGCGGCGGCGCTGAACGAATTCGGCGCTGGCATGACCGTCGCCTTCGCGTTCGATCTGGCGAAGAGCATTGCACTCATGCGTCAAGGAAATCCTGAGCTTGCCAACCAGGATGTGGACGGGTTGAACGGCGTCCGCACTGTGGACATGTTCAAGGGTTGGATTGATCTTGAACGGATTGAAATTCCGCAGGCGGACGAGCAGCAGCGTCTATTTGTCAATCTTCTTTCGCAACTCAGCCGGGGCAAACGACCGTTGCCACGCTTGTGGTACTTCCCCGAAGATAAAAAGAGTGTGCTGATTGCAACAGGCGACTCACACAGCAACCCCCAGCCGTTCATCGAACAGGCGCTGGAGATCGTGGAGAAATATGGCGGTCACATGACGGTATATTACTCGCCGCAGATCGTGAGCGATGTGGGACGCGCCGTGCGCGTGACGCGCTTCTGGCTGACCGATCATGTACCGGTGGTCTCAACTGTGCTGGGGGAGGAATTTGGCTCGCCGACCCCATTTGTGGTTGAGGGTTGGCGGGCGCGCGGGCATGACATCGCCCTGCATCCCTACGCCGACGCCGGGTTGGAGCAATGGTTGGTTTACTGGAAGGAATTTACCGGCAGAGGCTATGGACCGGTCTCTGAAACCGTCCGCACCCACCGGGTCCTGTGGACGGGCTGGATGGAAACTGCGCGCCTTCAAGCATCCTACGGTATCCGCATGAATTTTGATTATTATCATGTCGGTCCGTCCCTGCAAAAGCCGAACGGCGAATGGCCCAACGGTCACCTGATTGGAAGCGGACGCCCGATGCGCTTCATCGACGAACAGGGGCGCATCCTTAATTTGTACCAGCAACACACCCATTTTGCCGATGAACACCTCATCCCGATGGATGTGCCGGGGTGGGGCGGCTGGCCCCAACTCTCGGCGCAGGAGGCAGTGGAAGTCGTCAAAGACCTGCTGAACCGCTCCGTCAAGCAGAGTGATTTCTCAGCGCTCGGCGGGCAGTTCCACATCGACCCCTTCCAGTTGGGCGGCGATCCGGCGGAAAAGGCAACTGTCTTTTTGGACGGCTCACTGGCATATGCGGCGGAATTGGGGGTGCCGATCTGGTCGGCGCAGGAATGGCTGGAATTTACCGAACGCAGGCACGAGGCAGATTTCAAAGACGTGACCTGGGACGCGAACGCTTCCAGCCTGACCCTCAGCCTGATTCCGCGCCATGAGGCAGACTCTACACTGACAGTTCTCATCCCCGCCGCCCACACCGACAAAGCCATCAGCGCCCTGAGCGTGGACGGTGTAACAACTCCTCATTCAGCCCGTCTCGTCCTTGGCAATGTGGAATATGTGCAGGTCATCGTGAGCACACAAGCACACACGGTCAAAGCAGACTACGCATAGCCGGACATTTATCACCGCCGCTTCTTCGGAGAGAGAATTTTATGGACAATACACTGGGAAAATTCAGCAGATTTATGACTCAACATCAAAAGATCCTCACCTGGATCACGCTCGCGTTATTGATCTGGTTCTTCGTATTCTTCAACCTGGCAAGTTTCCCGGAACCTTGGTTCGATGAAGGGTCGCACCTGCACGTGCCGAAGACACTGGTCAAATACGGCGTCTATGCCGATTACAGCAGTGACGGTTTTCGTTATTACGGTCCGACCATCGGTGTCGGCCCTACAGTTATGTTGCCGATTGCGGGAATGTTCAAGTTATTTGGTATCGGTCTGTTTCAGGCGCGCATCGTTGTGGGACTGTACATGGTCGCGGCAGTCTACGTTTTCTATAAATTGGTCAAAGACATCTCCAATGGCACGCTGGCGCTGGTCGCTACGGCATTACTGGTTTCCTCGAGGAGTATTCTATTCCTGAACTACGGGCGGCAGATCCTTGGGGAGGTGCCGGGTTTGTTCTTCCTCATCCTTGGACTGATGTTATGGTTCACGAACTGGGGCAACAATGGTTGGAAGAAACTGACCCTCGTCGGACTGCTCTTCGGGCTGGCGATGATTACCAAGTATCAATATTTGCTGTTCCTCGCGCCTGCGTTGATCCTTTCGTGGGGGCTTGATATTTTCTATTACAAAACTGCCTCCCATAAAAATTTTCTGATTCCGGGCATCGTCGCCGCCGGAAGTTTTGCCCTCTGGCAGGGAATCACGCTCCAATTCATGGGTCCCGCCACGGCTATCGAGAATTTTGCCCTCCTGCGCGAGTCCGCTGAAGGCGCCGCGTTCAGCTTCGATCCGGCGCAGATCGTTCGAAATGTCCGCGCATTATTATCCCGATCTGTGTATCTATGGGCGCTCATTCCGGCAGTGGTCTATGGCTTTATGGTCTCGCGCCCGCGCAACGGCGAAGGTCAAAAGTGGAGTGTTCTCTACCTGCTGATGATGTTGAACCTGGTGTGGTTCGTCATCGCTTCCATTGGCTGGATCCGCTATGCATTTCTAGGGTTGGCGGTGGCGAGTATTTTCATCGCCCGCATGTTTTACGATGCGACGAACGGTTTCCGGTTCGATTTTAGCGGTACACTCAGGGATTTTTGGAACTCTTTCTTCTCGGGCAAGACTGCCATCCGCTGGGCGCTCATCGTCTGGCTGTTTTTGATCATTGCATTGCCAATGGCAAAAAATGTTCTGGAAATTGCCAGAGGCGGTACGCGGTCCGCGGAGCAGATGGCGGCGTATCTCGATGCGAACCTTCCACAGGATGCCTTGATCGAGACTTGGGACCCTGAAATGGGCTTCTTTACTGACCACAATTATCACTATCCGCCTAATGCTTTGCTGGCTGTCGCAGTCGAACAGATTTACGCTGGAGGGGAACCGGTCAAGAACCATTATTCCTTCGTGCAGGATGAGAAGCCGGAGTACATTCTTGCCGGTGAATTCTCGAAGTGGGTGGATGTTTATCCCGTTGACCAGCTTTGGGGTCAGTATGAATGGGTGACGACGATTGGCGACTACGATCTGTACCAGCGTGTCGAGTAGAACCTGGAATGATTTTTTGCAGGCAATAAGATGGTCCTTTATCAACTGTTAATTTTCAGTCTGACTGTAGCATGTTCAGCGATCTATATGTTTGGGCTAAAGCGGAACAACGCTTCCCTGACAAAGATCATCCTGAATGTATTTGCTGTCTATGCTCTGGGGTGGATTGTATTCATGGTCTTTCTGTGGTTTAACCACATCGATTTCCCGTTGAATCTGGAAGCCATGGAACTGACTGTCCTCCAGCATCTTCAACGAATCATGGCTGGCCAGCCGGTTTACGTCGAGCCTTCTCCCGATTTTGTACCGTTGGCATATGCTCCACTTTACTATTATTTTTCTGTTCCATTTGCCTGGCTGTTTGGCGCCAATCTGTTCACCCTTCGGCTGGTTGCGATATTGGGTATGCTGGGGGCCGGAATTGTTCTCTTCCTTGCCGTGAAAAAGCAGACTAATTCCAATTGGTGGGCGATCATTGCTGTCGGGTTGTTTGCTGCTGCCTATCGTGTAATGGATACATACTTGGACAATGCCCACTCTGACTCATGGCTATTGTTCACGGTCCTGTTTGGCTGTTATCTCATTGAACAGAATCGGTCTCGTGTAACCAATATAATTGGTGTGTTGTTCCTGGTAGTTTCCTTCTGGTTCAAGCAGCATGGCGCCATCTTTGCAATCGGCGGCGTGTTGTATCTGACCTGGCGTGACGGGATAAAAAGTTCATGGTTGTACTGGCTCCTTGCTGCGTTGCTGGGCCCGGGACTGTATGCCGCGATGCCTGCCGGAGTATTTGGCCCGCAATTCCATTACTACACCTTTACCGTTCCGAGCCATTGGAGCGAATTCAGTGTCGATGCGGTTAAACGGTATCTTGGTTTTATTATCAAGAATTACCCGATCCTTGCTGCTGCGGGCGGATTTGCTTCCGTTTATTTTGCGTTCAAAAAACTGAAAACTGTCAGTGTGTGGTATTTCATGTTTCCCTTTGCCATGCTCAGTGGATTCATGGGTGCTCTTGACCCCGGGTCGAACAACAACGTTTTTATTACAATGGGCGTTTGGTTCATCCTCACCGGTGTGCTGGGATTGCATGCCTTGGTCGAAAAGTACGCTCCTGCAAATCAGTGGGCTTTGTACCTGTTGGGAATCGGATTATCTTTCACTTTATTCTTTTATAGCCCTGCCTCAGTGGTCGTCTCACCAAAGGCGCCGGAGGCATATCAGGACCTGATTGGTTATCTCAACTCGCTCGACGGTCCCGTGTATGCTCCTTGGGTGGGACAATTGGAGAGCGGTTACGCCTTTTCTCCATCCGTGCATTGGGTGCCAATGGAGGATCTGATTCGCGGACCTGGCGAGGATACATTCAACCACCCTAACACGCGGATGTTATTGAAGCCAGTTCTGAGCCCGGACGCAGATACAGCGTACATCTTAATGAACTATCCCCTGGAGAATGATACGCTTCTTTCCTTTCTTTTAGCTGAATATCGTTTGGAGGCGGATCTCGGCGACCGCTTTGCCCCGTTATCCACCCTGCCGAAACGGTATAACCTTGAATATCCAAGGTATCTCTATAAACTCGGGCGATGACCGCGAAACGGTGGTTCCCGAACCGCCCGTTTTGTGATGGAGGATGGCAGTATATGGAACAAGTCAGAATCGGTGTGATTGGTACCGGCAGGATGGGGCAGAACCACTGCCGCGTCTTCTCCAATATGAGGCATGCTAAATTTGTCGGTGTGTGTGATGTAAATGGAGACCTTGGCAAAGAGATCGCCCGCAAGTATGAAGTCTCCTATTTCAGGGACGTGGATTCCTTGATCGAGAATGTGGATGCCGTCAGCATATGCACGCCTACGCCTCAGCACTATGAACTCGTCATGCGTTGCCTCGATCGGAACGTCCATGTCATGGTGGAGAAACCGTTCACAGAAACGCTGGAACAAGCCCGGGCTTTGAAAGAGGCGGCAGAGTCGAAAAGGAAACTGGTCGTTCAGGTGGGGCATATCGAGAAGTTCAATCCTACGTTCATCGAACTTCGCAAGGTTCTGGAGGGAATGACCATTCTGGCGATGAATTTCAATCGCTTGAGTCCATTTCAGGGCAGCAATGTAGATGTGGATGTGGTGCTGGACCTGATGATTCACGACATCGGACTAGTGGTTGACCTGTTTGAGGCGGAACCCATCTCAATGGACGCCTATGGTCTATCCGTTTTCAGCGATACCATCGATCATGGACTGGCGGTCTTGAGGTACGATCCAGGATTGCTGGTCTCGCTCACAGCTTCGCGCGTGACCGAACAAAAGGTTCGTGGAATTAATGTCACATCCAAGGAGGCATACATTGAGGCAGACCTGTTGAACAAAAATATCTCTGTCCATCGCCGCACCCTGGGCGATTATGTGAACCATAAGAACAGCGGTGTTAAGTATCGGCAGGAAAGCCTGATTGAGCGCATCGTTGTCCCTGCCATGGAGCCGCTTTTTCTGGAGTTGCAGGACTTCGTTAATTGTGTGATTGAAAACAAGACGCCGCAAGTGACCGCTGCTGATGGATACAATGCTTTGCGGTTCGTGTTGCTGTTGCGCGACAAAATTTTAGAGACCATGAAGGTGCAGTGAAATGAAATTATCTGTAGTTGTTCCCTGTTATAACGAGGAAGACAATATCGGCAAATTGCGGGTCGAATTTTTTCCCGTGTTGCAAAGCCTGATCGGTACCCGCCTGCCGGATGGCGCGCAGGTCGATTCGATCGAAGTCGTATTTGTGGATGATGGAAGCAAGGACAACACATACAACACCTTGAAGAATTCATTCAGCGCGTCGTTGCACCCCGCCATCACGGTGAAGTTCGAGAAGCACAGCATCAATCGCGGATTGGGCGCGGCGCTCAAGACAGGATTTAAGGCAGTTACGGGTGACGTGATTGTGACGACCGACAGCGATGGGACCTATCATTTTTCGACCATTCCGGCAATGCTTTCCCACTTGACCGGGGATGTGTCCATCGTGACCGCTTCACCATACCATCCTGATGGAGAGGTGGTTGGCGTCCCCCCATTCCGCATCTTTCTCAGCCGCGGCTCGTCCCTGCTTTACCGCATTTTGCTCAGCTGGAAGATTCACACCTACACGGCATTGTTCCGCGCCTATCGCCGCGAAGTCGTTGACCGGATCTCCTTCACCGCCGATGATTTTCTGGGGCAGACTGAGTTGATGGTCAAAGCCATGCTTAAAGGCTATAAAGTGGATGAGTTTCCCGCGGCACTGCATCGACGTATGTTTGGCGTCTCGAAAGCCAAGTTGATCAAGACGATCAAATCTCATCTTGGATTTCAGACCCGTCTTCTTCTCCACCGTTTCCACATCCGCTCGATGTTTGCTGAATGATGGAGTTTCACAGCCAATAGTCAGAATTCCAATGCGTATCGCCTACATCGTTCCCTACGTACCTAATTTGATTCGAACCCGCCCCTACAATCTGATTGCTAATCTTTCAGCGGTAGGGCATGAGGTCGTTGTCTTTACGCTGGGGTCGGGCGAACAGGACCTGGCTGATGTCGAAGCATTGAAGTTATTCGGGATAGAAGTCCACTATTGGGAGATGCCGGTTTGGCGTTCCTTGTTGAATTCGGTGGCTGCCTTTCCCGGTCGGCAGCCTCTTCAGACAGTGTATAGTTGGCACCCAGGCATGGCGCGGCGGCTTGTTGAGATGCTCGGCAACGAAGGATCGAAAAAAAGATTCGATGTTGTCCACGTGGAACATTTACGCGGTTCCCAGTATGGAATGTTCCTCAAGTCGAAATTTCCTGTCATGCCGATGATCTGGGATAGCGTTGATTCGATCAGCCACCTGTTTCGACAAGCATCCAGTCATAGCCGAAGTATGTTTGGGAGACTGGTTACCCGTTTGGAATTACCGAGGACTGAACGGGCAGAGGGGCGTCTAACCTGCCTCTTTGACCATGTTTTGATCACATCTGAGGCGGATAAGAACGCCTTGTTGAAGCTGGTCCCAAACGGAAAAAAGTCTGCTCCCGTTACCGTCCTGCCAAACGGCGTGGACTTGGATTATTTCCAGCCCAATCCTTCGGTTCAGCGGGAACCAGAAACGCTCGTTTTCAGTGGCAAGATGAGCTATCATGCCAATGTATCCATGGTGAAGTATCTGGTCATGGAAGTGATGCCCAAGATTTGGGAACGCCGTCCGACAGCCCGTCTGCTCGTAGTGGGGAAAGATCCGCCTGCCGACGTGAAGGCGCTTGGGGGCAATCCGCTTGTAAAGGTTACCGGAACAGTTGATGATATCCGTCCATTCCTTTGGAAATCCACTGTTGCAGTTGTACCTCTCATTTATGGGGCGGGGATACAAAACAAAATTCTTGAGGCAATGGCAACGAGTACGCCTGTTGTCACAACATCAAAGGCGCTGGCTTCTTTGGGGGCTGAACGGGATGTTGAAGTCCTTGTTGGCGATACGGCGGACGATTTTGCTGCCAAGGTTTTGGAACTCATCGATAGCCCAACCCTTCAAAACTCCGTTGGAGGGGCTGGATTAAGATATGTGCAACAAGAGCATAATTGGAAGAACAGTGTTTCAAAGTTAATAGAAATATACCAAGCGAGTGTCCCCAGCCGCGTTTAGTTGTTACCTGAACAAGTTACTTCGTGTAATCGTTTTAATTCGTAACCTTTCACCTTTGAAAGCGTCATGGTGCTGATAAACACAGTTACATCCCTTCTGGCAGGTTACGCCTCTCTATAGTAATATTGAGGCTGGCGTAGGAGCGCCTGCAATTTTGTTTTTTTAACTTTTTCGTTACTCTTCTCAAAATATGGATATTAACGCTTATATCAAACCGATCATAAAGTGGTGGCGTCTGCTGGCGGTGACCACGATTCTCGCTTTGGTTTCCAGTGCCATTTCCACGGTATTCCAGCCCAAGTTGTATGTTTCCCGGACCACTCTGATGATCGGGACGACAATCTCGAATCCAAACCCGGATTCCGGGCAGATATATATCGCGGCTCAACTTGCCACAATTTATGCCGACATAGCCAAGCGCGAACCGATTCAGGCGGCAACCATGGAAGCTCTCGGCATCGACTGGCTTCCATCCTATAATGTTCGTGTTGTACCCAATACGCAACTAATCGAAATTGCGGTAACGGATACCAGCCCTCAGCGGGCGCAAATCATTGCGAATGAACTGGCAAATCAATTAATCCTCCAAAGCCCGGCGACGAACGAATCGGAAACCGGACAGCGCCAGGAATTCATTCGACAGCAACTTTCCAGTCTGGAAACCCAGATCGATGATACAAAGAAAAAAATCGAGGAGTTACAGACCCGTTTGACTGTAGTGAACAGTTCCAGTGAAACAGCAAGTGTGGAAAAAGAGATCACCGACCTTACTGTCAAGCTGAACGGGTTGTATGAAAATTACGCCAGTTTCCTTGCTAACTCACAGGAAGGTGCGCTGAATATTCTTCGGGTGGTTGAACCGGCGAACCTGCCCACCACATCGGTTGGTACAAGCAAAGTCCTGATCATCGGGTTGGCAGGCATGGTGGGATTGGTGCTGGCAACCGGCGCAGCTTACCTGATCGAATTCCTTGACCGGACGATCAAGTCCACGTCCGATGTTGAGCGGGTTTTCAGTTTCCCAGTCATCGGTTACCTCTCGGTAATGTCCGAGAACGGAAATAACGCCACCTATGTTTTGAATCACCCAACCTCTCTTGTGACGGAAAGTTTCCGACTCTTGCAGTCGAATCTTGAGTTCTTTCAGGCCTATAATTCTGCGAAAACGATCCTGATTACAAGCCCGACTCAGGGTAATGGCAAGACGACCATTGCTGTGAATCTGGCGCTCTCGCTCGCGTTAAGCGGACAGAAGACCATCTTGATAGACTCCGATCTTCGCCGCCCAGCGGTTCATGCCGCGCTTGGAGTCGAAAAAGAACCGGGACTGTCCGATGTCATCCGAAACAAAATGAAACCGGCTGATGTCGTCAAATCTATGAATGGTTCAAAGATCGACGTGATCACTGCGGGCAATGTGCCCCCCAACGTGACGGAAGTGGTCGGTTCAAAAAGGATCGCTGAAATTTTAAATGGGATGAAGGATGATTTCGAGACGATTATTGTCGACGCTCCTCCGCTGGTCATATCGGACTCGTATACACTCGCCTCTAAAGTGGATGGCGTGATTTTGGTTCTCGAACCTGGACAAACGCGTGAGGAACAAGCCAAGGTCATCAAGGAGCAGCTTAATCGGGCGGGCGCCAGGGTGATCGGTGTGGTCTTTAATCGCGTGACAGAGACGAATGCCAAGAGTTATGGCGATTATCAATACCTTTCCATGTATGCACCGCATCATTACAACGATTATGTGTCCGGTTCGGCGAGAGAAAAGGAGTTGCGCCCGCCCTCACCGACAAAGAAATTGCTCGCCTTCTTCGAGCGCGGCGAAGTGCCGCCTGACTTGACCGAGTCTCTGGAAGGGGCATTCAATAAGTTCCAGAAACAGCGACAGGCGCTCCGTGATCGTTTCCGTAAAGTCCCGAAACAACCCAAAGAGTAAAACTAAATCAGCCGAACAGCCTCCAGAACAGGGGGCTGTTTTTATTTTTCCCGAACAGTGTATACTGGACGGTATGAAATATGAAAAGTTGGCTCAATATACTCTTTTGACTTTCGCGGCGGCGGCAATTTTCTGGGGGTGGAATAATTTTGGGCGGGTGGAATTGCCTGATGCCGGGATGAGCGCCATGGGTTCCGAGACGATGCGCGCCCGCGTGGTGGAGATCTTGGAGGATGGTGAAATCGACTTGGGCGGAATCGTCCAGCGGTATCAGATTGCACGTGTAGAGTTGCAGGAGGGAAAATATCAGGGAGTGATCGCCGAGATTGATTACGGCAAACGGCAGGTGCTTTCGAACGCGGTCTACCTTCAGGCTGGCAACGAGATCCTGGTAACGGTTGGGTCGCGACCTGACGGGGTGTTAACCTTCTATTTTGCAGATTTTATTCGCACCGATACACTGTTGTGGCTTGCCGCAATCTTTGCTGTAAGCATCCTTGTAATCAGCCGTTGGAAGGGGTTGCGTTCACTAATCAGCATGGCATTCAGCCTGATGATCATTGTCGGTTTTATCATTCCAAACATATTGGTCGGAAAAGATCCATTGCAGGTCAGTATTACTGGTTCCATCCTCCTGCTTGCGGTGACGTTATACCTGACCTACGGTTGGAATCTCAAGACGCACGCGGCTGTGGTCAGTATGATGCTCGTCCTGCTGATCACCGGCGTGCTGGCGGGTGTTTTTGTGAATTTCACAAAGCTGAGCGGTTCGGGAGATGAGAATGCCCTTTTCCTGATCCAGATGCTCGATACGCAGATCAACTTGCGTGGACTGTTGCTGGGCGGGATGATCATCGGTGCGCTGGGAGTGCTGGATGACCTCGTCACGACGCAGGCCTCGGCTGTGTTTGAACTGCGCCGTGCGAATCAAACCCTCGGTTTTCGCGGCCTGTTTCTTTCCGCCATGCGGATCGGACAGGATCATGTAGCGGCGACTGTCAACACACTGGTACTGGCATATGCAGGCGCGTCGCTCCCGATGTTGCTCATGTTCTCGCTTGGGCGTGGCGATTACGGGACCCTCGTCAATTTTGAATTTATTGCGGAAGAAATCGTTCGAACGCTGGTCGGTTCCCTTGGTATGGTGACGGCTGTGCCGCTTACTACCGCCATTGCAATTCTGTTTGCTCTCCGGGTTGATACGCCCGGAAAATGGAGGCAGTTTCTCGGTCCGGCAGAGGGAAGCGGGGATGCGCATAGCCACAGTCATTAGTTGCAACTTTTCCCCCTCTCCAGCGTATAGGAAGTACAAGGAGCGCGAGTGAACGACGAACTAACCTGGGTCATCCAGGCTCAGCAAGGAAATGACGAAGCGTTTACAAAACTCGTCGAAGAACATCAGACCCATGTCTATAACCTGTGTTATCGGATGTTGGGTGAACCGGAAGCCGCGGAAGATGCCGCCCAGGAAGCGTTTCTGCGCGCCTACCAGAATTTGCATCGCTACGATCAAAGTCGACCGTTCCCGACCTGGCTGCTCTCCATCGCCGCTCATTACTGCATTGACAGACTGCGGCGCAGGAAGCTTTCGGTTTTTTCATTGGATGATGAAAATGATGAAGGCGGCACCTTTGAAGTGGCGGATCCCGCCTCTCCCGACCCCGAAGCTGAATCCGTCAAACGCGAGGAACGCGACCGCCTGCACACTCTTTTGAAGGACCTCGACGAAACCGACCGTGCCGCCATCATCATGCGTTACTGGTACGACTATTCGGAAGTGGAGATCGCTGAATCCCTGCGGTTGACCGTCAGTGCGGTGAAGAGCCGCCTCCACCGGTCCCGCCGCGCACTGGCAGGCATGTGGCAGGAACAGACACCCCGCACCCGCGCCGAAAGGAGACCTCATGAATCACCGGCCTTTTGAAGATTGGCTGTTGAATGACATGCCCATCACCCCTGAGCAAAAACGCGACCTGGATGCGCACCTGCGAAGCTGCGCCCATTGCGCCGCGCTTTCCGAAACGGGTGTGGTGTTGAAATCTGTGAAGAAAGTATCGCCTGCCCCCGGCTTTACCATGCGTTTCCAGGCTCGTCTGGCGGAGCGCAAAGTGGTGGAACGCCACCGCAGGTTTTGGGGAGCAGTCCTGTTCACGGTGGGTGGATTGGCATTGCTTGCCTGGCTGACGATGCCGGTTCTGGCACGATTCTTTTCCGCGCCTGCCACCTGGATTTCCGCCTTCGTGGAGTGGGGGCTGTTCCTGGTTACCACCATACAAGCGCTGGCGCAGGCTGGCTCGGTATTGTTGAACGTGATCCCCGGTTTTCTATCTCCATTTGCTTGGATGGTGATTATTTCGGCTCTTGCCGGGATTAGCCTGCTTTGGTCTGTATCAATATGGCGGTTCTCTCGAGTTCCGCGAGGAGTGTGATCTATGAAGTTAATGTATAAAATTCTGACCCTTTTTGCTCTACTTACCCTGTTTCTTGTTCCGACTGGCGCAGTTCACGCGCAGGGACCCGACCCCGATGGAGACGGGCGTGTCATCTTTGGGAGCAATTTTACCCTCGAGAGCGGAGAGTCCTTTACGGGCGATCTTGTTGTCTTTGGTGGAAATGTGACCGTGGAAGAGGATGCCAGCCTGAACGGTAACCTGGTTGTCTTTGGCGGGACCGCCAAAAGCAATGGCGATGTGAATGGTGATGTGGTCATCATCGGCGGGCAGGTTAGCCTTGAGGAAGATGCACATGTGACCGGCGACGTTGTAACCGTGGGCGGGCAGTTACAACAAGCGGATGGTGCCCGGATTGATGGTGATGTGGTAAACAACGTTGAGCCCGACATCCAAATCCCTGATGGGACTCTGCCGCCCTCCATCCCTGTGCCGGATGTAACCCCTCCTTCGGTACGCGTGGGCTTTGACCCGTTCTGGTCTGCCGCGGGGATCCTTGTCCGTGCGGTGGCGGTCGCCTTGCTGGCAATGTTGGTGGTAATGTTCCTGCAGCCGCAATTGAACCGTGTAGGACAAGCAATTACTGACCAGCCTCTGATGAGCGGAGGTATCGGTTTGTTGACCGTCCTGGTGGCTCCCATTGCTGTGGTCATATTGGCGGTAACGATTATTCTGATCCCGATTGCATTTGTAGGGATTCTTCTGCTGGTGTTCGCCTGGCTGTTCGGTATGATTGCCTTGGGACAGGAGGTGGGTGAGCGGTTTACCCGCTCAATCAACCAGACTTGGGCGCCGGTGTTTACCACCGGGTTTGGCACCTTCCTGCTCATGCTGGTTGGCGGCGCATTGGGTGAGATTCCCTGCGTTGGCTGGCTGGCTCCCGCTGTACTGGGTTTTCTCGGAGTTGGTGGGGTGGCGCTCACTTTGTTTGGTTCCCGGCCCGCTCTGGTGAAGGTGATAGCCTCCAATCCACCGACAGATGCCGGACAAATCCCGCCCGCTTCCTAGCCGAAAACATCCCCATGATATAATCAATTCGCCCCGGTGCAAGAACGGGGCGAATTGATTTCTGGAGGAAGTATGGCTTTACGAGAACTACCCGTCCCCAATACGATTATTCACAACGCGCCTCCGCCGCTGATCGAAGTCTCTGGCACCCACTACGAAATGGGATGCCAGATCGGCGAGGCGAGGCGTGAACAGATACAGCATAGCATTGAGAATGCTCACGTGCTGATTGACCAATCATACGATACACTCGAATTGACCTGGGAGGGGGCAAAGATACAGGCACGCAAATACCTGCCATTTGCCGAAGAACGCTATGCTCAATACGTGGAGGAAATGCGCGGCGTTGCAGAAGGCGCGAATGTTGCCTTTGACGATATTGTTGTATTGAACGCCATGGAAGCTGTGACGATGGACGCGCTTCATCTCACCCGCTGTACGAGTTTTGCTGTCAACGAACAGCGCACGGCGGATGGGCATGTGCTCCTCGCTCACAATGAGGACTGGGTACCGGAGGATGAGAACGACGTTTTCGTCATCTCTGCAAAACCGGCTGGGGATGAACCGCCGTTCCTTGCCATGACGTATGGCGGACTCCTGCCCAATGTCGGATTCAATGCCTATGGCATCGCCCAACTGATCGACTCAGTCTATCCGACCGACTCGCGCATTGGAATTCCGCGTCTTGTCGTGGCGCGGGCTGTGCTGGCTTCGAAACGCATCTCTGGTGCCCTCGGGCGGACCCTCATCTCCCACCGCGCGGCCGGATACAACCACCTGCTTGCTCATGAAAGCGGCGAGATCTATTCCGTGGAAGTCTCTTCGCGCAAGTTTGATATCCTGCATGGCACGGATGGCTACATGGTCCATACCAACCATTACCTGAGCCAGACCATGAAGGAAATCGAGAGCGACCCGGAGGAATTGATTTCCTCCCGTGTGCGCTACTTCCGCGCCAACCGTTTGTTGCGTCAAAACTCCACGCATACGATCAAGACATTGCAAGCGATCCAAAAGGACCATGTCAACCTGCCGAATTCGATCTGCAACCACAACATTCAGGGCATCGATCCGCTCGATCGCGAGAGTACTATTACAGCATTGGTCATTGACCTGACCACCCGCGAGATGCACATTGCCTGGGGCAATCCGTGCCAGAATTCGTATCACACCTATCACTTGAATGCCTGATTTGAATAAAAGGTGCACAAGAAAAGGTTCAGGATATATCGCTGAACCTTTTTGCTTTCCGTTACCTCGGTTGGCGAAGATCATCTCAATGTTTGTGCCGCCAAACTTCCGATCAGCCCCAGCCAGTAGGCTGCCGTGTAATAAATGAACATTGGCTGTCTGCCGCGACGCCAGAGCAGCAAAACCGAGACGATTGCCAGCAATGCTACAACATACAAATCCAACCCGATCTCTTCAAAACCCAGGTTTGCCATCACGCCGACTCCCAGAAACAGGGAGTTGAGTAATAATAAAACGATATCGAGTCTGCCTGTATTGTCTCGATGTGGAAACAAATTCTGCAGGAAGAGGATGGCAGTATTAACCATGATGAACCCGGTAAAGAAAATCCAGTGACTGAATTCATCGTCGTTGAAAATGATGATACGACACAAGTCGCTGCCTGGATCGGGCTCGCAAAAGCGGACATGAAGATAATTGGTCACTTCATGGCCGCCGTAGCTGACGGCGGTGAGATACAAACCGACAATGAAAACCAGATTCCAGGCGATGTGCATTTTGCCATCACGCTGTGGGGAGTTGTATTCGATTGTCTTTTTAAGGAGATAGGTCGCTGTCAGGCTGATGAGCGGGATAACGAGCATGTTGTTGAAATCAACCCAGCGGAGAAATTCATTTGGCAGAACATACCCCAAAGTCCATGTACTGAGCCGATTGATCGAGACTAGAATTGCTAAAACGGATTGCACGGCCAATAAAGTGTGAATGCGCTTCATATTGCTCCTGTTGACAAAAAAGAGACACGATGGCTTTTTGAAAACCTGTCAGGTATTAACCAAAATGAGCAATGGCTTCTTTCGCTAGCGCGTGAAATTCCCGGTCGGCACGGTTGTTCATGATCTCTTGCAAGATGGGAAGCGTGCGCGGGTCTTTCAATTCTCCCATCGCCTGGATCACATGCTTGCGGACCTCACGCTCGGGATCCTTCCACATCTCCAGCAAGACAAGCCCGACACGCGGTTCTTTGACCTTTGGAAGCACATCCACCGAATGGATGCGGATCCACATCTCAGGATGATCCAGCGCCTCGACCAGGATCTCGAAACTTGCCGCGCCGAAATTGACCAGCGCCTCTGCTGCTGTTCTCCCCACATCGTGATGCAAGTCATAGAGCGCCATGCCCAGCGGTTCGATGGCGCGCGGATCGCCAATACGCCCCAGCACCAGTGCCGCATACTTGCGGACCGCGCCTTCGTTGTCCTTGAGGGCTTCGATCAATGGCTCGACGGCCGTCGCACCCATCTTTTCGATGGCGGAAAATAGATCGCCCGCCTGCGTCTCCCGTTCGTACCACCAAAATGGATCGCGCAGGGCTTCCATGAGATAGGGCACTGCTTTTGGATGTTGTGTATTCCCCAATGCCATTGCCGCTGCCTGCCGGACTTCGATCTTCGGATCGTCTAGCAAAACAGTTGTGATCTCGTCAAAGGTGGAGGGGTCTTTGAAAAATCCAAGCGCGAGACATGCCGCGATGCGAACCTCATCCTCGCGATCTTTGAGCAGTTTGAGCAAGGGCTCGATGGCTTTGGTTTCTCCCATGCGTCCTAGTGCAATACCTGCACGTGCGCGGACGGTAAAGTATTCACCAGAAAGAGCGTCTAGGAGTGCGGGGACGGCGGACCTGTCCTTGCTTATGCCGAAGATCTCTGCCACTCGTCCGCGGATGAGGGGATGCGCCGTCGAGAGAAGTTTGATCAAAGTAGGGGAGGCGGAGGGGATGCGGGCAAGCAGATGTTGAACCGGCGGGAGCAGGCTCAAGTCCTTGGTTTGAAGCGCTTCCACGAGGGCAGGTACTGCGTCGGCTCCGAGTCCCAGTAAATCCCGGGCTGCCTGTTCACGTTTGGTTGAATCCACGAGTTGGGCGATGAGCCTTTTTGCTTCTGCTTGTTTTCCGCCAGTGAGCCAGTCCATGCCGTTATTTTACTTGGAAATGGATTGAGTTTGAGAGAAAATTGGACGGAAAATCTCTGATATAATCGTACTTTGGAGAGAGGAAAGCACACCGTGGCGCTTGTAGCGCCATGTATTTTGCCTGAACCCCGCCATTATTTTGATTTGGAGTAACGATGAAGAAGGAACAACTGCTTGATTTATATTACCAGATGGTGCTGATTCGCCGCGTGGAGGAACGCGGCGCGGAATTGTACCAGGCCGGCAAGATTGGCGGCTTTATGCATTTGTATATCGGACAGGAAGCTGTCTCCACGGGTCTGATCGCGGCGCGTGAGCCGCGAGACCGCGTGATTACCGCTTACCGCGACCATGGAGTTGCCCTCAATTGTGGCATTTCTGCCAATGAAGTGATGGCAGAACTGCTTGGCAAAGCCACAGGCATGTCGAAGGGCAAGGGCGGTTCGATGCACATGGCAAGCGTGGAAAAGAACATGTGGGGCGGTCACGCCATCGTGGGCGGACATCTGCCTGTCGCGGCGGGACTCGCGTTGGGTGACCAGTATGCCAAGAACGACAATATCACCATCTGTATGTTCGGCGACGGCGCGACGAACATCGGTTATTTCCACGAAGCGTTGAACCTTTCGAAAACCTGGGGGTTGCGCGTGTTGTGGGTCTGTGAGAATAACCAATACGGTATGGGCACTGCTGTAAGCCGCGCCTCCGCTGTGGATGAGATCCGACAGAAGGCGGAAGGTTATGGCATGAAAAACGCCGAGGTCAACGGCATGGATGTATTGGCGGTCTACGAGGCAGCCAAGGAGTCCATGGACTTCGTCCGCAAGGAGGGGCAACCGTATTTTCTCGAAGTGGATACGTATCGTTTCCGCGGTCACTCGATGGGCGACCCGGAACGCTACCGCAAAGCGGAGGAAGTGAAGCAGTGGCAGGAGAACGATCCAATCGGTATTTTTAATAAGTATTTATTGGATAAGAAAGTCACCACCCGCAAGGGGCTGGATGAGATCGAAGCCCGGGTGGAAGAGGAAGTGCAGAAGGCGGTCGAGTTTGCCGAGACTTCTCCCGAACCTGCGCTGGAAGACCTGTTCAAGGATATTTACGCGGAATAACAATATGTCATTGCGAGGGCGATAGCCCGAAGCAATCCCCTATTTAGCGAGGAGATTGCTTCGTCGGCTACGCCTCCTCGCAATGACATGAGGAAAACACTATGGCAAAAATCACAATGCGCGAGGCGATCTCGCAAGCTCTTATGGAAGAAATGGACCGCGACCCGGCTGTCTTCATCATGGGCGAGGAAGTCGGTGTGTGGGGTGGCACCTATGCGGTGACCAAAGGCTTTTATGACAAATATGGCGCAGACCGCGTAAAAGATACCCCGATTGCGGAAAACGCCATCCTTGGCGCGGCGATTGGCGCCGCGATGGTCGGTCAGCGTCCCATCGCGGAATTGATGACCATCAACTTCGCCTTCTCGGCGATGGATTACATCGTCAACCAGGCGGCGAAACTGCGCTACATGTTCGGCGGACAGTTCACCCTGCCGCTGGTCATCCGCGCCGTCGGCGGCGGCGGACGCCAACTCGGCGCGACACACTCGCAAACGCCGGATGCAATCTTCGCTCACTTTCCCGGACTGAAAGTAGTCAGCCCCGGAACGCCGGAAGACGCCAAAGGGTTGCTGAAGTCAGCCATTCGGTCGAATGACCCGATCCTGTTCATTGAACATGCCACGATGTATCAGGTCCGTGGCGAAGTGCCAGAAGGCGAGTATCTCATTCCGATTGGAAAATCCAAAGTCCAGCGCGAAGGAAGTGACCTGACCATCGTCACTTACTGCAAAGGGCTTGAGCTTTCCATGAAAGCGGCGGACGAACTCGGCAAAGAAGGCATCCAAGCCGAGATCGTCGACCTGCGCACCCTGCGCCCGCTTGACATGGAACCTGTGCTCCAATCGTTCAAGAAAACCAACCGCGCCATTGTCGTTGAAGAGGGCTGGAAGTCCTACGGCGTCGGCTCTGAAATCGTCAGCCGCATCTACGAAGAAGCCTTCGACTATGTGGACGCGCCCATCATCCGCGTGGCGCAAAAGGAAGTTCCGCTTCCGTACAACCGCACGCTCGAACAAGCCGCTCTCCCGCAAGTGACCGACATCGTCGCCGCGGCAAAGGAGGTGTTGAAATAATGGCTGAGACCATCAACATGCCCAAACTTGGCTTCGACATGGCGGAAGGATTGCTGGTCCGCTGGGTCAAGCAGGTTGGCGAAAACATCAACAAAGGCGACGTGCTCGCTGAGATCGAAACCGATAAAGCCACGGTGGAAGTCGAATCCTCCGCGAGCGGTGTGGTGCTGCAACACATCGTCGAGCAGGGGACGGTCGTTCCCGTCAACGCGCCGATTGCTGTCGTTGGGCAGGCCGGTGAAAAGGTGGATGCATCAAACGTAGAAAGTGGAAAGAAGAAAGAAGAAAAAATAGCGGAAGAAAAGTCTGCGGCTCCGACTCAGCCGATACCTGCTCCCGTTGCTTCAACTCCTGCCCCCGCTGAAAGCGGACCCGTTAAAGCGTCTCCGCTTGCGAAGAAAATCGCGCGTGATAACAACATCAACCTTGCTTCCATTCAAGGCACGGGTCCGGGCGGGCGGATTGTCCGCAAGGATGTGGAGGCAGTCTTCACTGGTCAGTCATCAGTGATCGGTAAACAGCCATCTGCTCCGCTTATCACTTACCAATTACCAACATCCATCGAAGACAAAGTTATTGCAACCACCAAACTCCGCCAAGCCATCGGGCGCCGCCTGGTCGAATCCAAGACCACCATCCCGCACTTCTACGTCACGCACGAGTACAAGATGGATGCGCTGATGGAGATGCGCAAACAAGCCAATGCCTTCCTGCCCGACAACGAAAAACTCTCCGTCAACGACTTCATCGTCAAGGCGGTTGCGCTCGCGCTGAAGCAGTTCCCGAATCTCAACGCAACCATCAAGGGCAACGAGATTATCCAATTCGGTCACGTCAATGTCGGCGTGGCGGTGACCGTCCCCGGCGGACTGATGACCGTCGTTGTGAAGGACGCGGATGTCAAGCCGCTGCGCCAGATTTCGGGCGAAATCAAGGCAATGGCGGCGCGCGCCCGCGAAGGCAAGGTCAAACCTGAAGATGTCGAAGGCTCGACGTTCTCCACGTCCAATCTCGGCATGTACGATGTGGAAGAATTCATCGCCATCATCAACCCGCCTGAAGCCGCGATTTTGGCGATTGGCTCCGCAAAGGAGGTTCCTATCGTCGAGAACGGTCAAATCAAAATCGGCTGGCGGATGAAAGCCACCATCTCCGTGGATCACCGCGTCAGCGATGGGGCGGAGGCGGCGCAGTTCATGCAGTCGCTGGCAGAGTTTTTGGAAAACCCGGTCAGGATGCTGGTGTAAAAGCAAACTTCCGAAGTCGAACGGCTTCGGAAGTTTTTCTTTCAGGTGCTTATGCCGTGCCAGATCAGTTGACCACTTTCAGATCCGCATGGAGCGTCGCCGTCGAGTCGGCGCCAACCCAAATGTCGAACTCAGTTGCATCCTGTATCCATTTTCCCGCATTTGTGCTCCAATACTGCAGCTCGTCTGGGCCAAGTCGGAAAGTCACTTTCTTCGTTTCTCTCGGCTGAAGAGTAATACGCTCGAAGCCCTTTAACTCGCGCATTGGACGGGTATCGGTACCCCATTTCTGGTGGATGTAAAGTTGGGCGACTTCGTCCCCGGTCACTTTACCGGTATTAGTCACATCCACGCTGACGGTCACACTTTTGCCTACCTTAACCTTCGACTTTGAAACCTTCAAATTGGAAAACTCAAACGTCGTGTAGCTCAAGCCATAGCCGAAGGGATAGAGTGGTACGGGCAAACCGTCCCAATAGCGCGGGTTATACATTGGGCTGCCTTCGGGTGAGTGGGTCAGGTTACGGGCATAGTACAGCGGGGCGTGGCTGCCCTTGCGCGGGAAACTGACCGGTAGTTTGCCGCCTGGGTTTACATCGCCAAACAGGATGTCAGCTACAGCATGACCGCCTTCAGTGCCGGGCTCCCACGCCTCGAGGATGGCAGGGATGTGTTCCGCCGCCCAGTTGACGCTCAATGGTCGACCGTTCAACAGCACCAGCACGACCGGCTTGCCCAATGCTGCAACGGCTTTGAGCAATTCCTCCTGCCTGCCGGGCAGATCTAAAGAGGCGCGTGAAGCGGCTTCGCCTGCCATCAGGTCAGTCTCACCCAGCACCATGATCACTTGGTCGGCGGCGCGGGCAGTCTCCAACGCGGCTTGGAATGCCGCCTCGGCTTCTTCGGGGGATTGGGCCGGCTTGCGAACCTCTCCGGCCATCATACTCTCGAACCAGGAGGGAATGTCGCGTCGTATCTCAGGACCGGGAGAGTAAGTCACTTGGGCGCCGGGCAGCTTGGCGCGGATGCCTTGCAGGACGGTTACTACCGCCGGTTTGTGCCCGAAGACCATCCACGACCCTTCCGTGGCTTCCATCGAGTCCGCCAATGGCCCGATCACTGCTACGTTCTTCAAATCTTTAGAGAGCGGCAGAAGCCCGCCCTCATTGCGCAACAACACCATCGAACGTTGTGCCGACCAGCGTGAGATTTGGCGGTGCTCGGGCAGGGCTATAACTTTCTCCAGTAGACCCTCATCCACGTATGGATTCTCAAACAATCCCATCTTGATTTTGAGAGCCAATATCGGACGCACCAATTCCTCGATCTCGCTCACTTTCAGCAGTCCATTCTTCACCAGCTTGACCATACCCTCGGTGTAGGTGTAGCTGGACATGTCCATATTGAGACCAGCCTTAATGCCCCGCAGGGCGGCATCGAGCCGGTCGCGAGCATGTCCTTGGATGACCATGTTGGCAACTGCAAAGGCATCTGAAACCACAAAGCCACCAAAACCCCACTCCTTGCGCAAAACCTGGCGCAGCAGCCAGCGGTTGCCGCTGGCAGGTACATCGTTCAAATCCATGTAGGCGCTCATGAAAGTTGCCACACCGGCTTTAACAGCGGCTTTAAAGGGCGGCAGAACGATATTGCGCAGTTGGGTTTCAGACAGGTAAACCGGGTCATAATCGCGCCCGCCGTCCGAGTAACCGTACCCGGCGAAATGCTTAGCGCAAGCCAGCATCCGTTCAGGATTCGAAATGTCATTACCCTGAAAGCCACGCACTTGCGCAGCTGCCATTGCTGCTCCAAGGTAAGGATCCTCACCAGCGCCTTCCACAATGCGTCCCCAGCGCGCGTCGCGGCAGATGTCGAGCATCGGGCCAAAGGTCCAGTGTAAACCGGCGGCGCGGGCTTCTTTGGCTGCTACGGTCTGGGACTTCTCAGGCACATTAGGGTCCCAGGAGGACGCCATTGCAAGCGGCACGGGGAAGATGGTATGGTAGCCGTGGATGACATCCAAGGCAAACAGCAGGGGGATGCCTGAAGGGCTTTCCTCCACGGCGATCTTTTGTAGTTCGTTGAAACGTTTGGTGTCATTGAGCCATAGCACGGAACCAGCCCCACCTTTGCGAATCTGATCCTCCGCTTTGGGGCCTGGAGCGAAATCTGCCCCGCCAACTTGGTTAAGTTGCCCGATCTTCTCTTCGAGGCTCATTTTCTTCAAGAGAGCCTTGACCCGCTTGGCAACTTCCTTGTCCGATGAAATGGACATTTTCATTCCTGTCCTTTTCTTGTTCATAAGAGTCTCCTTTTTGGATTTCCGGTTCCATATAAACTAGACTGCATGCTCACCTGGCACGGTGAAGTTTGCAGATTGTAGCTTCGGGTGTCTCGCTGCCAGGATGTAAAAACCGAACAAACCGGCATATACCGCCAGCAGGCAAATTGGAATGACCTCCAGCGAGATCCGACGCGCCAGAATTCCCATCATACTGGGAATGATAGCTGTCCCAAGACCCGTTGCTGCCATTTGCATGCCGATTGTATTGGCGGCAAAATGATCACCCACCCGCGTGCTGGTGCCCGACATCATCGCTGGAAAGATGGGTGCGATCGAAAAGCCAATAACCGCCACCGCGATCACGTTTGCCGTTTTGGTGGGATTCCAAACCAGCAACCCTGCACCCAGCAAGGCTCCCACCAGCCCGCCCAGCACCAACTTATTGACTCCCGCCCGCCTGGCGAATAATCCTGCCATGATGCGGCCGGCGGTAAAAGTGAACCAATAGCTGCCTGCGAAGAACCCTGCCAGTGTCGTATCCACCCCACGCGACTCGGTCAGCAGTGTGTAAGTCCAGGTGCCGAGCGATCCTTCCGCGCCAACGTAAAGGAAGAATAGCACCACACTCAGCCATACTTGCGGCTGTCGTAATGTCTCTCCTATCGGAGTTTTGTAATCTGTTAGTTTTTTCTTCGTTTCACTTTCCGATGGTGCGTCATTCTGGCTCCACATGGGCAGGGTCAGAACAAAACAAATTGCCAATATGATCTGGAAAACGCCCACCACCTGATAACCGAACCGCCATGTGCTGAAGTTTGTCAGCCCAAGGGTCATGATTATCGGTCCCATGGTAATTCCAACGCCCCAACTGGCATGCAACCATTGCATCAGCCCCTCGCTGAAGTGTGTCGCCACATAGGTATTGAGTCCGGCGTCAATTGCGCCAGCCCCTAACCCAGCCACCACGCCCAACAAGACCATCATCCACCAAGCCGGGACAAGGGTGTAGCCGATCAAGGCCCCTCCCGTGAGGAAGCAACTGGCTGCAAGAACACGACCCACACCTACGCGTGAGAGCAGGAAGCCGCTTAGGAAGCTGGAGGTCATATAGCCAACTACAAGTGCTGTCAGAAACATGCCGATCGCATCGAGGGGAATGGAAAAACCGGTTCGGATTGACGGCCACCCAACGCCAAGCAGCCCATCGGGGAGCCCCAAAGCGATGAAAGCCACATATGCCAAAATAACAAGTCCGAGTTTGGGGTAGTGCTTAACCTTATTCCAGAATTTCATGTTTTTTCCTTTTAGGTGGGTGATTGGCTTGTGAAGATTTATGCAAGTTTGAGAGTATTTTATCTTAAAAACTTACCTAATACAAGGTAGGTAAGTTGCGGTTTTTGCTATATGGACGTATAATTGAAACATGAAGCAATCCCAAACTCCCCGGCGTACGCAAGCAGAACGAACCCGTGCCAGCCGTGAAAAGATCATCCATTCTGCCATAGAAGCCTTCGCCCGAAATGGTTTTCGCGGCGCAAAACTGGCTGACATTGCCAAAGCTGCGGGTCTGACCGAGCCGGGACTATTGCATCATTTCCCCAGTAAAACTCATCTCCTGATGGAAGTGCTCAAAGAGCGAGACCGGATTGATAGTGAACGAATGCGCGCCACTCTACAGAAAAATGGTAATCAACTTCTTGAAGCGGGAATCGAATTAGTCAAACATAATCAAACAGTTCCCGGATTAGTGCAGTTGTTCAATCTGCTGGTGACGGAGAGTATTTCCCCCGATCATCCGGCGCATGAGTTTTTTATAGAACGTTATCAGCGTGAGCGTGGACATTGGATCCAGGCGATTGTACAAGCACAACAAGCCGGGGAGATTCGTTCGGATATTTCCCCCGAGGCGCTGGCTGTCTTGATATTTGCCATTATGGATGGTTTGCAGATGCAATGGCTGATGGAACCCGAGAAGATCGACATGGCCGGGCTGTTTCGAGTGATGATGAATATGCTAAAGGCAGAATCGGGAAGATAAATGTCAAGGATGGGATGCTGTACGAGCTATCCGGCCGGAGATCGCTTGGAAAGTAAACTTCCGAAGCCCAGCGGCCTCGGAAGTTTTGTAGGATCAGATATTCTGGACGAAGCAGATTTTAGGGTTTACCTTCGCAAAAGACAGTTTTTGGCTCTCCGCTAAAGAAAAACGACCATTGAGTTTGGTCAAAGTTTCTGACGACTCTGGAACAGGCAGTTTGTACGAGTTGATCGGGCGCGATCTTTTGCAGGGAATCAACATCCCAGACCTGTAACACATTTGCTGATGCGGTGAGAAGCATGTTCGTGTCGCCTGAGAATGAGACACTGATCACGGCATTCGCGTGCGGGATGCGGTTCATCTCTTCCCCGGTAAGCGGATTGACCAGATATACAGTCTGTGCCCCGCCCACTGCCAGGATATCCCCTTTGGCGTTGAACGCGAGTGAAAAAGCCGGTTCTTTGATGATTGTCTGGAGCAGGTTGTATTTGCCATCTCCATATTTCCAGATATGGAGCTGGTCCGACTCGTTGCTGGATGCCAGCAGGGATCCGTCTGCACTGAACGCGAGTACCCGGTTCTCACCGGGCTGTTCAACCTCGCCGGCAGGGTCATGATTGGAATCAAGAATGAGCACCTTGTCTTTGATACCGACTGCGGTGAGCGACGGACCGACCGCAATGGATAGGATGCCCGAATCGTTATCAAGGATGGTATCCATAACGTTTCCTGAATTTACATCGCGGGTTTGAAGCTGCCCGACAGTATCACCCACGAGAAGTTGTGAACCGTCCGATGAAAAGGCAAGGCTTGTTATGGGAATCTCCATTGTCATGGCGATGTCAGCGCGATTATTGACATTGTACAAGATCAATTCTTTCTGGGTTGTTGAAACAGCGATCTGTGTCGAAACGGGATTGACGGCGAAATGATCGATCTTAACCCTGCGATTATCCAAATTCAACACCGGTTTGTCCTGCGAACAGCGCGTCAGCGCGGGTAACGCGTTGGGGTTCAGAGACCAGACGCAATTTTCGTCTGAGGCGAAGATCAATCCGCCCTCCGGATCGTATTGTGCATCACTGATGAGTCCGCTGAACAGGACGGAATCCGTGGGTACAGGCATGACAGAGATATCCCAGATACTGATTTCGCCGCTGTCATCACCTGCGACCAGGTATTTCGCCTCGCTGTCGAAGCCGAGTACCAGTCCGCTTCTCCGGAGCGGGATGCGGAACATTTCCGCGCCAGTGGCTGCGCTCCACACACGCACACTCTTATCCGCACCGGTTGTCGCAATCCACTGACCATTCGCGCTCACTTGCACATCCTGGATGGCGCTGTCCTGCAACATACGCAGTCTTTCCTCGCCGCTTGCAATGTCCCACACGCGGATGCGCTGATCATTCGAGACGGTTACGAACCATTTGTTGTCCGGGCTGAATGCCAGATCGGTCACCCAGTCTTCATTTGGGATGCGAAGCAATTGACGTTTGTTATCTGGCTCGAATACAAATGCAAGGTTATCCCTCCCGCCTGTAGCCAGGTATCGGCTATTCGGGCTGAACGACAGGGCAAGGACTTCTCCGTTGCCATGTTTTGAACTGGAGATTATCCGGTTTGAATCACTGAGACTCCACAGTGTGACGCTGCCTGTGCTGGAACCGGCGGCAAACCACTCGCCATTTGGACTGAACGTTGAAACGACCAGACTCCCGCTGGTTTGCAGAAAGCCGCTTTCCTTGCCTGTCGGCAGTTCAAACAAACTGACAAGTCCGTCGTTTCGGGCGGCAGCGGCGGATCGATTGTCCAGCTTGATGCTTACATCCAGGACCGAAACTTTGAAATCGAGCGGCTCCCTTTTGGGGTCTCCAGTGGATGCGTCCAGGATGTGAACCAGCCCCGTGTCGTCGCTGGCGACAATCAAGTTCCCGTCCGGGCTGAACGTCGCGTCTGTTGCAGACCCTCGGCTGGTCACACAGAATAAATTATTCCCACTCTCCACCTTCCACGCGCAGATCTGGCCGTCGGCGCTGGCAGTCACGAAAGCATCGCCCGCAGTATTGAACTCCAGCGCGTTGATCTTTCCATTCAGTGGAATTTGTTTTACCGGGATGGGAAGCAGGCTGATGTTCTTGCGCAGGATCTCCTCGGCTTCATCCGAGGGAGACTTCAGCATTGAGTCAATGGCGAGCAGGGTGCTGGTGAACAATTCGCCCGGTCTGGCTTGATAGATCTGGGCTTTTGCGGCACTGCTTTGCGCTTTGGCGATCCGTTCCTGTTCTATGGCTTTTTCCCGTTCGTCCAGCGCTTTATTACGTTCGTTATTGGCGATTCTTTGGAAGTCCCTGGCTCGTCTGGCGTTTTCATCGGCATTCTTTGCTTCCGCTTTGGCAATCTTCTCCTGATTTCTGGCGATCTTTTCAGATACCAGGGCGCGGTCGCGTTGGTCGAGGGCGTAGATTGAAAGAACTGCCATGATGAGAACGGCAACCCCGGTTGCAATCCAAGTGATGAGCCGCCGCCTTTCGTCGCGCAGACTGTGGGCTATATAGGTCTTTTGCAAGAGGGTTGGCTTGGGGTTTTTATCTGCCGCGGCCTCCACCATCTTTTGCGCGTCGCGCAAGTCCCTGCCCCGCAGGAGCAGGCTGGATTCCTTTTCGCGTTCCCATTCCAGGGCACGCACCTGCAAACGGTTATGCTCCTCCACCCAGGGGAGGTCCAATTCAATGGCGGTCTTGACCCGGAGCAAGCCTTCTTCAAAGTTGTCTGTTTCGCGTATGAATATCCAGTTCAGTTCACCGATAACAGGGTTGACCTTGGTTGTCTTGGGGTCCACGTCCCGCACGACGACCGGGATAATACGCTTGTTGTTCTTGGCGGCTTGACCGATCTCCACGTTACACACTTCGGATACGACAGAATCGGGGCTGACTAGAAAAATGAACGCATCCGAGCCTTCGATGGCGCGAAAAATCTGATCCATCCAATCCACGGCTGGGGGGATATCTTCCCAATCCACCCAGACATCCTGTTGAATCTTTTTGAAGGCTTGAATCAATTTTCGGGCGGCTCCTGAATCCTTCCGGGAATAGGAAACGAATAATTTGGCCATCGATGACCTCTCTCCATTTAGCGGAACGCAAAACGATTAATACACCTGCCCAATGACTTCGCCCTCTATTTTATCAGCCCAGGGATAGACCTCGGTCCCTTTGGCGGCTTCACGGATGGCTGGATCGTCAGAATAATGCCCTCGTTTTTCAGGCGGGAGCAATGCAGCGATCCGGCGCATGATCTCATGACCGATCTCATCGAGTTGCTCACGATGCTTTTGTCCGTGCCCATCTGTTTTGAAGGGACCGAACGGCTTGCCGATATTAACCTGGATGCGGGCGCGTCGTCCGCGCTTGAGGCTGGGGAAAACGCCATTGAGCCCCACCAAGCCGACGGGTAGCAGCGAAGCGCCTGTCCGGGCTGCGAGAAATGCCGTTCCCGGGCGGGCAGGGCGCAAGACGGTTGCCCAATTCCCTGCTTCGGGGAAGATTCCGAGGATGCCGCCCTGTCGGAGGATCGCCTCCGCGGCTTTGAGCGAGTCTTTTGCGCCGGTACCGCGATATAGTGGATGATAGCCCCACAGCAGCGGGATGATGCGCGTGGCAAGCGGAGCATGCGGCATGTCTGCCCCGCCGACAAATTCGATCTCCCATGGAGCGACGCGCACAAAGCAAACAGGGTCGATGAAGCTGAAGTGATTCCCCACCATGATGAGCGGACCCTTTTCTGGAAGATTCTCCACGCCATTGATCTCAAGGTCGGTTAACATAGCGAACGCCGGGCGGGACAACCAGCGAAGGAATCGCCGGATGAGTCTGCGTGCCGGTGTGTGAAAACGTTGTGAAGAATGGGGCATCATTTTGACGCCCATCTCCCGATCTGAGAGAGGTGAGAATCAGTCGGTTGCGGCATATTCAAGAGCGGCTTTTCTGGCGCGCGCCTCATTGACGAACGAAAGAATGGCAAAGCCTGCAATCAAAAAAATGGCGATGGTCCCGATACTGGCGCGTTGACCGTATTGTTCGGCGAGTGTTGCTGTGACACCCTGTTGCGAGAAATACTGCGTTGCCGAATACGCGATCAAGCCGTAGACGGTCGGCCCAATGAATGAAGAGGATTTGCCTGCCACTGCGAAGAAACTGAAGAACTCGGTACTCTTGCTTTCCGGCGCGAAGAGTCCTGCCATGGTGCGACTCAAAGATTGAACGCCGGTCAATGCGAAGCCTGCCAGAGCGCCGATAAAATAATAGCCTGTCAGTGAAGGATTGAAAATCATGCCGATGACTGCCGCGATCATCAACAGGATGGACCAGTTAAGCATCCGTTTGTAACCGTATTTTTCACCCCAGATGCCAAATACATACGCGCCGAGCGCGCTGGTCAACTGTACGATAATCATGAAAACGATGAGTTGGGTCTGGTTCATACCGAACAGCACGCGCCCGATAATGGATGCGAATCCCAACGCCATGAGAATGCCATCATTGTAGATCAGGAATGAGACAATGAATTGAATGTATTCACGAAAATGCCGAACAGATCGGAACGTACTGGCAAGCCGCTTGAATGCGATTGAAAAATAATTCTCCCCAGCTGGCAGGAATTTGGGAGCGCGTGTCTCTTTGACCCATAAAAACAGGGGAATGGTCGCCATTGCAAAAAAGGTCGCCGTTAATACGAACGAACCGCGCACGACCAGCATGTTGCTTTGACTGAGAACAATGGGCGGTAAAATGAATAACAGGCATACGATCCCCCCAATGGAGCCGAACGCCCAGCCATTGCCAGAGACGCGTCCCATTTCATCAGTTGTTGCCACGTCGTACAGTAACGCGTTGTAGAAAACCTGTCCGCCGCGGTATCCGATTTCAGCCAGGACGAAGAACAACATGCCGGTGACCACATCTCCTTTTTCGACAAAGAAGAGCAAAGCGGTTGCCATCCAGGAGAGCATTGAGAAGAATAGCAGGAATTTCTTTTTTGCCACCGAATAATCCGCGATTGCCCCAAGTACCGGAGAAACAACGGCCACTACCAGCATGGCGAGACCCATCGAAACACCCCACAGGCGGGTGCCTTCTGCTCCGCCTACCACCGTTCCCTGAAAGTATGCTGCATACACCGCCAGCAGGATCACTGCCGCATATGCTGAATTCCCAAAATCGAACCAATACCAGCCCCATTGCGCGCGTTTTTTTGTCTTTTCCATGCGGGTCTCCTACGGTTTTGAATTCTACCAATGTATATAACAACCGGGACTCCGTTTCGATTTGCCGTAAATCACCGAATATCTCATTAAGAAGACCGCCCTGTCATCAGGTTCATTAACGGGTCGATTTGCTGCGCAGAAAAATGACCGCCGAGTCCGAGTCGTAAACAACGGGAAATTCACTGGATGCGCGCAAAGAGGTTTCCAGTACACTGACTTGTAATTGAATGCTGCCATCCTTTTGTGGTCTGACTTTGCGGATGTAAAGATAGTCAAAATTCCATTCAGAAAGACAATCAGCAGCCTCGTTCAAGCAAAGCTGTGCCCGGTTGTATGCTTTCAAGTTGTCGATCAAGGGTGAATCGGAAGTCCATTCGTGCCCCTGTATGGTGACGAGGCTGACTCGCTCCGTTAGCGCAGGGAACCACTCCGAGAGTGGGTCGCTCAAGGCGGCGTCACCGGTCAGCACGAGGAATCGGCTGTTTGTCGGTGTGTTTTCCATGCTCCAGGTCAAGGCTTGTCGTTCTTCGGGGAGAAGGCGAAGTCCATTGCCGAATTGCATGGAGGAGATCATACCGGATAAAAACAGGTAAGCGATCATTCCGAACAGGACGTGGCGCGAGAACTTCGACGTAAAGCCATTTTCAACGGACTCGGACTCGCCGAGTCCGTTCAGTGTAGATTCGAATCCTTTGACGGCGAGCAGGAGGAGGGGAGGCAAAGAGGCGAACGGCGCGGCGCGTGGATCACTGATAAAGCTGAATCCGATCCAGGCGGGCAGGAAAAAATCGTGATGGCGGAAATCCCGAACAAGACCGATAAGTCCCAGTACAGCTACCACTGCAAGGATGACTTCTCCGCTCAGATTGAATTGAAAGAGATATAGCAGCGATGTGGCAAGATCACGTGGGTGGGATCCCAGCGCAGTTTGGAACGGAGTGAGTCCGTGACGAGTGAGGACCGTCGCCCACCACGGCGATGTGAACAGAACGACAGCAATAACAATGATGAGTGAATGAATAATGCTTTTGCGGTCACGCAGGTGAAAGAGTGCAATCACAAAGACGCTGAAAGCGGTCTGAAATGTGATCTCAGGATGTGTAAGTGTCAGCAATGTGGCAAAGAGCGTAGTGGATAGAATGTTGCGCGCATCCTTGGCAGTAAAGAGTCGGTAGGCAAAAGCCAGTGTAAGAAGGGAAAAACAAATTGCGGGCGCACGCGTGACGCCCCCACCCATGATTGCCCAGTCGAAACTCTTGGGAATCATGGCATAAAAGAGCGCCGCGAGAGATGCTTTAAGTGAATCGCCTGTGAATTGGAACGCGAGAAAATAAAAGGCAAGGATGGCGAGCGCAGAAAGAATCGCGGGGAGATATGTGAACAGAGAAAGGAGAGGAAGACCTGTGATGCTTTGTAACGCACCTGTGAGGTAGAAACCAAATGGTGGATAAGCGAAGGGAATATGTAACTGGTTGTATGTTGTAGTGACTGGTAATTTAAAGCGATTCTCTTGCAGGTCCTGTGTCATTTGCAGGAATAGCCCGCCATCGTTGACGGGACCACCTGCGCTCATCGGCGCGGCGAGCCGGATGAAAAGCCCAAATAGAAATGCAGTAATAAGAATAAGTGCGGCAAATTGCCGTCGCTGGTTCAATGGTTATCTCCCTTTGAATTTTACTTCTTTATACCCTTCCCGTCGCATTATATGGTAAAACAATCCCGTGTACAGTCTTTATCTCCATATCCCATTTTGCACCCATCGCTGTGCCTATTGTGACTTCAATACCTACGCCGGGCAGGAGGACGCCATCCCCGCATACGTTAATGCCTTGTGTAAAGAGATTGAATTTATGGGAGGGCGATTTCCCTCTCCTGGCGGCGACGCGGGAAGAGATGAGAGGAAAGTCCACACCGTATTTTTCGGCGGCGGGACACCCTCACTTCTTTCCCCGCTTCAATTTGACTCAGTCTTCAGAAGCCTGCGCGCCAGCTTTGACCTGATTCCCGGCTGTGAGATGACCATCGAAGCGAATCCTGGCACGGTCTCTTACGAGGGGCTTACCCAACTTCATGCGATTGGCATCAACCGCATCTCATTTGGAGTCCAATCTGCCAACACATTCGAACTGCGGATGCTCGAACGGTCGCATACTTTCCTCGATGTTATCGAAGCCGTGACATCCGCCCGCAAAGCCGGGCTCGATAACATCAATCTGGATCTCATCTACGGCTTGCCCGGGCAGACCCTCTCCGCTTGGCAGACCACTATCAAACGAATCCTCGACCTCCACCCAGAACACATTTCCGCCTATGCCCTGACCCTTGAGCATGGCACGCCGTTCGGACGTTGGTCATCGAAAGGATTACTTCCGCTCCCTGATCCTGACCTCGCCGCTGAAATGTATGAATGGGCAGATGAAATGTTGGAAGCAAATGGATATGTTCAATATGAAATCAGCAACTGGGCAAAACCCGGGCGTGAATGTCGCCATAATCTTCAATATTGGCGTGGACTCCCCTATCTCGCCTTCGGCGCAGGCGCGCATGGATATGCGGGCGGCTACCGTTATTCCAACGTTTTGCGTATTAAGACTTATATAGACCGGCTTGCCAATTACCAATTACCCGAATCTCAAATCTCCAATTTGCCCTTCCCCTTGTCTCCTGCCACAGTCAATCACCACAAACAGACTCTCAAAGATGACATGTCTGAATTCATGATGACAGGATTAAGGCTGACTCGAGAAGGTATTTTGTCATCCGAGTTCGAAAGACGGTTCGACCGCAAACTTGAGGATGTGTTCGGGAAGGAGATTCAAAAATTGGGAAAGTTGGGATTGCTGGAAAAAAAACTCTCCCCTGGCGTAAGAGGAGGGATGGATGAGGAGGAAACCCTGCGACTCACCAGGCGCGGGCGGCTGCTTGGTAATCAGGTCTTCATGCAGTTTGTGGGGGAGTGAAAATCCTAAACCTGATTTAATCAAATTAAACAAAATTCTTACAAATCGGTTTTATTAATTCCTGCCGAAAAATCGAAATATCCTTCAAAATCCAAAATCTGATTCCAATTGTCACTCAGGAGGTTGACTATGAATCACTTGCGATTTTTGGTTCTTGTTTCACTTGTGGCGGGACTGGTATTCGCTCCCGCCTCGCCCGTCCTCGCTCAGGATGGGAGTGGTGGTTTGACCATCAGCACGTCGTACCCCAGCATGGTGGTCGGCATTGGAGAAACTGTCACTCTGAACATGGAAGTTGAGTCAGCAGTGGCGCAGACCGTAGACCTGTCCGTAGCGAACCTGCCCAGTGGTTGGACTTCCGAGTTTCGCGGCGGGGGGCGTGTTATTGCCGCAATCTATGTGGCGGATGGTGCTTCAACCCGGGTGGAATTGCGCGTAACCACATCTGCAAATGTACAGGCAGGCACATACAAGTTCACCGTGGTCGCGCAGGGGCAAAACGAACGTACGGAATTCCCCATCGAATTCATTGTCAAAGATAAAGCTCCGGCGCGGTTGACGTTCGAAACGGATTTCCCCACCATCCGGGGTGGTTCGGAGGCGACGTTCAACTTCAGCGTAAATGTCAAGAATGAGGGTGATGATGACCTGTCAGTCAGTTTCACCTCCGATGCACCGCGCGAGTTCGTCGTAACGTTCAAATCAGCGGGCAAGGACATTACCAACCTCCCCACGGACATCAAAGCCGGCAGTTCACAAAAAATCGATATTACCGCCACACCGTTGACCGCACTGGCAGTTGGAACGTACCCATTCACCGTCACCGCCCAGAGCGACACCGTAACAGCCAGCATGCAGTTGACCGCCGAAGTCGTCGGTCAGCCGCAGTTGACCCTCACCACGCCGGATGGGCGTCTCTCCGGCACGGCGACCATCAATCAACAGAACCAGATCAAGTTGGTGCTGCGCAACAGCGGCAATTCACCCGCGGCAGGCGTGAAGTTGTCCGCCTCCGCGCCGAGTGGTTGGACGGTTACCCTCAACCCTGAAACTGTCGTCGAAGTGCCTGCCAATCAAGAGGTCGAAGTGACCGCGGACATCAAACCGTCTGAAAAAGCCATTGCAGGCGATTATGTGGTCACTTTCCGCGCCCAGCCCAACCAGAGCGCCAGCAAATCGGCTGAGTTCCGCATCACCGTGCAGACCTCCACCTTGTGGGGCGCGGTGGGCATTGGCTTGATCGCGGTCGCGGTTGCCATCGTGGGCATGGCAGTCACCCGCTTTGGACGCCGCTGATGTCTGCCGCTCGTTTACGAAAGGAGGCGGAGATGAGTGACCTGGTGCTCGAAGCCAAAGGGTTGACGAAACAATATGGGGACTTCGTTGCCGTGGATCATCTCGATCTCAGCATACGCCGGGGGGAGGTCTTCGGTTTGCTCGGTCCAAACGGCGCGGGCAAAACCACTACCATCCTCATGCTGCTTGGTCTCACCGAACCCACGGGCGGCGAAGTGAGTGTGCTGGGCTTCGACCCGGCGCGTCAGCCGTTAAGTGTGAAGAAGCGCGTCGGGTACATGCCCGATCAGGTCGGTTTTTACGATGACCTGACCGCGCGCGAAAACCTAATCTACATCGCCAAACTGAACGGGATTCCGCGCGACCAGATCAAACGCCGGGTGGAGGAGGCGATTGAACGCGTCCGCTTGAGTCATGTCATCGATCAGCGAACAGCCACTTTTTCACGCGGGATGCGTCAGCGTCTCGGGCTGGCGGATGTACTGATCAAGAATCCGCAGCTCATCATCATGGATGAACCGACTCAGGGCCTGGACCCGGAACTGGCCCATGAATTCCTGGACCTGATCCACAGCCTGAAAACAGAGGGGACGACAATCCTGCTATCATCGCACCTGCTGCATCAGGTGCAGGCGATCTGTGATCGCGTGGGGTTGTTCAGCCAGGGGCGCATGGTTCTGCAAGGGACGGTCTCGGAACTGGCGCGCAAAGTGCTGGGCGGTGCGTATCGCATCCAACTGCAGGCAGAAGGACCCGCGGCAAAACTCCGCAAGGCGCTGGAGGGATTGCGGGATGTGAACGCCGTGGAGATGAATAACGGCGCGATTCAGATCGAGGCGCAGAAGGATGTGCGCGCCGACGCTGCCGAAGCCGTGATCCAGGCAGGCGGCAGATTGCAGGGCTTGAGCGTTGAAGCGCAAAGCCTGGATGACATTTACACGCGTTACTTCGAGGAGGTGCGGAATGAAAAAGTCAACTAAACCGCTGAAGACCCGCGATGAACGCGAAGGTTCCCCGTGGACGGGGCTGGGCGCGGTGCTGACCAAGGAAATGGCAGACCACCTCACCGGGGCTCGCATGTTGATTCTGGACGCGCTCGTGGTGCTGACAGCGGTCGGGACGATCTATACCGCCTTACAAAATATTCGACCGGGAGCGAATAACGAGTTTCTCTATCTGCGGTTGTTTACCACTGCCCAGGAGCCGTTACCCGCCTTCGTGTTCTTTTTGGCGATCCTGGTGCCGCTGATTGCCATCGCGCTAAGTTTCGATTCGATCAACGGTGAGTTCAACCGCCGAACACTTTCGCGCATTCTAGCCCAGCCGGTTTATCGCGACGCACTGCTGATGGGCAAATTCCTGGGCGGCTTGATGACCCTGACGATGGTCTTCTCGGCGATCTGGCTGTTGATCTTCGGCATCGGCATTCTGCGGCTGGGCGTCCCGCCGACGGCAGAGGAGACCGGGCGCGCGCTGTGGTTCCTGCTCGGCACGATTTTCTACGGCGGTATCTGGATGGCGCTGGCGATGTTGTTCTCGACCGTGTTCCGTTCCTCGGCGACCGCCGCGCTGGCTTCGATTGCGGTGTGGGCGTTCTTCATCTTCTTCTGGAACATCGTGGTTGGGCTGGTCACGCCGCTGCTGGCGCCGGACCAGATCACTAACCTTGAACAGTTGGTGGCGGCGAGTCAATCGCAAATGGTGCTGACACGCATCTCACCCCTTACACTCTACGCGGACATTGCCACGATCATGCTCCAGCCGACCGAACGATTCCTCGGCTTCGTCCTGCCCGTCCAATTGGACCGCGCCATCGAGGCCCCGTTGCCGCTCGCCCAAAGCGTGCTGGTCATCTAGCCCCAACTCACGGGTCTCATCGCCGCGACGATTCTACTGTTTGCGCTGAGTTATGTGCTGTTCCAGCGACAGGAGATCCGGGCATGATTTATGCAGGCTTCCGAAGTCTTAAATACTTCGGAAGCCTGATTATTATGCCATCTGCCCGACAATTAATCCGACTCGTATGAGGCGTGATTATTTTCGCATTACTGTCCGCCAGATGGCGGGAGCAATATGCGTTAAGTCGCTCATCCCGCGCGTGAAATCCTCGCGTGCCTTTTTCTCTCCGATCACCAGCGCCGGGACCATTGCATCCGTGTGCTTGCGCGTCGAAAGGTCCTCCATGTTGCCGTGGTCAGAGGTGACAAGTATCAGCAGGTCTTCGCCCATTTCTTCCAACACCCCGCCTAGCACGCCATCGAATGTCTCCATTAACTCAACAGCAGTATCCATTTGCTGTTTGTGACCGGCATAATCGCTTGCCCAATATTCGAAGAGGGAGAAGTCGCACTCTTTTGCAAGCGCGGCAAGTTTCCGCCCCGCCTGACGCGGTTCCAGGATGGGCGCTTCGGGAAATCCAAGCATGGTCCGCCAGCCTTCGCCGGTGAAATCGGCTGAGAGCGCGCGTCCCGCGAAATAATCATCGTGTTTGAACAGCTCGAGCCCGGCATTTATCACAGCCAGCGGAATGGATGAATACAGCCGTTTTCCTGAATCGATGCCGTGAAAATAGCGCGGCGGATAGGCATTGAGCAGGGCTGTTCGCTTCCCCTCTTTCATGAAACGCGAAAACAGAGTACCGTCGTTTAAATAAGCTGCGACCTCGGGGTTGGGCTTTGGCCCGTAGTGGTAGCCAATCTCCGCTGGAATATTTTTCCCGGTCAACAAAATGGCTTGTCCCGTCGCTGATTGCGGCAAACCGTCCACGCCAACCGCTGGATCGATGGCAAGCAACGTGGCGCGTTCGCCTGTAAACGGGGCAGATTCTTTCAGGAACGACCTTCCACCCAATATTGCATGTAGATTTGGCATCTTGGCGCGCGCAAACGGATTAATGGTTGGATCATTTTTACCCAGACCGACCCCATCAAGAAAAAGGAACAGGACACGCATAAGGCAGGATTATAATCGACGCATACCCATGATCGACTTGAAGAAACTCAATGCGTATCGCACGCGGACTTTCAACCTGCCTCCGTCAAAGCGGCTTACCTCTCCTGCCCAGGCGTTGACCTTTGTCAACGCGCGCGGCTTTATTTATTTCTGGCCCATCAAAGGAATTGACCTGCCCAACCTGTGGACTGCTGTTGCCGGAGACCGTCCCGTCGCCGATGCTCACGATGACCCCGGTCACATTACATGGCGTTGGAAGGACAATGCGCTTGATAAACGGATTTGGTATTATGCGAAGGTCCTCCGCCGAAAGGCAACAATAATCTCGCTGGATGTGGCCCCATATTTTTATGCACTTTCGGAGAACTACGGCTCGCCGGAGGAGGATTACCTGCTTGCCTATGAAGAGGGACGATTATCACAAGCCGCAAAACAGGTTTATGAGGCTCTCCTAAAAGAAGGCGCGCTCAACACCCTTGACTTGCGTCGTGTAGCCAAGCTGACAAATGCCAAGGAATCGGAATTTAACAAAGCTTTGGAATTTCTGCAGGCGGATTTCAAAATACTCCCAGTCGGGGTGGCGGAGGTGGGTGCATGGAAATATGCATTTATCTACGAAATCGTCCCCAGACAATTCCCTGAATTGCCCGAACAAGCACGCAAGATCGGAGAAGGTGAAGCCCGAATGAAATTGGCGGAATTGTACTTCCGATCCGTGGGCGCGGCTCAAGAGAGGGATGTGGGTAAGCTCTTCGGCTGGAAAAGGGAGTTGGTAGCGAGGACAATCTCCGGTTTGATCGCGAAGCGGAAGTTGATCGAATCCGAACACTCGGAACAGAAAGGAAAGTGGCTGGTTCTGCCGGATTTAATCCGATGACCGTCAAGAAATTAATGTGACAGTCATCTACTTGTATTTAATCCGAAACTATTCCATAATAATTACATTACACTTTAGCAGGTGGAGGATCAATGAGGCTCCCAGGGGATTATTTAGTGCAGCATTGGCGGGTTATGTATGTGAGTATCCTGCTTGTATATTGTGTTGTCCTGACATCCTGTAGCTCCATGGTAAATGCAAAAACTGTTACACCGGTGCCAACCTCCATTCCTGACGGTCCCATCTCAGTTGTTGTGCTGGATGAAAACGGGCAGCAATTGTCGAAATCCTTAATGCATCATATAGTTGTTGGCGTGAAAGATACTTGGCAATCAGATGATTACGACAATGACAGGTTTGGGATTGATTCGTGCTGGGATGGTCAATCCATATCTGCGTGGGCGCCGGGTTATAAAGTTACCTTTGTTCCGTGTCGGAGCGATCAATTCTCTTATGAGGTAAGACTGGAGCCCCTGAATAAGAATGGGGCTTTGTACACCTCGTGGATGTCTGCTATAGGGGAATGTCAACGATGTCATGTGGATGAGGTCGCAGAGTGGGGGGTATCAAGTCATGCCACGACGCTCCGTGATGGTTACTTTGAAACAATGTATAAGGGGAGTAGTCTAAATGGAAATGTTAGCCAGCAAACCGATTGGGTAATTACTGCAAACGGTAGAATCCGTCTTCCTCCTAAGGATAAGGACTTAGTTACTTTTGCTGGCCCGGGTTTTCGCCTTGATTATCCTACGGAGAATGGAAATTGTAGCTATTGCCACATTCCCACCGCACAGGCAGGCACGGACTTGACGAAATTTTTTTATAGCGAAGGCGTTACGTGTGACGTTTGCCATAAAGTGTTGGGCGTGATGCTAGACGATACTGGATATCCATACTCAGACCGCCCCGGCGTGCTATCATTTACATTTCTTCCGCAACAATATGATCCCAATTTCTATATAGGGCCTTTTGCCAATACAATCACTTCTCAGGGAGAATTCCCAAAGATCATTTGCTCTCCGGTTTTTAGTGAAAGTACGTTTTGTGCAGCTTGTCATTATGGCAAGTTTTATAACATGGTGATCTATAATTCATACGGTGAATGGCTTGCTAGCCCATACAGTCAAAAAATGGTGCGAAATGAGGGCGGCCAAGAGGTGGAGAATAAAGATTATCGTTCATGCCAAGACTGCCATATGTTAGTATCTGATCAGCTCCAAGACAAACTCCCCAGTGAGCGTGAGGCATGTTCCGCATCCAACCATGAATTTAGTGATTTCAATCACAATATGATGAGAAATGGGACTGAAAGCCAGTTGATCAAGGACGCCGCCTCTCTCACTATCGAATCGGAATATGTTGTTGAAACGAATTCGTTCCGCGTGATTGTCAAGACAACGAATGAGAAAGCAGGGCATAAATTCCCGACCGATTCGCCTCTCCGTCATCTTATTTTGGTTGTGCAGGCAAGCGACGAACAAGGAAATTCATTGACGCAGATTGACGGTGGGACAATCCCGAACTGGGGTGGGGTGGTGCCGAATCCTCCACCAGGAATGAAGAATTATGGTGGGTTACCAGGGAAGATTTTTGCCAATCTGTTGGTGGATAAAGATACCAATATGTCTCCCGTTTCTGCTTATTGGAATCCCACGAAATATGCTTGGGTGGATGAAGTCACTGGTGCAACATCGGATACCCGACTTCCTCCTCTGCCTTTTCCAGGTGACCCTCGCTCGAATACAGACGAGAGTACGTATACTTTTACTATTCCTTCTGCCGGTAATATAAATATTAGTGTCGAGTTGATTTATCGATATGCGTTCATTGAACTGGTCCGGCAAAAAGGCTGGCAGAGACCTGACCTTGTCGTCACATTGAAAAACTGTATGGTCGATCCTAAAAACATTGAAACTTTGAAATGCAATCCTTAATCTCCTTGAAACCCTGCCTCCTCTTTTTCGTATAATGTAATTGGACTTTCACGCGACAAAAGGAGAATGAACTATGAGACAAAATCGTTCCAATCTTGCCCTGGGTATCATCCTGCTTGTGATTGGTGGATGGCTTCTCGTCACCCGGCAGGTGCCTTCCATTCAGGAGTGGCTGGACGCCAATTTCACTTGGCCCATGTACACGATCGGCGCAGGGTTGGTCGTGTTGCTTATCGGTTTAATCACCGGGGCCCCTGGCATGGCTATCCCTGCATCCATCATTGCAGGCATTGGCGGGATTCTGTACTACCAGAATAGCACGGACAACTTCGGTTCCTGGTCCTATATGTGGACGCTCATCCCCGGTTTTGTCGGGGTGGGGACCATCCTGGCAGGGCTGCTCGGTGAGAACACGCGCCGAAATCTGGGGCATGGCTTGCGCCTCATCGTAACCAGTACCGTTCTATTCCTCATCTTTGCCACGTTCTTTGGCGGGCTGTCCATTTTGGGTGAATACGGCTTGCCAATCCTCCTGATCCTGTTGGGTGTGTATGTCCTTGCCAGTGGATTTTTGAGGAGAGGAGGAAACCATGAGGCGCGATAGTCTCTTTTGGGGAGGAGCGCTCATCCTTTTCGGTGTGCTGTTCCTGCTCCAGACGCAAAACATCATTCCAAGCATTTTCCCCTATCTCTGGCCCTTGGCGCTGATCCTCTTTGGCGGCTGGCTGATTCTGAGTGCCTTTTGGAAACCCGCTCAGTCGGAAGAAGATACCTTCTCGATACCCATCGGTCAGGCAAAAAATATCAAATATCGATTTTCGCATGGCGCGGGGCAGATTGCAATCGGTGGTGGAGCGCCTGCCGGGCTGGCGCTTGTCGGTTCGTCGGCGACCGGGATGAACTGGTCGAGTCAATTAAACGGAGACAGGCTCGATGTCAAGATCGAGGCGGGCGCGTCCTTCGTCCCCTTTGTCGGTCCATCGGAGGGAGTCTGGCGATTTCAACTCGCGCAGAATATCCCGGTGACCTTGAAGGTGGAAACGGGAGCAAGCCAGCTTGACATGGATCTGACGGATGTGCAAGCCACATTCATCGAATTGGAAACCGGCGCCAGCAGCACAAACGTGATCCTGCCCGCACGCGGCGCCTCTCTTTTGGAACTGGAGGCAGGTATGGCTTCGGTCAATCTCCGCGTTCCCAATGGGACCGCAGCGCGCATCCGCGTGAAGGAGGGATTGACCTCGTTGAACGTGGATACGAACCGTTTCCCGCAATTGGATTCGGGTATGTACCAATCTGCCGATTTTGATACGGCTGTGGATCGCGCCGAGATTAATATCGAAACAGGACTTGGCTCGATCTCGGTGAAATAAGGAGACTGCCATGAGACGATATGACCCTCGATTGATCATTGGTGTGTTGCTGGTGCTCGGCGGCTTGCTTGCCCTGCTCGACACCATGGGGATCATCTCCAATGCAAGTGGGATATTTTGGGGTTTGATTTTCGGAGCGGGAGGTCTGATCTTCCTCTTTATGTTGGTGAATCATCGCAGCAACGTGTGGGCGGCTTTCCCTGCTTTCACGTTGCTTGGTCTGGCGGTGCAAGCCTTCCTGCCGGAGTCGCTGGAGGCGTTCGACAGACTGGTCTTCTTTGCCGGGCTTAGTCTGGGCTTTTGGTGGGTCTACTTGACGGATGTAAAGAGCCATTGGTGGGCGATCATTCCGGGCGGAGCATTGCTCACACTTGGAGCGGCCTCAGCATTGGGCGATATCACCGGCAGGGACACGGGAGGTTTTTTCTTCCTCGGTCTGGGGCTCACCTTCATATTAGTCGCTTTGTTGCCTGGCGGCGGAGACCGATCCTGGTCGTTGGTCCCTGGCGCTATGCTTTTACTGTTTGGCGCGATCCTTGGTACTTCACTGGGGAATCTTGCCGATTACATCTGGCCCGCCGTCCTGATCCTGTTAGGTGGCTTTTTTGTACTTCGCTTCTTCAGAGGATCATCCCCTGGCTAAATACTCCGAATCGAACCAAAAACGGGAGCGCCAAGCGCTCCCGTTTTTATACCTGCCCTCTCCGGAGGTATTCACTACGGTTGTTTTTCCCGCATTCCTTGAACAAGGATGGATTTTACCTGCTCGTGCGCGTCTTTCCACCGGGAGGAGACGCCGTTCGCAAGCCGCTCTAAAATCTCCCTGCCTGCTTCGGGATGTTCGCGACAGAACTTGCGGAGATCCCTGCCCCGAATGCGGAACGCCTCCAAATCCTCGATTGCTGTGGCGGAGGATGTATATTCACTGCTGCCAACCACAGCAGACCAGCCGAAAATACCGTCTTTTTCCAAATGCGATATTGTGATCGGAGTCCCATCGTATGGCTTATAGGAAACCTCCACCTTTCCTTTTAGGATTAAGTAGATATGATCTGCCGGCATGCCTTGTCTGAGGACAATCGTTCCAGCCTGACAGGAAAATGGTTCGAGTAATGGCTGAAACATGTCCATAAGCTCTTCTTCAATGCCGGTAAAAATTGCCAATCGATACAAAGCGGGTAACCTTTTGAGCATGTTAACCCTCAGACAATGCCCATTCCAGTGGCGAATATCACATTTTGCATGACATTTATCCCGACTTTGAGCGTGACTCACTTGGCGAGGTATACTTACCGCAACTTAAAGCGTCCAAGAACAAAAGTATGAATGAAACACGACCATTAAGTGCATCCCGACTTGCCGTACCCGTCATCATCTTTGGATTGGGACTTGTCCTGATCGCCGTTTCAGCCTTCCTTATCTCGCGGAACACCTCGCTTCAGAACGACTTTGCGACTGTTCCCGTTAAAGTGAATTTTCCCGCCCCCGAAGTGACCCTCAACGATACACGCGGTGTGACTCGTTCACTGGCAGAGTATCGCGGGCAGGTGGTGCTTGTCAATTTGTGGGCAACATGGTGCCCACCCTGCAAGGAAGAGATGCCAACGCTACAAGCCTTTTATAACGAACACAATGCTGAAGGATTTACCATCATCGCCATCAATGACGGCGACCCGGAGGCAGATGTTTTGCAATTTGAAAAGGATTACCGGCTGAGTTTTCCCGTCTGGCTGGATCCGGAATATTATTCCACCGAAGAGGCATTCAAGACGGTGAACCTGCCGACTTCGTTCGTGATCGACCGGGAGGGGACCGTCCGTCTGATGTGGGTGGGAGGAATCAGCCGGAGGGCACTCGATCAATATGTAATACCGATCATCATGGAGAAACAATGAAAGCAACTGTAAATTGGAAGGGCAATCTGGCATTCGAGGGGGCGGGGGATTCGGGGGTCCCGGTGAAATTGGACGCAGAGTCAACTGTCGGCGGGGAGGGAGGCGGCGCGCGCCCGATGGAGCTGATCGCGCTGGGGCTTGCCGGATGTACGGCGATGGATGTGATCTCCATCCTGCAAAAGAAGCGCCAGAACGTCACCCGCTTCGAAGTAACGGTGGATGCGGCACGCGCAGAAGAACATCCGAAGGTGTTCACGAATGCCGAGATCACCTACAGGGTGACAGGCTCGAACATTGAGGAAAATGCACTTCTGCGCGCCATTGAGTTGTCTGCCACGCGATATTGTCCGGCGCAATCCATGCTTGGGCAGGTGTTCCCCATTGACCTTCGTTATGAAATTTATGAGGAAGATGCGAACGGTGAAAGGCACTTAACCTGTCAGGGAAGCTGGCAGGAAGTATCGCAGGCATAGGTCCTATTGATCATCGGCCCTGACCGCACTGAAGGCGTTCGAGCATTCGCAGGCTGTGACTGTTGCTGCTCCGCGGGTCAGTGTGCCTTGATAGGCCTGGGCTCCGTTGTGAGCGATCCAACCTTCCAGGTTGAACGCCAACGGACCGTCTGCAAGGATCCATTCACCGTTGTATTTTCTGGCGATATGCACATGAGTGCCTGTCACGCGCCCTCCCTCGCAGGACGGATACCCGATCGGGTCGCCGGCTTTGACCTCCACGCCGGCTTGTACGCGTCCATTTGTGGCAAGGTGCAGGTAGTATAGTACCCAGCCCGTGCGTTCATCCCCGTCCTTGTCGAGATCAATGATGACACCGTCCAGGTTCGAGCGGACGACAAACCCATCTGCCATTGCGATGACATATTCGTCCTCCGAAACGGCAAAGCATCCCGAATATTCAGAGGGCGGGGCAAAATCTATCGCTGCGAATGGCTCGCCTGTGCCCCATCCAGTGTGTGGACCGCCTGTGTAAGTCCAGGTATGCCCGGCGGGGAATGGGAAACGCAGTTCGGGTTGTTTGAGACTGCCGGGGAGGGTAATGAAGGAGTCGTCCCATGGGTCGCCGAAAAAGTCCCGATATACGCGTGCCAGCCCATCGGGCCCGATGGACGCGTAGAATTGATCCCCCGAATACAGTCTGGAAAAATAATATTGAAGTGCGACCGATGCCGCGTTCTGCCACGGGTCGGGACGGTATAGGGATCCATCCGGCAGTTCGAACTCGGTTAACCCTCCGCCGCGCCAACTGTAGTAGGCATTGTTTAAGATGTTGGCGGCAACGACAAGTTGCAGATAGGGGGTCTCATAATACCGTCGCCGGAATCCAAGAATATATTTTTCTGTGGGGGCTTCCGGCTGGGAGAGCGCGCCGGTTTGATATTCCAGAATGGCTAACAACAAACGCGGGCTGATGCTGTAGTTGGTCGCCACATAGTCTACCATCTCATGCCCGGTGCGCCACTCGTCCCCGGCATAGACGCGGTAATTCTTCAGCCATCCATTCGTCGCTGCCACCAATGCGGATGTGCTGACACCCACTTGTGCCAGTCCATTGACGAAAGCATGGTCGGGGATGCTTTGAAAGGTTGTTCCCCAAAGCGGCAGATAATAAATCGGAATTTTCATCGGAAAGCCGGGCGGCATGGTGGTCGCGTCATCTGGAATGACCGGGTTTGCCTGCCGGATCTCCTCGATAGTGGTGTTGAATCGGCTTGCCAGAGCGGGGAGGGTATCGCCGCTCTGCGCGATGTAGTCCACGAGTTCGCCGGGTTCGTATTCCGGGCGTTCGGAGGTGGGCGCAGGGACCGAAGTGGGAGCGAGCGGTGTGATCATCGTTTCGATACTGGTATTACCTCTGCGCGGGCTGCATGAGGCGAACAGGCTCGAAATGATAACCAGCATGGTCAAAAAACACAGAGACAGCCCCTGTTCTCTGTGTTTTAACGGCGCTGGAATGTCTGAGTTCTTCTTACAGGGGATGTTATTCATCTTCTTCACGGGAAATATTCGATTTTGCCTGACCATTAATGTCTGCGGTGACGACCTTGTTACCTTTTACCATTTTCCCCAGATACGGTTCGTTCCCGGCAACGACAGTCCAGCCGCTAAGGACAAAGGGAAGAAAACCGTCTGCGATCACCCATTCGCCGTTGTACTTCCTGGCGATGTGAACGTGGGTGCCGGTGGCGGCGCCTCCTTCGCAGGAGGCGTGACCGATGCGCCCGCCCTGATCCACCCATTCACCTTTTGTCACCGCGCGTTCTTCGGTGGCAATATGCAGGTACAGAATATTCCAGCCGGTTTGTTCCGAGCCGTCGCCGTCCATGTCAGTGACGACAACGCCTTTTTCTGAGCGGACGACCAATCCCGGCGCGATCGCCACAGTCCACGATGTGGTCGGCGCACATCCGCTTTTGTCGTTGGAGGGGGCGAAATCGATGGCAGCGAGCGCTCCATCATGCTCCCATGCGCCATGAGGCCCGCCGGTATATGCCCAGATCATGCCTGGTTCAAAGGGCAGGATCATCTCCGGCTGGGTAAGACCCGGCGGGAAGATCGGTCCAACCTGGTCGGCTCTCAGCCATGGATCGCCGAACATGTTCTGATAAAAATACGGAAAACCGCTGGTCTGGTCCATGATGCGGAGCCACTCGTTCATTGTGTGCTGGCGGGAGAAGAAATACATGATCGAAACCGTACCCGCATTGAGCGTGGGGTCGAGGCGCAGTTTCTCTCCGTCGCGGAAGCTGAGTTCAGTGATCATTCCCATGCGCCAGCCATAATATCCAATGGACAGTTGATTGATGGCCCATGCCAGTTGCTGGAACATTCCCTTGTAGGCGGGTTTTTGATAGTCCAGCGGGTAATCAGTGCGCAGGATGGTTTGAGGTCTGCCGCGCACCCAATTGGCTTCATAATCCAGAATGGCAAGCAAAATTCGCGGGTCGATCGAGTTCTCGTAAGAAAGCCGTTCAATCTCGCTGATGCCTGTCGTCCAGCCTGTGGAGCCGAGATACTCACGGTACGTGGCAAGATATCCACCGGCGTCGCGGATGTACCCGGCAATGTTAAAATCCGCGGCGGTCGCGGAAAATACGATTTCGCTGTCTGGGATGAGTTGCGCGCCGGGTGTGTACCCCACAGACTCGTCGCGTCGGTCGGGGATGATGAGCAGGGTGCCGGGGTCGATCAAGCCTTTATTGGAAACAGGTTTCGGGGATGTGATCTCGCTCTCGCTCACCCCGAACCTGCTCGCCACTGCCGGGAGCCAGTCCCCGCTTTGGGTGTAATACAGGATCGAATCGGGTGGGATGGTCGCGGGGGTCGAATCGGTCGCTGTTGCAGTGACATCACGCGTGACAAAAACATCGAGCAGGGAGGTGGGTGTGGCTGTGTACGTCCGCGTCGGCAACGGAGTGTTTTCGAGTGTGGGAGTGGGAGTCTGCGTGTTGAACACATCCACCGCCGGGGACGCGCTGACGGGATTCCATCCAGCCGGTGTAGGTGTCTGATATTGCCCCCAGAGGGATGTGCTTCCCATACAGGAGACCATTAACAAGGATGCGGCAACAAAAAGGGGAATGATTCTTTTCACGAGAATTCTATTGACGAATTATACCTGTATTGCCCGACACTCTTCTCATTGCTCACTTAACTGGAGGCAAATTCACATGAATCCTGCTTCACCCTCCGCCGTGTTTACCTCGATATTTGGTTAAGACCTTCGAACACACCCTCCCAGGCTTCGACAATGGTCGTGCCGCGCGTGAGATACCCGTCGTACTCGATGCCATTCCCGCTGGAGATCCAGCCATCTAGGTTAAAGGGAAGATTCCCGTCCGCGGGAATCCACTCGCCGTTGTAGCGTCGTGCAAGATGAAGATGTGTGGCATTCGAGACACCTCCCTCACACGAAGGATGCCCGATGATGTCACCGGCATAGACATAGGTGCCCGACTCGACGCGTTCGCTCGAGTCGATGTGCATGTAGAGCACCGACCAGCCGGTTTGTTCGTAGCCGTCGTTATCCAGGTCCTGAACAACTGCGCCATCCTCGGCGCGCACGATGAGACCGTCTGCCACGGCAACAACCCATGCTTCACTGGGCGCACAGCCGCCGCCTTCGCCGGGTGGTGCAAAATCAAGCGCGGCCCAGCCGGAGCCCGAATCCCAGCCGCCATGCGGACCGCCCGTGAAGGACCACGTCACGCCCGGCTGGAAGGGAAGCTGCATCGGAGGCTGAGACAGGTTGAAGGGCAGAAGCGATGCGAGTCCATAATTGAAGGGGTTATCGAACATACGGCTGTAGATGCGGAAGAAGCCATCCTTGCTCACATCCAGGTCCCAAGTGGCGCGGTCGTTGAATTTCGAGAAGAAATACTGCACGCCCGCCGTGCCTGCGTTGATGGTCGGATCGAGGGGAACATAGGTGCCGTCACCCAGCGGCAGGGTGGAAATGGCATTGGCGCGCCAGTAGTAATAACCGCGATTCAAATTATCTGCGGCCCAGGCGACCTGCCGATACAGCCCCGAATAATACGCGTCGTAAAATCCAAGCGGATAATCCACGTTTTCGGGCACCTGATTGTTGACCCAGCCGCTTCGATATTCAAGGAGCGCCACCAGCAGACGCGGGCTGACCGAATAATTTTTTGCAATTCGTTTGATGATCTCTGCACCGCTCAGATATTCGCCGTCCACCTCCTGAATGTAATTCGAGAGGTAACCGCCTTTTGTGGATAAATAAGCGTCGAGGTCGAATGGAATGACCGCCGGGCTATAGACTAATTCAGAATCAGGGATGATCTTGAACGATGAGCCGGGTATCGGGTCCGGGTTGATCGGCGGGATGTTCAATACGGTACCGATGGAGAGCAGGTTCGGATCGACCGACGGGTTGGCTTGGATCAGCGCCTCAAGCGATATCCCATATCCCTGCGCGATGCTGCCAAGCGTGTCCCCAGCCTGTACAGTATATGTGTCGACCACTTCACGCGGCGGTGGAAGTGGATGTGGGAGATCGGGAGTTGGAGATTTTGATTCGGCATTTGAATCGCGCGGCGGAAGTGTTACTGATAACGCCGCACGCGTGGGCGTGGGTCCCGGAGTTCTGGTGAAAACGGGAACGACAACCTCACCCTGCTGAATCGGGGCGGGGATGCTCGTTTCGTCCACGGGTGCGAAGGGATCATATGTTGGGTAGGGATGCGTCTCGCCGGAGGGAGCGCACGAAGAAATGACAAAAGCAAGAAAAACAATAAAATGAAAGAACTTGGCGTTTTTGCATAATGACATGGGAATGATTTTACCAAATCTATAGCCTCGCTTTTGACTTGTCATGAAAGCTTAATTGCATTTGTAAGACGAAGCGATTTGCTGTTCAATGCGCAGAGTCACCCTCCAACCCGCTGTGAGTTTGAATAAACATTAAACCGATTCCTTCGTGCGTAGCCAATCAGTGTGATGCCATATCGTTCCGCCATTTCGATGGAAAGTGAACTGGGCGACGTACGCGAGATCAGAATGGCCGCCTCCATGCGCGCGGCTTTTTGCAGCATCTCCGAACTGATCCGCCCGGTTGTGATTAGTATCCTTTTTTCGGGAAAAATATTCTTCATCAAACACAACCCGGCAATTTTGTCGAGCGTGTTATGCCTTCCAATATCCTCCGCTGAAAGAACGACCTTTTCCCCATCGCTCAACGCAGAGGTATGGACTCCGCCTGTTTCGCGATATAACTCCTGTGACTCGAAGAGCATCTCAACCAGATTCCCAATCGCCTCCGGCTGGACCTCAAACCTGTTCCCGCTAAAAGAAACATCAGGCTTGGCGAGCAGGTCCACCGCCGTGATGCCGCCTGTGCATCCCGATGTCCGCCGCCAGCTGACAGGCTGTTCTATGCTGCGATCCAGCCACACATCCACATTGTCACCGTGTTCGCAGATGCGTACATCCTCCACCTCTTTCATCGATTCGATGACGCCCTCATTGTAGAGGAATCCAACCGCCAATGCTTCGAGATGGACAGGCGTGCACATAAAAGTAAGCCACACCTGTCCATTGACAGTCAATGAAACGGGGGTTTCGACGATGGTCTCCGCGTCGTGGTGTTCCCATTTCTTAAACTCATACCTGTCATAACGAATCGCTTTTTGAGGGGTGATCATACTATCTCGCTTTACGACTAAGGTAGCAATTATTTGCCTTTTTCAGAATTGCGGTGAGCCTTGTAGAACACATCTGGGTCAGACAGGAACGCGCCCAGGCAGGATTCGGTACAGAGGTAGATCGTCCTGTTGCGATATTCTGCACGTGGAAAATACCGCGGGTCCGCGTTGCGGAAGATCCGTCCGCAGAGGGCGATAAATCTTTGTGAGGTTGACCTCTCGATGCCAGGTGCTGCGATCTTTGCAGGGGCAGACATGAATGGTTATTTCACTTCCGCAATATAAACCTCGAACGCACCAATACGCAGCCCCTTGGGGCCCTGGATGGTGTTTGCCCGCCCCGCACTGGAGAACAAAACATGCAACTTGCGCTCTTTGAATTCTTTTGTGCGCGAGAAATTTAGTTCCAATTGTTTTGTCGAAAAGTTTAGCACGACGAGAACCGTTTGTTCCCCGGTGACTCTCAGAAAGGCGAAATAATCCCTGGCGGTGTTGTTGAGCGGAATATATTCACCTTCGATCAGAGCCGGTGTGTGTTTGCGGACGCGCAAAAGGTGCTTGTAATAATTTAGGAGCGAGTTCGGGTTGTTGTGTTGGTCTTTGACGTTAATACCATCGGCATAATTCGGATTGACCGGAAGCCAGGTCTTGACATTGGCCGGGGCGAATCCGGCGTTGGGATTATCTGACCACTGCATGGGGGTGCGGTTCTTGTCGCGCGTCATGGCGGCGGTACGCTGCATGGCTTCGTCGGGATGAACGCCCATTTCGGTGACAATGGCATGATAATACCAGGAGCCCATGGTGTCCTTGACCTGCGAGATATCGGTGAGCATGTAGTCGGTCATGCCGATCTCTTCGCCGTTATAAAGGAAGGGGGTGCCTTTGAGGGTCAGTACAAGTGCGGCATGGAGGCGAGCCAGGCCGGCATCATGTTGCTTATCCCCATAGCGTGTATAGATGCGCGAGGAGTCATGGTTGCCTAGTGTGTTGCACGGCCAACCTTTAAACGGAAGCGCTTCCAGTTGGGACAGGCGCTCTTTCTGGTTGCGCCGGATGTGGGCGGGGGTGATGCGGTCTGTCCGCATGAGCGGGAAGTTGAAGACAAGATGCAGTTCGTCGTTTCCGTTCCCCATGTAGGCGATATTGTCATCTTCGCCGACCAACATGCGGTCGCCATCGTACTCATCAATGATCGCGCGCAGTTCCTTCATCAAGTCATGCAAACCGGGGCCGCCCCACTGGTTCTTGAACATATCGTACCAGTATTTCTCGATCTTCTTTTTCATGGCGGGCGTCTGTGCCAGTTCGGAGGCGCGGCGCAACTCAGCCAAATTCATTGGGACAGTGTGCGGTGTGAGATTTGGGTCTTCGAAGATCGTGCCGATGGCGTCGAGGCGATAGCCGTCCACGCCGAGATCGAGCCAGAAGCGCACTGCATCCCACATGGCTTTTTTGACCTCAGGGTTGCGCCAGTTGAGGTCAGGCTGCTGCTTCATGAAGTAGTGATAATAATATTGACCGCGCTCGGGCACATAAGTCCAGGCGTCGCCATCAAAGCAGGATTGCCAGTTGTTGGGAGGCGTATCCGCCCAGACATACCAGTCGGCTTTGGGGTTGTCGCGGCTGGATTTCGACTCGAGGAACCACGGATGCTCATCGGAGGTGTGATTCAGCACGAGGTCAAGAATGACGCGGATGCCACGTTCGTGTGACTCGGAGAGGAATACCTTGAAATCGTCCAGCGTGCCGTATTCGGGAGCAACGTTGGTGTAGTCTGAGATGTCGTAACCACAGTCCCAGTTGGGGGAGGGGAAGTGCGGCGAGAGCCAGAGGGCGTCAATGCCGAGGTCTTTGAGATAATCGAGTTTTTCGGTGATGCCTTTGAAATCACCAATGCCATCGCCGTTGCCATCCGCAAAACTGCGGGGGTAAATCTGATAAAAAACTGCGGTCTGCCACCATTTGAGTTTCGACATGTTGTAGTTGATCCTTGAGGAAGATTTTCAATTTGTGAGGTCTTGGGATTCCAGTCTGCCAACCGCTTTTACGCAGGGTCTGGAGAAGACATCTTCTGCGTGTGGAGCGTCGGGGAGTTCGCTGGTGAGGTCCTGCCCGGGAAAGTGCAGGTTCTCGTGCATGTCCAGCCGCCATTGGGGGCAGTCGGTCACGTCGTAGACAAGGCCTTGATATGCGATGAATTTGCGTGTGCCGCGTTCGCCCGTATTGCGGCGAAGTTCCATTTCTGTAACGATACGGTTGGGGGTGTTCATTTCATCGATTATAAATAGAAAATCCCCTGTTGTTACAGGGGATTTTAGCGAGGTGGAAAATTGACAGTTCATCAATGATCTTGCCTGAGCCTGTTCAGTTCGGGAACTTTGTGGAATTCACTGTCTTCATCAGTATGTTTTTCTTTCATAAATTTTCCGTCGCATGTTCCAGTGACGCTGATGTCCTCGCCAGTGCGGGTGTAGATCAGGTCGCATTTCCAGCGTCCCGCAGTCTTTACGCTCAAGGTAAATTGATCCATGGTACCGTCATAGGAGCCTGTGCCTGTCATGATGAAGTTATTCGTGAAAGTACACTTGTTGAGCGAGAGGTCATAGCCCGTGCCATCTTCGTTGAGAGCAAAGTCGAGCGTACCGCCGTATGTGCAGCCCACGGATTGCGGTTCGAAGCCATCCCAATAATAGAATTCGGGCAGATAGTAGATTTCAGTTTCCATGGAAGACAAAGCCCTACGCGGTCCGAGGAAGGAGATTGCAAAACGCGGAGCCAGCGGAACGTAATCGTCCATGACATATCCTTCACAGACAGTTTCACGATTGGCTGGCATGGCATCGTTGACGAGGAAGTCTGTGACCAGCGCGTCGGGACATTCATTTCCACGCCCGAAGATGACGTGAGGTCCATTTTCCTGGGTAATGAGGTAGCCATCTGCAAGGTGTTCATACACATTAATCCCGTGTTGAACAGGAGTGGCAGGATCGGCTGTGGCGCCCAGGACGAGGGTGGGAATTCCTTCGGCGAAGAGATATTCGGGGCGGGTCAGGTCGGAGGTGGCTTCAGGCCAATAGGCACAGGGAAGGTCTCCGTAGACGATCGAAGCGAGGCGGGGGATGGACGCTTCGAATGGGTCCGCCGCTCGAAGGTATCGGTTCGCCTTATCTTCCGGCGACGAACCGGGATAGCCGTAGTCTTGACACTCGACTCCGTAATAGACAGCGTCTGAATAATAGGGATCCGGGATCACGTCAAGCGTTTGGGGGTCAAGACCGAGGTCGATGTAGAGCAGGCGCGCCAGCGGAACCAAATCTCTTCTTGAACTATAGGCGGCAAGCGCACGGACGAACATCATGCGATCGCTCTCGTTGTACATCTGGCTGGCTGTCACGAACTCGAGATTAGTAAGCGTGAATTTTCGATGTGCGGTTTTGCCATTGGCAAGCGGGAACTTAAAGGGGATAGGGGCATGACTTAATCGAGCCGCGAGCATGTCATACCCACGAATCGCGTTTCCGAGCATGTCCTTCCGGCAGGTGGGATCATCGTTGCAGGCGGTAAGAGCCGCGACCAGCGTGCCATTGAAGCTTTGTGCTTGTTGTGCGTAGAAATTAATCCCGTCGAAGGTCAGGTCAACAGTGCCGTCAAGAATCATCCCGGCGAGATGGCCGCCATGAGCGGCGGCGTAGGTCTGGGCATATTGTGTTCCGTAGCTTTCACCGTACAGCCAGAATCGTTCGTCGCCGACAAGTTGACGGAAGTATTCGAGGTCCTCCACTGCCTGTTTTGTGCCGAGATATGGCAGGATGGACGAGTCGCCCATTTCGTTGACGCATTCTGTGCTGAAGGTACTTGCGGATTTTTTGAGCGCCTTCTCCTGTTTGGGCGTTTTGCCGCGCGCATCCCGTTGATAGTATTCGGTTGCAGCATACGGACAGGTTGTGCCAGCCGGATCAGAGTAGCCAATCCCGCGCTGGTCGAAGAAAACCACATCAAAGGCGGAGAGGATGCTTTCATCAAAACCGGTGATGTAGTAATCTGCCGAGGCGATACCGGAGTAACCGGGGCCGCCCGTCGCAGTGACGAACATCCCTTTACGCTCGCCGGATGCAGGGAGCACGGCGAAGGTCACGGGAATGGTGCGATGGTCGTCCGGGTTGAAATGGTCAAGCGGCGCCTCAACGGTTACACAAGTAAAGGCACTGCCATCAAAACACGGGTAGCCGCCCAATTCTTCAAGCACGGTTTCAATCGGGGATTTTTGTTTTTTATCCTGCATTTGTGGAGCCGGAGCGGCGGCAATGGAGGAGAATAGAAATATGATGAAAACCATCCATCGAACTGGGACAAATTTACTTGTTTTCATGGGCCATCCTTATCGATATGAATGAATATATTTTTCCATCATTCATTATAGATGGAATATTTTTGAGCGCAATGTTTGCGGCTGAGAAAAAGGTTACAACCTTGTAAATTGAATAAAAATCTCCTGCCGAGGCAGGAGATTTTTATTCAATTTCTTTTTGGTTTACCACCAAGGCAAGGCTGACGGCAGTGGCTGGTCATCAACAGGTTGTTGAGTGCATGTTCCGGTTAATTTGCTCTTGCCGACGTTTCGAACGAAAGTGGCGGAGTCGCATTGCCAGAACCCTTCCGTTTTGACCTTGAGGCGGAAAATATCGTCGTAGTAATCGTAACTTCCGGTTCCGGTCAGAGCGAAATGCCTGGAAAAGGAACATTTATCGAATGTGTATTCGTAACCAACATCGGAGGCGGAGACGGTCATAATCCCGCCAAATACGCAGGCTGTGCTGGTGGGTGTGATACCGTCCCAGTAATAGACCTCAGGCAGGTAGTTGATCTCGGTTTCGATCGACTTGAACGCATCGATTGGTTTGGCAAAGGCGGTGGCGCTACGCGGAGCAAGCGGCACAAATTCCTCGGCGACCACGCCTTTGCACACTGTTTCGCGCTTGGCTGGCAACTTTCCATTGACAAGGAAGTTGGTGACGATCTTGTCCGGGCATGCATTCCCATACCCAAAGGTGACGTGCGGTCCACCCTGCGTGGTGATCAGATACCCATTTGCAAGCCTTTGATACACGCTGATTCCGTTGCTCACAGGTGTTGCCGGATCCGCGGTGGCGCCGAGGACGAGAGTCGGCACACCTTCCGCCAGAAGCGGTTCAGGTCGCGTGGTATCCGAGCTTGCGTGGGGCCAGTATGCACACGGCAAGTCGCCGTAGAAGATCGATTCGAATCGCGGGATGGATAAGGAATCGCCCGCACGGATGTAATTTTCGGCTCTCTCCTCCGGATCGATCCCTGGGTACCCGTAATCCTGACATTCCACGCCGAAGAAGATTGCGTCAGAGTAGGAGGGGTCCGGGATGACTTCGAGAGTTTGAGGGTCCAAGCCAGTACCGAGGTAGAGCAGGCGTGCCAGCGGGACGATGTTTAAATCCGCGGCGACCATGGCAAGCGCGCGGTTGAACATCATTCGGTCACCTTCGCCATACATTTGACTTGTGGTGACGTATTCCAGGTCGGTAAGCGTGAACGTTCGTTCTGCATAGCCACCCTGCGGGAGGGGAAATAGGAAATTAACCGGACGTTTCTTCAGGTGCCTCACGATAAAGTCATACACCCAGAGCGCCTTTTCGTTTCCGATATCGTCCGGGTTGAAGGGCATTTGTGAAGTGATATTTTCGTAACAACCTGGGTCCTCGTCGCAGGCGGCGAGGGTGGAAACCAGGGTATCGTTGAATGCCTGAGCCTGCTGTGTGTAATATTCCCATCCGGAGAGCGTCAGGTCGACTGTCCCATCGAGGATCATGCCAGCCAGATTGCTGCTGTACTTGGCGGCATACGTCTGAGCATATTGTGTACCATAGCTTTCACCATACAGCCAGATTTTTTTCTGCTCCATGATCTGACGGAACATCTCCAGGTCTTCGACAGCCTGCTTCGTCCCCAGGTAAGGGAGAAGCTCCGGGTTGCTCATTTCGCTTACACAGTCTGCGCTGAACGTGCGGGCAAAATCCTTGAGCGCTCCTTCCTGATCGGGCAGCCCGGTGGCATCCTGTCGGTAGAAGGTGACTGCCGCTTCGGGGCAGGTCAGCCCGCCGGATAACCCGACACCGCGCTGGTCGAAGAACACGATGTCGAAAACATTGAAAATGCTTTGGGCGTACGCCGCAACATAATAGTCTGCGGAAAGTACGCCGGATGTTCCAGGACCGCCTGTGGCGACCACGAACATCCCCTTCCGCTTGTTCGGAACGGCGGCAGGCAGCACGGCAAAGGTCACATCAATGGTGCGTGTATCGTCTGGATTGAAGTGATCCAATGGCATGGGTAGGGTCACACAGGTGAAGTAGCTCTCGTCCGAGCATGGATACCCCCCAAGGTTGTTCAGCATTGTCACTGTCTTGCTCACCGGTTTTTTCTTTGGTAGGGGCGCGGCGGCAACTGAGGAGAACAACAAAAGGACTATGAGAAATAACTGCATTGTACGGGAAATGGGGGATTTCACGATGTTTTCCTTCTCCGGTGTCAGCATGAAACAGGAAATTCTTGTCTTATTTCTAATTATAGGGATAATGTGAACATAAGGCAATGGCATTAAGGTTACATCAGACCGATAAATGGTGAAATTAACCCGAAAATGGCTCTTAATTAGCCAAGGATGTACTATCTTTTTGGATTACGACCTTGCGCCTAACCATCCCGGCGTTTGCAATCCGGGCAATGACAAATCCTATCTCAGCGATTTCGATTCACCTGCCTGTGGATTTGTCTTTGGCTCTATTCGGAGAAAACGACTGCAAACAGTTTGAGTTCAATATCATTGGTGGACAGCTGTATCATTCTCTCAAACACCATCCCGATCTTTTCAAGTACGCGGATCGAACTTTCATTGGCAGGGTCGACAATGGCAACGAGTCGTTTCAATCCAAGTGCGCGTGCCTGTTCCCTGACTGCCCGCGCCGACTCGACCGCATACCCTCTCGACCAGAATTTTGGCAGGAAGGCATACCCGATATCGACATCGTCAAGTGCGGGACGTTTGATCAGCCCGCACATGCCGATGGATTCGCCGGACTCCTTCAACTGGACGAGGTACAACCCAAACCCGTTTCTCGCGTAGCTGAGGGCTGGTCCCGTCTCGATATATTTTTCCGCATCCTCTAGTGAATGCACGCCGCGGTCGCCGATGTTCTGAATAAAGGACGGTTCATTCACCAGTTCGAGGATGAACGCGGCGTCATCGGAAGTGAATTGGCGCAGGATAAGTCTTTCCGTTTCGAGAATGTTCATTGAAGCTGTTCTTGGATGGAACATGCCAATTCGGCATCATTCAGGAGATTCTTTAGCTCCAGCATGTTTGCAAACGGAATCGCGCCCGCCGCACGCAGGGAGTCCGCCGAGTTGAATGTAGCGTGACCGTAGACTTTCATCCCTGCACGGACCGCCGCCGTCACGCCAAGAACGCTGTCTTCGACGACCACACAACGAGATGGATGTACCTGGAAAGCCTCCGCCGCGGCGAGATAGACATCCGGCGCCGGTTTAGGGTGGGGAACCTCCGTGCCGCTGAAAATTGCGTTGCCAAAACGCTTCGTCAGCCCGGCAACCTTCAATCGGAACACGATTTCCTCGCGGCTGCCGTTCGAGGCGACACACATCGGTACGGTAATGCTCTCGATGAGTTCATGGATGTGGGGGATGGTGCGCAGTTCGCGTTCGCTCAATTCCAACAGCCGTTCGTTGAATCTGGGAATAAACTCCCCGGGCGGGGTCCAGCCGAGTTCCTGCGCCGAGACCTTCAGACGATTCGCCAGCGTCACGCCATAGAATTTGTGCAGCGTTTCAGTGTAATCCAGCGGATATCCATATTCAGCAAATAGGTCAACATAGATGCGGCATGCAAGCCCCTCGCTTTCAACGAGCACGCCGTCGCAGTCGAAGATGACAAGATCATAAGGTTTTGTATTCATCGGGGCGTGATTATACATGAAAGAAATGCCCCTCTCTTATGAAGAGAGGGGCAAGATGTACTGCCGGACAATTTACCAGTTTCTTCGTTGACCGCCGCCGGAGCGGTTATTGCGGTTGCGGTCATTATAGCCGCCACCGCCGCGGCGATTGCCGCCAAACCCGCCTCCACCGCGTTCCTCACGTGGACGGGCAATGCTGACCGAGAGATCACGTCCTTGAAGATCCTTGCCATTGAACATACCGATGGCGTTCTGCATATCTGCCTGGGTTTCCATTTCGACGAAAGCGAAACCCTTCGAGCGACCGGAGTCGCGGTCCTTGATCAACGCCACGGACTTGACCGCGCCAGCCTGTGTGAATAGAGTCTGCAGGTCAGTCTCGGTGGTTGAATAGGACAGGTTCCCAACATAGAGCTTGTATTCCATTGTTTCTCCTGGAGTTTGAGCGATCCCGTTAACCGGCATCGCATCACAAATGCACTGCCCGACATTCGCCGTGCAGGTTGGACGATGGTGCATGACAAGTAGTTTTTCAAACATCCAGGCGTCAAATCGAGAAGCGTCCGTCCGTTTGTTCGCCCGCCTTTATTCATGCAGATATTTGGGATTTTATCATACTAATGAATCGTTTTTCAATATTGGAAACTACCATCCCCCCTCCTGTCTTCTTCCCTTATAATTACCCTCGCCAACCAAAAATCCAAAATCGAAAATTGAAAATCCCATGACCACCCCTCTCATTGAATGCATTCCCAATTTTTCCGAAGCGCGGCGACCGGAAGTCATCGACCAGATCGTTGCCGCCATCCAATCGGTCAGCGAAGTCAAACTGCTCGACCGCTCCTCCGACCTCGACCACAATCGCACCGTGCTGACCCTCGCCGGGTCGCCTGCGGGTGTGGAAGAAGCCGCCTTCCGCGCCATCAAGACTGCTGCCGAGTTGATTAACCTTGACCAGCACACCGGCGAGCACCCGCGTATCGGCGCGACGGATGTCTGTCCGTTTGTGCCGCTTAGTGGCGCGACGATGGATGACTGCATTGCCATCGCAAAAAGACTGGGGGAACGCGTCGGTAACGAGCTCAACATCCCGGTTTATTTATATGAAGCGGCGGCGACGCGTCCCGAACGGACGAATCTCGAAAACATCCGCAAAGGTCAATACGAGGGACTCAAAGCCGAGATCGAATCCAACCCCGAACGCGCACCAGATTACGGCCCCGCCAGACTTGGAACCGCCGGGGCTACCGTCATCGGCGCGCGCAATCCACTCATCGCCTTCAACGTTTACCTCACCACCGACGACGCCAGTATCGCCAAGAAGATCGCCAAAGCCATCCGGCATTCGTCAGGCGGTCTGCGCTATGTCAAAGGGCTGGGTCTGCTGGTTGAAGGTCGCGCACAGGTCTCGATGAACCTGACCAACTTCCGCGAAACGCCCATCGCACGCGTGGTGGAGTTCGTGCGGCGCGAAGCGCAGCGGTACGGCGTGGGCATTCATCACTGTGAACTTGTCGGTTTGATCCCTCAGGAAGCGCTGGTAGATGCGGCAGTCTGGTACACCCAATTGGACGCTTTCTCTCCTGAACAGATTCTCGAGTCCAGACTCTTCTCCTCTACCTCCGCCGCTGCGACTCCTCCTCAGCCGGAACCTGCTTCCTTTATCGAACAGCTTGCCGCCCCCACGCCGACTCCCGGCGGAGGCTCTGCCGCTGCGTATGCCGGCGCGATGGGAGCCGCGCTTGTTGCCATGGTGGCGGGAGTGACCATTGGCAAAAAGAAATATGCCGAGGTGGAAGCCGAGATGCAAGCCATTCGTGTTGTCGCCGAGAACCTCCGCAAAGAGTTGACCCAGGCTGTGGACGACGACGCCTCCTCTTTCGAGGTTTTGATGGCGACGTTTAAACTTCCCAAAGAGACCGACGAGCAGAAGTCTGCGCGCGAATCTGCTATCGTTAAAGCGACCATTAACGCTGCGCATGTTCCGTTACATGTTGCTGAAGATGCTCTCAAGGTAATGGAACTTGCTCTCAAGTGTGCCAAAAAAGGGCTCCAAAGCGCCATCAGCGATGCCATGTCCGGATTTGCCATGGCGCGTGCTTCCTTGACCGCCGCGGGCTATAACGTGCGCATCAACATCAACTCGCTGGAAGACAAGTCCGCTGGTGAGAAGATGCTCGAAGAACTCGCCGACCTTGAACTGAGAGCCGATAAACTCGAAACCGAGATCCGCCAGGTCATGAAAGACCGCGGAGGGATATAAACAATATGACACATTAGTTTTTAGGAGAGAAATGAATGGGACTCAAACCTGACCACTGGATTCGCAGAATGGCACATGAGCACAGAATGATCGAACCGTTCGAGGAGAAACAGGTTCGCAATGGCGTGGTCTCCTACGGCGTTTCGTCGTACGGATACGATGTCCGCGTGGCGGATGAATTCAAGATCTTCACTAATGTCTTCTCCGCCACTGTGGACCCAAAGAACTTCGACACCAAGTCCATGGTGGATTACATCGGGGATGTGTGCATCATCCCGCCGAACTCCTTCGCCCTTGCCCGCACCGTGGAATATTTTCGTATCCCGCGTAAAGTGCTCACGATTTGTCTGGGAAAGTCCACCTATGCGCGCTGTGGCATCATCGTCAATGTCACGCCGTTCGAGCCGGAGTGGGAAGGTTTCGTCACGCTCGAAATCTCCAATACCACACCGCTTCCCGCCAAGATCTATGCCAACGAAGGCCTGGCGCAGGTTCTTTTCTTTGAAGCGGATGAGGAATGTGAGATCTCCTACGCTGACAAAAAAGGTAAATACCAAAAGCAACAGTCGATTGTTTTGCCCAAATTGTAAAAGAGGATTAAGCAAACAAGACGAGGCATATCCTCGTCCTGTTTGCTGCCAGCCGCCGAACTATTTTTTGTTGTTTGCGTCGTAATCTTTTACATCTTGCATGGCTTTCTTGACATTCACAAAGGGCAGCACGATCAGTCCTGCGATGAAGTAGAAGATGAGTGCCAGGATGCCATAACGCAAGCTTCCGAACATCTGGTTTGCCAACCCGAAGATCAACGGACCCGTCCATGATGTGCCGCGTTCGCTGACTTCGTAAAAGGAATAAAATTCCGCCTCCTTCCCGGCAGGAATCATCTGGGCGAAGAGACTACGGCTGATGGCCTGCGATCCACCCATGACCAGCGCGATGAAGACGCCAAGAATGAAGAACTGACTGGTACGGGTGTCGCCATACAATCCACCATAAGCATAGATCACCACACCTGCCCAAATGATCAATGCAACGATGATTGATTGCTTGGCACCGATCCATTTTGCGAGCCTCCCCCAAAACAATGCGCCACCAAATGCCACAAATTGGATCATCAGAATGACCGCGATCAGTGTGTCTTGGTCCAGCTCGATCCCGCCGCGGGAAATGGGGGCTGCGGCGAACGTGGAGGAAACGGCAATGACTGTTTGAATCCCGTCGTTATACAAGAAATATGCCAAAAGATATTTGAGGGTCTCAGGAAAATGTTTGATCTCACGGAAGGTGTGCCCCAGTTGCTTGAAACCAACACTGACGTAGGTTTCACCTTCCGGCAGCTTTCGCGCTGCATGACGTGGTCGCAGGCGCGCCCAGGTTATGAATGCAAATCCCATCCACCAGATACCCGCAGAAGCCAGATTGATACGAACTGCCAGATCCCCCGGCACCCCAAGGTCCTCACTAAATATAAAGAAGGCAAGGTTCAAGGCAAGGAGAATTCCTCCGCCGAGGTATCCCATTGCCCAGCCATAGGAAGAAACCCGGTCACGTTCCTCTTCACTGGCGATATCGGGCAGGTACGCATTGTAAAAGACCATGGCTGCCCCAAACGCAAGATTAGCAATGATGAACAGGACACCGCCCAGCCACCACAAATTTCCGGTCACCGCAAACATGAAAATGGTCGAAATTGCGCCAGTCAGGGCGAATAATTGCATCATGCGTTTGCGTAGATGAGAATAATCTGCAATGGCGCCGAGGATGGGGAGGAATAAAACTTGAAGACCAACCGAGAAGGAGATGCAGTAGGGGAGGAAGGAGTCAGGGGCAATGGGGATTCCTAAAAAACGTGCCATTCCATCCGCTCCAGCCGCCGCGGCAGCGAGAGACGCGATATATGGCCCCAGAAAAACAGTTCCAACCGTTGTGCTGAAGGCCGAGTTTGCCCAATCATACATTGCCCAGCCGAAAATCTCTTTCCTGTCATTTATTATCGGTGTTGCAATTGTTGCCATCATGCCTCCGGGATTGTTTTGTTTTCGTGATTTTATCAGTCAAAACCCCGTTTGCCACGTTAACGTTGCGAAAACAAGGGAATATGATACAATTAACTACGTCGCAAATAGGAACTGGGCTGAAAAATAAATCAAAAAAAGTCCCTTGCGCATATATATTTCTTCATATATAATTACAGTTTGCTATCCCGCCAATAGTCGCGGGATGTCTTCGTGTGTATGTCGCATCCAGCACGACCCGATAAATTTGAATTGCAACTGTTACCTGGCAAGCACTAAATTTCCGGATGGGACGCGGCAGTTCGTAACGGCGCACATACCCAAGGTCAGGAGTGAACCGAATGTCTTCTTCTTTACCCCGCAAGAGTTATGCGCGTATCCCTGTCAACATTAAACTTCCCAACTTAATTGAAGTCCAGCTGGATTCTTTTGAACGCCTTAAACGTGAAGGACTGGGCGATCTCTTCCACGAAGTGTCGCCGATCGAATCGTATAACAAGGGGATGAAACTGTATTTCCCCAGTCGCAGCCCCGAGTCGAAACAGTGGGGGCTCAAGTATTGGTTTGGCGACCCCAAGCATAGTATCGAGGAATGTGTTGAGCGTGATCTCACGTATTCCAGCCCGTTATATGTTTCTGTTTTGCTGGCTGGGCCCGATGTTCCTGAGCCGATCAAGCAGGATATTTTCCTCGGCGACTTTCCAGAGATGACCGACAAAGGCACGTTCATTATTAATGGTACAGAACGTGTTGTCGTCTCCCAGTTGATCCGCTCCCCCGGCGTCTACTTCGAAGCGCCCACGGATCGTGCTACGGGACGTCCGCTCGCCATGTCGAAGCTGATTCCTGACCGCGGCGCGTGGATGGAATTTGAAACCCGCAAGTCTGATTACATTATTTTGAAGTTCAACCGCAAGCGTACTGTGCCGATTACGGTGTTTTTGCGTGCGTTGGCGGCTGTCAACGATGGTATCAAAGATTCGCCCTTGAAGACCGGTTCTGATGAGGAGTTGCTTGGGTTGTTCCAGGATGTGGACAACAACCCTGAACGTCTTTTCATTGCCTCCACATTAAAGCAGGAACCCGAATGGGACCTTTCCGGCGGGCAGACCATTGCTGAAGCCGCCCTGATTGAATTCTTCCGCAAGATGCGCCCGGGCGATCCGGCTACGCTCGAAAATGCCCGCCAATTTCTGGAGGAGCAATTGTTCGATCAACGCCATTATGATCTCGAGCGCGTCGGTCGTTACAAGCTCAATCAGAAGCTGGATCTGAATGTCCCGATTCCGCACCGTACCGTCACCAAACAAGACGTGATCCGACTCCTGCGCCGCATGATCCAGATTAATAACGGAGTCGAACCCCCTGATGATATCGACCATCTCGGCAACCGACGCGTCAAGACGGTGGGGGAGTTGATCCAGAACAAGTTGCGCATCGGACTCCGGCGCATGGAGCGCGTGATTAAAGAGCGCATGTCCATACGCGACCAGGAGCAGTTGTCACCGGTGACGTTGGTCAACATCCGCCCAGTGGTTGCGGCGCTCCGCGAGTTCTTCGGCTCTTCGCAGTTATCCCAGTTCATGGATCAGACCAATCCGCTTGCCGAGTTGCGCCATAAACGCACGTTATCTGCGTTGGGTCCGGGCGGTCTCCGCCGTGAACGCGCTGGCTTCGATGTCCGCGATGTGCATCATTCGCACTATGGACGTATTTGCCCGATTGAAACACCTGAAGGTCCGAACATCGGTTTGATCGGCCGCCTGGCTTCCTTTTCACGTGTCAATGAATACGGCTTTATTGAGACACCTTACCGCAAAGTTTTCCGCGTGATGGAAGCCGATGATGAACGTCTCGAAGGACGCACCCTGCGCGAGAACGTGATTGACCCGAAAACCGAGGAAGTGTTATTCAAAGCCGGTGAGGTAATCGACAGCAAGATGATGAAACGGCTGGCAAAGATCGGTACTCCGGTTGCCATCAATCCATTCGTTTCTGATCAGTTTGATTACCTCTCCGCTGATGCAGAGGATAAGTATGTCATCGCGCAGGCGAATGCTCCGCTCACGGAGAACAAGGAATTCGTGCGTGACCGCGTTTCCTGCCGTTATCACTCCGGCTTTATCTTCTCCCAGCCTGAGTCGGTGGATTATATGGATGTTGCTCCGCATCAAGTGGTGGGCATCAGCGCCGCGTTGATTCCGTTCCTTGAACACGATGATGCCAACCGCGCGTTGATGGGCTCGAACATGCAGGCGCAGGCGGTTCCGCTGATCCGTCCTGAGATCCCGCTGGTCTCCACCGGCATGGAATATCACGCCGCATTGGATTCGGGCCAAGTGGTGGTGGCAGAAGCCGACGGTGAGGTAACGTCTGTAACCGGAAACACGATCACGGTCAAGGAACGAGGCGGTGGGCGCACATATCAACTGCGGAAGTATCAGCGTTCCAATCAAAGCACTTGTATCGATCAGCGTCCTGCGGTCGTGAAGGGGCAGAAGATCAAGAAAGGTGACATCATCGCCGACTCATCCTCCACGGAAAGCGGACAGTTGGCTCTTGGTCAAAATGTGGTTGTGGCGTTCCTTTCGTGGGAAGGCGGCAACTTTGAAGATGCCATCCTGATTTCGGAGCGGCTTGTGCAGGAGGACCGCTTTACTTCCGTCCACATTGAGAAATATGAAGTGGAAGCGCGTGACACCAAATTGGGACCGGAAGAGATTACTCGCGACATCCCAAACGTTGGTGAAGACGCGATCAAAGACCTCGATGAGAACGGTATCATCCGCATCGGTGCCGAAGTCGGCCCGAATGATATTCTTGTTGGAAAGATCACACCCAAGGGTGAAAAGGAACTCACACCGGAGGAGCGACTCCTGCGCGCCATCTTCGGTGAGAAGTCGCGCGATGTGAAAGACACATCTCTGCGCATGCCGCATGGTGAACGCGGCAAGGTCGTGGATGTAAAAGTCTTTACCCGTGAAGAAAATTCCGATCTCTCTGCCGGCGTGGATATGATGGTCCGTGTCTCGGTTGCTCAGCGCCGCAAATTGACTGCGGGTGACAAGATGGCAGGACGTCATGGGAATAAAGGCGTTGTCTCGAAGGTTGTTCCTGTGGAGGATATGCCGTTCCTTGAGGATGGTACGCCTGTGGATATCATTTTGAACCCGCTTGGTGTTCCCGGCCGTATGAACATCGGACAGGTCTTGGAGGTCCATTTGGGCTGGGCGGCGAAACGTCTCGGTTATCGTGCAGTAACACCGGTGTTTGACGGCGCTACCGAAGAGGAGATCGAAGCCGAACTCGCCCGCGCCTGGATCGTTGACCAAGCTTGGAAAGAGGCAGCTGTTACCGCGTGGGAGTGGATCAAGCAACAAGACTATGAACCGGAATCCATCCAGGACGACGATGAAGTACGCCGCCTCTATTTGGAAGAGTGGCTGGGTAAACGCAAATATGACGCGTATGACCTGAACGACGTGGACTATGCCCGCTTTGCAACCGCATCGGAATGGCTGCGCGATCGCGGATACGATCCTGATACGATCTTCTACGCGGAGGATGTTGATCCGCGTTCCCGCGAGGAATACAACAAAGCAGCAATCAGTGCCTGTCTGCGATTGTGGGTTGAGAGTCATGGGCACACCGGCAGGATTGCCGAGGCTCGCGTGGAGGAAGTTGCCCGGGAGACTTCGATTGCCACTGGTCAACCTATCCCAACTCTGGGCAAACAAATCTTGCGCGACGGCAAAACCGGAATCCCGTATGACCAGCCGGTTACTGTTGGTGTCATGACTGTTCTGAAATTGCATCATCTGGTCGAAGACAAAGTTCATGCACGTTCCACAGGACCATACAGTTTGGTGACTCAGCAACCACTTGGCGGCAAGGCGCAATTTGGCGGTCAGCGTTTTGGTGAAATGGAAGTGTGGGCTCTGGAGGCATACGGTGCCGCATACACATTGCAGGAAATGTTGACGGTAAAATCTGACGATGTGCAGGGACGCGTTAACACATACGAAGCTATTGTCAAGGGTGAACCCATCGAGGAGCCCAGTATCCCGGCATCTTTCCGTGTGTTGGTCAAGGAATTGCAGTCGCTCGGTCTTGCAGTAGAGGCAATCAACGAAGGCGGAGATGTGGTCAAATTCGGCAAGGATGAAGAGAAACAACATCCGCCAAGGTTGAACACTGGTTTGCTTGGCATTGGTGATAACTTAATGACCAAGCAGTAATCTTGACGGTAACGGGAGCGCATGATAAAATCATCGTCCGTTGCCAAAAGAAAAGCGGCGATAACTCCCGCAAAAAGGCATGGCACTACTATGAGGCCATCAATGTAGTTATGATGGCCTCATTTCTTGCAAAAAATCATTGTGAAGAAAGTAATAATCGGAGGCGAATCGTGCCGACAATCAATCAAATGGTCCGCAAGGGACGCAAGAATAAGAAAGTCAAAAGCAAAGCGCCGGCATTGCAGTACACTTTGAATTCGTACAAGCAACGACGTGTACGCCAGGATAAGGGCGCTCCGCAGAAGCGCGGGGTTTGTACGGTGGTACGAACCATGACGCCCAAAAAGCCGAACTCGGCGTTGCGTAAAATCGCTCGTGTTCGTTTGACGAACGGCATTGAAGTGACCGCGTATATTCCGGGTGAAGGTCATCAACTTCAGGAGCACTCCGTAGTGTTGGTGCGCGGTGGCCGTGTGAAGGATCTTCCCGGTGTGCGCTATCACATCGTTCGGGGTTCTTTGGATACGACAGGTGTCGCCAATCGTAAGCAGGGTCGCTCCAAGTATGGTGCGAAGCGCCCCAAGTAATTTGATGGAGTAATCGAGAATGCGAAGAGCAAAACCAGAAAAGCGGGAAATCCTTCCCGACATTCGTTATAACAGCGTTCATGTCCAAACCATGGTTCAGCACGTATTGAAACGCGGCAAAAAGAGCGTTGCCACCGGCTTGATCTACGATGCCATGGATTTGATCAAGGAGCGCACTGAGAAGAATCCCATCGATGTCTTCGAAGGCGCTCTTAAAAACGTTTCCCCTGTGATGGAGGTCCGCCCTCGTCGTGTGGGTGGTGCCACTTATCAGGTGCCGATGGAGGTCTCTGCTGACCGCCGCGTGACTTTGGCGATCCGCTGGATTCTTTCTGCGGCGCGCGAGCGTTCTGGTAAGTCCTTCCCAGACAAGTTGGCGGGTGAATTGATTGATGCATTCAACGAAACTGGTTCTGCGATCCGCAAGCGTGACGAGACCCATAAAATGGCTGAAGCCAACCGCGCCTTCTCTCATTACCGTGTTTAGGATTAAGCATAACAAATAAGGTGTTTTTATCGAATGGCTCGTGAATATCCGCTTGAGAAGTATCGAAATATAGGGATCATTGCCCATATTGACGCCGGTAAGACGACAACTACCGAGCGTATTATGTTCTATACCGGCAAGACGCACCGCATCGGTTCCGTTGACGACGGCACCACCGTCACTGACTGGATGGTGCAGGAACGTGAACGCGGTATTACCATCGTCTCTGCAGCCGTTTCTGCTGAATGGAAGGGGTATCAATTTAATTTAATTGACACTCCGGGGCACATTGACTTCACCGCTGAAGTCCAGCGTTCCCTCCGCGTTTTGGATGGTGGCATTGTGGTGTTCGACGCAGTACAAGGCGTGGAACCTCAGAGCGAAACAGTCTGGCGACAGGCAGATCGCTACGGAGTTCCCCGCATTTGTTTTGTTAATAAGATGGATCGCGTGGGCGCCTCCTACGAGCGGACGATTGAATCTATTAAATCGAGATTGGGCGCCAACCCAATCCCAATGCAGATCCCAATCGGGTTTGAAGCAACTTTCCGTGGCGTGGTGGACCTTCTTACCATGACTGCTATTGTATGGGAAGACGATCTTGGTAAGGAACCAAAAGTTGTTGAAATTCCTGCTGATTTGAAGGAACAGGCAGTAGAAGCACGCAAATTCATGGTCGAGAAAATCGCTGAACTTGATGATGAATTGATCATGAAGTTTCTCGATGGAGAAGAAATCAGTATTGAAGAATTGAAAACGGCTCTTCGCAAGGGTGTGCTTGAAAATAAAGCGTATCCTGTTTTCGCGGGTTCCTCTTTGAAGAACAAAGGCGTTCAGGTTTTGTTGGATGCAGTGATTGATTATCTGCCATCGCCTGCCGATATCCCCGCGGTGAAAGCTACTGATCCCAAAAACGATAATGCAGTCATCGAACTTCCTGCAGAGGATAATGCTCCGTTGAGTGCATTGGTCTTCAAGATTGTTACTGACCCATATGTAGGACGATTGGCATATGTTCGCATTTACTCCGGCGTTCTAAGTCAGGGACAGACTGTGCAGAATTCCACAAAAGGGAAGAAAGAGCGTATCGGTCGACTCATCCGTATGCACGCTGATCACCGGGAAGATGTGACGGAAATTCGTGCGGGTGATATTGGCGCCGTGCTTGGTTTCAAAGAGAGTTTTACCGGCGATACTCTTTGCGATTCAAAGACTCTGGTTTTGGAAAGTATTTCCTTCCCCGAGCCTGTGATTTCCATCGCGATTGAACCGAAAAGTTCTGCTGATCAGGAAAAAATGGGCGAGGCGCTCCGCAAACTTGCGGAAGAAGATCCAACATTCCGGGTCAACTCCGATGAAAATACCGGGCAAACCGTTATTCGCGGCATGGGCGAACTTCACCTTGACATCATCGTTGATCGTTTGCTGCGTGAGTTCAAAGTGCAGGCGAATGTTGGTGCTCCGCGTGTTGCATACCGTGAGTCCATTACCAAGCCTGTGAAAGAAATCAATTATAAATACGCTAAACAATCCGGTGGTCGTGGACAGTATGGTCATGTTGTATTCTCTATGGAGCCTGGCGAACGCGGCAGCGGTATTGTGTTCGAGAACAAAATCGTAGGTGGCGCAGTTCCAAAGGAATATATCCCTGCGATTGAAAAGGGCGTGAGGGAAGCGGCGGAGAGTGGCGTTTTGGCCGGTTATCCAGTCGTTGACTTGAAGGTTATATTATTTGACGGCTCCTTCCACGAAGTCGACTCGAATGAAATGGCTTTCAAGCTGGCTGCATCCATGGGCTTCAAGGAAGGCGTTCAGAAGGGCGCTCCTATTTTGCTCGAACCAATGATGAAGGTAGAGGTGGTCGTCCCCGAAGAATATCTCGGCGATGTCATGGGACAGATCAACAGCCGTCGTGGCTTGATTCAAGGCATGGAGGTCCGCCCTGGGAATGCACAAGCCATTCGTGCGATGGTTCCGCTGGCTGAAATGTTTGGATACGCAACCCAGCTTCGTTCCGCTACACAGGGGCGTGGTGTTTTCAATATGGAATTTGATCACTATGCGCCGGTTTCACAATCTGTGGCGCAAGAGATTATGAAGTAATATACCTGTTTTCGTTATCATAAGGAGAAACGTCAATGGCGAAGGAAAAATATGATCGGAGCAAGCCGCATCTGAACGTGGGGACGATGGGACACATCGACCACGGGAAGACCACATTGACTGCGGCGATCACGAAAGTGGCGGCGATGCTGGGGCAGGCGGAATTCAAGGCGTATGACCAGATTGACAATGCGCCGGAGGAGAAAGCGCGCGGGATCACGATCAACATTGCGCACGTGGAATACCAGACGGCGAAGCGGCACTATGCGCACGTGGACATGCCGGGACACCGGGACTACATCAAGAACATGATCACGGGCGCGGCGCAGGTGGACGGAGCGATCCTGGTGGTGACGGCGCCGGACGGGCCGATGCCGCAGACGCGCGAGCACGTGCTGCTGGCGCGGCAGGTGGAAGTGCCGAGCATCGTGGTGTTTTTGAACAAAGTGGATCAGATGAACGATCCGGAGCTGCTGGAACTGGTGGAGTTGGAACTGCGTGAGTTGCTGAACAGCTACGGTTTCCCCGGCGACACGACGCCGATCGTGCGCGGGAGCGCCAAACTGGCGTTGGA
>JACAEM010000007.1 GCA_013388855.1 Chloroflexota bacterium
GTGTTGCCTGCGGGGACGTACTGGCTTGCGTTCCTGCCGCAGAACAACACCCTGGCGGGGCGGGTGGCTCTCTCCGGCACGGGGCGGCACTACAGCTATACGTTTGGCGCTTTGCCCGCTACCTTCTCCACTTCGGTGACGAGCGATTCCTTCCACTTCTCCATGTACGCTACCCTGTCACAATAACTGCCCAAATCGGCGCATGTAAAAAAAAAGAACTCCGGGATTTGGAAGCCCGGAGTTCTTCATTTCATATCATCGTCGGTTCTTCGTACACCCCGAATACTTCCTTCATCACCTGCACAATCTCACCCAGTGTCGCGTACGCATGGACAGCCTCCATAATATATGGCATCGTGTTTTCTGTACCTTCAAGGGCAATGCGCAAACGATCCAGTGTCTGACCGACGCGCCCGTTATCGCGCGTTTTACGGACTTCTTCGAGCCGCTTCACCTGTCTTTCATAACCGGCGGGATCCATCTCAAGGATGGGAATCGTGAGCGGTTTCTTCTCCGCGTACGCGTTCACCCCAACGATTTTGCGGACGCCCTGATCGATTTCACGCTGATAACGGTACGCCGCGTCTGCGATTTCGCTCTGGAAGAATCCCTTTTCAATCGCCGGGATGACGCCGCCCAAGTCTTCCACGCGTCGAAAATAATCGTATGCCTGTTTCTCGATTCGATCCGTCATGGCTTCGACGAAGAAACTGCCCCCGAGCGGATCGACCGTGTTCGCCACCCCGGATTCTTCCGCAATGATCTGTTGCGTGCGGAGGGCGATGGTCACCGCATGTTCGGAAGGGAGAGCAAGCGCTTCATCGAGTGAGTTGGTGTGCAGGCTTTGTGTGCCGCCGAGGACGGCCGCAAGCGCCTGGATGGCAACCCGGACAACGTTGTTCTCCGGCTGTTGCGCAGTCAGTGACACGCCCGCCGTCTGTGTGTGGAAACGGCACAGCCACGAGCGCGGATTCTTCGCCTTGAACGTCTCGCGCATTTCACGCGCCCAAATGCGGCGCGCGGCGCGGTATTTGGCAATTTCCTCGAAAAAGTCGTTGTGTGCGTTGAAGAAGAACGAGAGGCGCGGCGCAAACTCATCCACGTCCATGCCGCGGGCAATGCCCCAGCGGACATATTCCAATCCGTCGCCGAGGGTGAACGCCAGTTCCTGCGCGGCGGTGGAGCCTGCCTCGCGGATGTGATACCCGCTAATCGAGATTGTGTTCCATTGCGGGACATGCTTCGAGCCAAACTCCATCGTATCCACCACCAGCCGCATCGAAGGCCCCGGCGGGAAGATGAATTCCTTTTGGGCAATGAATTCTTTCAAAATGTCATTTTGGATTGTGCCGCGCAATTGATCGGCGCGGATGCCCTTGTTCTCGGCGGCGGCGATGTACATCGCCCAGATGATGGCGGCGGGCGAGTTGATGGTCATGCTTGTAGACACTTTATCGAGCGGGATGCCGTCGAGCAGGATTTCCATGTCTTTTAAAGAAGAGACCGCCACACCGCACTTGCCGAATTCCCCCAGCGCCTCCGGCTGATCGGTATCGTAGCCCATCAAAGTCGCCAGATCGAAGGCAATGGAAAGGCCGGTTTGTCCCTGGTCGAGCAAATATTTGAAACGTTGATTTGTTTCCTCCGCGGTGCCAAAGCCGGCGAACATGCGCATCGTCCAGAGTTTGGAGCGGTAAAGCGTCGGATGGACTCCTCTTGTAAACGGGTACTCGCCCGGAAGTCCAAGAGAGGAAGCGTAGTCTTTGTCCGCCACATCGAGCGGGGTGTAGAGTCGATTGATCGGTTCGGAGGAGGTCGTGATGAACTCGTCCGTGCGTTCCGGCAGGGATGCGAGCGCCTTGCTCAGGCTAGTCTCTTCCCACTTCTCCAGCGAATCCTTTAACTCATCGAGTTTCTTTTTGTCATACATGGCTCTCTCCTTTGGCGGGGATATCGAGATTATACTTTCCACTTTCCACTTCTGGTATACTCACTTTTTGAAGGTAATTTTTATGCCGCGTTTCGAAATCGACGTTGACCCATGCGACCACCTGACCGCGGATGCCATCGGCAAGCCCGGTCAGAGGGTCTTTTATTTGCAAGCCTACCAGGAACAGCGCACCATCACGGTAATCATCGAGAAGGCGCAGTTGAATTCACTTGCCATCGGCATCGAGCAGTTCCTTGCCCAGATCAATGAACAAAACCCGAATCTGACCGAAGCGTCCGGCGATTATGTGGAGGATGTGATGCGCATCAACCCGCCTGTGGACCCGCTCTTCCGCGTCGGCGAGATCGGTCTGGGTTATGACAAGGACCGCGACCTGGTGGTGTTGTTCGTCAAAGAAATCCTGACCGAGGAGGACGATCCCGAGACCGGGGCGGTGATTCGCTTTTGGGCGACACGCACGCAGGTGCGGATGCTGGCTCGCTGGGGCGTGGAAGTGGTCTCACGCGGACGCCCCATCTGCCCGCAGTGCGGTCAGCCGATGGAGCCGGAGGGGCACTTCTGTCCCAAAAAGAACGGGCATTTGCATTAACGGTTGAAGGTTTACACGTTGGCAGATTCAAACGTTCACATTTGCCAGCCTGCAAACAATGACAGATAAAATTCCCCTTCAAACCATCTTACAGCATGGCGACCTTGAACTCAAAGGGCAGTTCATGCTTGGCTCGAACTACACCTTTCTCGTGGATGTCCATTACCAGGGCACAACCCTTCCCGCCGTCTACAAACCCACGCGCGGCGAACAGCCGCTCTGGGACTTTGAGGAGAACACGCTTGCCCTGCGCGAGGTCGCCGCGTACCTTGTCAGCGAGTCACTGGGTTTTCACATCGTGCCCTTCACCACACTGCGCGAGGACGGCCCCTACGGCGCGGGCTCGCTCCAACAATTCATTGAGTATGATCCCGAATATCACTATTTCAACTTCACCAGCGAAGACCGCGAACGTCTCCGCCCCGTGGTGCTCTTCGACCTGCTTGTCAACAACGCTGACCGCAAGGGCAGTCATGTCCTCTTCGAAACCGGCACGCATAAACTCTACGCCATTGATCACGGGATCTGCTTTCATGAAGAGGAGAAACTGCGAACGGTCCTTTGGGATTTTGGCGGGCAGACGATTCCCAATGACCTGCTCACGCCTCTTTCTAAAATAACGGACCTGGCTCCGTATCTTGAACCATATCTCGCCTCATACGAGATCGAAGCCCTCTGCGCCCGTGCGGAATCCATCCTCCAAAAGCAACTCTTCCCCCGCCAGCCTCGCGACCGCCGCGCCATGCCGTGGCCCCCGCTCTAAATTACTACTGCCCCAATTGCGAATTACAGGGCGGGTAATTTGTAATTGGGAATTTTCTCAACAGGAGCCTCCTTATGCACTACAATCTTGCCTTTGTTGGTTTCGGAAACGTTGCCCGCGCCCTTGTCCGCCTGCTCGAACGCAAACGCGGATTGCTCGAATCCAAACACGGCATCACTTACTCCGTCACCGGTATCGCCACGGGAAGACATGGCTTTGCCGTGCATCCGAATGGACTGGACGTTCAGCAAGCTTTGGAATGGGTGGAAGGTGGAAAATCCATCAGTCCGCTCTCTGGTATTCCGGTCTCTACTTCTCTCGAGGTCATTCAACATTCCCAAGCCCACATTATGTTCGAAAATTCCCCCGTCAACACCCAGACGGGGCAGCCCGCCATCGACCACATCCGCACCGCGCTGGAATTGGGTATGCACGCCATTACTGCCAATAAGGGACCAGTCGTGCATGGCTATCGTGAACTGACAAAATTTGCCGAATCGAAGGGAAAGAAGTTCCGATTTGAATCCGCGGTGTTGGGCGGCGCGCCGGTCTTCTCGGTGTTCCGCGAAGCGTTCCCGCTGGCGGAACTGACCTCCATCAAAGGCATATTCAACGCCACGACCAATGTCATCCTCTCGCGCATGGAAAGCGGAGAAACCTACGAACAGGCGTTGGCGTTCGCCCAATCCATCGGCTTGGCGGAGACCGACCCCACCAACGACGTGGACGGCTGGGACGCGGCGATCAAGGTCGCAGCGCTGGTCACGGTACTGATGGATACGCCGATGACCCCGCAGCAGGTCAACCCGACGGGCATTCGCGGCATCACCTCCGAGATGATCGCGAAAGCAAAAGCCGAGGGCAGGCGTTATAAACTGGTCTGTTCAGCGGAGAAGATTGGTGATACAGTCAAAGCCAGTGTTGCGCCGCAACTCGTTGATTCGACCTCGCCGCTGTATGGCATGATGAACTCGAGCACGGGATTGACTCTTCGAACCGACGTGATCCTCGATTACTCGATCACGCTCTCCGAGAAACCTGGCATGACCGGCGGACCTGTTGAAACGGCATACGGTCTGTTCGCTGATTTTGTGAATGTGGTGAAATAATGTCATTGCGAGTGGCGTTTACAGCGCCACGAAGCAATCTCCAGCATGGAAATGGGATTACTTTGTCGAGCTGTGCCCTCTTTGCAACGACATATACATGGAGACCTCAATGACCTCTCAAGACCCCACAACCTACTCCGATCTTGAACAAGGCAGGATCAGGCATATCGACTTCCACATCCGCGCAGATTTTTCGGCGCGCGTACTGGATATTGAAGCAACGTATCACATGCAGACGGCGGTGAACGGTTCGCTGTTTTTGGATACGTACAGATTGAACATCAAAGATGCGCAGGCAAATGGTCGTCCCCTGGCGTGGGAGCTGGACGAGGAGGATGAAGTCCTCGGCTCGCGATTGCAGTTGACGCAGTTGGATACCGTGGACAAATTCACGCTCAAATTCAGCACTTCACCTGAGTCGCGCGCGTTGCAATGGATCGATGCCGGGCAGACGGCAGGCGGGAAACATCCGTTCCTGTTCAGCCAGTGTCAGTCCATTCACGCGCGCAGTATTTTTCCGTGTCAGGACACGCCGTCGGTGAGGTTCACGTATTCTGCCGAAGTGGATGTGCCCGAAGGGTTGAGGGCGGTCATGGCGGCGGAGCAATCCATCGGTCAGGAAAGAAGCGGGAAGTTCGTCTTCAGGATGCCTCAGCCGATCCCATCCTATTTGTTCGCGATTGCGGCGGGGAATCTCGTCTTCCACGAATTTGGCCCGCGCACGGGAGTCTACGCCGAGCCGGAGACCATCGAAGCCGCGGCGTGGGAATTTGCCGAGAACGAGATCAAGATGACCGAGGCCGAGAAATTGCTGGGACCGTACATGTGGGGGCGTTATGACTTGCTCATCCTGCCGCCGACTTTCCCGTATGGCGGGATGGAAAATCCGCGCCTGACATTCCTGACCCCGACTTCGATTTTGGGGACGCGCGGTCAGACCTCGCTGATCACACACGAACTCGCTCACGCCTGGACCGGGAACCTGATCACCAATGCCACCTGGCAGGATTTCTGGCTGAACGAAGGCTGGACCACGTACGCGGAAACGCGCATTACTGAAGTGCTCGAAGGGAAGGATGAACACGACTTGCGCGACGCCTATTATGAAAAAAGTTTGCTCGCGCTGATGGAGCGCATGGGCATGGACTCGCCTCATACCTGCCTGAAACTGCCCGGCAAGGAAAAGGACGCGGACGGCTTTACCACGACTGTGGCATATTACAAGGGTTGCTACTTTTTGCAGGAGTGTGAATTTGCCGTGGGACGCAGGCAATTCGACGCCTTCATCCAAAAGTATATGAAGCGGTTCCAGTTCCAATCACTGACAACCGAGGGTTTCCTCGATTTCCTGAAGACGGAACTGCCCGATGTCTTCGAAAAAGTGGATGTGCACCGGTGGGTCTATGAACCGGGTATGCCCGAAAGGAAGAACAGACCGAAATCCCGCCTCTATCAAGAGGTCGCGAAAACGTTAAGCGATTACGAACAGGGCAGACGACCAACCAGACAGCAGGTGGCGGGCTGGCACCGGTATCAGGTCATGTCCTTTTTGCAAGGATTGCCGAAGAAGATCGCTGTGGAGGATTGCAGATATTTCGAGGAAATCCTTGAACTCGAAAAGGCGAACGATGGGGCGTTCTTCTCAGCCTTTTATACGATCTGCATCGTGAGCGGATATGAGGAGTCCATGCCGCGCATCGAGAAGTTCATGAGTACGGTGGGACGCATGTTGTATATCTTCCCGATCTTCCGCGCCATGATCGAGACGGACTGGTCGAAAGGGCTGGCGCGGCCGCTGTTTGAGCGCATCCGGCACCGGCATCACCAGATCACAGTCAAGGGGATGGAAGGTTTGTTGAAGAAGGCAGGGTTGTGAAAAATTTCTGGTATGTTACTCCGTCCAATTCGTCCTCATAATATCGAGGCATGATGTAACCGAGTTGGTAGCCAATGGCTTCGTAGAATTTGCGTCCACGGGTGTTATTGGCGGGAGTATCCACGTAAATACCGCGCGCCTTCTTCCAGCGGGCGAACTCCTCGGCGCGGGCGACCAGGGCGGAAGCGATTCCCTGCCGTTGGAAGTCCACATCGACGGCTAACCCGTGGATCTGGCAGAGTTGATTCCAGGCGTAGTATTGCACGTAGAGAAAGCCGACGGCGCGTTCCCCGCTTACCGCCAGATACACCCCGTAATTTTCCTTATCCAGCGAAAGGTTTTGCATGTTTTGCTCTGCGGGGGCAATATACTGTTCCGCCCAGCCGATCTTTGTCAGGATCGCACGGATGGACGATTGGTACCCTTGCTGGTAATCAATAATAGTCACGGTGGGTTTCATTGGGGTAAAATCCATGTGAGTAGTATAGCACGCACAAATCACCAACCCTGCGAGAGGTCTTGAATGCCGATCACCAAGCAACGCACGCTCGATTACGTCAACGTGGAATGGGGAACCTACATCGAACGTTTCAACCGCCTGCCGAGGGAGGAGGGGGAAAAACGCGTCAGGCAGATGGGATACGAAATTTTCCGCGATATACTGGCGCACATCCTTGCATGGTGGGAGGAGGGTATGCCCATCATCCTTGCCATCGCGGAGAACCGCGAGTACGAGCGCAAGAAGTATGATTTCGATGCTTTCAACGCCGCAGCAGTGGCGAAGTATAGATCGTGGGATGAGCGCGAGTTTCTCGCTCACTTCGAGAAAACGCGCCAGAAAATGGAAGCAGGCCTCCGATCCGTGAACGATGCGGCGTTCGAGAATCGACGCGTCAAAAACTGGGCAAACGGCATCTTCATCCACCATGCGCGCGAACATCTGGTGTCGGTCAGTCGTTTTATCGTTGCCGACCTGCTGGAAAACGAATGGGCGACGTACATTGAAGACTTCAGCCGCCTCGACGATGAAAAGAAAAAGGAATTTTTATCGAAGCAGGGATTTGAAAATTTCCGCGACCTGCTGGCGCATATCATCGGCTGGTGGGAGGAGGGCGCACGTATCATCGCGGGCATCCTCGATTCGCCCGGCTTCACCTGGCAAAGCCGCGACACTGATGCCTTCAACGCCGAATTGGTGAAGAAATATTCCAAATGGTCCGAGAAGGACATCCTCACGCATTACGAATCGGTGCGCGTCGTCCTGCTGGAATTGGTCGCAGAACTGCCTGACGACGCCTTCCTGAACAGGGATATCGAAGCCTGGCTGGTGGATGACGTCGTTGGACATTACGACGAGCATCCGATGCCGGTCTGACCTTCCGCATCCCACCGCGCTTCAACCGGTTTCCGTTTCAACATCATGGACCATACCCTCTACCTTGCTCTCGGCTCGAACCTGGACGACCGCCTGGCAAACTTAAAGCAGGCGGTGGCGGCGCTCCCTCCGCAAATGGAGGTGAAGGCAAAGTCGCGCATCTATGAGACCCCGCCCTGGGGATATGAAGACCAACCGATGTTCCTCAATCAGGTGTTGATGGCGAAAACCTATCTTGATCCTGAACCGTTGCTCAGGCACCTCAAGCGGCTCGAAATCGCGCTGGGACGCAAAGCCACCTTCCGCAATGGTCCGCGCTTGATCGACATCGACATCCTCTTTTACGATGACCTTGTACTGGACACGCCCGCCCTGACCATCCCGCACCCCCGCCTGCACGAGCGCGGATTCGTCCTCCTGCCGATGATGGACATCGCCCCGGACTTGGTGCACCCGGTCAAAAACAAAAGCATCCGGGAAATGGTCGCGTTCTGCGATGTGGGGGGAATCAGGGAATTTACCAGGTAAAGCGGGATACCGATGAATGAAAGCTTGATTTTCGGGATGCCTGTATAATAAGGCAACCCGTGATGGGGAGAGAGAATCGATAGGAGAATACATGGAATCACAACCCCTTCCTGCGCTCCGCCCTCTGCGTTTGGGAGAACTTCTCGACCAGGCAATCCGCATGTACCGGCGGAATTTCGTGACCTTCATCGGGATCATCGCGGTCGTTTACGTCCCTTTGATGGTGCTGCAAACCGCTTCCACGACCGTGATGACCAGCGCCATGAGTTCAGCGGCGCTCTCTTCGACCCTTGATGAATTGTTCGCGAACTATGCTTACTGGGGCGGGATGCTCTCCACTCTGATCATTGCTTTCTTGCAATTCATTTTTGTGCAGGGCATTGCCACCGGCGCATTGACACGCGCCGTTGCAGATAATTACCTCGGCAAACCGACCAGCATTCTGGATGCCTACCGCGGCATCGGCAAATCCTGGTTGACTCTGGTGGGCGCCCTCCTTTTGGTCGGCATTTTGGTCATCGTCATATCCTTATGGTGGATTGTCCCATGTGTGGGTTGGTTCACCGGGCTGGGTATGCTGGCATACCTCGGTATGGCGGTCAGCCCGATGGTGGCGCCGGTGGTGGTGCTGGAAGGACAAGGGATGATTAATTCGGTGCAACGCGCCTGGTTTCTGGTGCGCCGCCGTTTCTGGCCCGTCCTGGGAACTATCTTCGTCCTGTACCTCTTCAACCTGCTGATCGTAAACGGTCCGCTTGCCATCGTGAACGCCATTTTGGGAGCCGTTGCCCCATCTTTTGGCGACCCGGCGGCGCAACTGGTAGTCACCGCCATCATTCAAGCCGTCGTCTCGATTGTGTTCATCCTGATCTATTATCCGCTTCAAATGACCGCCTTTACGCTAATCTACTTCGATCTGCGTGTCCGCACCGAAGGCTTTGACCTCGCCCTGCTCATGACAGGCGATGCCAGCCAGGCATTGGCGGCTCCAATTCCACAATCGAAGGAGACCCTCATCACCGGCGCAGACCTCGGGAATTTCGCCATCCTCACGCTCGCGGCGTTCGGGTTGTACATCTTCCTATTCTCCTTTATTTTTGGCGGAATCTTTTTCCTTGGCACACTCTTCAACTGATTCCTCATGCGTCGTTTCCTGTCCGTCTGGCTGATTGCAATCCTTTCCCTGATGAATCTTGCGGCAGTGGATGAGCCGCCGATCTCTTTCGATGGGTATTGGGAACTCGTCAGAAACACGCGCCAGACCATCATCCGGTTGGAAGCGTCTCCCGAGAACGATGTCCGCGCGGGGTTGGATGAACTCGTGTCGCAGTGGGAACACGTCAAAGCGGTGGAATTCCCGGATCAAAGTGTGGTCAGCATCGATCCATCGCACCTCATCGGCGAATTGAAAAAAGAGCCGCCTGATCTTGGACGGCTGGAGGCCCTGATGGACGCCCTGCTCCAGGCGCACGAGGAATATCCGCGCCGGGTGTTCACCGTGCAGGACGTGGAGCCATTGAGGGAAATTCTAGAGCGCCCGGAATTCCAGTGGCAGGAGGCACAGCCCGCACAAAACCCCGCGTGGATTCAGAGAATTCTCGACGCGATCGCAGAATTCATGAATCGTCTTGCGTACGGTGTGCAGAATGGCGTTTATTATGGACGCGTCCCGCTCATTCTTGCGGCGGTCCTCCTCTTTCTCCTCAGCCTGTATTTCATCACCAGGAATCTTTCGCGCAGCCTGGTGCGTGAGGCGGAACTCGCCGCGGAGAATGGCGACGAGGATGCCGTACTGACATCGAAAGGCGCAATGCAGCGCGCTCAGACGCTTTCAGGACAGGGTGACTATCGCAACGCGGTACGGTATCTTTATTTGTCGTCGTTGTTGATCCTCGACGAGCACGGCGTCCTTCGCTATGACCGTTCACGCACGAACCGCGAATATTTGCGGAGCGTCTCCTCGAAGCCGGAACTGGCGAAACCGCTGGGTGATGTGATCGACGTTTTCGACCGGGTCTGGTATGGTTTTGAAGCGGTTGACGATGAGGCGTATCGTTCCTATGTAAAGCATGTGGATGAACTGCGGGAGAAGAAGGAATGAAAAACCTCTCGCCCGATGTCAAACTGGGGATCGGGGTTATCCTCCTGCTGGTGATCATCACCACGTTTGCGGTGATCCAGCGCCGAGGCAGGCAATCGTACCCCTCGTTGTCCAGCTTATCCTCCGCTCGCGATGGCGCGCTGGCGTTGAAATTGTGGGTCGAGGAGTTGCAGTACCCTGTGGATGACCGGGTACTCGCTCATTTTGCGCCGCCGGAGGATGCATCCATCGTATTTATGCTGGAACCGCAATTCCCCACCGAAGCGGATATGAGCGCGGTCGACCGCTGGGTGGAAGATGGCGGTACATTGATCGCCATCGGCGAGCGGTATGGCATGTACTCGCTTATCGACCATTACGATTTCTTTTTCCATTACCCGTCGGATAATGCAGGGACGCCCTCGAACGAAACACCATTACTGGATTCGCCCTCTGCCTTCGACCTGACCAATACGGATATCGGAATTACCCTCGGCTCAGAGCGGGATGACTACGTGACCCTCCTTTCGTTTCAGACTCAGCCGGTGCTTGTTTCCTTTGAACTGGGCGAAGGCCGCGTGATCCTTGGCACAGTCACGGAATCGTTCACCAATATTGGGTTGAAACAACCGGGCAACCCTGAACTGGTGTTGAACATCCTTGCATTGGCGAAGAACAAGGGCACGGTTTGGTTCGACGAGTGGCATCACGGAGTGCAAAGCGGAGAGCAAATCCTCGGTCCGACAGATTTCCTGCGCCGCACCCCGGTGGGGCGTTCGTTGCTGTTTGTGACTTTCGCGGTGTTCTTTGTCTTCTTCCTGCAGGGACGCGGCTTCGGCAGACCGGTCCCGTTGCCGCAGGAGATCAAACGCCGCGGCGCCCTCGAACATGTGACCGGCATCGCCAACCTCAGCCGCCGCGCCGCGCATCGTTCGTCTGTGATGATGCAATATCACGACCAGATTAAGCGCAAACTGGGTCAGCGTTACCGGCTTGACCCGGCGATGAGTGACGAAGAGTATGTCAACACGCTGGCAGGCTATAACCCGTCAATCGACAAGAACGAGTTGCTAAACCTACTGAAGCGGCTCAAGCGCCCGAACATCAGCGAAACCGAGATGGTGCATCTCGCTGTCGAAGCTTCAAAGTGGATCGATAATTAATGATCTCGATACGGACTTTGTCCTATTCGACCAACGTGTGGTATAGGAGAACTGATGAACCCAACTGAACTCAAAAATATTTTCGAAGGATTACGCACGGAAGCAAACAAGGTTCTTGTAGGATTGCAAGAGCCGTTCGAACTTCTTGCCGTAGCGCTGTTCACCGGGGGACATGTTTTACTGGAAGGTGTGCCGGGCACCGCCAAGACGCTGATGGCGAAGACGCTTGCCTACATGGTGCAGGCGAAGTTCACCCGCATCCAATTCACCCCGGACCTGATGCCGTCCGATATTCTGGGTACTAGTGTATTCGACGTGACCACGACTCGTTTCCACCTCAAGAAAGGTCCCGTTTTCACACAGCTGCTTCTCGCTGACGAGATCAATCGTGCCCCCGCCAAGACCCAGTCCGCGCTGCTGGAGGCGATGGAGGAGAAGCAGATCAACCTGGAAGGAGAGCGGCATCCGCTCGATGCGCCGTTCATGGTGGTGGCAACCCAGAACCCCATCGAATACGAAGGGACCTATCCGTTGCCTGAAGCCCAGCTCGACCGCTTCATGTTCAAGGTGTTGGTGCCCTATTCGCCGCTCGATGATGAGATCGAGGTCCTGCGCCGCTATCATCTTGGTTTTGACGCCCACAATCTCGAAGCCGCAAACTTGCAGCCGGTTCTCACTGCCCGACAAGTGATCGAGATTCGCGAATCCATCCGGCAGATTATGGTGGAGGAAGGGATTTTGAATTACGTGGCAAAGATCGGTGTGGCGAGCAGGCAGTCGCCGGATATTGTACTGGGAGCCAGCACCCGCGCCACGACGCATGTTCTGTTAGCCGCAAAGACCTTCGCCGCCCTGCAGGGACGCAGCTATGTCATCCCCGATGATGTCAAGTTTGTCGTGCCGCCGGTGTATCGTCACAGAATTTTGTTGAAGCCCGAAGCAGAGATCGAGGGGCTGGATGCAGATTCTGTTATTCAAAGAGTATTAGGTACTGTTGAAGTGCCAAGATAATAGTATTCATGTCGTTGCGAGCGGAGCGAAGCGAAGCAAAGCAAAGCAAAGCAATCTCCTGTTAAACGGGGAAGCTCAATCGATTTGCCTTTTCCGATTTAAACGGAGATTGCTTCGTCGGAAAGATCACCCTCCTCGCAACGACATTTGAAAAGAAATGATCCCCACCACTCGTTCTCTCCTTCTCCTCCTCATCACCGCTCCCATCATGGCGCTCGGTGTATGGATTCCGTTCATGGAATGGGTGGCGTGGGGCTACGCGTTGTTCATTCTTGCCATGATGTACATGGATTGGCGTCTGGCGGGGGATATTAAGCAATTTGAATTGACGCGTCACCATGATACAAAACTGTCACTGGGCGCGGAGAACCCGATCCGCGTCAGCTTGCGGAACCGCTCAAGACGCGGGACCAGTTTCACGGTCCGCGATGAGGCGCCGGAACAGTTCGTGATCGAGACGCGGACGATGAATGGTCAGGTGGCTGGACGCAGTGAGTGGAGTCACATCTATCATGTCCGCCCATTGCGAAGAGGCGATTACCAATTCGGGGATTTGAGTCTGCGCTGGCTGGGTCCGCTGGGGTTGATCATCCGGCAGGCAAAGGTGGATGCGAAAGAGCCGGTCAAGGTGTATCCAAATTTATTGGATGTACGGAGATATGATCTGCTGCTGAAACGCAATCGCCTGCAAGAGATGGGGCTGCGGACGACGCGTCAGTTTGGCGAAGGGACGGAGTTCGAGCGCCTGCGCGAGTATCTACCCGATGACGAATATCGCCGCATCAACTGGAAGGCGACGGCGCGAAAGAATTTTCCGGTGACGACGGAATATCAGACCGAGCGCAGCCAGCAGGTGATTGCCGTGCTCGATACGGGACGCATGATGCAAAGCCCAGTGGCGGATATTGCCAAGCTGGATTATGTGGTCAATGCCGTGTTGCTGCTGACGTATGTGGCGACCGGCAAAGGCGACCGCGTGGGTATGATGAGCTTTGCGGATGATGTGCAGCATTATCTCGGTCCGCGGCAGGGACGCGGTCAGTTCTATCGCATGTTGGAGTTGTTGTACGCGGTGGAGCCTCAGCCTGTGGAGCCGGATTATCGCAAGGCGCTGGCGTATCTTGCCGTGAAACAGAGACGGCGTGCGCTGGTGGTGGTGTTCACTGATCTGACGGGCGGCGCCAGTTTGAATTCGCTGGTGGGGCAGATGTCGATGTTGGCGCGGAATAGTTTGCCGCTGCTGGTGACAATCAGCGACCCGGATGTGGTCGCCGCTTCGCAAATAAAGCCAGGTGACTCGCTGGGAGTCTACCAGCGCGCCGCGGCAGGGCAATTACTCGATGAGCGCCGCGTGATTCTGGATTCGCTCCGTCAGCGCGGAGTGCTGACGTTGGATGTGCCCGCCAATCAACTGTCGATGTCGGTGATCAATCGTTATCTCGAGTTGAAGGGGAAAATGCAGTTGTAAACATAATCAGTGTGAGTAGCGTTGCAAGCGCTACAAAGCATCCTCTACCACGATAGGGAGATTGCTTTGTCGGACTAACGTCCTTCTCGCAATGACATTATTAATTTCTTTTCTTCTTCCACTCTCGCCCCGCCAGCAACAAATACCCATATAGCAAAATCCCGCTCACGATTCCCACCGTCCACTTAATGGGAGACGCGATTTCTTCATTTGGGGAAATAAACCCCTCGATGGTTCCCGCCACGACCAGCCACGGGACCGCGCCGAGCAGCAGATACACCGCTTTGCGCGCGGCTTGGGCGAGGGCGTCGCGGCGGCGCATCAAACCCGGCCGGAGGATGGCCCAGCCCAACATGAGTCCCGATCCGCCCGCCATGAAGATGACGCTCAACTCGATTACGCCGTGTCCGATGACGAAGTTCCACAACTCCCACCCGATCCCGTGGAAGGCGGTGAGTCCGGTCAGCGTGCCAATCAGCAGTCCATTAAAGAATAACACCCAAAGGGTCATCAGCCCTGCAGTGAGCCCGCTGGCAAACGCCACGAACGAGACCTGGATGTTGTTCCTCATGATGAACGAAGCCGTGTAGGGACGTTCCTCCACGGGGATGTCGATCCACAGTTCTTTGTCCTCCACGATGCCGATCAGGCGGTGCGCACCGGGCGGCAGCAGGGCGGTTGCCAATTCGGGTTTGGCATAGGTGGCAACACCCGATGCGATGCCGGGCAGGATGAAGAACACCGCCGCGATGAGCGTGAAGATCCATGTCTCACGAAACAGGCGCGGAAAACCAGTCAGAGCGAATCGCCAGATCCGCTTCAACGCCAACGGTTCGCTGCGATACACCACGGCATGGGCGCGTGCCACCAACTGATTCAAATAAACCGTGATCTCGTTACGAGGAAAATCGCGCTTCGCCAGTGCCAGGTCGGAGGTGGCGGCGCGGTACAATCGCGAAATGTCGCGTACCTGTGTTTCGGAGAGTCCGCGCATATCATTTTGGCACTGGTCGAGAAGGTGACTTAAGACCTCCCAGTCATTTTTCCGGGACTGGTAAAATTCATCCACACGCATAAGCTGAATTATACATGAGCATGCAAGAAGAGACTCTCGACATTAACACCCCTGAAAACGTCGCCTTTGGATACCGGGTGGCGGGCATCGGCTCGCGTTTCCTCGCCACGCTGGTGGATACGGCTATTATCGTTCTCTTACAGATCATCGTGGTCGTTACGTATTACTTCATTTTGGACTTGATGGGGATTGATCCGGATGGAGGCACGTCGGCATGGGTCGCGGCGGTCCTTGGGCTGGTGATTTTCCTTTTCTACTGGGGATACTACATTTTCTTTGAAATGTTGTGGAATGGGCAATCCCTCGGGAAACGTTGGACGGGGTTACGCGTCATCCGCACGGACGGCACGCCCATCACCCTGTCGGAGTCGCTCATCCGCAATTTGACGCGCGTCATAGATTTCCTCCCGGCTTTCTATGGCGTGGGCATCATCACCATGTTCATCGACAAACAATCGCGCCGGTTGGGCGATCTCGCAGCGGGTACGCTGGTGGTCTATGACCGTGCGCCCATCACCATCCAGGAAATCGCGGTGAAGCGTATCGTCAACCTCGCTCCACAGGGACTTTCTCTCGGTGTCGATCTTAACGACTTCCCGGTGGAACGCCTGACCAATGATGACTTGAATCTGATCGAGGACTTTCTCATGCGCCGCGACCAGTTGACACATCGCGAGACGCTTGCCATCCAAATTCTGAACTCGCTTCACACCCGCCTAGGGCTGCCTCTGCCTTCGTTGACTCGTCTCGAAGCTGAGGATGCCCTCGTTGCCATCATGCAGGCGATGCAAAAGCGGATGGATGATAAATAATTATAGAGATGGGCGGCAGTCCCTTTTGCGAAGCGTTCCCAGAGCAAAGCGCGGAAAGCAAAAAGACTCCGCCCCAAGGAGATTAGCATGACCGTTGTAAATGATCAGGGCGTGAAAAGACCGAATTGGCTGTGGATCGGATTGGGCGCAGCGGCGCTGTTCTGCATCTGTGCCGTGGCTGTGGCGGTTTTCCTGTTCTATCGGGTGGGCAAACAGGTGCGGGAGAGCGTAAGCACTGATAACGAATCCGCTTCAAAAGCCGCACATGAGATTGCAGAGTACGATCTTCCGCCCGGCTATCGGGAACAGATTGCGATGGACATCGTGTTTTATTCCTTCGTTATGATTGCCCCCGAATCCTCTGCCACCCTCGATCAACCTGTCATCATGCTGGCGCAGTTCGACTCGAATATCGACCAGGAACAAATGGAACAACAACTCCGACAATCCTTCGAACAGCAGGCTGGCAGGCGGGGCACGGATATGCGGCTGGTGGAGGTCAGGAAGATGACCATTCGCGGCGAGGAGACTGACGTTGCCATCTACGAAGGCACCGATGAAAACGGAGTTGCCATACGCCAGTTGATCTCCACCTTCCCCGGCAAAGGTGGGACCGCCATGCTCATGATCATGGGGTATGTGGAAGGCTGGGACGAGGACATGGTCGATACCTTTATCGAATCCATACGTTGACGCATACGATATAATCGCCTCGGAGGAACCCCACATGACCGAAATCAAACCCCTAAATTGGACTCCCAAACCCGGCGTGGGCATGTCCGTGGTTCGCCGCGGCGACGGCGGCATGACCCTCACCTTTACGGACCTCTCTGACGCCACAATCAACGATTGGCGCGCCTTCGCAATGGAACACCTGCTCGGCTTATCGGGTCGCACCCGCAACCTCTACGATTTGCGTGCTGTGAAAGAGATTCCCGAGAAGGCAATCAAAATGGCGGTGGAAGCCAACAGCGATCCCTCGGCGCGCAATATCCGCGTGGCAGTGGTGGTGGCGGACGAAAAGGTCGCAAACGCGGTGCGCGAAGTCGGTGCGCTGGCGTTGGCGGGTACCGCCTCTGCCATGAAGATCTTCACCGATATCAACGAGGCTGAAGCCTGGCTGGGTCGTCCGTTGGATCAGATACCGTAATCCAGCCCGTCATTGCGAGGGGAGAGCGCTTCTTTCACTCTGTTTGCTCGCAATGGCATCAAGTCCGATGAAATTCCAAGCTCTTCAAATCGGAAATCAAACCTTCCGCTGGGGTGCCCGCACATATGTGATGGGCATCCTCAATATCACTCCGGATTCTTTTTCTGGCGATGGCATCCTCGCAAAAGGAGATATCGTTGCTTATGCTGTTGAACAAGCCAGGGAATTTCTCCTCCATGGCGCGGATGTCCTCGACATCGGCGGCGAATCAACGCGGCCCGGCTCCCAGCCCGTGACCGCCGATGAAGAGTTGGGACGCGTCATCCCGGTCATCTCTGCCATTCACAAAGAATTCCCTGAGGCGCTCATTTCTGTCGATACCTACAAAGCCAGAGTGGCGGAAGAAGCCTTCAAATCGGGTGCGCACATCCTCAACGATGTCTGGGCGCTTCGGGCCGACCCGGCACTTGCCTCCGTTGCCGCGGCGTTTGGTGCTCCGGTCATTCTCATGCACAACCGCAGTAATCCCGCCAGCGTGGAAGTCCGCGCTGCCTTGGGAAAGGCCTATGGCGGTTCGGAATATCAGAACCTGATCGAAGATGTCAAACGCGAACTGCTCGTCAGCGTGGAATTGGCGGTGCAGGCTGGGGTGGAGGAATCGCGCATACTCCTTGACCCAGGTATTGGTTTTGGAAAGACGCGGGAGCACAATCTCGAACTCATCAACCGCCTCGACGAGATCCGCGCATTGGGGTATCCGGTGCTATTGGGGACATCCCGAAAATCATTCATCGGTTTTACGCTGGACCTGCCCGCCGACCAGCGCGTCGAAGGGACAGCTGCAACCGTCGCCGTGGGCATTGCGCGCGGTGCAGACATGATCCGCGTGCATGATGTAAGAGAGATGGTGCGCGTGGCGAAGATGACGGATGCGATTGTGAGAAAATGATGTTTGGCGATTACGGCAGAGAATTGTTACGCAGCGGGATCATTGAAGCAAAGGCGGGACACCGCGTAGCTGCGCGCCGCTACCTGGATCGCGCCGTGTATATAAGCAGCGACCACGATGTACTCTCCGAGGCATGGTTTTGGATGAGCCAGGTGATCGATGACAAGGCGGAAAGACGAAAGGCGCTGGAGAACTGCCTGGCGCACGATCTGCGACACGCGCGGGCGCGCCGGGCGCTGGCGATCCTCGACGGCAAACTTAAAGCGGACGAGGTGATCGACCCCGATAAATTGCCCTCCACCCCCGAGGGTTTGCGTGCCGCCGATGCAGACCGCTTTATGTGTCCCAAATGCGGCGGGCGGATGAGTTTTTCACCCGATGGGCAGTCGCTTGTCTGCGAATATTGCGCGCGTAACCAAAAGTTCAGCATCGCCCAGTCCGGCGCCGCGGCCGAAAAAGATTTCATCATCACCATGGCAACGGCACGCGGCCATGGCAAACCGCTCGATCAACAAGTCTTTCACTGCGAAGGCTGCGGCTGTGAGTTCATCCTGCCGCCGAGTCAGATATCGTCCACATGTGTGTATTGTAGTTCGCCGCATGTTGTCAATTGGGAATCGGAGGAGCAATTGCTCGCTCCAGACGGCATCATCCCCCACGCCTTCGACCAGAAACGCGCAATCAGGCTGTTGATTGACTGGGTGCAGGGGAATGGCATCAAGCCCGAAAAGCAGGTCGAATTACCACGCGGTGTCTATCTCCCGTTGTGGACGTTCGATCTCGGCGGCGCGATCGATTACGTCGGCGAAAAGTTCGACGATAGTGAGATTCAGTTCAATCGCAGACAACCGAAAATGATCCGTGTCAGCGACAGCTATCCCGTGCAGGTGAACGACATCCCGATTCCCGCCTCCCGGAAACTATCCGCCGTTTTCTTGAGGCTGGTCCCCACCTTTGAACTGAGAGCCGTCAAGCCGTACGACCCGCGTTACCTTGCCAATTGGCCCGCAGAGGTGTACGACATTCCCATGGCGGAAGCCTCGCTGGATGCGCGCAGCCAGAGTTTTGCCCGCTATAAACGCGATCTGCCGGGGTTGCTCGCCCCGGTGCGAATCCTGTCCACCTCCTCCGCAGACATGACCGTGGACTCCTTCCGCCTCAACCTGCTCCCGGTGTGGATGACCGAACTTCCCTTCGGCGGGAGACAGCATCTCATCCTCATCAACGGCCAGAATGGCGCTGTCGCCAGCGACCTCCCGGAAGGGAAGAAGGAAAAATCCGGCGGGTTGAGGGAATGGCTGGGAGAGTTGTTGGACGAGTGAGCCTTCCTACATAATGACATTTCATCTCTCTGGATGAGAGATTGTAATGTTGGCGAAATCCCTGTTCGATTCGTTCAGCCTAATTCCATAATACTTTTAAGCATTGCCAGATTTTCCTTCATCTGTCTCCTCATCTTCTTTTCAAGGATAGTTTCGCTAAACTCGATCATGTTGACAATGTTTGCCTGCATGGCCAATTTGACCTGTGTATAGCCCTTGGCTATCTCGAGCGTGAAGGATGTGAAGGATTGCAGTGGACCAGAAAGGGATTTGAACCCATACCGGCTGGCCGGCTCGTATTCGGTCACTTCAAAGGTGGATTGAATCCTCTGCCCCATAAAATTGCTGACACTTTGAAAACAGGATCCTGGTCCGGTAATCGCTCCGGGTAGCCGGGTCGATGCCAGTGTTCCATATTGCCATTGGAAATCGTTTTCAGGCGTGCTGATAAATTCGAAGACCCGTTTGATGGGTCGGCAGATGAATGTGCTTGAATTGATATGAATCATTGATATTGATCCTTGAATCGAAAACTGTCGATCATTTTGCGGCTTTGCCCAGAGCTTCTTTCAGGATTTGACGAAATTTTATTCCATCGGGCTCGGAACTTAACACGATAAACGTCATTCCTGTTCTGTTCCTGTCGGTATACCGCCCGGTGATGTTGAGTCCCTGATCTGGACTGATTGCATAGCTGGCGGTGGTACGGTAATCGCGTATATCAATGTGCCTTAGTTGAGCGGAACCAGCGCTGGCATCCCTGGGACCTGTGCTATCTGCCCACACCAGCCATTTCGGGGTGACATAGACCGCTGATAGTGTTGTCTTGATACCACCGAAGAGCCTGTGCTTCCGGCTGATGGAGATGGTTTCACAGCACATCAATATACTGGTCTCGGAATCGCCCAACCCATAGGTTGTCGCATGAGTACGCATGGCGGATTTGAGATTCTCATTCAGTGTTTCCAGTGTGCTGGCACGAGTGGTACGGGTGACTATATTCATGCCGATTCCTTTATCTTCCCTTTTGAAAATGACGATGTCTTGGATAGTTTTCCAATTTCAATGCAGTGAATCAATGTTCATCAATGGAAAACCGCCAGCCCTTATAACAGGGTTGGCGGCGGTAATGCACACGAATCCAGTTACGATTTTCAACAGTTCTATTCAGTGTACCACAATTTAAAGGCGTCGATATGATATAATGTAATCATCTTATAAAAGGTCGAGCGCGCTTATACCGCCGTCAACCCAAGGTAGGGTTGACGGCTTTTGTTTTATCACCAACCAAGGAGCCGCAAATCGGAGTTTTTATGGAATTTAAGATTGGAGATTATGTGGTCCATCCACAATATGGAGTGGGACAGGTTGTGAAAATGGATGAAAGGCAGTTCGAGCCAGGAACGAAACTCCGGTATTATGAAATCCTGATTCCCGGAAGTACCGTTTGGGTGCCCATGGACCTATCCACCTCAGGACTGCGCCGATTGACTGTACAAAGCGAAATTGCCCATTGTCGGAAGATCCTTGAAGCCCGCCCTTTGCCCTTGACCGAGGATGTCCGCTTCAGGCAGTCTAGTCTGGCGGCCCGCCTCAGGCAGGGGACGATCCGCGCACAGTGTGAGGTGGTGCGTGACCTGTATGCCCATGGCGAGCACCGTTCCCTTAACGGAACGATCGGGCTTCTCTATAAAGCCGCAAGAGATGTGCTGTGCCAGGAGTGGGCCGCCGTGGAAGGTGTGACATTGGCAGAAGCCACCCGGGAGATCGATCTCTTGCTTGAGAAAAGCAGGCATGCCCTGAAAGAATCGGGTAATCAATCTCTGTAGAGGGTTCGAACACTTGCGCGATATAATTGCTTTTGCCATAAATTGCGATTATCGTTACATCTGCACCCCGGCACAGACTCAAAGCACAGTTACATCTGCCTCCTGAATTGGGAGAGCAACAAGGGGTGAGATCGACATTCTCAACAAGATATTCATTTTGTAAAAAGGCAGTTTCGACGTGTCGCTAAAAAACTGTCAGGTGACAATAATTATCTAAATAGTGACATTTGACAGATGACATGGTTCGCTCGATATGTTATTTTAAACTCACGATTTTCTTTTGCCTTTGGAGAACCAGATGAGATACCAGGAATCAAGGCAGGACAATAAGAATCCGCTTGACAATATCCTTGCGACGATTAATATCGTCCTTTTTATTGTGATTGCCGCCTGTTTCCATTACTTGTATGTAAATTTCCTGTTCTAATTTGATTCAAACTGACGACCAATAAGCAGAGAACGTGGCGGGCATTTACCCGCCATTTTTGTTGAATGGGCTTTGATGTACAATGGGATCATCATGGGATTGACATCGACCTCGCTTGTACTCGTCTGTCTCCTGCCCACCCCGCGGGACCTGGAAATTGCCCGGCTTCTGGGATGGTATCGCATCCCGCTTCGAACCGCACCCAAGGTTGTTGCGGTGGACTATCTGGCTTTTTACCAGCCATCAACCTTTGCCGATCACGGCGGGCAGATCGAATTTGTTGCCCCTGTCCGTGGGCACGAATTAACCACCCGCGCTGAACTCTTGAAAGACGAGGCGGAGCATCCGCGGGCAAAGGAAGAATACTACAAGATCCAGATCGGCAGTCTGGAGAAATTGAAAGAGCCGGTCAAATCCGAGAAATGGAAACGCCTGACCTTCCTCTACAGCACAGGGGAATATTTGCTGAAAGCCAAATCCCTCAACGATCTGGTGGTGATTGGTGATGAACGTCAACTGCTCTGGCGCTCTCTCCGGGAACGCGCAGAGAATGAACAACTCTACAAAGTAGATCTCCCCGAAGCGGATATTCCGCCGGAAGTATTGATTGCGTTGCTGGGGATCAGGGAAATTCAAGCACCCTATGATGCAAAGGATCAATCCAATGGCGATTTTGATTAAGAACGGCACTCTCATTACAGCCTCCGAAACCTTCGAAGCGGATATTCTGATCGAAGGTGAACGCATTGAAATGATTGGTAGGAATCTGGGACATCCAAATGCCGAGATCGTCGATGCAGCCGGGAAACTTGTCATGCCCGGTGGGATCGATCCGCATGTGCACCTTGACCTGCCGATGTTTGGGACGGTTTCTTCGGATGATCATTACACCGGTCACAAAGCCGCGGCGTTTGGCGGGACGACTACCGTCATGGATTTTGTCGTCCTTGAAGATAAAGGCTTTCAATATTCAGTCGACATCTGGATGAAAATGGCGGAGAAGGCCGCCATTGATTATTCCTTTCACATGAATCTGACTCGTTTTGACGAAAAGATCGCCGGGGAAATTCCGTTCCTGCCTGGGATGGGTATTACCACGCTCAAGGTGTTTACCGCCTATAACGGTCGCCTGCGGCTTGATGATGGCAGTATCTTCAAGGCATTGCGTATTGCCAAAGACAATGGCATGTTGGTGATGGCACACTGTGAGAACGGCGATGTGATCGAAATGCTCGTCTCCGAAGCGCTCGCGGCAGGGCATACCGCTCCCGAATATCACGCGCTTACACGCCCCGGTTGGGGCGCAGTGGAAGCGACCATGCGTCTCGCCGCGATGGCCGGGCAGGCGAATTCGCCTGTATATATCGTCCATATGAATATGGCTGGCGAAGTGGATATGCTCAAGTATGCGCGCGAACGTGGGGTTCCTGTCATGGGAGAGACCTGCCCACCGTATCTATTCTTCACAATCGATGATCTGCGTAAACTCGATGGCGCAAAGTGGATCTGCTCCCCGCCGATGCGCTCGAAGGAGGACAATGCCCGTATCTGGGAGGGGCTTTCGGATGGGATATTGCAGACTATCGGCACAGATCACTGTCCATTCTTTTATGACGGGACCAAGCCCATCGTTTATGAAGGAGGCGAGGTCGCCATCCCCGGCAAGGAACTGGGCAAAGATGACTTCACCAAAATTCCGAACGGACTCCCCGGCATTCAAGACCGCATGCCCGTGTTGTGGACGTACGGCGTTCGTGCAGGGAAGATTACAGCAAATCAATTTGTGGCGTATATGAGCACGAATCCTGCGAAAATCTTTGGGTTATATCCGCGCAAGGGGGCATTGATCCCCGGCGCCGATGCCGATGTGGTGATTTGGGATCCGGCAAAGAAAGTGAAATATGGCGTTGCGATGTCGCACCAGCGGACGGATTACAATTTGTATGAAGGCTGGGAATTGACGGGTTATCCCGAAAAAGTTTTCCTGCGCGGCGAGATGATCGTCGATGGAAATGTGTGGATGGGGAAGCGCGGCAGCGGGAAGTTCCTGAAGAGAGGGGAAGGGCAGGTCTTGTAGACATGAACAGCGCCGGTGAATGTTCACCGGCGCTGTTGGTTCCTCATCGTAAACCATCTGCAAGGGTATTCATCTTTGTGTCATGGATACAAAATGAGATGCAAATGTCTGAGCCGCCTGCAATCTTCGCAGCGGGCGGATGTCTTCCTTTGATCTCATGACTGTGTGATAGTCCTTCTCCACTTGCTGAATATCCAGCCAATCGGCAAGCTGGTCCCAAACATCGAAGAGGGGCCACAAGGAGTCCTTGCCGTGAGTCTGGATGGGTTCAAAATCCACGCAGATGTGCAGGTTGTCGGTCCTCTTGAAAAGCCGGTCTCGAACGGACGAAGGAAATAATCTGGCGACGCGCCGCCGGATCAGATAACTGCCTGTTGGAATATAAGGCTCCCTTGCGTATGACCCCGGAATGACAGCCAGGGGACCGTAATATCTTCGGAAGACGTCCCCCAGCAGTCTGCGGTGATCGAGCGCGGTACGCGGCAGGGATAAACAGAAACGGGCGTAGGACCGGTTAAGGAATGGCGTTGCCGTTCCTCTCCAGTAATCCTTTAACATGGATAAAAAACTAATGAATGAACGTTGGCGGTTCCACAGTTCCAGGTAGGTTAGTTTTTGGTGCCTGGCTCCGGGAAACGATTCGATCTGGCGTTTTAGCTCCTCCGCGTTGGCTTCGAGCGCCTCATCGATGGGGAATTTGGCGACAGCCCGGAGTTGATCATGTCCCCAGTCTGAGTACCATTCATGTTCCACTTGATAACTTTTGGATGAGTGATGGATAACCAATTCGTTCAAGCCGTCTCCGGCGAGCACATCGCCGATGAAACCGGTGACGGTTCGCGCGGCGGGCTCCGTTTTGATCTCATCGAGGAAGGACATGAGGTACATGCCCTGGAAATGCATTGATGTGCCAAACCAGTCATGCCATTGCCGCGTGTATCTGACGAGGAAATTTTTGGGCAATGCGATATGCTTCCATGGGAAATGCAGGGTCTTGGCTATCTCCCTGGAGTAGATCACATCGGTATTCTCCGCAGGTCCCCAGGCATAGGAGTATGCCTCCAGTCCCAGTTCGGCGGCGACTGCACCAATCAGGCGTGAATCCAACCCTGAAGACAATGGCAGGATCCATCGGGGTTCCGTTCTCAGTACATCGGCGATTGCCTGGCGGGATGAGGCGTGCATTTCGTCCACAAGGTCATCCCAACTGGTCTCCCAGCGTTCCTGGCTTGCCTGCACTGCCCAAAGTTGTTTTGCTCGTAAACCTTCTTCGTCCCATATGGCGACGCGATCCGGCAGAAGGGTGTTCACCCCTTTGTACAGAGTCCAATCGGAGAGGAAGTATCCGTTGAGCAATAGGGAGACCAATCCCGGCAGGAAAAAATCGTTTGAGGTGGGGTCTGCCGCGGTCACGGTGACAGGTTCAAGCGTAGATGCGATGCGCCCGTTTCCGATCCGGGTGTAGTAGACCGGAATGCTCCCCAGCCAGTCGTTCCATATCGTCCAACGAGCGCCGTCCGGGCTGATTTGCAAAAAGATGAAACGCCCATCCCAGGGTGGTTGGAACTTTTCCGGGCGGCTGATTTTGAGGAGATTCTCCTGAATGCTTTGCCAGGAGTCCTGTCCCAATGGCGAACCGATCAATGCCAGAGTGGTTCCGTCCGGCATTTTGTGGACGCGCTCTGAAAGCGGGGCGTGCCCCCACAGGTGAAGCGTTGTCGTGCCGATGGAAATGGTGGATTTTTCTAGATGTGTAAATCGGGATAGGGCGCGATCTTCTGCCGAGATGGCCCTCGTTTTTGCCTCAGGGGGTATTTTCCGGTGGATTGTAAAACCGACAATGGAGCCCATGTTCACATCCGTTGAGGTTTCGTTTTACGAGGGTCTTGCGGGTAGCCGTTCGAGTGCCCGCTCTTTTGTGAAGTTAGGTAGGGACATTCCTGCGAATAAGCGCCTCAAAACCATGTTGCCTTGTGCACGAACAGAAATTCACGAATACTGGTGAGATTTTGCCCCTATTAGCGTTATTGCCCCGGTTTCCTGCAGAAAAATGGTCTATGTGCTTTCGTGGTCACACTCAAGTACCGGGAGAATTTTTGAGAGTATATCATCGATTTAAACAGAGAGGACGGATGTAACCAATACATCCGTCCTGCTTCGTCGGTCCGGGTTATTCTTCCACAACGGCCGCTTCCACCGATTGGATGGGCGGTAGAAAATCTGCCATGAGTTCCCAACTGTCGCCTGAGTCGCGGCTGTAAAACAATTGACCGGTGTTTGTCCCAACGTAAACTCCGGCATCTTCGAAGTTGTCGGTGGCCATTGCTTCGCGCAGGACGACCAGATGCGCTTTTTCTGGCAATCCTTTTGTCATACGTTCCCACGTTTCGCCCGCATCATGGCTGCGCCATACGGAGAATTTCCCGTCCACGCTCATACGATACTCGTCGCTTTCCTCAAGGGCGATGTAGATTGTGCGAGGATCGGTCGGATGCACCGCAATCGGGAATCCAAATCTCGAAGGCAATTTCCCTTCACCGATGTCGGTCCAATCTTCCCCGGCGTTGTCGCTGCGATAGACGCCGCAATGATTCTGTTGGAACAGCACATTGGGGTTTGCGGGATGCATCGCCATTTTATGCACACACTGTCCGAACTCGGGGTATTTATTTGGCATGAAATCGGCGCGTACATTCTTGTTGTGAGGGAACCATGTCTTGCCGCCATCGTCGGTGCGGTAGCAACCCGCGGCTGAGACGGCAATATACATGCGGTTCAAGTTGGTCGGGTCGAGCAGGATGGTGTGCAGGGTCAGCCCCCCTGCGCCGGGATTCCATTGTCCGCGCTGGGGATGGTCAAATAACGCCTCGTTCAATTCCCACGTCTCGCCGCGATCTTTGGAAACGAAGAGGGAGGCGGGTTGGGCGCCAGCATACAGCATATGGGGTTCGTCCGCGCGCCCGGGAGTGATATTCCAGACTTTGATCATTTTCTCCGGGACCTCTTTGATGCTCTCACCGCTTTCCGAACGGAACGCCTCATCCATGGTGCTGGCGGGTCTGCCGGACCTGGATGGGCGCGTGAGGAGCGGCACCTGTTTTGCCTGCGTCCAGGTTTTGCCGAGATCGTCCGAATAGTGGGTGGTTGGACCATAAACGAAATGTGCCGCCGCGGCATGCAGACGCTGGTCGCGTGGATCGAGTTGCATGTGCATCACGTTCCAGCTTTTGAAGTGTATTTCGTCTGTCCGCCATTTTTTGCGTTGCTTGTCACTGCTGAAGATGAAACCGCCCTTATTCGTGCCAACGAAGACCAGTACCTTTTTGCTCATGGATAAAGTTCCTTTCGTTGTAACCAGAATAAATGTTCTAATTATTCTACCACAAAATATCCTCTGACATATTGTGGACTTGTCCAACGGGTGGTCAGCAGGGCGGCCTGATAGCGGAAGCAGGTTCCAGTGGCGTGCGAAACGTTGTTTCCAAAGTATCGGTAAACCCGAAGGGCTATTGCGATAACCTGTTCGACAGATTATTATCCTCACGCAAAGGAGGAGAGTATGAGACATCGCCTGTGGATCGTTTTTGTTGCCCTGGGATTGGCTGCCTGCAATTTGCCTGCCACCCAGGTGACCTCGACGCCCTTTCCCACACTGCTGCTTGATACGCCGACATCAAGCTTCTCTACTCCCACGCTTGTCCCCATGGAAACTCTTTTGGCGATTCCCTCCCCCACCGTTACATCCACCTCCACGCCGGGCGTTTCCCTCGCTTCTCCCATCGACCAGCCTGTCAATTGCCGGTACGGCCCCAGTACCGCCTATTCGGTTGTGGGCGGACTGGAATTGGGTCAACAGGCGGAGGTTGTTGGCAGGAGCGCCGATTCAAGCTGGTGGTATGTAAGAAACCCATCTAATCCCTCCACGTATTGCTGGCTTTTCGCCAGTGTGACCGAAGCATCCGGAGACCTTGAAGGTCTCCCGGTGGTGAGTCCGCCGGTTGCTATTGTGGAGAGGATTGACGTGAGTGTGAATCCGATCTCCATGGACGTGGGATGCGGGTCTTTTCCGCATTATGTTACCGCAACTGCCACGATATTCACCAACGGTCCGACAAATTTGCTCTGGCGCTGGGAGACCAGCCTGAACGAGGTCATCGAAAAGGAATCGCTTCTTTATCTGGAGGGCGGGTCCCAGACTGTCCAGGAATATTACAGGGTGAATTCGTCCGGGGATTATTGGATACAGGTACACATCCTTTCCCCGAACGATACGACGGGCAGGGCATATTTCAAGATTACCTGTACACCCTGATCGATATTTCCTGCAAGCGGCAGTCTGCCCAGACTGCCGCTTTTTTCATTCTTTCGTCACGTTATTGTAGGGCAATGAAGCGTTGACCTGTTATATAATCCTGTTTAAGAGGTGTCATGATCTTTAAGTGGTTCAGGAAAAATTTCTTTATCCCGTATCAGTTCGATAACGACGAAGATGTTTTTTTGGCAAATCTGCTGCGCGCCATTACACTTTGGGGCATCCCGGTTCTGCTGGCAGTGATCGTGTTTCTTACACTGGCAGGGGATGTTTCGTATGGTACGCAGATTTCCCTTGTTATTCTGGTTTTTCTCTTCCTGTTCAGTCAATTTTCCATTCGAAAAGGGTACCTTCGGTCGACCAGCATGGCGTTAATGCTTGCTGCCTGGGCTTCCATCACTGTTACCGCATGGGGCGCTGAAGGATTGCAGGATGCCTCCTTGATTGGGTACCTGACCATTGTATTTGCCTCCAGCATTCTTCTCGGGAATTTCGAGACGATTTTCTTTTTTATCATCAGTATTATTTTCATCTGGGGACTGGCTTATGCTGAGGCGGTTGGTCTGCGCGGCGTGGGCGGTGGGAATCCGTATGATGCCGCCCGGGAACTGACCTTCAGTTTTTTTATCTCAGGGCTTGTCATTCACTTCATCGTAACTGCCTTGCGAAGAATGCTTCGACAGGGTGAATCGGAGCTCAAAGAACGCCTGCGGACCGAAGCCACCCTGCGCCAACAGACTGTCTATTTGAATTCCCTCCATGAGATTGCTCTGGGGATTATCAACCGTCTTGAAACCCGACCGCTGTTGGAGTCCATATTGATCAAAGCCTGTGAGTTGGTGGGCACCAGGGATGGGCTGATTGAACTTGTCATTCCAGACGGTTCCGCTTTGAAATTGGAGGTGGGAGTGGGGGTGATGACGCCTTATGAAGGACAACTGACCAGTAAAGACCAGGGGTTGACAGGAAAGGTTTGGGCAAGCGGGCAGACGATGATTGTCAATAATTATGCCGAATGGGAATATCGTTCGAGGAAAATGGCGGAAAATATTCATGCGATTATCGGTCTGCCGTTGATGTCTGGGGAACAAATCATTGGTGTTCTCGCGTTGACCTACCTGGAGGAAGACAGGGAATTTTCGAAGGAACAGGTCACAGTGTTGGAGAGATTCGCCGCTCTGGCGTCCCTCGCAATCGATAATGCCCGCCTTTATGAGGATTCTCAAAGGGAATTGATGGAACGTCGGTCGACGGAAAAGGCGCTTCGCGAGAGCGAGGAACGCTTCAGAAAAGTCTTTCAATCCAGCCCGGTAGCTATTTGCATCACCACCCTGGAGGAGGGGATACTGCTGGATGCCAACTATGCCTATTGGGAACTGACTGGTTATGACCCCAACGAGGCCGTGGGGAGAAGCGCTGAAGAACTTAAGATACGGGATATTCCTGTGGATCGTGAAGAATTTATTGGGAAATTACGGCAAAAAGGGTCGTTGTTTAATCCTGATAATCATTTATTTCGAGCCGATGGCAGTTTGAAACACATTATTTCCTTTTATGAACTGATCCAGATCGGCGAGGATGAATGTGTCCTTGCGATGTTTTATGACATGAGCGCCCAGCGGGAAACGATGCAGGCGCTCAGGCAAAGCGAGGGGCGAACCCGTGCCCTGCTGGAAGCCATGCCTGATATGATCATGGAACTTTCAAAGGAGGGAAAGATTATTAACATGATTCCGCCGAAGGGGATGGAAAAATCCATGCCGGTGGAGGGGTTCATTGGCAAACATATCGGCGAAATCCTCTCTCCGACAGCGGCATCACAAACTCTTTTTGCACTGGAGCGTGTCATCTCCACCGGACACATGAGTGTTTTCGAGTTCGAGGAACAGATGGGGGAAAATACTCAGGTGATGGAGGCGCGCATTGTTTCCAGCTCGCCCGACACAGTGGTAATGCTTGTTCGGGATATCACCCAGCGCAAGTGGATCGAGACTGAACGGGAGAGAATCATTGAACAGCTTGAGACCAATAATGCAGAGATCGAAACGCTGCGCGAGAGTTTGACGAGTCTGGTAGGCACTTTTGAATTTTCGGAGATCGTTCAACATATTCTGGACCAGATCCGGCGGGTCATCCCCTACGACACCGCCTCCGTTTGGCGCGTGGAAGGTGACCGGCAGAAGTTTATTGTCGGGCGTGACTTGCCTCCCGAAATGCATCCCGGTGTTGAGTTTATTACCGATCAGTCGAATTCCGCCCTTCCGATCATCAAAGGGGAAGTCCCATATATTCTGAATAATTTTGTTCAGGATGAATTATCCGATTTTCAGGCCCCGCCGCACACGTATGTCAATTCGTGGCTTGCAATCCCTTTGAAAACCCGCGGCAGGATCATTGGCTTGATTGCCCTGGATGGAAGGCAAAAAAACCAATTCACAGAACACCATGCCAAACTCGCCGTGATCTTTGCAAACCAGGTTGCCATTGCGCTCGATAACGCGCAACTATTTCTTGACCTGCAAACCGAACTAGAGAACCGCAAAGCACTTATTGCCGAACTCAAGGAAAAAAACGCCGAAGCAGAGACCCTGCGCGAAAGCGCCGCGATTGTGGCGGAGACGCTCGAAAGAAAGGAGACCATCGAGCGCATTCTTGAACAATTGGAACGTGTCATCCCATATGACAGCGCCTCCGTTCAACTGGTAAACGGCAATATGCTGGAGATTGTCAGCGCACGCGGATTTGACATGGGCGCTATCGCAGCGGCCAGCAAATTTGAAATCAATGAGAATGAACCTGCCTATCCTGTTTTGTGCGGTGAACTCCCCTACGTGCTTTTCGATGATGTCCAGGCTTCCTATTCGGCGTTTACAGAGCCGGTTCACAACAAGATCCATGCCTGGATGGCGGTGCCAATGAAAGTGAAAGGAAGGGTTATCGGCATTATCGCGCTGGATGGTCATCGAATTGGACAATTCACCGAAAAGCATGCCCAACTGGCTGTGACCTATGCCAGTCAGGTCGCCATTGCCCTGGAAAATGCACGCCTCTTTTCGGACCTTCAGACTGAACTCGCGGCACGAAAGAGCCTCATCGCTGAATTGGAGTCCAAGAACAAGGAGCTCGAACGCTTCACCTATACGGTTTCCCATGACCTGAAATCGCCGTTGTTTACGATACGCGGCTTTTTGGGCTATCTCGAACAGGATGTCCTCGCTGGGGATCATGAAAGGGTGAAATCGGACATGAGGCGTATCATAGACGCCACCGACAAGATGCAATTGCTTCTGAACGAATTGCTCGAACTTTCGCGCGTAGGGCGGTTGAGGAATGAATCGGTCTATGTTCCATTTGAAGAATTGGCGCGGGAAGCCGTGGAATTGGTCCAGGGACGAATCATGAAACGCGGGATCGTGGTACAGATCGCCCCGAATCTGCCGGTTGTCCATGGCGACAGGCAGCGATTGTTGGAAGTGTTACAAAACCTGGTCGATAATGCCGCCAAGTTCATGGGGGACCAGGCGGAACCGCGCATCGAGATTGGGCAGAGCGGAGAGGAGGGGGGCAAACCTGTTTTTTATGTGAAAGATAACGGTGTCGGTATCCCGTCGGAACATTACGACAGGATCTTCGGGTTGTTCAATAAATTGGATGTCAAGACCGAAGGCACGGGAATTGGACTCGCCCTCGTTAAGAGAATCGTCGAAGTGCACGGGGGCAGGATTTGGGTCCAGAGCGAAGCGGGATTGGGTTCCACGTTCTTCTTTACGTTGCCGGTGGCGCCCGCCGTTGAAAACAAAATGACCGGAGCCTGATCCATGTCGAATCGGATCATTAACTTCTTCAAAGGTGCAGGACGGAGCAGGGCCGACTTTCGCCGGAGTGAAGCCATCCTGACCATTGTGGCAGATGCCGCCAATTCGTTCCTCAAGACCTCGGGATGGAGCCCGGAGGATTGGGACCAGGAAATCAATACACTTCTTGAGCGGTTGGGTGCAACGATACATGCCAGTCATGTGTATATCTTTGAAAACCATCCATCGCCGACCGGCGATCCTCTGATGACGATCCGTTACGAATGGACCGCTCCGGGGCTCGAAAGCGACCTTGGGAACCCCCGTTACGTGAACAAACCCTTGGACGAGGATTATATTGAAAGTTGGGACCTTCAAATTCGACGCGGCGAACCTTTCATTGGAGATTTGAATCACATCAGTCTGGAGGAGATGAGCGTCCTCGACCGGAACGGTATCAAAGCGCTGCTGGATGTGCCGATCATGATCGATGGGTCATGGTGGGGTGTGATTGGTTTCGATGATGTGATGGAATCCAGAAAATGGTCTGGCGCGGAGGTGGATGCCTTGGTTGCTGCTGCCAATTTCATTGGCGCCGCCATCAAGCGGCAACAATTGGATGCCATGCTCCAAAACGAACTTCATCAGCGCAAGCGTTTGATCGAAGAACTCGAGGCGAAAAATGCTGAATTGGAACGATTTTCCTACACTGTATCACACGACCTCCGCGCGCCGCTTGTGACGATCAGGGGATTTTTAGGTTACCTCGAACGCAACGCACGGCTTGGAAATATGAACAGTTTTGAAAGAGACCTGCGCCGCATCGAGTCTGCCACAGACAGAATGGATGACCTCCTGAAAGGATTGCTCGAACTATCCCGAATCGGCAGGCTGATTAATGCCCCCGGCAAGGTCTCATTCAGAGCGCTGGCTGAGGAGGCGGCTGAGATTGTGCATGGTCAACTGGAGGCGCGTCGCGTTACGCTTCGGATTCAGCCGGACCTGCCCATCGTGTACGGAGACAGGGCGCGCCTGGTGGAGGCTCTGCAAAACCTCATCGAAAATGCCATCAAATACATGGGCGACCAGAAAAAACCGTTGATCGAGATCGGCATGAATGGTCGGGATAACGTAGATGCCCCCATCTTCTTTGTTCGTGATAACGGCGTGGGGATCGCTCCTGAATATCACGAGCGCATCTTCCGGCTGTTCGACAAATTGGACGTTTCGACAGACGGGACAGGCATCGGACTTGCTCTCGTGAAGCGGATCATCGAATTTCACGGAGGCAGGATCTGGGTCGAGAGTGAAGCGGGAGTGGGCTCCACCTTCCTCTTCACGCTTCCATCCGGGCTGGAGCCTGATTCCGTTATATAATATCATCATCTCATCCCGGAGCGTTGTTCATGAAAAGAGCGGTAAGCATCAGTATCGGTTCATCCAGGCGCAATAAGGCTGTGGAAGTGACCCTGCTTGGTGAAAAGGTCAGCATCGAACGCATCGGCACCGATGGCGACATGGAAGCCGCCGCCATGAAATACAAGGAACTCGACGGAACGGTGGACGCCTTTGGCGTCGGCGGCGCGGACTTGGGCGCGCTGGTGGACGGCAAGTTCTACCCCTTTCACTCCGTCCAGCCAATGGTGCGCTTCGTAAAAAAAACGCCGTTGGTGGATGGCGGCGGCTTGAAAAACACCCTCGAAAACAAGGCGCCTGCTTTTCTCGACAAAAAAATCGGCGACTACATCCGTCAGCACGGGCGCAAGGTCTTTGTCACCCTCGGCGTGGACCGCTGGGGCCTGTCCAAATCCTTTGTTGAGGCGGGCTATGAGGTTGTATTCGGCGACCTGATGTTTGCTCTGGGTGTGCCCATTCCCATCCATACCATGAATGGATTGCGCACCCTGGCAAAGTTAATGATTCCCATCGTCACGCGCTTTCCCTTTGAGTGGCTCTATCCTACCGGGGAAAAACAGGAGGAGCGCATCCCTAAGTATGAAAAATACTATCACTGGGCCACCGTCGTTGCCGGCGATTGTCACTACGTCAAACGACACATGCCAGAAGACATGCAGGGTAAAGTGGTCGTCACCAACACCACCACACCCGAAGATGTGGAATTGTTTAAGAAATGCGGTGTGAAATATCTTGTCACCACCACACCCGTCCTGGATGGGCGCTCGTTTGGCACGAACATGATGGAAGCCGCACTGGTGGCGGTCTCTGGCAAGGGGCGTCCGCTTACCTGGGCTGAATTAACCGAATTGCTCGATAAACTCGGCTTCGAGCCTCAATTACAGGAGTTAAATTAATCATGGATGCAATCGTAACCGCAGGCGGAATTCCGCAACCTGACGACCCCCTTTACCTGTACTCTCATGGAGATTCAAAAGCGTTGATCGATGTTGCCGGTAAACCCATGATCCAGTGGGTGCTGGACGCGCTTGGCGATGCAAAAAGCGTGGATAATGTCATCGTGATCGGGTTGTCTGCCAAGACCGGTGTGACCTGCAAGAAGCCCATGTACTTCGTCTCCAATCAGGGGCGCATGCTGGCGAACATCGTCGCCGGTGTCAATAAGGCTCTCGAATTGAATCGGAAGAATCAGTATGTGCTGATCGTCTCTTCCGACATCCCGGCGCTCAAACCGGAGATGGTGGACTGGCTTGTGGAAACCTGCATGCAAACAAAGGATGATCTGTATTATGGCGTCTGTCCGCGCGAAGTCATGGAAGCGCGCTTCCCCAATTCCAAACGTACCTATACAAAGTTAAAGGACATGGAAGTATGCGGGGCGGATATCAACATCTCGCACGTCCGCATGGCGACGGAACACCTCGATACTTGGGAAGCCTTGATGGGCAGTCGCAAGAGTCCGTTGCGGCAGGCGATGATTGTTGGCTTGGGCACCTTGTTCGCCTACCTCACCCGAAGCGACACACTGGAGGAAATGGTCCAGCGTATTTCCAACCGTATCGGGATCAAAGGACGCGCCATTCAATGGTCCCATGCCGAACCTTGCATGGATGTGGATAAGCCTCACCAGCTCGAACTCCTGCGCGAAGACCTCGCAAAACAACAACGGAAAGAGGTTGTGAAAGCCAGGCGTTCCGCCGCAAAACCCGCCGCCAAAAAGAAACCTGCTGTGAAAAAGAAACCCGGCGAGAAAGCGAAGACAAAAGCCGGATGAAGTTACGCTCCATTCTGGAATGGGATGCCCGTCTCTCCGACAAAATGCGCGTGGCTGAAAAGCCAGGCGCATTGCGCGCTATTGCGGTCTTTTTCGCCCACTCCGGCGACTCCTGGTTTTGGGGCGCGGCGTTGATCATCGCCTGGTTCCTGAGCAACTCGCCGTGGAAGGAATGGGAATCGGTGGAATTCCTCGGCATTAGCCTGCTGGCGGTTCTGGTCATGGGAATCAAATTTCTCGTGCGAAGGAGGCGTCCCGAAGGGGAGTGGGGCGGCATCTACCGCAATACTGACCCGCACTCGTTTCCCTCCGGGCACGCGGCGCGATCCTTTTTGATTGCCACCCTCGCCGTGGGCCTTGTCCCCGGCTGGCTGGCGGTGGTCTTGTGGATCTGGGCGCCGTTGGTCGCGGTTGCGCGCGTGGCAATGGGCGTGCATTATCTTTCCGATGTGGTGGCAGGCGCCCTGCTGGGCATCATATGCGGGTGGATCGGCTTGCAAATCTACGAGCCGATTTTCCTGTGGGTATCGAACCTCATCGGTTTTTCTTTCTGGTAAAAATCGGCGCAAGCGAAAACCTTGCGCCGTATTATTTCCCCTTTTTCACCATTTCGATATGCCCCTCGATGTGGGCGAGATCGCGTTCCACCCAGGCCTGCAGGGTAAAGCCGCCTCCCATTGTGGCGTGACGCGACTCGCGCGACCACGCCTCCACCGGCAGTTGACGCAACAGCGCGGCAAGCGACTCGACATTTTCGACCAGTTCATCCAGAATCTTGTTCAATGATTCGCCTGGGTCATATTGTTCTTCCATGAAGGCGTCACCGTCGAAGTTCGGGAACTCGGGGTTATCCTCTGCGGCAGTCCGCCGGACGCGGGCTCCATAGACCAGTTTGTCCACATCGCGCGTGTGGACCGCCACTTGATGCGTGGTCCATCCCCCGGCTTCCAGCGGAGCAAACGGCTCATTCACCGCGAGACATGCCTCACGAAAACGATGCGCCGCCTCAGCCAACCGGTCGATCAATCGGATGCGATATTCCGTCAACTCTTTCATTCTGCCTCCTCCAGACTGTCGAGCAGGCTGAAGATTTTCTCGACCACTTCCCGTCCTTGGGATTCGATTGTCAGAACATGGACGCCATGCGGACTTAACTCCTGCGCCGCCTGACCGGCGAGCCCGCGTAGACCATGCATGGTTGCAACGAACGCCGCTTCCTTCTTTTCATCACGGGTGGGCGCCGTTATCAGGAAGAAGATCACCCCTGAACCCTTTTCCCGCATCACGCGCCCGGCGGACTGGGTCATCAGGAACGCGCCGGTGAGGTTGACATCGAGCACGCGATGCCAGTCCCACTCGTCCATGTCAAGAAGCGGAACGTGCGGCTCGACGGACGCGTGGTTAATGAGAATATCGATCCCGCCGAAATCATCCTCCACCTGCTTGATGATGTTCTGTACTCCCAGTTTCTTGGCGACATCTTCGATGTAGGCCTTGGCATGTCCGCCCTGCCGGTTGATCTCATCCACCACCGCCTCGACATTGACCGGCGAAATGTCATTGGCGGCGACGATGGCGCCGCTCTGACCGAAAGCAAGGGCAAGGTTCCGCCCGCTTCCTCTGCCGGCGCCAGTGATCAAAACGACTTTATCCTTGAAACCCTTCATCATGACTCACATACGGGAACGTCGTCACGATTTTCATATCCATTCAATGGCAGACCCAGATAAGGGGAAGGGTCAAGAGTGTTTTCGATGTCCAATTCATTCTTGAAGCCTCCGTTGCCGTCATCTTCGACAATGGAAAAATGCAAATGCACACCGACGGGATTACCCGGATCGCCGGAGTAATTTCCCTGATAGCCGAGCAGAGTGCCCGCCTCGATGTATTTTTCTGAAGTACCAGCCGGAAATTCGTCTGAAATGAAGGAATTGCCCTCGTTATCCGCCATGTGGGTGTAGTAGAGCCAGATTTGACGCCCCGGGTTCAGCGGGTCGCTTGGAACGCGTACAATGACGGATGATCTCCAGTCTGGGAGGCGGGTCAGGTAACCGGGATAGGCCGAGATGACACGCGTGATGCCAACATCCATCCCGGCGAAGATATCGATTCCTTGATGGGTATGGCGCAGACCGAACGGGTCGCCCCACAGAAAGCCGATCATGCCATCGGTGGGAAAGAGGAATGGGGCGGAGCCGCATTGGGTGCCGGCGACCAGTTTCCAGTCCGGATGTGAGACGGGTTCCCGCATCCATTGCCGGAATTTATCCACGCGAATGGCGTTGGGGCGGTAGGTGTAATAAGCGATCACTACCGCAGTGAGCGCTGCTATGATTACAATTGAGATGACCAAGAGACGTTTTGACATGGGCAGGATTATAACGCTTGATTTTTCGTTCAAAATCTGGACAATTTAAGTTAAGAAAAAGTTACACTTTCTTGCCTTTTTATGTAAATTAATATAAGATTAGTTGGTCTCGAAAAGGCAAACCCATCGTGAGGTGGGGACGCAAAGTCATGGATCTTCCAATCTGATGCGTAGAGATTGGAAGACCGCCAGACCGCCGAAGTTTTTTATTCGGCGGTTTTTCGTTAAGGAGGTGTATCTCTTCCAATATTCGAAATATCTCTACAAGTGCATCCACGTTTATGCAAGTCAAACTATAAGAGGAGAAATAGTTTATGAAAGCAAAGTGGTTTCACGTAATGCTGGTTGCAGTCCTGTTGGTAATTGCAATCGTTCCGGCAGTTGGTGCGGCACCACAGGTTCCGGCAGACCCGCAGTTTGGGTCAGATGTAGATAATGCCGCCCATCCTTTGGGCGCCCGGCAGTATGCCGACAAACTTCAGGGGTTGGAAGCAAAGTTCCATGGCAAGTCAAAGGACAACTGGGTCTTCGGTGATCATGTCTATCCCAGCTATGAAGACCGTTATATCGAATTGGAGCGCGAAGGGGAAGATACGATCTGGACCGTTCTCGGCGAGTTTGGCGACCTGATCAATCCCGCTTATGGCGATGTGGCTGGTCCTCTCCACAATCAGATTCCACAGCCTGATCGCACGGTAGACAACACCACGATCTGGACTGCAGATTTCAACCGCGGCTACTATGAGAATATGCTGTTTGCCTCGCAAAAGGGCGCGAACTCGATGCGCAATTACTATATCGAGCAATCCTCCGGGCGTTATGCGGTGAACGGCATTGTGGAAGATTGGGTGAAGGTGCCGTATAACGAGGCCCGCTATGGCGCAAACTATTGCGGAAGCATTGTCTGTGCCACCACATGGCTCTTCGTCCGCGACGCTACAACCGCCTGGTACAACAATCAGATCGCGGCTGGCAAGACCCCTGCTGAGATCGACGCTTACCTGAGCCAGTTCGATGTCTGGGATCGCTATGACAACGATGGCGACGGCAACTTCAATGAGCCCGACGGCTACATTGATCATTTCCAGGCTGTCCATGCTGGTGAAGGCGAGGATACCGGCGGCGGAGCTCAGGGCACGAATGCCATCTGGAGCCATCGCTGGTATGCCTTCTACAACAACATCGGATACACCGGCCCGTCACCCGATTATCTGTTGGGCGGTATTCAGATCGGCGGTTCCAGCTACTGGATCGGCGACTACACTATCGAACCTGAGAACGGCGGCGTGGGCGTGTTCGCTCACGAGTTCGGTCACGACCTTGGTCTGCCCGACCTCTATGACACCTCTGGCAATACCGGCGGCGCAGAGAACTCCACCGGCTTCTGGACGCTGTACTCCAGCGGTTCCTACGGCAGCTCCGGCAAACCCGCCGATGGCATCGGCACCAAGCCGATCCACATGAGCGCCTATGAGAAACTCTTCCTCGGCTGGTCGAATTATGCCGTGGTCAACTGGGACGAGACCGCGTTCTTGAAGATGGGACCTGCTGAGTTCAACTCCGCTGATCCTCAGCATCTGCTCGTGGTTCTGCCTGACAAGCAGGTCGACACCTTCCTCGGTGACCCCTACTCCGGCAGTTACTATTACTTCTCCGGCGCGGGGAACGACCTCGATAACAGCATGACCCGCGATGTCACTCTGCCGGCAGGCACGGTCACACTCACCGCCAAGGTCAAATACGATATCGAATTAGACTGGGACTATGCTTATCTCACCGTCAACGGTGTAAATATTCCCACCAACCTCTCCACCAATACAGACCCCAACGGTCAGAACTTTGGTGAGGGCATCACCGGCGATTCCGGCGGCGCATGGGTTGATCTGACCGCTGACCTCTCCGCGTATGCGGGTCAAACGGTGACCATCGGCTTCCGCTACTGGACCGATGTGGCAGTCGCCAACCCCGGTTTCTCGGTGGACGATATCGCCATCACCGGACTGCCCCTTGACGATGCGGAAAGCGATGCGGGCTGGACCTATAACGGCTTCACCCTGACGAACGGAACCGTAACCCAGTTCTTCCCCAACTACTATGTTGCAGAATACCGCAAGTATGTCGGTTACGATACGGCTCTCAAGACCGGCCCCTATAACTTCGGCTTCCTCGACAACCCCGACAAGCAGAACTGGGTCGAGCACTTCCCGTACCAGGATGGACTCTTGATCTGGTACTTGGATTACTCGTTCCCGGACAACAATGTCGGCGACTACTGCGCGGCGGGGAACTGCGGTGGCTTCTTCCTGCCCATCGACGCCCACTCCAAGCTGATGATCCGTCCGGATAACGGCATGGTTTGGCGCCCGCGCGTCCAGTCCTTCGACTCGACCTTCAGCGTCAACCGCGTTGACAAGATCTGTCTGCACGCCAACAGCATCAAGAAATGCTACGGCGGTCAACTTGGCAACTCGTACTTTGACGATACTTACAGCTACTGGAATGCGCCCAACCCGGCCATCGGTCACTACGGTTGGTCCAGCGTTCCTCTGCCCGGCGTCGGCGTGACGATCACCATCGTCAGCGAATGGAACGGCTGGGTGTATGTGAAGGTCAAACCCAAATAAACTGACAGTTCACAGCTTAACCAATTGCACCCCGCAGTGATCTGCGGGGTGCAATTCACTTAACACTTCGAGAGAATTACTTGATTGGAACTCCTATTTCCGGTGTAGGAATGGTGGTCGAGTCTCCGTCGTCCGGATTCTGATTCGAGCATAGGATGACGCGTCCATTCAAGTCGGTGTGATAGATGTATTCCACCCCTCCCGCGCTCAGCCAGATCCGGTATCCGTGCACTTGTCCTTGGGCGTAGACCTCTTCAGGCGCGGGGCATCCCAATGCGGCATCGGGCCAGGTCATCTCCTTTGAATCGAGCACAGAGATTTCATCGGCGCGAATCCCCAAAATTTTGGCGAGGTCGTTTTTTGCCAGGTCAATGAATTTCTCTGCAGGCGCAGACGAAAAATCAGGGTTCTCGTTTTGGGTGGGCAAGGGAAGCGGATTATCTGCCGGACTGGACGAAGATTCCTGCGACGGAACCTGTTGAGGCTCCTGTGGAGGCATATCCTGTGATTCACCCGACTGGGACGTTCCGCAGCCTGTCAGAGCAAGCGCAAACACGAGAAACAACGAAATCCAACGCATTTTCATCAAACTGACTCCTTCCATGTATGCCGGAATGATTTGGAAAACCACTCTTTTTCGAGACGAATTACCGTATGGAATGGTTCCCCGGTTGGATTTCTAACACAATTTCTATCTTTTATCATCATTTTATTTATACCTAATCGGTAAGATATGTACAATCATTTCCAACCGATTAGGAGATAAACCATGACTTTCTATTTGCACCCTTATCCGTATCGCCGAGTATCCCGCCGATGGGTGGCAGACAACCGTTTCAACCTTGGCGTGAATATCCGTGAAGAGGATGAAACCTACGTTCTCTCCGCGCTCGTACCGGGACTCACCGCCGACGACCTGATCATTCAGGTTTTGGATGATGTTGTCCGCATCGAGGGTGAATATAAAGCTGAGGAGGCTCAATATCTTGTGCGGGAACTGCCCGGCGGCTCATTTACCCGGACCCTGCGTATGCCCGCCCCCATCGACGCGGAGCGCGTTGACGCCAGGATCACCGACGGTGTGTTGACGCTGAAGCTGCCCAAGGCTGAATCCGCCCGCCCGAAGAAGATCAGCATCAAGTCCAGATAAGACGCGGAGATCGTTCCTGTGAAGACCGCATTTCAAGGTGCGGTCTTTGCATTTAAGCAGGTCTGGCAACGTGTATAATTTGTCCATTCCTACCTTTGGAGAGACTCCTGTGCGTTTAAGACCCATCAACCTGTTTGCCGTTTTTACCATTCTTGCAATCATTCTTACCGCTTGTGGCGCCAATGAGCCGGTTGTCACTGGCACTCCTGTGCCAACCGAGACTCCGATCATCCTGCCAACACCCACATCCACGCCGACGGTGCCTCTCGCCATCCTGGTCCTTCCCGCTGATATGGATGTTGCTACCTCTGACCTCTACCAGAAGACGGTCTATGATCTGACGCAGGCATCGGGTTTGCGTTTTCAGGTCAGAAATACATTGACGCCCTCCGACCTGGAGCCGGGGCTGAAAGTCGTAATCGCGTTTCCGCCAGACCCTGGTATTGCCGCGCTTGCCGCCGCCGCTCCGCAGGTACAATTCCTTTCGATCAATATCTCGGGCATCACTCCCGGCGGGAACATCAGCGTATTGGGCGGCAACTCCCAGTCCGAGATTGCCGGGTTTCTTGCCGGATATACGGCGGCGCTTATCACGGATGATTATCGCATCGGTATGATCATCCCCAAGGATAATCCGGACGCGATCCGTGCCTTGAACGCCTATGCCAATGGCAGGGCTTATTATTGCGGGCTCTGTCGTCCGTTCTATTACCTGCCCTGGAGTTTTCCACAATATATCGAGATCCCGGCTGACCAGGATAAAGAGACGTATGATTCCTTCGCCGATATTTTGATGCTTCAATACAAAGTGGGCACGATCTACCTGTACCCCGACATCGCCATCCCGGAATTATATAACTATATCGGTACGACTGGCGTTTACATGATTGGAACGGTTTCCCCGGAACAACGCCCCGCGGGCTGGGTGATGACGATCCAGCCGGACATTGTCAAGGCGATCCAGAGCGTCTGGCCCCAGCTACTTGCAGGTCAGGGGGGAATCACGGTTCAATCTCCCCTCGGCTTGAGTGATATTGACCCGAGCCTGCTTTCCCCTGGAAAGCAAAGACTTGTACAACAAGTGCTCGATGACCTGCAGGCGGGTCGTATCAATACTGGCGCCGCACCCTGAGAATGGTTAAAAATCAAAACTCCCGTCACGCACGGGAGTTTTGACTCGAAAAAGGAGAAAGAAAAAAGGAGGAGAAACTGAACGTCAGGCGGATATTTCCAAATTCATCGCAGCGGGGATCCGTTCATTCCGCTCGCCATGTCCAAGCCAGGCCATCGCTTTGACCACAAGCACCGCCGGATTGACGGGCTTAATGAGACACTCGTCCGCGCCCGCCATGTTGGCTTCGAAGACCTCCTGGGCTGTATTTGCCGAGATAAGCATGATAATGGGACCGCGGCTTGCCTCGCGCAGTTCCTTCAAGATGGAGGCGCGTTCGGCCTTGGTCAACTGCATATCGATCAACATAAGGGATGGCCCAATCAACCGCGCTCCCTGCAAGGCATGTGAAATATTCGATTCACACAGCACAATGCAGTTCCTCTGGTTGAAGAGAGGCTCCCAGACCGCACAGGCTTTAGGCTGATCTGAAATGATGAGCACCGTGTGGAGTGGGACGGTATCGATGTCGGTTGTTGAGGCTACCATTATTTTATTCTGCACCTTTCATAGCTATCTACTTGACGAAAAATGGAGCCACATGTTACACTCGAAATCGTTCAACTACATTTCAAAGAAAGGAGGCGCACGACCCATGGCAATGAACTTTGCGACAATCTTTACGAACTCACACAGCATCCAAAAAGGTGCTGTTGGCTTCATTCCTTGTCGTAGTGCGCTTGCTTATCGTTAATTTACACGAAACGTTGTAATTAACAGCCGCGGTGCACTCGCCCGCGGTTGTTTTTATTTTCCCTTTCCGATTCAGCCACGGGCAAATGTCTGTGGCTGTTTTATTTTTCATAGGAGAAATCACATGTTGGGAATACAAAGTCAATTATTCGAGGGGCAGGATGTTCGTCTGGGACCGATCGATTACGAGAAGGACCCGGAGATCGAATCCAAGTGGACGCATGATTCCGATTTCATGCGGATGTATGATACTGAACCCGCCCGCCCGATGTCTGTGGCGATGGTGAAGAAGGCGTATGAAAAGCTCGAGAAGGCGATCGAGGAAGAGAAAAATATGTTTTTCTTTACCATCCGTGCCCGCGAAGATGACCGTTTGATCGGTAAGGCGTTGGTGCATCGTATCGAATGGTCGAATGGGAACGGCTTCATTCGCCTCGGTATTGGTGCGAGGGATGACCAGCGCAAGGGATACGGTTCGCAGGCTTTGCGGATGTTGCTTCGTTTTGTGTTCGCGGAACTGAATCTGTTCCGCATCAGCGTGGCGGTGCCTGAATATAACGAGGGAGCGATTTCCTTGTTCAAGAAATTTGGCTTTGTGGAGGAAGTCCGCAGGCGGCAGGCGTTGGATCGGGATGGACGTCGTTGGGATATGCTCATTTTGGGTCTGTTGAAGGATGAATGGCAAGAGTCAGCTTCGGCGTAGAAAGAAGCGGCTTTTTATTTCATAAGGAGAACCTTGTAATGAAAGACTTATTTCATGGAGAATTCGTCCGCCTGACGGCTGAGGACCCGGATGTCCGCGCAAAAATCGAAGTCCATTGGCAACGAGACTCGGAATATCGCAGGTTGTTGGACTCCGAACCGGCGATGGTAGTATCCGAGAAGTGGTTGAAGGATTGGTTCGAGAAACGAAACGAGGAAGGATTTAGCCCCAATCGTTATGTCTTCTCCATCCGCACTCTGGTTGAAGAAAAGTTGATTGGCTTCTTTAGTTTGTGGGTGGATTTGATCCACAGCGAGGCGTGGGTTGGGATCGGGATTGGCGAGCGCGAGTTTTGGGGCAAAGGTTATGGCACGGACATGATGAAGTTGTGTCTGCGATATGCTTTTACTGAGTTGAATGTGCACCGCGTGTCGCTGGGCTTGCATTCCTATAACCCGCGTGCGTTGAAGTCCTATGAGAAGGCAGGGTTTCAACTCGAAGGTTGCACGCGTAAGGATACTTTGCGCGAAGGGAAGCGTACCGACGGGTTCTGGATGGGAATCCTGCGCGAGGAATGGCTGGCAATGCAAAATGGAGCAAAACCATGAAGAATATTTTGACTGGTGAACTCGTGCGTTTAAGCGCGTTGGATGCGGATGAGATTGGAAGGACCTTTGCACGTTGGGGGCGCGATTCGGAGTTTCAGCGTTTGTTGAACAGCAATGTTGCCCGCATGGCTTCGGCGAAGAATGCGCAAACGTGGCTGGAGAAGGAACTGGATGAACAGCCCGTCAACTTGCACTGGTTCGGCATCCGCAAATTGGACGATGATATGTTACTCGGTGATATTGACCTGTATGTGTACAACTGGTCTGCCCGCGATGCCTTTGTTGGATTGGGCATCGGCGAACGAGAGTTTTGGGGTAAAGGCTATGGCACCGATGTGATGAAGGTGATCCTGCGTTACGGTTTTACCGAGGTCAATTTGAAGCGTGTCACACTGATCGTTTTTGAGTACAACCCGCGTGCGATTCGTTCCTACGAAAAGGCGGGATTCCGTCACGAGGGGCGAATGCGCGGCGTCCTGAATAAAGAAGGTAGGCGCTGGGATATGCTCACGATGGGCATTCTGCGCGAAGAATGGATGGAACAAAACAAGTAGTGTTTTCGATGCTGAGATCAGCGTTGGAAATTAAATGGAGAATTTTATGAATACACAACCTGCAACGAATGAAGTACTTCTCGACCCAAGCCTCAAGCTCCGCCCAGCGCAATGGGCGGACTTGGACGGCGTGGCTCAACTCATCCTCGATGTTTGTACATCGGACGGCGACCCGACTGTCGCGGTCACGCCTGGTGACCTTGCGCGCGAATGGAAAAATGAAGGCTTTACGCTCGAACGCGATGCATGGGTTGTGACGACACCCGAAGGTCGCATTGTTGGCTACGAGGAATTCGTCAACCGGCATGTGAATGCAGTCTTTCAGGGAGACGGCTATGTCCATATCGATTTCCATGGACTGGGCATCGGCACAACCATGATGCGCATCCTCGAAGAACGCGCGCGTGAACAGATGAAGCTTGCCGAACCAGATCTGCGCGTCTATATTCGGAATGCCATGGCCATCGGGGATATCGTCGCCCGCGAGATGCACGAGCATGAAGGCTATCATGCCATACGCTTTTCGTGGCGGATGGAGATCAAACTGGATAATCCACCTCCTGCGCCTGTATTCCCTGATGGGATCGAACTCCGTCCCTTTGTATTGGAAGAGCACAATCGTGCGGTCTTTGAAGCGCACGAGGAGGCATTCAGCGATCACTGGGGACATACCCCTGGGACGTATGAAAAATGGCAACATCGCATGACGAACCGCGAAGATTTCGACCCGTCCCTTTGGCACATTGCCTGGGATGGCGACCAGATTGCGGGCTATTCCCTCTGCCGCTATCGCATGGATATTGGCTGGGTGGGCACACTGGGCGTGCGCCGCGCGTGGCGCAAACGCGGACTCGGTGAAGCGTTGCTTCTCCACTCGTTCGGTGAATTTTATAAACGAAGCAAGGATGTCATCGGTCTGGGCGTTGACGCGTCAAATCCCACAGGCGCGACGCGTTTGTATCAAAAGGCGGGCATGAAAATTGCCGCCGAATACGTTATTTACGAAAAGGAATTGCGCTCTGGGCGTGATCCTGAAGAGCAGGAATAGGAGAATCAAATGAACGCATATTTGCAGGAAGAATTGAAAGTTGCTTTACCTGAAGGCTTCACTGTTCGCGGAGCCAGAATGGAAGACGTGGAACCTGCCCTCGTATTGTTCAATCGCTGGGCGCGTTCGGTCATTCATGAGGACGAGATCACAGACGCCGAAGCCATCCGCACCGAATGGAAATCTCCAGGTTTCGACCCCATGGAGGATATCCGCCTCGTGTTCTCGCCGAACGGAGAGATGGTCGGCTACGTCGAAGTGTGGACTACACAAAAGCCGCCCGTCCACCCGTGGATCTGGGGACGTGTGCATCCCGATTATGCAAACAATAACATCGGCACATATCTCCTCACCTGGGCAGAGGAACGCGCCAGACGAGTCTTGAACGATCTGCCCGCAGACCTTCGCTTCGCGCCACGTGTCGGTATCTATCGTCAGGCGGATGCGTCGAAAAAATTGTTCGAGGATCGAGGCTTCCAACGCATTCGTAGTTCATACACGATGCGCATTAACATGGACGCCCCGCCTCCAGCCCCGCATTGGGCAGATGGCATCACCCTGCGCACCTTCCACCCCGAGACCGACATGGAAGCCGTCTATCGTGTTGTGGATGAAGCATTCAGTGACCACTTCGGTCATATCGAAACACCCTTTGAAGAAGGGTTGGAACGCTTCAAACATTTTGCGATGGGCTATGAAGGCTTTGATCCCACGCTCTGGTTCCTCGCCATGGACGGGAATGAGATCGCAGGGATCAGCCTTTGCCGCAAGAGCGCCTATGACAACCCTGATGTCGGCTGGGTGGACACATTGGGCGTGCGCCGTCCGTGGCGCAAACGCGGTATCGGGCTTGCCTTGCTTCGCCACTCGTTCGGTGAATTATATCGGCGCGGCAAACGCATCGCAGGTCTCGGCGTGGACGCGGAAAACCTCACGGGTGCATTACGTCTCTATGAAAGCGCGGGTATGCACGTTCACCTCGCATTTGACCTTTTTGAAAAGGAGATCAGAGCTGGCAAAGAAATCAGTGTACAATCACTTTGAAAAATAACGTCCCGAAGGCTTGTCCTGAGAATCACAACAATCTTCGGGACGCTGAATACAAAGGAGACCAATATGAACCTTCGCTGTTCCTTTTGCCAAACCCCCTACACCCTCAGCCGGGTTGCCATGCTTGATGCCCTGCAGGAAATTGACTCAAAGAAACTAACCCACTACGATGCGCATTGCCCGCGTTGCCGGCGTGCCACTCCGATTCCTCGGCAGAAATTGGAAATGTTCATGCCCAATTGGAAGGATGAACTCAGGAAGTTCGAGGCTGAGATGAAAGCACACCCACAACAAGAAGCGCCTCTCCCCAAGCCCGAGCCTGTCTCAGCGCCTCAAACTGAACCCAAGCCTGCGCAGACTCCTGCCAAGGAAAAGCCAGCGAAGGAAGTACCCGCAAAAGATAGACCATCCACGAAGAAACCTGCCGCACAAAAGAAAGCAACCACTGCCAAGACAACGAAGAAGAGCAAGTGAACCGATCTGGTAATGTCACCCTGAGCGCTAGCGAGGGGTCTCCGAGATAATCGTAGAGATTCTCACCTGCACTTGCGTGCGGTGCAAGTGTCGTTCAGGGTGACATACCATGGTGTAACTGAGACAACCACATGAGCATCAAAGCAGTGATCTTCGACCTGGGTGGGGTCATCCTCCGCACGGAATATCAGGCACCGCGTCAGCATCTTGCGGAACGCCTGGGTATGGAGTACGACGATTTATCCCGACTTATCTTTGACAGCCCCACGGCACAACAGGCAACCGTCGGTGAATTGACCGCAGAGGAGCATTGGGCGTCGGTGATGAAACGCCTGAAGCGACCCATCTCCGAAGCGCAAATTATCCGTGATGAATTCTTTGCAGGTGACATACTCGACCGTGAACTGGTCAATTTCATTCGTTCATTGAAGGGCAAATACAAAACGGGACTCATCTCGAACGCATGGGACGATCTGCGGGCATACATCCTCAAGGAAAAGTTCGATGATGCCTTTCATCACATGGTCATTTCGGCGGAGGTTAAGGTGGCGAAGCCGTCAGCGAGGATATACCAGATTGCGCTGGAACAGCTTGAGGTGAGTCCGAGCGAGGCGGTCTTCGTCGACGATTTCATCGAGAATATCGAAGCCTGTCAAAAACTTGGCATCCAGGGAATCCATTTCAGGAATCCTGAAGACGCCTTAAGTCAATTGAAACAATTATTATGAGTGGCTGTCCTATTGGGCGGTCACTGATAGGACAACCATGTTATCCAGAACGAAAACCATTTTACGTGACTTGGGGAACGGACTTATCATGCGCCGTTCTTCAGTCGAAGATGTGGACGCGCTCTCTGCGTTCAACGGCATGATCCATCGTGAAGATGACGCGGATGAACAGCGCCTCATCGCATGGACACGTGACCTGCTCACGCGCCAACATCCCACTTTCCATGCTGACGATTTCATTATCATCGAAGAGTCTGCCACGGGACGAATTGTCTCGTCCATGAACTTGATTCCACAAACGTGGAGCTACGAAGGAATCAAGTTTGGTGTGGGGCGACCTGAATTGGTTGGCACACTGCCTGAATACCGCGGCAAGGGACTCGTCCGTATGCAGTTCGATGAAATTCATCAGTGGTGTATCGAGCGTGATTTGCCTGTACAGATCATTACGGGCATTCCATATTTTTATCGTCAGTTCGGGTATGAAATGGCGCTCGAGTTCGTCGGGCGGAGGTTCGGCTACGAAGCGCAGGTGCCGAAGTTGGAAGAGGGGGAGCAGGAAAAATATGTTTTGCGCCCAGCCGTCGAAGCGGACATACCCTTTATCGCCAATGTGTATGAACATGCCATACAACGTCACATGGTCAGGTGTGAGCGGACGCTGGAGATATTCAAGTACGAATTGCTGGAGCAGGATCGAAATGCCGCCCATTACTTTGACACGCTTGTGATCGAAGATGTCTCTGGCGAGGCGGTTGGATACCTGCAACACTACAGTTATCTCACTAGAACGGGCTTAACAGCGGTCTGGTATGAACTGAAGCAGGGAGTCTCGTGGCTGGACGTGACGCCGAGCGTTGTTCGCTATTTGTGGAACAAGGGACAGGAATTGGCAAAACGTGATGGAAGAACAAGCACATCGTTCGGTTTCATCGGCGGGTCGCATCATCCTGTGTATCAGGCGCTGGGCGAAGACCTTCCCACAATCATTTCGCCGTATGCTTACCAGGTTCGTGTACCTGATGTGGCTGGCTTCTTGAATCATATCAAGCCTGCACTCGAGAAGCGGCTGGCGGAATCGATTGCCGCTGGTCACAGCCGTGAGATCAGGGTTAGTTTTTATCGCGAAGGTGTGCGGATCGTGATCGAGAAAGGCAAGCTGACCACCATCGAAAAATGGACGCCTGTCACCAAAGACGACGAGGGTGACATCGCTTTCCCCGACCGCACCTTCCTGCAGATGCTGTTTGGCTATCGCAGTTACGAAGAACTAAGCACTTCCTTTGTCGAGTGCTGGTGTGGCGGCGAAGAAGTGCGGGCTCTGATGAGCATTCTCTTCCCGAAGAAACAGTCGGATGTTTTTCCGATGGCGTGAGGAAATACGGCTAACCACAGAGACACTGAGTCACGGAGTTTTTAATTGTTTATCTCTGTGCCTTCGTGTCTCCGTGGCTAAAAAAATAACTTTTAGATTGATATGGAGATCAAAATGCAAATTCTATTCTCAACCAACATCCTCTGGCACAAAGGAGAAATCCCTGCCTGATAAACCGCAACTCATTTTAGACAATCCATGTAGAGTTGCGGTGTTACTTGTCGTGGGTCGGGTTGCCAACCCGACTTACACTACTCTACAAAGGTACATATGTTTTCCAATTTAAAGCTAAACGCAAGAACCGTTTATTTGTTCATCGAGTTCAGCGCATCCATGTTCTTTGCGATGATGTTTACCGTCACCTCGCTGTATGAAGCCACTGTTGCTGGGCTGACTCCTGTTCAACTCATCCTCGTCGGCACAACGCTGGAGATCTCGGCGTTCGTCTTTGAAGTACCCACAGGCATCGTCGCGGACGTGTACTCCCGCAGGCTTTCGATCATCATCGGTTATATCCTGATGGGAGTTGGTTTTCTCATCGAAGGCTTCTTCCCTGCCTTCCTGCCCATCCTGCTGGCACAGGTCATCTGGGGCTTGGGATATACCTTCACCTCAGGCGCCACGCAGGCATGGATCTCCGACGAGGTCGGCGAAGACGACGCCAACAAACTCTTCCTCCGTGCCACACAGGTCGGTCTATTTTCCTCACTCATCGGCATGGGACTTGCCGCCTTCATCGGCGCAAACGACGTGGTCGTGCCGTTGCGTGTCGGCTCGGCGGGCGTGCTGTTGATCGGCGTCATCCTTGCAGTCATCATGCCCGAAACGGGATTTCATCCCACTCCACGCGAAGACCGTAATACCTGGCAGCACATGTGGCATACCTTTAAACAAGGTGTGGATACTGTCCGCGCCAAGCCGCGCCTCATGAACATTGTCTTCATTGGTCTGTTTTACGGAATCTACAGCGAAGGCTTTGACCGCCTGTGGGTCAAGCACCTGCTTGACACATTCGAGTTGCCGGTTATCTTCGGCAATAACCAGGTCGCTTTCTTTGCGACTTTACGCGTAGCGGGTACGATCCTCACGATTCTCGCCGTCCGCTTTGTGGAAAAACGCGTAGACTCGTCGAGTCCGCTGGCGATCGGTCGCGCTGTGCTTATCGTCACGGCGGGTATCTCGCTGGCGATGCTTGGTTTTGCGCTTTCGCAAATTCTCGTCCTCAGCCTGATTCTGTACCTCATCATTGATGCTTTGCGCGATGTCCACATCCCATTGCAGACTGCGTGGGTGAATCAAAAACTGGATTCCCAAACCCGCGCCACGGTTCATTCGATGTTCGGACAGGTGGATGCCATCGGGCAAATGTTGGGAGGTCCGATTGTCGCGGTGATCGCGGCAACGGGTTCCGCCGTCGCTTCGCTCGTGACCTCGAGCCTGCTTTTGTCTCCCGCGCTTTTCTTTATCCGACGAGCAAATATACAGTCCATGAGTGAGGCGGATGGGGAGGTGGAGTCAGTGCCTGCTGATTAAGACACGTAGGGTGGACGGGCAACTACTGCTCGTCCACCCTATACATTCATTTTGATTTCCTTGGGATCAATGATGTAGTTCTCGAAATATCCGCCCATGACATGGGCATAGGTGACTACTTTCCCTTTTTTTACTTGACTGCCCATCGAACATATCCTGACTATATAAGCCGCCAATGTCGTTTTCCTGCATGTGGATCATGTTGGATCCATATGCAGAACATTTTCCATCCTTCATTCATACCCATTAATTCTGGTCTTTCATTTGTTCAATTGTAACGAATTCAAAGTTCATTGCCTTTAATTTGGGGACAGTGATATTCACGATCTCTGCTGCCCTCCTTCCATGCCCGTGACCATCGTGCAGGACGATGATCGAACCAGGGACAGTTCGCTCGAGGACCTGTTTCATCGTCCAAGACACGGGCTGGATGAAATGCAATGGCATGTTGTCCCAAAGGACCAGGCGATAACCCCATTCAGTCAACAGCGACAGGGTTGTTGTGCTAAAGAATCCATACGGCGGGCGGACATCCCGGATGGTTTCGGGTTGAACGCCACACGTCTTTGCGATGGCCTGTTTTGTGCGATCCAGCTGTGCGCGGAGAACAGAAGGATTCTCAAGCGGGAACGGGAAGTGACGATAACAGTGAATGCCGAGTTGATGTCCATTTTGGTGAATCTGCCTCACGAGATGTGAAAACTTTTCAACTTGCATCCCAATCAAAAAGAATGTGGCGTGGACGTTGTGCTTTGCCAGCGCTTTCAGAACGCGTAATGTATCCCTGGGGTGTGGTCCGTCGTCAAAGGTCAGCGCGATCTCTCGGCGTACCCCATCTCCCCGCCACAGGATGGACGCGAAGCGATTTTGCCGGGAACGGAAGTAACGTAGAAAAAAGTCATTAATCCCTGCCATAGACTTTCAGCAACTCCTCTTGAGCCTGCGGAGCAATCACCAATACATAATCGCGCATGTCCTGTAAATGGTTCACCACGGCCTGTTCTTTGATCCCCGCAGGTGCATAGACAGTGAATATAACGTTGCGTGTACCTGCCCGGATCTGTGTACGCTGGTCGGGACCATAGATGACATCTGAAATAATGCCCGCCCGATCACTGATGAACATGTCGCCGGGTTTGAGGGTTTGCAGTTCGCCGCGCATCACGGTGTAATTCTCGGTGCCGTTCGATACATCGAGGATAAGCGGCAGTTGCAGAACATCCAGGTCGTGCCCGGCGGTTAGCAGCATGTTCTTGACCTCTGCCATGAACATTGCTTCCACGAGCGATGCCACGCTGGGAATGGACCTCCCTTTCATGACGATGGACTCGAGTTGTAATTGGACATGGTAGGTCTTTTTGAAGCGTTTGTAATATTCGTTGTAGACCCGCAAAACAGGATGGGACGATAAGGCGGCTCGATCCTGCCCTTTGAACTGTTCCCGCAGTCGGGCCTCCAACTCCGCTTTGTGGTTTTCCAGCTCTGCGTGACGCGCAGGATTGGTTACATCTTTCATAGCCAAGACGCCCACGTGTGCGCCTGGGAACGCGGATTTCCAGGCAGTGCTTACCTCAAACATCTTTTCCATCCCATTCGTTCATGAACTGGTCGAGAAATTTCACCATGATCTCGTGGCGTTGTTCGGCGATGCGTTTGGCCGTAGCGGTGTTCATCATATCCTTGAGCAAAAGCAATTTTTCGTAAAAGTGGTTGATGGTGGCGCTTTCGCTGTTCTTGTACTGCTCAAAAGTCTGGTGTATCTGTGGGGGCGAGTTGGGGTCGTAGAGCGGACGGTTCTTGTAGCCGCCGTAGGCAAAGGCGCGCGCGATGCCGATGGCGCCGATGGCGTCCAGCCGGTCGGCATCCTGCACGATGAAGCCTTCGAGTGAGTCCATTTTGTTGATGACGCCCGCTCCTTTGTAGGAGACGTGCATGATGATGCGGGACACGGCGTCAGCGATGGCGGGGTCGATCGATAGCGAATCAAGCCACGTCTTGGCGCGAAGCGGGGTTTCATCCCCCGAATTGTTGAATTTCCAGTCGTCCAGGTCATGGAGCAGGGCGGCGAGCTGAACGATGAAGGTGTCCGCTTTTTCATGTTCACACAAGGTCATGGCGTTCTTCCAGACGCGATAGATGTGCCACCAATCGTGCCCGGACGAATCGCCCGTACATTCCTGCTTGATGTATTCGGCTGTCTTTTGGATGATGTCCTGTTGATTCATGTAGTTATTGTGCTTTTTTTCCAATCTCCCAGTTTTTCCGCGCGGACGGGGATCTTGCCCAAGGCATCCTCATCGGTGATGTAGGTTTCGAAATAACCGCAATCCGTGCAGACGTAGTTTACATATTTCACACCTTTGCCATCCAGAGTCACTTTGTCCAGCGCGTACTCCTTGAAATATACATTGGTTGTATTACATTTGGGACAGGTTCCATGTTTCATGAGACACCTCGCGTAAAATTTCGACGATTATATCTTGATGCCATATCATAATGGTCAATATGCCTGCTGTCATGATGGGTGTGGCGTTCTCCAAAATTTGCGTGGAATGCGGCGCGCTTTACTTATTTCATCGGGTTGTATCCTGCCATATGACGACGCGGTTGCGCCCCATTGCCTTTGCCTGATACAGCGACTTGTCTGCCGCCGCGATCAATTCTTCACTCGATTTTCCGCTCAAAGGAAACTCGGCGATGCCGCAGGAGAGTGTGACGTCGATCTTTTCACCTTCATGGAATGCATGAGCCTCCTGAAAGGATGTTCGCCACCTCTCGGCGATGTCCCTTGCGTTTTGTGATGTGACATTCGGCAGGAGTACGAGAAACTCCTCGCCTCCGTACCGGTATATGATATCTTCGATGCGGGTTTGTTCCAATAATTGTTTTGCGAAACTTTTCAGGATGGAATCCCCCATGTTATGCCCAAAGGTGTCATTTATGTTCTTGAAATGGTCGATGTCGATCATGATCAGGCTGACGGGGTGGTTTCCGCGCTTTGCCCGGGCAAGTTCACGCTCCAGTGTTTCACCCAAATAACGGCGGTTGTACAGTCCTGTCAGGTGATCGCGGATGGCTTGTTCTTGCAGGTCAGCCTGCGCTTTTTTGAGCGGGGTGATGTCGCGCCAGACCACCAGACGCCCAAGCAGACGTTTGCGGTGGTCGTATAGCGGCGAAATTTTCAAGTCGAGGACCCTCCGGGGCGGATCGCCGATGGGCAACTCGACGCGAATGTCGTTGACCATAAGAAACCTTTTTGCAATATTCGGCCATGCCGAGAATGTCCTCTCAACGGATTCGCCGATAACAGGTCGGCGGGACAGCCCGATATCCCGTTCTGCCGCGGCGTTGAAATCCACCAGCCGGTTATGGACGTCGAGAACAATAACCCCATCGCTCATGCTTTCCACCAACGCGTGCCGCGCGATGGGGAGGATGTCCAGCAGGCGGAAACGGAGCAGGGCGTAGGTGAACGCGAATCCCGCGATCGTGAACGAGAAAGGCGTATTATCCACGTTGGGGAGGGGATTCAACCCCAGGACAAAGACGATGCTGTTGAGCCACGGGATTCCCGCCCCGATCAAAATGACAGCTAGCTGTTTCCGGTAAATCCCTGTGGATTGTATGAACCTGCGTATGAGAATGACCATGCCGATCAGGATCAACAAATAGGAATATACGATGTTTGCCCAATGTACGGGCCCGCCGTTCAGGAGCATGCCGATGCCTTGAGTCTCTTTTCCCGCGAAGTACAAGCCATGCCATGGATCGGTGAACAGCAACACCAGCACCAGAATCGGCTCGATACACAAACCGATGATGAACAATGGTCTCAGCCATTCATCCATTTCAGAGACTTGCATGGCAAAAACCACCAGCGCGGCGGGGACTGTGACCACTCCCGCGTAGGTGACGTACAACCAGAAATTCGGATAAGGAGCGGGCGCTTTTGCCCAGAACAGGCTGTAGCTGATATCCCACCAACTGAGGGCAAACATCAGGACCATCAATGAGACAGCCCCTGGCGCGTGCCGGCGTGTTTGCAGAACGATCATTCCCCCCAGGAAACAAATCAACCCTGCCGCCATGAGAGCGGCGCTCAAGCCTGTATGTGGCGGAGTCATTCGAGACCTTTTATCAGTTACCTATGCAGTGACAAAGTAAACACCTTGTCACGCATTATACCTTTCGCTTCATCCATCCTCCCCATACCAAAAGGTGACAGTCATTTCGCAGTGGCTGTCACCTTGTTTGACGGTATTTATCACGGTGTACGTGGCTTCTTCAAAGGTCGCGCCGTAGGATTGTGGAACGAACATTGAGGTCCGGTAAGAGACGAGGAGTGCAGGGTCGAATTGGGGAAGTAGATCGCGAGTCCGGTCGATCCCTTTTTCCCTGAGCCATGCCGTTCGGCTACGACCGCGTCCTGCAAACTCGAGACCAGTTGCGTGGCGGCTTCCTTGACGAGCGTGCTGGATGTGTTGTTCGCCAGCAACGCGGCAAAGTGACCGAGGTCGATGTATGAAGGCGGGACTTCGCGCCCGAAGATGCTGGTGTAGGACTGGGCGTAGGTGCGCGCTTCCGCATATTCCTGCTTGTATCAAACTTTTATTAACCTCCCCCCTTCGTCCAGTTGCATGTTTAGTCTTACGGTTTTATAGTCGGATAATCGAGTGGTCGAGAGAATATCCGACCAACGACTGTTAGACCATGAAACTATTAGACTAGGAGACTACATGCACGGATACGGCTGGTGGATGTCCATGCGTCAGGGCGACGAAAAGCCCAAAGTGACGAAACAACTGCTCCTGCGCGTCCTTTCCTACGCGCGCGGGTACTGGTGGCACATTGCAGGGATGCTCGTGACGATTCTCCTCACCACAGGCTTGTCCCTGCTCACGCCGCTCATCTTCCGTAACATGATTGACGTGGTGATTCCCGCCAAAGACACGAATCGACTCATTCTGCTGGGTGTGGCATTGCTGGGGATTCCCGCACTGACGGGCGTCATCAACGTCTTCCAGCGCCGCTTGAACGCGATCGTTGGCGAGGGCGTCATCTATGATTTGCGCTCGGCGCTCTTTGCGCGGCTGCAACGCATGTCCCTGCGTTTCTTCACCAACACCAAGGTCGGCGAACTCATGTCGCGCCTCAACAACGACGTGGTCGGCGCGCAGAACGCCATCAGTAACACCATCGTCAACATCCTGACCAACCTCATCGAAGCGATTGCACTGCTGGCGGTCATGCTCACGCTCGAATGGTGGCTCACTATTGTCAGCGTGCTCATTCTGCCGCTCTTCATCATCGCCGCGCAAAAACTCGGGACCGTCCTGCGCGATATCGCCCGCCAGGCAATGGACATGAACGCGCAGATGAACGCGCACATGAACGAGACCCTCAACATCGGCGGCGCGCTGCTGGTTAAACTCTTTGGTCGTGCGCGTGAAGAGGAGAAGCGCTTCCGTCAACGCGCTGCCAACGTGCGCGATATCGGCGTCAAACGCGCGGTGGTCGGCTCCACGTTTTTCGTCATCTTCGGTCTGGTCAGCGCGGTGGGCACGGCGCTGGTCTATGGTCTCGGCGGCTATTTCGTTATCACCGACGTGTTCACCATCGGCACCATCGTTGCCTTCGGCTCGTATCTCGGTCAACTCTACGGCGCGCTGCAAGGACTGGCGGGCGCGCCTGTCGAGTTTTCGACCAGCATGGTTTCCTTTGAGCGCGTGTTCGAGGTCATTGATTTGCCGCAGGACATCGTCGAAAAAGAAAACGCAACTCAACTGCGCGATGTGCGCGGCGAACTCGAATTCGATAACGTCACGTTCAATTACAAAGTGGACGAATCGATTCTGCTCAAACAAGTCAAACGTTACGGACGACACGAAGACATCGGCGCGGTCTTGTCTTTGGCGGATAAGGGTGACGGGAAGAAAAAGGATGAAAAACCCGCGTCCGACTCAGGGGAGTCTGACGCGGCCTCTCAGGCGCGCGAGGTCGCTTTGGAGGGAATCTCCTTTATCGCGCGTCCTGGACAGTTAATCGCGTTGGTTGGTCCCTCGGGCGCGGGCAAAACCACGCTGACCTATCTCATCCCGCGCCTGTACGACCCCACGGACGGCGTCATCCGCATTGACGGGTATGACCTGCGCGATGTCACGCTCGAATCGCTTTCGCAGGCAATCGGCATGGTGACGCAGGAGACGTATCTCTTCCACGATACCATCCGCACCAACCTGACCTACGCCAAACCCGACGCCTCCCAAGCCGAGATCGAAGCCGCGGCGCGCGCCGCCAATATCCACAACTTCATCGTGGACCTGCCCGACGGCTACGACACGATTGTCGGCGAGCGTGGCTACCGTCTCAGCGGCGGCGAGAAACAGCGCATCGCGCTGGCGCGCGTCATCCTCAAAGACCCGCGTATTCTGGTGTTGGACGAAGCCACCAGCCACCTCGACAGCGAATCCGAAGCGCTGATTCAGGAAGCCTTGAAGCGCGTCATGGCGGGACGCACGAGCATTGTCATCGCGCATCGTTTATCCACGATTCTTGCCGCTGATTTAATTTTGGTGATGGATCGAGGACGGATTGTGGAGAGAGGAACACACAAAGAATTAATTGCGCTCGATGGGTTGTATGCCCAGTTGTATGATACACAATTTAGAGGAGAAAGAGCCTAGCTGCGTATGGGTTTGCAGGGGTGGATCATAGTCTGCCCCTTTTATTTTGCCTGTTATTTTCCTCTTTCTTTTTGCCCTGCAGATTGTAGATCAACGCCCCTAGCAGAATCCAGAACGCGGCGGAGACCGCATACCCCCAATAGGTGTTGACCGCGAATGACATTCGGATGAAGCCGATGATGGCAATATAAAAAAGGATGATGTATAGCGTATAGGGAATGGGCATTTTGCGGAACTCGATCTTGAAGACGAAATCAAGCAGAAATTCAACGAGCAAATAGAGGAAGATGAAACCAAGCGAGACCAGTTTCCAGCCTGGTTCACCCGAGGTGATATAGTGAACGAAGACGGCGACCAACGGTATCCCCAGGAGGAGCGTCACGCTCCCAAAGGCACGTACCCATCCGCCATGTCCCTTTTTCTGGGCGATATACACTCCCACGATGGACAGATGAAACAACACTGCCGCAACGACCAGGATCAGGTCGAAAACATCCATGGCTTCAGACATGTTCCTCTCCTTTTAGCCATTCTGAGTCCACTATAGCACGCCGCGTCAGTAGATTCAACCATCTGGAGACAGATTTTCAGGATAAAACTTGGATAGAAAAATTTTGCCTGCGTATCGATGAGATTGCACCCCTCCGGGGTATTGAAAATTCGATTGGCCTGGTTATACTTGCCGCGATGGACCTCTCGCAGAACATCCACTTGCTTGGCGACCTGCTCGGCAGGGTTATTTCGGAACTCGAGTCGCCGCGCATCTTTGAGATCGAGGAGCGCATTCGGGCGCTGGCCAAAGCGCGGCGCGGCGGGGATGTAGTTGCAGGACAACGACTGCACGAAGAAGTATCCGCTTTGCAAAATGAAGAGGCGCGTGTGATCGCCGCGGCGTTCACATCCTATTTTGATCTGGTGAATCTGGCGGAGGAGGATTATCGCGTGCGACTCCTCCGTCAGCGTGAAGATGAATCGTTCCCAGAGCCGACCCGTGAATCCATCGGTGAAGCGATTTCCACCCTAAAAGAGCGCGGCGTCACGCGGGAGCAAATGTCCACCTTATTGGATGAATTGTGCATCGAACTGGTTCTGACCGCGCACCCGACGGAAGCGCGCCGGAGGACTGTTCTCTCGAAAACGGAACGCATCACACTCCTCCTGAGCCTGATCAACCAGAATTCGCTTTCGCGGCGCGAACGGGAAGAGACCGTTCGATCCCTGCATGCTGAAATTTCCGCGTTGTGGCTGACGGACCGCGTCCGCGCCGATAAGTTGACCGTGACCGATGAAGTAAGAACCGGGCTGTATTACGTTGACGCGTACCTGTGGGACATCATCCCCAAACTGTACGAGGACCTGGAAAATGCGCTCAAAAAATATTACCCGGGCTTGAAAGCGCCGCGCGCCTGGCTGAAACTCGCTTCCTGGATCGGCGGGGATCGCGACGGAAACCCGTTTGTCACTTCCGCGGTGACAGCTGAAACGTTGCGCCTGCATCGCGGGCTCGCCGTGGAAAAATATCGCGGCATGTTCCAGGAATTGGGACGCCGCTTGAGTGTGAGCTCGAATCGCATCCCACCGCCGCGCGTTTTGTTGGATTGGATCGAAAAACGCAGACCGTTCCCGTCGCATGTGGCATATATTGAACAACGCTATGCCGCCGAGCCGTATCGCCTGATCCTTTCCTTGCTTGCGAATGACCTTGCCGAAGCCTCGCGTGATGACATGACAAAGCACCTGTTGGGGAACTATCCGCATCGGGCACTGCTGACGGAGAAAACACTGCTTGAGTCTTTGGAGTTGATCGCTTCGGCTTTACCGGCGATGCTGGTCGAAGATGAGCTGAAAGTCGCCCTGCAAAAGATGCGGGTCTTTGGTCTGCACGTGGCGCGGCTCGATATCCGTGAAGATTCAGGGCGTTTGAACGCAGCATTGGGGGAGATCCTGCGCGCTCTGAAGATCGAATTCGACTTCGAAAATTTATCGTCCGATGCGCGTGAAACGATGCTGGAACGCCTGATGAAAGAACCCGCACCGGATCTTTCGGCACATCCCGGCGTCACTGCCGCCACTGCCGAAACCTGGTCATTGTTCCAATTGATTGGACGTACGTGCGATATTTATGGCAGTGAACTGCTTGGTCCCATCGTCATTTCGATGACCCATACCGCCGCGGATGTCTTGACCGTTCTTCTGCTCGCCAAGTGGGCGGGATGCGCGACTGTTCCACAAATTGTGCCGCTTTTCGAATCGATCCAGGATCTGAAAGATGCCGCCCACATCCTTGAACTGCTCTTCACTTCCGATGTGTATCGTGAACAGTTGAAATCCCACAACAATGAACAAATGGTCATGATCGGCTATTCCGACAGCAACAAGGACGGCGGTTACCTCATGGCGAACTGGTCCCTCCATCAGGCACAGGAGGAGATCACTGCGATGGCGCAAAAACACGGCGTCAAACTCACCATCTTCCACGGGCGCGGCGGGACCATCGCTCGTGGCGGTGGACCCGCCAATCATGCCATCCGTGCCCAGCCTGCCGGGAGCATTAACGGACGTTTCCGCGTCACCGAACAAGGTGAGATCATTGCCTCGCGTTACGCCAATCCGAAACTTGCCCATCGGCATCTTGAACAGATCGCCAGCGCGGTCATCCTCGCCTCCGCCCCACAGAAGGAGGAGCCCATCCCTACGCAATGGCGGAACGCGCTGGACGAAATGTCCCGGGCAGCGCAACGCGCCTATCGTGAACTGGTTTATGAAACGCCAGGTTTTATCGAATTTTGGGAGTTGGCCACGCCGCTCGATGAGATCAAGCGCCTGCAGATCGGGTCACGCCCCGCGGCGCGTGCCAAACTCGGTGCGGTGAACCAGATTCGTGCCATCCCGTGGGTTTTCTCGTGGATGCAGAGCCGCTTTAACCTGCCCGGCTGGTACGGTCTCGGCACAGGGCTTGCTTCCATCGACGATGTGCCTCTGCTTCAGGAAATGTATGACGAATGGTTATTCTTCCGCACCCTGCTCAACAACTCCGAGATGTCCCTGCTCAAGGCAGATATGGACATCTCCGCTCTCTACGTGAGTCTTGTCCCTGATAAAAAACTGGCAGAGACGATCTTTGCCTCCATCCGCACGGAATATGAACATACCCGGGATGCGGTTCTTTCCATCAGCCGCCACAAGACCTTGCTTGAATTGGAGCCTGTCACCCAGCAGGCGGTCCAACTTCGTAACCCCTATGTGGACCCGCTCAACTACATTCAGGTGGAAACCTTGCGGCGGTTGAGGGCGCTGAAAGATCAAGAGGGAGCCGAAGCCAAATCCTTACGCGAGGTCATGGCACTAACCATCAACGGTATCGCGGCGGGATTGAGAAATACGGGGTAGGTCATTCGTTGTGAGGACGGTCACCTTCCTCCTTGCAGGGACATTTGTTACCCGATCTTCGGCGTATCCCCGATGATCTCCCAACCGTGTTCCAGCGCGACCGTTTTCAACTTTTTATCGGGGTACACCGCCACGGGATGATCCGCGTGCTCCAGCAGGGGAATATCCAGCACGGTATCGCCGTATGCCACATCCACACGGTCCACGGCAAGACGGCTCAACACCTGCTCAATCTTCTTTTCATTCGCCACCAGTTCCCCAATCGACTTCACTTTTCCATCGACGATCTGCGTCGGCGTACCGATGTATTTCACATCAATGCGTCGCGCAAACGGCTCAATGAACGGTTCAATAACACTGCTGGCAATGTAAACCTGTGCTCCGTCCTCACGATGCCTAACCAACCGCGCGATCACATCCTCACGGCGCTTTCGCCAGAAATCATGCTCCACCACCCATTCGGATACCTGACGTAATTTTGCTTCATCCACATTTTTGATATAGCCCAGGCTTTCGATCATCAGTTGCTGCCCCCATGCCTGCCAGTCAATAATGCCATTCTTCGCCAGAACATAGGCTGGCATAATGGATGCCATCGTCAGATTCGCCTGCCATTTGCTCTGGTGATGCCTGACCCAATCCACCACGCCGAGGAATGGGGAGCCGGTGGTCAACGTGCCCATCATATCGGAAACAACAATCATTTCTCCTCCGGTCTATGAATAATTCCCGTCATTATACACTTGCCGTGATGATACAATCGCCGCATGGGCACACTCTATCTCGTTGCCACTCCCATCGGTAATCTGGAGGATATGTCCCCGCGCGCGGTCCGCATTTTGCGGGAGTCCAGTCTCATCGCGGCGGAGGATACGCGTCACACCGGCAAATTGCTCAAACACTTCGAGATCGACACTCCGTTGACGAGTTACTTCGAACACAACAAACTGAACAAACTGGATTTCATTCTCGAAAAACTTTCACACGGAGATGTGGCGCTGGTTTCGGATGCCGGGACTCCGGCAATCAACGACCCCGGCTACGAACTTGTCCGCGCCGCCCTCGCCTCCGGCTATGACGTTCGACCTGTTCCCGGACCCTCAGCGCCGATTTCCGCCTTGGCGGTCTCCGGTTTGCCCACGGATTCGTTCCTCTACCTCGGATATCTCCCCGCCAAAACCAGTGAACGGCACAAGTTCATAGAGGGAATTTCCAATGTGCCCTACACGTTGATCTTTCTCGAGTCACCGCATCGCATTGTTGACTCCCTCGACGATTTATTCTCCATCCTTGGCGACAGAAAAATCTGCGTTGCCCGCGAGATGACCAAGCTGTTCGAAGAATACTGGCGCGGGACAGTCAGTGGAGCGGTGGAATATTTCAAATTACAGCCTGCAAGGGGTGAGTTTACGCTGGTCATTGAGGGGAAAACGAAAAAGGAAAAAGATGTATGGACAGAGGAAGAACTCACCGCCGCCATCGAAAAGGAATTATTAAGTGAAAAATCTGCCAAGGAAATCTCTGCGGAGTTGGCGGAGAAAAGTGGCTGGAATAAAAAGGCGGTCTACCGTTTGATCAATCGGGAGGGATAAATATGGCGTGGACTGCAATGTCTTCGGACATTTGAATCGATTTTTACTATCTTTATTATCGCCTCCCCTGCTACAAGCAGGGGAGGTTCGTTTTCCCTTTTGCACAGCTGTCTAATCGAAAAGAAAAAATAAATTGTATATACATATTCGCCATGCGTTATTGTATCTTTACACATAAGACCGTATAATGGTTTTGTAACATTACAGAATTGAAAGCGTCATGGCTTACAGAATTGTAAACCCATCGCAAAGGCAAGTCATTTTTGGGAATTGAGAGTCTATGAAAAAGTATTTCTCCTTCAGTATTACGTTGATATTGTTATTATCCTTGCTTTCAACAACTGTCCAAGCTGCTCCAGGAAGCGATTTTGCTTTTGTAGACTTGATTTCCGGACAAACAGTTATTGCAAACTATGGAGACTGGCTGGAGGGTACGAATAGCACCATTGATATCCATATCAGTAACACCCAGCCGGGTACCGGCATTACCGACGGCGAATACGCGGGATGGTGTATTCAGGATCATATCTTTGGGCGATTGTATTCTGAACCCGCCACCCTCTATTCCAGTATCAGCCCGGATCTTCCCGATGACCTGCTCGGTTTGCCGTGGAACGAGATCAACTATGTCTTGAATCATAAAATTCGAGGCGAGGGAAAGACCGATCTTGAATTCTTTAAAGATGTCCAGACAGCAATCTGGTTATTGCTCGGAGAACCCAATCCCGAATTTGGTATCAGCCCCGAAGCCGAACAAATGGTTGCAGACGCACAGGCAAACGCTGATTTTATCCCTGGAGATGGGGAAATTCTGGCTGTCGTCGTTTACTCGGATGGCATGAATGCAGACGATTCGAAAAGCGTTCAAGAAACAATCATTGAAGTTGTTTTACATTTCCCCAAGACCGCGACACCTACTGCAACACTGACCAATACTGCCACATTTACTCCGACCGAAACGCCGACTCACACCCCTACTTCGACTGGCACCATAACCGAAACATTTACCCCCACCTCCACTCTGACCGATACCCCAACGTTCACCCCGACCTCGACTGGTACCATCACCGAGACCTTTACGCCTACTGTTACACCAACCAATACCTTCACCTACACCCCCACCTCGACCGGTACAATCACTGAAACGTTTACCCCCACATTTACGCCGACCAACACCCCGACATTTACCCCCACTTCGACCGGCACCATTACCGAGACCTTTACGCCTACTGTTACGCCGACCATCGTTACCGAACCTGCATGTACACCTACTGTTGTCCTCACCACAGTGACTGCGGACTTTACAAAAGTATCTGTGGGAGCATCCGTAGAAGGAATGGGGAAGGTGGCTCCCGGCTTGAATATTGATGGGAGAGGGACGGCAGTAAGGGTTTCGACTGGCGTCAACCCAATGGTGTATTCCGCCCCGAACGATGGCGGACAGACCAATGGTGCGCTCGCCTCCGGGAACGGCTTCAGCGA
>JACAEM010000020.1 GCA_013388855.1 Chloroflexota bacterium
GACCCGACTCCTGCTCACCGAACCCGACATCCTCCTGCTCGACGAACCCACCAACCACCTCGACGCCGAATCCGTCGCGTGGCTCTAACATCACCTGCGCGACTACAAAGGCACGGTCATCGCCGTCACCCACGACCGCTACTTCCTCGACAACGTCGCAGGCTGGATCCTCGAACTCGACCGCGGCTACGGCATCCCCTACAAAGGCAACTACTCCTCCTGGCTCGAACAAAAGCAGGAGCGCATCCGCCTCGAAGAGAAATCCGAATCGAAACGCCAGAAGACGCTGGAGCGCGAACTGGAATGGATTCGTATGTCGCCCAAGGCGCGTCAGGCGAAGGGACAGGCGCGCGTCGCCGCCTACGAAAAACTGCTCTCGCAGGAGACCGAGAAACGCCGCGAAGATTTGGAGATTTACATCCCGCCGGGTCCGCGTCTCGGGGACGTCGTTTTTGAATTTAACAATGTGACCAAATCCTACGGCGACCGCCTCATTCTCGACGAGTTTTCTGCGACTGTTCCCCCCGGCTCTATCGTCGGGATAATTGGTCCGAACGGCGCGGGCAAGACCACATTGTTAAAAATGATTACGGGCAAAGAGACGCCCGACAGCGGCACGATAAAAATCGGCGGGACGGTCAAACTCGCCTACGCCGACCAATCGCGCACGCTCGACTCCGAAAAGACCGTCTATGAAGAAATCGCGCAGGGACAGGAAACGCTGGAACTCGGCAAGCGCAAAATCAACGCCCGCGCCTACTGCGCCTCGTTCAACTTCCTCGGCGCAGACCAGCAGAAGAAAGTCGGCGTGCTATCGGGCGGCGAGCGCAACCGTGTCCACCTCGCCAAGACCCTCACCGAAGGCGCGAACGTGATTCTGCTCGACGAACCCACCAACGACCTCGACGTCAACACCCTGCGCGCCCTCGAAGAAGCGCTGGAAGAATTTGCAGGCACGGCGCTCGTCGTCAGCCACGACCGCTGGTTCCTCGACCGCATCTGCACGCATTTGATCGTGTTCGAAGGAGATTCGATTGCGAAGATGTACATTGGGAATTGGAGCGATTACGAAACCATGATGCAGGAGAAGTTTGGCAAAGATCTAACTCCGCATAGAGTCAAATATAGAACGTTGAAGCGGTAAGCCAAAGTGACGGTCACTTTTATAGCGCGAATATGCCATGTACCCCGCATCCAATCGAGTAAGAATTGGTTAACAAGATAGAGTTATCGTTAGCTTTAATCCAAAAGGAGTAATGACAGTGGAAAATATCCCCTCACGCGCAATCAGCAGGTTAACCGTTGCAATTGGCATTACAGCCATTGTTTCAATAGTCTCATTAATCTTGTTCTTCATCTTCGGAGGGTTCTGGGGACCACTCAATGATCTCACTATCGCGATTTTTGCGCTCTTGAGCGCGGTGCTGGCTTGGATGCTTCATCCCTTCTTTCGCATACAGTCGCCTCGATTGAGTTGTTTCATGTTAATCGTCGCAATAGCTGGAGCTGTCATTACTTGCATTGGTTCAGCGCTTGTCATGTCTGGTACGACGAGCTGGCAACTGGCAGGTTCTGTCAATGCTTTGGGGTTTGCCTTCATTGGCATCTGGCTCCTCGCGTTTAACTACCATGCGCGCCTCACCGACGTATTTCCGCAAACCCTGACTCGCTTGGGACAGATTTCTGGCGCGCTTTCGGCTCTTGGTCTACTGAACGTGCTTGCAATATTCGGGATGGTAGATTGGCAGAGTGATGTCTCCTGGCTGCTGTATCTCGCGCAATTCGGCGGCTTGGGCCAGATACTTCTGCTTGTCTGGACTGTTTGGCTGGGACGTGTCATTTTGAAATCAACAAGGGCGATGCAACATAAATAAGAATTCCCTCTTCCGTTTTGCAGGCTGGTCAGCGATAGTGAGCGCCATCGCCACAATTATCGGCGCGGTGACGCTGGTTATCTTTTTCAGCGTGGGTGATCCGTTTGGAAAAATCAATGACATTTCAAGCATTGTCATAGCACTGGCAACTATTCCAATGCTTCTGGCATTGCATAAGCTTAATCATAATGTGTCCTATGCCTTGAGTTTTGGTGCGTTGACAATTGGGATTGCCGCCATGTTAATCGCGGGCGTTGTTCAAACTTTGTTTGTCTTTGGGGTTTTTCAGTACGAGCAGACTGTCTACATTTCCCCCCTTGGATTTGGAGCGCTTGGCATGGCAATTGCAGTCTATGGCTATCTTGCCCGTGTTGGGAAGATATTCCCCAGCGCATTGACCGTTTTGGGAATACTCGCGGGAATCGGATATGCATTGGTCGCCTTTGGCTTTCTGCACGGTGGAGAAAACCATTTCCTCAGTTATGTGGGCGGATCGATTGCTGTAATCGCCTATCCCTCCTGGGCTTTTTGGCTGGGCAGACAGTTATTGTCGAGGCGCTGAATTCGCTTCCTCAATAGCATCTGGGCACACCTCATCGCCTTCGAAGGCGACCCTGTTGCCAAAATGTACATCGGCAACCTGTCCGATTACGAAACGATGATGCGCGAAAAATTTGGAAAGGATTTAACCCCGCATAGAGTGAAGTACAGAACATTGAAACGGTAATGTCATTGCGAGGGCGGCGCTCTTCCGCCCTAAGTAATCTCATCGTTAAGTTGTGGATTGCTTCGCTAACGCTCGCAATGACATAAGCCAGAGGAGCGCGGCATGGAAGGCGGATGAGAAGAAGAATAATCCCATTAGCGAAATGAGGGTCATCCACGCGGCGATTAGGAGCAGGAGCCTGTGGCTGAAGAAAGCAACTCTGGCGCGACCAGCACGATGTTGCCGGTCACCTGCCCGCTTTCGAGCAGGACGTTGGCTTGCGCCGCATCCAAAATGGGAAACGTCCTCGCAATAATCGGTTTGATCTTGCCCTCCTCGAGCAAATGAAAGAGCGCCGCCCAGTCATCCAGAAAAGGCTGTTTGTCACCCAGAAAATAGAAAGAGGTTCCATAGAGGCTGAAGGATTTTTCGTTCGGCAGAAAGTTGACCATCATCAGAGTCCAAAGAACGCGAAACAACACCAAAAAACCGGCGGGTTCGCCATAACTCACCAGTCTGCCTCCGTGCTTTAGCAACGACAATCCGCCGCGAATGTAGTTCAACCCCGTCATTCCATCGAAGACCGCGTCGAGTCCATATGGTTCGCGCTGGTGGATGAATTCGACGAAATCCTGTGTGCGATAGTCAATGGGCGTCGCGCCGTATTGGGTCAGGGTGTCATGTTTGTCTTTGGATGCGAGGGCATACATCTTCAACCCTGCCAGTTGACCCAGTTGCAACAGCGCCGTTCCAATCCCGCCGCTGGCGCCGATGATCAACGCCGTCCCGCCCGGCTTGACCTTTGCCGAACGGTGCATGACCTGGTAAGCGACGATGTAATTCAAGATTAAGGGAACGGCTTTCACCGGGTCCAGCTCCGCGGGAACAGGGATGAGCCGGTCGCTTCTCCAATACAAGACCTCAGTGTAACCACCTGTGACCGTCAACGCGCCCACCCGCTCGCCCACGACGGCTTCACGGACGCCATCCCCAACGGCATCCACATTGCCAATGACCGCGTACCCTGGCACAAACGGCAGTTTCTGTCCGAGCGGCGTGCCAGAGTAGAGCGCCTCGCCTCGGCGCACGGTCACATCGGGGCGGCTCACAGCGGCTGCCAGGACCTTGATGCGAACTTCCCCGGCAGCGGGCGGACGAAGGTCTTTCTCGACCACTTGCAACACTTCCGGTCCGCCATGTCGGGAAACTTGGATACTTTTGTATTTCATGCTTTCTTCCAATGCCGGGAGTTGGGTTCTGGGTTAGAAACCCAGAAGATCCGATCCCTCCCATTCTATGGTTGTAGGATCTATCCGTTTCACATTCGGGCGGCTTACCTGTTCATCCGCAAACTTTGCTTCGGTAAACTGCGTGCGAACCTGATAGGGAGGTTGAATGCGAAAAGGTTCCATCGTCTTCGCTTTCGTCATGGCTCGCCTGGCGCCCTCCCGAATGAGAGCGCGCGCTTTTTGAGGGGACAGGCTTATCGTGGGAGCCTGCGCGAGTCCTTTCACGTCCGAAGCGATGCCTTCCTTTACAGCCACGCCCTCAATGTCAGGAACCAATGCCCGCGCTTCGTCCACCGCCGCTTGATCGCCACTGATGAACACGGTCGGAACACCGAACTGTCCGGCTGTGGCGCAATTCATTCCAATCTCGCCCACCTTCAATCCATTGATCCAACATCCCAGGACATTGGGCATAAAGGAATGACTCAGGACAGCCCTGCACGTTCCAGCCATGGAATGCAAACCCAATAAAAAACATCGCGCGAAAAGAAGCATCGAGAGCAGCAGGTCCTCCATCCCCAGCGCCCATAATCAACTTGCATTCTGGATGTAACAACTCGACATCCAAGCCGCCGGGAAAATTGCCGTGCCCATCCCAAGCCGTTATCTCCGTGGCGCCTCCCTCCAGAGCGCCTTCCACAAGTGCATTGAGTTCAAGGGTAGCCAGTTTCCGCGCCTGTCTGTAATACTCTCCATCGAACCAGCACTGTTGGCGGTGGTCAACAACCCCCACTGTGCCTTCCAAGTCGCAAATCACGTATATTTTCATGCTCAACTCCTTTGAATTATTGAGGCTTTGCAATCAGAAAATAAACCATACCCACCGCCGAAAACGACAGGACAACCAACGCGACCTTATGAACTGTCAATAGCGGCGCGTGTGGAAGATTGCCAATGCTCATAAACGCGCCTGTGGCGAAGAGAGCGATGACACACAAAACACAGACCACCGCCAGCGTAACCACAACAGGTTGAATGTCCGCGCCTTTCAGCAGATTGTAGATCCGAATCGCGGCGAAGACCACCGCCGCAAGCGCGACAAGTTTATGGATATTGAAGACCAGTCCGTTATACGGCTTGCCGAGTCGACTCAACCAAAAGCCGAAGGTGAGCGTGAACAAGAAAAGAATTCCAGGCAGGATGAATTTTGAAGTGGGTTCCATAGAAAGTAAGCTCCTTTCAGCGCATTTTCCATCAGCCTAATGATAGTTCGGGATGTGTCAATTGCCTATGACATTTCCCGCAAAAAAAGTGCTTTTTGGCGCACGATTTTTCAGGTATGATTTTATATAGCTATGCCTCCTGAACCCATTACTGTTTCGGTCCCGGTGCTTTCGCAATTGTTCCTCTACTTCCATTCGCTGAATGTGGATGTGGACAGCTTTCTGCGCTCTTTGGGCATTGACCCGCAATCGGTCAAAGCGCCCGACGAGCGGATTCCCGTGGAGACCTACCTGCTCATCCAGGATGAAGCCGCCCGCTTCGTTCGCGATCCGCATCTGGGGCTGCACATGGGAGAGTTTGCCGAGGCTGGAAGTTGGTCCATCCTCGGTTATATGATGATGAATTGCAAAACGCTAGGAGAGGCATTCGAGAAGGCGGGGAGATATTCGCGCATCATCGGCAACCTGATCGAAGCGCGCGCCGATTTAAAGTTCGGTAAAATCCACATCGAGTTTTTCACCCCCCCGCACGCCCCCGCCATGTCGCGGCATTGTTTTGATTCAGCCATCTCCACCAGCGTACAGATGATGCGAACCTTGACGGGCGTTCCGCTCGACCCACTCGAAGTGACCTTCGCTTATCCCAAGCCCGAATCCACCGCCGAATATGAACGCATCTTCCGCTGTCCCGTGCGGTTCGACCGCCGGGAAAACTCCATGACGCTGGATTGGAATATCATCAATACGCCCGTTCGCATGGCGAACCCCGCGCTGCTCGAACGCTTTGAGCAATACGCGCAGGACTTCCTCTCGCAAATGGAAGGCAGGGACGAACACACCCACGCGGTGACAAAAATCATTCTCGCGCGGCTCGATGACGAGTCGTTGTCCATCGGGAAGGTCGCCAAAGAGATGTCCGTTAGCGTGCGGACATTGCAAAATCGGCTCGACGCCGAGGGCGTGGTCTTCAGCGAATTGCTGAGGGAGATCCGCGAGCAACTGGCAAAGAAATACATCCGCGAAGGGTACAGCGTGGAGCAGATTGCCTACCTGCTCGGCTTTTCCGAACCGAGCGTCTTTCGCAAGGCGTTCAAAAGGTGGCTGGGAATTACACCGAGGGAATACCGCGAGATGCACCCAGCAAGCGTGGCAGGAACAATACAGTCTCCTCGCAGGGATAGTCGCGACATCTGATTCCTTGACTTCATCTGCACCCACCTCGTCGTCTTCGAAGGCGACTTGACTATCAGGATGAACCTCGGCAATTGGTCCGATTACGAAGCAATGATGAGGGAAAAGTTCGGCAAGGATTTGACCCCGCATCGGGTCAAGTATAGGACGTTGAAGAGATAACCGTTGGTCGAGTAGCCCTGAGCATTCTTTCTTTGCGAAGGGCGTATCGAGACCAACAGGCAACATGAAAACAAAATTTTCCCTGTAAACCTCTGGTCTCGGTACGCTTCGCTACTCGACCAGCGGTCACTTGCAAAGACATGCCTAAAGCGACTGTCACTTTTCAAATTCCATCGTGTTCTATCCATTAACCTTATCGGTAAGGAGCGCGTATGGAAACATTGGAAACCATCGAAATAATTATCGCCGTCTGCATCGGCTCGGCGGCAGTGTGCATCACGGTAGTCTTCGGCGGCGCGATCGTTTACATCATCCACCTTGGCAATCGCAGTATACGGAAAGCCGCGCAGTCGTGGCATTCCACGCAGGGACGCGTGCTCGATACGCGCGTCGTGCCGCGCGTCTACTTTTGGGGAGGCATCACTGAAGCGGAAGCCGAAGCTCAGGTCAAGAAATGGAAGGAAGAAGAAAAGTTTAGACCCGCAGACCTGCCTGCGGCAATCCTCAGCATGTTCGGACCCGTTGGGGAATTTGCCGGTGAACTCATCTCCCCTCCGCGCGGCGGCGGGCGCGAATTGGAAGAGTGGCCCATGGTGACGTACGAATATGAGATAGACGGGGTCAAATACGTCAGCAACCGCGTTCGCGTGGAGGACGTCAGCGGACCCACAACGGGCGGCGGGTGGTATACGAAACGACTCTTCAAACGCTACCCGAAAGGCTCGACGGTCACTGTATATTACAACCCAAAAAACCCGAAAGAGTCCGCGCTGGAGAGGTAACTCTGCATCGGGTTAAATACAAGAACGCTGAAGAGACAAATCATGTCCGTAGGGAGGGCCTTGCCCCTTTTTTGTTTTTCCACGATCAGTTTATCCTCTGATACTGTGGCACATCCACGTCGTCCAAGATAACAAGGGTGCTTTCATCCAACTCGTATCCATCCGCTTTGATTTTTTGGTAACGCAACTCAGGCGGGAGGGCAAGCCAGGCTTCTGTGACGGAATTCAACGGCAGGGCTAACACCGAATTTGCGCGTCCCGTTTTGTTTTTCATTGCCTGCATTCCAAGCGTCTGATCCGAAACTTCCAGACTTGTATCAAGCAGGGATTTGCACAACTCTGCATCGAGAAGTTTCACCCTATATGTTCGATAGACCCGCGCTGTGAGAGATCGGCGGGCATACCAGTTTTCGGTCCATACGGGGGTATTTTCCACAACGAAACCCATCGGTTCCACTGCATACTGACCTGGATTCAACTGCACGCCCATCGTTTCATCAAATTCCTCCACTAATTCGCGATCAGGCGCGGACTCGATTTCAGAGTCATTGGGGTTTTCAAGGCAGAACAAGCAATATCGTTTGACATCCTCCCACTTGGATGGATCAATCAAAATGCGAAGATCCCGCTCCTGTTCTGATCGCTCGCTGTCGAATTGAATTTCCCCTACTATTTCTTTCAACGATTTTGGGTTGAGAATTTTTACTCCCCCGCCGAATGGCTGTGCGCGGATGTTGACGCTTCCATCCAGCAAGACGGTTGCCTTGCGTTCCAGCGCCAGTATGGTGATTCCATTTTCAGGGTGCGGAAACACCACCTGGTTATACGTCGCAACGCTGACGCGCAGTTGACTCATGATTCCGAAGCGAACGCCAACGCTTGTTCGAGAGACATTACCGCGCCTTTTGTCTGCGCTGCAGCATACTCTTCCTGACTCAACGCAGAACGAATGAATCCCTGATTCGCTTCCACTTCCACCCGGTCAGCGGGCCACCACGCGCCGCCTGTGACTTTCAACACGGACTCTGCCGCGCTGAGCATGACTGCACCCCAAGCAGCATCTCCCTTGCGAGCCCTCAGCCCAGCCAGCCCCGCCATGCATTCCGCCATGCCGCGCCGATTGCCCAACCTGCGGAACATGCGCAGGCTTCTTCGGAAATGCTCTTCGGCGCGTTCATGGTCGCCCTCGTGTTGGGCGATATATCCCAAACTATGCACAAAGCGCGCCCTGTCGCCTTTGTCGCCTGAATCGGGCAGGAGCGCCTCACATTCTTCGTAATACTTCCGCGCCAATGCGTATTGACCCTGCACCCGCGCCACTTCGCCGAGATTATTCAGCGCGAAACTAATCAGCCAGTTTTCGTTCAACTGCCGTGCGGCGGACTCTGCCCGTGAATGATACTCATGCGCTTTTTCAGGATGCCCCAGTCCAAGTTCGGCATTGCCCAAATGCACCAGCGTGAGCGTATGGAAGTAGGACATGCCAGATTCCATGAAATACCTGCCAGCCTGTTCCAACAACGGCTGGGCTTCGCTGTCCCTGCCCATGTTGATGAAGGCGATCCCATTTGCCATTTGTGTCATTCCCACCATCTGGTCGTGCTCCAGCCGCAGTTGGATCGCGAGAGCATGCTGTATTCTTGTTAGCGCGGTCTCCTGTTGACCTTGCCAGATCGCCAATATGCCGCTGGATGCCAACGCTATGGCGAGAAGCGGCGGCATGCTTTGCAGTTCGGGCATTGCTAAAAACTTTTCCGCCCATTGCTGCCCTTCGATAAACTGTCCGCGCCGATACCAGAACCAGAACAACATGAAGATGAGCCTCACACCGTATTGAATCCCCTGCGGCGCGGCGAGACACCACTTCAGCGTGGCGCGAATATTGTCTAATTCACGCTCATACCAAGCCAGCCATTGCTGAGAGTTTGGCGAATAAATTCCCCAGCCCGCCTCGTTCATAATGATATTTCCAAAATATTGAGCATGTTTCGTGTGCAGGGCGTCCGATTCGCCGCTCTCGGCGAGACGTTCCACCGCATATGCGCGGATGGTTTCCAACATCCCGAAACGCGGCTCGCCATCGTCCGCCTCCTCCTGACGGAGGAGGCTGTTGTCTGCGAGCGAAGTTAATCCTTCAAGGATGTCTTTCCCGTCCACATTGCACACGGCTTCGGCGGCTTCGAGCGTGAACCCGCCTACAAACACGCTTAACCGTGCGTATAACTTTTTCTCGTCTTCGTTCAGCAGGCTGTAACTCCATTCGAGCGTGTTGCGCAGCGTTTGGTGGCGTGTCGGCAGGTCGCGCGCGCCGCCCGTGAGCAGTTTGAGTTGATCGTCGAGCCGCGATAGGATCGCCTGCGGAGAAAGCAGTTTGACGCGCGCCGCGGCAAGCTCAAGGGCAAGAGGCAGCCCATCGAGACGGCGGCAGATTTCGGTCACGAAAGAGGCGTTGTCTTTCGTCAAAGAAAAACTTGGAAGCGCTGACCGCGCCCGCTCCACGAACAGGACGATTGATTCGTGTTCCATTAAATCTTCCACACTGGCGTCATTTTCCGTGTTCGGCAAATCCATCGGCGGGACGGGGTATTCGCGCTCGCCGCGCAGTTTGAGCGCGGTGCGGCTGCTCGTAATGATTTTCAAGCGCGGCGCGGCGGCAAGCAGGTCAGCCACCATGGGCGCGGCGGATATGAGTTGCTCGAAATTATCCAGCACAAGCAGGATGTGTTTATCGCGCAGATAATCCTTGACGTTATCGAGCAGGGGACGCCCGCCTTCGCGCACTTCGAGCTGCTGGGCGACCCGCGAGATGAACTGATTCGAATCCGTATCGTCGGCGAGCGGGACGAAGAAGACACCGTTGGGAAAATAATCGAGCGTCTCTTGCGCGACCTGTAAACTGAGGCGCGTTTTGCCTGTGCCGCCTGGTCCGATCAGGGTGATGAGACGCGCATCGGGGTCGAGAATCATCTCTTTCAACGCGGCAAGCTGTGCGGCACGCCCAATGAACGGCGTGGGTTGCGCGGGGAGATTGTGTTTCGGCTTTTTCGTTGCGGAAAACTCTGCCGCCTGATTCGCGTCGTACAGCAATTCGACGCTAGTCGGCTGCGGAAGTTTGAACACGGCGGCATAGCGTTTGAGATTCGCGGCGGCGTAGATCAATCCTGCGAGACGCTGTTCGTCTGGCTGGCCCGCCTTGTGACAGTACGCCAGCCCCGCCGCCACACCCGCCAGCCAGTATTGCCCCCACAAATCATCATGCAGACTGGGATGATGCGCCTGCACCCAATCTCCAAATGCGCCTCTTGCCGACCCGATGACTGCGCTGACACCCGAAACTTCGATTGCCACCTTGTGCGGATCAGGCACATCCGCCACGGCAAGCAGGCTGAGAAAGTCCACACATTTTGCAAATGAGACCTGCGACAGCGCCAGCATGAGATAGGAAATTTCCAAATAACGCTGGTCGTACAACAACGGCATGTTCTCTTTGAACAGCGCAAAGTCAATCAGGTAATACCCCGCCAGGGTCTCTTTATCGTCCGCAAACCTGACCAGAATGTTGTTGGCGTTCAAGTCGCCGTGGATGAAGCCCGTGGCAACATCCATCGAACGCACCTTGCCCCATGGCTCGGTCTTTCGTGCATACAACAGAGGATTAGGGAAGACATGCCCACTAATAAGAAAGCCAGCGGCATTTGCATTTGCCTTCTCTTGAACGAAACGCTCGATGCTCCCGCCTTCATCCAGCCGAAACCCTAGCCACTTTTCCAGAATCTTTTGCGGGTGAACGGCCTGCTCGAAGGTCGAGTTTTGATTCCACTCGCTCAACAAAACCCTGTTTGTCTCTGCGAAAATGGATTGGAGTTGGGTTTGTCTCTCATAGTTCGATAACGGACGGTATTTTTGAAGCGATTCCCCCGCGATGCGGTAAAAGATGGCGATGACGCCTTCGAGATCCACGCGGTCAAAGACCAGTTCGGCGATGTGCGCACGGGCAAACTCAGGCGCGGCTGTTTCCATCACGGTGTTGTGCCGCGTCACTTCATCTGACCTGGCGTTCTTGCCTTTGCGATCCAATTTGAGGATGCAATGCTCGACGTGCTTGGTCTCATTCCATGCCACGCTGACCAGATAGACGACCGCGCCCGACCAGCCTCCCACCAGCAATTGCAGGGGAGCGATGGCGATGCCATTCTGCTCCTGCGCCAGCCGAATGACTTGCTGGTATTCGGGCGGCAGGGAGTGGAAGTCGGTGGTCAGTTCGGGCATGGAATAAGTCATTCTTTTATGATAAAGTTGGGGCGATTGGTTTATTTTACATCATAGTTGCTTCCTCCTTCATATTCCATCCGCTTTTACTGACCAAGGAGCGCTCCGTTACAAGGGTGTTTTTAGAAGCGCATTCCGTCATTGCGAGGAGGGCGGTGGCCCGACGAAGCAAACTCCTCGCAAATTCTGGGATTGCTTCGCCCTTTCGGGTTCGCAATGACATGGTTATGTGTTGGATGATGGACACTCTCGTAAAGAGTGTGTATAGATATTCGATGGCGACGGCGATACAATTTGACATAATTAATTGTTGATCCTATAAAATTTATGTATGGGCATGGAAAATTGGACACCTGAACGACAAGATGGTAGTGGGGAAGTGAGTCGCAGAAATTTTCTTAAGTTATGCCATGGTTTTGGCTTAACTATGGCTTTGGGGGGGGTTAGGATTAAGAGAAGTATTGGCAGGAGGCAACAATCCGAATGAAGCGTATGTTTCAACAAGAGGTGAAGGTCCGCAATTGCTCTTAGAAATGAATGCGTTAAGCGGCGAGGTTAACATGGCCGTGGGGTGGATGAGGGGCGGCGCCGCGGCAAACGGAGAGCCAACTACCGTTTTTAGAGTGGGGCAATCTGTTACTCTTGATAGCGGGAGCGTGCTGGTCCCTAGGAGGGTGGGCGGTGGTTCGCGAAAGATGGCAAGGGGAGGCGCAGTTGAGACAACTTATTTTTCGATACAGGATCCTATTAGGGTGGTTCCGGAAATACTGGTTAGAGTGCCTCAAGATAATATTCATTACGGGGAGCAATTGGCGTATGCTCAAGCAGTCTTGGATGAGGTGTTTGCGGGAGAGGCGAGTTTTGCGACTGATGAGGGGGGAGGGGTATCTTGGTTCTGCTGAAGTGGCGATAGACCGTGACTTTCAAGAAGGGGGCAAACCCAGAGAAATGTTGCTAAGGATCAAGAATGGGGCTGGCACCAAGGCTTTGCCTCAGGTTTTACGACTCGAGGCATTGCAATTGAGGGATGATCCGTCTATCAATTATGGTGGTGGAGGAGCTAGATTGAGGAATGATGTTGTTTATTTTCCTGCTCCTGCTCCCGAGATTGAAGGAGAGGCGGTTTTTGTGCCGGGGGCGGAGGTGGAGCCGGTGAGTGGAGAGGAATTTACTTGCTATCGAGATTTTATGCTGAAGTTGTTTTATGAGTATAACAAGAGAGAAATTGACCCTAACTGGGGGGTGGGTGATTTTGAGGGTTTTTTGAAAATGTATCAAGAGGCGGGAGAAAAAATCCCTGCAAGGCCGGGCGTGTGGTTGGGCTGGTTTGATGTGCACTCTGCGTTTTATAATCAGACAATAGAATTAGAGATTAAATATGGGAATTTGCCGATGGATAAGCCGTTAGCGGTAGGCGCGCCGGTTTTTGTGATTACGGACGGCAGTCAAAGTGCTCATCCCGGAGTGGTGGATTTGGTGTATCCCAGAATTTCCGGGCCTTTGGTAAAAGAAGATGAGCGCTCGGTTACTGTGGGGGCGCCGATTGTTGAATTGGGTGAGGAGAGAGTGTTGCAAGCGATGGTGGCGTGGAATAATACTGATTACAATTTGTTAATGTGGCGGTACCGCGAGGGAGATGCTCCTCATATTGCTGAACAAGCCAACATGCGGGCGCGAGAGTTTTTGCTTGTCAGCTACGCCATGTTGTTCCCGGCCGAGGTGGCCAGAGTAAAGGAGATTTGGCGAGATCCTTATCTGGCGAAAAGGTAGTCCGATCCGAATGACTCTTATATGGACGGTCGCGGTCATGTTGGACTAGTGGTGAGCTTGGATATTTTTTTAGTATATAAGTTACGGCCTGGCGCAATAGAAGTGGCTCTTGAAAAATTTGCGATCCCGAGAGTGTATCGGGGGACTGCGGGTGAGGGAGCAACGTAAGAATTGCCAACGGCGCAGCGATTTGTTTTAATGGAGAGGATGAAGGGGCGGAAACTATGGATCGGCGTGGGGGTGTTGCTGTTGGCGGCGGCGTTGCTGGGATATTTGGGGTTGCGGTATTATCTGGGGCACCGAGAAAAGATAGTGATTGAGAATAGCGTGCCGGGGTATGAGTTGCAGTTTGGAGCGGGCAAAGCGAGGCTAGAAGAGTTGGCGGAGGAGTGGGGAGTGTGGCGGGAGGGGATCAAACAACCCAAGGAAGGGAGAGGGGTGGAAAAACAAGGATGGAACGAGCCGGTTGACCCGGAGCAAGCACGACCTTCACGGTCAGATGTGAAATAATGGATTGTTCGATCTGGCGGGTTATCGAAACGGAATAAAAGTATAATTCGCACATGCCTAAAAAGGACTCTGCGGGTCAAGACCTGACAGTCGTCATTCCTGTTTACAATGAAGCTCAATCCCTGCCTCATTTTCTGCCCGAATTGATTGAAACCTGCAGGGCGAAAAAGTGGCAGTTGATTCTGGTAAACGATGGTTCCAGGGATGATTCTGCCAGTGTGCTTGCGCAATATGAAGGTGACCCGTTTGTGAAAGTATTACACCACAAGGTGAATCGAGGGTATGGGGGCGCCTTGAAAACCGGATTATCTTCCGTAAAGACCCAGTACGTGGTCACGATGGACGGAGACGGACAGCACCGGATCGCAGACATTGACGCAATCTACCAATTTGCGCTGAAAAGCAATGCCGACATGCTGATCGGATCCCGCTCTGAGATGGAGCATGTCAACTGGTACCGCGAATTTGGGAAATGGATCATTCGTAATTTCACCCGCATCCTCGTCCCGTTGCCGGTCCACGACCTGAACTCGGGCTTCAAGCTATATCGAACGAAACTGGTCAATCGTTATCTGCATCTATGCCCGGATGCCATGGCGTTCAGTGACGTGATCACCCTGTTGTTTTTGAATCAGGGGCATCTGGTCCTGGAATTCCCAATCTCGGTCAAGAGGCGCATCGCGGGTTCGAGTTCCATCAGTACTCATACAGCTTTTCAGACCATCATCGAAATCATGAATCTCGCCATGCTGATCAATCCGTTGAGAATCTTCCTTCCGCTTTCGATCTTTTGCATGACGGCTGGTTTGTTGTGGGGCATCCCGATTGTCATTGCCGGGCGCGGGGTGAGCGTGGGCTCGATGCTGGCAATCGTGCTTGGGGCGCTGTTTTTCTTTCTGGGATTGATCGCAAGCCAGTTGGCCTCCATCCGTCTGTTTCTTGCCATTAAAAATGACACGATGAATTCCGAGGATGGCTGATGCGGCAGGGAAGCCGTCTATTCCTTCCAGCCGACGTATAACCGATTCATGCCCCATTGAGTGACAAATGGTTTTCGGGTCACGCGTCGAAAACCGGCGCGTGCCAACCGCTGGCGTATCTCGTCTTCCGTCAGAAAATAGGTCTCGCCCTCCTCCATGCCGCGCTCCGAATCCATGTCAACGTGTGTGCCGAAGAACCGGTCATAGAGCCATACCACGCGATGGACGATCAGTTCCGTGATCGGTAATCCCATCGTCAGGATGATGTTCCCGCCCGGCTTGAGCACGCGCCAGGCTTCAGCCAGCTCCGCGTCGCGCTGGGGTTCAGGCGCGTGATTCAGGTTGGCAATGAAAGTGACCGAATCAAATGATTCATCCGCAAAAGGGAAATGGGCGAGATCCGGGACGACATTCTCCTCGGTCAATCCTTCGTAGGGGAACAGGTCGATCCCTTTCCCGTTCCCATTCAGGTATTCTTTCACGAAACGGTTGCCATATCCACAACCCACGTCGAGACAATAGCCGGTCACCTCTGCGGCAACATAATCGAAGCGTTCCGATGCCAGCGAAGAAAGCCCCCAGCGGTCTTCATGGAAAAGAGTAAAAGCGCGTAGCGGAAAGGTGACAAAATCCTTGATCTTCCGGGCGATGGTTCGACGCATGATATTCGATGATTTCCTGAACTGGGAAAATTTGGATTGAATGGTCACATTATAATGTACACGGTTTTAATGCCGCGCAAAGAGGTTCGATGGGACTTCTCAGAAGACTGAATTTCCCGCCCGCCAATCCAAAATGGAACAGGGTTGCATGGTATGTCGGTATCGCCGCCCTCTGGTGCTTCATATGGTTTGCGCCGTGGCAGATGTTCTTGCATGAACTACCCTGGCTCAAATTGGGAATTGCACTGATCGTTTTCATGATCCCCGGCATTTCCATATACGGCTTGCTCGCCGACCGGAACGCCCATTGGATAAATCACATTACCTTTGGCTTTGTGATTTCCCACTTGTTATTTGCGGTGATGGCTCTGGCAGGACGCCTCGCCCATGCCTCGTTCGATCTGATCAGGAACCTGATGATGGCGCTGGGGATGCTCTTTCTTCTGATGTACGCAATGTCAGGGAATGCCCGCGGATTTTTTCCTCGCATGGATCGGACCGCATTCAGGCAGGCCGCCTCAGTCTGGACCCTCGGGCTGGTCTCCGTTTTGGTCGGACTGATCGTCATCCAGCGCGTCCTCTCGGATGATGACCTGTCCTATCTTGCCTTCCTGACCAATACGCAATACTCCACCCAAATGGGTTTTAACGACATCTTTTTCGGACTTGCCGAACCTGTCTCGACTCGTTTCTGGCTGATGAGCGCACCTTTTGCCCAGGCATTTCTCGCCGACCTCGGCAATCTCCCCGGATTGTTGATCCTTGGCGGATATTATGAACCCTTCCTTGTAGTCATCGCTGTTCTGTGCTGGTATGGACTGGCCCGTACCCTGCGATTATCGCGCCAGGCAGCGGCCCTCTCTGTGGTCTTTCAAATATTATTTTTACTCTTGTTATCGGAATATCTCCATCCGGGCGCTCCCTTTTTCCGTCAGCTCAGCGCGGACAAGGCAACCGCTACATTCATCCTCGCCCCGGTTTTCCTTCAGAGCGTATTCCTGTTGCTCAAAGATATGACTGGAAGGCATTTTCTCGTCTGCCTCCTGGCAGGCATGAGCCTTACATTCATGCACCCCATTGCATTGGCATATGCCGTTTTTATCGGCGGGATGTTGATCATGCTGACCGTCAATCGTGACAATATTCGCGCGAGGGGCGCCTCTTTACTGGTTATGCTGGCAAGTGTTCTGCCTCAAGTCATCCTCCGTTTTGCCGGCACCCGTGTGGAGGAAAACGTGCCCTATGGACTGGATGCGACCCTGAATCAAGGCGGTATCGAGAACATGGTCGCACAATGGGACGATAGCCGGTTCTATGGCTTCAATCCACATATTTTAGAAATGACATTTCCCTATGGATCGAATTTCCCGTTTCTGGAACTCCTGCTGAAATGGGGATGGCTGTCCATCCCGGTGTTGGCTGTAGGGTTTGCCATTCGGAACCTCAGAAAGAGCGATGGCGCCAACTATGTATTTGCCGCGTTCCTGTTATGTACGCTGGCAGGAATTCCGTTCACAGGCTGGATTATCGGCTATTTTCTGTCTGCTTGGGCGCTGGAGCGTACGACATGGTTGTTCCCATTCGGGCTGAGCGTGGTTTTCTTGCTTCAGTCTCTGCGCGATGGGACGAAGACCGGTTTAGCATTAAAGGAATGGGTTCGGAGGCTGGAGATCAAGACCAGAATCTTGAATCTGCCTTTGATTCTGTCCGTCATCTTTACCTCAGGAATCCTCCTGTTATATATGCGCGAACAGGGATTGCCCGACCTTTCCAGGTTTGAGACAAAATCGCGCCGATATGTCGATATTGCCGCAGTGGGGCAATATCTGGACCGGCATATTCCCGAACAGGCAGTCGTGATTGGGTCGGAGGATTTGAATGATTTGATCCCCGGCGTTTCATCGAAAGCGAAATTGGTCACATTCCGTACTTCCGATTTCTTCAGTATGGCTCTCTTTCCGGTAAAAGAGATTGAGCAGCGGATCTCGGACCGGCGGGTGTTGTTTTCAGCGACAACGCCTCCAGAGATAAAACTGCAATTGCTGGAAAAATACAATGTCGAATATCTGGTCTTGCAGGGAGGGGACCGCGACCTCTTTTCAAGCATTATTTCGGAGTACCCGGATTTATTGACAGTGGAGAAGGTTGGCAGGTTCTTTGTGATTGAGATCCACGATGAGTAGCCTTTGAGGCATGAATCCTCATCGAAACGGGATCAAATTCACAGTCCGGAATGAGGCGGGAGTGGTGCGCGTAGAGATGACATCCAGGCAGATGGATCTGTTTGAATCTCACTCCCAAGCCGCATCCGGTCGGTTTTCGAATATTTTATATTTCAGCCTCGTATAATAAAGAGAGCCCATTTCAACAATCGGAGGCATCATGCCTGAAATCCTGATCGAAACTCGTGATCTCATCAAACGCTATGGCGACAAAGTCGCTGTGAACAGTGTCAGTTTTGAAGTGTATGGGGGCGAGGTGTTTGGATTTCTCGGTCCGAACGGAGCCGGGAAGACAACCACGATCAAGATGATCGTCGGTCTTCTCCAGCCGACATCTGGCACCGTTAAAGTAGCGGGGTATGATGTCCAGTCCCAGCCTATGCTGGCAAAGGCATCCTGTGGATATGTTCCCGATACTCCCAATCTGTATGCCAAATTGACCGGTCGTGAACTCTTGCGCTTCGTCAGTGACCTGTACAACCTCGATCGCAGTCAGGTGGCACGCCGGATCGACGAATTGCTGCGCATGTTCGATCTCACTGCCGCGGCAAATGATACAGTCGATTCGTACAGCCATGGGATGCAACAAAAAGCGTCGCTTGCGGCGGCGTTGATGCATGACCCGAAAGTGCTTGTACTCGATGAGCCGACCGTGGGACTCGACCCTAAATCCGCGCGGTTGATTAAGGATATTCTCCGTCAACTGGCAGACCGGGGCGCGGCGGTCATGCTTTCCACGCACATTCTCGAAATTGCCGAGCGCATGTGCGACCGCATCGGCATCATCAACAAGGGACAGCTCATCGCAGTCGGCACGATGGACGAACTCCGCACGCTCGACAAGACCGGGCAGACCAGTCTCGAGGATATCTTCCTCAGCCTGACCGGCGGCGCGGAAGAGACAGAAATTGCCGAAATCCTAAAATGAATGCTTCCATTTCATCTTTCGCCCATGTACCAGACGCGCGTGTATTGCCTGCGGTCTGGAAGTTGTTGCTCCTGCGCCTGCGCATCACCTGGAACAGTTTTCGCCATGCCAAACTCAGTAACAAGATTGGCATCATTTTCATCACCTTGATGTTGCTGGGATTCGGATATTTCATCTTTTCGATGAGCAATCTCCTGTTGAGATTTGTCCGTTCTCCTGAGTTTGTCCAATATGCAGGCATGAACCTTCAAGCCTTTCTCGCATCCATCCCTGCGCTGACGTTGACCACATTATTCATCGGGACACTGATCACCAGTTTCGGCGTTCTCTTGCAGGCGTTATATCTTTCCGGCGACATGGACTTCCTGCTTGCCACACCAGTCCCCATCCGTGCGGTGTTCGTCGCCAAACTCTTGCAAGCCATTCTGCCGAACTTTGCTTTCATCTCCCTGTTCGGTCTGCCGCTGTTATTTGGTCTGGGGGCATCCAGTGGTTACCACTTCCTCTACTATCCTCTTGTCATCGTGGCGATGATTGTGCTGGTGCTGGCTGCGGCGGGACTTTCCTCCCTGCTCGTGATGCTGGTCGTACGCGTCCTGCCGCCGCGCCGAGCCGCCGAGATCCTCGGATTCGCCGGAGCGATCATCGGTTTCATGTGCGGACAATCGGGAAACCTGGCTAACTCGCTGGGGGAAGATATCCAGATTTCAGGAACACGTCTGACAGGAATCTTGCTGCTTGCCAATACACGCTGGCTTCCCTTGAATTGGGCAGGGCAGGGGCTGGTCGCGCTGGGAGAAGGGCACTGGTTGACTGGCACTTTGTTGCTGGGCGGCACCTTGGGATTGGCATCGGTCGCGTTCGGGTTTGCCCTCGCCACTGCTGAACGATGGTACTACTCCGGCTGGGCAGGAATGCAAATCGTGACGCGTAAAAAAGTGACCCGCTCCGCGCGACCAGCCAGCCCAACCGCAGCCGGCATCGGACACGGACTTGCCCGCCTCCTTCCCAAGCCGGTGCTTGCCATCGTTCAAAAAGATTTTCTCACCCTCACGCGTGACCTGCGAAACCTCTCCCAACTGGTGACGCCTGTCATCTTTGGCGTCATGTACACATTCATCATGCTCCGCAGTGGAGGCGAACCGTCTGCAGGCAGGGGCGAGGCGCCCGATTGGTTCATGGAGTCATTTCGACTTGTCCTTGCATATGGCAATGTTGGCATGTCGCTTTTTGTGGGCTGGATGCTCCTCTCGCGTTTATCGGGCATGGGCTTTTCGCAGGAGGGCAGAAATTATTGGATGTTGAAAGCCTCCCCGATCCGCACTTCTCATTTGCTGGCTTCGAAGTTCATCGTGGCATATCTCCCCACGCTGGGACTCGGATTCGTTTTCCTGACGATCATCTCAGTCGTGCAGGGGTTGTCCCTTTTGGAATTTTCCTACAGCCTGCTTGCCATCATCATGTGCCTTGCAGGGATGAACGGCATCCTGCTCTCGTTCGGTGTTGCTGGCGCCAATTTCACCTGGGACGACCCGCGCAAAATGAACGCCGGGGTGATAGGCTGTTTCGGCCAGATCCTGACCATGCTCTACCTGCCGCTCAGTTTTGGATTATTCATCGCTCCGTTGGGATTCGCCAAATTTCTGAGCTATCCCATCGCTTATGGCTATCTCTTCGGTCTGATCTTCGGCACAGGCATCGCCTTGGGCTTTGCCCTCATCCCCCTTTGGCTGGTGCGAAAACGGGTCGAACGACTCGCGGAAGAGTAACTATTCAGCCACCTTTGCCAGGAGACGATCGTTCCCGTGAAATTGAGCATTTTCAGGCTTCGAGCAATTCCTTCAGACGTGGGTGCCCCGCATAGTACCCGCGATATTTCCCCGGCAATAGTGCCGCAATATGACACATGATTTCATCCGTATACTGTCTGAGCGCATCATCGCGGTGCTCATGGGGGAGGGGCGGCAGGGTAAAAGTTGGACCGGCAGTGACGGTGATATGCGCGCGGCGGAGTCGCTTGAGATTGCCGAAAAAGGCTTTGTCCTCCGTGCCGGTGATCGCCACCGGCAGGATGGGGCGGTTTAACTTTGCAGCAAGATAACTAGCCCCCGGTTTGGCTTCGATCAGCGAGCCGACGCGCGAGCGCGTACCCTCCGGTGCGATGACGAGGATGTTGTTTTCCTTCATCAGGTTGATTACTTTGCGCAGGGCTTTGATATCGGGATTGAAACGGTCGATGAAAATAAAGTTGAAGTATTTCCCCAGGAACCGGAAAAACGCCACTTTTTCCCATTTTTCCGCGACCATCACGAACATGTCCCAGCGGTCAAGCGCGTAGAATGCGATGGGTGCGTCCACGATCCCCAGATGGTTCGTGGCGATCACAAAACTGCCATCCCTGGGTAGATATTCGTACCCCTTTACGTCCACACGTGCAACAAGATTGAAGACTGTCCGGATGAGCCAGCGAAGAAAATATTTCATTGTCAGTTCTTCAGCAATTCTTTCAGGCGTGGATGATCCGCATACACGCCGCGATATTTTTCAGGGAGAAGCGCGCCGATGCGGCACATGATCTCATCGGTCGCTTCGCGCATCGCTTGCTCACGCCCCTTCCCTTTTGGGACTTCGACGGTGAACAGATCCCCTCCTCTAACGACGATCTTCGAACGCCGAAACCGTTTCAGGTTTTCGACGATACTCCGGTCTTCCGTCCCGGTTACTGCCACCGGCAGGACAGGATAACCGCTTTTACTCGCGAGGAACGCAACGCCCAGTTTCGCCTCCTGCAGGGCTTCTGTTTTCGAACGCGTTCCCTCGGGCGCGATGACCAGCATACCGCCCTGTTCCATGCGCGCCAGAATCTGCCTCAGCGCGGCGTAATCCGCTTCGAAGCGGTTCAGCCAAATGCCATTAGCGGCGCGTCCGATGGCGCCGAAGATGGGATGGTTTTTATATTTCTCTGCAATCGGCATGATGATGTCCTCGCGGTCGATCACGCACAAAAGGACAGCCGTATCCAACCGCCCCAGGTGGTTTGCCGCCACGATCACGTTCCCCTTGGGAAGTTTTTCGATCCCATGCAATTCAATATCGGCAATGATCTTCATGAAAAAACGTACGATGGAACGCAATGTTCTGAATTTCATGCCCCCCATTTTACAACAAGCGGGACACTTTGGTCTTGAATGCTTTCTACAAGGCGTATGAATAAAAAAAACGGGCGGTCAAACCGCCCGCGGCAGTGCAGGGTTATCTCCACAAATAATCGTCTGAACTTTTTCGACTCTGTGACGATTTTTGCGAACCATACTTGTCGAACATGCGCTGAAAGATGACCATATCGCTGGGCGACATATTCATGATTTCGAAACCGACATTATAGGTATTCGGGTCGATATGATCCCGGCGGCACCATTTACTGCGCGCAATGAACACCATGGAGTTCTTGTCGGCGACCTCCGGAGTCAGGTCGATGTGCATCCGAAAATCCTGCCCGGGCACAATCTCTTTGGGGCTATCCAGCTTAAATCCACCGGTGCTGATATCGGTCAGATACCCGATTAACTGCTTGGTCGCGTCATCTGTGACCTGCATGTAATAGGTGAATTCACGACGGTCAATTTTTCTTTTGTCAGCCATGTCAGGATCGCTCCTTGTTACACCCTAGTATAAAATATGTGTATACCAGATTCAAGACCCTGAATAAAACAAAAATGTGTTTGTAATACTGTGTTACGCTGCATTTGGCGGTGGAATGAAGACACACCCCAAATGTGGGGAACCGATTTTTTCTACTCTGCCTTCAAAACGTGTGTGAGGATCGTCGCTCCCGAACCGCCGATGTTTTGCGCCATGCCTATCGTTGCGCCATCCACCTGCGTGCCGTTACATTCGCCCCGCAATTGTTGGACGACCTCCACCACTTGATACATTCCCGTCGCTCCAACCGGATGCCCGCGGGCTTTCAATCCACCGCGAGTGCAGACGGGCACGCGCCCGGTTGGGCTGATCTCGTTATCGAGGCCGAGTCTCACACCCTGGCCGCGTTCCGCAAATCCGCACGCCTCCAGCGACAACGCCGACATGATCGAGAACGCGTCGTGCAATTCGAACACATCGATATCCTCCGGTCCGACCCCTGCCATTTCGTAGGCGCGTTTGGCCGACTGGTATGCCGCAGACAGGAACAATGGGTCCTTTCGCGAATGGACGGCAATCGAATCCGTCGCGGACGCCGAGCCCGCCACCGTGATTCGGGGTCTGCCCGGTACGGAAACGACTTTGTCCGCCGGGACGATGATTGCCGCCGCCGCGCCGTCGCCAATGGGAGACGCGTCCAGCAGGTTGATTGGGGTCGCAACCATGGATGATTTCTCGAATTTTTCTACCGTGATCTTTTCATGCAGCCGGGCGAACGGATTGTGCATGGCATTGGCATGTGCATTGATGGAGAACGGGGCAAAGTCTTCGTGTTTCCAGCCGTATTCGTGCATGTACCGGCGCATGACCAACGCGTTGATACCGACGAACGAGATTCCCTGTTCCACTTCGTAATCGGCGTCGGCGGCGGTGGCCAGCGCGGCGGTGACATCGCGCCCGGCTTTGTCCGTCATTTTTTCGACGCCAACCACCAGCGCAGATTCCACGTCACCAGCGGCGACAGCCATCAGTCCCGCGCGAAGCGCCGCCGCGCCCGATCCGCAGGCGGCTTCCACTTTAACGGCTTCCCGTCCCCACAGCCCGATCCAATCCGAGAAAAATGTTCCAAGCTGGTTCTGCGCGCTGACGAGTGGGGAGAGCATGTTGCCCACGAACAGCGCATCGACCTTTTCCATGCCTGCATCCTGCATCGCGGCGAAGGCAGCGTTCCCGCCGATCTCGCGCAGGGACAGGTCCCAGTGTTCATCCACTTTTGTTTGACCGATTCCAAGAATTGCCACTTTTCGCATTGTTAGCCTCGAGGCTATTTTAACTGATTTGGCTATCAGGTTCTATCAAATAAAAAGGAGCGGTGACGCCACCGCTCCAGAGGTTGTTACATTTTCAGACCCTATGGTTTGTTCTTGCCATTGCCGTTTCCGTTCCCGTTGCCCTTGTCTTTATCCTTTCCTTTGCCATTTTCCTGCTGGTCTCCAGCCGGGGGTGTATTGTCGTTTTCCGCCTTTCCCGAGACGATGACGCCCAGGTTGTTTTTCTTGTCCGAAATGGCTTTCTTAAACTGCCCCCAATTGGTGGGGACGGTGCCATCGGGCAATATGAACGCGCTATAGTCGCCGGTCTTTTTCGCTTCCAGAATCAACCCGGCAAGGGTCGCATCACCATTCAGATTTTTGGACATCCAAAGTGCCTGCGCGATAACGCCGAACCCGAAACCGTCCTGGTGATATTCATCGATGATACTGCCATCCACACCGAAGAACGATCCCAGCAGGGCGGCAATGGGATGTAGTGGCTCCTCTTCGACGGGTTCATCGGGAATGACAGTGGTTGGATCGATTTCCACGGATTGTCCGACTTTGGTCTGATCCACGGCGGGCGCGCCTGTTGTGGGATCCAGAGTGACCAGCCCAAGTGTCACTGCTGTTTCCACGCTGAGACGGACGGTTTGGGTGGTTCCTTGTGTGTCAACCAAAGTTACAAGGACGGTGGTCGTTCCGTTTGCATCGGTTTCAGTGGTAATGCTTTGTATAGTTCCGGTGATTGAGGTAGTTTCCTGTTCTGCCGGAGCCGCGGCCGCCAATCCCACCTGTGCAAATAGCATCGCGGCAATTATCAATATGCTTGCCAGTACTTTTGTTTTGGACATGGTTCTCTCCTTTTCTGATGGCACAAAATTTATTCTACTCAAATATGCCGCGATTCGATCACCACGAATGAAAACAGTACTTATTTACCATTCGGGCGGCAGAATCCATTGGTTGCTCTCTGTTGGTTTAACGAAACCTGCTTCGTTTTGTTATACTCCAAAATAATTACATGAAATCGAGAACCGAACGTGCTGCCTGGAAGGAGAATTTGCTTGAGCAACTTGCCCGCTTGGGCGGGGAGGGACGCGCCGCGGCGGAGTTTCTTCGTACTCACAAGACGTATATCGGCTTCTGGAGGGTACGAAAAAATGTCGGCGCGTTCTGGACGTTTCTAGGGACAATCCATCTTAATTCGTTCTATTATTCCACCGAGACCGGGACGGACAGTATTGGCATGTTGACTCTGCTTATCCATGAGGTGAAACACCTGCAACAAGGATTGCTCCTGGCGTTATCCGTGTACGGTGAAATGGAAGCGTGGCAATTACAATTCCGGCTGTATCACCAATTGACGGGGAAGCCCATGCATCCTGCAATTGCCGAGCTTATGTCCCTGCCGTTGGCGTATGACCGCGCCGTCCTGCGCCGCGCCCGTGACCTGATGCAAGCCTATGCGGGTAAAGGCTACCGCGCCGACCTGCTGCCGTTGTTTCCATTAGGGAAAGAGATAAAATATTGGTTGAGGAGAAATTGAGCTTTCCCCCCGTTAAGACAATTGCCGCGAATGATACTGAAAAATTCGCGGCAACTGAATTTGCTATGCTAGATCATCTTGCTTACAATAGCCAGCAGCACCCCGCCCGCAATAACTGAGCCCAACTGACCAGCTGTGTTCGAGCCCATGGCGTGCATCAGGATGAAGTTGTCGGGGTCTTCATCGAGCGCCATTCTGGCGGCAATACGTCCCGCCATGGGGAACGCAGAGATACCCGCCGCGCCGATGAGCGGATTAATCTTCCCGCCGCTGAAGAATGACATTAATTTTCCAAACAACAGACCGACAACCGTATCGAGGGCGAAAGCTACCAGACCAAGCAGCAACACCTTGCCTGTATCAAGGTTCAGGAAGGATTCCGCGCTCATGGTCGCGCCGATGGTCAAGCCGAGGAACAGGGTGGCGATATTGATGATTTCATTTTGCGCGGCTTTACTCAATCGGTCTACTACGCCGGAAACCTTCAGCAAGTTGCCGAGCATCAGCATGGAGATCAGAGGCGTTGCATCCGGGACAAGTAAACCGACAACCAATGTGATCGCCAGCGGGAACACCACCAGCGCCTTTGTTGAAACGGGTCTTGGCGAATACTCCATGCGGATCATTCGCTCTTTTTTCGTTGTCAGCAATTTCATTAACGGCGGCTGGATGATTGGAATGAGGCTCATGTACGAATATGCCGCCACCGCGATGGGAGCCAGCAGTTCTGGCGCAAGTTTCGATGCCACATAGATGGAAGTCGGTCCGTCGATGGCGCCAATGACGCCAATTGATGCCGCCTGGTTCAGCGGGAAGCCAAGCGCGATGGCCAGCATCAACGTGCCAAAAATGCCGAACTGTCCCGCCGCGCCGAGCAGCGCCATTTTGGGCTGCGACAGCAAAGGGCTGAAGTCGATCATTGCGCCCACGCCGACGAAGATCAGCAACGGGAAAATCTCCGTTTTGATGCCACCGTACAGCACCCCCATCATCCCTTCTGCGGCAGTCATGCCTGATAGCGGGATATTCGCCAGCAAACACCCAAACCCAATAGGCAGGAGCAGCACCGGTTCGATCTCTTTCGCAATCGCAAGATAGATGAGAACAAGCGAGATGGTGATCATCAATGCGTTGCCCAGCGTAAAGTTTGAAAGCCCTTTAATTAATTCAGGCAATAATTCTCCGTGATTCATTCCGCAAACTCCACCAACGCCTGTTTGTGGGCCACAGTCTGCCCTGCACTCACCAACACTCCGGCGACCACTCCCGTGCGCACCGAGCGAATGCTGTTCTTCATCTTCATCGCCTCGATGATCAGGATCACCTGCCCCGCCTCGACCTTGTCGCCTTTCTTGACGAAAATCTCGGTGACTGTTCCCGGCAACGGAGAGGTGAGGGTCTTCCCGCTAGGGGATGGATTGGAAGTTGGGGAGGCGGCAGGAAGCGGCTTCGCACCGGATATGCTTTTCTCCATGACCGGGCTTGTTTCGACCGATTCTTTCTTCTCATCCAACCTGATCCCGTTTTCGGGCATTACCTCGAACCGTTCGCCATCCACGTGCACAACGACGGGACGGGCGTAAATGTTGTCGATCTCCACTTCGTACCTTTTATCGGCAATTTTGACTGTATATTTCATATCTATTCCGCCTTACGCGTTCCCTGTCTGAGGGATATGCCTTTTTGATATAACTGCCGCGTTCTCATTCCAAGCTGCCACGCAGAGACCAGTGCCGTCGGCGGTTCAGACGCAGATAGAGTCAGCCTCTGTTCGGCGATTGCCATTGCCACCGCGACCGCCGCGGCCTGGGCTTTGTACTCTTTTTCCATAACGGAGGCAGGCGCGGCTGAGTCTGAAGCGTCTGTCCTTGATTCGGATGGCTCCTGCCGCTCTGCGGTGAGTCTCGTCAGCAGCGACATCATCACTGCCAGCAGGATGATCGCGCCGAAGACGATTCCCATGCCGAGCGCTGTAATCTGGAGGGAAACAAGAAAATTGCTCATACCGGAATATTCCCATGCTTGCGGGGAGGCGCCGGGGCATACTTGTCGCGCAATGCCGACAACGCCGCGACGATCTTGCGGCGCGATTCGCGCGGCTCGATGATGTCATCGACGTATCCGGTGGATGCGGCATAGTAGGGGTTGTTGAACTTGGCGCGGTATTCCTCTGCCAGTTTTTTACGTTCCTCGGATGGGTTGGGGGCGTTCTCAATTTGCTTCTTGAAGAGGATGTTTGCCGCGCCTTCGGCGCCAAGCACCGCGATCTCGGCGCTGGGCCACGCGTAAGTCACATCGGTGCCAAGATACTTGCTGGACATGACGACATACGCGCCGCCATAGGCTTTGCGGGTGATGATGCAGATTTTCGGAACGGTCGCCTCGGAATACGCGTACAACAGTTTCGCACCGTGACGGATGATGCCGCCGTGTTCCTGCGCGATGCCGGGCAGGAAACCCGGCGAATCGACGAAGGTCACGAGCGGGATGTTGAAACAATCGCACATGCGGACGAAGCGGGTCATTTTATCCGCCGCGTCGATGTCGATTACGCCTGCCATGATGGCAGGTTCCTGTCCCACGATGCCTACGCTGTGCCCGCCGATGCGTGCCAGCCCCACGATGGCGTTGCGCGCCCAATCTGGTTGGATCTCGAGGAACGTGCCCTTGTCCACGATCCTCTCGATGACCTGGTGCATGATGTATGGTTCGGACGGGTCGAGCGGCACCGCATGGTTGAGCCACTCATCCATTCGTGTGGGGTCATCATCTGTTTTCACGAAGGGCGGATTCTCGACATTGTTCGAGGGCAGGTAGGAAAGGAAGGTTCGCACCATTTCAAGGGCGTCGCGTTCGGTCGGCACGCTCAAATGCGCCACACCGCTGACGGACATGTGTACATCCGAACCGCCCAGCGACTCGGCGTCGATCACTTCGCCGGTCACGGCTTTGATTACTTCCGGCCCGGTCAGGAACATGAACGACTGCTTCTGCACCATGATGACCAGGTCGGTCAGGGCAGGGGAGTACGCCGCTCCGCCCGCGCACGGTCCGAGCATGACGCTGATCTGCGGTACCACGCCCGAGTATTGTGCGTTGCGCCGAAAGATCTCGGCATACCCGCCCATCGAGCGTACACCCTCCTGAATGCGTGCGCCGCCCGAATCGATCAATGCAATGAATGGCGCGCCGTTGCGAACGGCCAAATCCATCACACGGCAAATCTTATGCGATTGCATCTCGCTCAGCGTGCCGCCATAAATTGTGAAATCCTGTGAATATAAATAAACAGTCCGCCCCTTGATTTGTCCGTAACCTGTGATCACTCCATCGCCGAGATACTTTTCCTTGAGCAATCCCATCTCATCACCCTGGTGGGTAATGTACGGCTCAATCTCGTTGAACGTATTCCAATCGAGCAATAACTCGATGCGCTCGCGCGCTGTCAACTTGCCCTTCGCTTTTTGTTTTTCGATTCGCTCAGCGCCGCCGCCCTCAAGGGCTTTCGCGCGCATCTTGCGGAGTTCAAGAATTCTGGGATCTTCCTGCGTCATGTAATTTCCTCTTCTTGTGAATAATTTCACAACAACAAGTATAGCATCAGATGTCTGACAAACCAGTGATGGAAGGCATAAAGGCGATGGGAATTTCCGCCTCTCTCCCAGACGGGTTTCGATTCCGTTTTATGACTTTTGTCCAGCTGTATTCACATCCTCATAAAAGGATTCGCGGCTCTCTAAAAATAATGGGGGCCACCATCTCCGGTTTCGTTTGACCTTTTCTTGAAAGAGACCCGTGATGGGCTACTTTGTCTTTTCAACGGCGGGTTTGGTCTGTGGATGGAATTTATGCGGCTCTTTGATGATGAAAACTAGGATGCCCATCATCGCCACGGACAACATCGCCGACAATGCAAAGGTGATAACAAAACCTTGTGTATCCGCGATCCATCCTCCGAGGAGGGGGGCAATCATGGTGGCGGGCGCGGTGAGCGTCTGTGCCAACCCGATGTAAAACGGACGCTCCTTCTCATCGCTAAAAGTAGTTGCCATGGTCATGCCATTAGTCCAGATCGATACATTCGCAAAGCCGGACAAAACGAAGATGGGGAAGAACCACGCCAGCGATGGGGCGATCCACGCTAGGAAGGAACTCAATGTTGCCGCCGCCGCGCCGACGATCAGCATGGCCCGATGACCAATCTTGTCTCCCAGCCAGCCCATACCCGCATTGGCGACCGTCTGCGCGATGGTGAGGGTAGCTGTGAGAAAACCAGCCGTGACTTCGTCCATTTGAAAACGGCGCAAGGCATACACGATATAAAAAGCAAAACCCATGGTGGCGAACTGCGACAGGGTCCGGGCAACCAGGAACCAGTTGAAGTTGTTATCGCGTTTCAGGATGTTGATCGCACCCTGCCAGAAGGGGATCGGATGTTCATCGATCACCTTGTCAAAATCTGTTGGTTCGCGCGTGAAGGCCAACGCGATCCATGATGTGGTGAAAAAGAATGTAGCGGTAAAGAAACAAATGGCAAAGTTGAGAGGAGCTTCATATCCATTCAAAACATATCCGGCGGCGATTGCCGCGCCGCTGATGAACAGATTCGCAACCGCGGCTTGTGTGCCGAAGAACGTGCCGCGGTTTTCCGGGGGGATGATCTTGGAGATCATGCTGGTCCACGGATTGGCAGTGAAGCCGCCGCCAAGTCCCTGCCAGGTGAGCAGGAGAAAAGTCAGGATTAAACCGGCTTGCAATCCAATTTTGGGGAGGAGCAATGCAACAACGGCAAATCCCAAAAACGGAATGCGCTCATGAATGGTGTTCAACAAGACAGTGCGTTTGTACCGTCTCAGGCGGGAAGTGTGGCTTGCAGTAAATAGTTGCGGCAGCAACCATCCCGCGGAGTGGATTGCAGGGACGAGTCCGATCAGGGTGGCAGAATTGGTCATGGATGCGACAAAGAGCGGCAGAATTGTCCCAAAGGAGGCGAATCCCAGGGCAATACCAAACATGCCGCCATCCATCAAACCAACAGTGATGTTGTATCGTAAGTGCCTGCGGGCAAATTGTTCGACTTTGGAGAGGGGAAGCATGTGAACGATTCTACCATTCGACCTTTTCTTACAAAATCGACTTTCCCCTTGACACAAATTTGGTTTTGAATAAAATAAAAACGAACGTTCGTTCATTTTTGGAGATTGGAAAATCATGTCTGCAAAGGCTAAGGAAACACCGACGAAAGGCGAGGTTACCCGGCTGGTAATCGAAGATGCCGCCGTTGAACTATTCATTGAACATGGCTATCACGCCACCTCCATGCGCCAGATCGCGGATCGAGCGGGGCTGGCGCTGGGCGGGATCTACAACCATTTCAAGAGCAAGGAAGAAATTTTTGAAGCGATTATCCTGGACAAGCATCCATACAAGAAAGTTTTGCCGCTGGTTCTCGAAGCCCAAGGGGAGGACTTGGAAACATTCCTTCATAACGCGGTCCAGATCACTCTCAAAGAACTTGGCTCCGAGCCGATGTACATGAAATTGATGTTTATTGAATTTGTGGAATTCAACGGCAGGCATGGCGCTTCGATCCTTTCTCAGGTCGCGCCGAAGGTTTTACCGGTGTTCGAGCGAATCATCAAAGGCAGGAAAAACCTGCGTGTGACCAACCCTGCGCTGCTGATGCGTTCGTTTTTTGGAATGATCATTTCCTACTTTATTACGGAAATGCTCATCTCCAAATCTGTGATCGGAAAACTCATGCCCAAGGATGCCGCCGCCGCTTATACCGATATTTTCCTGCACGGCGTCCTCAAGGAGCCTCTATGAACTCGCGATTAATGTCCATTATCCGCAAGGAATTCATCCAGATCTTTCGCGACACGCGCACACTGATCATGATCCTGGTCATTCCGATCATGCAATTGTTCCTGCTGGGATATTCAGCGACGAACGATGTGCGTAACATCCCATTGGCGGTGCTGGATCAGAGCCGAAGCCCTGAATCACGCGCCCTGCTGGATTCTTATCGCGCCGCCGATTACTTTCGCATCGCCTATTCTGTCACATCAGAGGCAGAGATTGAAACCTTGATCTCTTCCGGTGACGCCCGTGCAGCGATCATTATTCCACCCGATTATGTCCAACAATTGACCGATGGAAATGCGCAGGTGGCTTTCATCCTGGACGGCTCGGACCCGACCAGCGCCTCCACCGCGCTCTCGGCGGCACAACTCATCAGCCAGTCGCATTCCACGGGACTGCTCGCTGAACGCCTGGATCGTTCCGGAATCAACCTGCAGATCCGCCCGCCGATCGAAGTACGGACTACGGTCTGGTACAACCCCGATATGGTCAGCGCTCACTTCATGATTCCTGGCGTGATTGGCATGATCCTGTATGCCATTGCCGCTATTCTCACCGCCACCTCCGTCGTACGCGAACGCGAGCGCGGCACCATCGAGCAACTGATTGTGACTCCCATCCGCCCGTGGGAATTGATCGTCGGCAAACTCATGCCCTACGTCATCTTGGGATTCTTCAATACCATCGAGGTGCTTGCAGTAGGGCATTGGTGGTTTGGCATGCCCATTCGCGGTGACCTCGGGTTGATCATCGTTCTCTCTTTGGTCTTCCTTGCCACGGGGCTTGGCATTGGTCTCTTTGCCTCCACAATTGCCAATACTCAGCAGGAGGCCATGCTCACAGTATGGATGACACTCCTCCCAAGCATCTTTCTCTCCGGGTTCTTCTTCCCCCTAGAAGCCATGCCCAAGTTCCTGCAATGGCTGTCGTATCTCATGCCATTACGATACTACCTTGTCATCATCCGTTCGTTGTTGCTCAAAGGCGTCGGTATCACGCTGATCCAGACCAATGTCCTTGCCATGACGCTCTTTGCCGTTGGCATTATGACCGCTGCGGCGCTCCGTTTTCGCAAGCGACTCGACTAACCTAACCCCCGTCCCTCTCCCTGCAGGCACATGCCTGCAGGGAGAGGAGAATATAAGGAGATATTCATGAACCATAAACGTCCGCCCATTCCTGCAATTGTCCTTCTCATCCTCGTGCTTGCGTTCAGCATTTACTTTATTGTGACACAGTCGCAAGGGGAACAGGATGACACTCTGACCGCCTCCGGCACCATCGAAGCAACACAGGTTAACATCTCGCCTGAAATGGCTGGAAAAGTAAAGGAGGTCCTTGTCGGTGAAGGGGATTCCATCAAGGCTGGTGATCCGCTTCTTTCCCTGGATGACAGCCTGCTTACCGCGCAACGAGCCGTTGCCTCCGCCGCAGTGGACTCCGCCAAAGCTGCCCTCGTCAGCGCGCAAACCAAATATGATCAGACCCTGCAATCCGCGCTTGCCGCGCAGGAGGCGCAACGGGATAAGGACTGGCGCGTCTCCGCTCCCATCGAATTCGACCAACCCATGTGGTACTTCAGTCAGGCGGAGCAAATTGCATCTGCCCAGACCGAAGTGACCAACGCCAAAGCAGCGCTGGATGCCGCACTTGCGAATCTTGACAAGGTCATCACCGACCTGAACAACGCCGAGTACATCAAAGCCGAAAAGCGGCTTGCCGATGCCCGTGCTGCCTTTCTGATCGCCGATCAGATCAAGATTCAGACCGAAAATGTCACCGAGAATGGCGGGCTGGTAGACGCCGCCTATGACTACTACAATGCAACGGAGGATGAACTGGAGGCGGCACAAAATGAGTTCAACAGCCTCCTCGGTACAAAAGCGGATGAAGATATTCAATATGCCCGCGGACAGGTGCTTGTGTACCAGCAGCGCTATGATGCGGCCTACAAACGCTTGCTTTCCCTCCAAACCGGGGCGGAGTCACCGGCGGTGGTCGCGGCGATGAATGCGCTCGATCAGGCAAAAGCAGCGCTCGTACAAGCCGAGTCCAACCTCGCCTTGATCGACACGCAGATGGCAAAATTGACCATCTATGCTCCGATTGATGGTGTGGTGCTTGCCCGCAACGTAGAGCCCGGCGAGTTCGTCCAACCCGGCGCCACGGTATTCTCGACAGCAGATTTGGGCAGCATCACCATTACCGTCTATGTTCCCGAGGATCGTTATGGTGAAATTTCTCTCGGGCAACTGGCTGCAGTGACCGTCGACTCGTTTCCCGGCGTGACTTTTACTGCTGAAGTGATCCACATTGCTGATCAGGCGGAATTTACACCGCGTAACGTCCAAACCGTGGAAGGGCGCAGTTCGACGGTTTATGCCATCAAATTAAAAGTGACAAACAGTGAGGGTAAATTGAAGATTGGCATGCCCGCTGACGTTACCTTCAAATAATAAATTGTGTTTGAGAAGGAGGATGGCATGAAGCCTATCGCGTTTGACTGGGCCAAGATGAGGAATATCCAGAAGATCCATCGTTTACTCTATGCCATCGGGCTGGGACCTGCCATTGGCGGGATCATTCTCCTTCTCACGACAACAGGTCGAAGGTCTGGCAAGAAGCGTGTAACACCATTGCAGTATGAGAAGATCGGTTCAGATTATTATCTGGGTGCGGCGCGTGGTCTGAGCGCGGATTGGGTGCGTAACATTCTGGCAAACCCGCAGGTCGAAGTCCGCGTGGGCGCAAAACATTTTTGGGGTACGGCGGAAGTCGTCAATGACGCGGCAAGGTTTGCCGATTTTATGGAAGTGCGACTCGAACGGCACCCGCGCATGGTCGGTTTGATCATGGAAAAGGCGCACGGATTACCCAGACACCCGAGCCGCGCTCAATTGGAAGAAATGGCGAAGACAGAAGTATTCGTCATCCTTCACCCAGCGAAATTTAGCGAGAATTAATCGTGACCAACTATTTAGTGGAAGCAACCCATCTCAAAAAACACTTTGGGCACATCCATGCTGTGGATGATGTCTCCTTGCAGATTAAAGCGGGCGAAATCTATGGCCTTGTCGGCGCCGATGGGGCGGGGAAGACGACAACGATCCGCCTGCTTGTCGGCGCGCTGCGACCCGACCAGGGCGAAATCAATGTTTGTGGGCATGATGTGATCCGCAAAACGGAACTTGCCCGTCAGCAACTCGGCTATCTGTCGCAGCGTTTCTCCATGTATGAAGACCTGACCGTTTTGGAGAATATCCGTTTTTTCGCCGAAGTGCGTGGACTTCGATCAGATGAATGGCTGCCGCGTTCCATGGAAATATTGGAATTTGTCGGGCTGGAAAAATTCAAGGATCGCCGCGCTGGTCAACTCTCTGGCGGGATGAAGCAAAAACTGGGATTGGCGTCCGCAATGGTAACGCGACCAAAGCTTCTCCTGCTCGATGAACCCACCACCGGCGTGGACCCCGTCACGCGGCAGGATTTCTGGCAGCTCGTCATTCATCTGACGTCACAAAGCGACGGTGTGGCGGTCATTATTTCCACGCCCTACATGGATGAAGCTTCACGCTGTCATCGTGTCGGATTCATGAGGAACGGAAAGATTATTGCCGAAGATACACCGTCGAATTTGCGGGCACGTCTCAATGGGCGCGTCCTTGAACTGCGCGGTTCACCGATTCATATTCTTCGTCATGTGGCGCACAAGGACCCGGATGTCGAGGATGTCCAGGCGTTCGGCGACCGGCTGCACATCCGCGTCGGTGAGGGGAAAGCATGGGATGTCCTCAACAGGCTCCAGTCTCGGATTGGAAGCGAAGGCGGTCATGTGGATGAACTCCGTTCCGTGCCGCCCGTCCTCGAAGATGTGTTCATCGCGCTAACGGAGTCTAACCATGAGTGAAGCAGTCATCCGAGTCGAAAATCTCACCCGGCGGTTTGGCGATTTCGTCGCGGTGGATCATGTCAACTTCGAGGTGCGCGCGGGGGAGGTGGTCGGCTATCTCGGACCGAACGGCTCGGGCAAGACGACGACCATCCGCATGTTGCTGGGACTGCTCGAGCCAAGCGAAGGCAAGGCGACGGTGCTCGGATTTGACGCGTTCCGGCAGAGCGAGGAAGTGCGTGCCCGCGCGGGATACATGTCGCAGAAGTTTGCGATTTACGATGACTTGACCGTACTCGAAAACCTGACGTTTTACGGCGGCGTGTACGGTATCACCGACAAAACCCGCATCGCTCATACCCTTGAATTGGTCGGGCTCAAAGGACATGATGCCACGCTGACACGTTCCCTCTCCGCCGGCTGGCGTCAGCGGCTGGCGCTGGGCATTGCGCTGGTTCATGAACCGAAACTATTATTCCTTGATGAACCCACCTCCGGTGTGGACCCCACCGCCCGCCGCGCCTTCTGGGACCTGATTTACGAACTTGCCGAAAACGGCGTGACCATCCTTGTTACCACGCATTACATGGATGAAGCCGAATATTGCGAACGCGTCGGTATCATGCGCGATGGCAAACTGCTTGCCATGGATACGCCCTCCAACCTGAAACGCGATATCATCCCTGGTGATGTGTGGGAGATTTTTGCCGAGCCGCTCGAAGCAGGTTTGGAGGCTTTACCTGAAATTGAGGGGGTTTTGCGTGTTTCGCTGGCAGGCGATCATTTGAGGACAATCACAGAGAGAGGAAAGACGAAAGAAGCCATATTAAGCACTTTGAAATTAAGGGATGTGAGTGTAAAAGATATCATCGTCGGCGAACCGACGCTGGAGGATGTGTTTATTTCGCTGGCGAGGTAAGCGGTATTTGTCAATTTATAGTAATTGACAGCCTCTGTGTAGACTCTGAGAGTTCCAAATACGTATGCTGGGGGAAATTCCCGAACGGAGGTCTGTCATGAAAACGGTCTCGATCTTTTTGGCGCTGGTCAATTCGCTGTTTGCAGGCTTTCTCATAGCGCTTGATCTTTCTTATCACGGGATTTACCAGAGCACCCATGGTGGTCCCTGCTCAAGTGGTCTGCGGCCTCATTGGTCATTGTGGTTGGCGCCTCCGCCTGGCTGGAAGTGATTGGGGCGCTCCCGCCGGGTCCGGTTTTGCTTGGTAGTCTGTTTCTGGTTGCCCTCGGCCCGTCGACTATCGTCTGGGCGATCCATGTGGCGCTAACTACCGGTGATTTGGAATATCACATGGCAGTATACGGAGGGAGTTTGATGATACAAGGGATCACATCCCTCCTGGGGGGTGCGGGCGACCCAAGGAATGTGACTGCCTCATAATTAAAACACCGTCCCGAAGGGGTTGCACATGCCAGCACGTTCTTTCGGAAATCATTCGGGCCGTCCCACGTGTGGAATATTTAACTTGACAATCCTTGTAAGAATTGTAAAATAGCCGCCATCATGAAATTGATGAAACCTGTTCGCTATTGCTTGTGTCTGTGGCGGGGTTTGTAACCACCGCCCAGGTATTGCCCTGAAGCAGTCAACAACTTGGGACAGTGGAACGACCCCGCGCAAGAAATTTCCATGCCGGATACTCCTCTGTCCTTTCCGTTTATGTTGACTGCTTTTATTTTTTAAAACTTTAGCATTGCAAAAAAAGGAAACTCATATGTCATACGCTCATCCCGAATATCTTGTGGAGACCGATTGGGTCGCCGAACACCTGAACGACGCGAATGTCCGCATCATTGAGTCGGACGAGGATCCCTTGCTCTACGCGGTCGGTCACATCCCCGGCGCGGTACAGGTGGATTGGTTCAGCACGTTGCAACATCCACTGCGCCGTGATTTCCTGACAAAGGAGCAGTTTGAAGAGGTCGCATCCAAATTGGGGATTACCAACGACACCACCGTTGTCTTCTATGGCGACAAATCCAACTGGTTCGCATGCTACGCACTCTGGCTCTTCCAATATTATGGGCACCAGAACGTCAAGATCATGAACGGTGGACGCCTGAAATGGGAGAAGGAGAATCGCCCGCTTGTAAAGGATATCCCTGTTTATCAAGCGACAACCTATAAAGCGAAAGAGGCAGATAAATCCATCCGCGCCTTTCGTGACGAGGTGTTGCAACAATCCAACGCGAAGAAACCGCTTGTCGATGTCCGCTCGCCAAAGGAATATACTGGCGAACTGCTCCACATGCCAAACTATCCGCAGGAGGGCGCGACGCGCGGTGGGCACATCCCTGGCGCAGTCAGCATTCCGTGGGCGCAGGCGGTCAACGAAGCGGACAGCACGTTCAAGGCCCCCGAAGAACTGCGCGCCCTCTATGAAGGGAAAGGCATCAGACCTGACAGCGAGGTCATCGCGTATTGCCGCATCGGCGAACGTTCCTCCCTGACCTGGTTTGTGTTGAAATACCTGCTCGGCTACCCCAAGGTGAAGAACTATGACGGATCCTGGACCGAATGGGGCAACCTGGTCGATGCACCGATAGAAAAGTAAGGGTACGATTTATCGTATCCCATGAATACCGCCATGTCACTCCCTCCCAAACTTCAAGAGATTGTGGATGACTTCGCGACAATGACACGCGAGGAAAAACTGGAAACATTGATCGCCTATGCAGAATCCTTCCCGCCATTACCCGATTGGCTCAAAGAAAAACGCGACCAAATGGAAGCCGTCCCTGAGTGTATGACTCCTGTCTTCCTACACGCCGAAAAGCAACCGGATGGCAGCGTCCACTTTTATCTGGATATACCACCGCAATCTCCCACTGTGCGCGGGTTGGCTTCCATTCTTGCAAATGGGCTGGATGGATGCACCCCCGAGGAGATCATCGGCGTGCCGGGAGATTTTTATCTCCCCATGAATTTGCAGGAGGCAGTTTCGCAACAGCGGCTCAATGGGTTTACAGGAGTGTTAGTGCATATGAAGCAGGAAGCTGTCAGACTACTTGACAAAAAATGACGGATTGTGTAAACTAACGACACTTCACCCCGACCTGCCCCCCTCAGGCCGGGGTGAAGTACTTAAAGCCCTCAGTAAAATATGACTAACAAACAAAGGCTTCTTTTCGGATTATTTGTTCTGACGACCATTGCATGCAACCTGACCGGGGGAACGCCCGCCTCTCCCTCCCCTGTAATGGACGTGTCACCAACCGGTGTTACCATTACCGAGACGGCACCGGCCACTTTCATTCCTGAAACATCCACCCCTATTCCCTCACTGACGCTTTCTCCAACGTCCCCTCCTACAGAAACACCAACGTTCACGCCGCTCCCGGTTGTGGAAAGCCTCAAAGCCAAAGTAACTGCGGATTTGTTAAGCTGCCGTTACGGTCCAGGCGCAGAATACCTGTATTTGTACGCGCTTCGTCAGACCGCCAACATCAAACTCATTGGACGCGCGGACGGCAACAACTGGGTCTGGGTCGATGGCAAGAACAAATGCTGGGTCAATGCGAAGTTCCTCGATGTGGCGGGTGACATCATGAGCCTTCCCATTGTCTATCCTGGAACTGCAAAACTTCCGGTCTCACCATATTATCCCGGTCCGAGCTGGGCAAAAGCCACTCGAAGCGGAAACAGTGTAGAGGTCACATGGGAGGCGGTCCCAATCAGTCCCGGAAAATACGAAGATGAGAACATGCACCAGTACATCATCGAAGTCTGGCGGTGCGAGGGCGGGCAGATAATCTTTGAAACGCTTGGTACGAACTTTCCCGTCATTACGGTCGAAAATGATGAACCTGGATGTGCCCTGCCCTCGCATGGATTTGTTTATGTGCAGGAGAAACACGGGTATGGCGGACCCGTCGATATCCCCTGGCCTTCTCATTAGGATATCTTTCCCCTATGCCTACAATACAATACACACGATTGACGGCATACAGTTCAACAGCCGTGTACTACCTGTCTTTCATCATTCTGGGACTTACCACCGCCGCCAGTGGCCCCAGCCTGCTTAAATTTGCCGAACATACCGCCAGTGAATTGGAACATATCAGCCTTGTCTTTGTGTTCAGTTCGTTCGGATATTTGATCGGTTCCTTTCTGGGCGGGCGGGCTTTTGATCGGTTTTCCAGTCATCGCTTGATGTTCATTACACTCACAATCATGGCCGTCACTTGTGCGCTTATCCCCGCCGCGCGCTCGCTTGCGGTTTTGTTGTTCGCCATGCTTTTTAACGGACTGTCGGCTGGCATTCTCGATGTTGGCTGTAATACACTGCTCCTATGGATACACGGCAAGAGAGCCGGTCCATTCCTGAATGGACTGCACTTTTTTTTCGGCATCGGCTCCCTGGTTGCGCCGTTGGTGTTTGCACAAGCCCTGTTGTGGACCGGTGATATTTATTGGTTGTACTGGTTCTTTGCGATTGTCTGTGTGCCGATTATGATTTGGTTATGGTTCCTGCCTGAGCCCAAACATGGAGTCGCTGACGAAGTCAGGAAGGCGCCATTTTCTCTGCTTCCTGTTGTGGTCATGGCGATTCTTTTTTTTCTGTACGTGGGTCTCGAACTCGGATTCGGAAATTGGATTTATACGTATGCTTTCACTCTCAACCTTGAAACCGATATCACTGCCGCCCGGCTGACTTCTGCATTTTGGGGATCATTCACTTTCGGCAGATTGCTTGGCATTTGGATTTCGACGTGCCTGCGTTCGAAGACAATCCTTTTTATGGACATCGTCGGTTGTGCAATTAGTATTGCCATCATGGTGTTGTGGAAGGATTCCAGCCTGGCGCTTAGGGTCGGCACTGTAGGTTTGGGGTTTTCGATAGCATCTGTTTTCCCGACGTTCCTCATGCTGGCGGGGGAGCGGATGCAGGTCACAGGGACGGTCACGGGTTGGTTCCTCGTTGGTTCCGGGGCGGGGAGTATGCTCCTGCCTTGGCTCATCGGGCAGTTGTTCGTTGCCACAGGGCCGCAAACCATGACGACCGTATTATCGATTACCTTGGCGGGTATGTCTCTTGCGTTTCTGTTCTTTTTAAGGATGAGGACACATCCTCCGCCGGAACCTGTGCCGAATGTAGAATAATTGCCGAATCTCAAAATCCCGCCGTGGCGGGGTTTCTTTTTTTAAAAATCATAAAACCGACATTGAAATTATTAATATTGATATTGACATTTATAAATTATTATTGTAATATATGAAATATTTATGGACATAAATGTGAATTTATTTAATAGAAATTTCTGTTTCTTGAACTTTACCTAAATTAAAAAGGAGAAATCTCATGCTTGACCTTGCTGTGGAAGCCCACCAACTCATCAAGAAATTCCCCGCCCGCCCAGGGACAGGGGATAAGCCCCTCGAAAGCGGATCAGCCTCCGGTCCGAAGAAGAAGCGTTGGCAGTTTTGGAAAAAGGAGCCCAAAGCCATGTTCACCGCCGTGAACGGGGTCGACATCCAAATTCAGCGCGGTGAGATCTTTGGTTTACTCGGTCCAAATGGCGCGGGAAAATCCACCACGATTCGCATGTTATGCACGTTGCTTGAACCCACGAGCGGCACGGCACGCGTGAATGGATACGATATCGTCAAGCAGGCAAACGATGTACGGCGCAGTCTTGGCACGGTGCTTGCAGGCGAACGAAGCATTTATTGGAAATTGACCGGGCGTGAAAATTTGGAATATTTCGCGGCGCTCTATCACATTCCAGCGGCGGTGGCGAAAAAACGCGTGGATGAATTGATCGAGCGCATGGAACTTAAAGATCGCGCCAATGAACTGGTCGAGAAATATTCGACAGGGATGCGTCAGCGAATCGCCATTGCCAAAGCTTTGCTTGCCCGCCCGCCGATCCTCCTGTTGGATGAACCTACGCTCGGTCTGGACCCTCAGGCGGCTCGCAACCTCCGGGAGTTGATTGCACAGCTCAAGCAGGAGGGGCATACCATCCTGCTGACGACTCATTACATGGAAGAGGCGGATCAACTCTCCGACCGTATCGGCATCATCGATACGGGAAAGGTTATTGCGCTCGATACACCCGCCGGACTCAAGCGTCGCATTGAGCAAAAGGAAGTGATCAAACTGGAGGTGACCGGCTGGCACGACGAGTTGGGCGACAAACTCAGAAGCATCAACGGCATCGAGAATCTGATGACGCGCCGACAGGGGGAAGCCGACCTGTGGGAGGTGAACATGCAGGCGCACAACAGCCGCACCGCCATCCCGCGAATCGTGGAGCATATCAGCGGGAACGGCACGCGGCTGGTCAACATGAATATCGTCAAACCTTCGCTGGAGGATGTGTTCATCCACCTGACAGGCAAGGCGTTGCGCGATTAACGGAGGCAGGCATGAGGTCTGAAATGAACGTTCGCTCTTTGGCAGTTCCGGGTTTCTTTGCAGATGTCCAGGCGTTGTGGGCAGTGGTCCGCCGTGAGTGGACGATCTTCGTCCGTTACCCGTCGTGGATCATTGCCATGTTTATCTGGCCGGTCATCTTCCCGATGGGATATATCCTGACAGCACGAGCGCTTTCTGGCATTGACGGCAGTGGGCTGACAACCTTCCAAAATACCACCGGTTTGAATGAATATGTCGGCTACATCGCTGTTGGAACGATGGTCTGGATGTGGCAGAACATCGTGTTGTGGGCGGTGGGATATTCGCTCCGCAATGAACAGATGCGGGGGACGCTCGAATCGAATTGGCTTTCCCCCACCTGGCGGTTCGCTTATTTGCTCGGGAGCAGCATCCCGCAGATGGTCTCGATGTTCATGCTGATGCTGGTCTCTGGGCTGGAATATGCATTCCTCTTCAAGGTGGATTTTGATGGCAGTCTTTGGCTGACATTGCTAGTGATCCTTGCAGCCATCCCCTCGGTGTATGGACTCGGCTTTGCATTTGCCAGCGTTGTCATCACCATGAAAGAGGCGAACGCATTCGTGTTTTTGGTGCGCGGCGTCGTGATGATCTTTTGCGGTATCACATACCCATTGGCGATACTGCCAGGCTGGATGCAAACGGTCTCGCAGTGGTTGCCGCAGACCTACATCATTCACGCCATGCGAACTGCAGCGCTTTCGACGGAAGGCTTTAGCGCCATTGCGTTCGACTTGAAAATGTTGCTTCTCTTTGGAGCCTTCTGGCTTGCTGTCGGTTATTTGCTTTTCAGTATGATGGAACGCCGCGCCCGCCAGACCGGCGCAATCGGACAATATTAGGAATTGACCATGCAAACACAGCCGCTTTCCCAACCCACTCTCACATCCCACTTGCGCGCACTATACGCGCTCATCCGCAAGGATTGGAAGCAATACTGGCGTTATCCGCTGAACGCGGTTTCGCAGATATTTCAGCCATTAATCTGGATTGCCCCGGTCTATTTCATGGGGCAGGCCTTCAGCGTAGATGGCAAGGCCATCGGCTTCTCGCAATACAGCGGGACCACCGATTTCATGTCCTTTATTTTGCTCGGCACCGTGCTGGAAAGTTTCATTAATGCCGTGTTCTGGGGTATGGGCTACGCTCTCAAGAACGACATGGACTCGGGTGTGATGGAATCCAACTGGCTGACACCCATCCCGCGCTTGCTTATCCTGGTCGCTCACTCTGTGACCAACCTGATCGTCACGGCGATCACGTCCATGGGAATGTTGCTCCTTGGCGGGTTGATCTTTGGGTTCAGCGCATCGGGCGATGTGTTGAAAGCCTTTGTGCCAATCATTCCGATGATGCTGGGACTCTACGGATTTGGTTTTGCGTTCGCAGCGCTGGTCATGCTTTTGCGCGAGGCAAATACGCTTGTAGATGTGAGCAGTTTTCTCGTGCAGATCTTTTCCGGCTCGAATTTCCCGGTCAATGCCCTGCCGCGCTTCCTGCTTCCTGTTGCCCTCGCCCTGCCATTGACTTACGGTCTGGACGCCGTGCGCGCGCATTTGATCGGAACGAATACCATCCTGCCTCTGCAATGGGAAATGGTTTTGCTGGTCGTCTTCATGTTTGTTATGCTTTGGATCGGCACTGCAACATTCCACTCGCTCGAACGGCGGGTGCGGACTCTGGGAACGCTGGGACAGCATTAGATCCAGGCGGAAGCGGAATTCCACTATACAGAATAGAACATGTGTGCTACAATTTATTCTTCCATTGGAAAGGAGATGAATGTTTACCCGCCTCAACAAGATTTATCATGAGTTCCCGCGTTTGTTTTGGGTGGTTGTCGGTGTCAGTTTCATCGACCGTATCGGAGGTACGCTCCTCTTCCCATTCTTTGCTTTGTACATCACACAGAAATTCAACGTCGGTATGACCCAGGCGGGCATCCTGCTGGGGATGTCGTCGCTGTTTGGGTTGATTGGGTCAACTGTCGGCGGCGCGCTGACCGATAAGTTCGGGCGCAAACAACTCATTCTGTTCGGTCTCATCTTCAGCGCCATCAGTACATTGACTTTTGGACTCGTGGACAACCTCAACGCCCTGTATCCATTAATGATCGTCGTTGGGTTGCTTTCCAGCGTTGCACATCCCGCTCATGACGCGATGATTGCGGACATCCTGCCGGAGCATCAGCGTCAGGAGGGATTTGGTATCCTGCGCGTGGTTGGTAACCTGTCATGGATGATTGGTCCCACCATTGGCGGCATTGTCGCGAATATCAATTTCTTTTATCTGTTCGTGATCGACGCTGTGATCAGTTGCGTGGTTGCCGCCATCATCTTCCGCACCATTCCTGAAACGAAGCCCGAAGCGCACGCACATGCCGTGAGTGAATCATTCCTGCAAACTGTGGTCGGGTATCGCGTTGTCCTGAAGGATATTGCCTTCATGGCGTTCATGGTGGCGAGCATGTTGATGCTGATTGTTTATCAACAGATGTACGGTACGCTTTCTGTCTACCTGCGCGACAGTCACGACATCGACCCCAGCGGGTATGGTTTCCTGATGACCACCAGCGCCATCACAGTTGTGCTTTTTCAATTCTGGGTCTCGCGCCTGATCAAGGTCCGCCCGCCGTTCCTCATGATGGCATTTGGCACAGTCTTCTACATGATCGGTTTCGCGTTGTTCGGCGTGGTTGCCGTCTACGTTCTATTTGCCCTGAACATCGTCATCATTACCATCGGTGAGATGATCGTTGTGCCCACCAGCCAGGTAATCGCCGCAAACTTTGCCCCTGAAACCATGCGCGGACGTTATATGGCAATCTTCGGGCTTTCCTGGGCGATCCCCTCGACGATCGGGCCCGGCGCGGCGGGCTATATCTTGGATAACTTCAACCCGAATCTGCTTTGGTTCATCGGTGGAGCCTTGTGCGGACTATCCGTACTCGCCTACTACGCGCTTCACCTCCGCCTCGGCGCAAGACCGGAATTTGCCCCCGCGCCAAAAGAAGGACAACCCGTCCCGGCGGTTTCCGATTAAATGTCAGTTCGGGATAAGCCCCCAAAGGCTTACCCCGAATTCGGGTGATTAAACAAGTAGTCCCGCCACACGGCGGGACTGATTTTCGTTTTAGTGATGGTGTCCACCTTGGTGGACATGACCATGATCAAGTTCTTCGGCGGTTGGTTCGCGCAGATTGACCACCTTCACGTTGAAATGCAACTCATCTCCAGCCAGCGGATGGTTAAAGTTCAGGCGAACCGTTTCCCCTTCGACCGATTCGATCCGCGCATAACGCCCCTGACCCGAATCATCGCGCACGGTCAGTTCCATGCCTTCCTCCACCTGCATATCCTTCGGAAATTGACCCCGAGGCACATCCAGGTATGCCTCCTCGTCATATTCGCCGTACCCATCCGCGGGAAGAACGACCACATCCTTGCTATCCCCAACCTTCATGCCGATCATTTCGCGCTCCAGACCGGAGATAATGTTTCCATGCCCCGTGAGAAATTCCAGCGGTTCCTGTCCCTCGGAGGAGTCGATCACTTCACCATCGACCTTCAATGTATATTCCATCGAAACCACAACGCCATTTTGCACCGAATCTTTGCTCATTGAGAATCCTTTCTTTGATAGTCTGCCCATTGTAACTGCTTTGGCGCGTTTATGGCCATAAAAGATTTGTATGAATCCATCTTTTTGAAACTGCACTGATCGACTGAAATCATTGACACATGAATAAACAGGAGTAAAATCCTGCCATTCTGTAGAACCCGACAAGATAAGTCCGATACCGACCCCGTGCTAGGCGTTGATTGCGTAGATCAACGTTTTTCCATATTGACCACTTTTGAGGAGAGGTGTGTATGAGCAAAGCGTTCAGGTATCTTGTTTCTGCCGTTGCGATATTGACCCTGTTGTTGGGGTCGGTGGCAATGGCCCCAGCAGGGAAGCCGGTTCAACCTGCGCCACTCCGCTTGCAAAGCGGAATCATCGTTCCCGCCAGAAGCAATCTGGCGGCAAACGGGGGAAAATACTATATCGTTCAGTTTGAAGGTCCAGTCGAACAGTCATGGAAGGATGCCGTCACCGCTCAGGGCGCGGAGGTTTTGGATTACATCCCCGACTTTGCGTTCAAAGTACGGATGAGTCCCGGCGTGGCGCAGAAGGTGGCGGGACAGTCCTTCGTCAGCGTGGTGCTGCCCTTCGAAGGCAGATTCAAATTCCAGGCGGGCGTGATGCGTGATAGTGTTACGCGCGTGTATATCGTCCGCTTCGAACGAGGGTCTGATTTTGCGGCGGCTCGCGGTCTTATCCAGCGCGCCGGCGCGCAGATCCTGGCGATGGATGGTGATATAGCACTGATTGCCGCGAACAGCGCGTTGTTGGATTCTGTTGCGAATGTGGAAGATGTGGCATCCATCAGCAATTTCTATTTGAACGAGACGTTTATTGTCCCGCGTGGAGCGCCGGCTGCACCTCCCGCCAATGATGCCAGCCGCGACATTATCGGTGCGACCGCGGCCAACTCGCGCGGTTATGATGGTTCGACCCAGATCGTGGCGGTTGCCGATACCGGTCTCGGCGGCGGGACGACAACCACTGCCCACCGCGATATCAACGGGCGTGTTACTGCCATTTACAACTGGCCGGGTTCAGCTGGTGGTTGTTTCCAATCCATCACCAATGATGGTTCGATTGATGTGGATTCGGGGCACGGCACGCATACCGCCGGTTCGGTCTTGAGCGCTGGTGAAGCCAGCGGGTTGGGGAGAGGCTCCGCTCCGGCGGCGCAACTGGTCTTCCAATCGACCGAAAATTACGCAACGATCTCTACGATTTGTCAGATTTTGTATGGATATACCAACGGCTATTACCTCACCGGTCTGCCGAGTAATTTGCAGAACTTGTATTCACAAGCCTATAATGCCGGTGCGCGCATCCATTCCAATTCATGGGGAGCGGCGGTGGCAGGCGATTACACCAGTGACAGCGTCAACACCGATACGTTCGTATGGAACAACCGTGACATGGTCATCACCTTCTCGGCTGGCAATGAAGGCATCGATGCCAATAGTGATGGTGTAGTCGATAACGATTCCATCGGTTCGCCCGGCACATCGAAAAATGTCATCACCGTGGGCGCAAGCGAAAACCAACGCCCCGATAACTTCCCGTGCGATACGGGGCTTTCGTACACCACCTGTGCCTCGCAGAGCGGACTCAACGTAATTGCCACGTATGGCACATCCTGGCCCAGCGACTATCCTGCTAATCCGCTCAACAACGACCCTGCCGCGGGGAACTCCAATCAGATGGCGGCGTTCTCCAGCCGCGGCCCCACCGACGATGGGCGTATCAAACCCGATGTCGTCGCTCCCGGCACATGGATCCTTTCTGCGTATTCTGATCTGTACCAGCAGGGCTATGATGCTTCTGCAAATCCGCAAAATGGCGCGTATCAGTACGATGGCTGGGGTTTCCCCTACAATTCGTATTACAAATATATGGGCGGCACGTCCATGTCCAACCCGCTCACAGCAGGCGGCGCAGCTGTGGTAAAGGATTACTATAGCAAGGCATATGGTTTCAATGCCACCGCGGCGCTCGTCAAAGCCACACTCATCAATTCGGCAGTGGATATTGCGGATGAGAACAATGATGGCGTCAACGACAACGATTTCCCGATCCCGAACAACCACGAGGGGTGGGGGCGTATCAATCTCGATGCCGCCACCGACGGCACGATCCAATATGTGGACGAAGGTGCCGGCTTGAGCACGGGCGGCAACGCCGTCTTCCAGGTGACCACCACCGGCGGTCCGCTCAAAGTCACCGTCGTGTGGACCGATTATCCCTCCACTGATACTGCCACCGTGACTCTCGTCAACGACCTTGATCTCACAGTTTCCGGTCCGAGTGGCACCTTCCGCGGCAACGTATTCTCCGGCGGCTGGAGCACGACCGGTGGTTCCGCCGACCGCCGCAACAATGTCGAGAATGTCTATATCCAGTCGCCCGCGGCTGGTACCTACACCATAACGGTCAACGGCTTCAATATCCCGAACGGTCCGCAGAAATTTGCCCTCGTTGTGGATGGCGGCACACTCGGCACCGGTCCCACGCCGACGCCGGGTCCCACCAACACACCGACGAACGCACCCACCGCGACCGTCACACCCACACCCACCAACACCCCGGCCCCTACCACCAGCACGGGTTTCCTGTCTCCGTCTGCCAACGCGGCTGTTACATCCGGCTCAGGCGATAATAACGGTTATCAAACCAATCCCTCCAATGCCTATGCCAATGACAGCGTCTTTGCCAGCGATGTGAACAGCGGCACCGGCACAAGCACCAGCTATACCAGCTCGCAGAAAGACCGGCATGTCTTCTATAACTATGGATTCAACATCCCGGCTGGCGCAACGATCAATGGCATCCAGGTCCGTGTGGACGCCCGCGCAGACCGCGCAAGTGGCACGCGCCAAATCTATGTCCAGTTCTCCTGGGATGGTGGAACCAATTGGACAACCGCACAGAGCACAGGCAACCTGGGCACCAGTGAAGCCGCTTATACCCTGGGCGGCACGACCAACACATGGGGGCGCACCTGGACTGCAAACGACTTCAGCAATGCGAACTTCCGTGTGCGCGTCATCGATGTATCAAATAACACATCACGTGACTTCTATCTCGACTACATCGCTGTCAATGTGACCTATACACCCTGACCCACACTCAAGAGTACAACCAATAACAAACGATGGACGCGGTTTCGGCGCGTCCATCGTTTCATTTGACACCCCCCGCTTCCTTCTCAGCCGGAACCTGCCTCTGACCAAATTCCTCTTCTCTCCCCTCATCTTCTCCTTCCGCCTTCTTCCCACATCCTTTACAATTCTTCCATGCACTTCGACCTCTGCCTCCCCTGGTATTGGGAATATGATATTGACTTCGTCCACTTTGTCGAAAAGGCCTGCCATGAACAGGGATTGACTCTCTGGCAGATCACACCCGACACCCTGCTCGAATCCATTGCCGCGCTGTATAAAGGTGAACGAACCTTCAATACCCTGCTCGACCGTTCCCAGGGCGACGACCGTTTCCTTCCCATCCAGCGCTGGGCAAAAGAATACAACAAAAAACGGATCAACCCTGCCGAACTTTCCAAATGGTCCGAAGACAAAGCCACGATGCACCTGGAACTGATCACAGCGGGTATCACCACTCCCTATACGATCCTGCTTTCCCCGTTTCTCGAACAGCCTGTCCTGCCTGAGTTGGATTTGACGCCGCTAGGGAACCAATTTGTCATCAAGCCATCCAACGAAGGCGGCGGAGAGGGCGTCATCCTCGGCGCGTTCTCCATTGACCAGGTCATGCGCGCTCGTATGCAATTCCCTGAGCAAAAATACCTGCTCCAATCCACGGTCACACCACGCACCATTCAGGGGCGCCCCGCCTGGTTCCGTGTGTTTTATGCTGTTGGCAAGACCTATCCCTGCTGGTGGCATCCGCTTACGCATGTTTATGCACAGGTCACACCATCTGAGGAGAGTCGCTATGAACTTACACCGCTTCATGAAATCACCCGCCGTATCGCTTCCATCTGCAGGCTGGATTGGTTCACCACTGAGATCGCCCTTACACTCGAAAACTTCGTGGTCGTGGACTACGTCAACGATGAAATCGATACCCGCGTCCAATCCAAAGCTGTGGACGGCGCACCGGATGAGATCATACACAGCATTGCATCGCAACTGGTGACGATTGCCAAAGAATGCCAGTAAAGCGATACTGAGCACTGTTTCCTCATTAATAAGGAGCCCCCATGTCCAAACCCCGCGCCCGCGACCTCGGCATTCCCTTTGAAGGAATACCCGGAAAATATAACGCCATCACCGATGTGGACGGAGTGACCGTCGGTTATTCGACCGTCATCGAAGGGGAGTCAGCCCGTACCGGAGTGACGATTATCCATCCGAGAGGAAAATCGAATCACGATCCCGTTTTTGCGGCATGGTTTCCGTTCAACGGCAACGGCGAAATGACGGGCTCCGCCTGGGTTGAAGAGGGTGGGTTTCTCGAAGGTCCCATTGGGCTCACGAACACACATTCGGTGGGAGTCGTGCGCGATGCGATTATTGATTGGCAGGCAAGTCAGGGGAAAATGTTTCAGCATTGGTCGTGTCCGGTGGTGGCGGAAACCGCCGACGGCTGGCTCAATGACATGAACGGTTTCTTCGTCAAGCCGGCTCACGTGTGGGAAGCGCTCGAGAACGCGGAATCAGGTCCGGTTGAGGAGGGAAGCGTCGGCGGCGGGACGGGAATGATCTGTTACGAATTCAAAGGCGGCAGCGGAACATCATCCCGCAAACTTCCCGAAAAACTCGGCGGGTGGACGATCGGCGCGTTCGCGCAAACCAATTTCGGCGCGCGGTATCAGCTCACGATTGCAGGAGTCCCTGTGGGACATCACCTCAAGGAAGATCCCGTGTGGACGGATGGAGAAAATCCGTATACGCAGGACAGCGGGTCGCTGATTATCGTCCTTGCGACCGACGCGCCGCTTTTACCGCATCAACTCAAGCGGATTGCGAAACGCGCCTCGCTGGGCATGGCGCGCACGGGGTCTCTAGGCGGCAACGGTTCGGGGGATATTTTCCTCGCGTTCTCTACCGCCAATCCCAATACGGCGCTTCAAGGCAATAGGCAGGTGGTTGAATTACGCGCGCTCGATAATGACCATCTCAATCCGTTGTTTGCGGCTTCGATCTTTGCCGCCGAGGAAGCCATCATCAACTCGATGGTTGCGGCGGAGGATATGACGGGGCATAAGGACTTTTCCGTGAAGGCATTGCCACATGACAGGTTAAGGGAGATAATGAAACAGTGCAACCGATTACAGTAGAGGGGACACATTGCAAACTTGAAGCAGGATATAGGAGGTCGAAGTGGTCAGAAAAATCCTTGCCTTCAGCCTGATGCTCATTCTCGCGGCTTGCGGAGCACAACCGACGCCGAAACCCACACCATTCACGGGTACGCCGCGTTCCGTCATCATTGATACCGACATGGCGGCTGACGATTGGATGGCGATCCTGTATCTGCTCAATCGTCCCGATGTCAGCGTGAAAGCCATTACGATAACGGGTGCGGGGGAGGCGCATTGCGAGTCGGGCGTCAGAAATGCCATGCGCCTCACCACCCTGGCAGGACAGCCGGATATCCCCGTCAGTTGTGGGCGCGAAACGCCCTTGCAGGGGAACCATACCTTTCCAGCCGCCTGGCGCGAGAGGGTGGATGCATTAGCCGGGCTCACCCTCCCAGATAACCCGTCTTCTCCCTCGCCTCAATCCGCTGTTGAACTGCTCGCCATTACGCTTCAATCTTCTCCTGACAAAATGACCATCCTCACGCTGGGTCCGCTGACCAATTTGGCTGAGGCTTTACAGGCAGAACCTGAACTCAAGGATAAAATCGAGATGATCTACATCATGGGCGGCGCAGTGGATGTGCCCGGTAACGTGGGTTTCTCGAATGCTGACATTGACAATCCCTTTGCCGATTGGAACATCTATATAGACCCTCATGCCGCCGCGCTGGTCTTCCAATCCGGCCTTCTCATCATCCTGATTCCATTGGACGCCACCAACCACGCCCCGGTGACAGAGAGTTTCGTCAAACGGCTCAAGAACGATCGCCAGACGCCGGAAGCGAGGTTCGTCTTCGACTTGCTGACCAAGACAGAGTATTATGACTTCATTCGGTCGGGCGGCTATTATTTTTGGGATCCGCTTGCCGCCGCCATTTTGACCGATAATTCGCTGGCGGCTTTCGAAACCAAAGCACTCGTTGTGATCGAGGAAGAAGGCAGAAACAGCGGACAAACCTTGACGAGCGAGAACGGCGCATCCATCCGCGTGGCAGTTAATGCCGACGGTGAACGCTTTGAGCAATTATTTTTGGATGCGCTGAACGCGACTGAGTGAGGGGTACTCTTCTGAAACCCTCAACCTGAAATGACGTATACTGTCTATGGTTCTCAATTTCAGGAGGTCACATGCCCAATATCCTCGAAGTCCACAACCTCGTCAAAAACTATGGCAACTTCACTGCCGTCAAGGGAATATCTTTCGAAATCAAAGAAGGGGAGATTTTCAGCCTGCTCGGACCCAACGGGGCGGGGAAAACCACCACCATCTCGATGCTTTCCACGCTCTACACACCCACTTCAGGCGATGCCACCATTGCAGGGCATTCCATCACCAAAGACCCGATGGCAGTCAAGCAGGTGATCGGCGTCGTACCACAGGAGATTGCGCTCTACGAAGACCTGACCGCCCGCGAAAACCTCATCTTCTGGGGGCAGATGTACGGCTTGAGCGGCAGGTCCCTCCACAGCCGCGTGGACGAGGTGTTGGAACAGATTGGTTTGGTGGATAAAGCCAAAAACCGGGTCAAAACCTATTCGGGAGGAATGAAGCGCCGCGTCAACATCGGCGTGGGATTGCTCCACAAGCCGCGTCTGCTCTTCATGGACGAGCCCACCGTCGGCATTGATCCACAATCGCGCCGCGCCATCCTCGACACGGTCAAAGACCTCAACAGGCAGGGCATGACAGTTCTTTACACCACGCACTACATGGAAGAGGCGCAGGAACTCTCCGACCGCGTCGGCATCATTGACCACGGGGAACTCATCGCGCTCGGTACGCAGGACGAACTTACCAGGCAGGTCGGTCAGACCGATACGCTCGTTCTGCACATCGGCGAAAACGAAGACGCCAACGCGCTTGCCGCATCGCTCAAAGGAATCAAAGACGTTCTGGAAGCAAACGCCACAGACCATGAAGTATCCATCATCACGCCGCAAGCCGAAAACATCCTCGCGGCAGTGGTGAGCAAAGCCAATGAACGCGGCATCAAGATCCGCTCGATTGACATCCGCGAGCCAAACCTCGAAGCGGTGTTTTTGCATCTGACGGGCAGAGCTTTAAGAGATTAATGCATACGTTCTGGGTCGGCTTATGAGAGTGGGTGAAGACTATGATTGAGGAAGAGGCTCTTGTCGATTGTGTTTGACAGCCACCCGATGATCTCGCTCGACAAATTTTTCCCAAGTATCATGAGAGGGACGGTGGAAAACAACCGTTTAAGAGTCAGGCAAAATGTTTTGTTCCTCGGTCAAACCTATCTGACTTGATTCAACTTCGCCTTATATCGACTGCCTTTCCCTCCTGCCAGCAGACCTCTGCTGGCTTTTTTAATGTAAGAATGGGGACAGCTATGTATACTATAAGTTGTTGTAAAAACTTGCAATAAGGATATATATGACCTGTGCTTTGGAATATGCCCCCCAACTCCGCGCCCGCGGGTACAGAATGACCCCTCAGCGCATGGCAATCCTGCATGTACTCCGTCATGCGGAGACTCACCTCTCCCCGGCGGAAATCTATAAAAAAGCACGATTGGAAGCGCCGGGTCTTACCGAACCGACAGTGTATCGCACCCTTGAATTCCTTGCCGATATTGCTCTGGTGCGCCCCTCCTTTTCCTCCAGCGGTCACCTGACCTACGAGATGGCCGGGAACGATCATCATCATATCGTCTGCCGGGATTGCGGCGGCGAGGTCGAGGTGGAACATACCCTGCTCGAAAGTCTATATCGGCTGTTGGAAACAACCAGCGGCTATCGCAGTATCAACAGCCATGTGACTTTTTTCGGAGTGTGCCCGAATTGTCAAGCAAAATAACAAAGGAGAAAACGATGCATTACTCACCTGCCCCTCTTCATATTCCGGATGGCTTTTTGAATCTTGTCGTTTCATTAATTTGCTGGGCGATCACTGCGATTACACTCAGCGTGGCAATCGCGCACACCAACAAGTCTCTTGGCGAAAAACAGGTCCCGCTGATGGGCATCATGGCGGCGTTCATCTTCGCAGCACAAATGATCAACTTCCCGGTGGCGGGCGGCACCTCCGGACACCTGCTCGGCGGCACGCTGGCGGCCATCGCGCTCGGTCCGTGGGCGGGAATGCTGGTGATGACCGCGGTCATCGCCGTGCAGGGATTGCTCTTCCAGGATGGCGGTCTGCTCGTGATGGGCGCGAACATTCTGAATATGGGCTTGATCACAGTCGCCATTGGTTATGGACTCTACCGCGCTGTGGCAGGTGGGAGCCGTGTGGTGAAGCTGACCGTTGCGGGCGTTGCCGCCTGGCTTTCGGTCATGGCGGGTGCGCTGTCCACCTCCCTGCAGATCTGGTTGAGCGGTAACGCCGATTTGCAGGTCATCATCCCTGCCATGCTGGGTGTACACGCCCTGATCGGCGTGGGCGAGGCGCTGATCACGGTCGCGGCGCTGGGATTCATCCTGCAATCCCGCCCCGATCTGTTGGGGAAGGGTTCCGCCTCCTCGGAAGGTGGACGCGGCTGGGTGATCGTGGGTGTGGTCATTTCCCTGATCGTTGTCCTGCTATCTCCGCTCGCCTCCGGCGACCCCGACGGACTGGAGCGCGTGGCGATTGACATGGGCTTCATCGATAGCGGACAGTCCGCGCCTTATGAGGTCATCCCCGATTACACCCTGCCATTCCTCGGCGAGACACCCGTCTCGACCATTGCTGCAGGCGCCATCGGTGTCCTGGTGGTGCTGGGACTGGCCATACTGGCGGGTCGTTCCCTGCAAAACAAAGCACAGGTGACAAACCGAAAATCATAACCTCCCATGCACTTCGATGCCTTTGACCGTTACCACGAAACAGAGAGCTTCGTTCATCGTCTCGATCCGCGCGTGAAGGTCGTGGTGACGGTCGGCTTTATCCTCTCGAACACCCTCCTGCCCGACGGCGCGTGGCTGGCGTTTGGTTTCTCGTGGGTCTTCCTGCTCTTCGCAAATGCATTCTCGAATCTTGGTGTTGCGTTCACCCTGAAACGATCATTCGTAGCATTGCCTTTTGCGCTCGTGGCGGTCACAGTTCTTTTTTCCATTCCGGGAAAGCCGCTTACTGCGTTTCATTTCCTTTTCTGGGACCTGACCATCACCGATATGGGGCTTCTGCGGTTCCTGAGCATCCTTGTCCGTTCGTGGCTGTCGGTGCAGATGGCGATCCTGCTCGTGGCAACAGCGCGCTTCCCTGATATCATCCACGCGCTCGAGCATCTGCGAGTGCCGTCCATTCTCACCACAATCATCGCGTTCCTTTATCGCTATCTCTTCGTACTGGCGGACGAAGTCTTTCGCCTGCTCCGGGCGAGGGAATCGCGTTCGGCTGGTGCGCCAGGCATGAGGTCCGGCGGGAGCGTGGCATGGCGCGCGCGCGTGGCGGGGAACATGGCAGGTCAACTTTTTCTGCGGAGCTACGAACGCAGTGACCGCGTCTACAACGCGATGCTGGCGCGCGGCTACACAGGTCACATGCAGACGATGAATCCGCATGTGCTCCGGCGCGTCGATTATTCCACAACGGTGTTCGCGTTGATTCTGCTTCTGTTGTTCCAGATTGTTGGATGGCTATGACAAACGTTTTACAGGTTCACGATTTATATTTTTCATATCATGACGGACATGAAGCCCTGCGCGGCGTTTCGTTTGCAATGTGTCCCGGCGACAAGGTGGCGTTGGTGGGACCGAACGGGGCGGGGAAGTCGACTCTGATGCTGCACCTGAATGGGATTTTGACCGGGAAGCGCGGCGATGTGATCGTGGGAGAGAAACGCCTCTCGCGTGACAATCTGCCTGCCATCCGTGCAATGGTGGGACTCGTGTTCCAAAACCCGGACGACCAACTTTTCTCGCCGACGGTGTTCGAGGATGTGGCGTTTGGTCCGCTTCACATGGGCCTGCCAAGGGATGAAGTCGTTGCGCGCGTGGAGTCTGCGCTGCAGGCGGTGAGGATGTCCGGTTTTCGCGACCGGTTGTCGCATCACCTGAGCGTGGGGGAGAAAAAGCGTATCGCCATCGCCACCGTGCTTTCGATGAGCCCGCAGATCCTAGTGCTCGATGAACCCTCGGCAGGGCTCGATCCGCGTGCGCGCCGGACGCTCATCAATTTACTGCGTGAATTGCCAATCACGATGCTGGTTTCCACGCACGATATGAAGCTGGTCGAAGAATTATTTCCCCGCACGATTGTGATGGACGATGGTCGCATTGTCGCGGATGGGAGGACAGAAGATATTCTGGCTGATGAGAAGTTCTTGAATGAGCATGGGTTGGAGAAGCCATAGAGGGTCAGGTGTCGTTCATGATGAGCAAACCAAGGGATCAATATCCAGGCTGGCAATAGGCGGGCTTTTTCGTTGTAACAAACTGTGACAGTCCTTAGTTTGCGTTTTGAAAATTGAAGGCTTATACTAAGGTTTGTCTAGGCGGATTGGCGAAATCAGACAACACGGTGGAAAGAATATTCATCTTCCCGGAGAGAAATCTCATGTTCACTAAAAACCGAATTGTGCCTGTCATACGTTTCATTCTATCTCTGATCCTGGTGGTTGGAGCGATGGGGCTTCAATCGGTTAGCCCTGTGATTGCATCCACGTTGACGGTAACGAATACCAATGACAGTGGTGCGGGTTCTCTGCGTCAGGCGATTACCGATGCGGTGCCCGGTGATACGATTAACTTCGACGCGGCTTTATCTGGGCGGGTAATTACGTTGTCATCCACATTGGTCATCAATAAGAACCTGACAATCGACGGCTCCGCTCTGTCGACGCATGTCAGCATTAGTGGGAATGATGAAGTGAGGATCTTCACCATTGAGCCGGGCGTCATGGTTGTGTTGAATGGTCTTATCATCCGAAACGGTTATTCTGCAGGATCCTATGGGGGAGGAATCTATAATAGAGGTAATCTGACGGTTCTCAATAGTACATTATTGGAGAATACTGCTGCAGGATATGGTTTAGGCGGCGGTATTTTCAGTTTGTCTGGCACTTTGATCGTGGAGAACAGCCTTTTTATTAGGAATACGGCTACGGAAGGCGGCGGGCTCAACAACAATAATGGCAACACCGGGAGCCTGTCCAATGTTACATTTTTCGAGAACACAGCTTCCATCGGAGGAGGAGTGAAGAATCATGGAGTGCTGAATCTCTCAAATGTCACAATATCCCATAACATTGGTTCAGGAGGAGTTGGCGGTTTATACAATGCCGGCACCTTGAATTACAAAAACAGCATCATTGCTAATTCCTTGGGTCAGGATTGTTACACAGATGATTTCGGGACGATTGGCGTCAATACGAACAATCTGGTGGAAACACCTGCTGCTTCGCCAAACGGTTGTGGTGCCCCAGCCTGACTGGTAATCCCCAATCGGGACCGCTTGCTTATGGCGGCAGCCTGACTCGAACCATGGCGCTCCTGCCCGGCTCCTCAGCCATTGACGCGGGCGATGACGCGAACTGTCCTGCCACCGACCAACGTGGTGTGACGCGTCCGCAGGGAAGCCACTGCGATATGGGAGCGTATGAAAATGAACAGGCGCCTGCAATATTTATTACAGATATTCCCAATTATGGCTGGCCTCTGCCTGACCCATACCCCAACGATGCAAATGATGACCCCATGCTCGGATGGGTGAATAATGTTATCCCGCCTGATGCCTACAAAAACTATTACGTGACTTGTTACATCTATGTGCCAGATTACCCCGGAATCACCGGCGAAAGCGGTTGGTGGGTAAAACCCACTTATGGACTCACAAAGACATCGATCAACCCCGATGGGACCTGGAAATGTGATGTCACTACGGGTGGGTATGACGAATATGCCACGAAATACCGGGCCTATCTCTTCCCCACCACCCTTGCCAACCCGCCGATGTTGCCGCCTGCGGATTGCGAACGACCATCCTGTGTGGAAGTACTGCGCGACGATATTTCCCCTCCCGAAACAACCATTACGACTTGTCCTGATGCTTTCACGGTCTTGCATGACGTGAGTTTTGAATTCCACAGCAGTCATACCGGGAATCTGTTCAACTGCATGCTGGATGGCGTCGAAAATGCCTGTACCAGCCCGCAAAGTTTTAACAACCTGGAGGTCGGCGAGCATACCTTCTCTGTTTATGCCACGGACAGGGTCGGGAATGTCGATCCATCACCGGCTTCCTGCACATGGGAGGTGTATGTTCCCTCGATGGTCTCCTCCATCACCCACATCGACCCAAACCCTGCCAGCGCCGAGACGGTCCGTTTCATCGTCACCTTTTCGGAAACAGTCACGGGGGTTGACCTCAGTGATTTTGCCCTTACAACCACCGGTGCAGTGGATGCCTGGATTGCAAATGTGAGTGGGACGGGAACCGCCTACACAGTCACCGTAAAGATCAAGACCGGCAAGGGCACGTTACGCTTGGATGTGGTGGATGACGACAGCATCAAAAACCTGGACAGTAACCCGCTCGGCGGCGCGGGACTGGGGAACGGCAATTTCGCGGACGGCGAAATGTATTTTATCGACCGTGACCCCTCTCTGCACTCGATGATCCTCGCGCCTGTTTCCCTCAGGACCCAATCTGGATCGGTTTCCGGTTCACTGCCGACCCTGGGTGTTCTCGAACAAAATGGGACGGAGGACAACCCGGCTGTGTACATCACTTTCCAAACGCCGGGGACGAACTACCTCGGCTACCTGTCCTATCGTCTGCCGGGTACAGTCAAGCTGTCGACGATCGCCTCCCTGAATTTGCAGGTGAACTTCAAAGGACCCGCCTCCTCCACTCAACTATGGACATGGTCCGTCTATGACTGGACGATGCGGCGATGGGTGAAGTTGGGAGACACGACCGGACTCAGCGCGGATGTGTGGCAAACGCTAACATTCGGGATTCGGAATCCCGGCCGGGTCATTTCGGTTGTTGGGCGTGAGCTTCGCATCCGCCTGCAATCGAATAATCCCGCCGGTGACGCGAAGGTTGATTACATGGTGGTTGATCTCAATTATCGATCCGAATAACAGGGATGCCGGGAACAGTCCACTTTGCAGGAGGCGGACTGTTTTTTTGGTGAGGGAACGCTCCGTAAATGGAACCAACCGCCCCTGTGGAGGAGACGGGGGTACCAACTAGCGATGGGGTCCATCCCTAAAAGCGGGTAGAATGACATCCAGATTGGAGAAAGAATGCGCTTTCCCCTTCGCATAACCCAACTAAATCGCTTCCTCCTGTTAGCCGCTGTGATCGCCTCTGGCGTTGGTTTCATACCGTCGGCTCAGGCGCAGGATCAGAGCCGGGTGGAACTCCGTCAGTTCGACATGCTGGGCGCGGATACCGGCTGGGTGTTGCTCGATCAAAAAATATTCTGGACGTCCGATGGGGGGCAAGCATGGAAGGATGTGTCTCCGACCCTGCCGTCCGGCGCAGTGGTGCAGGATGTTTATTTCGCTGATTCGGAGGCGGGCTGGGTGTTGTTCAGCATGCCCGATCCCGCGGGCGGCGCACGCTTCCATCTGGCGCGCACAGCCGACGGCGTAACCTGGTCGACGCGTGCGCTGCCGCTGTTTACGCCGGGAGAGATCGCCTCGTATGCCGAAAAAGCGGAGATGGGGTGGTTCGACGCGCAAACCGGCTGGATTTCTGTCAAGCAGGCCAGCGGCTCGAATTTCAGTGTGGGCGCGCTGTTCGTGACGACCGACGGCGCAGACACGTGGAGCCGCTTCGCGCTCCCGGTGGCGGATACCGTTTATTTCAACGATCCGCAGACCGGATGGGCGGTCGGTGGACCAACCGGCGACCGCGTATTCCAGACAGACGACGCGGGCGCAAACTGGCAGGAGGTCAGTCCTGCAAAGATCGAAAACGCTCAGACCACCGCATACGTCCCCACGACCTCCGATGGAGATGGTTTGCTGGTAACAATGAGCGTTGGCGCGGTGAACAGCCTGAACGTGTACCGACCCGATCCCTCCGGCAGATGGTCACTCTTCGCTCAGGTGACGTTGAATGCCCAGCCCGGACTCATCGGGTTGTCCATCCTCGACCCGCAGAATTTCACCGCGACGATCCCCGGCACGGATTCCATCGTGCGCATGGCAGACGGCGAACCAGGTGTGCTCACCAATCAGGACGGGCAGTCTGCCTCTATCGTGACGTTGGATATGATTTCGCCGGAGACCGGGTGGGCGAAGTCGGTCGAGTCAAGTTGTGCCACTGTTGCTTCGCTGGATGATTCGTCTGGCACTGTCAATTGCTCCTCCACAACCCGCCTCCTCCGCACCGCAGACGGTGGCGTGACGTGGCAGAGCGTGATGCTTCCATCCGGCGCGTTGAGCGCCTCGCACATCACCACGTTCCGCACCGACCGCCTGACGACCTTGAATTCCCTGTCCGATCTGGGCAATGCCCAACGGATGGTCGGTCAGGGGTTCGACAAATGCGAAATTCCCACCCTTGGGCAATTGCAGACATGGGCGGCGAGCAGTCCGTATAAAGCGGTCAATCTCTACATTGGCGGTTCCGCCCGCGCCTGTGATAACCTAGCGCTGACCTCCAATTATCTGAACCTGCTGTCTGAGCAGGGCTGGAAGTTCATCCCCACCTGGGTGGGACCGCAGGCGCCTTGCACCAATTATTTCTCGAAGATGAGTTGGGATAGACCCACCGCGCGCAGTCAAGGGATCGCCGAGGCAAATCTCGCAGTGGATACCCTCGCGGCGTTGGGGTTAACCTTCCCCGACACGACCGGTTCCGTCGTCTATTACGACATCGAATATTACGGTTCATCCGATACCGAATGCCGCGGTGCGGTCAAAGCCTTTATGAACGGCTGGGTGTCGCAGCTGCACGCGCGCGGCAACCTGGCAGGGGTGTATGCCTCCCCCGCGTGCGACACCGGCTTGAGCGATTTCCAGTCCATTGCCTACGTGCCGGATGTGGTCTGGATCGCCGCCTGGTATTACAACGTCGGTTCACCCAACAATACCTACGACCCCACCGCCAGCGTTTGGGACTGGCTCGGCAATTGCATGCCAAACACCGTCTGGGCGGACCATCAGCGCCTCCGGCAATACGCGGGTCCACACAATGAAACCTGGGGCGGGTTGACCATGAACATCGACAGCAATGTGCTGGATGGTGTGGTGGCGATGTCTTTTCTGCCGAATCCGCCCCCCTACCTCACGCCGACATCCATTCCGACGCGACCGCGTCCTGTGATGAGATCGGATGCGCTGACTCCCGCCTCGGTGACCACACAACTCGGAGTGACGGGCGGCTCCGTTCCAAGCCTGAGCCTGTTCGACCAGACCGGTGTGGAGGACGACCCTGCCGCGTACCTTTCCTTCCAGACGCCTTCCACGTATTACCTCGGATACCAATCCTTCTTCCTGCCGGAGGAGACCCAATCGCGGCTGGTCTCGACCATGCTGTTGCAGGTCAATTTCAAGGGACCCGCCTCCCAAGTGTGGACATGGTCCATCTACGACTGGGGCAAGAACTTGTGGGTTAAGCTGGGCGACTCCATCGGCGCGACCCCGGGGCAATGGAATTCCCTGCTGTTCCGAATCCGCAGCCCGAAGCGATACATTTCTCCGGGGCGCGAGATCCGCATCCAGTTGAAATCGAACAACGCAAACGGCGACGCAAAGATCGATTACGAAGCGCTTCACATCACGTATGTTTCTGTTCCTGCCACACCCGCGCCTGTGACGCCTGTTGCCACCCCGAAGCGACCGGGCATCTTCTCCGCGCCGACTTCCACGCTAGGACCGTAGGCGCAAGATAAGTCCTGAAACCAGACATCCGAGGCATGACGCTTCGGATGCCTGCTTTAACGGAGTATGTAACAGAGTAGCGAAAATCCATCAGCGGGATCAGTTGTCTCTGAGGTGGGATGCGAGGTTTTCCTGTTCTCATCCGGGCTTAATCCACTTTGCAGAAATGTTAGCGGCTCTAAGGGCATCGTAGTAGTACTTTGGTGCCCCAGTACTTTTGTTTTAGCGCGGCTTACAAAAACGTAGGCGATTCTTCTCTTGAAAAACTGTTTTTAAACCGGATTGCCATGTAACCTTTTGGGCTGAAAGTCTTCGCCGAAAGAAATTGGATATTTCAGAGGAGAATTGGAGGTCTCAATGGTTACCAAAAAGTTGAGTATGTTGGGTCGCATGTTGGTCTTTGGTGTGACCGTGATCGCCCTGCTCGTAACGAGCGCGGGCGGAATACATACTGTACGCGCCGGATCTGATGAAGGCGCTCCGTTGCCTGCCATCGGGAATACTGCGATCGTGTTCGTTTCGCGCCAAATCCCCTCGGAGGGCAGTGTTTATTATCAGTCCGGCGGATCGATGCCGGGCGTGATGCCGTACAGCCGATTCCATGTGGCATCGCCGGGCAAGTTGATCGTGCGCGAAGCGAACGGCACCCTGCGGGTGTTGGTCGATGGCTCAAATCCGACTGCGGCTTCGCTCAACCTGATCGATGTGAACGCGCCGGATGTCTCTTATGACGCGACGAAGATTGTGTTCGCCGGTCTGGTCAATGGTTCGTATTCACGGGGCACGATGAGCAATCCCGGTGCATGGCGTCTCTACGTAATCAACGTGGATGGGACGGGACTGCGCCAGTTGACCTTTTCCGATAGGAACATCAACCTCTCACAGTTTGGAGGGATCGCTTCGAGTTTCTCCCGCTACGATGACACCGACCCAGCCTGGCTCCCGGATGGACGCGTGGTATTCTCCTCCACGCGCTACCCCTCGTTTGGCATGTACGGTGCGTCGCGTACCAGCAACCTGTATGTGGTGAACGCCGACGGCACCAACCTGCACCGCATCACCTCCGAACGTAACGGGGCGGATCGTCCCATCGTGGACCCGCTGACGGGCAGGATCGTCTATTCCCGCTGGTGGCGTAACCTGCGCGTGGCGACAAACGACATGGGTACGATTCCCGATCCGAGGTTCCCCGGCGGGTACATCATGAAGGATGGCCTGTGCGCCATCAATCACTCCGGTGCGGATTGTTTCGAGCCGGGCGGTAAGTTCAATATGGAACGCAATTCCTGGCATCTGGCCAGCATCAACCCGGACGGTACCGGATTGGCGCAGTTCGCTGGTCGTTCCAACACCACATTCCACGGCGCTCTCGTCAACCATGCCTACGGCGGCTCCTTTGCCCCAGATGGCTCATTCTACGCCAACTTCTTCCCGATGACGAACGGGACCGAGGCTTCGGGCTTTGGCGGCATCCGTCATTATGATCGCGGTCCGAACGGCTATACCCACGTCATCGGCATTACCACGCGCGATGAAAGCGTCCAACAGTTTGTGCGGACGAATCCCAATTCCTACGGCGTCTACGTGGGGAACTACGCTGGCGAGCCGGAAGTTTTGCCCGATGGAAGCCTCGTCATTTCGTGGGCGCAGGATACGCGGCAGGATTACGGTCTCTACACCATCAATGCAGACGGAAGCGGCTTGACCCTGCTGTACGACAATCCCGGCACGACCGAACTGCGCGCCCGCGCGATTCGCGTCCGCCCGGTGCCGCCCATCATCCCCGACAAGGTCACCACGGTTGCCAGCGAACTGCCTCCTCTGGCGCAGGGTCCCTATAACAAGGACGGTAACTTTACCTTCGACGCGTTGAACGTCTACTTCAATGCCCCGGTCGATGTGGACATCCTGAATGCCCTGCCGGTAGGCTCCGCGAATACCATTCGCTTCTACATCGACCACCAGCGGACGCAGCAGACCGGCTCGATCGAAGCCCTGGACTGGCCCATCCTGCTCGATGAAGTGTTGATCGACCCTGATGGGTCGGTGACCGCCAGTTCCCCGGCGAATGTGCCGCTCTTCGAGCAAATCCGCACCAAGCCCCAATCCGGGTACACGGTGCCGCTGGTTGGGAGCAATGCATTGAGCATGGAATTGCCCGGCGCGGCGCATGTGGCAGGAGAGAATTTCGGACGACCCGGTCAGGTGATGCGATGTGTGGGTTGCCATGCAGGTCACACGATGATCCCTGTGCCGTCCAACCCTGCCGACGCACAGTGGACGAATCTTGCCACCGGCGCGACCGTCACCGTTTCTTCGACAGGCGGCGGCTCGAGCAAGGGAATCAATGACCGGCGTGTGAAACTGAACGTATCCGGCGCCGGCCCCCGCTACTGGGTCAGCCAGTCGGGCAGTCCCACCACGCAATGGGTGCAATTGACCTTCCCCGTCCCTGTCACCGTGCGCACCGTGCGCCTGTATAACCCCGCCAGTTCCAACTCCAATATCAAGGTGTTGGATGCCACCGTGCGCCTGTTCAGCGATACCGCCGCGACCGTCGAAGTGGCGAGCAAGAATTCCGGCGCCCTGACCGACACCGGCACGAATGTCAACTTCAATGAAGTGCTCACCCGCGTGGTGCGCATCCAGTTCAATTCGGTAAACGGGAACGCCGCCGCGCTCGGTGAAGTGGAAGTGATTGCGCGCGCCGAGGCCGATACCACCACCTCCGTCCCGACCAGCACGCCCACCGTCACCTTTACCCCGACCATCACAGGGACGCCTGCCACCGAAACGCCGACCAGTACGCCTCTCGTAAGCGAAACTCCAACCAATGTTCCGACCTCTGAAGCGTCGCCCACCAGCACGCCGACCACAGGAGTCGGACCCACAAGCACCTTTACCCCGCTGCCCTCGGCTACAACCACTTCTGTGGCGCCGTCCAACACGCCCACCGTCATCCCGACCAACACATCCGCCTCCACGCCGACCGCGACCGGCTCTCCGATACCGAGCGCCACTGCGACGAATACGGTAATCGTGCCCACCCTGCCGTCCGTTCCGGGAACGTTGAACGTGACCGCGCTGAAGAGCACTAAAGGAAAGACCAACGGCTCGATCCCAAGCCTGGGCCTGTTGCAGCAAAAAGGAAAAGCGGACGACCCGGCTGCTTACGTCACCTTCCAGACGCCCAATTCGGCGTATCTCGGTTACCAGTCCTTCTTCCTCCCGGCGGATGTGAGTCCCTCCTCGGTCACTTCCATGACATTGGAGGTCAACTACAAGGCTCCCAAGCCGTCTGCCCAAGTATGGACGCTCTCGATCTATGACTGGAAGTCGAAGAAATGGGTCAAACTTGGCGACACGAAGAACATCCTGAATTCGACCGAATGGCTGGCGTATTCCCTCAAAGTGCCGAATTTCCAACGCTACATTTCGTCCGGCAAGGAGATCCGCATCCAGTTGAAATCGAACAACGCCAATGGCGATCTCAAGGTTGATTATGAGGTGATCAAGATCACGAACGGTGTCCCGCCGACGGCGACCTTTACCTCCACCATCACCCCCAGCCCGACGCCGATTCAATAGACCGGCTTCCCAGGGAAATGGTAATGATCCAAACTGGCAGGACAGTTGTACAACTGTCCTGCCAGTTTCTTTATTGAATTGATGAAGAAAGTCAAGCAAAAGTACTACTGATTTGTCTGTACCCAAATGGGTGAAATCTAGTCATGTACTCCAAGAAAAGACGCCTTTATTGCCAGGACGGAATGCCATGAATGAAAACAAGGCATCCCCATTGAGGAAGAACAAATGTCTTTTCATGAAGGAGTCTTATGTTTTTCAGAGGTTACAAGTCGTTAGGTGTAGTTGTTCTAATCCTTGTCGTGGGATTGTCTGGTGTACTCCCGGTTCAGGCAGGTGCCGGGAAACTCCAAATCGGGGCGGTTTACCGCGTCACCACAACCGGCGCAACCACCGGCTCATGCGGGTCGGATTGGTCCACCCCCTGTGACCTTCAATATGCATTGACAACACTCGCCTCCGCCGGCGCGGAGATCTGGGTCAAACAGGGCACATATACCCCCGGTTCGCTCCGTACCTCCACTTTCGCGCTCAAGGATGAGGTGGCCGTCTACGGCGGCTTTGCTGGCACGGAAACTTCCCTGTCTCAGCGGAATTCGGATCCTGCCACGAATGGCACGGTTCTGAGCGGTGAGATAGGCGGCGCTGGTGCGACGGATAATGTGTATCATGTCGTGAGCGGAAATTTCGTTTTTGCCGACACCATATTGGACGGTTTCACGATCACAGGCGGGTATGATGACTCTGGCACGGCGCTTGGCGGCGGACTGTATCTCTCGGATAGCAGTCCGACCCTGAGCAACCTGATTATTACCGGCAACTTCGCCAATAATGCCGGGGGAGGCATGTATCTCGTCACCAACCATACTCTGCGCTCCTTCTACGTGAGCCCGGTCTTGACGAATGTGGTTTTCAGCAACAATACAGCCGGTCGCGGCGGCGGTCTGTTCACCCAGAATGCCAGCCCGGTCTTGACGGACGTGGTTTTCAGTGGCAACACAGCCACCTCTGGCGCCGGCGGCGGAATGAACAATCAGACGCAGACTCCTGCCACGGATGAATACAGCATCCCACTGCTCACGAATGTCACCTTCAGCAACAACACGGCGAATGGCGGCGGCGGGATGTATAACAACAACAGTAACCCCGTTGTGACCAATGCCACTTTTAACGGCAACCACGCCAATATCCGCGGCGGCGCAGTCTTCAATGAAGGCGCCAGCCCGACGTTCAGGCATATTACCATCAGCGGCAACGACGCCCCGGTCGGATTCGGCGGCGGCATGCGGAACATGACTTTTAGCACCACCTCAACTCCCAGTAATCCGGTGATCGAGAACAGCATCCTATGGGGCGACACGTTCGAGGAAATGACGGATGATGGCACCGGCACGATCACCATCAAGGACAGTATCATTCAGGGCGGTTGTCCCTCCGGCGCCACCTGCACAAACGTTATTTCCACCGATCCCAACCTGGCGGCGCTGGCGGATAACGGCGGTTTTACCCAAACCCAGGCTCTTGGGTTGGGAAGCTCCGCGATCAATGCCGGAGGCGTGAACACCACCTGCGCCTCCACCGACCAGCGCGGCGCTTCACGCCCGCAAGGGAGCGCTTGCGATATCGGCGCATATGAAGCCTACGTTCTGATCGTCACAGCCGACTCAAAGACCATCACCTACGGTGATGCCGAACCAACTTTCACCCTCCAATACAATGGTTTTTCGGGTGGAGACACTGAGACTGTACTGGATACGCCTCCCACCTGCGGTGTTTCAGGCCCGCATACTGACGCAGGGACCTATCCCATCATCTGTTCGGGCGGTGCGGACGATAAATACCTATTTATTTCCTACGTGAGCGGTACACTGACCATCAACAAAGCCACGCCGACCCTGTCGGTGACGAACTCGCCGGTGACCTATGACGGTTCGCCTCATGCGGCGACCGTGAGCGGTTCCGTGCCCGGCTCGGTGACCAACATCCTGAC
>JACAEM010000021.1 GCA_013388855.1 Chloroflexota bacterium
CCCCTACCCCCTCTCCCGATGGGAGAGGGGGTAGGGGTGAGGGAAAACGCCCACACCCCGCGGGAGAGGGCGGGGGTGAGGGCGAGTCGCCACGAAACCGCTGTCCACATCCTCAACACCGTCCTCCTCCCCGCCATGAAAGAGGTCGGCGACAAATTTGGCGCGGGCGAACTCATCCTGCCTTTCGTCCTGCAATCCGCCGAAGTGATGAAAAAAGCCGTCGCCCATCTCGAAAACTACCTCGAAAAGAAGGAAGGCGTGAGCAAGGGGCTGGTTGTTCTCGCCACCGTCTATGGCGACGTGCATGACATCGGCAAGAACCTCGTCAAAACGATCCTCGCCAACAATGGCTATGATGTGATTGACCTCGGTAAGCAGGTCCCCGCGGAGACAATCATCAGCAAGGCAGTGGAAGTCAACGCCACCGCGATTGGGCTTTCGGCGCTTCTCGTCTCGACCTCGAAACAGATGCCGCTCATTGTCAACGAACTCCACCGCCGCGGACTCCGCTTCCCCGTCCTCGTCGGCGGCGCGGCCATCAACCGCCGTTTCGGACGCCGCATCCTCCAAACCGAAAGCGGCGACCTCTACGAGCCCGGCGTCTTCTACTGCAAAGACGCCTTCGAGGGATTGGAAACGATGGATACGCTCATTGACTCTGAGCGCAAACCTGCCTTGCTCGAACAGATCCGCAAAGAGTCCGACATGGAACTTGGCCGCGCCCCCGTTCAACGTTCAAACGTTCAAACGTTACAACGTTCTAACGTTACCCCTGCCCCCCTCGTTCTCCCTCCCTCCAAATTCGGCGTGCGCGTTGTGAAGGACATGCCGCTCGAAATCGTCCTGACCCATCTCAACATCAACGAACTTTACCGTCTCTCGTGGGGCGCAAAGAATACACATGGCGAAGAATGGGAGAAGTTGAAAGCCGAATTCGACGCGCGCCTGCAACGGATGAAGAAAGAAGCGCTGCGCGACCGCGAAGCGTGGCTCAAGCCGCAGGGCGTCTACGGCATCTTCCCCTGCCAATCCGACGGCGACGACCTCGTCATTTACTCCCCTCTCCCCGCGGGAGAGGGGGCGGGGGTGAGGGAGGAACTCGCCCGTTTCCACTTCCCCCGCCAACCCTACGACGACCACCTCTGCCTCGCCGACTACTTCGCTTCTGTCGAATCGGGGCAAATGGATGTGGTCGCCTTCCAGGTCGTCACGGTTGGGCAGGAAGCCACCGAACGCTTCGACAAACTACAAGCGGCTCACGACTACACCGAAGCCTACTTCACGCATGGACTCGCCGTCCAGGCGGCGGAAGCCACTGCCAACTATCTGCACGAACACATCCGCCGCGAACTTGGCATTCCCGAAGGGCAGGGCAAACGCTACTCGTGGGGCTATCCCGCCATCCCCGAACTGGAAGACCATCGCAAAGTCTTCGACCTCCTGCCCGTCGAAAAAGAACTCGGCATGAGCCTCTCGCCCGCGTATCAACTCATTCCTGAACAGTCCACCGCGGCGATTATTATCCATCATCCGCAGGCAAAGTATTACAGCGTCGGCGAGTCACGCGTCGAGCAGTTGATGAAGGTGTAAATCACATGCCCAATATAAAATTTCTTGACTTAATTTCCACAGACACCCTCCTCGCCGACGGCGCGATGGGCACCATGCTCCATGCGCGCGGCGTCGGCTTCGATCAATGCTTCGACGAACTCAACCTAACAAATCCCTCTGCTGTGGCAGAGATTCACCGCGAGTACATCGAAGCGGGCGCGCAGTTGATCATCACCAATACGTTCGGCGCAAATCGCTTCAAACTCACCAAACACGGATTGCAAGACGATGTCGTTGAAATCAATAAAGCGAGCGTGGACCTCGCCAAGCGCGTCGTTGCCGCGTCGTTCAAGGAGGTGCTGGTGGCGGGGGACGTGGGTCCGCTGGGGGTGAGAATCGCTCCGTTTGGCAGAGTACAGCCTGAGCAGGCGCGCGAAGCGTTCGCGGAGCAGATCCAAGCGCTGAGCGAAGCGGGGGTTGATCTCATCGTCATCGAAACGTTCAGTGACCTCTACGAAATCCGCGAAGCGATCAACGCCGCGAAACAAACGTGCAAGCTTCCCATCGTCGCGTCTGTTACCTTCACGCGCGATGACCGCACTTTGCTGGGCGATGAACCGATGAAAGTGGCGCGAACTCTGCGCGACGCGGGCGCGGATGTGATCGGCGTCAATTGCTCCGGCGGACCCGCGCAACTATTGCGGTTGCTTAAACAAATGAAACAAGCTGTGCCTGACGGGAAGTTTTGGGTCAAGCCGAACGCAGGTTGGCCTGAACAGGTCGGTGGGCGAATCATGTATCCCGCCGACGCGGAATACTTCGGCGATTACGCGCTGTCGTTCCGCGAAAGCGGCGCCTGTGTGGTTGGCGGGTGTTGCGGTACGACACCACAACACATTACAGTGATGAAAAAAGCGCTGGCAACTTCAGAATATTCTCCTGTGTTGATCCAAACTCCGGACATTTTTGAAACCTCTGAAACGCCGGATGCGGAGCCGCCAACGCAATTCGCACAAAAACTGGGACGCGGCGAATTTGCGATCTCTGTTGAAATGGATCCGCCGCGCGGTCTCTCAACCCACAAACTGATTGCAGGCGCTTCGCTCCTCGCCGACGCGGGCGCGGACGTTATCAACGTCGCCGACTCTCCGATGGCGCGCATGAGGATGTCCGCCTGGGCGGTATGCGACGTGGTGCAGCGCAAGGTCGGCATTGAAACGACCCTGCACTTTCCCACCCGCGGACGCAACCTCCTGCGGGTGCAGGGTGACCTGCTCGCCGCGCACGCGCTCGGCATCCGCAATATCTTTGTGGTGATGGGTGACCCAACCGCCATCGGTGATTATCCCGAAGCGATGGACAATTACGACCTCGTCCCCTCGGGCCTCATCAAACTCATCAAGCAGGGATTCAACGAAGGTGTGGATCATTCCGGCACGAGCATTGGTCAGCCGACTAATTTCTTCGTCGGCGCGGCGCTTAATCTTTGCCCGTCTGACTTGGAGAACGAAATCAAGAACCTGCACCGCAAAGTAAAGGCGGGCGCGGATTTCTTCCTCACGCAGCCTGTCTATCGCCCTGAAGATGGACCGAGACTGCTCGAAGCCTACGAAGCCAGGCATGGCAAACTGGACAAGCCAATCCTTGTCGGTATCCTGCCATTGGTCAGCGTCAAACATGCCAATTTCCTGCATCATGAGGTGCCAGGCATCTTCATCCCGGACGAGGCGCGGAAACGGATCGAAGCCGCGGGCGAGGACGGACCCAAGGCCGGGGTGGAGATCGCGGTCGAGTTGATTGACCAACTCAAGGCGTGGGCGGGAGGCGTCTATATCATGCCTCAGTTTCACAAGTTTGATATGGTCGCTGAAATCATCGAAGCGGTACAATAGCGGAGTATGTATCCGCTTCTAAAAAAATTGGCACTCCTTTTTCTCGTATTGTTGTCGGCGTATTCGAGCGTCACATATTTGGTTGCCACCCTGCACGATTGGAATCCACGGCTCATTACGAACGATGGCGTCTATGACTGGGACGTACGCCTCGCCGACCTGCGCGAGGATCTGCCGCTCGATGTGAAAGTGGTCGGTTATGTGGGCGAATGGGATGTGAAGTCGGAGTATGATTATCCCGATAACGAGACCGAGTATGTCCTGACGCAATATTCCCTGGCGCCTGTGATCGTAGCGCGCGGTGGAGTCCATGAGTGGGTGGTCGTCAATCTGGGGGCAAAGGATTTTGAGATTTGGGCACAAACCCAGCCTGCCGACATGAAAGTGTTCAAATACAGGCAGGGGATCTATCTGGTGCATAAGCCATGAACTTTTTGCTCGGCTATTTGGTATTTTTGCCGGCCATCCTGGCGGGTGGATTGCTCGTACATCAGCTCTGGGGTGGAAATCAACCTGCGCGTCTGTTGTTCAAGTTTGGACTAGGGGCGGGTCTTGGATTAGGCATGACCTCGCTGGTCACGTTCATTCTCCTGCTGACGACAAATACAATATCGGGCTTTTTCCCGGTCCAGCTCCTCCTGCTCGGATGCGGACTCGCCCTGACGTGGCACAATTGGAAGACCAGCCCGCTCCTCCCTGTCAAATTTGCACTAACCCGGGAACAGAAAATCCTGCTGAGCGCGTTTGGTTTGATCCTGCTTGTCATGTTGAGCGCGTATATCCTTTATGCCCTCATGACCCCCTCCGGGCGTTTTGACGCATGGATGATCTACAACCGCGCAGCGCGCTTCATTTACCGGGATCCCCCCAACTGGCGTGACCTGCTGTCATCTGAAATGTACTGGCTATTCCATGCCGATTATCCCCTGCTGATCCCTGTCAATGTGGCAGGCGCATGGAACACGCTGGGCGGCGAGATCATGCGCGCCCCGCAGGCACAGAGCGCGTATTTTCTCCTCGGCATCTTTTGTATTTTGATGGGCGCGATTGCCTCCCTGCGGAGCACCGGGCAATCCCTGCTTGCCGGAATTGCCCTGCTATCGATGCCCGTCTTCTTTTACACAGCCGCCCGCGAGGAAGCCGACCTTACAGTCGCTTTCTTCATGTTGGCGGCTTTGGCATTGTTGTTTTTTTACAACAGGGAACGTACCGCCGTGCTTGCTGTCCTGGCTGGCTTGTGCGCGGGTCTTGCCGGTTGGACGAAGAACGAAGGGCTTCTTTTCCTGCTGACCGGCAGTTTCGCGTGGATGCTGACGTTTCACCAGCAACGCCAATGGCAAGACATGAAATGGTACCTACTCGGGCTTGCACTCCCTCTGGCGGTCATCCTGTACTTCAAACTGTTCCTCGCCCCGCCCAATGACCTCTTTGAGCAGTCCTCTTCTGCCGGCCTAGGGGAAAAACTGACCAACCTGGAACGGTATCGGGTCATTGCCGAAAGTTTTTTCAAACAGATTTTTGCCTTTGGCAATGGGAAGGTCAGTATCCTCCTCCTTGCTGTGTACGGATTAATCGTTGGGATGGATCGAACGCAAAACAAGGGACAACCCATCCCCGCCGCCGCGTCCGCCATCCTCCTGCAACTGACCGGCTATTTCCTGATCTATGTCATCACACCGCACGACATTCACTGGCATCTCAACACATCGTTATACCGCCTGATGATCCATGTGTTCCCATCTATGCTCTTTGTCTTTTTTGTTTCGATTGCGGGGCCGGAAACAATCCTTGCGATTTCGCCAAATCCCTCAATTTCCCGCCGGTTCTGACTATAATCAAGAGACTGAGCGTTTTTACAAGTCATACCCCTGCGTTTTTGGAGACCGATCATGCTCCTCACAATTGATCTCGGCAACACGAACCTGACCCTGGGTTTATACAACGGAAACAACCTCGTCGCACACTGGAGGCTTGCCACAGACCATGCCCGCATGCCCGACGAGTACGGACTGCAATTTCAGGGCTTGCTGAAAAATGTAAATCACACCACCAAGGAATTGACGGGCATCTGCCTGGCGTCCGTCGTGCCGCAACTCACAGGGCGGGTCGTGCAAGCGTGCCGCGAATATCTCGACCAGGACCCTTTCATTGTTGACGTAGGCATCAAGACCGGCATCAAAGTTCGTTACGAGGACCCCAAAGCCGTCGGCGCAGACCGCATCGCGGACGCAGTGGCGGTCATGTACCTTTACGGCGGCCCGGCATGCGTCATCGACTTTGGCACTGCCACCACCTTCAACGCCATCACCAAGGACGGCGAATACCTCGGCGGTGCGATCACAGCCGGCATCAACCTTGCCACCGAAGCGCTCTTCCTGCACGCCGCCAAATTGCCGCGCATCGACCTGCAGAGACCTCCTTCGATCATCGGGCGCAACACCGTTCACGCCATGCAATCGGGTTTGCTCTTCGGCTATGTCAGCATGGTCGAAGGCATGGTCGAACGCTTCCGCAAGGAACTGGGGCCCAGCATGAAAGTCATCGCCACAGGTGGACTCGCCGCTATCGTCGCACAGGAGACCGACGTAATCCAGATCATCGCCCCCTGGCTTACGCTCGACGGTCTGCGAATCCTCTGGGACTTAAACCACCCGATCTAGGAATTGAATGAAGAAAAACCTGATATTGACTCTGGGGATCATTTTGTTATTAACCGCCTGCGGAGGGACTCCCAGCACACCGACTCCGCTTCCGACATTCACCGTCACGCCTCTTCCTCCAACGGTCACTGCCTCCGTTACCCCAACATCCTCCTCCACCCCTACTCTCATCCCCTCCCCCATTCCCACCGCAACGTGGGTCAAGCAGGGACCGGATGCCGTGAAGGTACCCATCCTGTTGTACCATCGCATCGACTACTCCGAAACGGACAACCGCTACTACATCACCCCCGAAAGATTCGAAGACCAGATGAGGCTGCTGCGCGACTGGGAATATACGAGCATCACCACCGAAATGCTCGTCCGAGCAATCACCGATGGAGTCGAACTCCCGCCGCGCCCGGTGCTCATCACCATCGACGACGGGAATCTCGACAACTACACCCATGCCTTCCCCATTATGCAGAAATATGGGTTTACCGGTGTTCTGTATCTGGTCTATAACTATGTGGGCTATGAGGGGTACATGAACAAGGAACAGATCCTTGAAATGGTCGATGCAGGTTGGGAGGTGGGGAGTCACAGCATGAATCACTTCGACCTGAAGACCATCTCCCCTGCACAGCAACGCAACGAGATCGTCGAATCACGCGAGTTGCTGGAAAAATTGCTGGGCATTCCCGTAAAGACATTTGCCTATCCATTCGGATCAAGGAACGCCACCTCATACAACTACGTTCATTTTGCCAAGTACATCGCCGCGATGGGCGCTGACGGTTTTACCGCCGACCAGGGGCTTGGAAATCTTTTCTCCCTCCAACGCTCCGAAATCAAGGGGACGGAGGATGCAAAGACTTTCATCCGTTTTCTGCCGTGGCACGGTGATCCAGCCTACCTCCCCACAGACACCCCAACGCCGAGCGTCACCCCCACTTGGACTCCCAAACCCACGTGGACAGCCGGTCCATAAGGTACTTTCAACCCTGTGACAGGCTGTCATGAACATGACAGCAGTATCCGTTAACAGAACTCTTATTCAAATTCCCTTGTCACGCGTTTTAGGGCGCGCTATAATGCCACACGCTGTTGAGAAGTAAGGAGAAAGACTATGCCAGTTTATACCTATCGTTGTGATTCGTGCGGCGTGCAGTTCGAGCGACATCAATCCTTTCACGATGCACCGCTGAAAACCTGCCCTGAATGCCGCAAAAAATCGTTGAAAAAAGTCATCACCCCAACCAAGATCATTTTCAAAGGTTCGGGGTTCTATGCCACCGACCACAAGTCTCCATCGGGTGGTGTTTCCCGTGAGAGCAAGCCTGAGAAAAAAGAAACGAGCAAAGCAAGCGAATCGAAGAGCAGTGACAAGAGCGAATGAATCAAAAAGAGAAGGCAACTGACCTTCTCTTTTTGATTCATGTCAAAGATAATCAGCAGGTGGAGGGAATCCACGAGCTGATGATCACGTCCATGGTGATACCATAGGCAACGGCATTCCAAAAGCGCATGCTGGCAGGCTGATCCTTCACTTTCTGCCAATAGCCGGAGAAAACGAAGAAGGTGGTAACGAGGGCAACCGCAAGGCGGAGCAGAATCGCCCACCATGTTCCGAAACACCAGGGGGCATTGTTCCTGATCACATCCACTGCCACGGCATAAACCCAGCGAAGAAGTACCCCAAAAAACACACCGATAAACACCTGCGCTTTCGCGCTGGTATCCTCCTGTTGGGTTGCCAGCCGAAAGCGAATCGCGTCACCGAAAATGAATGAGTTCATGGCATCCTCCTAGTACATCCACGGACCAACGAGCGCGTCGATCGAAACACCGTAGACCAGTGAATTCAGGAAGCGCATTCCGGCAGGCTGGTCCTTTACTTTGCCCCAATACCCGGAGAAGACAAAGACAGTCGCGATCAGAGCGACCACGATCCGGGCAATGATCACTGACAGGCTTCCGAAATTCCAGGAACCACCCTGGATCACTACTACGACAACACCATACAACCAGCGCAACATCACGCCAAGAAACACACCGAGGAACACCTGGACCTTGGCACCGGTATCCTCCTGCTGGGTCACCAGTTTGAAACGGATCGCATCATTTAAAATAAAGGACTGCATGGGAATCCTCCTTCCGCGACATCATTATAGCAAAGCAGATTGCCAACATGTTTCTTACGCGTCGGCAACGATGGGCCATTTCGAAATATCGGTGCGGCTCATAAAAATCATGATGGACATGAACACCAGGAAGATCAGAATCACGAACAATAACCCACGCAGGATCGGCATAAGGAAGATCAACGAAAAAACGACAGTCAACAGGAAGAGGTAGGAACCGACGATGCGGGTCGCAAACCGCCATCCAAACACGTTGGGACAGTACACGAGAAACATGATCGCCGTCAACAGAATCGCCACGCCGAACGTGATTCCCACTCCAAAGAAACGAATCAGATAGGCAACGAATAAATAGTAAAACACGTGGATCATACCCAGGAATAAATAGTGAAAAGCATTAAACCGTACGGCATAGATCTGTGAGAAGAGAAAGACCAGCACCAGGAAGAACGCCAAAGACATGGGCGAATAACTCATCAGGGTCTGGATTTGATCCAAATATCGTTGCTTGGCAAGGAAGGTAACGCCCAGGTCCTGGGTGGTGACAAAGTTATCAGCATCGAACACGATATGAGCCCCGTCCTTCGCGATCTCGGTATCGTGTGGAAGACCAAAGCGATAGATGCCGAATTCATTTACATTCACATTGACATCGGCATGTACGTTCTCGATGACGCTGTTCTCGTAATTCGACAGGTTATATTTGAAAACATCCATACCCTTGGTGGTGTAGGTAAGGACCACTTCCACGGAATCGCCAGGCGCAAACTCCGGCAGGATTGTCACCGACTGCCCCATGACCGGCAGGATACCCAGGTTGTTCTCGGATGGAATGACGATTTTGTAGTCATACAACAAATTCGCGTTCTCCGGCTTGGTCATCTTGACTTGCAATTCGCCGGAATAGTTGGTCTTGTTTTCGATCACGTGCGTTTCGGAGGTACTTGCTTCAAACGCGTTGAAGACCAGCAGGTCTAGTTCCTGTTCGCCATAATCCAACAGGGAATCAATCTTGATTGTCTTTGGGATGATCGCGATCCGCTCCGTTTTCACGACATCTTCATATTGCTTCGAATCCTTGTTGTACTGGCTTTCTGTGTAGGTCCGCAAGAGACTAAACTCCGGCGGGACAATCCCGATCTCTCCGCCCCAGGAATTTTGAAACTGGACATAAGCATTGCCATAAGTGCTGGATTTGTGCTCTCCCACCCGGGCAGCGGTCAGCGCCAAAATGACCGCTCCCGCAACGGCAAGCATCCCCAGCCAAACCAGCATACCAATGATTCGAGTTGTTGCATTATTCATATTGACCTCCTAAATTCTTCGCAGGAATGAAGAATTCCATTTCAGTATACAACAAATCCAGGGCAATGACTCAAGTCCATGTAGAATCTGTAACTTACTCAAATCTTCGCAGGATACAGCAATTTACCGCTAAGGTGTTGAATATCATCCCCCACGGAGACTTCGACCCCAAAATAAAAAAGACCCCTTTTGGGGTCTTTAGCTCCTCGCCGAAGACTTGAACTTCGAACCTAGCGGTTAACAGCCGCCCGCTCTGCCGATTGAGCTAGCGAGGAAAGCGACCGACATTATACCCTAAGGACTAAAGGTGTCAAGCGTCAGCGTTACATGCCTGAACAAGAAAGACCGTCTTCACAACGGCAGAAATCAATATTTGATGGCGCTGAAATGGTGAAGCTTATCCATGCTGTGCGTGGCAAAGATCTGACGCACCGTGCCGGTCAGCCCGCGCACCACCAGCGAGTCGGTCTTCACGCCATCTCCAAAATACCGCACGCCTTTCAACAACTCACCATCGGTGATCCCGGTGGCGGCAAAGAAGACATCTTCGGATGATACAAGGTCATTCATTGTCAGGACTTTATCGAAGTCGTATCCTGCCTCGCGCCCGCGGCGCAGTTCGTCTTCATCGCGCGCGTACAACTTTCCCTGGATCTCCCCGCCCATGGCGCGCAGGGCGCATGCCGCGATGACACCCTCCGGAGTGCCGCCGATGCCGATCAACACGTCCACGCCGGAATCGGGCCAAGCGGTCATCAATGCCGCGGCAACGTCGCCATCGGGAATCAGCCGGATGCGCGCCCCCGCCCTGCGAATTTCTGCAATCATATCCTTGTGACGGTCGCGGTCAAGGATGATGGTTGTCAAATCCTCGACCGAGCGTCCCTTGGCTTTGGCGATGGCATGGAGATTATCGGTAATCGAGGCTTCGATATCGATTTTGCCTTTCGCTTCCGGCCCGACGCATAGTTTATTCATATACACGAACGGACCAGGGTTGAACATCGTTCCGCGTGGGGCAAGCGCGACCGTCGAAAGAGAATTCGAGCGACCGAACGCCAAAGGGCGCGTCCCGTCGATGGGGTCCACCGCGACATCCACATCCGGAGGAGAACCGTTACCCACATTCTCCCCATTGTAGAGCATCGGAGCGTTATCCTTCTCACCCTCGCCGATGACGATGACGCCGTTCATCTCAATCGTTTGGAGGACGATCCGCATCGCGTTGACCGCGGCCTGGTCCGCCCCTTCCTTGTCGCCGCGCCCCATGAAGCGACCCGCTGCCATTGCCGCGGCTTCAGTCACTCGCGCCAGTTCCAAAGCAAGATTACGGGTAGGATCGGTGTTATAGTCCATTTGCTCTCCGTTTATAGAATGAAATATTGGATGATGAAATAACCCAGCGCCGCGCCCCACAACCAGGAATCGATGCGGTCAAGGAAACCTCCGTGACCTGGAAAAACATTACTCGAATCTTTCAGTCCGCTTTGACGCTTGAACATGCTCTCGCCAAGATCGCCCAGAGGGGTCAATATACCGATGACCAGTCCCAACGCGGCCCCTTGGATCGGATTAATCAAGCCATGCAACGGCTGGAGCCCGATGGAGGAAAAGGCATGCGAGAAAAACGCGCCAACCAGCACGGATGTAAATATTCCTGCAAAATACCCCTCCCAGCTCTTTTTAGGGCTGAGGCGGGGTGCCATTTTATGCTTTCCGTACACGGCGCCGATGGAATATGCGCCCGTATCCGCCGCCCATACCAGAGGCAAGGCGAGCATAAACCACCATAGACCGAAATCCGCACCGCCCAGGGAACGCAGGTCGAGGAGGTACGATCCAATCCAGCCAAGATACACGATTCCGGACACCGTAATGCCAAAATCCACCGCGGCCTGGGTCCGTCCACGTTCGAACGCGACCAAATGCACCGCCATCGCCAGGAGAATTATCAGGACGAACAGCGGGACCGCATACTCGGCAAAAAAGAAGCGCGCTGTGGCTATCACAAGCACGCCTCCAATCGTGACGATTTCGTGTGGTTCGTACTGAACCGCCCGATACATGCGGACGTATTCCCACGCACCTCCCACCAGGAATACCCCCATCAGTAAAAAATAGAAAACTCCGCCCAAAATGACCGCCGGCAGACCGACCGCTGCCAACATCAATGCTGTCAATGTTCGCCTAAGCATTTGAAGCCTCATACTCCTTCGATGAGACTTTACCGTACCGGCGGTCACGTGCGGCAAAAGTTTCCAGCGCACGGCGGTATTCTTCCTTGTCGAAATCGGGCCAATAGGTGGGGGTCACATACCATTCCGAGTAGGCTGCCTGCCAGATTAGGAAGTTGCTGATACGCAATTCCCCCGACGTGCGGATGATGAGGTCGGGATCGGGCACACCTGCAGTGTACAGGTAACGGCTGACCAGTTCATCGGTCACATCCTCGGGCGGGATGCCGTCCTTCATGATATTCTGGATGGCATTGACGATTTCGTCGCGCCCGCCGTAGTTGAACGCCACGTTGAGGATGAGGCGGTCGTTGTTCTTCGTCAAGTCGATGGCATCCAGCACTTTTTCCTGAAGTGTGGGAGCGAGACGTTCCAGCCGGCCGATATGACGCAACTGGACTCCTTCTTTGTTGAGTTCCGCCAATTCTCGGTCGATGACATCCTCGAGGATGTACATCAATCCCTTCACCTCCTCAGGCGGGCGCCCCCAATTTTCAGTGGAAAAGGCATAGATAGTGAGGTATTTGACGCCGAATTCCACGGTGGCGCGAATGACGCGGCGGAGGTTTTCCGTCCCGGCTTTGTGACCCGCCAGGCGCGGCAATCCACGGGAAAGCGCCCAACGACCATTGCCATCCATGATCATGGCGACATGTCGAGGGAGCTTGTCGGTGGGAATATTAAGGGATGAGTTTGTCATGAAGAATTCGAATCGAGAATGGCAAGCAGACCCCGCCTATACTTCCATGATCTCCGCTTCCTTGGTTTTCCCCTGCTGGGCAATCTCCTCGATGTATTTATCGGTCAATTTTTGCAGATCTTCCTCCCCGCGTTTCAGCTCATCCTCCGAGATCAGTTTTTCCTTTTCGAAGTCGCGCATGTCATTTTGTGAATCGCGGCGGATATTACGGACGGCGATTCGCGCCTCCTCCAGCCGGTGATGCACATGCTTGACCAGGTCGCGGCGGCGTTCCTCGGTTAACGGAGGCAGGTTGAGGTGGATGACTTTGCCATCGTTGTTGGGATTCAGCCCCAAATCTGAGGATTGAATCGCTTTTTCGATCGCTTTAAGCGTGGATGTGTCGAAAGGCTTGATCATCAACGTGCGCGGTTCAGGAACGCTGATCGAAGCCAGTTGCATAAGCGGTGTGAGAGTCCCGTAATACTCGATCGGCAGTTTTTCGACCAGAGCCGGGCTTGCGCGGCCTGTGCGGATGGCGGCCAGATCGTCGTGTAATACCTGGATGGCACTGCGCATGCGATGTTCAGCGTCGTTAAGGATGTCTTTTATCACCACGGTCTCCTGACAAGTGAAATTATCTTGGCATTAAGGATACACCAAAACGACAAAAAACGCTACAGGAATGCGAATCGGTGAGAGAATTTGAAAAAATGGGAGAGTCTCTCAAAAAGAACAACAGGAGAGTTGCCCTCTCCTGTTTTCGGTCTCGATGGCTTTACGAACTGACCAGTGTGCCGATTGCCTCTCCACGCAAGGCGCCTGTCAGGGCTTTCACATCCCAGAAATTCAACACCAGGATGGGCAGGTCATTCTCCATGCACAGGGTGACCGCCGTACTGTCCATCACACTCAGACGGCGGCTCAAAAAGTCGATGTGGGTCATGTGATGGAACATGGTGGCATTGGGGTTCTTCTTCGGGTCGGAGTCGTACACACCATTCACCTTCGTGGCTTTGATGACCACATTGGCGCCAATCTCGGTGGCGCGCAACGCCGCGGCGGTATCCGTGGAGAAATAGGGGTTCCCCGTCCCGGCGCTGAAGATGACCACGCGTCCCTTCTCCAAATGGCGGATGGCGCGGCGGCGGATGTACGGCTCGGCAATGGCGCGCATCTCAATGGCTGACATGACGCGGGTGTATACTCCGGCGCGTTCGAGTGCATCCATCACGGCAAGGGCATTCATGACCGTGCCCAACATGCCCATGTAGTCGGCAGTCGCACGATCCATGCCGCGCTCCAATCCCTGCTTGCCGCGCCACAGGTTCCCCGCGCCAATCACCAATGCGACCTCCACGCCCATGTCGTACACTTCCTTGACACGGCTGGCAATCACCTCCGCCTCGTCCACGTTGATACCCAACCCACCTTCTCCACCCAGCGCTTCCCCGCTCAGTTTCAGCAAGATGCGTTTGTATTTCAACTCAGCCATTCATCTCTCCTCTGTTGATATTATAAAAATGACCAACCCGAAGGTTGGTCATTTCGACTTTTAACTATTGAGACTCTCGCCCAACTCCCAGCGCTGGAAGCGGCGGACGATCACGTTCTCACCGATGGCTGCCACCGTTTGGAGGATCAATTTCTCCACCGTGATGGACTCATCACGGATGTACGGCTGGCGGGAAAGAACCACTTCATCCTTGAATTTTTCGAGGCGTCCCTGCACGATCTTCTCAGCCACGTTTTCCGGCTTGCCTTCCTCCTTGGCGCGGGCACGGGCAATTTCGGCTTCGTGTTCCATCACCTCGGCGGGAATATCCTCCACTTTGAGGTAACGCGGCGCGGAAGCGGCGATCTGCAACGCCAGTTCGTGCGCCAGTTGGCGGAACTTGTCCGAACGGGCGACAAAATCGGTCTCGCAGTTCACTTCGACCATTACGCCCACGCGCCCGCCGCCGTGGGAGTACAGTTCCACCACGCCCTGCGAGGCTTCGCGGTCGGCGCGCTTGGCGGCGGTTGCCATGCCTTTTTCGCGCAGCCAATCCACAGCTTTGTTGAAGTCGCCGTTCGCTTCGATAAGCGCATTCCGACAATCCGAAATACCAGCATTGGTCGCGGCGCGCAATTCCTTGATCATTTCAGTCGTAATTTCCATGTCTACATCGTTCCTTGTCTGTCTCTGAATTACTCGGTTTCTTCTTTGGCTTCTTCTGCAGGTTTGACAGTTTCTTCAACAGGCTTGACGGCTTCCTGGGCGGCGCTCATCTTTGCAAGGGTCGACTCGCCGAGGAGGGCGTCATCCTCCAGTTCTTCATCGGTATCAACAACGCGCGGGATCTTGCGGGAGGGTCTATCAGCCTTGGTTTTCGCCTGCTCGGAGGGTTTTTCCTCCTCCGTCTCCTCTTCCTTGCGCATGGCTTTACCTTCCAGCACAGCATCGGCGACCTTGGCGACCAACAATTTAATGGCGCGGATGGCGTCATCGTTCGAGGGAATTACATAGTCCACGCCCTGCGGGTTGCAGTTCGTATCAACCATAGCCACGATGGGGATGTTGAGCAGGTTTGCTTCATGCACCGCAGCCACTTCGCGCCCAACATCGACGATGAACAACAGGTCAGGGCGGCGTTTCATGGAGCGGATGCCAGACAGGCGGGTGGAAAGACGCGTGATCTCGCGTCCAATCAGCAAGCCTTCCTTCTTGGTCAGGCGGTCAAGCTCGCCGGTGTCGCGCATCTTCTCGAGACGTTCCATCTCCTGGATACGAGCGTGCATGGTGTTCCAGTTGGTGAGCGTACCGCCCATCCAGCGCTCGGTCACATAAGGCATGCCGCAGCGGGTCGCCTCCTCCGCCACGGTCTCCTGCGCCTGACGCTTGGTACCCACGAACAAAACAATTCCGCCGTTGGCGACCGTGTCACGAATGACATTGTACGCCGTGTTCAACAACTTGGACGTTTGTTGCAGGTCGATGATATGAATCCCGTTGCGTTCCGTAAAAATATACGGTTTCATACGGGGGTCCCACTTGTTGGTACGATGCCCAAAATGGACGCCGCTCTCCAAGAGGGCTTTCATGGAAATAACAGCCATTTAGATTTCTCCTTACTTATCCACTCTCAGCACGCGGCCTTCCAGCCGATGCACAGTGGAAAGAGTTTAGCGGGGATTGGTGACCCGCTCAAGGACGCTTGATGCCCGTCCCAGGCAAAATGTGTGGCGCTTTATTCGATATGGGTTTTGCTGCGCTCAACCCAAACTCAACTACCAACGCCGGGGCGGGATTATAACACAGGATTCGGGAGGCAAAACGACCGTTTCCTCCAAAGCCGAAAGTTGATTCCACCAAAACACCCGAGTCTCCCCATTAAAAATGCTCTTTCGGAGCACCGGTCGGAATCCCACAACGACCTGCCCCGAAAGAGCATTTCCGCACAGTTGTTTTCAGGCTAGATCACAGCCGCCTGACCATATAACTGCTGTTTGATATTCACGACCCGCTTACGCAGGTCAGCTTTCGTCTCGATATCATTGGCAATCTTCTCGATGGCATACATAACCGTGGTGTGGTCGCGTCCGCCCAGCACTTCACCGATCTGCGGCAGAGACGCGTCCGTCTCCTTGCGCAGGAGGTACATGGCTACCTGCCGCGGTTGGGCGACCTTCTGGGAACGATCCCTGCCCATCAAGGCATCCACACTGGTCTGCCACTCCTTTGCCACCAATTCGATGATCTTCGCTGGGGCGATGTCACTGCGCTGCTGCAGGAGGTCCGCCAGCGCCACTTCGACGAGGTTCGGCGTGAGGGAGGAGCCGCTCAAATCGGCAAAAGCAAGGATGCGGTTGAGCGCGCCTTCCAACTCGCGGATGTTCGACTGCACGCGGCGGGCGATGCTTTCCAAAATTTCATCGGAGATCTGGCGTCCAGTCCGCTCGGCTTTGGAACGCAGGATGGCGAGGCGGGTTTCGAGGTCGGGCGGTTGGATGTCGGCGGTCAATCCCCACTCGAAGCGGGAACGCAGGCGTTCTTCGAGCGTGACCAGCGCCTTCGGAGGCCTATCCGAAGATACGATGATTTGCTTATCCTGCCCGTGCAGGGTATTGAAGGTGTGGAAAAACTCTTCCTGTGTAGATTCCTTCCCTGCAATGAATTGAATGTCGTCGATCAGCAGCACATCAGCAGAACGATATTTTTCGCGGAATGCTTGTGTGGTGTGCGTACGGATGGCGGTAATCAGGTCGTTTGTGAATTCTTCGGAGGAGACGTAAAGCACGTTCAGTCCCCGCGCCTGGCAGGAATTGCCGATGGCGTGCAGGAGGTGTGTTTTGCCCAACCCCACGCCTCCATACAGGAATAATGGGTTGTAGGCGCGGGCGGGTTTCTCCGCCACAGCAAGACAGGCGGCATGCGCCAACCGGTTGCCCGAACCGACCACAAAGGTATCGAAGACGTACCGCGGGTTCATCTTCGAGTTATGGGCGGGCTGTTCGTAAGCGGAGACAACCTCAGGTTGAGAGGGAAGCGCAGGCGTTTCCTCCGCCACAGGCTCGGTCTCATTCCCATTTACGACAAAGTTCACAGAAACACTGGCATTCATAATCCCAACAAGCAAACGGCTGACTGTACTGGCGAGGCGGTTTTCCAGCCAATCCCGGGCATATGCGTTACGAACGCCGACGGTCAATGTTCCATCCTGATAGGAAACCGGTCGGGTGTCGCGCACCCAGGTATCGAAGGAAGCGCGCGGCATCTCCATCTGGAGTTGCCCAAGTACTGATTGCCATGCCTGTTCTGCATTCATAAATTGCTCCGTTGTGCCGCTTTGCGTGTGTCGAATTAACCCGCTTCGTCAGCGGCTTCTTTGTAATGTATGATTTTATTGTTTTGAATTCTTACAGGGACTTGCGATGGGTATAAATGACCGCATCCATAATATCAGCGTGAACCCATTCTAGCAGATGTACGTTGAAAATAACAACACGCCAAGCCTACGCTACTTTTAAAACTTCCGTTTTTTTAAGGTCACTCAATGTTAAAGATTCGCCGCGTGGAGCATGAAAAGCCCATGTTTTCGTAGAACACATGTTTCAGCCATGTACATGTGGAGTCGGTTTTCAGGCCCCCATATGTGGGGCTTTATGACAATTTTTCGTCTGTATCCGCAGATATGGACAACCGTTTGTTAAAAAAACGCGTGAGAAATGAGTCAGGAATCGTTTTTGACGGAACGCACGTTTCTGTGATTCAATCTTAAATAAACTTTCATTTCACGATTTAAATCAGCGCGCGTAACGCGGTACCCATGCAAGTATGGTCGTTCCCTCGTCAATGGCGGAGGATATATCGATGTCGCCGCCCGCAGCGTGGGCGCGTGTTTGCATGTTTGCCAGCCCATGACCAATAGTGGTGCTCATCTTCTCGATTTCAAACCCCTTGCCATCATCATGAATCTCCATCAGCACGCGATCGTCGGTCGACCAGATGGAGATATGCACGTTTTTTGCCTTGGCATGTTTTGCCACGTTCGCCAAAGCCTCCTGGCAAATACGGAACAACGCCAGAGAATTTGCCTGGGGCATCTCCAACAGCTCGTGATCGGGACCCGAAAGGCTGACCATTGCCAGCGAATTGGCTCGAAATTCACTGATCAGGCTTTTAATACCGCTTATCAAGCCATTATTCCCCAACTGGCGCGGCCTCAAATCCATAATGTAGGCGCGCAAATCACGGATCGCCTGGTTCAACCCATTGATCGAATGTTTGACCTTCTCTTTTGCTTCGCTGGGATTCTCTTCGATGAGGTGGATGGTACTTTCAAGGGATAGCCCCACCCCGTAAATGGCTTGAATGATACCATCGTGTAGATCCATACCGATGCGTTCCCGCTCTTCCAACACAGCCAATCGGCGCGTATTTTCGTGTAACTGTGCGTTTTGGATCGCCGCAACGGCATACGCGGCAAGCATTTGGATGATCTTCTCATCATCCGCGGTAAATTCAGGCGCACCGATCTTCTCCGTGAGATAGATCTGACCTAATTGACGGTTCGCCGCCAGGATCGGCACCCCCAAAAACGACACCATGTACGGGTGATTAGGGGGAAAACCCACAGAGCGCGGATGTTCCTGAATCACCGGCACCCTCAATGGGAAATCGGCATTCATCAATTCGCCAATCAATCCCTTCCCTACGGGAGGATGCGGGATCTTCTTGATCTCGCTGTCGGTCATGCCAACCGAAATGAATTTCACCAGTTTGCCACGTTCATCCAATACCCCCAAAGCGGCATAACGCGCCTCAGCCTGTTCACAAGCCACCTGTGCAATCCGTTCCAGCAAATGATCCAGCGAGACATCCTTCACCAATTCCAAACTGGCTTGATGCAACGCAATCAGGCGTTCCTGCAATTGTTCACGAGTCAGGAGCATTCTAAAGACACCTCAACGTATGCATTATATCCAATTTGATTAATTTTGATAGATTTTGGTAGCGGGGTACAATAAAATCATACAAAGGTGTAAACATGAAAACTTCCCGCATCTCTGGATTTTACAACATGACTCTCGAGGAGCGCCGCGCCAAACTGGCGGACGCGGCGGGTCTGACTCCCGAGGGTTTGCTCCCGTTTTCCTCAGGCGGACTCTCCCCCGAAGCCGCCGACCACATGATCGAGAACGTCGTCGGCTTGCACAGCCTGCCGTTGGGCATTGCGCTGAATTTCATGGTCAACAGGCGCGACGTGCTCGTCCCGATGGCAATCGAAGAACCGTCGGTGGTGGCGGGTGCTTCCTTTATGGCAAAACTCGCCCGCGCCGGCGGCGGATTCACCGCCACGACCACCGACCCGCTTATGATTGGGCAAATGCAGGTCATCCATGTGACCAACTTATATGAAGCGAAGTTGAAACTCTACGAGCATAAAGCCGAGCTCCTCGCCGAAGCGGACTCGATTGACCCCGTCCTGAAAAAATTCGGCGGCGGCGCACGCGACCTGGAAGTGCGCGTCATCGAAGATTCGCCCATCGGCGGCTTTCTGGTGGTCCATCTCATCTACGACGTGCGCGACGCGATGGGCGCGAACGCGGTCAACACCGCCTGCGAACGGCTCGCCCCGAAAGTGGAAGCCATCACGGGCGGAAGAGTCCACTTGCGCATCCTCTCCAACCTGGCAGACCGGCGACTCGCCCGCGCCCGCTGTACCATCCCCGTCAAGGAACTGGCGTTTGACCATTTCTCCGGCGAAGAGGTGCGCGATGGAATCATCGCCGCCTATGCCTTCGCCGCCGCAGACCCGTACCGCGCCGCCACACACAACAAGGGCATCATGAACGGCGTGGACGCGGTGGTCATTGCCACCGGCAACGACTGGCGCGCCATCGAAGCGGGCGCCCATGCTTACGCTGCTCGCTCCGGCAGATACACCTCCCTCTCCACCTGGGGCAAGGACGCGGACGGCAACCTCGTCGGCACGCTCGAAATGCCGATGGCGGTGGGCATCGTGGGCGGCGCGACCAAGGTTCACCCCGCCGCGCAAGCCGCGGTCAAATTGATGGGCGTAAAAACCGCCAATGAACTTGCCGAAATCATCGTCTCGGTGGGACTCGCTCAAAACATGGCGGCGCTCCGCGCCCTTGCCACCGAAGGCATCCAGCGCGGACACATGTCCCTGCACGCGCGGCAGGTCGCCATTGCCGCAGGCGCAACCGGCGACTTGATTGAAAAGGTCGCCGCGCAGATGGTGGCAGAGAAAGTGGTTAGAATAGACAGAGCGGAAGAGATATTAAAAGGGGGGGTACAAGGTTAGCAGGTTGAAGGTTTTCACGTCCGTCTACATCTGTGAGGCCTTGACAGAGTCCGCTAGCAACCGTAGGCGGGCTTGACCTTAAAGTCTTGGTATGCATGAAGAATTCAAGACAACAAACGGGCATTCATGAATACAACCCTCATCAGCATTTTATTGGGCATCGGAGGCATGGTCGGCTGGGGGATTTATGACTTTCTGGGCGGCGTTTTTTCCAAACAGATTGGTTCTTTCAAGTCTGTGTTCTGGTCGCAGTCGGCGGGGTTGCTATCCGTTTTGCTGCTTGCCTTCGCATCCCAAGCGGAATTCGGCACGCCCGCGCACGCGGTCATTTTGTCCCTCCTTGCCGCCGTGGTCTATTCGGCGGGATATTTGTTCTTCTTCAAAGGGTTCGAGAAAGGGAATGTCTCGATCATTGCCGCGACCATGAACCTGTGGGCTGTGTTCACCATGCTGTTCGCTTTTCTCTTTATAGGACAACGCCTGACCACCATCCAGACCATCGGCGTACTCGCAATCCTCTCCGGCGCGACGCTCGCCTCGCTCGATTGGAGCAGTATTCGAGACCAGGGACTTCAACTTTCGTCGGGCGTAAAAGAGGCGGTTCTGGGCGCGTTTTTCTTCGGTATTTTCTGGAATATCAGTGAGGTCATCTCTGAAGAGGTTGGCTGGCTGTCAGCCACCCTGTTTATAAAATTCGGCATCGCCATATTTCTGCTGGTTTTCTCTTTTGCCGCGAAACAAGAACTGACCTTGAGGCGCATCCCTGCGAAAACCAAATATGCCATCCTGTTGATGGGCATCATCGAGGTTGGCGCGGTGGCGCTCGTCAATTACGGCTTGACCATCGGAGACGCCATCCTGATTACGCCAATTGCATCTGCGTTATCCATTGTGACCATTGGGCTGGCGGTTATTTTCCTGAAGGATAGGATCTCAAAACTTCAAGGACTTGGAATTGTTGCCGCCATCCTTGGCATTATCGCAACCGCATTTTAGATTGGGAAAATTTTCATGGCATTGGTTATCTTCGATTATGACGGCGTCCTCGCAGACACCCTTGACGACCTGATTCAATTCGGACAGGAAGCCTGCAATCAATTGGGCATCAACCATACAGTGACAAAAGACGACTTGAGCAATCTTGAGATCATGTCTTTTGCCACCTACGGGCGAGCTTGCGAAGTGCCAGAGCACCTCATAGACGAATTTGTCAAGATCAGTTTGAGACTATTCGCAGAAAAAGAAACTCCGCCTGCCATCTTCGATGGAATGAGCGAAGTAATCAAACATCTGTCATCAAAACACAAAATTGCTATCGTGACCATAAACTCATCGCAAAATGTGCGTGCCTTTCTCATCAAACACGGATTGGAAAGCCTCGTCCATGCTGTTTATGGCGTGGACACAGCCGGTACAAAGGCGCAGAAAATCTCCTTGGCACGGGAGCGTTTTGTGGAAAATGGGGAAGTGGTGTTTATGATCGGCGACTCGTTGAGCGACGTTCGCGCCGCAAAAGAGGCTGGTGTTATCAGCATTGCCGTGACGTGGGGGCATCAGAGTTTGGAAACAATGCTGCGGGGAAAGCCGGATTTTGTGGTGAATTCGCCGCACGAGTTGACTGAAGTTATTGAGCATTAAAATGGAGTAAGATAGTTTTTGAAAGCCCGCGCCCGCTAAAATTTGTTTGCCTGCCCCTCTCTCTATAAGGGGCAGGGTGAGGGCGCAGGCAGGTTTGACGTCAAAGTTTTGGCATGCGTAAAGGCTGATATTGCAAATGTGGAATTTAATCATGAATAACCCAGCATTGATAATTAGTATTCTTGCACTTCTTTTCACCATATTTAGTTTTTGGTGGATGAATTGGCGCAAAGGGAAACTACAAGTTGGGACACCTAGGAGTTACGCTGCTTTTGGATCGTTAGAAGGAAGAATGATTCTAGAGTTTCCTTTTGTCTTTTTCAATGATGGACCTACGCCAATTATTGTTCAGAATCTCAGGCTGGTTTTCTCTGATGAAAAACAATCTAAACCCTTAACCTTTATTGCTACTGTGAAAGAAATCGGCAATCATCAAAATCGTGCATTTGCGACACAATTCCCAGTACGTGGAAGGGAAGCATTATTATTGATTTGCGAATTTCAAAGGGAACCTGGTGGTATGATCTTTGAGGCACATAACTATCCGATGGAACTTCAAGCGAGGTTAGGCAACAGCAAAAAATGGAAGAAAATATGTGGATTCAACCTTAATGTGGCGGAAAAGAGTTTACCAACAATCAACAAACAATTTATTGTCCATGACAATATCCTAGAAGGATAAAGAAGAATAATGACAACCCCTCACCCTCACTCCCCCACCCTTCTCAAACCTGCCAAACCCGTCGGCATTATCGGCTATGGCGCGTATGTGCCGCGATACCGCTTGCCTGCGAAGGAAGTCGCGCGCGTATGGACCGGCGGCAAAGGCGGACTCCCCATTAAAGAGAAAGCCGTCCCCGGGCTGGACGAAGACGTCATCACCATGTCCATTGAAGCGGCGCGCAACGCCATGAAACGCGCCCAAATTGATCCGACGGAACTGCGGGCGGTCTGGGTCGGGTCGGAGTCCCACCCTTATGCGGTGAAACCAACTTCCACCTTAGTCGCTGAAGCGATTGGCGCCGTCCCCAACACACAAGCCGCCGACTGGGAGTTCGCCTGCAAGGCTGGCACCGAAGCGCTCGTCGCTGCGATGGGACTGGTCGGCTCGGGCATGGGCAAGTACGCCATGGCAATCGGCATGGACACCGCACAAGGCAAACCCGGCGACGCGCTCGAATACACCGCAGGCGCGGGCGGCGGCGCGTACATCGTCGGTCCCGCCGAAGAGTCGCTGGCGGTGATCAACGCCTCGTATTCGTACGTCACCGACACGCCCGATTTCTGGCGGCGTGAATATCAAAAATATCCTGAGCACGGCATGCGCTTTACCGGCGAGCCAGCCTACTTCAAGCACATCACCGAAGCCGCCACGCATCTGATGGAAGCAAGCGGCACCACCGCCAAGGACTACAAGTGGGCGGTCTTCCACCAGCCCAACACGAAATTCCCCCAACGCGTCGCGGCAGGGCTCGGCTTCAAGATGGAACAAATCGAACCTGGACTCTTAGTCCCTGTAATTGGGAACACCTATGCAGGTGCAGCAATCATTGGATTGACTGCGGTTCTCGACATCGCCCAGCCCGGAGATCGGATTCTCGTCGTCTCATTCGGAAGTGGGGCCGGCTCCGACGCCTTCGACATCACCGTCACGGACGCCGCTCCGCTCCGCGCGGGACTGGCGACGAAGACCCAGGAATACATCGCCCGCCGTACGGAGATTGATTACGCAACGTATGTGCGCTATCGCGGCAAGTTACAAATGAAATAGAAACAGTAATTGGTAAATGGTAATTACCATTTACCAATTACCAGTTCCCACTATGGCATTCTTCGACCTCCCTCTCGACCAACTCAAAACCTACCTTCCCGCCCGCGAGGAACCCGCCGACTTCGACTCTTTTTGGCAAGCCACCCTCGAGGAAGCGCGAACATTCCCACTCAATGCCACCTTCGAAAAAGTGGATTACGGTCTTGTCGCCCAGGAAACTTTCGATGTCACCTTCAACGGATTCGGCGGACAACCCGTCAAAGGCTGGTTGATTCTTCCCAAGCAACGAAACGGCAAACTCCCGTGCGTTGTCGAATTCATCGGCTACGGCGGCGGACGTCAATTCGGCTTCGACTGGCTCCTGTGGGCGAGCGCGGGCTACGCTCACTTCGTCATGGATACACGCGGACAAGGTAGCACCTGGTCTGCGGGCGACACGCCCGATTTATATGCAGATGGCGGCAACGCCCACTACCCTGGCAGTATGACCAAAGGTATTCTCGATCCGAAGCATTATTATTATCGCCGTGTGTTTACAGATGCTGTCCGCGCTATCGAAGCGGCGCGCTCTCATGAAGCCGTGGACGCGACGCAGGTCGCCGTCACCGGAGGCTCGCAGGGCGGAGGCATCACCATCGCCGCGGCGGGACTGGTCCCTGATGTGGTCGCCGCCATGCCCGATGTGCCGTTCCTTTGCCACTATCGTCGCGCCACTGAATTGGTAGACACCTATCCCTACAAAGAGATTGCCGAGTACTGTCACGTCCATCGCGATAAGGTCGATACAGTTTTCAACACGCTCTCGTACTTTGATGGCGTTAACTTCTCGGCAAGAGCCAAAGCCAATACCTTGTTCTCCGTTGGTTTAATGGATCAAGTCTGCCCGCCCTCGACCGTCTATGCCGCCTACAATCATTGGACTGGCAAAAAGGACATCAAGGTCTATCCCTACAACGGTCACGAAGGCGGCGGAAGTTTTCAGACGCTGGAGAAGGTGAAGTTTTTGAAGAACATTTTTGGGTGAACCCGGAGGTGCGTTCACAAGTAAGCACGGAAGTGTGTATCGATATCTTCAATATGAGAAATTCCATCCTTGCTGCCATCTTATCCTTAATCATCGCTGGCTGTTCTGCAAAACCGACAGAAGCGCCTGTCCTTGCTGATTCCACTTTCTCCGCTCAGGCACTGCTCGACACGAATAATAACGGGCAGATCGACTCAGAAGATACGCCCGTTGCGGATGCCATCTTCTATGTTGAAATCAACGGCGTCAAAGCTTTCGGCGATGCCACCGATGAGACAGGTAACGCCTTTATTCTCATCCCCGGCGGTGTGGAATATCCAGTACGGGTGGGCATGGAATCGCCGAAGGGTAGCACATTGAAATTGATCAATCCTTCACCGGTCACCGTGTCGGCAACGACAGGCACCGTACAATTTCTTTTTTCATCAAAGTGAGACAACATGGTAGAAGTCGTTATCGCAGGTATCGGACAAACAGAAGTCGGCGAGCATTGGGACATCGGTCTGCGCGACCTGGCCTTTGCCGCCATTCAAGATGCAATCAAAGACGCGGGTGGATTGAAGCCGCAATCGTTATTCGTCGGCAACATGCTCGCGCCCAATCTTTCCAACCAGGCGCATCTCGGTGTCTTGCTCGCCGATTATGCCGGCCTGCTCGGCATCGAAGCCGTGACCGTCGAAGCCGCGGGCGCCTCGGGCGGCGCGGCGTTGCGGCAGGGTTATCTTGCCGTCAAAAGTGGCATGGTGGACGTGGCACTCGTCGTCGGCGTGGAAAAGTTCACAGACAAAGTTGGTCCCAATGTGGATGCGGCGCTCGCCACCACCGGTGACTCAGATTTCGAGTCCATTCACGGCACGACTCCCGCCGCACAAGCCGCCCTGCTCATGAAGCGCTACATGCATGAGTACCAGGTCCCTGCTGATGGATTCGCAGGGTTCGCGCTCACCGCCCACGCCAACGGGGTTGCCAACAAAGCCGCCATGTTCCGCAAAGCCATCAAACCTGAAACCTACGCCAAAGCGGAAATGATCAGCGATCCGCTCAACATGTTCGACATGGCGCCCAATGCGGATGGCGCCGCGGCGCTCGTTCTGACCCGCCGCGACTTACTCCCGTCCGACTTTTCGCATCCTCTCGTGAAGATTGCCGGCTCCGCTGCCGCATCCGATACACTTGCCCTGCACGACCGCAAAGACATGCTCTACTTCGACACCGCGCAACTCTCGGCGGGTAAAGCCATGAAACAGGCAGGCGTGATTCTGGATGACATTGACCTGTTCGAATATCACGATGTCTTCAGCATCTACGCCGCGCTGCAGCTGGAGGCGGTCGGGTTCGCGGTCAAGGGCAAAGGCTGGAAACTCGCCGCCGATGGTGAGATCGGACTCAAAGGGCGAATCCCCTGTGCAACGATGGGAGGCATGAAAGCGCGCGGATTCCCCGGAGGCGCTGCCGGCGTGTATCAGGCCGTTGAAGCAACGCTCCAACTTCGGGGTGGCGCAGAGGCGAACCAGATCCCGAATGCGAAGACAGCGCTGATTCAGTGTCTTGGCGGTCCGGCATCCACGGCGGTCAGTCACATTTTGCAAAAGGTCGAATAGATTTTTTACAAAAGTACGCCGCAGGGCACAATACGCCCTTGTGTAAGAGACGTTCACTAACGTCGGTTGACGTATGCAAGAGGTCAAATCACGCAAAATCGGGTACAATCAGGCAGGTTAAAAATTATATATAATTTTAGCCTGAGGAGTCCGAATGCCTGGCTTTACCCCCGGTCGAAGATGGCAGCCCGCTTACTCCCCTTTTCAAAAGGAGACCTTTGGCGACCGCGCCTTGCAGGTCCTTGAGTACAGCATAAAAGGTCCGTTGTTCGGGTGCCGCATGTGCGGGAATTGTCTTTTGCAGGAGACCGCGCTCATCTGCCCGATGGAATGCCCGAAAGGCCTGCGTAACGGTCCGTGCGGCGGTTCCACCGCCGAATACTGCTACGTGGATAAAAGCCGGCCCTGTATTTGGTACAAAATCTACGAACGCTCATTTAAGTATGGGCGCGAGGAATTATTGCTGGAGGTCCTGCCGCCGCTCGACTGGGAACTGGTGGGACGCGATTCATGGGGTGCAATTTTCAGGAACATCCAAAAAATGGGGGTGGGGAAAGTTTTGCGCGGACTGGTTTCTAAAGAAACACGAACTGAAACCTGGGACGGGATCTTTCGTCCGGTACGTCAGCCGGATTGGTGGAAAGGCGATTCGCTTTACCACCCGCCCGCCTATACTGAACCCGCCTCGGAACTGGAGCGGAGGCTGGCTGCCGGTGAATTCGTCGTTACAAGCGAGATCACGCCTCCGTTAAGCTCCGCCACCGACAGATTGATTCGCAACATCAAAGCGACCGCTCCCCTTGTAGCGGCGGTGAATTTTACGGATAACCAATCCGCCACACCGCGCATGACCTCGTGGGCATGCAGTACCGTGGCAATTCAGCAGGGAGCCGAGCCGGTTTTGCAGATGTCTGCACGCAATCGCTCGCGGGGAAGCCTGCAAAGCGAAATCATCGGTGCAACGGCATTGGGAGTTCGTAATGTATTATGCGTCACCGGCGACAGCGCCAAGCTCTCCCCCTCCCCGCGCGACAACATGCAGATCAACGACCTCGACGCCGTCCAAATGTTGTGGGTCCTGCGCCGTATGCGCGATGAGGGAAAATATCTCGATGGGCGTGAGATCAAGAATCCGCCCAAGTTCTTCCTCGGCGCGGCGGCATCACCATTTTCGTCCAACCCGAAGTTTCAGGCGCTGCGCGAGCAAAAAAAGGTCAATGCGGGAGCGCAATTCTTCCAAACCAACTTAATCTTCAATGTGGACGGTATGGAGGTGTGGCTAAACGAGCTTGCCAAGCGAAATATTCTGGATAAGGTTTATATTCTGGCGGGCGTGACACCCATCAAGAGTTTCAAGATGGCGCAAAGGCTGGCGGAAGTGCCGGGCGTGCATCTCCCCCAAGAGGTTCTTCAACGCATGGAAATCGCGGATAAGTCAGGCAATGCGCAGGAGGAAGGCGTTCAGATTGCGCTGGAAATTATCGGTCGAATCAAGGCGTACAGAAATCAGGGAATCCACGGAATCCATCTCATGCCCGTCGGTTGGGATGAAATCGTGCCGCGAATCGTCACCGAGGCAGGGCTGATACCGGAGCAGAACGTTGTCCAAGAACTGGTTCCTGCTCATTAGCATGAGGGCTCCCTGCTCTATAATTTGATCGTTTCTGAATTCACTTTCAATAATTTCCCATCTTTCTCTACAACATCGTTCGCAAAACCAAAGAAACTCCAAAACGTGACCTGCGGCTGATGCGCCTCGAGCATTACGGAAATTGCCGGCTCTTTGTGACCGTAATACTTCGACCTCCAGCCGCGCGTGGAGTGGGCATCCGCGCGGACAATGGAGAACCTGCCACCGCCATTGGTCATTCCAACCTGTAGCTTGTATGCCATTTCGTTTAACCGCAGTACAACTTCATTTCCCTGCTGCTCGAAGGGCAAATCCTCCAGCAGCCAATGGAGCGCGTAACGATGCGGCTGATCGGCATCGAGCGTGTCAATCACCAGCCAGCGGTCGCCTTCCAGCGCCATGACGGTTCGCTTGTGAGATACAGGTTTATAACCATCGTGTTCGCCCCGCCAAATACCTTTGTCATGCTTGATGACTTTCCCCTTTGACCAGTTCGTCCACGTGAAGCGGCTGACCAGGGTCATTTGGTCTTTGCCGTCCACAGTGACGGTATTGTGTGCAGAGGTGCGCGCCAAGCCGTTCCGCCAGATGCCATATCCACTATAGAGGTAGGTGCCTGCATCAATGGCGAGGTTATGGCCGTGCATCCACAAATCCACATGGAGTTGGTCAGCGTGGGAGGGGCGGGATGTGAAATCGGTGCAGCGGATAACGGCGCGGGAGTTCGCGTTGCAGAGGAGGTAAATCCCACCATAAGAGAAGGAAAGTTCTCCCTCCCCCCCGCCTCCCCTCCTGCTGGGAGAGAGAGACTCTGTTCCACACAACCAAAGTAGATCTTCATCCCAGGGTCCGGGGTCGAAGAGGCGCTCACCCATGGTAATGTACCAGCCCAATTGCAACAGCGGACGGTAATCGGTGAAGTCGCAGTTGTTGAGCGGCAGGATGAGGGCGCCGTCGTTGGAACCGTAAACGGGCATCTCCCCTATTTTCGAGTTGAGGAGATGGGAGAGATAGCTAACAGACTTGGTAACTGATGTTCGGAATGGATCGGTAAATGGCGATTGGTAAATTTCGCTCAGGCGGATGGCATACAGATAAATATGCAAAATGAAACGATGGTAGTTGAGGGAATACATTGAGTAACTACCATCAGGGAAGATTTGATTTGCCGCTTCCTGCTCAAGGAGTCGTTTTCCCAGAGATAAATACTTTTCGGCATATTTGAGTTCGGGAAAGAGGAGACCAATCATCCATAAGCCGAAGGCCTCGCTGATGGTGTGGTTGCTTCGCGTGGAGATGGCGTAGTCAATGTTCTTGTGAATACGTTCGGCTTGGACAGCGACATAGAGAATGAAGTCTTCTTTTCGTTTGGGAGTTGTAGTTGGGGAGTTGAGAAAGGCATGATAACCGAATACCCATGCCATGAGGCGGAGGGCAATTTCTTGCCCGTCCATCCAATTGGGGCCAGTATTGGGAGGGTTGTGTTGCGCCCAGTCTTCGACGAGAGTCCAAAAGGCTTCAGGGTATTTTTCATCACCGCTGGCGGCGTAGGCGCGAACAAGGGTGTAAACAAAGGCGAAACGATTGGGTTCCCAGATGAATTTGATGTCAGTGATGGAGTCATCGGGGATTTGGGACCAATGCCTGTTCATGTCGCTCGGAGTGGAGCGAAGGGTGTCTGCTTGCGGGAGGAGAGTTCTTTCGCCATCGCTCAGGATAAAATCACTATAGTAGTCTTTATGCCAATTGGGAGGAAAATCCGTTTTTAGCCATTCATGGGCAAAATATTTGATTTCGCCGTTGAGGAGGCGGTCGGCTTCTTCGACCGCGGTTTGGGGATTCCAGGGAACGTTGCTTAGGTCTGGTCCCGATACGAACGGGAAAAACACCCGTTTTGCTGGACTGGTGATTTTATTTGAGGTGAGGTTCTTATAATCACTCCACCTACCGATTGGCATCTGCCAGCGGATGAGTCTCGTGCGGAGGCGAAAAGCATAGGTGAGGCGAAAGATGGACCAACGGAGTCCAAGTTCTCGGTAGAGTGAAGCGAATGTCCGGAATTTAGTTAACATTCTTTAACCGGGAAACGTGCCGGGCAAGAAGAATCCAGATAAGCGGAAGTCCCAAAATGATCAAGGGGGGAGCGTAAGGTCGTCCCCATGACCAGGCATAGGAAAGAATGCCTGCAAGCAGGGTCAGCAGGATGTATAGGAGGCTGACAGTGGAGTGTTTATATCCGCCAATGACGAGGCGTTGATAGAGGTGTGTGCGATGTGCGGCCAACAGTTTTTCGCGGCGAAGGGCGCGGCGAATGAACGTGACGCCCGCGTCCATGATGAACGTCCACATCAGGAGCGTGCCGAGCATGAGAGCGTCGCCGCCTTCCGTAGCAGAGAGCAACGGCAAGACGGCAAAGGTGTAGCCGAGGAAAGTGCTGGCAACATCGCCCATGAAAATTTTCGCGGGGTGCCAATTATGACCGAGAAATCCCAGGCTGCCTGCAGCAATGGCAAGGGCAATCCAGAACACAAAATTGTTGTTCATATTCGAGGCAAGCATCATCCAGCCGAGTGCGCCCGCGAACGCCACGCCGCCTGCAATGCCATCGATACCGTCCATGAAATTGTAGGCATTGGTAAGGCCGACGATCCACAGGAATGTAATGACGATGCCTACAATACCCAAATGCAGTTCACCGAAGAGTGGGATGGTGACAACCTTGAAATATCCCAAACCATAAATTGAGACCGCCGCGACGAGTCCCTGCACGGCGAGACGGATGCGCGTCGAGAGTGAATGGACGTCATCGCGCCAGCCGAGATATGCAATGACCGCGCCGCAGAAGAGGTAAATCAGCGCATGGCCGACTTCCGCTTCTCCCATTGCCCATACGCCTGCTCCCGAGCCAAGCACGCCAAGCACGATCGCCAGCCCTCCACCACGCGGCGTGGGCAGGGAGTGTGAACTCCGTTCGTTGGGATGATCAAGGATCTGGCGCTGTTCTGCATAACGACGGATAATCCATACCCCAAGATAGGAGAGGAGGGTAATGACAATGAAGAAAAGGATGGAAGTCATTGGGATGATTTTAACGGAGAATTGGAGAATTACGCTTCACGCTTGATTGAGGCTGATACGGTTTCGACGGGCCTTTTCCCATACCATTCTGCAAATCTTGGGCTCCACAACCACGAACAATTTGCCCATCGGATAGCAATTGCGCCTAAAGGGGGTCGCGGGCGCTCCATTCAAGGAGATACAGACCCGATCCTCGTCCAAGATCAGCGCAGGCGGTTGGTCACGGTCTTCCCTTTTCGCAGGGAGATGTGATACGTCCAGTTCATGAGTATTTTTCCTCAGCGTCTTCGACACCTGTCATCCACAATATCAAGTTTCACACTCAATGCTTATTCCCTCCTCAAACGAAAGCGGGGTAAATCCAAAATCCCTTTGCGCTTCAACGTAGTCGAAATTCTTGTCTTCGTTCAGACGCAAAACCTGCTCCAATTTAATAGGGATGGGAATATGAATCCGCTCGAAGAGTCTCAACAGGGAAATAACGAGACTCGAGGGAATATAGAATTTCCAGATCTGCCTGTTCAGCGCTTTGGCAATTGTGTCAATGACTTCGTTGTAGGTCAGCGGATGCGCCCCTGCGATGTTGTAACTCTTGCCGATGGTGGACTCTGAATGCAGGCAACCGAGAACCGCCGCGGCAACATCGTCCACAAAAATAGGCTGCTGCAGATATTTTCCATCGCCGAAAACAGGGACAATCGGCGACAGGCGCATAAACCGGATCAACCTCCACATGTTGCGGTCGCGTGGACTACCGTAGATCATCGTTGGGCGCAGGATGGTATATTTCAGTTCACTCGTTTCGATTGCCAGTTCCGCCGCCACACGAACTTTCTTGCTCGAAGCATTCAACCGAGTGAAGATGGCGGTTGTGCTGATAAAAATGGCGCGCTTGATTCCAGCGTCTTTTGCGGCGCGGATGATCGAGTCCGCGTGACCGAAGCCAAGCGAGGCAATGTTGACAAGCGCGTCTGCACCTTGCATGGCGGAGGTCAGGGATTCAGTATCAGCGACATCGCCCAACGCCCAGTCGATCTTCAATCCGTTCAGTGGAGAACGGTCACTGGAAGCACGGTACAGACAACGGACTTCAAATCCGTTTTTGAGGAGGAGTGGGACGACGCGCGAGCCTGTGAATCCCGTTGCGCCTGTGACAAAGATTTTCATAAGAGTTTTTACCATGAAGTGTCACGATACCTAGCGTTCTTTTACCGTTTAGGGCTTCCCAACCAATGTCATGAGCAATTCAAACGTTTCATTCAACTTGTCGCGTCGGTCAAGGTGCTTGACCAGATATTTGCGGGCGTTTTGTCCCATTTGCCGTACACGACTGGAATCTTTCGAGAGTTCAAGAATTGTCTTCGCCAAGGACTCGTCATCTCCAGGCTGGACATACACTCCCCCGCCCGACGCCTCGATCAATTGCCGCGAGACCCCGTCAATGACCAGCACAGTCGCACGTCCCGCCGCCATGTAATCAAAAACCTTGTTCGGGTACGTGGTCCGGAACATCGGAATATCCTGCAAGATGGCCAGGCACACATCCGCAGAAGCGACGATGCCTGGCATCTCTTTTTTCGCGCGCGCGCCGGCAAAAATCACGTTTGACAGATTCATTTTCCCGGCATCGGCTTGGAGCCGCGCCCGTTCCTTCCCGTCGCCGAACAACACAAAACGGATTCTCCCCTCCTCGTTCAACCGCCGGGCTGCACGCAGGATCGTATCGATATCGTTCGCCTGCCCCAGCGCTCCCGCATATAACACGACGAATTTCTCCTGCATCCCCAATTCCGCCCGGATCAATGAACCGTCCACGTGCGGATTAAACATATCCACGTCTGTCCCATAGGCAATGAACGTGACCTTCTTCTCTGACACGCCCTTTGCAATCATGTATTCCCGATAGGCAGGCGAATTCACCAGAATGTGAGTAGCGTGCGCGTACAAAAACCGCTCCAGCCAGCGCGCGAGCGCGATCACTACTGGATTCTTCAATACCCCCATGCTCACCCCGAACTCAGGCCACAGATCGCGCACCTCCAGCAGAAACGGCTTACGACGCACGAGCGCCACAAACCATGCCGAAACCGCCTGAAAGATCGGCGGCGTGGTACCCATTACAAGGTCCACGTTGCGCACCTGAAATGCAGTGTACACTGAACTAAGCATAAAACTGAAAAATGAAACGATACGCCAAAAATAACTGCGATGCAGCGCCGGGACAATGTACGAACGCAGCACCCGTACGCCGTTGAAATTCTGCTCGGCAAAAAGCCCCTTGTGCGCTACTGTCCGTTGACCGGTCTGGTAGTTCAGGTCGCTGGCAACGATGACGAGTTCATGTCCGCGCGATTGCAGAAATTTCGCCATCTCGAAATGACGCGTGTGTCCCGGCTCATTGGGCGAGACGAAGGCTTGGTTGATTAATAGGATTTTCATCGGTTGGGATTATAGCATTGGGATGTGGATCCGCTTCAGGCGCAGCCGGAACCGGATTCGCTTCGAAAAACGTTTCATCCCCGGGAAAAATCCCGTTGGGGTGATTTCCCATCCGATTACACTTCCGAAAGGAAGCCATCTTGAGAGTCTTTGAGAGTCCCGTCAGATAGAATTACGGTTGCAGAAAGGAAACTTACCTATGGAAATTCCACGACATTGGAGACTTCAGAAACAACGTTATGGGCTGGTTGGTGAAGTTTGCCCTCATTGCGATTATAAGATCTTCCCCCCGCGCGATGTCTGCCCAAATTGCGGCGACGAAGCCAAGGAACTCTACACTTTTAGCGGCAAAGGCGAGGTGTATTCGTACACCACCGTGTATGAAGCCCCCAGCGGGTTCGATGCCACCGCACCCTATACTGTCGCCCTCGTCAAGCTCGAAGAGGGACCGATGGTCACCGCTCAGTTGACTGATGTGGACAACAGCGCGGTCGAGATCGGCATGCCCGTTGAGATGGTTACCCGCAAGATGAGGAATGATGGAGATGAGAGAGGCCTGATCGTCTACGGCTACAAATTCAGGCCTCAAAATTTTGTACCCGCCAAATAAAGAATAAAAAATCTAAAAACGAATGAACACCCCCACGTATAGGGGTGTTTTCGTTTAAAACATTCCCATATACAATCAATCCACTTTTTGCTATCTACCGACAGTCTGCCCGATCCCAGAACCTGCCTGCTTTATACTGATCCTGTCAATTCATTACTTCAGGCAGGTTCCTATGCAGAATCATTCAACCATTCTAGATCAAATCACATGGGGAATCCATCTCAACTTTGAGGGGCACTCCGCCTCCCCACCACCACCCCTCTCATGGCTTACTCAACTTCAGCAACAAGATTGGCAGCGGCGAGGAGTTGTCCTATGGGATGCAGACCTCCGCATCGTTGCTCATCTCTATGCAGGCTATGCGCTTGAACTTCTTGAACATCTGCAAGGGAATGATACATGGAAGACCGAAGGTCTAATCATCGGCTCACCGGCTTTTCAACTTTCATCCAACAACACAAACACTCCATCGACAAAGTTAGGAGGAGAGTTGGTATTGAAAAACCAAATAGAACTTGGCACAGATCAAGCACAAACCCTTGTTGAATTTCTCTCAGCGCAGGAGAACTTGTTAAAACTTATTTCATCGTACGACAAAGAAGATGCGAAACAAGCCTTAAACAAGGTTTTTCGGCTTATCGCTGATTACGGCAGAAAAGTGCGGGAAAGAAAGGGAGACATAGAACTGATTGAGAATAAAGAACCGAAGGTAATACCCACCTCAATCCCACGCGGTAGTTATTTCACGGTTTATCAAGCCGCACAGGTTTGCAAAGTCACGTCAAAACAGATCAGGGCATGGATCCGTATGGGAAAACTTGAAGCACTCGATTTACCTGGATTGGGGATCATTATTGAGGCTGGGAAACTAAATGAATTCTTGGACAGGAGAATTTCGGAGTCCAATTGATCAATGCGATGAATCCTTGCCCATGCGGGTGGCACAATGACCCACAAAAAGCCTGAGGGTGTACGAGGGTGTTGCATTATCAACCTAAGTCGGTGTTAGGATAATTTCACCTCATTATGTAGTGATTGAGCAGGGAAATTGAGCCATTGACAAAACTTATTACGAGTATTAGAATAAGTCAAATAATAACAGGGTCTCCTATGCTTTCAAACTTCCCCATCGACAAATCTCAGCCAACAACCCGCGATATTCGCGAGGCGAATCGCCTGCAAATTTTGCATCAGTTGCTTTTGCGCAAAACCAGCACCCGCCAGGAGCTTACTCAATTAACGGGGTTGAGCAATGCCACAGTTGCTAACCTGATTGCTAACATGCTGGAGGAAGGATTGGTTGTGGAAGCCGGAACTGTTGCTTCTCAAGGTGGGCGTCCAACAGCGATCCTTGCAGTTAATGCGTCTGCTGGGGCTTGTGTCGGGGTGGATGTAGCGGAAACCTATATTCGGTTTGAGTTGTATGATCTAACCCTCCAAAACCTTGCCGAACATGAAATAGAACTCCCCTCCACGCAGAAAGAGCCGCAGGAGGTAGTGAACATGATCGTGTCCGGTTTTAATACGCTACTCGATCAGGTCGGATTGCCTAGCGACCAAGTGGTCGGTGTCGGTATCAGCATCCCGGGTCCCTTTGATCATTCCACAGGCGTTTCTGTCTTTGCCCCTTCCTGGGGCTGGCGGGATGTTCCTTTGCAGTCCGTCCTGGAAAAAGAACTACACATCCCCTTGTACATGGATAACCCGCTTAAATTCAATGCTCTTGCAGAAGCCTGGTTTGGTGCGGGACGAGGGGTGGAGACAATGGCGGCAGTCGTGCTGGGAACCGGTGTTGGAGTGGGATTGGTAATCAACGGACAGCTTTTCCGAGGCGCCAGTAATACGGCAGGGGAATGGGGACATTCTGTGATCGTTGCTGGTGGGCGTCCCTGCCGATGTGGAAATCAGGGCTGTCTGGAAGCGTACGTTGGCGCCCCTGGCATCATACAAACCCTGACTGAGATCGATCCGAAAAGCCCGTTACTTTTTTCTGACGATCAAACACGCACCATTTCTGCTATTGCAACTGCCGCCGAAGATGGCGACACAACGGCTAAAGCAGTTGTGTATCAAACCGCTGTTTATTTGAGCGCCGGATTATCCAGCCTAATCAATATTCTCAACCCGGAACAGGTGATTCTTGGCTCCTGGGTGGCGGGAGCATTGGGATCTGTAATGTTGCCAGAACTGCTCGAATTAGTTGAAAAACAATCCCTCGCCCAACCCTATAAATCAGTTCAATTTACTCTCAGCCAGATGAAAAGAAACCCGGTCAGTTTGGGTGCGGCAACATTGGTGCTTGAGGAATTTCTTGCGAGCGCCGGACGACAGGCTAGTGCCATTCGTTCTGAAAGTTTTCGGTAACAAAGCCTTAACGGCACATTGCTAAAAAACTAATGTACAGGAGGTGAACGGAATTTAAACACATTCCGGTCTATAAATGCGTCTATTTCACGATCAAATCGATTTTCACATATACCAAGAAGGAGAAAAGATAATGAAACTATCCAAGTTATTTGCTGTGCTCGTTGTGTTAAGTATGCTGTTGGCAGCTTGCGGTCAAGCTGCTCCTACCACTGCAGTGGAAGAGCCTACAGCAACCGATGCGCCTGCCGCAGAAGTCCCTGCCGCAACCGATGCCCCAGTGACCGAACCGGTCAACCTGACATTGAGCTTCTGGGGTAGCGATCTGGATACCCAAGTCTACCAGGAACGTGTGAACATGTTCATGGAGAAGAATCCGGACATCAAGGTTGAACTGTTGTACATTCCCAGCGACTACAGCCAGAAGGTTCAGACCATGATCGCGGGCGGTACCGCCCCCGACGTGATCCAGTTGTCAGAAGATGTACACTCCTATTCATCCAAGGGACAGATCATCTCTTTGAATGATTTCGTTGCCAAGGACAGCCTCGACCTCAAAGCCCGCTATGGCGAGACTGGCGGCTTGACCACCGCCTATTCCCTGGACGGCAACTTGTATGCCATGCCCGACCGGGGCGGTGCGCTCATCCTTTATTACAACAAGGATATGTTCGATGCCGCTGGCGTTTCCTACCCAACCAAGGATTGGACCTGGGTCGAATTCCTGGATGCGACTCAAAAACTGACCGTCCGCGAGGGCGATGCAGTGACGCAATATGGCTTCGCCGCTGGCGGTTGGTGGCCCTGGTGGATGAGCTTCATCTATATGAACGGCGGCGCAGTTCTGGATGCCAGTGGACAACCCGTGGTCAATTCACCCGAAGCTGTGGAAGCCATCCAGTTCTACAATGATCTGGTCTACAAATACCGGGTAGCGCCCTCCCCCGAAGATTATGCCAACCTTGGCACCAACAGCCCGGATCCGCTCTTTGCGCAGGGCAAAGTTGCCATGAGCACCACCGGTTTCTGGGGCATCGGCGGATTGAAAGATGCCACCTTCAATTGGGACATTGCTCCGCTCTTCAAGAACAAGCAGAATGCCACAGTCGTGTTCGGTTCCGGCTTGGCGATTTCCAAAGATTGCAAGAACCCCGAAGCCGCCTGGAAGTTAATCGAATTCCTGACGAGTGAAGAAGGACAGGCTCCGATCGTTGAGTTCAAGCAAGACGCGCCTGCCAACATTGCCAACCTGAGCAGTGATGCATTCCTCAACCAGAGTTGGAGCAATCAGCCAATCAACATGGCTGCGTTGGGCGAATCTGCCAATGCCGCCTTCGCTCTGCCCCTCTCCCCGAAGTGGAATGAAATGATGTCTATCTTCGACACCAACCTCGGCGAAGTGTTTGCGAATCGCGCCGAAGTCCAGCCGACGATGGATGCCATTCAGGAGCAACTGGTCGACCTGTTCGCTCAATAAATTTTGAAGAACTGTGGGAGGTGCAAGCCTCCCACAGTTTTCTCCCTGGATTGCCAAATCGTGAGAATTGCGTTCAAATGTCCAGCAGGCATTTTGTTATTATTCTTTTTGATTTTCTTAAGCGCCTGTGCCACAATTAAATCGGATGCAGAAACCCATTCCCCCAGTGTGGATACGACTCCCATGACATCTATCTCTCAAGACACAAAAACAGTTGTAGTGACGATCAATAACCAATCCGAAGCGCAAACGCTGGAAGGATTCGGCGCGGCAGGAGCGTGGTGGGCGCAGGATGTCGGCGGCTGGGAGGATGAAAAACGGCGCCTCGTTGCGGACCTTTTGTTTGATCCTGCAAAAGGAATTGGTCTGTCCTTTTACCGCTACAACATCGGCGGCGGTAATGGCGAGAACATTCAGGATGAATGGCGGCGGGCTGAGACATTTGAAATTGCACCGGGTCAATATGATTGGACTCGCGATGCCAATGCCATGTGGATGTTGCGGGCGGCACGTGATCGGGGTGTTGAACATTTTGTAGTTTTTGTCAACAGCCCTCCGGGACGTATGACCGTATCTGGATTAACTACCGGGGAAAAGGACGGCAAGTCGAACCTATCTCCTGAAATGTATGCAGAGTTTTCACAATACATGGTGGATGTAGTCCGTCACTTGCAGGATGAGGAAAATATTCCAGTTGATTGGCTCAGCCCGATCAATGAGCCGCAGTGGAACTGGAGTTACAAAAACGGGCAGGAGGGGTGTCATTATGGTCCTGACGAAGTGCTTGCATTGACCCGTGTTTTGCTGGATACCCTCCAGCAAAACAAACTGGATGTAAAGTTATCTCTGTTCGAGTCGGGCGAGTGGAAGACCGCGGATGTCTACATCGAAAAACTTGCCAGCGATCCGCAGGTCTGGGATGCTTTGCCCCACCTCTCGATCCATTCGTATTGGTCCACGCGCGCCGATAAAGAACGCTTCATGAAATATATGCAGAAGAATCATCCGGGCAAACCACTGTGGATGTCGGAGTGGATCGAGATGCAGGAGGGGCGCGACGCAGGCATGGAATCCGCGTTGATCATGGCGAATGTCATCCACGATGACCTGACGATTGCCAACGTCACTTCGTGGCAATATTGGATCGCCGTCTCCAAATATCAGTATCGCGACGGTTTGATTTACGTCAACCCGCTCGGTCGGGATGTTCTGCAAACCAAACGCCTGTGGGCGCTGGGAAATTATTCGCGTTTCATCCGACCCGGATTTGTACGACTGGAAACGCAGGGCGGCGATGATACCCTGCGCGTGTCAGCATATCGCTCCGCTGATGATCAGCATTGGGTGGTGGTGGCGGTTAATTTGGCAAACGAATCAGTTGTCCTTAAGTTGGAAGCGTTGCAGGGTCAGTTGCCCGATTCCGTTCAGCAATTCGAAACTTCAGAGCAATTCGATTTGTCCTCGGTGGAATCGGGAACCGAGTCAAATACATGGACTCTTGCGCCCCTGAGTGTGACCACGCTCGTCATGGACAGGTAACCATATGAGGAAGAAAGAAACGTTGTGGTTTTATCTACTGGTGTTTCCCTGGGTGTTTGGTTTTATCATCCTCACTCTGGGACCGATGCTCTATTCATTTTTTCTCAGCCTGACCAATTGGGATCTGTTCACCTCACCGAAATTCCTTGGCTGGGATAATTACATCCGCCTATTCACCAAAGACAAGATATTCTGGAAAACGGTTTTTAACACTTTATATTACGCATTTATCTCTGTGCCGTTGGGCATGCTTTTCTCCCTCTTTATTACTTATTTTCTGAATCGACCGATCAAAGGTTCGGCAATTTATCGTACCCTGTACTACATCCCAGCGACCGTCCCCGGAGTGGCTTCGGCGTTGCTGTTCAAATGGCTGCTCGCGCCTGATGCCGGGATGATCAATCGCTTCCTAGCGATCTTCGGTGTCGACGGACCCGCCTGGTTGTTGGAGCCTGACTGGGTCAAGCCTGCGTTGATTCTGATGTCCTTATGGACAGTGGGCGCCAACATCACTTTGCTCATGGCAGGGATGAAGAGCATCCCTGCGGAATTTTACGAAGCGGCTGAACTGGACGGCGCATCTCCCATTGCCCAGTATTATCGAATCACCCTGCCACTGCTCACGCCGGTCATTTTTTTCAACTTGATCAATGGCTTGATCGGTGCACTGCAAGTCTTCACCCAGATATACATCATGACCGGTACCGGCGGCGCCACCATGGGTGGACCGAACAATGCCAGCATGATGATCGTGCCGTATCTCTTCAACAATGGCTTCCGATTCTACAAAATGGGCTATGCCTCCGCCATCGCCTGGATCCTGTTTGTGCTGGTAATGATTTTGACCCTGTTGGTGTTCCGCTCCTCAAGCGCCTGGGTCTATTATGAAACTGAGGTGCGTAGATCATGAGCAAAATAAGCCGCATCGAAAAGTTTTTCACCCATCTCGTACTCACAGGATTGGGAGTGTTGCTGGCGGCGCCGTTTATGTACATGATTTCCATGTCGTTAGCTAGCGACGCCACCACATCCAAACTTACTTTCACTTTCATCCCAGGTGAATTCCATTTTAAAAACTTCATACGGGTATTTACCTCGAACTTAAACTTCGGTCAGTTTCTGCTCAACAGCCTGACGCTGGTATTCTTCTCGATGGTGGGGCAGGTTCTCGTCAGCAGTCTGGTAGCGTATGCATTTGCACGTTTGCGCGCTCCAGGCAAGGAGATTATCTTCATCGTTCTGCTCTCTACCATGATGATCCCCACCGAAGTGACGCTCATCCCGCAGTTTGTCCTGTTCACCAAATTAGACTGGATCAACACCCTACTTCCTTTGATTGTGCCTAATTTTTTTGGCGGTGCATACAACATCTTCCTGTTGCGCCAGTTTATTACCCGGATTCCGGTTGAATTGGATGAAGCCGCGCAAATTGACGGCTTGAATTTCTTCGGTATCTACGTTTACATCATCCTGCCTTTGATCCGTCCCGCACTGGTGGCGGTGGCAATTTTTACCTTCGTTTGGAATTGGGGCGCATTCTTCGGTCCGTTGATCTATGTCAACGATGTGAGCAAAATGCCGCTGGCGTTGGGCGTGCAGATTTTGAGCGCCACCAACAGCGCCGGACAGATTCCGCCCTGGAACTTGGTCATGGTGGGTGCGCTGGTGTTGACCGTGCCTATGATCCTGGTCTATTTCTTCGGTCAGCGCTTTATGGATCAGTTAAGTCTCTCAGGCGGGAGCGCGGGAATCAAGTAACCTATTCTCTCATTGTTCTTTTCATGGCGGCGAAATGTTGAATATCAATAAAATTTATTACGGCGGGGATTACAACCCCGAACAATGGAGCGAAGAAATTTGGCAGGAGGATATGCGCCTGATGCGCGAAGCAGGCGTCAACCTGGTCTCGCTTGGCATTTTTAGTTGGGCAAAACTGGAACCCAAGCCCGGTCAATATCAATTTGATTGGCTGGATCGCATCTTGGATTTACTGCATACCAACGGCATTCAGGTTGCGCTGGCCACAGCGACCGCCTCCCCGCCGCCCTGGTTTTCGCGTCTTTATCCTGAAAGTTGGCCCGTGGCTGTAGATGGACTCTCCTACAAACCAGGTTCGCGCCAATTCTATTGCCCGAACAGCGCGGCATACCGTGAAGCTTCCTCCGAGTTAGCTGGCAAGATAGCACAGCGATATAGTCAACATCCGGCAGTTTTGATGTGGCATGTGAATAACGAGTACGGCTGCCACGTCAATGAGTGTTATTGTCCCGTCTGCACCAAAAACTTTCAGGACTGGCTGTGTGAAAGATATAAAAGAGTGGATGTATTGAATGAAGTTTGGGGAACGGCATTCTGGTCGTTGGGCATTAGTGACTGGGCGGATATTCAACTGCCGAATCGCACCACCTCGTATCGCAATCCGGCACAGGTTTTAGATTATCGCCGGTTCATGAATCAATCTCTTTTGAACTTGTTCAAAGCAGAGATCAAAGCCATTCGTGACGCAGGTGCAAGTCAACCGCTCTTTACCAACTCCGTGTTTGGATTGAAAGCCCTGGATGGTTTTGAATGGGCAAAGTATCAAGATGTTACTGCCATTGACATGTACATTGATCCTGCCCACGGTGATCAAGCCTGGAAGAATGGCGCGTTCTGGCATGATCTCACCCGCAGTTGGGGGCGTGGAAAACCTTATTTGTTGGTGGAGCAGACCACCAGCCAGGTCAATTGGCGGGCAGTCAATTCTCTCAAGGCACCAGGCACGATCCGCACGTTTAGCTATCAGGCTTTGGCGCGCGGCGCATCCAGTGTGATGTTTTTCCAATGGCGTCAATCCAGAAGCGGCGCAGAGAAATATCATGCAGGAATGATTCCGCTTTATGGGGCAGAGGACAGTCGCATCTTTTCCGAAGTAAAACAAATGGGTGCTGAACTGAAGCGCCTGAATCGCCTGGCTTCCCAATCACTACCGGCAAAGGTAGGTATTCTGTTCAGTTATGAAAACGTCTGGGCATTGGAAATCGACTCCAAGCCGGCCCAATTGGAGGCTTGGAGCGCATTACGTCCCTGGCATCAGGCGCTCATCGAGCAAAACATCCCTGTAGACTTTGTCCATCCAGATGATGATGTCAACTCCTATAAAATTTTAATTGCTCCACTGTTCTATCAAATCTCCAAGGAACAGGCGGAAAAATTAAGGGTTTTTGTACAAACAGGCGGAACGTTCGTGATGACTTATTTCAGCGGTATCACTGACATGAATGAACGTATCTGGCTGGGAGGTTATCCGGGGTTTTTACAAGATGTGCTTGGAATAAAAGTGGAAGAGTGGCAACCCTTCCAGCCGGGAAAAACCAATCAGATGCTGGTAGCTGATAATTCAATTAGTTGTTTCCACTGGGCAGATCTGTTACATACAACCACCGCAGAAACAATTGCAACGTATGTTGAAGATTTCTACGCCGGCAGACCCGCCCTCACCCGCAACCGCTACGGTGCAGGGACAGCCTATTATGCTGGCACCCTGCCCGATCAGGCTTGGCTTCGCAACTGGATCAAGATAATTTGTGCAGAACAGGGAGTTGAACCGCTGGTCGAAGCCGACCCGGATGTAGAAGCCGGACTGCGAACCGGCGCAAATGGCGCATCAACCCTGATTTTGGTAAATCATGCCAACCGGACCGCACAGGTCGATCTAATGGGAAAACGTGGACGCTCTCTGCTGGATGATCGTCCTGTTACAAACAACCTGACGTTGGACCCGTACGGTGTAATGGTTTTGGAATTGGAACAATAGACCTCTTGCATAAGTGTGCCATAATAGGCACATGCGATACGAAACCGTACAACTTCTCAAGGTTGAAGATTTCAAGCGGTCAACCGGTGTTCAACGCAGCACCTTTGAAAAGATGCTGGAAGTAGTCGAAACCGGCTTACGGAATTTTGGCAGACCGACCAAACTGAGTCGAGCGGACCAGTTGCTGATGACCTTGATGTATTGGCGTGAATAGCGGACAGAGTTTCATATTGAATTGACTTACGGCGTCAGCGAGTCAACTGTCTGCCGTACGATCAAGAAGGTAGAAAATGTACTGATCCGATCGAAACAATTTCACCTGCCAGGCAAAAAAGCACTCCAACTCAGTGAGACCGTGATCGAAATTGTGCTGGTGGATGCCACGGAACAACCGATTGAGCGTCCAAAAAAAGACAATGCAGGCATTACAGTGGCAAAAAGAAGCGTCACACTCAAAAAGCGCAGTTGATGGCGGACCTACACACACAAAGAATTCTGGCGACCGACTTTTGTAACGGCAGCGAACATGATTTTCAGTTATTCCAGAACAGTCGTTGTATCCTGGCGCAAGAGACTTGTCTTTTAGCCGATGCTGGTTACCAAGGTGTGGTAGCCCTTCACACCAACAGCCAAACACCCGCCAAGAAAAGTAAACTTCATCCATTGAGCCATGAACAGAAAGCCGATAATCGAGACCTGTCACGAAAACGCATCTTCATCGAGAACATTATCCGTAGGCTCAAAGTCTTTCGGATTTTGAGCGAACGTTATCGTAATCGCCGTAAACGCTTTGGGTTGCGCTTCAACTTGATCGCGGCTATCCGCAATATGGAACTCTAACTTACTTTTGCAAGAGGTTTATTATACATCTTTGCCGCTGAGTCACCCTCGAACACAATCAGATGCGCGCAGATGCGGTCGAACAATTTCAATTCCCTTCGGATGTCATCCCAGACTTTACCGCCAGCAGCGCCGCCTGAGTGCGGTCATCCACCTGCAATTTCGTCAGGATGCGGCTGACCAGATTTTTGACCGTCCCTTCCGAAAGGTGAAGCGTCCTGGCAATTTCGGAATTGGTTTTGCCTTTGCCAATCAACCTCAGCACATCCCGTTCGCGGGGGTTGAGATTCTCCACAAGCGCGCTTTCCTGATAAATGCTTTTTCCTTGAATTTGCGAGAATAGTTTTCCCGCCACGCTCGGGTCAACGGGCGTTTTGCCGCTCATCGTCTCGTAAATTGCCTTAACCAATTCTTCGCGCGGCGTGTTCTTCAGCAAATATCCATGCGCGCACGCGCGGATGGCGTCGAAGACCCATTCATCATCATCGTAGGTCGTCAACACCAGCACGCGAATGTCGGGATACTGTTGTGTAATGCGAAGCGTCGCCTGAATGCCGTTCATGACGGGCATTTTCAAATCCATCAAAACTAGGTCGGGATGAACCTTTTCAATCCATTCAAGCGCTTGTTCGCCGTTGTACGCCGCCCCCACGACTTCAAGGTCTTTCACGGTGCTTAGAATGGCTTTGAAGCCTTCGCACACAACCTGTTGGTCATCGCAAATCAAGATGCGGATTGTTTTTTTCATTTGACTCTTTCGGGCAGGCGCAGGCGGACGGTTGTTCCATCGCTGGGGCTGGAGAGAATCTCGCACGTTCCGCCGAGTTGTTTGGCGCGGTCTATCATCCCTTGCAAGCCAAAGCCATTGGCAAGCGCGGGCGCAGTTTCAAATCCAGCGCCGTCGTCTGTTATTTCCAGCACGACAAACCCATCCTGTCGTTGTAACGCCACGCCTAACTTTTTGGCGTTCGCATGTTGCAGGACATTGGAAATCGCCTCCTGCGCAACGCGATAGACACACTGCTCAATATCCTCAGGCAGGTCGCTGAAATCTCCATAGATATTCCTTGAATGAATCAAGTTGCCGCGCTTGGACGCATCCACAGCCAGCCGATGAATGGCGGCTGCCAGCCCAAACGTCTCCAGCGGCTGAGCGCGGATGGCGCGCACGGCGCGGCGGGCTTCGTCCAATCCGCTATTGGCGGTTTTCAGGGCGCTATTCAGCATTTCATACGCGCGGTTTTGGTTTTGAAACCATAGACTCCGAACCGCTTCCAGTTCAACCGTCAGGGCGCTGAAGGAGTGCGCCAGCACATCGTGCAATTCGCCCGCCAGACGGTTTCTTTCCTGCGCCGCCGCAAGCTGCTCCCGAATCTGGGCTTGGTCCTTGAGTTCGGCGCGCTGCTGGCGCTGTGTTGCTACAAGACGGTTCACCACAAATCCGACAATGGCAAGGAAGACCACCGTCGAAAAGGCGGTGTAAAAGGCGATGCTCGCAGGCATCTGCCCAGACTGGAGGAGGGGCAGGCTCAAGAAAAACAGGAGCGCCCCGCTCAAAACGCAATACGCCAGCATGGCGGATAACGAGTATTGCCACGCAATCAGTATCACAACCACCAGCAGGGTCATTACGGGGGCTTGCGCTTCGCCCGCGCCGCCGCGCAAAATAATTCCCTGATTGCGAACCAGCATTTCAAGAACGGGGAATGAGGTGAGGAACGCCAAACCTATCGGCAGATAAAATCTCCCCAGCATCGCCGCTGCCCGATTGGAAAATAAATAAGTCAGCAGAAAAATCGTTTCGCCCAAAACGAGCAAAATCGAAACCATGAAGGCGTCAGACGCGCCGATGCCAAGCCGAAAGCCATGCGACAGGATGGTAAATAAAAGCCGAATGGCGGCAAACGCTTTGAATGTCTTCAGTAAACCAGGCTCCAGGTCAAATGAGGGAATATCTGTCCGCTTGTTCATGGCTTGCAAAATTGTAGCATCTCCGTCTCGCAATTTCATAGTGACTGCGGTCACTCGTTTTGATGACTGCGGATACTATTCGAATTTTCTTGAATAAAGGATAATCGTCGTCATTCATGGAGAAAACCATAAGGAGCAGACAGGCGATGAAAAGTAAATCACAAGCGGTCGGCGTTTGGATGGCGCTAGGCGCGTTGGCGGGGGCGTTAATCGGCGCGGTCATTGGCGTCTTTTCCCAAGATTGGTCATGGATGGCTTTCGGCGTTCCCGTTGGGTTGGCTGTCGGGTTTGGCATTGGCGCCGCGCTGACGCAAAACAAACCAGATAAACAGGATTAGCAAGATAAAAACTTCTAAAACAGCCGCCAAACATCCTGTTTATCCTGCCAATCTTGTTAAAGCGCATCCGCTGGAAAGGTTGAAAAATGCACAAAACCATCGTTCCCATCCTCATCTTGACTCTGGCGGCTCTCGCCTGCGGAAGGTCAACTGCCCCGACGGAAACGCCGCCAACTGCCCCGACTGTTTCCATACCCGAAACCCTGCAAGCAGACTGCGGCGCTGGCGAGATTTGCAAAGAGCTCGTCATTCGCGGAGACAGCAAATCCACACTGCCAGACGTAAGCGAAAGTCCCTTTTCAGGCTATGCAGACCCAACCATCCGACAGGGCGATGACGGCGTGTTATGGCTGTCCTATTCGTGGCCCCACCTGAAGTTCGAAAATCGAAGACCCGTGCCAAGCGTGGATATTCATCTGGCGAAATCCGTAGATGAAGGAAACACCTGGGATTTTGTCACAACGCTATTTACGGCAACGCCCATTGCCAATCCCGCCACGCCGTCTCAGGAAGGTTATCTGGATTACGAGGTGGTCAATTTGCTCCCCGCAACCGTCAACGGACAAACGACGTGGTTTGGCGTGACGCTCAATTATTTTGTGCCTGAGCAGGGAGGCATGGCGCTGAGACCGTCCGATTCGTTCCACATCAGGGTATATCAGGCGAACAGCCCCGCCGATTTGACTAACGCTCCCTACGCCATCCTGGGAGGCGGCGTCACCAACCCAGCCTGGAATCCAGTCCAATCGCTGATCCCCGACGACATGAGCGCCGCGGATAAACAATCCTTTTTTTGGAACGAACCCAGCCTTTACTTTGAAAACGGCGCGCTCTATCTGATTATGGTCGCGTTCAATCTTGGAAACAGGCAGGACATCAGCCGCGATGCGGTGTATGTCTTCGCCGCTGCGCCAGATGGAGAGCCAGATTCGTGGCAATGGGAATATAAAGGAAAATTGTTAGGATATGAGGAAGCAAAAATGCTGGGCGCCACGCGCCTTACGCAGGTGGATGTTGTGCGCGGCAAAAATGGCGATTTGCTCCTCATCGCTTCTCCAGACGATTGGAATACCGAGTTTGGCGACTACAATCACAAAGGGTGTGTGGCGCTGGAGATTGCCTCGCTCGAAGAACCGTCCCTCAAGAAAGATGCTTCGGGCAATCTATTGGTGCGCGCAAAAATTATTGATTCGCAGGCAAACGAACTGGGCTCCGCCGCGTGCAGTTATGACCCCAACTCCGCCACTGGCATTCTCTTTACCCGCAGGAACAAAACGCAAGAGAGTTTAACTGCCAGCCTCTGGCAAACGTTTGTACAGCCTTGATGAAAAATTGGAGCGCCATGTCACATTGGAAAATCATCGGCGAAGTCATCCTCTTCCTCATTTACGCGTTGGCAGGATTATTCGCGGGATGGTCGCTGTCGCTCCGCGAATCTTCACTGGAGAAAACAGCATCCACGCTTTCCATGAGCATCGCCTTCATCCTACTTTGGGCGATAAACCGCTGGCGCAACATTTTAATCTGGAAAATTTACACGCCCCTTGACGGTGCAATCGCAGGCGCAGTTGTGAGCTCCGCCCGTGCTGTGACCTATTTCGCCATTGAAAGAACTATCGTAAGTATTTACGTGGATTGGCTGATCATCATCATTATGGGGTTTGTTCTTGGATGGATATATGGCTGGCTGAATCGGAAGCGCGGGTCAAGAGGATAACATGCTGTCAATTTGAAGCATGGATTTACAGCCTTAACACCATACAGCAAGCGCGGCATATATCATGGATACGGGTATAAATTTCGGTTACGAACGTAGGCGGCACGTAGGCGGCGGAAATACATTGCTCCTCGCACGTTTTCCAGAAAAACTGTAGCAACTCAGTCAAAATCAAAGGCGGTGGAGAGTTACCTCTGCCGTTTTTGTTTATTTCACCAACTTTCAGCCTTTGACGGTCACATTGAGGCGTAACAAGCGAAACATATCACATCCAAAAATCAACGCAGACGATTGCGGATATGGCGGGGTGTGAAGAGAGTCAATCCGCGCATATGACGGAGGCTTTGCAATATTGCCCAAAGTTGATGGCAGGATAGTGCAACTTCTTCCTCAATCCGAACCCAGTGCCAACAAAATGTAGAGTACCACATCGCCCCACAGGTGCATGAAGACGGGCACTGCCAGTCCTTTTGTTTCAATCATCGCTTTGCCGAAGAGGACGGCGACAAGTGTGAGGTAGACCACCCCGCCGCCCCAAAGGAAACGCCGCCATAGTAATGTCCCAGCTCGAACCAGAGCGCCATCAGGTGCTGGGAAATGTACGCCTGCCGCCAACCCAGAGAGGCTTCCAGATGACAGACACAAGCTTCGCCTGTTCCAATCGCAAGCAGGATGGCAATGCGTTGTGGGGAAGCAATGGCAGATAACAGCGGGGAAATTTGTTCGGCGATTTAAGGGATGGGTTGGTTTTTATATTCATAAACCTGAATATACGATAGCAACACATTCAATTTTTGAATGTAACGATTGTCATTTTTGGCGGCGATGAACATCCTCCTGATGTAAGGATTTTCCCTACATTTTCCAGAAAACCATCCAACTTTTCCCGCTATGGAGGAATTGTCAATGGGGGGAAAATCAGGCTGGCATGATTGGATTTTCGTCCAAGTCTATTTCATGAAGGAGAAGCACAATGTCAAATGAGTTGTTAGGCAAGTATGCTTCCGAGGTCTTTGCCGGGCTGGTTTCGGCGGTCGGCGAGGTGGAAATCTCCGCCGCGCCTGCCGCCGGGTTCGCCCCCAGCGAAGACGTTTTGGTTCGCATGGAACGCGAACTGAAACGCGCGCTAGAAAAGCCCGCCTCGGAACGACGCTGGGTGATGGTGATTGACCTGCGCCGTTGTATCGGCTGTCACGCCTGCACGATTGCCTGCGTGGCAGAAAACAAACTGCCGCCGGGCGTGGTCTATCGTCCCGTAATGACGGAGGAAATCGGCACGTATCCCAACGTGACGATGAAGTTCCTGCCGAGGCCGTGTATGCAGTGCGAGAAATCGCCCTGCACCGAAGTCTGCCCGGTGAACGCCACCTATCACAACGAAGAGGAAATTGTGGTGGTGGATTACGAGCAGTGCATTGGCTGCCGCGCCTGCATGGCGGCTTGCCCCTACGGCGCGCGCACGTTCGACTTCGGCTACAACTACGCCGAGCAACTGCCCGTCTTCGACGGAGCCATCATCGGCGGGGAGACAGCCGCCGGGTATGAGCATGCCAGCCAGGAGTATGGCGAAGCATGGAAGCGCGAGGGGCGGCATGAATCGCCGGTAGGCAACGTCCGCAAGTGTCACTTCTGCCTGCACCGCATCAAGGACGGCATCCTGCCCGCCTGCACCACCACCTGCATCGGGCGCGCCACCTACTTCGGCGACGCCAACGACCCCGAGTCGCTCGTGGCGGAACTCATCAGCAAACCCAACGTGGTTCGGCTTAAGGAAGAACTCGGCACCGAACCGCGCGTCTATTACATCGTGTAGGAGGCGGAGATGTTGAAGAAACTTTCTTACGCGGTCGGCGCGGCAGCCCTGCTGTTCGGTTTGTGGGGCGTCTATATCCGCCTGTTCGAGGGCGAACAAAGCGCCAATTATGGCTCCTACATCGGATGGGGTTTGTGGGTTGCCATGTATCTCTTCCTGGCGGGTCTCGCGGCGGGAGCGTATATGCTCGCCGCGTTCGACTACCTGTTCAACGTGCCAGCCTTCAAAGGCACGGGCAAGACCATGCTGTGGGCGGCGCTGGTGACACTGCCCGCCGGTCTCGCCTCGATTGGCATGGACCTTGGTCACATGGAGCGCATCTGGAAGGTCTATCTCCAGCCCAGTTTCACCTCCTTCCTGGCGTGGATGGTGTGGGGCTACACCATCTTCCTGATTTTGATTGCGATTTCGCTTTACTTCGCCTTCACCGCCCCCGAAAAGAAAGCGATGAAAGCCGTGATGTGGATTGGCTTCATCACCGCGATTTTGGTGGCGGGCGGCGTGGGCTTTTTGCTGGGCGGCAACGCGGCGCGGCTCTACTGGCACGTCGGCTTGCTCCCCGTGCAGTTCCCGGTCTTTGCCATCGCTTCGGGCGCGGGGCTGATGCTGCTCATTGTGGGCTGGTTCATGCCCAACATGGATGAAAAACAACGCGGCGATTTGCTCTGGCTGCTTGCCATCATCTCGATTGCGACCAGCGTCGCCAAACTGTACTTCCTCGTTGCCGATTACACCCAATCGCTCTATGGCGGCGTGACCGATAACCTGATTGCTGTCAATTACGTGCTGAACGGGCCTCAGGCTTTCACGTTCTGGGGCGTGCAGATTGTCCTGGGACTGCTCATCCCGGTCATCGTGCTGGCGCAGCCCAAACTGGCAAAGAACGGATTCGTAGCTGGACTGATGGGCTTGTTCCTGCTCATCGGTTACGCCGCTGCTCGCCTGCTGATTGTTGTCCCTGGTCAGGTGGCGGAGATGATGCCCGGTCAGGCGGAAGCCTTTGTCGGTCCCAAACTGACGCTCGAATACACCCCCAGCCTGATGGAATGGTCGGTGACCTCCGCCGTGATGGGCTTCGCCATCCTCGGCATTCTCATCGGTATGGATTATCTGATTAACCGTAAGCCGCGCTCTACGGAGGTGAAGAAATGAAAACCAAAAATGCGAAACTTTCTCGCCGCGACTTTCTGAAGGTGGCAGGCGTCACCGGCGGCGCGGCAGCCTTCCTCGGCAGTTTGCCTGCCGCCAAAGAAGCGATTGCCAAAGTCAACCTGACGGCTGCTGACCAATCTTTTGAAGCCAAACCCGAAAATCAACTCTATACTGTCTGCCTGCAATGCAACACCGGTTGCGGCATCAAGGTCAAA
>JACAEM010000044.1 GCA_013388855.1 Chloroflexota bacterium
AGATCCATAACCTTATCGCTGGCTTGCTCTTCTGTTGTGTCGGAAGGAATTACTATAATCGCAGACATATGAGGCATAGTTGGTTCTCCTTCAACTCACAAAATTATAGCGGCTAACGGTAGGCGTTACCCGCAAGTGGGCGGGCTGAGAAAATGCCTGAGGGCAGAAAAAACTCGAAGCGAGAAAACTATCGAAAAAAGCCGCAGAATCCCACTTGTCGGGTGCACGCTTTGTTGTGCCGCCCTTTGATTGGGAAAGCGACTATTGAGCAAGTTGGGCACGCGTATCATTGAGAAAATCTTGCATATATTTTGTGACTGGATGATTGGGGTCAATGCTATTACCTAACTTAACAGCCTGTTCAAGCATTTCAATTGCTTTTTCCTTTTGTCCAGATGATGCTAGGATTTGACCAAGAAAAAAATAAATGTTTGCTTGACTTGGGATTGCTCCAATCTCTGTATAGATGTTAAGAGCGTCTTGCAACATCTTTAAGCCTTCTTGGGGCTGTTCGCTAAATATTAGCAATCTTCCACGAGATTGCAGGACATTGGCTTCGCCCAATTTGTCGCCAATCTCCTTGAATAATTTCAGGGCTTCGTTATAACTTTCAAGAGATGCGTCTCGATTATTGCGAGTTTGTTCAATATCGCCGATTGCATTTCGCACACTGGCTTCACCAAGTTTTGCTCCGATTTCCCTGAATAATTTTAGGGCTTCATTGTAATTAACTAAAGCGGCGTCTCTATCGTCTCGGAACTGTAGAACATCGCCGATGGCTTTTCGCATGTTGGCTTCACCGAGTTTTGCCCCAATTTCCTTGAATAGTTTCAGGGCTTCATTGTAACTAACTAAAGCGGCGTCTAATTCCTTACGAAATTGCAGTACATCACCAATGGATGAAAGTACATTGGCTTCACCGAGTTTTGCCCCAATTTCCTTGAATAGTTTCAGGGCTTCATTGTAACTAACTAAAGCGGCGTCTCTATCGTCTCGAAACTGTAAAACATCGCCAATGGCTTTAAGCACGTTGGCTTCACCCAATTTTGCCCCAACTTCTTTGAACAATTTCAAGGCTTCGTTGTAACTGACGAGCGCGGCGTCTCTATCGTCTCGGAACTGTAGAACATCGCCAATGGCTTTACGCACATTGGCTTCACCCAATTTTGCTCCAATTTCCTTGAACAATTTTAGAGACTCGTTGTAACTAACCAAAGCGGCGTCTCTATCATCTCGAAACTGCTGAACATCACCAATGGCTTGTAGCACATTGGCTTCACCCAGTTTTGAACCTATTTCCTTGAATAGTTTTAGGGCTTGATAATAACTTTCTAGCGCAGTGTCTAAATCCTTGCGGAATTGTTGAACATCTCCAATGGCACTCAAAACATTGGCTTCACCTAACTTATCTCCAACTTGGCGAAACAATTTCAAGGCTTCGTAATAATTTTCAAGTGCAGTGTTTCTGTCATCTCGGAATTGGTGAACATCACCAATTGCTCTTAGAACATGGGCTTCGCCTGATTTGTTTTCGATTTGGCGGAAAAGCGCAAGAGCGGCATGATAATTTTCTAACGCAGAATCTAACTCATATCCTTGCCAAAAATACTCATCCCCTTTGGCTTTTAGAGAATTAGCCTGTGCAAAATAATCTTGTGGAATTTGCAAATTGTCTTTTTTCATTACTTACCTTTTTGCGGTCTGGATAAAAAAGCAATAACTTCAATGATGCAGGCTGACACAATCATTATCCAACCTGTCCAGTCGTTTGGCGAAGATGTTGCTATATTTACTCCAATACCCAACAATATCGTTGCTAAAAGCGACAGAATGAAAAGAAGGGATGATTTCTTGTTTAATTCGCTTAATTCTAATTCGAGCCGCTGGTTTACTAATTTCAATTCATGGATTTGAGACTCTAATGCTTTTACTTCCTGCCCTAAATCAATTGAAGATGAAAGGGCTAACTGCTTTTCTTCATATAACTTTTCTATCAATGGACGATTTTGAATATACTCATTAACGTCAAAACGTTTTACCCAATCGGCATATTTGCCAATCATCATTCGTTTTGCGCGTTCGGTTGAGTCTGTAGGCATAAAAATCTCAGTAGTGATTTTTTCTTGAACATTATTTATCGCGGAGCGGCACAACGGTTTGCGTTAGCGGCAGGGCGGACGGGCGAGACTCCTTCGCCTACCAGAACCCTTGCCAGCAAAGCCGCCCCGTACCTGCAGGGCGGAAGCCCTGTCCGCTGCACGCTGTGTTGGCACGCCTTTTGAAGTATACGACTCTCTTGACTAAAAACATAAATTTTTGTTTTCACTATCCTAATTCACGGAATCATTGGTACAGGTATATCAAACGGAGTATTTGAAAATGGTCTAAAAAGAACAAGACCCTTGCCAGTGAAAACCCTTGGATTTTCACTCCCCCAATAATTGTTTGATGCGTCAACTGTTGAGTTGGAATTGTTTATGCGGATGTGTACTTGGTTGTTAATAAAATTGTTAAGATGAATTTCAGGTGAACTGCCATTCTTGCCATTCCAAATTCCGATTGCAGCCCACCTATTTTCCCGAAAAATATTGCTCTCGATTTTGATTGTGCTACCGTCATTAACTACGACGCCAACATAATTATCTTCAAATAAATTGTTGCGTATGACCAAGTTTTGGTCTTTATAGGTATCTATTCCTTCGTGATTGCAATCTGTAAAAACATTTTTTTCAATTGTTATTTCTTCAAAAATTGAAGCGCCGCCACCTGTACAGACACAACATCCTGCTATATGCTGGAAAAGATTGTTGTGAATTTCGATATTTGGACTGTTTGGCTTTCGAGCATCAGCAATGTCAACACCATGATAATTATATTCAACTATTGCATATGAAAGAGAAATATTTCCATTACTTAATATTTCTATAGTATGCCAGTCGTTTAATTCGGGAAATTCTCTATTTGATGTAAAAACAATAGGGTTCTCTGGTGTCCCATTCGCAATCATTGAACCATCAATGTATATTCCAATCATATTTGATTGTATTCGCGGGGGGTCATTAGGAAAACTTTGATAATCCGCGGTGTCTATATATGCATTAGGGTCATAAATGGGTGAGTTGTCTTTTTGCCCTGTAAATCTGATGATGGTGCCAGGTTTAATTGTTAATGTAATTCCACGGGGAATTACAATATCGCCTGTAATTAAGATTTCACCTTTCCAAGTCTCGTTTCTTTCTAATGTGCCTTGCGTAGTTCGATTGATTATTGGCGTTTTTGTAGGTACAGCAGTAGATGTCGCAGTTGGTTCTGCCGTAGATGTTTCTGATGGGGGAAGAGTCAAAGTAAATGTCGGCGCGGATGCTACTGGCATTGATAACGGAGCGCATGAAATTAGAATACTGGTGAGTAAAATTGTAAAAACAAACAATACAGGTTTCATTTTCTAGCCTTCATTTTATATAAGGAGCGTGCCAACGGTTTGCGTTACTTGCGGGTGGGCGGGCGTAGACAAAACTTCGAGAGCAGGATTCTGTTCGGGTGTAGAAAAAGCCCGAAAATGCCGCAGAATCCCACCCGTCAAGTGCACGCTTTGTTGGCTTGCTTTTTGCCTTAAGACGACTCAACTGTTACAACCTTTGTGTAACTGCGCTTCCAATTATCACGGAACGAAACACGCACTTTATATTCATCACGGATTTTATCGTATTCGCATACTGCAATTGCATAATCTCTGATTTTCTTGGCTTCAATTACTTTTTGTTTACCATCATTGAACAACTCGCTCCATCCACCATCCGCAATTGAATAAAGCCATTTTTTCTCACTGCCTACTTTAACTTCATGAAGTTCAGGACGGTGAAATACGATTTCAGAATCAAGAGGCGTAATTGATACATCAAGAACGTCAATGGCTTTACTTGAATCGCTGTTTTCAATCCGAATGGCTAAAACAATACCTGTAACTTGCTGGATGGTTTCGCCGTTCTTTCTTGACCATCTTTTTACCTTGCCGCTGGAATTGACACTAAACTTAAGACGGCTTGGCGGAAGTAAACCACTATCTTTTAATTCTTTGAGCGCACCAATAAATGCCCCAGGGATTGCGACCAAAAGCAAATATAGCGTTGGGTCTTGTTTGCCATTTGCTATTTCATAAATTGCGGCAGAAATAGCACTTAATGGTGCAAGCAATATCAGAATGATAATCAGAACACGCATGAACTAAATTTGCCTTTTCTCTGTTGTGCAAGGGGCAAGCCAACGGTTTGCGTTAGTGGTTGGCGGGCGGGCTGGGAAAATGTTTGAGAGCAGAAAAAGCCCGAAGCCAGAAAAATGCTTGTAAATCGCGCAGAATCCCGCCAATCCACTGCACGCTTTGTTCGGCGGCTCTTATCGTATTGTACTCATTTCATTTCGTTTTTTCCGCTCGATTAGCCCACCAAAGCAAGAAATACCCCAAAACAGCGGGGAGTAGTAGGGGAAGTCCGCCAAGTAGGATAGAACAACCGACAAGTTGTAAAATTTGCCCGTTTTTTATCATCTTAAATGCGCCGATATATCCTGAAATTATGTAGTGAAAGCCCCAACCAAACCCTAACATCATTGCAAACTCCCCTAATTCTTTTGAGTTTATGGCTGCACTGAATGGGAAAAGAATCATGTAACTAAGGAAGAGACCAAGACCTAACATTGCCCATACAGATATTCTTTTTCTCTTTTTAACAATTTGTGTATTGGCTGGTCGAACTTGGTTTTGGCTCGTTTTATTGGATTGTGGAACTGATTGCTGATAAGAAGAACTCGCCTTGACCTGAGGACGATGGATTTCACTTGCTACCGAAGGAGATGACGATAAGGATTGTACAGGGCGGTTAAGCGTTGCCATACCACGCAAAGCATGTTGGTTTTGCGGCTCAATTGCAAGAACCTTTTGAAAACAAAATTTCTTTTTCTCTGGGTCATCAATCAGGCTGGAAACCCAAAGCCAAGCATTAACATCTCGTGGGTTTTCATCAATTGCCTGCTTAAGGAATTGCATTGCGCTTTTTTTGTCGCCAGATTTGAGAGCAGCAACCCCTTTTTGTAACGAGGTTTCTGCCTTTGACTGTGGCAATGCTTGTTGGTGGCTCTCAAAGAAAGTTTGCAAGGATGAAATTTTTTTGCGAGTAAAACCAGGTTCTGTGGCATTTTGGAAATCCAAAAATTGTTTTGCCAAAGGATGATTTGGTTCAATTTCAAGGACTTTTTGGTAACAGTATCTTTTGGTAGGGCTATCGTCGGTTAACTGTGAAATCCACATCCACGCTTCAATTTCTTGAGGGTTCTCAAGAAGTGCTTGCTTAAAATACTCAATTGCTTCGGCTTGTTTTCGCGGGTTTCCGAAAAGGTTAGATTTTCCAATTGCAATTCCTTTTTCCAATGCGGTGCTCATAATTTCTCCTGTTTGTTTCAAGATGATTGCTTAACTTTCCAATGACATTTAGGCGAGTTTTAAAATTTACACAAATGGGTCAATGAGCAATACTTCCCCAGTTTGAGCGTTAACAAATATCGTCGCTCCAGTTACATAACCTGTTTCATCTGGTTTGGCAACAAGCGTAATACGCCAAACGAGGGCTTGTTGCCCGTTATTTTCATAAATCGGCACTGTTGTAACCAACAAAGAAATTTCAGCCACTTTAAATTCTGGAGTGCTTGGTAACGTCTTAAATGCTATTTCCGTTGCCTTTTCCTGATTAATTGCGGGAACAGTTGAAATAGTCACAGGTTCATTTACCGCCAAATAACTATCTACTTGTCCAGTCTGTGCATTAATTTCTATTTTTAACGTTTGAGGCAGATAAGCACCTGAGTTGGGGTCTTGATTTACCCACATGAAAGTATAGAAACGATTACTGGAACCGTTTGTGCCTGTCAAATTTTCGTTTATCTGAACAGATTGCAACCAAGACGAATCGGGATAATGCGCTGATGCAAAATCTAGGGCTATTTTCCTTGCTTGCTCAATACTTATTAGCACATCACTGCTTGGTTGATTGCCACGAAAAAAACCTTTTAAATTACCTTTACTGTCTACATCAAAATAAGCAGTATCTCCATTCGATAGTTTTCCAGAATACTGGGTAATTGAGCCGTAGGCTGTCTGCTCTGAGCCAGTTTGTATAATTTGCATATTCGGCTCGCCTGTGAAATTAGCAATCGCGGGAGATAAATCAATTGCGCGTCCAGATGGTTTATAAGTAACCCAAAAATAAATAGCACCTATAACAAAAATTGCTATCAAAACTCTTACCAGACATCCAAACGGGCGTTTTTGTTGCTTGGGTCGCGCTGAAACGTAATAATTGGAATTCGGGTTTTGGCGTTTTGTCATGGCAACATCCTTGACCATCAGACGCTAATGGCGATGGCGCTTTTGATATGCAAATACTCCTGCGAATATAAAAAGCATTGAAACTGGCTGAAAACAAGTTTGCGAAATAATCTTTTCAAGTTCTTTAATAAATTGCTCCAACCATTTTGAAAATTCATCTTGTAACCATTCAGTGATTGA
>JACAEM010000016.1 GCA_013388855.1 Chloroflexota bacterium
ACGACTTGAGTCGTTGGACGCCAATAACTCTTGGTATACTAAATTTGGAAGGCAATCATGGCAAAAACCATCATGGTCGTGGACGACGAAAAACGGCTGGTCTCACTGGTTGAGAGCTATCTCACACAGGAGGGCTATCGCGTCGTCTCGGCTCACAACGGCGCGGATGCACTGACCATGGCCCGCCGCGAAAAACCAGACCTGATCGTCCTCGACGTGATGATGCCCGAAATGGACGGCTACGAATTCATGCGCAAGCATCGCGCGGAAAATAACACGCCGATCATTTTACTTACCGCCCGTGTGGATGATGAAGAAAAGGTGATCGGGCTCGAAGTCGGCGCGGACGATTACATGACCAAGCCTTTCCGCCCGCGCGAACTCGTGGCGCGCGTTCGGGCGGTGTTGCGCCGCGCCGGGGAAAAGGAACCCACCGCCAAGGTATTGAAAGCCGCGGATATTGTCCTCGACCGCGACAGCCGCACGGTAAAGGTGGGCGATCAATTCGTGGACCTCACTCCTTCCGAGTTCGACATCCTCACCGCCTTGATGAACTCTCCGGGGCGTGTCTACTCCCGCCTCGATCTGCTGGATATCATCCAGGGTGTACGCTACGAGGGCTACGAACGGACCATCGACACCCACATCAAGAACCTGCGCGGCAAGATCGAACCTGACCCGCGTGACCCGCAATATATCGAGACCGTTTACGGCATTGGGTATCGCTTCAAAAGAGAATGACCGGGATGTTACGATCCATTTCCACAAAGTTGATCCTTGCATTTCTCAGCATTGGCATTGTCAGCGTTGCCATCATTTTCATCACAGCACGCTGGAGCGCACGGCAGGAATTCATTGATTACATCGCCGATGAGAACCAGACCAGCGTCATCACTCAACTGACCGAATATTATCTGGTAAATGGCTCCTGGGTTCAGGTAGATACCATATTCGTTCAGGGACAACCGGGCTACGGGGACGGGTATGGGCATCGTCCTCCTCTGCCGTTCGCACTTGCAGACCCAACTGGGAGCGTGGTATTTGCCAGCGGCAAGTACAAACCCGGCGACAAGCTTTCCAAATCAGACCTTCAATCTGGCACCCCCATAAAAGAAGATGGAAAGGTTATTGGCATCTACGTTCCCCTGCGAACACCATTCCAGGGCAGGCCGCGCGAAATCGAATTCATCGAGCGCATCAACCTAACGCTCCTCTACGGCGCGTTGATTGGCGCTCTGCTTGCCCTGTTCCTGGGCATCCTGATTTCACGCACGCTTACGCGCCCCATCCGTGAACTGACTCGCGCCACACATGCCATCTCTGAAGGCGATTTGTCACAACAAGTGCAGGTGCGGACCAACGATGAACTCGGTGAACTCGCCCAGGCGTTCAACAAAATGAGCGCCGAACTCTCGCGCTCGGTCAATGCCCGCAAACAGATGACCGCCGACATTGCCCATGAGCTCCGCACACCGCTCAGCCTCATTCTCGGTCACGCCGAGGCGGTACATGACGGCGTCCTGCCGCCCACGCGCGAGAATTTTGAAATTATCCGTGAGGAAGCCGCGCGCCTCGAGCATCTCGTCAACGACCTGCGCACACTTTCCCTCGCCGACGCCGGCGAATTGACCATCAACCCGCAGGTCATCGAGCCGGAGCGACTCGTCAACGAGGTGGCATCCCTCTACCAATATGAGGCACGCAAAAAGAACATCACATTGAACGTGGATGTCGTTTCGCATCTTCCCACGATTGAAGTTGATCCCGGACGAATGACTCAGGTCCTCACGAATATTTTAGATAATGCCACGCGCCACACCCCCGCAGGCGGACAGATCACCCTCAGCGCAAAATTGACTGATAACAAAGTGGAACTTGCCGTGCATGATAGTGGACCCGGCGTCCCGCCCGAAATGCTCGACCGCATCTTCGAACGTTTCTACCGCACCGACTCATCCCGTCAGCGCGAAGGGGATGGCGGATCCGGGCTGGGACTGGCAATCGCCAAATCCATCGTTCTGGCGCACGGCGGACAACTATCGGCTGAGTCCGAACCGGGGCAGGGGCTGAAGATTATCATCACTTTGCCGGGAAAATCCTGAACAAAACATCCCGCAGGTTTTATCGTATGCCTCAATTCCAGGGGGGAAATTGATAGCAAGCAATCCTGGAATCAAAAGCGGAAGCGTTCATATATAAACGCTTCCGCTTTATTTTGTCACATTTCTATTCTGTCGCCGCGGGTGCAGATCGCTTCCTGTTTCGCAGCAAGGTTCTCGGCAACGCAATCAAGACTGTAACAATGGCTACAATGCCAATGTTCTTGATCAAACCGAACATCCAGCCACCGACGCCGCGTTCATGGCGTCCCTCCGGTTGCCCATCAAAATCTCCGCCTGGGAATTCAGTTCGTTCGTCTTCGAATGAAGGTCTTTCATCATCTGAGAATTGCGGACGCTCGCCATTTTCGAATTGCGTCATTTCCGTCGATGTTTCACTCGCGTTGACGACCAAATAAGTAATGCCCATTACGACAACAAAGGCAACTAAAATAATGAATATTTTTCCAATGGTTTTCATGCTGTTAAATCCTTTTCCCGATCTGCCCAGAATAATTTTGCAATCGGCTGGAACACATAACGTTTGAACGCATCCACGATCCATCCCCAATGCAAGGCGGTATGAAGTCCGAGCAACAAGAGGAAGAGATTTGCACTCAGATCATGCAGGGGACGCCACACGAAATTTCGCGGCAGGCTGATGCCCAAAAACGGGAGAAGCGATTCGGAGATCATGAACCCGGAAAGCATGATTACCGTGCCATCGATGAACAACAGCCAATCGAGGATGTAGTTGATGCGCGACAAGCCGTTCACCCTGCCGACGAAGCGGCGCGTGATTTGAACGATCCAGTCCCAACTCAACAGGAGGTGTACCACCAACGCGGCAATGGCGGATGTCGCCAGCCATTCATGGATGGTAATCCCGCTTGAGTGAGGATCCATCGTGATGAGGAAAACAAGAAAGATGATGATATCGATCACCAGTTTTAATTTTGTCTGTGTTTTGGGTTTGGTTTGATTTTCTGCCATTTTGTCTCCTTGAATGTCAAGGATTGTAGCGGGCAGGGAGACATCATTGGTGTCGAAAGTACGAATGAAATATGAAGATTTTGTAAAGATTTCTCTCATCCCCCATTAATCGAATCTCTATAATTTTCACATACTTTTCACATGGCATTTTTATTCCACCATGTTAAATTTATCAAAAAAGATGCGAAAGGAATGGAAATAGGATGAAAAAAATACTTTTCACCCTTCTTGCGGTGATTTTCCTCGCAGGGGCACTGGGAGGCGCTGGCTTTGTTGGATATCGGATTGGATACAGACAAGGCGCATCGGCAACCGGGAATACATCGCCCCTTATCCATGGTTTTCAATTCGCCCCACGAGACATGCCCATGCACGACTTCGGCAGAGAGTTTGGTCGCGGGTTCGACCGCCGATCCGGTCCCGCCGATTTCTGGATGCCGCGGCATGGCATGAATTTCGGCTTCTTCTCACCGTTGATATTCCTTGGGCAAATTGCGTTCTGGGCGCTCGTTATCTGGTTCGCATATTGGCTGTTCACCCGGAGCGGCTGGCAACTATCGCTCAAACGTCAAACCGTTGAAGACCCAAAGGCGGGCACTGTTGAGCCGGAACAGAAAACTGGATAAGAAAAGGGTAATATTCGCCGTCAATTCTACGTCTGAAGGTGATATAAGACCCTGAAATTCCGGGGTCTTAAATTAAAGAGGAGAGAATCATGGATTTCTTCAACCGTCTTTTCGTGGCGCTGACGGAACTTCATCCCACCCATCCCATGTTCGTGCACTTCCCCATCGCTCTCACAGGCGCGGCTTTCCTGTTCGTCCTGCTGGCATATTGGCGAAAGAGCCCGGCGCTTGAACAAGCCGCCTTCGCAAACATCGTGCTCGCATCGATCAGTACAGTCGCAGCAGGATTCACTGGCTACATTGACAACATCAATAATTATGTCGGTGAAGCACCTAATGCGACCATGAAAATCATCCTTGCCGTTACCCTGTTCCTTCTGACCGCGGCAATCAGCATCGTCCGTTATCGCAACCCAGAAATATTTCAAAAGGGAAACCGCCTGCTATACATGGCTTCCTATGGGCTGAGCTTCGCCATCGCGTTGGTGCTCGCATTTCTGGGCGGCGTCATTTTATACGGTTTTTAGGAGAAAAATGAAATCAATCAAACTTCAGTTCGCGATCTTTATCCTGATCGCGGGATTGCTCTCCGCCTGCGGAAGTCAACCAACGGAAGCACCCGCCTCCCCTCCGACCGAGGCGTCTGTTCCCGTTACCGAGGCGCCTACAGAAGCCCTGGACGTTCCCACAGCAACATCTCAACCGCAACCCACTGAAACGCCAACAACCGATCCCGGCGTACAGACTACCACAGTTAGTTTTGCAAACGATGTTCTTCCCATTCTGCAAAGCCGGTGCGTGAACTGCCACGGCGGTGACCGGGTGGAGGAAGGCTTAAGTCTGAAGACCTATGCCGACCTGATGGCTGGATCCGAGAACGGTGTGGTTGTAATGCCCGGCGATTCCGAGAACAGCCTGCTGGCGGAACTGATCGTAACTCAAAAAATGCCGAAACGCGGGCCAAAACTAACGCCCCCCGAAGTACAACTGATCATCGACTGGATCAACCAGGGCGCCCTGAATAACTAATTCATTGACAATTGCAAAACATGGCTTGAAACAAGCCATGTTTTTAATTTCTGGTATAATCCCCGTCGCTCGATTACTGGAGAGGTCGCGTAGTCTGGCTTAGCGCGCACGCTTGGAAAGCGTGTAACCCACAAAGGTTCGCGGGTTCGAATCCCGCCCTCTCCGCTGAAAACATCCTGAATTTTCAGGATGTTTTTTTGTTTCCGGTGTGGGTTATTCCTTTACCTCGAGGGGAAGCGGGTCAGGTAGCCCAATCCTTTTTGTCCATCCATAAGCAATTCCATTTGGAAACCTGTGCGTTCCGTTGGAATGTGGATGACCTTGATACAACGGTTTGCCTTTGTTTGTTCGGAAATGAATTCTTCCATCCGGTTTTCGGATTGTTCGATGAATTCCCAGTTCAAATGGTCTCCAGGTTCTTCCGGGTAGACGGCCAGCGGATAGATTTGCGATTCGACCAGATCCTGGAAGAAATGCGTCCCGTACGATGGTTCAGCGGCAAAACCACTCTTGTTACTCGCCACTTCCACAAGCGCGCGCGTGTTGAAGATGTCTGCATAGGTGACAGGTACCCCCTGCATGGAGTCCGACGATCCCCAGCGACCGGGTCCAATTAAAATGAATGAGTGGTCTTCCAACGCGCTGTTCAATTGTCCAATGCAACGGGCAACTTCGGCATGCTCCTCAAGAGTATCCAACTTATAATAGGCTTCCGAATCAACATAAACAATATACTCGATCTGGCTCACATGCCCTTGAGGTACCATGCGTGTGCAAAGCAGAATCTTATCCTGGGCAGGTAAATCCGCTGGCATGTGTATCTCACGATTATCGGTGTTCAACTGGTTCTGTGGACGACACTGCAACAGGTGGAAGGCAAACTTCGGGCTGCCGCTTTCGGGAATAAGCGAAACGGCAAATTCAATATCCACAGGTTGTTCGTATTGTTTTTCAAGGCGCTCCAGAACCGTTTTCATCAACGGTACAAAGCCTCCCCTCTGGAGAAGACCGTCAAAAGTCAGGATGAGGCTCTTTGGATCGAGGCCACGACCAATCGTCAACGGCGGATGAACCGTTTCCCCATCATCCACCGAAACCAGCCAGCGCAGTGGAGGATAATCTGATCCGAGAATCGATTCGGCAGGCACAGTCGTTAAAATGTTCTGTTCGAGGTCAAGTGTGTCGATAAAATGCTGCGAATAATAACGGATGGCTTTTGGAGTGACATCCGGGCGAAGCTGCGGGTGGCTGAGGTTGACCATGCGGGGGTAGTCGCCAGCGATTCGGTCCACTGCGCGAGTACCAAGCCCCATCACTAGGCGCATAAAACCGTCCTCCCGTTTGAATCGCGGATTCCAGACAATGGGGCTGTAACTGTATGCCACGCCAGCCAGCGTCGGGAAATAGTATTGGCGATGACGTTCTCCCTGCACCTCCTGCAAGAGGATTGCCATACGTTCGTCATAGTCCAGAAGCCCAACGCGGCGGCGATACATGAGCGCATCAGGACCGAAGACACTGGCATAGATCTGGCGAATGGCAAGGGTCAGATCACGCAGATTCTCCTTGATAGTCCCTTGATTTGGACAGAAAATGCTCAGATATTTCCCCGCAAACGACATGCCAAAATTGTCCTCCAACAGACTGGAGGAACGAACGATCAATGGCTTGTTGCCCATTTCGCGCAGGACTTCGCGCAATTGATGAGCGACATCCTCCGGGAAACGCCCACGGGCATATTGCTCCTGGATTCTGGGGTATTCCTCACGGATCTGTTCTGCAGTTTTGTATTTCTGATTGAGAAATTCCACCTGGTTGGCCGCCATAAAGTCATAAAAAACATCTGCTCCAATATAATACGAACGCGGCAGATGAATTTGGTCAAAGATTTCAGGAGCGGTGTTTTGTAAAATCTTGTATGCCAAGAGCAAGCCGGCCGCTTTACCGCCGATCTTTCCGGTACCGATGCGTCGTTCAAGGATGATATTGAAGTCAGCGGCGGTGAACCAGCGCCGTGCAATGTGAATAAACGCCAACTGGTCACTGACCAGGCTTTTGAGAAGCACAACACGCAATTCTTGCAAGTGATGATCCACTTCAGCGCGTTGCTCATCCGGCAGTGATTCATACTTTTCAGCCTGTCGCAGGACCATTTCCAGCGGCGCGAGCTCCGGATTGAAAGGCAGGCTGTGATCCGGCGCAATGCTTCTGCCGTCTGCCTGAGGCGTCCGCAGCTCATCCAGGATATGATGGAGTATCTCGACCGGCAGGTTATAGGCAAAATAGAAGTCGGTCAGGGTCCTGCGAACACGGCTCAGGCGGAGCTCCCACTGTTCGGCATTCTCCTCGAGAAGCCCATTAAGTATTCCCTCTCGCTGTTGGGACTGAACGGCTCTTTCTTTGACCTCCGCATCGAAGCGTTGCGGTGTGATGATGCCGCGGCGAAAGAGTTCCTCCCGCATCCGGCGGCGGATGTCGGAGGCCAACATCGGATATTGAGCAATCAGCAGATAAATCTCAAGAATTTTGGAGGACTCGGGCGGCGTGTGTGACATTGGAGATACCTGGCATGAAAAGGTTTTTGTGATTATAGTCCATGCCCGGCATCAAAGGATGCGTTAATTTTCATCAAGGAATTGCAACATGAACAACACCGAAGGATTGGTCATTCTGCTCACTTATTTAGCTGTATCCGCTTCCGCCATCTCGGGCGCATTGGAGGCGCGCAAACACGAAATGGACATTGTCGGAGCGACGACTGTGGCATTCGTCACCGCGTTCGGAGGCGGCACCCTGCGCGACCTGTTGCTGGGGCGTACACCGATATTTTGGCTGGTCGATCCCGGGCTGACCATTGCGACATTTGGTGTGGCGGTCATTTCGTTCTATCTGGTCGACCGTGTTTCAGTGAAATTGCTCGATATCGCGGATGCGTTGGGGCTGGGATTCTTCAGCATCCTCGGCGCGACATTTGCCTTGCAAATGGAACTCTCCCTGCTGGTTGTATCATTGATGGGAGTGGTTACCGGCGTATTTGGCGGTATCCTGCGTGATGTGCTGTGCAACAAGATTCCCCATGTCTTCAGACGCGGCACGCGTCTCTATGCCACCTGTTCGTTTACCGGGACCTGGATTTTCATCCTGCTTGTCAGTCTGCACGTGGATATTTCTGTCGCTTCGTGGGTCGGAACGTTCGTTGTTTTCGGCATTCGAGCAGCGGCGCTCCGATACCGGCTGACGCTTCCATTCCCATAGAAGAAAAGGACTGGCTTGAAGCCAGTCCTTTTCTTCCACTTCGATCATTGTGCCGGAGTACTGGTCGCTTCAACGACCACTTTTTCCCCTGCAAACAATATTAGCACGTCTGCGGGAGCATCGGCAGAATGTCCTTCGGGAACCAATCCTTGATTCACCAGCACACCATACAACACGGATTCTTCCCAATCGCCATTGCCAAGCAAGTCATTGCCTTTGGATGTCGAGCCAGCCACGCGGCGGGAGCCCAACAACACGGCATCATATGAGGAAAGGTCGAGACCCTTGCTCCGGTCAGTCAGGTCGGCATTATGGCAGGAGGTGCAACCCAGCGCACCAGGTTTCCAGAGGCTGTTTTCGACGAAGAGCGGCTGAATCTCGGCGTATGTGCCCTGACAAGATTCGCCGTTCACATCGGTAAACGGAAAGGGTCCCGTTTCAGGGGTCCCCGCCGCGACCCACGCGCCAATCAGATCCACGGCGTTTACCTTGCATTTGTTGAACTCGGTTATTTCGTCGCCCATTTGTGATTCGGAATGAGAAGCGAGAATCAAGGTCGGGATGGGCGTGCGATCCACTTTTGGTTCTGCCTGGTTACAGGTCAGCGTCAGTCCGCAGGAGGAAACATACACAATGGCAATCATCAGTCCCACAAACACAAAAAGACCAATGATGGCTCCAAAAATCATTTTTCGAACATCATTCATAAGTCGTTGCTCCTCCCCTATTCTGCTGCCTTCAAGGTGCGCAGGAAATTGACCACATCCCAGCGCTCGGAAACAGTCAGGTTCTCATTGAGTGCGGGCATACGCCCATCCAGTCCGTTGCTGATGGTCAGGAACATCGAGCCGTCGCTCTTGGATTGCACCACGTCCGAGGTCAGGTTGGCGGGCTTGAATTTGATCAGGAAAGGGGCAATGGTTCCATTCCCATCTCCGGCGGCGCCATGGCACATCTGGCAGTGTAGCGAGTAGAGTTCCGCACCACGCGCTATGGATGCTTCGTCTGCAACGGTGGGGTTTTCGGGGGCACCCATTCCCGGAATGGCAATCGCTCCTTCGACCGGGATCGAGCGTTCGGGTGGAGGAAGCGGGTTTTCCATCTGCTTGAAAGCCGGCTGGATCTCCATGAAAACGGGCCAGTCGATCTTGACTACATCAAAGGTAAAGGTGAGCAAAACGGCGCCCAGTATGCCAAGGACGGCAAATACAACAACGAGTTGTTTGAGAAGTCTCATAGGTGTTGCGCCTCTGTATATTGCACGGATTCGGCGCCCAACTTCTTCAGCACCTCCGTGACCTTCTTTTCATCAGGCAATGGGAATTCGATCAAAATCCCGATTTTTCCATCGCTGATTTCAGGGACATATTTCATCGGACGGTAGGAAGGGAAGTAGCTATCCAGAAACACGCCAAGAAAGGTGGAAAGCAGCATACCAAGCATGGTCAATTCGAAGATCACGATGACCGCCGGGGGAACGGGAGTGAAGGGTTGCCCGCCGACTTCAATGGTATACATGTTTGGCGAAATGAAGGCAAGGAAGATGCCGATGAGCATACCACCTGCCGCGCCGCCTAATGCCAACCGCGGGACGTTCGTCCACTGGCTGGGGCGGCCAAGCATCGCCTCGGTGACAGGAATGCCAGAGATGATGTTCATGTGCTCGTCGTGAACACCCATGAGGCGAAGTTGATCGAGAGCATCGGCGGCGGGGTCGATATCCGAAAAGACCGCCAGGAGAGTTCTTTCTTGTGTCATAGCCTGACTCCTATTCCAAATCGCTGACCGTGACAACGGTCTCGCGTCCAAACTTCTTCAGTGAGTGATCCATATGACCCTCCTGCACTTCCCAAACCGGAACGAGCGGGATGAGTTTGGATGCCGCCATGTATAACAGGACAAAGAATGCCAATGTACCGATTCCCAGCGGGATTTCAATACCCGGCTCATACAAGCGCCATGTAAACGGCATGCGATTGATGGATAATGAGATGGGAACGATGATATAGCGTTCGAACCACATGCCCACATTGATCAATAGTCCAACAATGAAGATCAACCACGGCGTGGAACGCCATTTTTTGTTCCAAAGGATTGCCCAGGGAATGGCGACGTTGAAGATCAACATGGCGAACCACATCCAACCCATGGGACCGGCTTCATGCCAGTGGAGCAGGGTCTTTGTCCACTTGTCGCCGCCGTACCATTGCACGATGTAATCGTTGAAGAAGAAGTATGCCCAGCCCATTGAAATGATGAGCATGAGTTTACCGATGGCTTCGAAATGCTCCGGGCGGATAAAGTAGTTCATGTTTTTCATGGTGCCGCGTACCACCGCCAACACCATGACCACCGCGCCCATGCCGGAATGAAGAGCGCCGATGACGAAATAAGGACCAAAGATCGTAGAACTCCAGCCGGGGCGGGTCGCCATGGCAAAGTCCCAAGACACGATGGTATGAACCGAAAACATGACCGGGATGATCGCAAAGGCAAAGATGTTCAGCGCGTTGCGAAGATGGGTCCATTCACCTTCGGTTCCACGGAAGCCGAGCGCCAGTATCTTGTAAAAGGTTTTGCGCCAGCCGGTGGAACGGTCACGCGCCATTGCCAGATCGGGGATAAGCGGCAGGAAGAGGTACATCGTGGAGGACAGCAGATAGGTGGTGATCGCCAGCAGGTCCCAGGAAAGAGGCGAATGGAAGTTGGGCCATAACTGGCGCTGGTTGGGGATGGGGAAGAGCCAGTAGGAAAGCCAGACGCGACCCATATGCATGAAGATACTGAAACCAGCCTGGACAAGACCGAAGGTAGTCATCAATTCTGCGGCACGCGTGAACGGGCGGCGGAATTCCGCCTTGAAAACACGCAAGATGGCGGAAATGAACGTTCCGGCGTGACTGATACCGATCCAGAACACGGTATTAACAAGGAAGATACCCCAATAGGAGGGACGATTGACACCTGCGATGCCGACACCTTCGAGGATCAGTCGCCCCCATGAGTAGAACAGTCCCCAAGCTACAATGACGCTCAGAAGGGCAAATACCGCCCAGAATTTCCATGAGGTGGTGTGCATGGATTCCATGACCATCTCGTTCATTTTGCCGCGCGGCATCGGGTCGAGCATCAAATGCGTTTCGCGCAGATGGTCCTCGTGCGACTTATGAGAATGCTCAGAATGCTTCTTGTTCTCTGCCATATTATGCTCCCTTGAGGTAGGTCACACTCGGAAGCGTGCCCAATTCTTCAAGATGATGCTGGGTATGCGGCATGCGGGCCAGTTGGGAAACCAGGCTCTCGGGGTGGTCGATGCGACCGAAGGTGATCGCACTGGCGGGACAAGCCTGTGCGCAGGCAGTGGTGAATTCGCCGTCTTCCACTTCGCGTCCCTCTGACTTCGCCTTATCCTGTGCTTTATGGATGCGCTGGATGCAGAAGGTGCATTTCTCCATCACGCCACGGCGGCGGACGGTCACATCAGGGTTGAACTGATTCGCCAGGATCGTGATCTCCGGTCGAATGCGGCTGTCCTGATAATCGCGCCAGTTGAAGGAACGTACCTGATAGGGGCAGTTGTTCGCACAATAACGGGTACCGACACAGCGGTTATACACCTGCAGGTTAATCTTCTCCGCCTGACTATGCACGGTTGCAAAGGCAGGGCAAACCGGCTCACAGGGAGCCTTTCCACACTGCTGGCAGAGCATTGGCTGATAATCGGTCATTCTGACCTCGGGATACTCGCCCTCCCAGAAGCGCTCGGTGCGGATCCAGTGCATCGAACGACCATACCCCGCATCCTCCTCCCCGACGAATGCGATGTTGTTCTCCATCGCACAGGCGGCGACACACGCTTGACATCCGGTGCATAGATCCTGGTCAATGACCATGCCCCACTTGCCTTCTGCCTCCTCAGCGATGGCGCCTACTGCATGTAATTTATTCAGATCCACTGTCATGGTAGTCACTCCTAATGCTCTTCGCCCATGCCCTCGCCATAGACGCCGATACGGCTCTCCAAGCGGGACAGAATCTTCTTGACGCCAGTCTTTTCCACTTTCACACGCATCCCAGCGAATGCCAAATCGCCAGCTTCATTGAAATGCTGACCAAGGACATCAGCAGGATTGGCCCCGCGCCCCTGGGCGTATCGGCCGTAGGCGGTATGACCCTGCCCAAAGGGCATGGCAATCGTGTCCGGGCGGATGGCCGGATACACATAAACAGGCGCTTCCACCTCCCCCGCCTCACTGATGATCTTCACCACGTCATCGTTCTCCAGATGCAGCTCATGGGCGGTCTCAGGGTTGATCTCGACCCAGGTGTTCCACATAACCGTAGTGGTAGGGTCGGCCAATTCCTGCAGCCAGGGTTTGTTCGCGCCGGCTTCTGCCAAGGTCGGGGAGACGAACGGCAGGAAATAGAATTCCCCTTCGCCTGCAAATTCGGCTGGAGCGACTTTCAAACTCTTGCTCAACGCGTTCGAAGCGGTAATTACTTGAGTTTCAGCATCCTTCTTCCACCAGCCACCGTGCTGCTGGAAATAGGCGGCGAAGGTGTTGATCTCGGGAGCAAGGAAGGAGCCTTCCTGCCCGACTAAACCAGCCAGTTTGCTTTGGATGAAATCGACCTCATCGGCAAAGGGGAGCGCTTCTGCAAATTTTCCGCCAGCCGATTGTGCAGCAGCAATCAACACATCGGCAGTTGCGCGGGTATTGAAATACGGAGAAACAACCGGCTGGGCACCCGAAAGAGTCGACTGGGTGGTTCCGGTCACGACCCTCTGATAACCCCACGATTCCAAGCCATGATGGTCGGGAAAAATGTAATCAGAGGCGAGAGCGGTCTCATCCGGGAAGGTCGCGAAGGAGATGACTTGCGGCACGGAGGCAAGCGCCTCGGCAAAGCCAAGCGATTTCGGCAGTTCGAACACAGGATTGACACCATGCACGAACAGGACTTTGACGGCTCCGCTCTTCATTTTCTCGATGAAGTCGGTCATCTCCTGCGCGCTGGCGGGACGATGGTATTCATCCTGATTCGGTGCCAGCGGGGACAGATAGACGCCGCCAGTCTGATTGAAATTATCAAGCAAGGCGTTGAAGGCAAGCACAGCTTCTGCGGTGAAAAGTCCATTGCTTTGCCCCAACGCCGCGCCGCCGGGAATGGCAAGTGGGTGCTGGGCGTCGAGGATCAAAGTCGCTGCATGCTCCAACTTTTCCAGGCTCACACCAGCTTGTGTGGCAACCGCCGCCGGATCGACCGATGCGAACGCTCTGGGTACCGCGCCGCCTTTCGCTTCCGCCACGAGTCTGCCGATTGCCAGCGCGACCAGTCCTTCGGTCCCAGGCAGGATCGGGATCCACTCATCGGCGCGGGAAGCGGTTAGCGACATCCGCGATTCAAACTGGATGAAATAGCCGCGATGTTTTGGGTCTCCGCGACGCAGTTTTGCAAAACCACGTGTATAAGCAACCGGTGACAGCCAGGTTTCGAGGAAGTTCGCGCCAAAGGAAAGCACGATATCCGAGCCGCCGACATCGAAGAACGGCATGCCCGATTGACCGAGCAGGTTTTCCGCTGCCTTGCTCAGAGTGGCGCGCGATTCGAACATGCTCAACACCCCAAAGCGGACCGGAGCCGGAGCGCCGACGGATTTCGCCAGATCAGAGACGAGGTCGAAGAGATGATCGGGAGCCATACCGAGCAGGAAACCGATCTCGGAAGGGTCGTTGTTTTTGAACGCATCGGCGACAACTTGAACAGCGGCATCCCATGTCATAGCTTCGGTGGCGAAGTTCTTGGCTCGCCCCTGCTGGACCGGGTTTTCCACTCGGTCAGGGTTATACAAACCGTGCAATGTGGCTTGCCCGCGTGCGCAGGTCTTGCCGAGGTTGACAGGGTTGCCCTTGTTGCCCTCCACTTTGATGGCTCGTCCCTGCATGGTGCGAACGATGAGTCCGCAAGCCGCCGCGCATTCGCGGCAGGTGGTGGCGTAATAGGTGCTCAAACCGTTGTAGGTGTACTCGGGCATCTTCGTGTACGGTTCGCGTGTGACGTACCGCGAAGCGGGACCGCAGCCCGTGAGAACAGCTGTGGTCGCCGCGCCTACGCTGGCAAGTTTGAGAAAATCACGCCGGGAAATTTTTTCACTCATATTTGATTCCTCTGTACCCGGTTTAATAATGACAAGTTCCACAGTCGGTGAGTTTGGTCAGTTTCACTTCATCGTCACCGGCTTTTTCCTTGTGACAGTTCAAGCACCAGCCCATATTCATCACCTGCGGGTTGACGGCAATCTCCTGGACGGACATGTCGCCGTGACAATCTTCGCAGTTCACTCCAGCGGCAATATGTGGGCGATGGTTGAAATGCACGAAATCCGGCACCTGCGCGACTGGAACCCAGGCAATATCCTTCCCATTGGCGATGTAATCCTTCAGGACCGCCAGCCGCGGGCTGGTATCCGTTTTCGCGATCTGCTGATGGCACCCCCAGCATTTGGTCAATGTCGGCAAGCCGGGTGAAGCCCCACGCAAGGCACCGGGATGACAGTACAGACATTGAACCTGCAAATTAACGTGAATATCGTGCCTGAACTGGATCGGCTGTTCCGGCGACTGCTGCAAGGTGAAGACGCCGTACGCGGCCAAGGTAAACAAAGACAATCCTGCGATCAGTGCAGCGATCCGCCCCATTGGACTTATAATCCATTCAAAAAATTTCCTGACCATGCATGCTCCTGTGACGAGGTTTTATTACTTCCATATTTTGCAACAATAAGTTAAAAAGGAACGGGTATGGTACAAATAATGGCAACCATCGGCGTGCAGACACAAGAATCGTCCCAATCACTTCTTCAATGATGGGACGAAAGGATGGATTAAATCAAGTACAACACAATGAGTGTCAACTCTGCTCCTCGGGTTGCTGAACCCCGCCAGCAACGGGGCGGATTATACTGCAAAAGCAATCCTAAGTACATATTATGGGTAGAATTCGGCAGGATTTCCACGTGATATACTTAATTATTCATGAAAAAGCTCATCCGTCCAGCCATCGTCATCGGGATCAGTCTGATCCTTGCGCTGTTCAGTGCTGCGCTCACGCAGAGTTTCCAGCCCCCCGAGGGCAACAGCCGGGTGGTTGCTGCATTCTTCCTTCAAACTACACCCACCCCTGAAGTGGTTGACATTTCAGAGGTGGGTTCAACGGACAAAATCGCCGTTATGGGGTTTGTGATCGTCGCGATTGTGGTTTTGCCCATCCTGCTTCGCCGGAAAGCCTGGATGAACCAGTAGATCAGGCGGGTTTCCAGTTCCTTGCCTTTTCGATTCTTTCGCCCAGAGGTGGATGAGAGTAGAACATGAATACCACCCACTTCTCCGGATCGACCTCCCCGAGATTCTGATTCGCCAGCCTCGTAAAAGCAGACGCGAACGCTTCGCTCTTCCCCGTAGTCTGCAACGCGTACTCATCAGCCATATTCTCCCTCCAGCGGGAGATGGCGTTGTTGATCGGCATGGTAACAAGTCCATATATGCCAAGAATGACCGCAAACGCCGGAAATGCGGCAACATCCGCCGCGGAAGGGAAGCCAAAATAACCGATCGCCCAGTTCAACGCCAGGGAGGTGAGGAACAGACCAAAGGTTGTGCTGATCGTTCCCACAATGATGAGGAAGGGAATATCGCGATGGACGTGATGTCCGAGCTCATGGGCGAGAACTGTTTCAATTTCATCAGTGGTAAATTCATTGATTAAGGTATCTCCCAATACAATACGGCGCGTATTACCGATGCCGGTCAACGCGGCGTTGGCGGCTTTTGTGCGTTTGGACATGTCGAACTTGAACACGCCGCGAACTTTCGTTTTGGCGCGTTCCGCCAACGCTATCAGGCGGTCGGCAAGCTCCTTGTGGTCGTCGCCCAGGGGGACATATTTGTTGAACAGCGGCATGATGAGAATTGGCGCCAGATTCGAAAGCAACACATTGAAAACCAGCAATCCACCTGCCGCCCACAGCCACCATAGACCGCCGGTAACGCGCAGAGCGAGATACAGCAGTTCGAGCAGGATCAGGCTGAGGGGCGCGCCGACCGCCACTCCTTTGACCTGGTCCACAACCCAATCTTTGAAGGTCTGGTTCGACTGGTCAAAGCGATGTTGGAGGAGAAATCCGCTGTAGTAGCTGAGCGGGAGGTTGATTAGATAATAAAACCCGCCAAAGACCGAGATGAACAGCGCAACCAACAGCCATTCGTTGTTTGTGAATTTGGAGAGCCAGTCTCGCAGGGCGTGCGCCCATCCAAAGAAGAGCCATGCCAGGGCATAGAAAAAACTGACCAGTGTGTCAACCACCCACAGGCGGCGGCCAATTCGGGCGTATTCCCTGGCTTTTTGTTGTCGTTGAGGGTCGAGAGTAGTCATTTTGGATTTCCGATTTTGAATTTACGGTTAGATTGCGCCGATTGACGGTGGGTGAGATTTTACGCGACCATTTCTCCAGCCAGCAACGCGATCACCTCTTCGCTCTTCATCACCCTGCCATACGATCTGAGCGCGGCGAGAAATGCCTTATGAACCTGCTCCGCCGGAATGATTGTGTCGCCGTATTGCAGGTCGCGTGTAGCGCAGGCATCTTCAACGACGATGATCTGGAAGCCGAGGTCGGCTGCGGCGCGGGCGGTCGCGTCCACGCACATGTGGGTCATCATGCCGGTAATAATCACGCGCTCGATTTCCCATTCCTTCAACAGTGCAAGCAGGTTCGTTTCGCGAAAGGAATTGGGATAATGTTTGTACACGATGGGCTCGCCTTCGAAGTGTGCAACCGAGTCGTGAATATCCGAACCGCTGTCGCCACGGACGAAAAAGGCGGCATCCGGCTTGATGGAAATGTGCTGAATGTGGACATGACGACCACTGTGCTCGCGAAAACATTGCAGGAGCATATAAGCCTTTTGCGCGGCTTCGAGGGGGTTGACCAACGGAAACTTCCCACCGGGAAAATAGTCTTTTTGTATATCAATGAGGAGCAGGGCTGTTTTCATGCTTGATTCTACTTTCTCCCGAAATCTGCGGGAATCTCACCCCACAATTCCGTATTCCATTTCAACACGGCATCGTCGTCCAGTTCGTTTTCCGCCAGCCAATTCTCGGCACTGTGGATCATGACAAAGATCAACGCGTTTTTCGTTGTATGCTTCAATTGTGTATTGCACTTGCCGGTGAACACCCAAGCAATGGCATTCTCCGAATCGGAGTAAACGGGTAACTGCTTCTTTTGTTTCGACATCCATGTCAGTGCATGGACGATGGCAAGGAACTCTCCGACATTGTTCGTCCCATCGGGGAATGGGCCGAAATGGAAGATTTCCCTACCAGTGTCCGTATCCACGCCGCGATATTCGAGTTTCCCCGGCGAACCGCTGCACGCCGCATCCACGCACACCGAAGGGATGATCGGCTGGACGCTGGCATGTTTCCACTTCCCCAGCGAGGACGGCTTGCCCTTGTACGCGTCATACCCCGACCGGAGGGCTGTTTCCGCCTCCTCGCGTGAACCGAATGCCTTATACTCCGCCGCGACAAATCCCTTCACCTGCTTTTCGCACTCCTCCCAGGAGGTGAAGATACCCGTCTTGCGACCCTTCCACACGACGTAATATTTTTCCCTTGGCATGACCAGGTGCCCGGCTCAGTTCTACGAACCCTTCTCCTCCCACCCGGTCTCTTCGACGGCCATAAAAATGTCGGTGGCTGAGATCAAGCCGATCAATGTGCCGCTTTGGTCGGCAATGGGAAGATGATGAATATGGTGCTTTTGCATCACCTGTGAACATTCCATAAGGGTCCAATCGGGGCTACCGGTAACGATGGGACCCGACATGATCTCGCGCACAGTCGTTTCGGCGGGATTACGACCTGTGGCGGCGATCTTGTCGCGAATATCCGTTGTGGTGACGATGCCATATTGGGTGTTCGTCTCCGAGATGGAAACGACCACGCTGTGGATCTTGCGCCGGCGCATCAACGTCAGCGCGTACTTGACGCTTGAATCGGGATCGACAACAACAACAGGGCTGGACATCCAATCACGGACTGTATTAGGCATATTCTCCTCCGGTATGATTAAGGTCACTGTATTCCAGCGGGCGCAACTCCATTATTTTACAACCAATTCGATGGAATCCATGCCAAGCAGCGAACCGTCTGCCGCGCTGACATCCTGCACCTCCAGCCGGACAACCGCGCCCGACAGGATATTTCCGAGCCGGATCACTTCGTTGAACGTACCGGGAGCGCCGAGGTCCGGCGCGTCCACATTGATCGCGCCTGCCGCAAGTTCCACGCCACCCACATCATAAATGCGATAGGCAAGCGTATTCTCGAACGGAGCAATGGCAACCCTGCCCCTGACCTGCACTGAGCCGTACACTTCCGACCCGTTCGGCGGCGCTTCGATGGTGATGGTGCGCGGAGCGCCCGCCGGGGTGAAGGTGGTGTAATCCACCATGTCCAACTGGTTGATTTCGGCGAGGCGGTAATGCCGCACCGTCCGCAGTGTCGGACAACAAAGCGGATCTTCGGCACCATGGATAACAACATCCAAAAAAATCTCCCCGCCCTCGATAGACAGCGCGTTCACCAAAGGTCTGTCATCCACAATGACGGAGGTTTGAAATTCAAGTCTGCCGTTCACATCGGCATACACGACAAGAAAAACAAAGACACCCGTGCCGCCGTAATTCTCCGAGATCAGGGCAACAACTTCATCCAAGCCATCGTTGTCCAGGTCCCCATTTGCAATGAAGTTCAACACGTTCACCGAGATGTATTCGGCGCTGCCGGGCGCACCGGATTCGTACACTCCATTTGTCAATTGCACCACCTGCAAGGAATCCGTCGCGCCGAGTTGATACTTTGCGTTGCGCACGCGGCCGACAAAAGTGGGTGACGCGTCGAGGGTGGCGGATGCCGCAAGAGAGGTTGGTGTCGTCTCAATAACGGGAGCAGGTGTCGGCGTGGGAGGAGCCGTCACGCATCCAGAGAGGAGAAATATCAGCAAAACAACGAGGGGATTGTTTCGTCGTGGCGCGCGGCGCCCTCTAGTACGGTGGCATCCAGTCAGGGGATGATGGCGAACCATGTGGCACCTCCATCAGTCGTCCGTAAAAACGAACGGTGACCAGTGGGATCGAGCGTGGTCACCCAGCCGGAAAGTGGGTTGACGAAATCCATCGCCACGAATGTTTCGCTGAAAAGCATATCCGGCGGGATGATACTCCACGTGCGCGCCGCATCGCGCGTGACGTAGAATTGCTCACCGTTATAAATCACCGCCTCCTCTGCCGACAGGAATTTCGCCGCGCCAGCGCCGGGAATCAATGTGGGCGTGAGCGACCAGGTCTGCCCGGCATCATTTGAGTCGTAGACCGCGAGGCGGGTCTGGTCGGATGTGATGCGTATGAGGAGAAAGGACTCATTCGCCGAGACTATCGAAATCTGTTCGACGGTCAACTCTGCATTGTCCACGCCCTCCGGCAGGGAAAGGGAGACCGGTTTCCAGACGTGGCCGCCATCGTCTGTACGGAAGACGTATGCTGAACCCGGCGCATACACCACACCATAAATCCAGGCGGTCTGCATATTCAATGGCGTGATCCCCATCTTGAGCCCGCCCAGCGGAAGCGAATCCCCGGTGCCGGCTTGGTCGGGGTCGTTGGTGTAGGTCTGCACCCAGGTGACTCCACCGTCGTTCGTCTGGTAGACTGCAACCGCGTTCGAACCCGCCCCTACACCCCGGTCGGCAAGCGCCCAGCCGCTGTCTGCATCGAGGAAATGAATGTGCGCGCCGCTGAATGGGACCGTAATCGTCCTCCATGTACGTCCTCCGTCGGAGGTGATATTCAAAAATCCGCTGTTGGGATAGTTGTTGAAATCTGGTTTCTGCATCCAGACGTGGTTATTATCGAGCACGAAGAATTCCACACTATAGCCGGTCTCGGTTACATTGGGCGGCGTGACGTTATACCAGGTGATCCCGCCGTCGTTCGTGCGGACGATCTGCGTCTCGGTTATGCCCCAGCCGTCCAGTTCGTTGAGGAAATGAACGGTCACAAGCGCAGGCGACTCAACAATCGGCGCGTCGATCTCCGGCGGTGAGGGGGTGTCGGGATGGGGAGCCGGGGTATTTTCTTCGATAACTTGCGATGGCGCATCAACCGGCTCCGCGGGCGCCTCGGCTGTGGAAACGGGGGCGGCACAGGCGGAAAGCGCCAGTGCAACAGTCAGGAAGAATCGAATTTTCATTCAAGCTGTCTCCTTTCCAGCGAAGACGGGAGGCGGAATTTGTTCCAATAAACTATCCGATCCATTCAATGATCGTCGCCTCACCCTGCCCCACGCCCACACAGAGAGTCGCCAGCCCGTATTGGATATTGCCACGCAGGCGCATCTCATGAACCAAGGTTGTAACGAGCCGTGCGCCGGAGCACCCCAACGGATGCCCGATGGCAATCGCGCCGCCATTCACATTGACGATCTCCGGGTCAAGGTTCAGATCTTCCATGACCGCCAAGGATTGGACAGCGAATGCTTCATTCAGTTCCACCAGCCCGATGTCCTTCATCTGGATTCCCGCGCGCTGGAGGGCTTTCCTCGTCGCAGGCACGGGACCGTAGCCCATCACCCGCGGCGGAACTCCAGCGGAAGCTGACGCGACAATCCGAGCCAGCGGATTCAACCCCAGCGACTTCGCCTTGTCGGCGCTCATCAGCAACAGCGCGGCGGCTCCGTCGTTCAAACCGGAGGAATTACCCGCCGTCACAGTGCCGCCTTCTTTGGCAAAGGCTGGTTTGAGTTTTGCCAGTGATTCCATCGTTGTATCGCGACGCGGACGTTCATCCACATCCACGATCTTTGGATCGCCTTTTTTCTGAGGGATGGCAACGGGGAGAATTTCCTCCTTGAAGCGTCCCGAGTCGATGGCGGCAATGGCACGCTGGTGACTGCGCAGCGCGAACGCGTCCTGTTTCTCGCGTGTGATGTGAGGGCGTTCCTTTGCGATATTTTCGGCGGTCTCGCCCATCGAATCCGTGCCGTACATTTCTTTCATCTTCGGGTTGGGATAGCGCCACCCGAGGGCGGTATCGTAAGCGGTCAGGTTGCCGAACGAGTAACCGGATTCCGCTTTCGGCAGGGAATATGGCGCCCGGCTCATCGATTCGACCCCGCCTGCAATGTACACATCCCCTTCCCCGGCTTTGATCGCACGCGCGGCCTGATTGATGGCATTCAAGCCTGAAGCGCAAAGCCGATTCACGGTCACACCGCCCACTTCCACAGGCAGACCCGCCAGCAGGGATGCCATGCGCGCCACGTTGCGGTTATCCTCCCCGGCTTGATTTGCGCATCCAAAAAAGACCTCCTCCACGAGAGCGGGGTCAAGTTTGTTGCGTCCAATAATCTCCTTGATAACGAGGGCAGCCATATCGTCCGGTCGAACCGAAGCGAGACTTCCTCCCAGCGCGCCCACCGGCGTGCGAATGGCATCCACGATCACAGCATCCGTCATGGAATCCTCCAAATCAATATCATGTCGAGATTCTACCACCTGTAAAGGGATGATTTTTGTATGCCCTCGCTTGTGACGCTTGGCACTACACCATAAAAGTTAATGAAGTCATAATCAAGGTGGCGGTAATCCCGCTAATTAATATCCGACTTCTCAGATAAGGAGTGACGATGCCTGCAAAAGGTTGGATCGAAGTCAGTGATACTTATTGTAAGGGATGCGAACTCTGCATCAGCGCCTGTCCACAGGAGGTGATGGAACTGGACATGACGAGGCTCACCCCGAAGGGCTACCACCCCGCGCACACGTTCAAGGACGGTTGCACGGGGTGTGCTATTTGTGCCCTAGTCTGCCCGGACGCGGCAATCACCGTGTATCGCGAAATTACCAAAGCGGTTCCCACACCGGTTGGGGCGTAGCACCATACTACGCCCTTACTTATTTAATTGGAGTAACAAATGCCACGTGAACTCTGGAAAGGGAACGAAGCCATTGCAGAAGCCTCCGTTCGCGCGGGGCTGGATGCCTACTTCGGATACCCGATCACCCCACAAACCGAAATTCTGGAATACCTCTCGAAACGCATGCCCGAACTCGGACGCGCCTTCGTGCAAGCCGAAAGCGAACTCGGCGCCATCAACATGGTCTACGGTGCAGCGTGCGCCGGCGTGCGCGTCATGTCCACCTCGTCGAGCCCGGGTGTCAGCCTTATGATGGAAGGCTTGTCTTATATTCAAGGCACGGAAGTTCCTGCAGTGCTGGTCAATGTGATGCGCGGCGGGCCCGGTCTTGGCAACATCGCGCCATCGCAGGCCGATTACAACCAGGCGGTACATGGCGGCGGGCACGGCGATTATCACAACATCGTGCTGGCACCCGCGTCTGTGCAGGAGGCGATTGACCTGACTGTCATGTCCTTCGACCTCGCCGAAAAATACCGCACCATTTGCATGGTCATCCTCGATGGTTCGGTCGGGCAGATGATGGAACCGGCGAAAATGCCCGAGATGCGACCAATGCAGCGCGCCAACTGGGACTGGGCAACAGATGGACGCATGGGCAAGCGACCGCGCCGCATCCTTTCCTCCATTTATCTTGATCCCATTGAAGAAGAAAAGCTCAACCTGAGGCTTTTATCCCGCTGGAAAACCATTCAACGCGACGAAGTCCGTTATAAGGAATATTTCCTCGACGACGCGGAATTTGTCATCGTCGGCTTCGGCACGGCGGGACGTGTGGCACTCTCGGCGGTGAGACAGGCGCGTGCCAAGGGGATCAAAGTCGGCTTGCTACGACCGATCACCGTCAGCCCGTTTCCGTTCGAGGCCATCGAGCAGTTGGTCGGGCGCGTGAGCGGTTTCCTCGTCACCGAGATGAACTCCGGTCAAATGCTGGAGGATGTCCGCCTGGCAGTGAAGGGGCGCGTGCCCGTCGAATTTTACGGGCGAATGGGCGGTGTGGTCCCATTCACTGAAGAGATCCTGCATGAGATCGAACGCATTGCTTCGAGCAAACTGAGCGTGGATGTTGATCCGCGTGAGGCGTGGCTCGAGCGCATGGCGCAAGCTGTATAGAGGTGAATCATGGTTGCAACGAATGCCAACAATCTGGTTTACGAACGCCCCGAAGGCTTTACCGATACCCCCACCCATTACTGCCCGGGTTGCACACACGGCGTGGCGCATCGTCTGATCGCCGAAGTGTTGGAGGAAATGGATTTGATCGACCGCACCATCGGCGTTGCTCCGGTGGGATGCTCGGTCTTTGCATATAACTACTTCGACACCGATTTCGTCGAGGCACCGCACGGACGCGCCCCTGCCATGGCAACGGGCATCAAGCGTGTGCTGCCCGACCGCATCGTGTTCACCTATCAGGGTGACGGCGATCTGGCATCCATCGGCATGGGTGAGATCGTCCACGCGGCGGCGCGCGGCGAAAACCTGACGGTCATTTTTATCAATAACGCCAACTATGGCATGACCGGCGGACAGATGGCTCCCACCACCCTGCCCGGCATGAAGACCACCTCCTCCCCAAACGGGCGCGACGTGGAGACTCAGGGCTTCCCCATCCGCATGGCGGAGATGCTCTCGACACTGGACGGCGTGGGCTACTGCGTACGCCGCTCCCTGCACGATCCGAAGAATATCCGTCTCGCCAAGAAAGCCATCCGCACCGCTTTTGAAACACAGGCACGCGGACTCGGTTTCTCGATGGTCGAACTGCTCTCCACCTGCCCGACGAACTGGGGTATGACGCCGGTCGACTCGTTGAAGTTCGTGGAACAGCACATGGTTCCAGCGTTTCCGCTGGGCGATTACAAGGTCGCGGCGGGTGTGGCGCAGATCAAAATTTGATGCATTGCTTCAGGCTAATGCCTTTGCAATGACATGGAGATACCTATGCAAAAAGAAATCATTATCGCAGGCTTTGGCGGGCAGGGCGTTCTTTTCGGCGGACAGGTGCTTGCCTACGCCGCCATGGACGCGGGCAAGGAAGTAACGTGGATTCCCTCCTACGGACCCGAAATGCGCGGCGGCACGGCAAACTGCACGGTTGTGATTGCCGACGATGAAATCGGTTCGCCGCTGGTGAAAAATCCGCCGCTGGCGATTGCCTTGAACCTGCCATCCTTTGACAAGTACGAGGAAGTTCTCGCCCCCGGTGGAACGCTCATCGTCAACCAGTCCATGGTGGACCGCGGTGCGAAGCGGGATGACATTCACGTCATCTTTGTGCCATGCAACGAAATTGCCGAAGAAATCGGCGACAAGAAACTGCTCAACATGGTGGCGGTCGGCGCGCTGCTGACTGTACTCAATGATATCACGCTGAAAGATGTAGAGAAGGCGCTTGAGGGTCACCTGCCCGCACGGCACAAGCATCTCCTGCCGAAGAACTTTGAGGCGTTGAAGAGAGGTTTTGAAGCAGCACAAAAGATGCCAGCATAATTGGGTGGCTGGTCATTGATAATTTGAAACCCATCTCGGGTGAGATGGGTTTATTTTTTCAATTCAACGACAACTTGCAACCCACCTCCGGGGAGGTTTTGGGCATACACGCTTCCGCCCTGGGCTTCGATGAGCTGCCTGGCAATGGCGAGACCCAGTCCCGTTCCGCCGGTGGCACGCGAGCGGGATTTATCCTTGCGCCAGAACCGCTCGAAGATAAAGGGCAGGTCTTCAGCAGGGACACCTTTACCATTGTCACTGACAGTGATCCGTACACCGCTAGAAGTTTCATTGGCAGTGACCCGCACATTTCCTCCATCGGGGACGTAACGAAGCGCGTTGCCGATCAGGTTGCTGATTACCTGCTCCAAACGTTGGGGGTCGATCAGGGCAGAACAGTCTCCGCTTTTTTCGCTGAAAGAAAGGGAAATATTTTTCTCCTTTGCTTCCGCAGAGAACATCTCCACAACCCGTTCGATCACCCTGCCGACATCGACATTCTGCCGGTCGAACAAAAGCTGGCGGGTCTCGGCGAGCGTGAGCAGACGCAGATCATCCACAAGCCGTTGTAAAAGGTAGGTCTGTTCCAGCGCCATCGAGACCTGCGATCCATTTTCGGAGTAGATGCCATCCACGATGCCTTCGAGCCGTCCGCGGATGACCGAGAGGGGAGTGCGCAATTCATGAGCAATATCGGCAAGCATGTCACGTCGTTCTCGGTCGCTGCGTTCGAGAGAGGAAGCCATCTCATTGAAACTTTCAGAGAGGCTTTGCAGGTCTTGTGGTCCCTTCTTGGGAATGCGTGTGTTCAATTTTCCGCCCGCCACAGCGCGTGCGGCATAGATCACATCGGCTAATGGGTTAACGAAACGACGCATCAAAAGAATCGCCACGACCACCAGGAACATCGCCAGGATGAACGAAATGATGGATATTGGCAGGAGAATGGCGCGGGCAATTCCAAGGCGCGCCGTGAACGAATAGGCGGTAAGCACAACATATCCCACCAGTTCGCCATTCACGCTGAGGTCAAGCACGACATCGTTCTCTTGAAAATCATAGTGTGAACCGAGCGTCGAAACGGTATCAGCCCTTCGGTCCAGAACGATACGCTGGTCTTTGTCGAGTAGCAACACGTTCAGGTTTCTCAATCCCTCGGCGGAATCGAAAACCCGTTCTGCGCCGTTCCAATTCCCATTGGCAAGATAATATCCTTCGAGAGCGCTGGCGAATGGAAATGGGACGGGGGTCGAGGAAGATGTCAGAAAGTAACCGACAGCCAGGGTAAAGAATAAAAAGGATAAAAACAGAACGATTACAAACGCCCGCAACAGCAAAAACAACAGACGACGGCGAATATCACTGACGGATGATTGCATATCAAGCCTCAAATTTATATCCCACGCCATGTACCGTGAAAATCAACTCATCGGGTTCCAGTTTATGGCGCAGGTTGCGGATGTGCGAATCAATGGCACGCTCATAGCTTTCGAACGCAACACCGTGAACAGCAGTGAGCAGTTGGGAACGGGAAAAAATGCGACCCGGCTGACTCATCAATGTTGCCATGATCTCGAATTCGGTGGGCGTCAGGGTGATCACACGCTTCCCCTTTTGGACCTCATAGTGGGCTCTGTCCAACGAAACATTTCCCACACGGATGACTTCGGCAGTCGAGTCGCCACTGGTGCGTCGTAAAACGACCTTGACTCGCGCTACTAACTCGCGGGGACTGAACGGCTTGGTCATGTAATCATCCGCGCCGAGTTCGAGCCCGATGAGTTTGTCGGTTTCCTCCACGCGCGCAGTAAGCATGATGATTGGGACATTGCTCTCGCGCCGAAGGGTGCGGCAAACATCGAGACCGTCCATCTCGGGGAGCATAAGATCGAGCACAATCAGGTCCGGTTTTTCGCGGCGCGCCAGGGAAAGTCCCTGTGCGCCGTCTTTGGCAGTAACCACCTCATAGGAGGAGGCTTTGAGATAATCGCGGCAGATCTCCAGGATTTCGGGCTCATCATCAACAAGCAGGATTTTCTTGGGCATAGGGTCTTTTTTACCACGAAGGGCACCAAGTACACAAAGGAAAAATCGTTCTTCGTGAGAAGATTCAAAACCTCACATCAGCAGAACGCCCCGAAGGTCTTAGTGCCCTTCGTAGTGAAGTTTCCTTATTCATACCGCAAGGCAACCATCGGGTGCAGGCTTGCAGCACGCAGGGCGGGGTAGATACCGAAGAACATACCGATCGCCAATGCGAAGAAGAACGCCATCAGGATCGAATCAGCCGTGATAACCGAAGAAATCAAACCGGTCACAGTGAAGAAATAGGCAATGCCGACTCCGAGCAGAATACCGATGATGCCGCCCAATAGACTAAGCGTCACCGTCTCGATCAGGAACTGCGTAAGGATCTGGTTCTTCGTTGCGCCAACGGCTTTGCGCAGACCGATCTCCTTCGTCCGCTCTGTGACAGAGACCAGCATGATGTTCATGATGCCGATACCACCCACGAGCAGGGAAATCCCCGCAATAGCGCCAAGAAAGATGGTGAGGGTTTGTGTCACCGAATTCAAGGTTTCCAGCGTATCTGCCTGGCTCATGATGTTGAAATCCAGCGCATCGGAGGTCTTCAATTCGTGAGAACGCCGGAGCATGAATTCGATCTGCGCCGAGACGGTATCCATGCCCTCCGTGTCCATGACCGAAACCAGAATGCTGTTGACGGTCTTTTTGCCGTTGTATGTTGCCGTTTCACCGAACAATTTGTTGTATCCCGTTTCAATGGGGATAAAGACCACATCATCGGGTGAACCCAGAGAGGCGCCTTTGGATTCCAAAACTCCGATTACCTCAAATCGCACGCCATTGATGGCAATGGTTTTACCAATGGGAGACAGGCTGCCGAACATATCCTGCGCAACCGTATTGCCCAATACTGCCACCAATGCCTGGGATTTGTTATCGCCATCATTGATAAAGCGCCCGTCGGACATCTCGAACGAGCGGATCTCCTTGTGGGCTTCCAACACACCAGTCACGTTCGTGTTGAGGCTTTCGTCCCCGAATTTCACCGTATAAGCAGATTGATAGACCGGCACAATTTCCGAAACGCTCTCGGCCAGGGCACTTTTTAACAATTGATAATCGGAATAATATAGATAACTCGTTTGCCGGTAACCTCCTCCCGCTCCGGGGAAGCGGGCTTCCTGCCTGCCAGGGGAAATGGTCAACAGGTTTGAGCCGCCGCTCTGTATCTGATCCGTAATGCTCGCAGTGGCTCCTTCGCCGATCGAAAGCAACGCCACCACCGTCGCTACACCGATGACGATCCCCAGAATTGTCAGCATGGAACGCATCTTGTTGGCACGCAAAGCACGCAGGGCTATTTTTAAATTTTCTGAAAACAACATTTCTCTCTCCTTTTATTCTTCTGTGCGCGGTGTGCCAGCCTTGATCGGGTTTTGGTTGATCTCATCCGAAACGATCTTCCCATCCGAAAGGCGGATGATGCGGTTCGCATGCCGCGCCACAAAGGTATCATGTGTCACCAGGATCACAGTCTGCCCGCCATCCTTGTGCAAGCTTTGAAACAGTTCCATGATTTCCACGCCGGTCTTGCTATCGAGCGCGCCGGTCGGCTCATCGGCAAGCAGAATGGAAGGTTCATTCACCAACGCGCGCGCAATTGCCACACGCTGCTGCTGACCGCCGGAAAGTTCATTCGGCGCATGGTGAGTCCGATCGCCCAAGCCAACCCGCTCCAGCGCCTTGCGGGCACGTTCCTCACGTTCTTTTCCGGAGAAGCCTGCGTAAGTCAACGGCAGCATCACATTTTCCAGGGCACTTGTCCGTGCCAGCAAATTGAACTGCTGAAAGACAAACCCGATCTTGCGTCCGCGAATTTCTGCAAGTTGCGATTCGCCCATATTTTCGACGGCCAATCCATCCAACTCATATTTTCCACTGGTGGGTACGTCAAGACAACCAATAATAGACATCAATGTACTCTTGCCCGAACCGGAAGGTCCCATGATGGCGACCATCTCACCTTCGTCAATAGTGAAGCTTGCACCGTTCAAAGCGTGGACTTCACTATCACCCATTTGATACACCTTTGTCAAATCTTGCGCTTGGATCATTGCGAACTTCCTCCAAAAGGATTAGGGGCGGTGAAACTGCTCTCGTGAATGATTTGCAGGCGATCCCCTTCTTTCAAGTTTCCACTCACAACCACCTTATCACCGATGATGGTTCCGCTCACAACATCCACGCGCTTCACAGAACCGTCATTTTGAATAACCCAGACGTATTCTCCTTCGCTATCATTTTGTATGGCGGTGATCGGCACAGCGAGGGTCGCTTCTGCATCGCGAATATGAATGACCACATTGACCGTTGTGCCCAATGGCAGGAAGACACCTTCATCCACTTCATCGAGTTCAATGCGGACCGAATATTTCACCAAACCAGAGACAACCTTCCCCACAGGATTGATCGCCGTTACCTGACCGGTAAAGGTAACGCCGGGAAGCGCATCCAACGTAGCCGATACCTGGTTGCCCAATTTGACTTTGGCAATATCTGATTCATCCACCTGCGTTTCCACATACAGATGACTCAGATCGGCTAGATTGACCGAAAGTTCACCAGTATTCACCGAATCGCCAGCACGGTCATCCACCGAAAGCACCTGCCCATCGAATGGAGCGATAATACTCAGCGCATTGACGGTCGCCTGCGCCGCATCCACGCGGGCTTGTGCGGCAAGCACATCTTGTGCATTCGGTCCGTCTTTGAGGCGCTCATAATCGCGCTGGGCATCTTCCAGTTGCGCCTTTGCCAAGGCAAGATCTTCATCGGCTTTGGCAATGGTTTCGGCATCGGCATAATCTTCCCGCTCAACTACTTTTGGGATGGTCTTTCCATGGAACTTGACATACTTGATCTGCTGGATCGTGATCTTGCCATTCAACTCTTCGCGCCACTCCGCGGCTTCGTCATATGCTTCCTGTGCTTCCCGCAAGGCAATGACAGCCCGCGCCAGGTCGGTATCGGAGTGGAGTAAATCTTCCAGGTTTTTTTGCGCAGACACAAGGTCCGCTTGAGCCGAGACGATGCTTGCCGAAGTGCTGGAAGGCTGCAGCGTCAACAAAATATCGTCAGCTTTCACCGTATCACCAGGTTTGACATTTACTTTTGCGACTACGCCGCTTGTCTTCCACGTCAGGGCGGCAAAGGGCTGTGCAGCCAAAGAACCAGAAGTCTCGATTGTCTCTGCAACTTCCAATGAAATGACTTTTCCCTCATTATTGTCTGCCCGGGCATTTTCCCTGCTTGCGCTGGCAGAGGTCAAGGTCCATCCCGCCAGCAGAAGAGCGATAAAGATTCCGAGAACGATTCCCCAGTTTCTAGCTTTTTTGTTTTTAAGAAAATTTGACATAATGGTATCTCCTTATTTTTTCCACAGGATACCGGTCAAATTTGCAGAATTTGTGTAGAACAGAAGGATAATTGTGCAGCCTCACCGCGTTGATGGAAGGAGTCCGATCCAGCGAGTGTGGAGTCATATCCACAACGAAATTCAAGGATGGCCTGGATAATGCGCGGATAGTGATGAGTAAAACCTCTGTCACCAAACCATAGATGAGAATTTATTAATCGGAGTTTTCCATTCGATTACTTGTGTAAAATGATAAATGATTAAACCGGGATTTAACCGAATAGCATCAGGAGATGACATGCACGAATTAACATTATTGATCAACATCGTCGTGGCATTGGTGGTAGCGTTTATCGGTGGTGTTATTGCGCGCCGTTTGGAGTTACCCACAATTGTCGGATATTTGCTCGCGGGGATCGCAATCGGACCATTTACGCCGGGGTTTGTCGGGGATACGGAGACTATCAGCCAACTTGCAGAATTGGGGGTGATCTTCCTGATGTTCGGCGTCGGTTTGCACTTTTCCTTCAGCGACCTTTTGAAAGTACGATCCATCGCGATTCCCGGCGCACTGGGACAAATGACCCTGTCCACCCTGCTGGCTATCGGACTGAGTCAATGGTGGGGCTGGAGTCTCCCGGCAGGCATCGTACTGGGGCTGGCAATTTCCATTGCCAGCACGGTCGTTCTGCTCCGCGGACTGATTGACAATGGGTTGCTCAACACGCCACACGGACAAGCCGCAGTCGGCTGGCTAATCCTGGAAGACCTGGCAACAGTGTTGATCCTCGTCCTGATGCCGACGCTGGCAAATGCAGACAATGGCTTTGACTGGCAAAACCTGGCAGCCACCCTGTTGAAGGCGGTCGCTTTTGTTCTTCTTGTACTATTCGTCGGCAAGCGATTGATTCCCTGGATGCTATTGCGCATTGCACATACACGTTCGCGTGAGTTGTTCATCCTTGCCATCCTGGCGATCACGTTGGGAACCGCCATGGGAGCGGCGGAACTTTTCGGCGTGTCGTTGGCGTTGGGGGCATTCGTGGCAGGGGTTGTGGTCAGCGAGTCTCCACTTAGTCACCAGGTCGGCGCAGATGTTTTCCCTTTCCGCGAGGCGTTTGCGGTACTGTTCTTTGTTTCCATCGGGATGCTCGTCAATCTGGTTTATCTCTTCAACAACCTGGGAAACGTGCTCGCCCTGACCGCCCTGATCGTATTCGGCAAACCGCTCATTACCATCCTGCTGGGTATCCTCCTTCCCTGGCAGGCGCGTACCACGCTGGTCGTCTCGGCTGGCTTAAGCCAGATTGGTGAATTCTCTTTCATCCTCGGTCAGGCAGGAGTGGCTCTGGGCCTGCTCCATCAGGATCAATACTCCCTGATTCTGGCAAGCGCGCTTTTGTCCATTACGGTCAACCCGCTGATGTTCCGGCTTGTCAGCCCATTCCAACAACTGTTGCAAAAATCCTCCCGCCTGTGGAATTTGTTCGACCGTCACAAACCTCTTCCCTTCCAGTCGGAAGAAACAATGGAGGGGCACGTCGTCATCGTCGGATATGGACGTGTGGGACAACAAATTGTCAACTTGCTGGGGCAATTATCGATTCCCTGCCTGGTCGTCGATTCGGATGCAGAACGGGTCGAGGAACTCAGCCGGCGCGGGATCCCGAATTTATATGGCGACGCCTCCAATTCCGAGGTGCTCACTCACGCAGGATTGGAACGTGCCCGCGCCCTCGTTGTTGCCGGCCCCGACGAAACCGCCAGCGGACTGGTGGTCGCATCGGCGCGTGATCTGGCGCCGCACCTCCCCATCATCGCACGCGCTACCACCGAGGAGGGCATCAATCATCTCGCGGGACTCGGCGCGCAGGATGTCATCCACCCCGAACTCGAAGGCGGACTTGAGATTGTGCGGCATACCCTCCTCAAACTGGATTTTCCCGTACAGGAGATCATCCGCTACCTGGATGCGGTCCGCCACGACCACTACGATCTGCAAGTCAACACCGAGGAGGAACACCGCCTCCTGCATGACCTGATCCATGCCAGCGGCACTCTCGAGATCACCTGGCTGAGACTTCCTCCGGGGAATCCGCTTGTGGGACAGACCATCGCGGAAGCCAATCTGCGTGCCCGAACCGGCGCGTCGGTGGTGGCGATCCTGCGCAACCGGGAATTGGTCGCGAATCCAAAGTCACTGACAGTTTTCGAGGCGGAGGATCGTATCGGCTTCATCGGCGACCGCGAACAAATCGAAGCCGCGACACATTTATTATCGGAAAATGATGAGGGCGTGGAGAACCGCTGAAGCAACCAACCAGAAGCGGGAGAGGCGCATAAGCCTACACGACATCCACTCCCGTGGCGCGGGCAAGCAATTTGTGAATGAGGGCGGTCGGCAGGACCAAAACCACATGCACAACCGAGCTTAATCCAAAGATCACCGCCACCGAACTGAGAAAGCTGCTCACCACCGGCGCGACATTATCCAGCATCCACGGACCGGCGCCAACCAGCAGCGCAATTGCGAACAACACTCCCACCGATACGATCAACTCCAGCCAGGCATGGCGGTCCGATTCGGAAGGCATCATCGTGCTGCTCACCGCAAAGGTAAGGTAGAACCAGAGTGTAAAGTCCTTGACGTGCGGCAAAGCATTGATCCCCATCCAGAAAAGATTGAACTGCCCGTTGCGGAGTGTATCCCACAGGATGCGCATGTCCAGTTGATAAATCGATACATACGCCACGAAGAGCGTCCCCACGATGAGCGGAGCGGCGCCAATCAACGAGTCGCGCACGATGTCTGCCCGGGCGGTTTCCACATAACCAAGTTGCAGGCGGCCATCTGGGAGTGGTCGGGGGAGGATGGAGAACCGCCCTGTTGGCACGCGCAGGATTTTTGCCATCAGGAAATGACTCAATTCATGCAGAAATACGCCGGGTAAAAAGATGAACGAAAAGACCCCCATCGTGATTTGCGGGTTGCGCGTGAGGATGAGAAAGACCGCTTGGATCTCGCGATGCAACAATCGCTGAAGCAAAATCAGCGGAACGAGCATTAGCACAAACCAGAAAAAACCTTGTAATTGTTCCATGAATGTCCCCGATTATAAATGTCGTTGTGAGCCAGAGGCAAAGCAACCCCGCATTCAATGGGGCAAGCTTATCGAAAAGAATCATCCACCGAATGGAAGATCGCTTCGGGCGGACAACCGCCGCCCTCGCAACGACACATGTCACTTCACAGCCGCTTTGGTGATGGCAATGAACTCCTCCGGTTTGAGACTGGCGCCGCCAACCAATGCGCCGTCGATATCAGGCTGAGCAAAAAATTCCGCCGCGTTCGCCGCGGTGACAGAGCCGCCGTACAGAATGCGAATTGCCTGGGCGTTGGATTCTCCGAACAGCCCGCTCAGCGCCGGGCGAATAACCCTGCTATGCACGCCCTGGGCATTCTCTCCGCTGGAGGCTTTGCCCGTGCCGATTGCCCAGACAGGTTCGTAGGCAATTACGATGCGGGAGGCAATAGCGGGATCGATCCCAGCCAAGCCAGCGTTGATTTGACGGCGAACAACCTCGGATGTCAGTCCCGATTCGTACTGTCCCAGCGTCTCCCCCACGCAGACAATGGGCGTGAGTCCCGCCTTCAACGCAGCATGGACTTTCCTATTCACGGTCTCATCCGTCTCGCCAAAGTAGGTGCGGCGTTCCGAGTGACCGATAATGACGTAGGAGCAAAACTCCTTCACCATGTTCGGCGCCACCTGACCGGTGAACGCGCCCTTCTCCTCCCAATGCAGGTCTTGCGCGCCGAGACCAATGCCGGTCCCATTCAGCGCCTCGGACACTGCCATGAGCGATGTGAACGGCGGGCAGATGACTTTTTCGACATTCGGGATGGTGCTCAAGGGCGCGCTCATCCGTGCGACCAGTTCGCGGGCTTCCGCAACGGTCTTGTTCATTTTCCAGTTTCCAGCAACAAAGGGTATACGGTTCATTATTGGGGCAATCTCTTTTGGATCTCTTCAGCGTAAATTCTTATCCATCGCGGGACGGACAAGTCTGAGGTCAATATCCGGGTCAGCAAGCCTGCCTTTTCAGGCTCGCCTTCGGCGGCAAAATATTCGGCTTCCAACAGGGAGGCTTCATACATATTGGGTTTCAATTGCTTTACCTGATTGAGCAGGGTGCGCGCCTCGTCCAGCCGCCCGGCATAGAACGCATGTCGCGATTGGGCAATCAATGCAATGGGCTGATTCACCTGTCCGATGCTGGCAAACGGCAGAATGCCCGGTGTTTCGGGGCGTTCTGCGCCCTTGTAATACGCCTCCTGGAACGCGTCCCGCAGTTCATCGGGCGCTCCGACCAAGCCATATCGCTTGACAGCCTGGAAGTACATGACTGCGGCGGGCAGCCAGCCTTTTCCCTGGCTGGCAAACCGCTCGCCCGCTTTGATGTAAAACGGCTCATTCTCTGTCCCAGCCAATTTGATAATCCTGTCAATGGTCTGGTATGCTGCGTCCGGCAGGTTCGCGTTCCAATACGCGACAGCAAGATCGAGTTGCAGATCGATGTCGTTCGGGTTTTCGTTCGCGCGTTTTTGAATGTCGAGCACGTCCAGCGGGAGGGCAGGCCCAGCCGGAGGAGGGGTGAACGTGGGGAGAGGCTGAGGTTGGATTGGCCTCGGTGTGGGAGAGGGCAGGAAAACGGTTGCAGTCGCGTCCGGCCGATTCGACGCGGCAATCAACCGTGCAAAGAGACGATTGTTGCGCGCCACCCCAAGGAACGCAAGACACAGAACGATGACCAAGCCCGTTCCCACCCAGACCCACGGAGAGCGCTTCTTTTTCACCGCCGGGGCTGGTGCCGCGACATCAACCTTCGCCGCCATTTTGGTCGGCTCCGATTTCACTGCCATTTTCATCGGCTCGGCTTGAGGCTGGGCAACCTGTGTCGCTTTTGCACCTGATCCGGTTCTATCTTTTCTCAGCTGCACCATTGTCCCCTGCATGGGGATACCTGCCTCCTCCCACGCGTCCTTGAAGGCCTCGACCATCGTTGTCACGTCTTCATAACGGTCAGCGCGATCTTTGGCGAGCGCCTTCAACAGCACACGCTCCACCGGTTCCGGCACATTCGGGTTGACCGTGTGGGGAAGCGGCAGGGGCGAGTAGATGTGGTCATGAATGATGGAGAACGGCGTATCAGCGCTGAACGGGACCTGTCCCACTACCATCTCATATAGCATCACGCCAAAGGAATAGATGTCCGTGCCTGCGTCGAGGTCCTTCTTGCCCATCGCCTGTTCAGGCGAGATATATTGCGGCGTACCCATGATCATATCGGATGAAAGGGTCGATTCGCCGGATTGAGCGATGCGCGCGAGACCGAAGTCGGCAAGGTACATCTGCCCGTCGCTCGCCACCAGTACATTCGACGGCTTGATATCGCGATGCAAAATTCCCTGCCTGTGAGCATATGCCAGCGCAGAGCCGACCGCGTCCACGACCTTGCGAATATCATCGGAGGACAACGGTCCCTTTGCCATACGCGCTTTGAGCGTATCCCCCTCGATATATTTCATCACCAGATAGGGACGTTTCTCGTGTTCGGCATAATCGTAGACTGGCACAATATGCGGATGCTCCAGCCGCGCCACCACGCGCGCTTCGCGCTGGAAGCGCATCTCGAAGGTATTGTCCTCGTTGAAAGCGGGATGCAGCACCTTGATCGCCACGTAGCGGTCGAGCGCAGCATGGTAGGCTTTGTACACAGTTGCCATACCGCCCTGTCCCAATTGTTCGATGATCCGATATGGACCGATATTTTCTCCGGCATTAAACGACATAACATCCTCTGTGGGTGCAGTTCATTCAATTTTACATGACAAACCTGCTCCCCGCACATGGCAAAAACGTTCCATAAAAAACGGGATGGACTGTTGCCCATCCCATTCAGTCAACATCCCGAAGGCTCTTCAATTCCTTCGGGACGTTATAACTTGCCACGTTATTTATCGTTCAGCGCTGCGACACCGGGAAGTTCCTTGCCTTCAAGGAATTCGAGCGAAGCGCCGCCGCCGGTCGAAACGTGAGTCATCTGTTTGGCAACTCCCGCCTTCTTGACCGCGCTTGCCGAATCGCCGCCGCCGATGACGGTGGTCGCGCCGGATTCTGCCAGCAACCTGGCGAGGGCAAATGTCCCTTCGGCAAACTTCGGCATTTCGAAGACACCCACGGGTCCATTCCAAACGATGAGTTTGGCCCCGGTTAATTCCTTTTTATATAGTTCAATCGTCTTCGGACCGACATCCAACATGCGCCAGCCGGCAGGAATCTTGTCCACATCAACGGTCTGGGTGTTGGCTTCGGCGTCGAATTTGTCCGCGATCACAGCGTCCACAGGCAGGATGAGCTTGTCGCCGAATTTGCCGAGCAGAGTCTTGGCGGTCTCAATGGATTCCGCTTCAACGAGGCTATCCTGCATGTTAAAGCCTTTCGCAGTCAGGAAAGTATTCGCCATGCCGCCGCCGATGATGAGCTTGTCGCATTTCGAGGCGAGGGTCTCGACGACCAGAATCTTGTCACTGATTTTTGCTCCGCCCAAAATAGCAATGTAGGGATGCTCCGGATTCGAAACGGCTTTGCCGAGATATTCCAATTCCTGTTCCATCAGGAAACCGGAAACCGCGGGCAGGAAGCGGGCGATTCCTTCTGTGGAGGAATGTGCGCGATGAGCAGACCCGAACGCGTCGTTCACATATACATCCGCAAGCGCCGCCATTTGTTTGGCGAGTTCGAGGTCGTTCTTTTCTTCGCCCTTGTGGAAGCGGGTGTTTTCAAGCATGATCACTTCGCCAGGCTTGAGTTCCTTCGCCATTTTTTCCACTTCGGGACCGACACAATCGGGCGCCATTTTGACGGGAATCCCCAAATGACCAGACAACACTTCCGAAGCGGCTTTCAGGCTGAATTCGGGGTCCGGACCGCCTTTGGGGCGTCCCAAATGAGATGCAAGCAAAAGGGATGCTCCCTGCTCCAAACAATATTTGATTGTCGGCAATGCGGCTTTGATACGCTTATCATCGGTAACTTTGCCATCCGCCATCGGCACGTTGAAATCCACGCGCATGAATACCCGTTTGCCTTTGAGGTCAATGTCTTTGACTGTCTTTTTGTTCATCGATCACCGCCTTACGTTGGTAATTGGTAAATGATACTGACCAATCGCCAATTACAAAGACTTTGCCATCAACGCCGCAAGATCGGCAGTGCGGCAGGAGTAGCCCCATTCATTGTCGTACCAGGTGACGACTTTGATGAAGTTGTTCTTTTCCTTGCCCAGAACGGACGTGAAGGGCAGGTCAACGGAGGAACTGTAGGAACTGCCTTTGAAGTCCATGCTGACGAGCGGTTCGTCCACCGCTTCGAGCACGCCCTTGAAGCGCGGCTCTTTGGCGGCGTCGCGGAACATCTGGCGGAGTTCTTCGGTGGTGGTCTCTTTTTCGACTTCCGCAGTGAAGTCCACAACAGAGACGGTTGGGGTCGGTACGCGCAAAGAGTAGCCGTCAAATTTTCCTTTGAGGTCGGGGATAACCAGCGCAACCGCCTTGGCGGCGCCAGTGGTGGTCGGGATGATATTCAAACCAGCGGCGCGGGCGCGGCGCAGGTCGGAGTGCGGCAAGTCGAGCACTTTCTGATCGTTGGTGTAGGAATGCACGGTGGTCATGAAAGCGCGTTTGATGGTGAGCTTGTCGTGGACAACCTTTGCCGCCGGAGCCAGACAGTTGGTGGTGCAGGAGGCGTTGGAGACGACATGATGCTTGGCCGGATCGTACTTATCTTCGTTGACACCCAATACAATCGTGAGGTCCTCGCCTTCGGCCGGAGCGGAGATGATGACCTTCTTCGCGCCGCCATGTGTGATGTGATTGACGGCGCCTTTGACGGTCTTGCCCTTCTTGTTCACGCCGTCTTCCTTGATGGTAAAAAGACCGGTCGATTCGATGACGATGTCAATACCCAGGTCGCTCCACTTGATGGCAGCCGGGTCCGTCTCCTTGAAGACTTTGACCTTCTTGCCATCGATTAACAAGCCATCGTCTGCGATCTCAACGGTGCCATTGAAACGGCCATAGGTCGAATCATACTTGAGCAGATGAGCCATGGTCTTTGTATCGCCGATGTCGTTGAACGCAACGACTTCCAATTCATTTGGATACATATCGCGGATTGCTTTGAGCACCTGGCGACCAATGCGTCCAAATCCATTAATACCAACTTTGACTGTCATATTAAACCTCCAGGGTTAGTTTGTGATGAAGTTAACAAAATTGATTGTATCACAGAGAGTTTCCCAGACAAATAATGACGAAAGTAACTTTATTCCAGGGGTCCGGTGTATTCATTGAGAATATCGATCAGTGCATTTGCCACCTTAAGCGAATCATGACGCCATGGCTGATTCGTGTTGATCAGGTCGGCGTAATGCGTGCGCGAATCGGAACGGGTCCGGTCATCGATCTCGACCCAATGATCCCCCTCATTGAGTTGACCCACAAAATTATCATTGCAGAGCAGGACGTCGAATAAGTTCTCGCCGACATGCTCCTCCATGGAACGGATGTGGTCATAGCAGGTGAACGCGTCCGTTTCGCCCGCCTGGGTGACGATATTGCAAACGTACACTTTGACCGCCCGGCTGGCGCGCAGCGCGCCTAACAAGTCATGGACGAGCAGGTTCGGCAGGAGACTTGTAAACAGACTCCCCGGACCCACAACGATCATATCCGCATTCAAGATCGCCTTGAGGACCGGCGGATAGGCGGGCGCGTCATTCGGTTCCAGCCACACGCGGCGAACCCTTCCCGCCATTTTGGGGATGCGGCTCTCCCCCTCCACCCGGATCTGATTCACGGAATCAGGCAGCTGCAAATCTGCGACGAGTTTTACGCTGTGCAGCGTGGACGGGAGCACCCGCCCACTTACGGACAGCACCCTACCCGACTCAGCCACCGCCCCCTCAAAACTCCCGGTAATATCTGCCAGCGCAGTAATAAACAGGTTTCCAAAGGAATGCCCGTCAAGATTGCCTGACCCGCTGAAACGATATTGAAAGAGTTGGGTAAGCATCTGCTCGTCGTTGGAGAGCGCGGCAAGACAGTTGCGGATGTCGCCCGGCGGGAGAATCCCGAAACTCTCGCGCAGCCGCCCGGAGGAGCCGCCGTCATCCGCCACAGTGACGACCGCAGTCAGGTTCCGCGTATACAGCTTCAGGCCGCGGAGAAGAGTCGCCTGTCCGTGCCCGCCGCCGATTGCCACGATGCGCGGTCCACGTTCGAGGCGGCGAAAATTCGTCAATTCATCCACCACCGGGCGTCCCGGCTGCACGTAAGGGCGCAACAGTGAACGGTTTAGACGATATATCCCATACATCACCAGCCCGATCCCGACTCCACTGAAAATCACCACACGCAAAGCACGCGGCAGAAACCGAAGCGATGCAAAGGAAAGGATGCTCAGCAGGATGGGGTTGGTCGAGTCGGTGCGGTACAGGTCCAGCAGAAGAATGGCAAGCCCCACTCCCAGCAGGGTGACCCCCGCCAAAATGAACAAATACCAGCGTTTGACACCCAGTCCCGGCATAAACCAGCGTCCCAGTTGTCGCAGGTTCTTCGTCATCCATTCCCGGTTCGTCGATTTATTCGCGCTCATCACAAGGAGTGTAGCAGGGAGCGGAGGCAAAGTCAACCGGCAGACTGTAACCTGGCTGAAGGGCAGTAACCGAAGGGCTCGGTTATAATTGCCGCATGAGCATGATCGTCGCCATAGATATCGGCGGGACACACATCCGTGTTGCTGCGTACGAACCGGACAGCACAAAACCTATCGCGCAAACTCGCGTCCCGTCGCTGGCAAACCAGCCCGGGGTCTTCGACCGTCTGTCCCAGGCGGTTGAATCGGTTTGGCCCCGGCAAAAAGTGGACGCCATTGGCATCGCTTCGCCTGGTCCGCTCGACCCGTACACGGGGACGATCCTCGATACGCCAAACATCGAGGAATGGGTTAATTTCCCGGTGGGTCCAAAGTTATCGGAGCGCTTCGGCGTTCCTGTTTTTCTCGATAATGACGCCAACATGGCGGGGCTCGCCGAATGGCAGTTCGGCGCAGGCAAGGGACATCACAACCTTGTCTACCTCACCATCAGCACGGGCATTGGCGGCGGCGTCATCTGTCACGATCAATTGCTCCAGGGTTCTCACGGCATGGGCGCGGAACTTGGTCACATGATCGTCGACCCAGATGGACCTCCCTGTGGATGCGGTCACAAAGGGCACATCGAATCATTTTCCTCCGGGACAGCCATCGCGCGCTATGTGAACGATCAATTGAAGGCGGGACAAAAATCCACGCTTCAGACGGACCCGGGCTTGTCTGCCCGTCAAATCGCGGACGCGGCGCTGAACAGGGACGCGCTTGCGATTTCCGCATTCGAGCGAGCCGGTCACTACCTGGGGATGGCCGTGGCAAATTATCTCGCCATCTTCGACCCGTCCATTCTGATATTTGGCGGCGGGGTCTCTCAGGTGGGCGATCTGTTGTTCAAACCGTTCGAAGCCAGTCTGCGCGAGCATATCTTCCATCTGCATTATTTGGATAATCTGGTGATTACCAAAGCGGCATTGGGCGATGATGCCGGTCTGCTTGGCGCGCTGGCGCTGGCACGCATGAGGGCGGCATGAAGCGTGTTCATACCCCCGTGATACCGTCACCCTTGTGGCTGATCACAAAATGGTGGACAGCCGATAGGCTAGGATACTCCCTTTAACGGAAGCAGGTTTCGGCTTGGAAAGCCGCGTGACTCTCTCCGGGTCACGAAACGCAGTCAATCATCCCCATCAAAGCAATCACTGTTGCAGGGATCAAATCCTGTTCCATGCGATTCTCTGGTGTGGGATTCCGAGTAAAAGGAGTAATCATGAACAAGCTGAATGTGCCGGGACCGAAAGCCCTGGCGTTGATCGAACGTGACAAGAAGGTTATTTCATCTTCCTACCCGCGCGGATACCCCTTCGTGATGGATCATGGCAGGGGGGTGGAAGTGTGGGACCCTGATGGGAACCGTTTTATCGATATGATGGCGGGCATTGCCGTGCTCTCCACGGGACATGCGCATCCGAAAGTTGTGAAGGCGGTGCAGGACGCGGCGGAAAAGTTCCTGCATATTTCCTCCGACTTTTACCATGACGGCTGGGTCCGCCTCAGCGAAAAATTGAACGATATCGCGCCGTTTGCAGAAAACGCCAAAACGTTCCTGACCAATTCGGGGACGGAGGCTGTCGAAACTGCCATCAAACTCGCCCGGTATCATACCAAACGGCATAATTTTATCGGTTTCACCGGCGCCTTCCATGGGCGGACGATGGGGTCGGTGGCGTTCACCGCCAGCAAGCCGCATTATCACCGGGGTTTCTACCCGCTCATGCCCGGCGTGACGCATGTCCCGTTCCCCGATCCATACCGCCCCATTTTGGAACGCAGACCCGGTGAAGATTATGGCGAGACCGTCGTCCGCTACATCGAAGAGGAAGTGTTTGGACGCAATGTTCCCGGCGATGAAGTGGCTGGAATTTTGGTGGAACCGATTCAGGGCGAGGGGGGGTATGTCGTCCCGCCGCCGGGATTCTTCCCTGCGCTGCGAAAGTTATGCGACAAATACGGCATCCTACTCATTGCGGACGAGGTGCAAAGCGGCATGGGTCGCACCGGCAAATGGTGGGCAATCGAGCATTTCGGTGTCGAACCGGACATCATCACCTCCGCCAAGGGTATTGCCTCCGGTCTTCCGCTGGGCGCCTGTATCGCGCGTGAATCGGTGATGACTTGGCCCAAAGGCGCCCACGGCAACACGTACGGCGGTAATCCCATTTCGTGCGCGGCATCGCTTGCCACCATTGAACTGCTTGAAGAGCAATATCTCGAAAATGCAGCCGAGGTCGGTCAGTACACCATCGACGCATTGCAGGAGATCCAGGCGCGGCATCCGTCCATCGGGGAGGTGCGCGGCAAGGGGCTGATGATCGGTGTGGAATTCGTCAAGGACAAGACCACCAAGGAGCCGAACGGTGAATTGAGAGACAGGGTCGAAAATATCGGTTTTGAGCACGGTTTGCTTTTGCTGGGCTGCGGTAAGTCCACGATCCGGCTGGCGCCGCCGCTCTGCATCACAAAGAAAGAGACCGACGAGGCGTTGGAGATCTTCGAAGGGGCGATCACCATGGCGGAGAAGGAACAAGGGCTGAGATAAACTGTTACAGAACATCAAATCACCCCGACGATTTCGCTCGCCGGGGTGATTTTCATTTTCGAAGAGGTTATTTGTCCACTTCCACTTTCACCAGAACAGCACGGACCGAAACCCGATATAGATAATCCTGTGCGGTTTCGCTGTATGATTTACACGTGATAAGCGTTAGCCACGGATATTCCTCATGTTTCAGAACAGAGAGGTCGCCGGGGGCGATCAGCTTATTTTGTCTCACTTCAAAAATATAACGTTGTCCGCCGAGATGGACAATAATCTGGTCGCCATACCGCAGTTGATCCAGTTTTGCAAATGGGCCTGGGGTGCCGTCGGCAAGATATGCATGGCCAGTGATGCCGGAATTCCCGGCATGGGTCGGGTAAGCCGTCCCATTGAGGTAACCAGCCTGACTTCCCAACCAGGTCAGGTCCCAGTTCGCCTGACCAAACGGCACGCCTACGATGCTCATCTTGACGTTCAGCCGCGGGATCTCCAACCAGAAACCATCAACCACAGAGTAATTATAAGATTCGGGTTTTTGCGGCAACGATGTAATCTGGTTCGGGGCAAAGCCTGTCCCCGGCAGTCTTGGGATCGTCAATGTGGCGGTACTCGTCGTAATATACACATCTGCCGGGCTGGGCGGGTCATACCGTCGTTCGGTCGATGCCGTATTGAACACTGATTGCGGCGCGCTGACATCGCCGGGCAGACTCGACCATTCTAGGCTGGCTGTGTTCTCAATCGTCTGCCCCCACCGCAGAGTCGATGCAAGTTGCGCGGAGATTTCCAACTCAGATTGTGCGCTCACCGGGAAGCGCAGGAAGGTGTTCCATTGCAGGGTCAGGGTGCGTGTTAACGCATCATAAGCGACAGTATCGGGAGCCTGTCCACCCACCGTCGTCACGGTTGGCACGCCGCCTGCAAACTCCAATCCTGCCGGGAAAGCATCGGTGACTACGAGGTCGAATGCATCCGCCTCACTATCAGCAGTATGTTCGATGAGCAGAGTATAGGTGACCGTCGCACCCGGCAACGCCACCAGCGGGTCAACAGTTTTTGTAATGCCAAGATCCGCTTCACGGACCGTTACCGGTGTGGTCGAAGCGGTCAGACTGGCAGTCGCCCATTGCCATCTCGCCACGTTATCGAGTTGGACCCCGCCGGTGTTCGATACCACATCCAACACCACCGCGCGATACGTGATCGTAATAGTCTCTGTATCTGTGGGATTGGCATTCACGATAGTCCCAAAATCGAACCGAAGAGCGCTGCCGGAATTCTGTACCTGGGGATTGTCTGTGGCTGCCGTACCCGGATTGCAGTTTCCAGTTGCGGTAAAGTCGACCGTGGAACTGGTCACATTGGGTCCGGCGGTGATGTCCGAACAATCCACGAATGCGAGACCCAAGTCGAGCGTATCGGTCACGATGGCGGTATCCGTGCTATTGGCGGGGAGCGTCAACACCACTTGATAGGTAAGGATCTCGCCAATTGCCACATCGGGCAGGGTCGTATTCGGGTGGTTCGATAGTACAAGCGACTTATAGATCTCGCGCGTGTTCGCCAACCCAATACCCGCAGACGCCTGATAATCGTTGACTCCACCGCCGCTGGTACGTTCGTCGGGATTCGCGCCGGTTATGGAGGTCCATGTGACATTGGCAGTGTTTGTCAATTGATCCCCAAGGTTGCCCGTGAACGTCGCATCAAACTCGACCGTGAGGCTGCCTCCGACCGGGAAGGTATCGACTCTCACTTCAACCCGGTTCCCCGCTGAAACGTCTGTGATGCCAGATACCCCCCCGGCGGGAGTCGCCGTCACAGATGGCACAATCAACGATAAGTTGGAGGGCAAATCATCGAAGACAATTGCATCATGGGCATCCGATGTACTGGCAGGCGCATGATCGACCGCCAGTGTGAAGTGCACCACCTGCGTCGGGATTGGAAACAGTTCATTAACCGTCTTTGTGATTTGCAAAACTGGTTCAACTATATTGACACTCTCACTATCCGTGAAGACGGGTCCGCTACCAGCCTGCAGGGTGGCATTGTTCGTCAGCCCGATACCGTCCTGATTGCCGGCAAGATTTTCAACGACCGCCTCGAAGCAGACCAGGAAGGTATTGTTGTTTGCATCGTTATCGCCGTTGACCTGGATCGGACCAAAGTCGAAGGTCACAACAGCCGAGTCGCCGCCTGTCGGCGGCGCAACAGTGACCGTTGGCGCGGGAACCGTCCCGTTGAAATCGGCAGACAACGATCCACAGGCGGCAGGCGGCTGGGTGGTCACAAGTACATATGAATTGTCGATGTACGCCATACCGTCCGGCAGGTCGTCCACCAGTTGAAGCGATGGCGTCGTCCCTTCCGGAAGGGTGGCATACAATCCAAATGTAACCACCTCGCCAATTACCGTGTTCGGGTTCGTTGAACCGGGCACACTCGTCAATTCAATGGACTTGCTGAAAAGTGGGTCGGTCACAAAACCAAACGTGACTGTGCTGGTCGCGGCATAATTATCCGGTGACCCGGCGGGTCCATCCGCGCCCGTACGTTCACCGGTCACCGTGCCGCTAAGGCTTGTCCACGTGGAGTCGCCGACATTGTCGATAACCTGCCCAGACGTAATCGTATTCTGGATGACCGGGTAGAAATCGACCGTCACACTTTCACCCGGCGGTACGGATGCAACAGTGATGTTGATGTTTGATGTGGTCGAATTATTCGTTATTGCGCCGACCCCTGCCGTCGCAGTGATCGTGACATCCGGCGCGCCCGTGGAGGGCAACAACAACTCGGCGGCCAATGCGTCTGTGATATTGACATCCATGGCGGTGCTGACATTCGCCCCCGTCCCATTGGCATAGGTGATCTGATAATGAACCACGCCGCCCGCATCCAGCGGGGTCGGCAATGAAACAATGGTTTTACCAAAGGTAATATCCGGTTCGACGACGGTCACAGTAACCGTATTCGTCGTGACAGGCGTTCCCGCGCCCACCTGATTGGTGGCAGCGTTGGAAATGGTCGCGCCGGATATGTTTGCAGCAATATTGGTCACGCGGGCATTAAAACGTACAAGAAGTGTATTATTCGTCGTTATGTTATCGCCCGCCACGACAACGCCGGTGAAATCGAATTGCACACTGCCGCCGTCGCCGGGCACTGTGGTGATGTTTTGAGCGCCGATGACGCCATTGAAATCATCCGTCAATACCCCGCCACTCATCGCGGCAGTGGTGATGACCTGCGGCGTGCCGGTGACAATTTCAAGCCCGGCCGGCAGATCGTCCACTACAGTGTCCGAGGGGGTCGTACCTTCGGGGAAGGTCAGTAAGATATCGTAAGTAACCTCTTCGCCGATGGCAACGCTTGAGGCGGGTGTATGTGAGGCAGATGTCGCCGTCAACTGTTTTGCAACCGTCGGAGAAGCGGTGTTAAAACTTTGGGAGCTGGTGCTTTGATACGTGTTGGGAGAAACACCCGTGCCGATACGCTCACCCGTCGCGCTGCCGGCCGGTCCGGTTGTGGAACCTGTTCCATTGGGCGTGGTGCCAGTGTCGCCGGGGAGGCTTGTCCATGTGGATATACTGGTATTAGTGATGATCTCCGCCGGAGTGACGGTATCTTGAATCGTGGCAGTGTAATCGACAACAACGCTTCCGCCCACCGGGACGGAGGCAACCGTTATATCGAGGTTATTTGCAGCTGAGGCATTTGTTACGCCGGAGGCGCCTCCAGCGAGGGTCACCGTGATCGAAGCGAGATTCAGCCCCAATTGCGCGGGAAGCGGGTCTGTGAGGCGAACGTCGAAAGCGGTGCTGATGTTCGCTCCCGTTCCATTGACATAGGAAAGGCGGTATTGTACGACTCCCCCCGCGTCGAGCGGAGTCGGCAGGGCAACGATTGTCTTCCCAAATGTGATGGATGGTTGCACCACACGCACCCGGACAACCGCCGAGCTGTTGCTGTCAGCCGTGGAGGCTCCATACCGAGCGGCGGCAGTGTTATCGCGATTTGTGCCGGTGTTATTTCCCGCAATATTGGCCACGATGACATTGAATTCAACGACCACATACTCATTATTGATATCGCGGTCCGGGTTGTTGACTGTCCCGAATTTGAAGAAGACATCGTCGCCGCTGGCGTACGCGTCCACATCATCAGTGGTGTAGTTGGCAGTGGCAATCGAGTCATTCTCGGAGACAGCGGTGTCCGGTAAAACAAAGGAAGGCGTGATCCCCGCGACCGAGGTTTCATCGCCAGTGGCATTCAGCCCCGCTCCACTCAACGTGTCGGATGTAACGCCTCCACCGTCTGAAACGAAGGCTGCCCGGGCGGTGTTGTCGTCCAGAAATGTCAACCCAGCCGGCAACAAATCGTGCAGGCGGAAATTTGTGACAATTCCTTCGGGCAGCCCCTGAACAATTCGGAAGCGGACGATTTCGCCGATGGCAACGAGACGCGGGCTGGCAGTCGTCCCGGTTCCGGCTTCGCTGGTGTGAGCCTCCGAGGTGGTTACAATCGATTTGACCGGGGCAGTGACCGGTTGAACAGTGGCTGTATCGGTAATATCCAGCGGGTCGGTAAAATCAGGCCCACCGGGAGTCGAACTGTAGTTAACCAAGGCGGCAGTGTTGATAATACCCTGATCCAGTGTGATGGATGTATCCAATTGAAGGTCATAGGTGATGACGATCACATTTCGTCCGTTGGTGGCGTCGTGGGCCTGACAGGCGCCAACGCCCGGCGCACCCGGGTCATCGATCTTAATGCCTTGATCGAAAATACCGGTTCCGCCGCCAACGTTTGTGTAGGTAAGAGCCAACCCGTCTCCGCGATAAATCTGAAGATTTAATCCGGAGCCCGGGATCACATATCCCGGCTGGAGGGTGTCGATGATGCTGATGTCAAAGGCGCCCTTTTGGCTGTGTCCGTCGTTGCGGATGATGATTGCAAAGCGAATCAAATCGCCTGCGTCCACTTTGCTTAAGTCTGAATCGATCGGATTGGCATCAAGATATGTAGAATTGATCGTCCCGCCTGACCAGCTCAGTCCCACCGTGCCGGGCGCATTGAAAACAATGGGCGCGGCAACGGCAGGGGTGAATACACCGTTGGGGTTATCCGTTGAGACAGCAGCTTTGGTGGTATACAACGCCGGTTCATTCAACTTGATTTGCACAATGGCGTTCTGCGCGGTTGGCGTGGAGTTGGTGGTCCCTTCGGTGACATTCGCCTGATTGGTAAGGAACAATCCATCGGCAAATTGCTCATTACTCACCGTAACCGTAAAGAGCAGGTCAATGGTCGAGGTAATATCCGAGGTATTATCGTAGGCGGCATAGGTAAAACTGACGGTGTTGGATGTCCCATTCGTGGAAAGAGTCGGCGCAGAAGGAACCGGGGTGGTCAGGGTATGGAAGGTATCGTTCGGTCCCAAGCAGGCAGTACCGGCGCTAGGCACGCCACACACCGTGTTGTTCAGTGTCGTCACCTCTGTGGCAGAGAATACCGGCAAAGGCAGGTAGTCTGTGATCACTGTTTGCTCGAAGTCGCTGGCGGGCATGGTGTAACTCAGCCGGTAGGTTACTGTATCGCCAGGGTTGATTCCATTCGATGTGATCTGAGAGGTGCATGGTTCACAGACCGTGCCATTGATCGCATATACGCTTTTGGTCAATCCCCCGAATGCGATGTTGAGTCCTGCGACGCTTCCATCTGTGACAGAAGACCCCGTCGGCGTGAAAGCCGGGGTGGAAGTATCCAGCATATCGCCGGTAATAACAAGAGTGTCGTCTAATACATCTCCATGATCTACAGAGGCATCCCCGGATGGATACGTATCGGTGAAATTTTGCTGAATGACGGCATGAAAAACAATGGTGCCGGTTGTGGGTCCGGCGGTGCAGTTCGCCAGTCCTCCCCCATTGAGCGGGTCAACACAACCGCCGACCAAACGTCCATCAGGTTGCCCGCGCGTCACAATTTCATCCGAAACATGGAAAATAATTGTTTGCGAGCCATCCGTGCCGTCTGCCGGAGGGTTTGGACCAGAATTCCCAATTTGGGAGTTATCCACTGTATAGTTGGCGGCATCGAAGGCGGCGGCTGCCAATGTATATCCGTTCCCATCCACTTGCAAGGTCGGGATAAATGTCACGTCGACCCGTTGTCCATCGGAAATGGTATCAGTCAAGATAACTGCATCGAAAGCAAAAAAGTCCGAGACCTGGAATGCGAGCGTATATTCCAGAACATCGCCCGGACTAACCCCCGCAGGAGAGGTATCTGTCACGACTGCCACAGATTTTTGTGTTGCAATGGAGCGGTCCGTCAAGGTGTGACACGGGCTGGTGCAAACGCCATTCACTGGAGTGGCGGCGTCACGCGAATCAAGGGGAGTCCAAGTGGCAGTGGCTTGTGCCTCGTTCACTGACGTTGCCGGTGTACCCGTGACTGGGTCAAGCACCGACGCTCCGCCCGAATCGAACTGGGAAATATAAAAAGAAAACGTCATCGTCGCATCCGCTGTGCCGGTTGTGCCTGTGACACTGGCAAAACGGCGCGTTAATACTCCGCCTGGCGTGCTTGTACTGGGCGTGCTCACATCCGAACTGGCGGGTGTCGAACCGACAAAAGCAATGAACTGCATGTTGTTCGGCAGGGTGTCCGTCACATCAAGATTGGTGAGCGTTTGTCCGTTGGCGATATCGACCGTCACCGTGTAGGTGTGCGGAAAATTGGGGCCGGTGGCAGTCTCATCCTCAGGGCCATCGTAGGACTTCGAAATCGTAAAAAGACGTGGAGTCGCGGGTGAGCCGGGCCAGGTCGTGCTGTTTGTGTTGGGATGAGAAAGAATGGTGGCGTCTACCGGAACGCAGCACCAATCGTTCGTGGGTGTGGCGCCATACTGATAACCGCCGCGGGCGCGGATGGTAAGCGGAGTACCTACATCCGCAAGATTACTCACACTGGCAGTAATCGTCACCACCACCGGAGGCTGACCGGGCACAAAGGAGCCAAACGGTAATTGCAAAACGACCAGCGTATCGCCCGGAGCGCCACATACCTGCAAAGGCGCACCGGTGACAGGTGCAACTGCATAAGGATGATCCACACAGGTATTCGCCGCACCGCTTCCGGGGAACGTCAATACCGTCGAAGTGACAGCCGCTCCCAGATAGGTGGCATTGATGAAACTGATGCCGTCCAGCGGAGGGTTTTGATTCCCGTTTCCATCGGCGCCGTTAGCCGGCAGGACAATATCGATGAAAGGGCCATACCCCACATCGGTTGGCGTCCCGGAGGTGTTGGCAAACGTAGCCGTAAAGGTAAAATTCTCTCCGAGCATTACATTCGCTGGAACGTCCAGGTTTACAGATGCCACAGGAGCAAAAAACGGCGCCGGTTTCACATCCGGTTCCGGCGCGGCGGATGCAACGATTACCGGAGACTTTCCCAATAAAGACACTACAAGAACCAATGTCAACAGGGAAAATTTAGCGGTGTGACTAAAAAGGTTATATGATTTCATGAATTTCCTCCAAACAAGTTGCTCACAAAAATAAATTCATCCCACCAAGCCGAAACAAATTGCCAGGGAAATCTATGCCAAAAATTTCACTCGGATTTATTCGGATAAACTAGACTGGAGGGAACTGGATTTAATTGCTATTGTAATAACTTGCAATGGAAAGTCAATAAATCCAATCGACAAATTTATTGGGTCGAATTTCTAACACTTTACAAACATGCAAATGATAGAATTACCGCATGCTTCCCGATTTCCGCGTCCGCCAGCGCGACTATCTGCTGGAAATAGCCCGCGCCCTCACCCAGGAACTCGACCTCGAGAAACTTCTGGCCCGCATCCTGCGCATCTCCATTGAAATGCTTGCCGGACAAGCCGGGTTGATCGCGCTCAAAGAACAGGAAGGCTGGCGCGTCGCCGCCGCCCATGGAATTGCCCCCGCTTTTCTCAGTTATCTCACCCCGCTGCTCGCCGATGAAAACGTCCGAGAACTGGACGTAGGCGAACTGAACCGCATGTTGAAGGAACTGACGTACACCGCCAGTATGGGACTCCTCAACGGCACCGGGCTCCCCCTCGCCGCGCATGGACAGGTCATCGGCGTGATCTTCATCTTCCGAAATTACCCCGATCGGTTCACGCCAAACGATAAGATCCTCCTGCAATTCTTTGCAGACCAAGCCGCCATTGCCGTCTTCAACGCGCGGCTATATGGACAGATCTCCTTCGAAAAACAACGCCTCGATGCGCTTCTCGACTCCGCCGCGGATGGCATCATCATCCTCAACGCAGACCTCACTATCGAGCGCGCCAACGACGCCTTTGAACGCATCTACGGAAAGACCCACAACGAACTTGTCAATCTTCCCCACGATGAAATCATCCAATGGGCAGGCGACCCGCAAGGCTCTACGCTAAAAGAAGCCATTGCCAATGGCTGGCCTCTGACCCCCAATGCAACCCTGTACGTGGAGGGCGATCTCAAACGCGATTTTCCATCCCCGCTCCCGGTGGGAATCACCTACGCGCCGCTGATTTCTCCCGATGGAAAACTCCGCAACATCATCGTCAGTGTGCGCGATATCACCCACTTTAGAACTGCCGACGAAATCAAAGCCACATTCATATCCATTGTCAGCCACGAATTGCGCACGCCCGTCGCACTCATCAAAGGATATGCCTCCACCTTGCGGCGCGATGACGCAAAGTGGGACAAATCAACGATCAACGACTCCCTCGCCGTCATCGAAGAGGAAGCGGACCGCCTCAGCAAAATGATCGACGATCTGCTCGATGCGTCGCGCCTGCAGGCGGGTGGGCTGAGCCTCAACCGGGCCGATATATCACTCCCGGCGCTTGCGAAACGGGTCGCCGAGCGGTTCTCCACACAGACGAAAAAACACACCATTGTCACAGATTTTCCCGATAAATTCCCCATTGTGCTGGCGGATGAAACCCGCATTGAACAGGTCATCATCAACCTCGTCTCGAACGCTCTCAAGTACGCGGCGGATGGCGAGATCAGGATACAAGGCAAGGCACTTCCCGAACAGGTGGTGATCTGCGTCAGCGACGAAGGTCCTGGCATCGAAGCCAAAGACCTGCCGCACATCTTCGACCGGTTTTACCGCTCGACAAAAGCCGTCAGGAACACAAAGGGCGCCGGACTGGGACTCTATCTTGCCCGCGCGATTATCGAAGCCCACGGCGGACGCATCTGGGCGGACCCGAAACCGGATACCGGTGCGAGAATCTGTTTCTCCCTGCCGCGGTGACCTCACCCCGTCTCCCCCAAAGAGGAAAGGGGAGTGTTGTCAGAATGGTACAATCAGCCGAAACGGAATCAACCCTTCGTGAGTCGGAAGCGGATTTTCAATCCAACAAGGATGGATAGGTTATGGCAAACATGATCCCCCCAAGAAGCAAGATGGATAAAAAATTCACCTGGAACGCCGAAAGTGTCTTTGCGTCCATCGCTGCATGGGAAAAGGAAGTCAATCAGATCGTCGAAGACATCGCAAATGTGAAACAATATCAAGGGAAACTTGCCGAAAATCCGTCGGTACTGCTGGATGCCCTGCGCGCGGCGCATGGACTGGTATCGCGCGCGCAGATTGCGTTCATGTATGCAGGCTTCTCCTATGCTGTGGATACGACGAACCAGCAATCGGCAGGGATGCGTGCCAGAGCGCAGGGCATGTATGGTCAGGTGTTGTCGGCTGTGTCGTTCCTGCAACCTGAGATTCTGGCAATTGGAAAAGAAAAACTCGACCAGTGGATGCGGGAAGACTCAAAACTGGAAGTATACAAGCATAGTTTCGAGGATCTCTTCCGCAAGCAGGCACATGTGCGCTCGGCGGAGGTGGAGGAGTTGCTCGGCTTGGTCAGCGACCCCTTGTCGGGGCCCAGCAATTCGACCAGCATGTTGACCAACGCGGATTTCAAGTTCAAGCCGATCAAGGATGGCAAAGGAAGGGTCATCGACGTCACGCAGGGAAACTATGACACCCAGTTAATGCACCTGGATGACCGCAAAGCGCGTAGAGCCGCCTATCACTCCTACATGGATAAATATGTGGAACACAAAAACACGCTGGCGAGCAATCTTGCCCACTCGATCAAGGCAAATGTGTTCTACATGCAGGCACGCAGGCATGAATCCACGCTGGCGGCCTCGTTGTTTGACCTGAACATTTCGACGGATGTCTTCCACAACCTGATTGACACGTTCAAAAAGAACCTGCCGGTCTGGCATCGCTATTTCGAAATCAGGCGCAAAGCGCTTGGGTTGAAGAAATTTGCCTATTACGATATGTGGGCGCCCATCGCGAAAAAGAAAGTGAAAGTGCCGTTCGAGAAGGCGGTGGACCTCATCTGCGAAAGCCTTGCCCCGATGGGCAGGGAATACGTCGAAACAATCCGCAGAGGATGCCTTAAGGATCGCTGGGTGGACGTATATCCGAATCAGGGGAAGAGCCATGGCGCCTTTTCGTGGGGCTCGCAGGGAACCCATCCCTTCATCATGATGAGTTACACCGACCAAATCACCAGCATGAGCACGCTGGCGCATGAACTCGGCCACTCGATGCACTCCTACCTGACCTGGAAGCACCAGCCGTTCGTCTATGCCGATTACTCCCTGTTCGTGGCAGAGGTGGCGTCGAATTTCCATCAGGCGATGATGCGCGGACATTTGCTCAACACGATCAAGGACAAAAACTTCCAGTTGGGGTTGATCGAGGAGGCGGTCGGCGGGAATTTCTTCCGGTACTTCTTCCAGATGCCGATCCTGGCACGCTTCGAGCTGGAGACCCATCAGCGCGCCGAACGCGGCGAACCGCTCACCGCCGATTCCATGATCGGCCTGATGGCTGACCTGTTCGCCGAGGGGTTTGGTCCCAACTTTGACATGGACCGGGAGCGCGTCGGTATGACTTGGGCGACGTTCGGTCATCTTTTCTCGGATTACTATGTCTATGCCTATGCAACGGGTATTTCTGGCGCCAACGCCCTGGCAGGGCGCATCCTGCGCGGCGAATCCAACGCTGTGGAAGATTATCTCGGCTTCCTAAAATCCGGCTCATCGGATTATTCGTTGAATGTTCTCAAGAAAGCTGGTGTTGACTTGACCACTCCTAAACCCATCGAGGAGACCTTCGCTGTAATGGAAAGTTACATTGACCGGCTGGAAAAGTTGATTGGATAGTTCATCGGTCAAGCAGTCCTGTCGCCCTCCAGCATCGCAGGTATCAAGTTTTATGAGGGCCGGAGGCTGCTTCAGCGATAAATATCGCATCAGAATGACATAAAATTCGTAAACCTAAAAATCAGAAATTGGAAATCGTAGAATGCCACAAACACAAATCGCCTGTCCCCGTTGCCGTCAAATGATCACGGCAAATATCGAACAACTCTTTGACGTGACCCAGGATCCGCAAGCCAAGCAGAGATTGCTCGGCGGCGTTTCCAATACAGCGCGTTGTCCACATTGTGGGTATCAGGGTCGCCTCGCCACGCCCATCGTATATCACGACAACGAGAAGGAATTGTTGCTGACTTTCTTCCCACCCGAATTGAATGTTCCGCTCAACGAGCAGGAAAAGGTTATCGGACCACTCATCAAACAGATCACAGACAAACTTCCGCCTGAGAAACGCAAGGGATACCTGCTTAAACCAACACCGAATCTGTCCTACGAATCGATGATCAAACTGATCCTCGAAAAGGACGGCGTCACACCGGAAATGCTCAAGGAACAACAGGACCGTGTGGCCATCGTCGAGAGACTGTTGCAGGCCACATCGAGCGATGTCCGCAGCGAGATCATCAAGCAGAATATCAGCCTGTTCGATGAGCAGTTTTTTGCCCTGTTCAGTCGCCTCGCCCAGAGCGCGGCAGGCAGCGGACAGGAACAGATCGCCCGTGCCATGATCGACATTCAGAAGCAATTGCTCGAAGAGACCGAGTTCGGACGTCAGCTAAGAGATACCGTCGGTGAAATGGAAGCAGCCACCAAATCCTTGCAGGAGGCGGGACAGGCCCTCACGCGCGAGAAGCTGTTGGACATCGTGCTGCAATCCCCCACCGATGCGCGGTTAAAGGCATACGTCAGCCTTGCACGCGGCGGCATGGATTATCAGTTTTTCCAGTTGCTCACGGACAGGATCGAACGTGCATCCGGGGACGAGAAGGCAAGACTGGAAACAATGCGTGAAAAACTGCTCGATTTCACCAACGAAATCGACAGACAACTCGAGGCGCGCTACAAACAGGCGCAGGATTTTGTCGAATCCCTGCTGGCAGAAGAGGACGTTGTGAAGGCTGTCCAGTCCAATTTGGACCGCTTCACGCAGGATGCAGTAGATGTGGTGAACCAGATGTTGCGCCAGGCGTCCGACAAGAACGATTACACCCGCATGGGTAAACTGCAAAAGATGGTTGAAGTTCTACGGCAGGCTTCCACACCGCCTGAGGTGGAATTCATCGAACACCTGCTTGACGCGCCGGATGACGCCGCGCTCGAACAGATGCTGGAAGCCAACCAGAATATGCTGAACGACCAGTTCATGCAAGCGTTGATCGGGCTGGTGGCGCAGGTGGACGAGGCGTCGGCGCAGGGGAACCCCGAAGCCAGGGCGCTCGGCGAAAAACTGAGCCATGTTTACAAAACCGCGCTGAAGTTCTCGATGAAAAAGAACATGGGGTAGAGGAATAAAAAATCCCAAAGGTGTGCAAAGCCTTTGGGTTTTTTATCTCAACCCTTCGAACAGATCCGATTCTATTGTTCTGCCGCCATTGACTGTGCTAAAAGCACGAAAGAAAGTCCCCTGCATGGCAAGGATCGACACCGCGGCATCTTCATGCATTTCCGCGAGCGCGCCCAAGGTGGACAATTGGCTTTCATGGCAGCGAATCGCCCTCCAGGCGGTGCTGCAGTATTTCGCCATATCGATGCGGGTGGTGATCATCCAGTTTTTCCACGCCACTTCGCCGCGCAATTGGTCATCCACTGCAAATGTCATTTCATCCATGAACGGAGCAATGAGGGTGATTAAATCTTCCGAATCAACCATGTAATACAGTTTTGAAACCCGATGCGCCGGGAGATGTTCCGGGTCTTCATAACTGGAGTCGGCGGCACAGACAACCGCCGCGTTCGTGAATTGCCCGATGGCGATATGATCGGGGTGACCATAGTTTCCGTCGGGAGGGAAGGTCACCACTACCTGCGGTTTGATACGCCGGATGTGTGTGACAATCCTGCCGATGATTTCGGCATGGTTTGCCTTATCTACATCGCCGTCGAGATAGCCGAGAAAATAGAGTCCCGTTATGCCGAGTTCTTTTACGGCGTTCTCCAGTTCCCTGGTGCGGATCTCGCCGAGTCGCTCCAAGCCGGGATTCTGCTCCTCGGGACCGAACCAGCCTCTCTCCCCGCGTGAAGCGCATACGTAATACGTCTCCACCCCTTCGGCGGAATATTTTGCGAGCGTGCCGCCCATCCCGATCGATTCATCGTCCGGGTGGGCAAAGACGACAAGTAGTTTCAACGGTTCAGCGGTCATTGGTGCGCCTGTGAGCGGATGCGCTCGAATTCCTGCACAAACTGTCCGGCAATCTCCGCGTTATAAATAATGATGAGATTCTCGTCATTGCTCTCCTCGGCGCTGCGGGAGAAGTTGTAGGAGCCGAACGCCACGATTTTTTCATCGACGATGAAGACCTTGTGATGCATCTGCCCGTCAATGCCATCGATCAACACATCCACGCCTTTTTGGCGGAAGGGGTCGAATTCGGTGCCGGTATTGGATGCGATCTGCTCTTCATCCATCACGCCTTTGACATCGAGTCCCGCTTCGTTTTTTTGACGAATGACTGTGCCCAATTCATTGGAGGTGAAGGAAAACGCAAGGAAATAAATGCTGTCCTCAGCTTGAGTCAACAAAGTACCCAGCGCGTTGAGTACCCCATCATCGGGGGAGAAATAAACGTCGACGCGCGTCCCCTTGACCTCCACTGTCGGATTCGGGGTCTGCGGGTCGATGTTGGGTCCGAAGGAATCGTTCTCAAACATCTCCTTGAATTCCTGGGAATAATCTTCGGCGATCTTCGCCGATTTGATGCGGATCATGTTGTTGTTGTCGTCATATGCCCCCGAATCGGTGAAGTTCATCGAACCCAGCCACACCTCGGAACGGTCGATGACGATGAATTTATTGTGCATCAACCCCTGCTGCCCATCTCCGATGACGGGTATCCCCGCCGCAATCAACGCCTGCGGGTCGGAGCGATCCATATTTGTAGACTCCATCACCACGCGGACGGTCACGCCGCGATCATGCGCACGGATCAGGGCAAAACGCACACTGTTCAAGCTAATGCTGTACGCGGCGACATCGATGCTCAAGCGCGCCGCGTCGATGGCTTCCACCAACAGACTATCCACGCCGCCTGTTCCTTGTGACGAAAATGGGTTGGAAGGGTCGGTAAAGTACAACTCAAACCACGAACCACGCACACCGTAACCAACCTGCAAATCGATGGGTGTCAGCTCGTCGCCGGGCGTCTGGGTGACTTCAACATCGGAGGGCGGCGTCTGAGTCAACTCCCCGCACGAGACAAGAAGAAGACCGGCAAGAAGAGTGAGTGTCACAAATCGTTGGAGTGGTCTCATGAATATCCTTAATTCGTTTTTTGTTCAATCGCTTCCTTCAGACGTTTACTCAACACCCGAATGACAACAAGGCTCACATCTGGTCGTTCCCGGATCAAGCCTTCGAAACTTTTCTGGTCGATACAAAGAGTGCGCACGTCACCGGCGGCGATCAACGTGGCGATACGCGGCTCGCGGTTGATGATCGACAATTCGCCGACATATTCACCCGAAGACCGCCGCGCCACCTCCACCTCATGTCCGTCTTTCATCAGGCATACGCGCACCTCACCGGATATGATAACAAACATTGCGTCTCCCTGCTCGCCTTCGTAAGCAATCACATCGCCATCTTGAAATGTCTCCTCGGTGGCTATCGAAGCAACCTGTTTCAAATCCGCCGGAGACAGGCTGGCAAACAACGGCACGCCTTTGAGAAATAAGATCCTGTCCATCAAAGATAAAACAGCAGGAGTATCCATATTCAACTCTCCATGATTCCTGGCAAACGCAGCGCATTCGCGGATCCATTCATTGTCATCCGTCAATAAACGTTCCCAATCGATGGGTGAACTCTGTATATGTTCTCCTTCCCATAACTTCATCAGGGGATGGATGACATCGCGCCACCTTGCGCTGATCGATTCCAACGCTTCGATAACGTTCGCGCGCTGACTCGCGTCGGATGTTTGCAAATTTTCGATGGTGGTATTCATTGCACCGCGCTCACCCAACAGACCGATTGCCCTCAACGCCCGCATTCCATGCACGTCGGATTGTTTTTGGAGCGCATCCGCAAGGAGCCTCATCGCTTCATTCCCAGACGATGCCTGGACTCCACGCATCAGGGCATTGTATTCCACCGCGCGGGATACCTCCGCACGCGCGAAGGCAAGGATCGGTTTAACTGGCGGCGTAGACATGTATGCCAGCGCAGTTAAAGTGCCATCTTCCTTTCCCTTTTCGAACAGCGCCGCTAGCAGGGATTCATGTGCGGATGTCCCCATCTGTCCCAACAGGTGTGCCAGCGCATTCGTCACAGCCAGATTTTTATCGTCCAACACTTCAAACAGATGAGCCCGGGCGCGGCTCGGATTTACGCTCACAAGCGACCTCGCGGCGGCGCTCCGAATCGCGGCGGATTCACTCAGGTCATACAACTCCGCGCAGAGAAAGTCGAAGGCTTGCGAGTCACGCCATTCGCCCATCGCATTAATGGCATGCAGACGCGCATCAACATCCCCGAACGCGGCGGTCTGCCGCAGATGCGCTTTTGCCCGTTCGTGTTCGGGATCTGCCATCAGGAGGGATACTGCTGCACGCGTACTGACGCGTGCATCCGGATCATCGAGCAGAGGCGCGAGATATCGCGTCAATCCACGCGATGAAGCGGAGAGAGTTGACAGAGCAGAAACCGCCTCAAAACGGACATCCGCTTCCGGGTCCGAAAGAGAGGCGGCGATATCCAACAAGGCGGGAGTCGCCTTGGACCGGGATAAGGCGTTGAGGCATGCAGCGCGTACTTGCGAGTCAACATCGCTCAATCCATCGACAAGGGCATTCGTGGAGTCGGGCAGGGAGAGGTGCCCCAAAATCTCGGCGGCGGCGCGTCGAACGATAGGATCGGGGTCGCGCAACCCTGTGAGGGCGGTTTCTACAGCTGCGGCATCTTGATGAAAGCCGCCGAAGGGCTGTTCTTCGCTGTAGAAGAAATGCGGATGACCTGCATGCAGAGCGTCGATAAGGGCGGTGTTATACCCGCGCCGCGCTCGATGGATGATGTAGAGGCAACATACTGCGGCGATGAGTCCAATAAAATACAGTTGCCGAGGTGTCAGTGTTTGTTCACCGATAATGAGTATGCCGCCTGCCATGAACGTTCCTGCCTGCTCCGGGACTCCGCTGATGAACGCACGGACCTGGTCGCGCTTTTCAGGCGGCACTACACTGAACATCGCCTGCCACGCCGGGTTACCCACGCCAGAGAGCCAGAGAATTTGCATAAAACGGAATATCACAATGAAGGTAAAAACCGGTTTGAGGATCAGCCCGCTGAAGCCGAGGAGATAAACGACCGGTAAGGCGAGGATACACGCCATGATGCCGAAACGGGCAAACAATTTGTTCGCAAGGAAGAGGGAGACAAGGAATGCCATGGCTGTGCTGACCCCATTGAACAGACCGAGGAAGGACGCCAGTGCATCTTCACTGAGGTATTGTTGCGCCGCGGCACGAGAAAAGGGAAGGGAAAGTGAGAAATAGAGAATGGAAAAAAAGATGGTCGAGAACGCGATCCATGTCATCAGGGTAGAAGTACGAACATAATGAAATCCACGCTGCATTTCGCGAAGGAGGGTCGGTTGTCTACGGCGGGATTTCTTTCCGAGGGTGGGTGTGATTTGTACCTGTGCAAGTAATGTCCGGCTGAGTGAGAAAGCCAGGATCAACGTTCCCGCCCAGACAAGGAGTAGATTCTCTATTCCGATGAATAAAACAAGCAGCCCCGTGACAAATCCGCCGATAACCTGTCCCAAAATACACGATGCGTTGAACAACGGGAATAAACGTTTCGCCTGACGCGTATCACAGACTGCGCCTGCCACTCCCCACACGATAATGGCGATCAGGATGTTGAGCGCCTCCTTACCCAGCCAGAGCACAGGGTATAACCAGGCGAGTCTCGTCAACAAGGCAAAGCGGGCAAGCACCAGGATACCGGAAACGAAGAGGGGAATCGCAATATACAGAATCCGTTTAGGGACGCGACTCAGGAGGGCGGTCACGCCGAATGACATGATCATGGAGGTGATACCCAGCCCCACGAACATATATGGGAGATAGTCCACGCCAAAGCGCGTGAAGAATAGCGTCTCGATACCGGTCCCGCCCAATGCCGCGCCCATCGACGTAAAGAGCATCACCCCGATTGTCAGAGAAGCCATGCGGCTTTCACCCGGCTTGATGGAGAGGAACTGCATCAGGCGACTCATGGTTGGGAGAATTTCTGTTCGTATTCTTCCCTGGCAAGGTGGGCGGCCTTTGCGAGCAATTTGTCGTATCGGTTTATCACAATGAAGACCACCCATGCCATGATGCGCCGGATAAATCGCGGGCCGGAGATCAATCGGATGCGAATACAATCTCGAAAACGGGTTGTGCCATCCGGCATTTCTTCAAAATAGGCAGTATCAGTAAACAATCGCTTCCCATTCTCAATGGAATCGACCGTGACGTATTCGAACGGACGCCAATCCAATGCCACTTCGGTGGTGAGTCCTTTGCCATGGGCACAATGATTGCTGGCGCCTTTGCCTGTCCGCCCCTGCGGTCTATTCCCAACCGACCATTGCACCGTAGGCGCCCAGAGATTCCGTTTGACGGGATCCTGCAACCATTCCCATACCACATACGGCGGGACGAAAAAAACGGAACGCAGGATCAAGTCCGCTTCATCATCGGCGATCAGGATGCGGCGTTCGTCGGTAATTTCCGCGTAACGGTCGTGCAAGTCGATGTTGTATGTCTTGACCTCCCCCAGATGCTCATATTCCTCGATTTGGATATATGCAGTTTCGAGGCGCAGATTGAGGTGATTGAGGCATTTTTCGGTCAACATCATGTATGCCCGCCAGGCGGTCTTCTCTGAAATATGATTCTTGGATAAACGATGAAGCAGATTGACATCAGAGCCGATCAGTTCACGGGTATCTGCCACGTGCTGAATGACGTAATCCCCGTAATGGGCGATGAATTTCAAATCGAGGGAGGGGATGTTCTGGCACGCCGCACAGGTGCAGGTTGTTTTGCGGCGCATGGAGGTTTGTTTATCGCGAAACATCACATAAACCGACTCCATGAATTCGACCAGCGTTTCGCCGCGCGTCACCCTAGTTTCGTCCGCATAAGCAAAGACTGCATCCCCTTCCAGTTTGGAGACGATCATCAATGGACTGAATTTTTCCACCAGTAATTCGAGCAATTCTGTGAGTATTTCGTGCGAATGTTCGAGTTCCGTCTTCGCGACAAAAGACGTATATCCCGAAATGTCGGCAAGTACCAGGTAACCGTGCTGGGTAATTTTGGACATAACTTGTCGTGATTATACTCCCCACTTCACCCACCGTTTCTCATGGGAGAGGGGGGACGCCTCTGCTATAATCATCCCCCGTGACAACTTCCAACTCAAGCGCCAATCGACAGATCGCCCGCGCCGCCGGAACGGTGATGATCGCCATCGTTTTCGGGCAACTCACTGGGCTGTTGAACAAGATCCTTGTAGCGAATGCTTTCCCTGCCGTGGAGTTGGACGCTTTTTTCACGGCAAATCGCGTCAGTGAAACGCTGTTCACCCTTATCGCGGCCGGAGCGCTGGGTTCCGCTTTTCTCCCCACCTTTACCGGGCTACTGGTCAAGGGCGAACGGAATTCCGCCTGGAAACTCGCCTCCTCACTGATCAACCTGGTCACGTTGATTCTCAGTAGTGCCGCACTGCTCGCTTCCATCTTTGCGCCACAGATTGTCCAATATTTACTGGCACCGGGACTCTCACGCGACCCCGAAATCTTTGCCCTGACCGTTGATTTGCTTCGCATCCAATCCGCTTCTGCGGTCCTGTTCGGCATCGGCGGATTGGTCATCAGCATTCTCAATGCGCATCAGATCTTCTTCATCCCGCAGATCACCGCTGCGATGTATCAATTGGGACAGATCTTCGGTGTGCTGGTGTTGGCGCGTTGGCTGGGAATTTACGGACTGGCATGGGGCGTTGTCATTGGTTCGTTGCTGTTCTTGTTAATTCAGCTACCGTCCTTATTCAAACTCAAAGGCGAATTCACCTTCTCGCTTGGCTGGGAAAATCCCGACGTAGGCACGGTCATCCGTTTGATGGGACCGCGCGTGTTTGGCGCTGCCGTTGTCCAATTGAATTTCTGGGTCAACAATAACCTCGGTTCCAAGATGGCGGAAGGCAGCATTCAAAGCCTGTCATACGGATTCGCCCTGATGGTCATGGCGCAAGCCGCCATTGCCCAATCGGTGGCGATCGCTGCCATGCCAACCTTCTCCGCGCAGCATGCCTTGGGAAAACTGGATGAAATGCGTTCATCTCTCGCCTCGGCTTTACGCGGGATGCTTTTACTGTCGCTTCCTGCCAGTATGGGACTGATCCTGCTTGCCAGACCGATTGTTTCCATGCTGTTCGAGCGCGGAGAATTCACCGCCACCACCGCCGAAATGACCGCCTGGACGCTGATCTGGTACGCGGCAGGGTTGGTCGGTCACTCTGTCATGGAAGTGCTGACGCGCGCCTTTTACGCCCAGCAAGACACGAAGACTCCTGTCATCATCGGTGTGGTCGCCATGGGATTGAATGTGGTTTTCAGTATTACGTTCTCGAAACTCTTTGCGCAGATCGGATGGATCCCCGTTGGCGGACTGGCACTGGCCAGTTCACTGGCGACCGCCCTCGAAGCGACCGCTTTGTTCATCTTCATGCACAGGCGTTTGAATGGAATCGAAGGCAAATCCATTGCGGATGGCGCGTGGCGCGTCTTGGCTGCGACGCTGGGGATGGGAGTCGGCCTGTGGTTCTGGATTCAGGCAACGGGAGGAATGAACCGCTGGATCGTCGCCTTGGGCGGGGTCGCGTTGGGAGGGGCTGTCTATTTGGCAGGCATGATAGTTCTCAAAGTCCCCGAAATAAACATGCTCACGAATGCTGTGAGGCGACGCATAAAAAAGTGACCGAAAATTATTTCCAGATCAACCATTGCGCGGTCGCGACAATGAGGCCCAGCAAAATCCCACCAACCACTTCAAGCGGCGTATGCCCCAACACTTCGCGCAAATCTTTTTCACTGATGGGATGCCCGTGAAGCAGTTCATCAAACAGCACATTGATGCGCTGTGCATGGATGCCTGCCTGTCTGCGCACACCTGCCGCATCGTAAGTCACGATCATGGTGATTGCCACGCCCAACGCGAACGCCGGATGATCGAACCCATGATACAAGCCAATGCCAAACACAGTGCCGGTCATGAGCGATGAATGCGAACTGGGCATTCCGCCGGTGGTAATCATCAACGCCCAATTCCAGCGGCGGGTGCGCAAATAATCGAGCGGTAATTTGATGATCTGCGCCAGCAGCCACGCAATGAGACCGGCGATGAGCGCCTTGTTTTGAAACAACGCTCCCAGATTCATTCGGACTCTTCCTCGAAGGGAACCGCCGTGTCCCCGGCGACCTGCTTCACCTTGAGTTCCGCCGCTTCGAGCAGCACGCCGCAGCGCGCCGCCAGAGCTTGCCCCCGTTCAAATAACTTGATCGCCTCCTCAAGTTGACCTTGTTCCCCTTCCAGCACGGAGACGATGTTCTCCAGTTCAGCCAGCGCTTCTTCATATGACAATTCTTCGACGGGCTTCTCGGTCTTTTTTGCAGTTGATTTAGGCATAAGCACCTCTGACGATTGACTATTGACGATTTCTACAAATCACATTTCACCATTTACCATTCACTTTTCATCCACCGTCGCATCGAACCGCCCATCCGACACACGCACTTGAATGGATTGCCCATTTTTCGCCTGTGCAACGCGCGAGATGACTCTGCCGTCACTCTTTTGAGTCACCACGGCGTATCCGCGTGACAACACCGCCAGCGGATTCAAGGCGTCGAGCCGGTTCCGCATCCCGGCGACATGCGCAGATTGCAATTGCACTCGATGAAGCAGGGATGAATACACACGACGCGCCAGCTCATCCAAACGCTGACGTTCGGATTGGATGCGGCGCTCAGGGGAAAGATAACGCAGTTCAGTGGTCAGGGAGGAAAGCATGTTTTTCTGTTCCGCGATCAGGTTCAGAATGGATGTTACGAGGCGGTTTTGATAGTTCTGTACCTCCGCTTGTAAATCGAGCAGCGTAATTTGCGTGGCAAGCTCGGCCGCGGCGGTTGGGGTCGGAGCGCGCAGGTCGGCGACAAAATCACACAGGGTGAAATCCGTTTCGTGACCGACACCTGAGATCACCGGGACCTGTGACGCGGCAACCGCACGTACCACCCGTTCATCGTTGAATGCCCACAGGTCTTCCATGGAACCGCCTCCACGTGCAATGATGATAATGTCCGGCCGCTGGCGGTTAAGCGACTGGATGGCTTTGACCAACGCGGGCGGCGCCTCCGTTCCCTGCACGGGAGAGGCAGCGAGGATTACCTCCACAAGCGGCAGGCGGCGACGCAGGGTATTCAGCATGTCGCGCAGCGCCGCGCCCGTCGCGGAGGTAACGATCCCAATTTTTTTCGGAAATTCAGGGACGGGGCGTTTGCGCTGCGGGTCGAAAAGTCCTTCGGCTTCGAGCATCGCCTTCAGTCGCATGAACTCCTGATATAACGCGCCTTCCCCCACCGGTCGGATCTGATCCGCATAAAGCTGGTACTGTCCCGCCGGTTCATAGATTCCGATCCTGCCGTGAACTTCCACCTCCATACCGTCACGCAAGGAAAGTGTTAGCCGAGCGGCGCTCGTCTTCCACATCACACACTTGAGCGCGGCGCTGGAATCCTTCAGCGTGAAATATACGTGCCCCGATGCCGGGCGCGACAGGTTCGAGAGCTCTCCCTGCACCCACACATCCTGAAGCGCCTCGTTCTCCTCCAGCAATTTGCGGATGAGGAAGGTGAGTTTGGACACGGTGAAGGTCAACGGCATCGGTGAAGGGAACAGGGATGGTTGCATCTTTGGTAGGATACCCGAAAATTCAAAAAGGTGAAAGTAGGATAAATTGGCAAATTGCCCGGTCAATTTCTCTGCTACAATTCACCCACTCCCATGAATCATCTCTGGTCACCCTGGCGTATGGAATATATCGAAAATACTGACAAAGTGGATGGCTGCATCTTTTGCCTTGCGCAGGCGATGGAGGACGGCGCAGAGAACCTCATCGCCCTTCGTGGAAAACATGCTTTTGTGATTCTCAACCGCTACCCCTACACCAGCGGTCATTTGATGGTTGTCCCGTTCGAGCACCAGCCCGATCTGGAAACGCTCGACTCCGTAACTCGCGCTGAAATGATGGAACTCACTTCACGCTGCACCACCATTCTGAAAAACATCTACAAACCGCAGGGGTACAACCTCGGCGTGAACATCGGTGAAGCGGCGGGAGCGGGCGTGCCGGGACACGTCCACATCCATATCGTCCCGCGCTGGCGAGGCGACACGAATTTCATGTCCACGGTTGGGGGGGCACGCGTCCTGCCGGAAGCGCTCGAAGTGACCTATCAACGCGTCAAAGATGAATTTCAAAAGAATAAGTGACTGTCACTTTATCCTCTGGGTCATCCTACTAACCATCTTCGCGGGCAGTTGCAATCCAGTCCCTGCCACAGCAACCACCGTTCCCGTCACACAACCTGCCGGGATCGAGCCGACTGCAACGACGGAAATAACGACTCCCACGACTCAACCCACGCCAATTCCCCCTTCCAACAATCCGCTCACGGGGCTTCCCGTCGAAGACCCATCCCTGCTGAACCTGCCCGCTCTGCTTGTCTCGATCTCGCATTTCCCGGCTACGGCACGCCCGCAGGCAGGATTGTCCTTCGCGCCATACGTCTTCGAAATCTACATCACCGAAGGCGCCACGCGTTTCCTGACGACTTTCTACGGCGAGTTTCCTGCGCCGGAAATCACACTCGCCGGCAACTGTGACGTGCGAACCAAGCCGTTCTCGCAAACCGGCGAGATCATTCTGGGCAATCGAATCTGGCATGACGCCAACACCAATGGCATCCAAGAAGCCTGGGAGCGCGGCGTCGAAGGGGTGTGCGTCAATCTCTACGACGCGAATCTCGACCTGCTCGAACAAACCACCACCGATACCAACGGCTATTACGGCTTCAACGTCGAGGCGGGAATCTACCACATTGCGGTGGCAAAACCGGACGGGATGGAATTTGCCCAGAAAAATGCCGGGGAGGAGGAAAACGACAGTGATGTGGATCAGGCGACGGGGTGGACGGAGGCGCTCCACGTCACCTCCCCGCTTCTCAACGTGGATGCAGGCTTGATCCCGTTGGAACTTCCCGCGCCCGCCTCCGAACCTGTCCCCGCCAAGGTCGGACCGATCCGTTCGGGGCGGCTGGTCTATGCCGACATCGCGGCGTTCTTCCCGGACTCCTGTCTCATTTATGCCTTCGCTTCGGCGGAGGTGCTGGTCGAACTTCCGAAATGTTTTTTCGTGAACCATGATGTGCAGGGAGGCGGGTACATGCTCGACATCGACGAGATGACCCGGCTCATCAGGAACAGGGAAACCACCGGCAGGATCGATTATTCCGGCAACATCTATTCCTCCATAGCGCCCGAAGGCGGCAGGAACGCGTCACGGCTTGATGTGTACATCGCCTGGCTGAATCAATCGGCATGGGTCTATGACCCGCTGTACGAAAGCTGGTGGCGCTACGTGGATACCAGCGACCCGCAATTGGCGGGCGAACTCCACCCCGAAATCGACAGGCTGACAAAACGACAATTGCACTTCGAGAACGTCATTGTGGTGTATGCCCTGCACGATGTGATCTCCCCCACCAACCTGGATATTCACATGGAGCAGGATTGGGTCGGCGACGCCTTGCTGTTCCGTGATGGGAGGCAATACAAAATCCGTTGGAGCACGCGTGCCACACCGGAGGAAGTGCAATCGGGCCGGCGCAAACCCATCCAGTTCTACCATCCCGACGAAGAGACTCTCTTCCCGCTCAAGCCCGGCCACACGTGGATCATCGTCGTCACACCGCAAACGCCGGTCATGGAAAAGAAACCGGGCGAATGGTTGCTGCAATTCAGCCAGCCGCCGGGTGCGAAGTGAACCTTTGTGTATAATTCCATCATGAAATTTGAAACACTCCCCGGCTTGACCCTCCCTAAAATCGGATTCGGCACCTGGAGCATCGGCGGCGGCTCCCGCCCGGACCCGAAACTCGACACCGTTTCATTGACCGCCCTTCGCACCGCGCTGGAAACCGGCTACACCCACTTCGACACCGCCGAGGTGTACGCCGACGGTCATTCGGAGGAATTGATCGCGCGCGCCCTGCGGGAAACGAATACGCCGCGTGAACGCGTCTTCCTCACATCGAAGGTCGATCCTGCACATCTCAGCTACGAGGATGTTTTCAAAGCCTGTGAAGGCAGTCTGCGCCGATTGAAAACGGATTACCTCGATCTCTATCTCATTCACTGGCCCCCGCGTTCCCTGTCTGCCCTTGACGAGGCCTTCCGCGCGTTGAACAAACTCGTGCGCGATGGCAGGGTAAGATACCTGGGCGTGAGCAACTTCAACCTCAGGTTCCTCAAACGTTCGCAGGAGCTTTCCGAAACGCCAATCATTACAAATCAGGTTCCCTATCGTCTGCCCGATAAATCCTACGTTGAGAACGGTGTGCTGGAATATTGCCAGCAAAATGACATTTTGCTCACAGCCTATTCACCGGTGAAATTCCGTAGTATGCGCGTCAACAAGACGCTGGCAGAGATTGCCCAGGCTCATGCCGCCACACCGTTCCAGATCGCGCTGGCTTGGCTGGTAATGCAGCCGCGCGTCGTCACAATCCCCATGTCTTTCAACCCGCAGCACATCAAAGAAAACTTCGACGCCGCAGACATCGAACTCACTGAACAGGAAATGTCGCGGCTCTCCAACGCGTGGAATTGATCCTCTTGCTGGTAAGAAATGATTTTCCAGACCCTTCCCGAAATTGAAATCATCGAGGCGACCGAAACAGAACTCGAGCCGCTTTATCGTGTGATCATTCACAACGATGACGTCACGCCGATGGATTTTGTGGTGCATGTATTGAAGAGCCACTTCTATTTGTCGAACGACAAAGCCGCAGATATCATGCTTACGGCACATGTGTATGGCGCCGCCTACGTGCAAACGCTTGCCAAATCAGAAGCGGAGAAACGCATCGACAAGGCACATCTTGAATCAAGCCATGCCGGGTATCCGCTAAAATTCTCCATGGAACCCGAATAGGCTCCCACTTTCCACTACCCTTCCAAATGTCATCCCGACTCGATACCCTCACCCAGATCAACCTTGACGACCTGGTCTCCTCCTTCGGTTGGGAAAAACAGCCGCTGCTTGCATCCCTTTTACGGAAAGCCTTTGCCGCCCCCGCGCAAAAATTCGCCGGGCAAATGGTGGATTTCGACAACCGCGTTGGACAGTTAGGGCTTAGTGAAGGTTCGCGCCAGGTCATGCAGAAGCAATACGTGCGCGATGTACGCGTGTATGGCTGCGAGCATATTCCCCACACCGGGGCCGCCCTCTTCCTCTCCAATCATCCCGGCATGGCAGATACGATCAGCCTCTTCGCCGCCATCAACCGCCCGGATTTAAAAATCATTGCCTTGCACCGCCCCTTTCTGGTCTCGCTGGTCCATGTAACGCAGAATCTCTTTTACATCAGCGACGACCCGGCAGAACGGATGCGCGCCGTGCGGCAGGTCTCGGCACATCTGAAGGAGGGGGGCGCGGCGCTCACCTTCCCTGCCGGGAAGATCGAACCCGACCCGGATGTGTACGAAGGCGCACTGGACTCCCTCGATTATTGGACCGACTCCGCCGGGATTTTTGTGCGCTTCGCTCCAAAGACGAACATTGTCCCTGTTTTGGTAAGCGGCGTCATCTGGGAGCGGACCGCGCGCCACTGGCTGACGCGTTTCAAACGCACGCGGGAAGAACGCGAGAAATTCGCCGCAGCGTTGCAATTGCTCGCCATGATCGCGCGCGGCATCCGCCCGACGACTGTGCACGTGCGGTTTGCGGAACCGGTCACGGTGGAGGAAGTTGGCTCGACGGACGCTCAGGCGATTCATCAGGCGGTTATTGCCAGGATGCGCAGTTTGATCAAAACTAAACCGGAAGGACAGGGGGAATCGGCGCTTTGAAAGAAAACAAATCAACAAAGCGAAAGCCAAATTGGTTCACGCGCATTCTGTGGGTCATTCTGCTGGCAAGTCTGCTTTTCTTCGCCCTCCGCAATGCGCCCCTGCCGGAGATTTGGAACGCCCTCACGCATTTGAAGTTATGGCAGATTGGCGTTCTCCTCCTCTTGAACGCGGCGGTCATCGCCCTGATGACGGCGCGTTGGTGGGTCATCGTCCATGCGGAGAATCCTTCGGTGCCGTTCCTGCCGCTGATTGGGTACCGCCTGGCGGTGTTCGGGTTGAGTTACTTCACGCCGGGTCCGCAGGTGGGCGGGGAGCCGTTACAGGTATTGTATCTGCAACGCCGATACGGTCTGACTCTTGCCCGCGCCACCTCCGCGGTCATTATGGACAAATTGCTGGAATTCCTGGTCAATTTCCTGTTGCTCGGCGTAGGCGCGTGGGCGATTGTCAGGGTTGGTTTAATTTCCAATAACGGGATCAGCCTCGACCTGAGTCTGATCGGGCTGGCTCTCGTGCTGGTATGGCCCCTCGTTCACATCATCTTGTTATATCACGGACGATTGCCTGTTTCCACGATCCTGCGAAGCCAGCCGTTCCTCCTGCAGAAAAATAAAGCCATCCGGTTAATCAAGGTTGCGGAACGATTGGCGTCCGCATTCTGCCGGAGGCAGTTGCGCGCGATGAGTGTTTCCATCCTGTTCTCGGCGCTGGCGCTGGCGGGCATTGCCGCGGAGTATTATTTGATGGTGAGTTTTCTCGAGATGAAAATCAACGCGGTGGAGGTGTTCGCCGCGCTGACCGCCATGCAAATTTCGTTTTTATTCCCGCTGCCAGCCGGGCTGGGCGCGCTGGAAGCCAGCCAGGTGCTTGCCCTGAGCGCGTTCGGGCAACCCGCCTCCGCCGCAATCAGCCTGACGCTTCTCATCCGCGGGCGCGACATATTGACCGGCGGGTTGGGTTTGCTCCTTGCGAGCCGCGGCATCGAGAGGGAAGAACGAAAACCCGTAGGGTAAAATGGGAGTGTGAACCGCAAAACCGTCTATTTCATCGCACCGCGTCAGGTGGAACTTCGTGAAGAGCCCCTGCCTGCCCTCGGCGCGGAGGACGTTCTCGTAGAGACGACCTGCTCGGCAATCAGCGCCGGAACGGAGATGCTCATTTACCAGGGGCGCTTCCCACGAGACCTCGAAACGGACTCCGTCATATCGAGTCTGCGCGGCGGCTTCGAGTATCCACTGGCGTATGGGTACGCGTGCGCGGGTAAAGTGGTGGAAGTTGGTAAGGGAGTGAACGGGAAATGGTTGAACAGGCATGTGTTCGCTTCCAGCCGCATACGACTCACTTTATCGCGAAACTCGATTCTCTGTTTCCCATTTCAGACTCCATTACCCCTGAGAACGCCTGCTTTCTTCCCAATATGGAGACTGCGGTCAATCTTGTTCAGGATGGCGCGCCTATGTTGGGTGAACGTGTACTCGTCCTTGGGCAGGGTGTGGTTGGCTTGTTGACGGCATCGCTGCTCAAGGAGTTTCCGCTGGAGAGTTTGGTCACGGCAGATCGGTTTGAGTTACGGAGGAGAACCTCCGAGAGAATTGGTGTAAATGAATCATTCGATCCCGATTTTCTTTATAAAAAAAATGGCTCTGAAACCAGTGGTACTGAAATGACACGCCACTTTGCCTATACGCAGTGTTTTGACTTAACCTACGAACTAAGCGGTTCTCCTTCTGCTCTGAACGATGCCATAGCCTTGACGGGATTTAGCGGTCGCATCGTCGTCGGTTCGTGGTACGGAGAAAAGAAAGCGCCCGTTGACTTGGGCGGCTCGTTCCATCGCTCGCGCATCAGGTTGATTTCCTCCCAAGTCAGCACGATTGCCCCAGAGTTGTGCGGCCGCTGGGATAAGGCACGCAGGTTCGGGGTCGCGTGGGAGGCGTTGAAACGAATCCAGCCGCAAAAGTGGATCACGCACCGCTTCCCCGTCGAAGAAGCAGATAAAGCCTATCGGTTGCTGGATGAACGCACACAGGAAACAATACAGGTAATTTTTGATTACAAACGATGAAATTTTATTACACCGATCTTGAAACCTGTCATGAAGCAGCCGGTGTGGTCGTGGTCATCGACGTGCTGCGCGCCTTTTCGAACGCAGCGTTCGCGTTTTCACGCGGCGCAAAGGAAATTAATCCTGTCGGCACCGTGGAAGAGGCGCTGCAATTCAAGGCACAGACTCCCAATTCACTGGCATGCGGAGAAGTGGGCGGGCTTCCGCCCGAAGGGTTCGACTTCGGCAACTCTCCCTCTCAAACAGAGGCGCTTGATCTGACCGGAAAGATCATTGTTCAACGCACTGGCGCCGGGACACAGGGGATTGTCCGCAGTGTGAATGCAGAGACCATGCTGGCGGCGAGTCTGGTCGTGGCGAATGCGACGGTGAAGTACATTCACAAACTGGCGCCGGAGGCGGTCACATTCGTGGTCACGGGCCAAACGGAAAATGGCAGAGGCGATGAGGATCTCGCTTGTGCGGAGTATCTCGAGTCTTTGTTGAAAGGCGGGCAGCCCGACCCTGCTCCATTCATCGAGCGTGTGTTCAGATCGCGTGACGCCTTTCAACACCTTGACCCAAATGCAACTGAATTTCCACGGACAGACCTGGATCATTGCACAACCATTGATATGTTCGAATTTGCCATGCTTGTTACGAAAAAGAATGGACGCCATATCATGCGCGCCATCCGCCCCTGACCTGACACTTGACTTGGAGGACTGAATGTACACACTGGGAGTTCGTCGCGATTTCATTGCAAGACATTTTCTGATCGGCGGTGATTGGGGTCTGGAAAATTATCCCAACTCGCACTATTATGTTCTTGAGCTGCAACTTGAGGGAAAGGAACTCGACCAACACGGCTATCTCGTGGATATCGTAGAAGTCGAAAAACATCTTGATGAGATTGTCCATTATTACAAGGATCAGATGTTGAATGACAAGCCCGAATTTGCGAGGTTGAATCCATCCATCGAGCATTTTTCTCGAATATTGGCAATAGCACTCAGTGAAAGAATCAAAGCGCCAAACATCCTGATGCTGAAAGTTGTATTGTGGGAGAATGAATCGGCATGGGCGGCATATCGGATTGACAGGCCGACAAGTTAACCATTTGAAACATTCAACCCTGCCAGCCTTCAAGCTTTCAGGCTCGATGAAAATCGGATTTATCATCTACGGCTCGCTGGATACCGTCAGTGGCGGATATTTGTACGACCGCAAACTGGTGGAATATCTTCGCACGCAGGGTGACACAGTGGAGATTATCTCCCTGCCATGGAGAAATTACGCCGCGCATCTGATGGACAATCTACGCTTCCGCCTCCCGCGTGACTTCGACCTGATCATCGAAGACGAACTCAACCATCCATCCCTGATTCTTGCCAACCGCAAGCCACATCCCTGCCCGGTCATCAGTCTGGTTCACCATCTGCGTTATTCCGAACTACGACCGAAATGGCAAAATAACCTGTATCGTGTCATCGAGAAGATTTATCTGCAAAGCGTGGACGGTTTCATTTTCAACTCCAAAACAACCCGGGGTGTGGTTCAAGGATTAATTGGCAATGGCAAACCAAGCATCCTTGCCTACCCTCCTACAGACAGGTTCGGGAGTGCCGTTTCAGAGGAGGAAATCAGAGAGAAAGCAAAAATTTCCGAGTTAAGGATTTTGTTCCTCGGCAATGTGATCCATCGAAAGGGACTTCACACCTTGCTTAAGGCGCTTGTTCAAGTAGAACGAGATGGAACTGCATCCTACAGACTGGATGTGGTTGGCGGATTGAGCGCAGAACCGCAATATGCCTATGAGATGGAAAGATATATGCTCACACACCATCTGTCATCCAAGGTCAGATTTCATGGCACGTTGGATCATCAGCCACTGATCGAGAGGTACAAGCATGCACATATCCTGGCTGTACCATCGAGCTATGAGGGCTTTGGGATTGTTTACCTTGAAGGGATGGGGTTTGGTCTACCAGCGATTGGAACCACGGCTGGAGCGGCCAGCGAGATCATTACACATGGTGAGAATGGGTATTTGATCAAACCTGACGATGTTGTGAAGTTGGCAAAACATCTCAAAGAACTTGCCAATGACAGAGAATTGTTGGTAAGGCTGTCGTTGAATGCAACAAAGCGATATAGATCCCAGCCGAAATGGGATGAGACGGCAGAAAACATCAAAGGATTTTTATCTCGAATTGCAGGGGCAAACAGCCATTCACTCCTACCCAAGGCATGATTATGGAATATTCCTTCTCCCGTTATCTCCTCGCCAAGCAATCGGTTGATGACCGCGCGCTTAATAAGGATGTGCTAAGCGCCTTGAGAGCAAATCTGCCTGATCAACCTATTCGAATCATTGAAGTCGGTGCAGGGATCGGGACGATGCTCAGGCGGCTGGTCCGCTGGGATGTGATTCGACAGTGCGAGTATGTACTGGTGGATGAGATGGCGGAGAACATCGAATACGCCTCAGGGTGGATCCCGCAATGGGCAACGGAAGCGGGCCTGGGCGTGGAAGGAAGCGGGGAGAATATTCTGCGGGTGTTCGGACATTCCCATAATGTCCGAATCCAATTGGAGCAGGCAGACGCCTTCGATTTTGTCCAGAAAAATCAGGAGCCCGCAGATTTGCTGATCGCACATGCATTTTTGGACCTGTTGCCGATGCCTGAATCGTTGCAGAAATTGTTGTCGTTGACAAAGGGACCGGCATGGCTGACAATCAATTTCGACGGAGTGACGACGTTCGAGCCAATAGTTGATATCGCGTTGGATGAGCAGATCGAGCAGTTGTATCATCGAACGATGGATACGCGTCAAACAGGCGGCGACAGCCGAAGCGGACGACATCTGTTTGGGTATCTGCGAAGCGCAAATGCGGAGATACTTGCCGCAGGTGCGTCAGATTGGGTGGTGCATGCTGTGAATGGGAAGTACCCTGACGATGAAGCATATTTTCTGCATTTTATTTTGCACTTCTTTGAGGAGTCTTTGGAAGGACATCCGGAGTTGAATACCCGGGCATTTTCACGTTGGGTGCAGGAACGCCGCGCACAGATCGAGCGCGGTGAGTTGGTTTACATCGCGCATCAGATGGATTTTCTGGTGAAACGAAACGGGAAAAAATCCGTATAATGAATACGGAGTCGAAATGATTTACACGTACGCAATCGAAGGCATCGCCCTGCAAACAGGCGATATCATCTGCACGATGAACGGCAAGCCCGACATTTTGCCGGGCGAATTTTGGCGTCTCGTGGGACGGCTCGTACCCGGCGACGTGGATCATGTGGCGATTTATACCGGTCCCGAAGGACGCTGTGTGGAGGCAGGCGCGCGCGGTGTGATTAAGTTTACCGTTTTCAATGGGCAGTGGAACACCGAACGAATGGCGCGTCGCCGCGGGCATCTGTTTGATACCTTTTACGGAGTCGCTTCTCCACTGGATGGGCTCGGCATTTCAGAGGAGGAAGAACATCAGATGCGGCAGATCGTTGCCGCGTACTGTCTTGCTCAGGTTGGCAAACCCTACAACCTGAACTTCCTGAACGCAGAAACGGAAGAGGCTTTTTATTGCAGCCAATTGGCATATAAGGCGTATCAGCAGGTGGGTATCAACCTGAATACCGGACTGGCGATGGAGCAGCTCCCCGGCACAAACAATATCATTTACCCGCAGGAAATCTGGAATGGGTTTAGCCACAGGATGGCAGAAACGAAGGTGTCGGTAAACAGTGCATCGTTAGCGGTCAACCCGTCGATTTAGTTCTGCCATTGCAAGGGCGATGTTCTTCCACCCGGCGCTTAACGCGGTGTGCACCTGCCCCGGACGCAGGTGCCGGGGGGTTAGGCATTGCCATCGTTTCGCTCCCCTCCGATACATAGCTTATAGTGTATAATCTCTCTATCAATTTATCATTATCAGCAGTCCATCGCTGTTTTCGTTTTGAGCAAGAAACTCAATTCCCCGGAAAAACGCACAATCGACTTCTGAAGAACAGGAAAACCTTTGAACTTCCAACAATTTAATTTGGATTCCCGCCTGATGCAGGGAATCAAGGTCGCGGGTTACGAAACCGCAACCCCTATCCAAGAGGCGGCAATCCCTGCCGCCCTGCGCGGACGTGACATCATCGGCACGGCGCAAACCGGCACCGGCAAGACCGCAGCGTTCGTCCTCCCCATTTTGAACAAACTCCTCAATGGATCCAAAGGGATGCCGCGTGCACTCATCGTCACGCCGACGCGCGAACTTGCTGAGCAGATCAACCAGGTCGTCCACCAGTTAGCGGTGGGAACCGGGCTGAGGAGCGCAACCATCTACGGGGGTGTCGGAGCCGATCGTCAAATCAAGGCATTACGTCACGGGGTGGAAATCCTGGTGGCGTGTCCGGGTCGTCTGCTCGACCTCATCCAACAGAGACATGCCAAAATGGAGCGCATTGAGATTCTGGTGCTCGATGAAGCCGATCGCATGTTCGACATGGGCTTTTTGCCCGATGTGCGGCGCGTCATCAAAGCTGTGCCTGAGCAGCGACAAACGATGCTATTCTCTGCGACATTCCCACCGGAGGTGGAACAACTCGCGTCGCAGTCGCTGATTGAGCCGCAAAAAATCTCGATGGGCATCAGCAAACCCGCCGTCACAGTGGCGCACGCGTTGTATCCCGTGCCGCCGCATTTGAAATCGGCGTTGTTGGCCAAACTGCTTAAGCAGATCGACTCTGATTCAGTGTTGGTCTTCACGCGCACCAAGCATCGCGCCGATAAGGTGGCGCGGCAGATCGCGCATGCCGGGTTCCGCGTCACGGCCCTGCACGGAGACCGCACACAAGGACAGCGCGAGCGCGCCCTGCATGGTTTCAAGACCGGGCACTTCCCTATCATGGTCGCCACCGATATCGCCGCGCGCGGTCTCGACATCGACAGCATCACACACGTTATCAACTACGATATGCCCGACACCGCCGACGCCTACATCCACCGCATCGGACGCACGGGACGCGCACAACGCACCGGCGACGCATTCACCCTCGTTACGCCGGAAGATAACGACATGATTCGGACTCTGGAACGCATCATGAAAACCCCGCTCGAACGGAAGACCCTCCCCGATTTTGACTACTCGCCGCCTCCGCCGCCCAAGCCTGCTCCTCACCATCGGAATGGATCGCGCCCCTCGCGCCCGGCTCCCACACCGACGAGTTACACAAAGAACCGTCTGGCGCCGCGAAGAAGATAGATCGCAACCCGTCTCGATAAGAGGCGGGCTTTTGATTCTCTATATGAAAACTTCAAATAGATGTGAATCAAAAGGAGCCCTGCAATTGCAGGGCTCCTTTTGATTCGGTAGACTAGCTCGCCATGGTGACATTGCTTGCCTGCGGTCCTTTGGGTCCCTGTTCAACATTGAACTCGACCTTCTGACCTTCCTGCAGGTTGCGGTATCCATCACCCTGAATGGCGGAGAAATGGACGAAAACGTCCTTGCCGCCTTCGCGCTCGATGAAACCGAAGCCCTTATCACCGTTGAACCACTTAACCGTACCGACTATTCTTTCAGACATGTTTGCCTCCTTTGGCAAAATAAAAAGTTTTTAGGCGTCTTGTTCGTTCCATCGGAGGGTAAAACAAAACAGCCCACGGAGTCAAACCGTGAGCTGTGGTTGTTCTTCAAACCAACGTAACTTACCGTTATCCTACTGAGCTTCATAATAACAGACTAATGGGAATGAGTCAATCAAATTAGGGTACCAATACTCAAAGACATCGCTATCGCTTCCAGACCATATAACTCTTTTCAGGAGCCTTTCAATCCGGGTGAGAGAATTTGCAGTATCCTCCTACCATTAAAGTAAAAGACCCTCTTGCGAGGATCTTTCTGTCGGGGCGAGAGGATTTGAACCTCCGACCTCTTGCACCCCATGCAAGCGCGCTAGCCGGGCTGCGCCACGCCCCGATGTACTTTTTGTTCAGCAGGGCAACATTATAGCCGCATTTGAATATTCTGGCAACTCGGTGACAGGGAACATCGAATATGCTAAAATACAAAGTACGTGAGCGAACGACCTGAACGTTCACCCCACGGCAACGAACACAGAGACCAACTTATCTTTCAAAACAAAAGAGCAACAAGCAAATTCTTGTTGGAGTCCCCATGCCTGACATGATCGAAGTTCAAATCGATAGTGTACGCGTCCACTTGATGACCCCTCAGCGTTTAGTGGTACTAAAGCAGCTTAACTCGGATCGTTACCTGCCCATCTGGGTGGGACCCTACGAAGCTGAAGCCATCACCGTCGCCCTGCAGGAAGTGGAAATGAGCCGCCCACTCACCCACGACCTGCTCAAAAACGTCTTCGGCGCGTTCAACGCGCGCATCCTCCGCATCGAGATTGTCAAGCTGCAAAACGACATCTTCTACGGCAACATTGTCGCGGACCTGAATGGAAAAGAAATCCACGTCGATTCGCGTCCATCGGATGCCATCGCGTTGTCGGTTCGCGCGCACGTGCCGATCCTCGTTCACCCGAGCGTGATGAACGAGGCGGGCATCGTCCCGGAGCAGGATATACCCGAGGGAGCGCAGGAAGAGCCCGAGAAAAGCGAACCAGCTCCGTTATCTAAGGAAGGAGCCGAGCGGTTGTCCGTCTTCGAGGACTTCCTCGGCAAACTCGACCTCGATAAACTCGACTCCAAAGACAACCCGGACGATGATCCATCCGACCAGCCGAAAAAGCCGAAGAAGAAATGACCGACTACCTGCCACAAGAAGAAACCACCGCCCCCACCTCGACGGCAGTGCCGCACAGCCGGGAAGCCGAAGAAGCCGTCGTCGGGGCGGTCTTTATTAACCCCGAAGTCTATTATGACGTCGCGCAGTTCCTGACTGCCGACGATTTTTACATTCATCGCCATAAGTGGATCTGGGAGGCCTTCACCAGCCTGCACGAACAACGCATCCCCATCGACCTGTTGACTGTCTCCGATGAACTGGAGCGGCGCGGGCAACTGACGGAGATCGGCGGCCCCGCCTACCTGACATCTCTTGTGAACCAAGTGCCGTCGTCCCTCAATGCCGAATCCTACGGTCATATCGTGGAAGGGTATTCGGTTCGACGCAAGATGATCAACGCCGCCAACCAGATCGCCTCCATCGCCTACAACGAGAAGACCTCCATCGACGATGTGATGAACGAATCGGAGAAGGCGGTCTTCAATGTCAGCGAACGGCGGCTCAAACACGACCTGGTTCCAATCAAGAAGGTTGCCAGCGATTTCTACGACCGCATCGACGACCTCGCCAAACGCCCAAATGACATCGTCGGAGTACCGACAGGATTTATCGACCTTGATAAGATGCTGACTGGTCTGCAGCCTTCCGACCTGTTGATCATCGCCGGGCGTCCGGGTCAGGGTAAGACCGGTTTCCTGCTTTCCATTGCCAAGAACGCCGGGCTCACCCACAAGAAGCATGTGGCGATCTTCTAGCTGGAAATGTCGAACGATCAGGTGGTGCAGCGTCTGATCTCGCAGGAAACTGGCATCGACTCGCAGACCCTGCGCACAGGTAAATTAAAGGAGCACGAGTGGCCCCTGTTCACACACGCCATCGAGGTATTCGGCGACACCCACATCTACCTGGATGATACCCCCGCCATCACCCCGCTTCAACTGCGGACGAAATGCCGCCGCCTGCACATGGAATTTGGTCTTGACCTGATCATCATCGACTATCTCCAGTTGATGGGTGGCGATACGCGCACCGACAACCGCGTGCAGGAAGTTTCGTACATCTCCCGTAATTTGAAGGTGCTGGCGCGTGAATTGAATGTACCCGTCCTTGCCGCGGCGCAATTGTCGCGCGCCGTGGAACAACGCACCGACAAACGTCCCGTGCTTTCGGACTTGCGCGAATCCGGCTCCCTCGAGCAGGATGCCGATATCGTGATGTTCATCTACCGCCCCGACCAGTATGAGAAGGATACGGTCAAGCAGAACATCGCAGAGATCATTGTGGCGAAGCATCGTAATGGTCCTGTCGGGAGTGTGGAATTGGTCTTCCGCGGCGCACAGGCGAAGTTCGAGAACGCCGCGACGCGGGTGTTCAAACCAAATGAGTGACCCTCACCCCCGCCCTATCCCAAAGGGAGAGGGGGTATGCAATGAATAAATTCAAAGGTTTTACCGATTCAGAAACGTTCACCCAACTCCCCGACAAGTTCTTTCACCAGTTATTGAAAGAGATCGATGACCCGGCGGAATTGAAGGTGACATTGTACTTCCTGTGGCGCGTCGAGCACATGGACGGTCCGTTTCGGGCGTTGAGCAAGATGGACTTTGACGTGAAAGCTCTGGGGCTGTCGGCGGACGAGATCAAGCAGGGGCTGGAGAAAGCGGTGAAGCGCGGCAGTCTGCTCAAGGTCCAGAAAGAGGCGCAGGTTTTCTTCCTGTTGAATTCTCCGCGCGGACGGGCGGGTGTCCAGGCAATCGAAAGTGGAAAGTGGAATCCACAAGCTGGACAATCTGCCCCGCCGATGGAACGCCCAAATGTGTTCAAGTTGTACGAGGAGAACATTGGTCCACTGACGCCGTTGATCGCGGACGCCTTGAAGGATGCGGAAGAGTTGTATTCAGACGAGTGGATCGTCGATGTGATCGAAATAGCGGTGAAGAACAACAAGCGCAATTGGAAGTATTGTGAAGCGATTTTGAAACGTTGGAAAGAAGAAGGAACGCATGGACAAAAAGATCAGCGCGGCGCTCGACAAGGTTCTGAGCGCTACACAAAAAGCGAATTCGCAGAATATCTCGACTGAGAATGCCGCGCCATTGCTCGGCAAACCGGATTGCCCGCACTGCGGAGGCGTTGGCTTTTTGCGCGTGGATGTGCCGCTGGGCCATGAAAAATTCGGCAAGTTGGAGCCATGCGTCTGCCGCGCTAACGAGATCGCCGCCAATGCCCGCCAGCGGCTATACGAGATGAGCAATCTGGAACGGCTGAGTCATTTGACATTCGAGAATTTCAACCGCACCGGCAACCCCAAGGCGGAATTTGTCTCGCCGCAGGAAGTGGCAAGTTTGAGCGACGCGTTGAATTCAGCAGAGGAATTTGCCAGAGAGTTGAAAGGCTGGCTGCTGCTCGAAGGCGCGTACGGATGCGGGAAGACCCATCTCGCCGCGGCGATTGCCAATGCCTGCGTGCAGCGCGGCGTGCCGACGTTATTCATCACTGTGCCTGACTTGTTGGATTCCCTGCGCTTCGCCTACAACGACCCGGAGACGACCTTCGAACGACGCTTCGATGACATTCGCGCGGCAGACTTGCTGGTGATGGATGATTTCGGAACCCAGAACGCCACTCCCTGGGCGCAGGAAAAATTGTTTCAGATCATCAATTACCGTTACATCAACAAACTCCCCTCTGTGATTACAACGAATCTGATTTTGGATGAGATCGAAAGCCGCATTCGTTCGCGCTTGCAGGATGCGGAGTTCGTGAAGTATGTGCGCATCACCGCGCCGGATTACCGCCGCCCGACCGAGACGAGCAACCCGGGCATCTCGATGCTGTCGCTGCCGCACATCAAGGAGATGTCGTTCGGCAATTTCGAGACGCGCGATGATGAGGTCGGCAAGGAAGTTGTGACCACCATCGTCAAGGAAAAACAGGATCGCTATGGTCGCCCGGTAAAGGATAAGGAGATCATCCGCGAGAAAGTCACGCCTCAGCATATCAAGCGGCTGCACGAAGCGCTGGATGCATCCGTCCACTTTGCGGAGAATCCCAATGGCTGGCTGGTGCTGCTGGGAGGTTCGCACTCCGGGAAAACGCATCTCGCCGCGGCGATTGGAAATTACCGGCTCCTTCTGGGCGGACAGGCGATCCTGACCGAGGTCTCGACCTTGCTCGATTACTTGAAAGCCACCTTCCGCCCCAACTCGGATGTGACCTTCGACCGGCGCGCTTACGAGATCCGCACCACCCCCCTGCTCATGCTCGATGATCTCAAGGAGAGCGGCATCAGTTCCGTGTGGGCGGAGGATAAACTGCACCAGATACTCAATCACCGCTACTACGCCAACCTGCCGACGGTCATCACCTCCACGCTCGACCCGGAGAGTTTTGCGAAGAGCTATCCCAGCCTGTGGAATAAGTTACTGGATGGGAGCAAGTGTCAGATCTGCGTGATCGATATGCCTCCGTATCGGAGGGCGGCTAAGGTGAAGAAGACAACACCCAAGAAAAGCAAATAACAAAACCTATTGAACGCTGATGAACGCTGATTTCGCTGATAAAACGAGATCAGCGTTTCCTGTGTTAATCTGCGTCCTTTTCAGTTCGTATTTTTCAACCTGGTTGAAAACTGAAATCAACTGGGCTGGCCGTGATTTTCATCCACTGGTCTGGATTCTTCGCACTGGGTCGGGTATAACACCGCCAATCCGATAAACATCCTCTATTTAGGAGAAATAAGAGACAATGTTACCCACCTATCTACTTTCTCTGCGCGAAGGACTCGAAGCGGCGCTCATCATCGGCATTGTGCTTGGCGCAGTCAACAAGATCCATCGCAAGGACCTGGCTCCCGCCGTGTGGCTCGGCACGCTGAGCGCGGTGATCGTCAGCATCCTGACCGCCATCGTGTTGACCAGTTTCGGCATGTCCCTCGAAGAACGTGCCGAGCAAATCTTCGAAGGCATCACCATGCTTGCCGCGGCGGGCATCCTGACCTGGATGATCTTCTGGATGGGCAAGCAAGCCCGCTTCCTCAAAGCCGAACTGGAGGAAGGCGTGAACAAAGCCGCATCCACTACCGGCAAGAGCGCGGTCTTCTGGCTGGCGTTCGTGGCGGTTGTGCGCGAAGGCGTGGAACTGGCGATCTTCATCACGGCGGCGTTCTTCGCTGGGAACTCGGCTGAAACGGGCAATACTCTCATCCAAGTGCTGGCAGGGACGATCCTCGGTCTCGGCACGGCGGTGCTGCTTGGATACACCATTTTCGCCACCACGGTCCGCCTTGACCTGCGCAAATTCTTCCAGGTGACGGGCATCCTGCTGATCCTGTTCGCGGCGGGATTGGTCGCTCATGGCGTGCATGAGTTCAACGAGGTCGGCTGGATTCCCTCCATCGTGGAGCACGTCTGGGATGTGAACATGATCCTCGACGAGAACTCGGTGGCAGGTCTGCTGCTCAAGACGTTGTTCGGTTACAACGGCAACCCATCCCTGACCGAGATGATCGCCTACGTTGTGTACATCGCGGTCGTGGCTGTCTTCTGGCGACGGGAGAATACGATCCCTGTCAAGGCGACGGCTGCCTCACAGGCATAGACGACAGACAACATCCCGAAGGTTTTCTTGAAAACCTTCGGGATGTCTTAACGGAAACAGGCTCCGGCGCAGAAGGATACGGAGCCTGTTTTGATTCCTTAACCGACGGCAGAATCAGATCGTTCGAAATATCCCCAAATCCGGTGTCGGTGAAAATCCCGGAAACACGTTCGAGATGTTCGTCTCGCCCATCCGCCGCGTGAGCAGTTCGCTCAACACCTGACGGTAATCCGTTGTAATGGCAAGGTCGGCATGATCGTATAACTGGTCGTTATGCAGACCGGGCCACGCGCCATACACTTGCCCGCCGTTGACACCGCCACCAAGCGTGAACATGACACTGCCGTGTCCATGATCGGTTCCGTAATCTTCGTTTTGCACGAGGCGGCGACCGAACTCGCTGATGACAACAACCGATAAACGATCCGTATAGCCCGAATCGAGGTCGAGATAAAAATTGGAAAGCCCGGAGGCAAGGTTGCCCAACAGGTCCGCGATGTAACCGCCGTTGCCGTCGGTTTCGTATTCATGTGTATCCCAGCCGCCGTAATCGACCGTCGCCACGCGCAGACCCGCGTCCAGTTTGATCATGCGCGCGACCGTTTTAAGTTGAAGACTCAACTCATCGTCGTTGTAAGAGGCGCCGTTGGAGGGCTGGTATTCCTGCTCCACCAACGGGCTGACAATGCTCATCGACTCCAAAGTTCGCAAGCCTGCGCGGTGAAGAAGCGTCTCGCCATTGTACATTTGCCGCAGGGCGGCTTGCTGTGACCCGGCAAGCCCATTATCCCATTGCGAGAAATCGGCGGGATCGTTCAAGTTCACGGTAGGGACAAAATTGAGCAACGAAGAGGGCGCGCCGGAGGTGGACAGGGCGGGCAAAATGGATGAGACGCCGCTCCCCTGCAGGTGGCGCGTGATCCAGCCTGACGTTGTACCCTTCGAACCGGGTGTACCGAGTTCGATGAATTCCTGCGCATCGAAGTGGCTGCGCGTATCGTAGTTCAATCCCACCGCATGGATGACAGCCATCCTGCCATCCTGATATAGTCCATGCAAAGGAGCCAGCGCGGGATGCATCCCAAACTGGTCACTCAAAGGAAGGAGGTCCGATATTTTGATATCGGGTCGCGCTTTTTCATAAAAGCCGCGGTCGTCGCCGTCCATCGGCGGGACGACGTTGAGCGCGTCCCAGCCGCCGCGCAAAAAGACGACGATCAGTGTGTCAGTCGGGTCGTCCTGCTGGGCAAAGGCGACGTTTGTCAGTCGCGCTCCAGCCATCGCGGCAATCGCGGAAGAACATCCTTGTAGAAAATTACGGCGGGTCAGTTTTAGTGTGGGCATAGTTGATTCCTTGTCATTGGTTGAGTGGGCGGCGCTCGTCCGCCATATCGAAGCCAACAGGTGTCAAAGGTTGCTTTACGGCGTGGTGGTTTCGATAGGTCCCGCGAACATCACGCGGGATTACTCAATCACCGAAGTCTTTATTTCCACTGAAAATCCGGGCTCATGAGAATGACCTCGACCATGGCAGGCAGAACCCAGTTGATGTGATCCTGGTCCAGTTCTTCCTGCGGTCCGCGGTCCTGCGCCATGACGGAGATGACAGCCTGACGATCCGATTCGGACATTGTCCGATTCAGGATGCGGGGAATCCAAAAGTCGGCGAGGGATTCGGCGGTGCGGAGTTCGGCGGGCGTCTGCCCGACGATGTCTGTTCTGATGAAACGCTGCTGGTCTTCGTCGTCCAGCCAGTTCTCGGAGATGCCCACGGCAAAATTCCAGCGGTACAACAGCGACATGGAATTCGCCCATGCCTCTTTCACGTCGGCGTATCCATCGGGGGAACGTTTCTCGAACATGGGCTGCCCCATCATCGAACACATCCACGGGATGCCGCCGGGCAGTCTGGTAAAGTCGGTGTTGAGGGCGCGCATCATCGAAATGGCGGCTTCGATGGGACGCTTGATTTTCGCTCCCCAGGTCTGTTTGAATTCGGGCGAGAGCAGGATCGCCTCCACCACGCGCTTCAACTGGTCGGGCGCGTCCCGGTACTCCATAAAAACGGACGCGGCGGTTTGGACAACGGAATCAGGCGGGTTGTCCGAGATGAAGCGGCGGGCGAGTTTGCGCGAGATGAACCGCGCCGTGCCGGGATGATTCGCCAGCAGGTCCAGCACGTCGCGTCCATCCTGCATATCGGGCTGGTCGGGCGGGATGTATTTTCCCAGCACCAGTTTGTTGAAGCGGTCGTGCCAGGGTTTGTAATACAAAAAGCGACCGGTCTTCTCGACGCCGTCTTCGTACTCATAGATGTCATCATCCACGCGCCAGCCGGTGAACGCGCGTGCGGATTCATAGACATCGTTATCGACATATCCAATGGCAATACCGTTCGCATCTTTCTGGATCGCGTTCGGATCCTGAACCCCGAAATAATTCTCCGCTCCGAGCGTGTGCAGTTCAAAGAGTTCGCGGGCGAAATTCTCGTTCGGTCCCGCATCGGAGGAGTTATTCTGGTTCAGATAGTACAACATGGATGGATGCGTCGCGACCGCTTCGAGCATCTGACGGAAATTACCGAGCATGTGCCTGCGCAAAACGTCACGGTTATATGAGACCAGCAGGGGCACACCGTCATCCTGCCAGAAATAGACGTTGAAATGATTGTGCCAGAAATCCGCCAGCACTTCGACAAGCTGCTTCTTGCTGTAGACGGCGCGCAGGAAGGAGGCGTCTACGAGTTCATAGGCGGGCAGGCTGTACCATTCCCAGTAGGCGTCATCGTTCGAGTTATACGGGTTGTTGGCAATGTGGTCAAAGTACAGTTCCTCCAGCGATTTGTGGAGGGTCTCAAAGCCCGCCGCGGCGTAACGCGTTTCGAATTCGCTATCATCAATCGAGTCAGGATTCAACTGCTGCGCCACATAGTTCCGCAGCCGCTCCTCGTCGGTCGCCCCCAACGCATTGAACGCTTCGATGTCCCCCGGACGCGGACCGTACCCCATGCGGTTCAAGGCGATGATCCCCAACGAGACAGGTGGCAGAACCGGCTCCGGCGGAACGCCTGTCGGGTTGACGACAACCGGCGGAACCTGCGTCGGGGCGGGCGGCGGGATCTGCTCCGGTGCGCAAGAGGCGAGTGCAGCGGACGCGCCCGCAAACGTACCCATCAATTTCAAAAAGTCGCGGCGATTCATTTTGCTTTGATATAGAGCCATACTCTCTCCTTGGGAGTGATGACGAAATCTACCAAATTTATCTTTCCCCCGGCAATCACCCATCGGTTTTAATCGCCATGTCACTCTGAGCGGCGCGGAGAGTCTCGCCTGTCGTGTTCGGGTTGGTCGAAGACATCTTCAAACGCTTTAATCACTTCCCGCTTTACACGTTCCATCGAAGGTGGCTCTTCCAACAAATCTGCGAGTGACGCGACGGGTTCGTCCTGCAAGCCGCAGGCAATGATGCCGTCCCAGTATTCCATGTCAGGGTTCACATTCAGCGCAAAACCATGACGGGAAACCCCGCGCGCATCCACCTTGACGCCTATGGCCGCGATTTTGGCGGGCTTCCTGCGGTCTTCCGGTTTACAGCGTGGGCAGCGCGAATGGACATCGGCTTGAACCCAAACGCCAGTGAGACCGGGACGTTGCCCCGCCACAAGGCCGAGGTTTGCCAAGGCAATAATGAGGGACTGTTCGAGTTTGCGGACGTAGCCAACATAGTCGGCATCGGGGATTCGCGTTTCTCCCTCACCCCTTCGCTCCTCTCCTGGCGGGAGAGGGGTTGGAGTGAGGGGAATCAGCGGTATTAACGGATACCCCACCAATTGTCCCGGTCCGTGGTAGGTGACGTCGCCGCCGCGGTCCACCCAGTGGATGGCGATGCCCTTTTCTTTGAGCTGTGACTCACCCCAGAGAAGATTCTCCTGTTTGCCGCGCCGACCAAAGGTGTAGACGTGCGGATGTTCAAGAAGCAGGAGTGTCGGCGGGCGAATTCCTTCTGCGATCTCACGCGCGTATTCGTCCTGTAATTTCCACGCGGTTTCGTATTCAATCAAACCCAGGTCTTCAACAATAAGGTTCATACGTATTTGTGATATATCGTCCCGAAGGTTTTCGAAGCACGATCACAATCTCCATAGACCTTCGGGACGTTTTCATTTGTTATTTGAATATCCTCCGATACAGATCAGATTCCAACAGCCCGTTCGGATCGCAGCGTTTCTTGAGTTTCTTGAACTTTGCAATTGTTTCATCGCCCAAAAACCGGCGCGCGCTTTCTGCGGAGGTCTCGCTGTTCTTGGCAAAATAGAATCGCCCGCCTGCATTGAGAACAATCTGGTCAAATTCCTGCAACAGTTCGCGGAGCTTGGCGCGGTTCCCGTCGGTCACTTTGAAGTCCATGGCGAGGGAGAAACCATCCACGCCGTGGGTGAGGAGGAACTTATCGGGGCGATGACGCTTGGTCACACCGAGATAGGACGGGGTCCCGCGTCGATGCGAGAGTTCCAGCATTTCGCGCCATGCCGACTCAGCCGTCTGCTTCGGCAAAAATGACTGGTATTGGATCAACCCGCCCCGCCCAAAGGATCGCTCCCAATCGGGGACATAATCGAGCAAAAAATGAAACTCCGCGTGCGATTGCCGGAAGGTATGGTCGCGCAGAGCAGTGATGTACTTGGCTGTATTGATGCTCCACACACCCAGGTTATTCAGAAACGGATTCATAAAATAATGCAGCAGAGACTTCGGCATTACCCCAAACAGACGGTCAGGCAGGTGCTGGTTTTCAATCTGCATGGTGTGGCGGGCATTGGGATCCTCTCCCTCCTTCAAGTTCCGCGAAGCATGGATCTGTCCGCGCCCAAGGCTTTTGCCTTTGGCGGTCGTATCCAGCCAGCCCACGATGTAATCGTGATCGGGCGCGTGTTCGAGCAGGCTGTCCAACTGATGTTTGAGATTTTTCACGTGCCAGGCGTCCACTTCGATCAACCCGGAATGAATGCGTTTCATCTTCAGTGTCACGGTCACGAACACACCTAGCATTCCCAGTCCGCTAATCATCGCGTAGAACAGGTCGGCGTTCTTTTTGGGAGTGCAGGTCACCAGCGCGCCGGTGGGGAGCGCCGCGGTAAATTCGACCACATGCTCGCCGATGGGTCCCATCTTGAAATTGTTCTTTCCGTGGATGTTCGCCGAGAGACAACCGCCGAGCGTGGTCTTCATCGTGCCGGAGACGACGGGGGGCCACCAGCCATCCGGTTCGACGCGCTGCCACAATTGTTCGAGCGTGACGCCGGACTCGCATCGCACCAAACCGGAGGCTGGATCCCATTCCAGGATTTGGTTCATGCCGGTCATATCCAGCACGATCCCGCCACCGTTGAGCGAGGCGTCGTTATAACTAAGTCCCGTGCCGCGCGCGGTGACCGTCAGTCCGTGCTTCCTGGCGAGTCGGAAGGTTTCGTAAATATTCTCGGCGTTCTTGATTTGAATACGATAGGACGGGGAGTGGAGAGAATGCCCGAAATTTTCCAGGTGTGTGAAAGAGCTGAGAGGGAGTGACATGATAAAAAGGGATCAGAGACTCGAGAGTGAAACCAAATCTCCGGTCTCCAATCTCGAATGGCTGAATTTTAGAATGATAACCTTCTAAAAATGAACGACGGTGTGTGCTGAATGGCAAGCATGATCCAACGCCAGATGGAGGCAGTGTAGATCTGCTGCTTGCGTCTTTTCATGGCTTTGAGGATATCCTCTGCGGCTTTGGACGGCTCGATGGCAAAGGGAGTCGCTCCCTGCGCGGCTTTGAGCATTTCCGTTTTCAGGAAGCCGGGCTTGACCGTCAACACATTCACGCCATGACGGGTAAGCCGATTGCGCAGGGCTTCGAGATAGGTTGCCAGCGCGGCTTTGGATGTGTTGTAACCGGGGTTGCCGACGCGTCCGCGGTCACCGGCAACGGAACCGATACCGACAATTTGCCCCGCCCCGGCAGATTGGAACATCTCTGCAATCGGATGCAACCACGCCATTGCACCGATGAGGTTGATCTCGATCATCCTGCGGTCGTTCTCGAAGTTGTATTTGTCCATGCCGCCGGGCGGATAATTGACGCCCGCCATGAAAACGGCCACATCTAGTCCGCCCAAATCAGCGACAATCCTGGGGAGTAAATTTGGTACTTCGTCGTAGTTGCTCACATCGTGAACATAGGGAAGGGCGGTTTGTCCTTTCGCGTTGATTTCACTGCAGAGCGATTCAAGTTTATCCTTGCGGCGTGCAATCAGGGCAAGGGAATATCCTTCGCGGGCAAGTCTGCGCGCGAGTTCGGCGCCAAGTCCATCGGAGGCGCCGATGATGAGTCCGCGTCGGCGTGGATTCAATGGGGTGGCGGGAGCAGGCCGGGGAGAGTCTGCTGCGGGGTAAATGTCAGGCACATTGTCCTCCAGAAAGGGATGTATCCATTTTAACATATCCATTCTCGATGGGCTGTAACGTGCATGCAATACACCATCCAGAGGCGAGTGATTATAATGGCAACGAACCGGACAAATATGATAGGACAAAAGAGCCAGAAAAGATCTGACATAACCATGGTTAAATGCCGCACTGACGAATGGAAAGAATGGGCGATATTCGATTAAGTATTCTGGCGGACGCGCGTCGTCTGCTTGAGGCGAAAGGCGGATCCCCCTCGGAGCGCGAACTGCTTTTTCAGTTGCTTGAGATTCTGGCGACATCCCTTGAAAAGTATTCCGCCGCCACGCCGGAGACCATTCAACAGATTGCCAAGGGGTTGATCGAACATCAGGCATTACTCGCCCTGCTCAAACAACAGACCGCCGAACTGGACGCGCTTAAAAAGTTAAGCATTAACCTCACCTCAAGCCTGGATCTGCCAGACGTGCTGGATGCCGTCGTGACGGAAGCCATGCGCCTGATCGAGAACACCCGCGATGTGAACATTTTTCTTTACAAAAACGGACGGCTTTCCTTCGGCGCGGCGCTCGATTCGGACGGCACGCGGAACAAGCCGTGGTCCAAACCGAGATCGAACGGACTGACCTACACTGTCGCCCGCAATGGAAACATTATCGTTGTGGAAGATATGCAGGACCATCCACTTTTCACCACCGCCCCCAAGGATTGGATTGGTTCGATCATCGGCATTCCCCTCAAGGTTGGGGAAACGGTTGTCGGCGTCATGAACCTCTCGCGCAGCACAACAGGCGGTTTTTCGTCATCGGAGTTGCGTCTGCTTGGGTTGCTTTCGGATCAGGCGGCAGTGGCGATCTCGAACGCCAGTCTGCATCAGATGATCAGCCGCCAGGCGTACAGCGATACGCTGACCGGACTTCCCAACCGCCGCGCGCTGGATGAACGGCTCGAAGAGGAAGTGCAGGCGGCGCGGCGCAATAATTATTCCTTTGCAGTCATCATGATGGACCTCGACGGTTTCAAAGATGTAAATGACACCTATGGACACGCGACAGGCGACGATGTTCTGCGGATGGTCTTCAGCCAGATGGCGCGCGGTGTACGCAACACGGACTTTCTTGCCCGTTACGGAGGCGATGAATTGACCTTGATCCTCAGTCAGTCGGATATGTCTTCGGCGCAGATCGTAGCGGAGAAGATCATCGAAGGCATGAAGAATTTGAAATACAAATTCCCCGACGGCAAGCGCCTCAAACTTGGCATTTCAGGCGGGATCGCCATTTACCCTGTCAATGCGCGCAATGGACCCGACCTGTTACGCGCGGCGGATGCGGCGTTGTACAGGGCCAAGCGTTACAACCGCGGGACATTCCAGATTGCGCGCGGCATTACCGGTCCATTGGCAACGCATCAGGTCGGAGGCGAATAGCCTCCGATTTGTTTTTTGGGGGTTATATTGCACAAGCAGGTGGCAGTCACTTTTGCGCAACACCTCCGACGAAGGGAGCGAAGTGACTGTCACTTATTCTCATGGAGGCTACCTCATGCACCGCAAAGTCAAGATCATCCTGAACCCTATGGCAGACATGGGCAATGCCTGGCGCGTCGCACGCGACCTGCGTTCCATTACCGAACAGCACGGCGGCGTGGATTGGAGCGGCACGGTTTACCCCGGTCATGCCATCGAACTGGCAAAACAAGCCGGAGAACAAGGCTACGACATGGTCATTGCCATGGGCGGCGATGGAACCGTCCACGAGGTCGTGAACGGATTGATGAAGGTCCCCGGAGGTAAACGCCCCATCCTCGGCGTCGTACCTGTCGGTTCAGGCAATGACTTTGCACACAGCATTGGCGTCCCTAAAAATTCCAGCGAGGCCCTCCTACGCGCATTAGATGGCACCCCTTCCGCCATCGACCTCGGCTTGATGACGGACAGTGACGGACGCAGGGAATACTTCGACAACACACTTGGAATCGGCTTTGGCGCCATTGTCACCATCCGTTCCCACCAACTCCCCCTCCTGCGCGGATTCCTCATGTACCTCACCGCGGTCATCCAAACCATCATTGTCGACCACAACCCCATCACCATGCAGATCGAAACCGATACGGAAAAGTGGGAACAAAAGATCATCTATCTCATCCTTTGCAATGGTCCGCGTGAAGGCGGTGGATTCCTTGTCGCGCCCGAAGCACAAATCGACGACGGCATCCTACATTACGCCATGATCACCGATGTCAGCCGCCCCATGATGTTCCGCATCGTGCCGGAAGTTATGAAAGGCACGCATGGGCGTTTCAAACAAGTCAAAATGGGAACGTGCAAAAAATTCACCATCACATCCGACCGCCCCCTCTACATCCACGCCGACGGCGAGATATTTACCGGTCCCGGCACCGACCTGCGCAAAGTCTCCTTCGAAATCGTTCCCAATGCGCTCAAGGTGGTGCGCGGCTAATCACCAATTACCAATTACCCATTACAATTATTTGTAACTGATAATTGGTAAATTCATCATGCCCGACCTCTTTCACTCCCTCCTCAAACAGGACATTGGACATCTCCGCATTGTGGCAGAGTTCTGGGGACTCGAACTGGAATCCAGCGAGGCAGATTCGGCCCGGGAGGAACTCTCCGCCTCTCTCCTGGACTTCGAACTGCTCGCCGAGTTAATGGACTCGCTCTCCCCCCAAGCGCATTCCGCCATCACCGATCTCGTCAACTCAGGCGGACGAATTCCCTGGGCGGTCTTCACGCGCAAGTATGGTGACATCCGCGAGATGGGAGCGGGGAAACGCGACCGGGAACGCCCGCATCTCAAACCATCCTCCACCGCCGAAATTCTTTTCTATCGCGGCATACTGGCACGAGCCTTCTTCGAAACCGACAAAGGACCACAGGAATTCGCCTACATCCCCGATGACCTGTTGTTGCTGATTGAAAGCCGTGAGGCAGGAGCAGAGGAAGGACATGCCACTGCAGAAGCGCTGGGACGCCCGGCATCTCCCAAGGAACAGGGAACAATCATCCTCGCTACCGATCACATTCTCGACGATGCCACCACTATGCTCGCCGCCATCCGCATGGGCAGGTCGGATGATTGGTCCGACCCGCGCCTTCACACTCTTCTCACCTCCGCCAGACTCATTTCCTCCACTCCTTCCGTGAGAGGGGGTGGGGGGGAGTATCTCAACCCGGAAGCGGTGAAGACCTTCCTCGAATGCCCACGGCCGGAGGCGCTAAAAATATTGCAAGATGCATGGCTGGAAAGCCCCACTTTCAATGAACTGTGCCTTGTCCCCGGCATCGTCTGTGAAGGCGAATGGAGCAATCAGCCCCAGGAGACACGTGAATTCCTGTTGAACCTGCTGGATGCCATCCCCGAAGGCAAATGGTGGAGTTTGGGCGCATTCGTCCGTGATGTGAAAACAAAATATGCCGATTTCCAGCGCCCGGCAGGAGACTACGATTCTTGGTTTATCAAACGCAAATCAGACGGTCAATACCTGCGCGGCTTTGCTCACTGGGACGAGGTGGATGGCGCACTGGTCAAATTCTTTGTCACGGGCATTTTGCACTGGCTGGGGGAGGTGGACTTGTCCATTGCAGAAGGAGCAACAGAGCCGACTGCTTTCCGTCTTTCGTCTTTCGAGCCGATGAAAGAAGAAAGAGGCAAGATCATCGTCACTTCAAACGGCAGGATTTCCATTCCGCGCGATGCGCCGCGGGCTGTGCGCTATCAGATTTCACGGTTTTGCGAGTGGGATGAGCCGAAGGAGGATGTGTACCGCTACCACATCAGTGTCCGTTCGCTCGCCAAATCCAAAGAGCAGGGATTGAAAGCCGAGCATTTGCTGGTTCTGCTGTCGAAACATGCCGAGGCGGGGGTTCCGCCGTCGCTGGTCAAAGCCCTCAAACGCTGGGAAGTTCACGGGACAGAGGCGCGGGCGGAGACTCAGGTCGTTTTGCGGGTGACCAAGCCCGAGGTCCTGGAAGAGCTGCGAAAATCGAAGGCGGCAAAATATCTGGGCGAGGTGCTGAGTCCCACGGCGGTCATCGTCAAAGGCGGAGCCATCCAAAAAGTGATGGAGGCGATGGCAGAGTTGGGACTGCTGATGGAGGATTTGACCGAAGAAAAATAGAGCGATTGTCACCTCACATCAGTGACAATCGCTTTTATGTAAGTCGCTATAATGATAAGGAACGACCCACTACTCTCTACTCTCCAATCTCTATGAGGAGTTCCCATGTCCAAACTCGACTGGCTCACACAGGAAATCGAAGGCTTGAAGGAGCAGGGCCTGTACAACCGCATCCGCACGATTGGCTCGGCGCAGGGCGCGCGGCTGATTGTGGACGGTAAGGATGTGCTCAACTTCTGCTCGAACAATTATCTCGGGCTGGCGAACCACCCGAAGATCGTGGAAGCCGCAAAAGAGGCGACGAAGAAGTATGGCGTCGGTCCCGCCGCGGTACGCTCGATTGCCGGGACAACCGACCTGCACGTGCAACTCGAGGAACGTCTCGCCAAGTTCAAGGGCGCGGAGGACGTCATCACGTTTCAATCGGGCTTCACCGCCAACCTCGGTACCATCTCTGCCCTCGTCGGAAAAGAGGATGTGATTTTTTCAGACCGCCTGAACCACGCCTCCATCATTGACGGATGCCGTCTCTCCGGCGCGAAGATTGTTGCCTACGAACATAACGATGCAGGCGCGCTGGAGGATGCGATCAAGGAACACGCCTCGAACTTCCGCCGCAGCCTGATCGTCACGGACGGCGTGTTCAGCATGGACGGCGACATCGCTCCCCTGCCCGAACTCGTGGAGGTGGCGAAGAAATACGATATCCTCTTCATGGTGGATGACGCGCACGGTGAAGGCGTGCTCGGCAAAGGCGGACGCGGCATCGTGGATCACTTCGGCTTGCACGGCAAGGTGGATATCGAAGTCGGCACGATGTCCAAGGCGTTTGGCGTGGTCGGCGGGATGGTGGCGGGCGACCGGAAGATCATCGAGTGGCTGCGTCAGCGCGGACGCCCGTTCCTGTTTTCCTCTGCCGTCACTGCGCCCGATGCGGCGGCGTGCCTCGCGGCAGTTGACCTGCTCGAAGAATCCACCGCACTGGTGGACAAACTATGGGATAACGCCAATTACTTCAAAGCCGAAATGAAGAAACTGGGATTCGATACCGGCGTCAGCCAGACGCCCATTACGCCGGTCATGCTCGGCGAGGCGCCGCTGGCGCAGCAATTCAGCCGTGAGTTGTTCGAGGAGGGAGTCTTTGCCATGTCCATTGGCTTCCCCACTGTACCGAAAGGCAAAGCGCGGATTCGGGTGATGATTTCCGCCTCCCACGACCGCGACGATCTCGGTCAGGGGCTGGAAGCGTTTGCCAAGGTGGGGAAGAGGCTGGGAGTAATTCAGTAGTCAGTGAACAGAGATTGCTAAAACAAACCTCCGAGCGTTAGCCCGGAGGTTTGTTTTAGCGGCCACAGGCCGGATTGATTCCTCCCATCAGAGAATAGGATAGAATAGGAACGCTATGTTCATAGACCAGGTAGAAATCCACGTACGATCAGGCAAAGGCGGCGATGGCATGGTTCATTTCCATCGCGAAAAATTCGTCACGCACGGCGGACCCGACGGCGGCGACGGCGGCAAGGGCGGCGATGTCGTCTTTGAGGTCAAGTCCACGCTCAACACCCTCTCGTCCTTCCGGCAGAACCAAAAATTCAAAGCCGAGGACGGAGTCAGAGGCGGGCCGTCGCAAATGACCGGGCGCAATGGCAAAGACCTCGTCATCCACGTTCCGCCGGGCACGGTCATTTTCGACGCGGACACAGGTCGGATCATCGGCGACCTGACCCAGTCCGGGCAAAGACTGGTCGTTTGCAAGGGCGGGCGCGGCGGACGCGGGAACCAGCATTTCGCGACCTCCCGCAATCAAGCGCCGCGCACCGCTGAAAAAGGGGAGCCGTATGAGGAAAAACGCCTCAAACTGGAATTGAAGTTGATCGCCGATATTGGGCTGATCGGCGTCCCGAACGCGGGCAAATCGACCCTGCTCTCGGTGCTGACGAATGCCCATCCCAAGATCGCGCCGTACCCCTTCACCACGCTGGAACCCAATCTCGGCGTGGCAGAGATCGACGTGAACACGACCGTTGTGCTGGCGGATATCCCCGGGCTCATCGAGGGCGCCTCACACGGCGCAGGACTCGGTCACGATTTTTTGCGCCATGTTCAACGCACCCGCGTCCTCATCCATTTGCTGGATGGATTATCGGACGATCCTGTCGCAGATTACAGCCAGATCAATACTGAACTGTCACTCTTCGACCCGAATCTCGGTAAAAAGCCCCAGCTGGTGGCGCTCAATAAAATAGATCAGCCCGAAGTCCAGGCACGACTCGCCGACATCCAGAAGAAGTTCAAAAAACTCAAGGTTGAATTTATGACCATCTCTGCGCTGGCGCGCACGAACACGCGCGAATTGCTCGTCAAAGCCTGCCAAAAACTGGCGGAGACTCCTCCCATGGAAGAGTTCGAGGCGCCGATGCCGGTCTACAAACCGAAGGAAGACCCGCGCGAATTCGTCGTCACGCGCGAAGGCGCCCACGAATGGCGCGTCTCCGGCTCTGCCATTGAGCGCGCTGCAAAGATGACCTATTGGGAACATGATGGCTCCCTGCGGCGTTTTCAGAAAATCATGGCAACGCTCGGCGTGGAAGAAGCCCTGCGGCAGGCTGGCGTGCAGGAAGGCGACACTGTCTCCATCGGCGAATTTGAACTGGAATGGCAGGACTAAATGACACCGGCAAGACAACGCGCTCTTACCATCGGTCTGATTGTCGTCGGGGTGTTGATCGTCGCATTCTTTGGACTGCGCGCTTTTTTTGCATTCAGGGAATTCCGCCGGCACGGCCCCCCGCCGCTCGCGCCGCTCGAAGCGCAGCAACAACAGGTTGAGACGGATGTTGAATTGATCCGCGATTGGATGACAATCCCATTCATTGCAAGGATGTATCAAGTATCCCCCAAGCTGCTCTTTGACGCGGTCGGCGTTTCCCCCAGAGGCAACGGAGAAAAAAGCCTTGCCCAGTTGAATGAGAAATACTTTCCGAATCAGCCGGGGATTGTACTGGAGGTCGTCAAAGCAGTGATACAGGCGAATCAACCCTCACCCACAGTTGTTCCGCCCGCCACCGCCGTTCCGCCGCTGACGCCCGTTTCGCCGGTCGCGCCGTAGTCAAAGACTCTTATGTCCGATTTTCTACTTACCCAGATTATTAATTACGGCGCTCCAACCCTTGGCGCGATTGTCTTCATCGGGGCGATGGGAGCCCCCTTCCCAGGCACGTTGATCGTGATCGCGGCAGGTGCTTTCGCCCGGCAGGGACTGCTCTCCTGGTACACCACCGGACTGGTCGCATTAGTCTGTGTCGTCCTTGGCGACAGCCTGAGTTACGCAATGGGGCATTTTATTCGCGAACCCGTTTTACGCCGTTTTCAGTATGCACACAAATGGAAACAGGCGGAAGCGACCTTCAATCGCTGGGGGGGGATGTCTGTATTCTGGACGCGGTTCCTGATCACGGGCATCGCGGTACCGGTCAATTTGATCGCCGGTACAAGCGGATTCGGATTCAGGCGATTTTTAGTCTACGATCTGGTGGGAGAAGCCATCTGGGTCTTCGGCTACGGAGGTCTGGGCTATCTCTTCGGCACGCAGTGGGAAATGGTAAGTGAATTGCTTGGCAATATCAGTGGTCTTGCGCTGGGTCTTGTCATCCTTGCCATGGGAGTTTGGCTGGGAAGGAATTGGCTAAGAGCCGTTGATGCAAGAAAAGCGAAAGCCCATGAGGTGTAAAACTCACGGGCTTTTGTTCCAAGGCAGGGATGGGACTTCGCCTACCCAAATCGTTCCTCGCGCCAGACATCGGCGCGGTTGTGGTAGCCAGCCTGCTCCCAGAATCCGCGCCGGTCGCGCGACATGAACTCCAATGAGCGAAGCCACTTGGCGCCCTTCCAGAAGTAGGGTGTTTCAAGATTTTCACGCCCGGGGATAAACCCCACCACACCGCGCAATGGGTAGCCATGGTCTGGTGTGATCGGTTCCCCGTTGAAATGAGTGGCAAGCAGGAAGTTATCCTGTAGGACGACCTCCAACGGCAGGTTGACAGTAAATCCGTACTCGGCGTGCTGCATCACATGCGTGGCGGTCGGCTTAATCCTGAAAAGACCGTTTTCCACCATCGTTTTGACGGAAACCCCCTCCCAAACGGTATCGAACTTGCTCCAGCGCGTCACACAATGGATATCCATCTGGATCTTCGCCCGCGGCAGTTTGTTGAATTCATCCCAGGTCCAGGTCCGTTCCTGTTCTACTTCCCCCCACACGCGGAAATCCCAGGCGGCGGGATTAAAATGTGGCACAGGTCCATAGTGCAAGACAGGGAATTTGAATGTTAGTGCCTGCCCAGGCGGCAGGCGACCCTCTTTACGAACCCGGTCTTCCTCTTTACGTCGGTCAGGTCCTTCAAATGAAAACATGTTAAACTCCTCTCTGAATTATAACAATACCAGCACAAATTAGACTCAGCGACAGTTTCTTTTGTTACACTTGGAGTTATAACAAAATCATTAACTCTGCCATATCCCAGTATTGGGGCTGGACAAGTAAATCAGTTTATAATAGTATGGAAATCCGGGCAGATACACCATGCAACGACGGAACTTTTTCGCCATCATTAACGTCCTTTTCACACGGTATGCACACAGGAGCGAAGCCTAATGAATGACGGCGTCGCCTTGTTGAAAGCCGCCCAAAAACTTGACGAAGATGCGCTGACTGCCATCTTCGATCAATTTGCGCCCGCCATTTACAAATACACTCTGCGCCTGTGCCACGACCCAATTGTGGCAGATAACATCGTAGGCGACGTATTCGCCCAGTTGTTGGAGCAATTTGCCGCCGGGAAGGGGCCGCGGACAAATCTTCGCTCCTATCTCTACCAGACGGCGTACCATCTGGTGGTAGATCGCTCCCGTGACAACCAGCACAACGCTCCGCTGGATGTAGCGGTGGGCACTTATGAAAAAGGTCAGATCGCGCCAACCCAAACGCAGATCGAAGAGCGCGTCATGATGGAGGCGCTCATTGCCGCGATGAATACAGAATTGACGGAAGATCAGCGGCATGTGATTATCCTGCGCTTTCTGGAGGATTTCAGCCTCAAGGAGACAGCGGAAATCATCGGAAAAGAAGTGAACAACATCAAAGTTATTCAAAATCGCGGCATTGCCAAGTTGAGGAAAGCCCTCGGTATGCAACTTGGCGATGGCTGGTAGTGATCAAATTTTTTAAAAATGGAAATAGAGCATCAGGAACAGATAATCATCGATTTACTGGCGAAACTAAAAAATGCCGAAGGGGGGTACCCTAAAAAATTACTGGCATCCCGCCGGCAAATATACTTGAAACAGATTGCCAATATGAGTCTTGGCATGGGGGCGGGAACTGGTTTAAAGAATTTAGCCGAGGGTCCGAAGGGAGGGCTCACTGGTTTGCATCTGCCTGCCATTCCCACCAGCACCTTCCTGGAGGCTGTGCTGGTTGTCGCCATTGTCATCGAAGCAGGTATCGTCGCTTATCGATACAGGGATAAAATTGTTGAGATCCTCACCTCCGCTCCGACTGCGAGGGCAGAAGAGGTCGTCCCGATACCCATTACCGGTTCATCCCAGCCCGAGGCTGCGACTCCATCTTTGACTCCCACGGCAACCCCAACTCCCTCCCCTGCAAATACACCGACTTTCACGGTCACTGCGACGGATGCACAATTGCTCATTCAGAGTACCGACGCATCAGCCACGGCAACACCCATTCCCCAGAATGATAACGGCAACCATTACGGTCAGACCCCCAAGCCAGACAGGACCAAGGTGAAAAACACGCCCAAACCCACCAAAGCCAAAAAAGATAGTGCGCCAACTGAAATATATGATAGACCTTGACCCGGCATGATACTTCCCACTCTGTCAGGCGGCGGTTTGTACCCGCCGCCTGTTTTATTCTAATGAAAGTCAAATAATTGACGGGCATTCCTGCGTGCTATAATTTTGCCCCGAAAGGTCAAAATGCTAAAGAACTTCATCAAAATCTTCGGGGGCGACCCCAACAAAAAAATCATCGAACAATACAGCGGTATTGCCAATGAGATTAATTCATTGGAAGCGCAGTTCGAAGCGCTTAGTGATGACGCCCTGCGCGCCAAAACGGATGAGTTTCGGGCGCGTATTGCCGAATCGGTTGGGAATGTGGATGGGCTCGATGAACGGGAACAGTTCAAGGCGCAGCAGGAGGCGTTGAACGAGATCCTGCCGGAAGCGTTTGCGGCGGTCCGCGAAGCCGCCAAGCGCACGATCGGCCAGCGTCACTATGATGTGCAGTTGATCGGCGGTGTGGCGCTGCACCGCGGTTCCATCGCGGAGATGCGCACCGGCGAAGGGAAAACGCTCGTGGCCACCCTGCCGGTCTATCTCAACGCTCTGCTTGGGAAAGGCGTTCACCTCATCACGGTCAACGATTATCTGGCGCGCCGTGATGCACGCTGGATGGCTCCAATCTATGACATGCTCGGGTTGACGGTCGGCGTTCTGCAAATGGCAGCTGCTACTGAAAATGGCAAGAAAGCATTCCTCGTAGATTTCTCCAAAGAGTCGCCGCATGAAGACCAACATCATCTGCGCCTCGTGGATCGTCGTCTCGCCTATGAAGCGGACGTAACCTACGGCACCAACTCGGAATTTGGTTTCGATTATCTGCGCGACAACATGACCATGCGCCTGAGCGATCGCGTGCAACGCGGACATCATTTCGCCATTATCGACGAAGTGGACAACGTGTTGATCGATGAAGCGCGCACGCCGCTCATCATCTCTGGACCTGCCTCGGGGAATCTGGAATGGTATGGAAAGATGGCGCAGGTGGTGAAACAACTCAAGCCTGAAGACTATGAAGTGAACGAAAAAGACCGCCAGGTCTCACTGACCGAAATCGGTCTGGCGCATGTGGAACAGATCCTCAACATGCCGCTCATGGATCCTGACCGTCCTGAAGATGTTTCGCCGGAACAGGCGCGTTTGAGAGGCTATCTCGAACAAGCCATGCGTGCACAGTTCCTTTTCAAACGCAACAAGGATTATCTCGTACAGGCGGGCAAGGTCGTCATCGTGGACGAGTTTACCGGGCGCGTGATGCCGGGTCGGCGCTGGAGCGACGGTTTGCATCAGGCGGTGGAAGCCAAGGAAGGTGTGAAGGTCGAGCCGGAGAACGTGACCTATGCCACCATCACACTGCAAAACTACTTCCGCATGTACAAGAAACTTTCGGGCATGACCGGTACGGCATTGACCGAAGCCGAAGAGTTTCACAAAATTTATAATCTTGAAGTCACGCCCATTCCACCCAACCTGGAATATCAAGCCTTCGGGAAAAATGCGCCGCTCGTGGAAGTCAAAGCCAAGGATGAAGACGGCTATACCTACAATTATTTTGCAAAGCGCGATGACCCGAAACAGGAGCCGCTTTTCTATCGCCGCAAAGATTACCCGGACATCATCTACAAAACCGTCGAAGCCAAGCTTCGTTCCATCGTGACCGAGATCGTGCGCGAACATGTGCGCGGCCGTCCGCTGTTGGTCGGCACCACGTCCGTCGAATCATCGGAACAACTCTCGGGTCGCCTCAAGGCGGAAGCTGTCCGCCGGTTAATGCAGATTGCCCTCGTCCGACGCGCCTGGATGAATGCCAACAAGCGCGAAGAGGATGGGCGTCTCATCCCCGAATTGCAGCAATTCAACGAACCGCTCGAAAAGATCACACCCGACGCCCTGCGGAAATTCATCCAGCCATTTGGAATCACAACCATCAATCCCGAAGACCCATCCAACCTGCCTGCCATTCTCGAAATCCTGCGGCTAAAACCAAGTGACACGAACCGACTGAAATCGGTATTACAGGGTGGCGTACCCCATCAAGTGTTAAATGCCCGCAAACATACGGAGGAATCGCAGATCATCGCCGGTGCCGGCGCGTTCGGCGCGGTGACCATTGCAACCAACATGGCGGGGCGCGGCGTCGATATCAAACTCGGCGGCGAACTGGCGGAGGAGGTCATTTCGGCGGTTAATCGTGTCCTGCGAAAAGCAGGGTTCGAGAATCCGTTTGATATGACACTCGAAGAACGGCGACAGGCGCTCAAGCAGGTCGACCCATCCAATTACGGCCTGTACGATGCCGAGGTCAAACTCTTCCTGCAATACTTTGAAGACATGGAGCGCGTCAAAGAACTCGGCGGTTTGCACGTCATCGGCTCAGAACGCCACGAAGCGCGCCGCATCGACAACCAGTTGCGCGGTCGCGCCGCCCGCCAGGGCGACCCCGGTTCATCCCGTTTTTATCTCTCCCTGCAAGACGAACTCATGCGCATCCAAGGCGGGTCACAGGTCAGCAATTTGATGGAACGTCTCAAGGTGGACGATTCGCTCCCGCTGGAGGTGCGCCTCGTCGGCAACATCATCGAACAGTCCCAACACCGCATCGAGGGCGCGAACTTCGATGTTCGTAAACATTTGCTTGAATACGATGATGTCATCAACAAACAGCGCTCGCAGATCTACAGCCAGCGTGACCGCATCTTCCAAAAGGAAGACCTGAGCGGCGATATCGCTGAAATGCTGGAAGCCGAGATCAAACAACGCGTGGAGACCGGGCTTGCCGACGAGGAGGGTCCCTGGAAGTTGATCGCCTGGCTTGAACAGGTCCAGCCGCCATTCATGTCGGGAGAACGCCTCTTTCCCAGTTTCGGCTTGTCTCTGCTGTTGAAAGAACTATCCAACTCAGACGATCTCCACGAATCCGTGCTTGAGTTGATCACCCGCGCCGTTGAAGCAGAGAATGCTCATCACTTGCGCGCCATTGAAGCCTTGATCGACAAGACCGAGGAAGGACTCGAAGCCCAGATCGCCTCCCGCACCGACTCGCTGGATGCCTACTTCGAAGGCTTGCGCGACATGGATAATGCAGAACGTCCGCGAGCACAGAAGATGGTGGATGAAATCAACGCCCTGATTGGTTTCCAACTGCGCCTGAACAACGATCAAATGAAACGCCTCGGCGAAGACCCTGAGGATGTTCGAGACGAAATCCAAAAACTTGTCACTGGTAATTTGACCGGCATGTACGCTTCACGTGTCATTGCCGCGGTGCAAAACCGCTTCGGTGAATCCATTGGCGATAAGTTTGAGATCTCCGGCTGGGATGATGCCGCCGATAAGATCCTGGAAGCGGCACGAAACGCGCTTGAGCGCCGTCGCGAACGACTGGTTGGAAACAATGGACAGATTGTGCATGATATCGATAGTCTCATGCCTGCCACAGTCAATGACACAAGCAAGCTGCAATTGCTTCTTTCCCTCTCTCAAGGGGCACGCACCGTTTTCGACCAAAAGACTCACAAACAGGTCAAGCAGGTATTCAGCCGTTTCAGTTACGTCTTCCTGATCGCTCAATTGTTGGAGGGCGGGAACGTCGAGCAGGTCACCGAGGATGTGTTAACCCACCTGGAGGAGGCGCAGGAATCCCTGCAAATGGCGTGGGGTGAGCGAGAATACGCACGTCTCGCCGCGAACGCTCAACGGCTGGCGGATTTCGGCATCGCCGCGAAGATGGCTTTCGGGGAGGAGCGGCTCAACGACGCGGTGGCAAGCCTGGGTGAGTCCGATCGGGAGGCGCTGGTCGAGTCCATTGGCAAATATGTGCTGAACGAAGTCCATCGCCAGCTGCTCCTGAGCGCTACTACTGAATTATGGGTCGATTACCTGACCCGCATCGAAGCGCTTCGAGTGTCCATCGGTCTGGAGGCTTACGCCCAGCGCGACCCGCTGGTACAATATAAAGGTAGAGCTTCCGAAATGTTCGCCCAGTTGGTGGAAGACATCCGTGGACTGGTGATCAGCAGGTTGTTTGCCTATCAGCCCAGGCCTGTCGAGATCAAGCCGGTTGAGGCAATGCCCCCCCATGAGGAACCGCAAAATGCGGAGGCAGACACAAACAGGAAAAAGAAACGGCGGCGGCACTAAACCTTAGAAGTATGACAGAACGAGTCACGGCTTCCCTCAATACCTACCGGGCCCTCCCCAAAGTGGAGCTACACCGCCATTTGGAGGGCTCGTTGCGCCTCGACACCATGGTGGACATTGCCCGCCAGCACGGTATCACCATCCCTGCCGATGTATTGCGGTTGAGCAATCTCGTACAAATTCAGGAAGAGGATAGTCTCACCTTTCAGAATTTTCTCGCTAAGTTCAACACACTCCGACTGTTCTATCGCTCGCCGGATGTGATCCATCGCATCACGCGCGAAGCCATCGAGGATGCCGGCAGGGATAATGTCCGCTATATGGAATTGCGCTTTACCCCCGTTGCCCTGAGCCGCGCGGAACGCTTCCCCCTGCACGATGTGATTGACTGGGTTATTTCGAGCACGCAAGAAGCGTCGAATAAATACAATGTCAATGTCAAGTTGATCGTGTCGGTGAACCGCCACGAAGGGACCGACCTCGCCGAACAGGTGGCATGGCTTGCAGCTGAGCGCATTGCCGACGGCATTGTCGCGATAGACCTGGCTGGCAACGAAGCGGATTTTCCGTCCCAGCCGTTTTACGGGATCTTCAAAGAGGCAAAACAGGCTGGTTTGCATGTGACCATCCACGCGGGCGAATGGGGACCCGCGAGCAACGTCAGGGAAGCCATCGAAGAATTTAGCGCTGAGCGCATCGGTCACGGTGTGCGCGTGCTGGAGGACGACGGAATCACCAGACTGGCGCGGGAACGCAACACAGCGTTCGAGGTCTGCGTGACCAGTAATTATCAATCGGGTGTGGTCGCGTCGCTGGAAAGCCACCCTCTGGTCAAAATGTTCGAGAATGGACTCAATGTCACCATCAACACCGACGACCCCAGCATCTCGCGCATCACGTTGAGCCACGAATATTACACAGCCTGCGATGAGCTGCACCTGCCGCAACACACGCTCAAGGAACGGATTGTGGCGGCGGCGCGGGCAGGCTTTTTGCACGAGAGTGAAAAAGAAAAACTGGTAACACAACTAACCAAAGAACTGAAATTGTAAATTCCACCACAGAATCAAGGATATCAAAGGCGCTCCTTTGTATTCTTCCTAGTGGTGTGAGTGTAATGCCGGATGACCCGGCGCTACGAAATTCTCATCACCAAAGGAGTTTCCTATGCAAGACCTGTTCAAATCTCGCGACATGCTAAAAGTCGGGGACAAGGAATACACTATCTACCGTCTGGACGCGCTGGAAAAAGCGGGGCTGACTCAATTGAAGCGGCTTCCATTTTCGATCCGCATCGTACTCGAAGCTGCCCTCCGTCAATGCAACGATAAAGAGATCACACAAACTGATGCGAAAAACATCGCGGCATGGACGCCGAAGGGCGATCATCCCGGCATCCCCTTCCTGCCCGCCCGCGTGGTCATGCAGGATTTTACCGGTGTGCCAGCCGTCGTTGACCTCGCGGCGATGCGCGCGGCGGTGGCGCGACTCGGCGGCGACCCGAAGAAGATCAATCCGCTGGTGCCGGTTGATCTCGTGATTGACCATTCGGTTCAAGTGGATTTCTTCGCCACGCCCGACGCGCTCAACCGCAACACCGAAATGGAATTTTTGCGCAACAAGGAACGATATGAGTTCCTCAAGTGGGGTCAACAGGCTTTCCAAAACTTCCGCGTCGTGCCGCCGATGACCGGCATCGTGCATCAAGTCAACCTCGAATATCTCGCGCAAGTCGTTATGACCAAACAAGACGGCAGAGAAACTCTTGCCTTTCCCGATACGCTCGTCGGCACCGACTCGCACACAACGATGATCAACGGTCTCGGCGTGGTCGGCTGGGGCGTGGGCGGCATCGAAGCCGAAGCCGTAATGCTCGGTCAACCGATGGATATGCTCCTGCCCGACGTGATCGGCTTCAAACTCTACGGCAAACTGCGCGACGGCGTCACCGCCACCGATCTCGTCCTCACCGTCACGCAAATGCTCCGCAAAAAAGGCGTGGTGGATAAATTCGTCGAGTTCTTCGGTCCCGGGCTCGATACAATGTCTCTGCCGGACCGCGCCACGATCGGCAACATGGCTCCCGAATACGGCGCGACGATCGGATATTTTCCGGTGGACGACGAAACGCTTCGCTACATGCGGTTGACGGGCCGCTCCGAGGAAACCATCGCGTTGACCGAAGCCTACATGCGCGCGCAGGGACTCTTCCGCGACTCGTCCACGCCCGACCCCGAATTCACCGACACGCTCGAACTGGACCTTGGGTCTGTCGTGCCGTCGCTGGCAGGGCCCAAACGTCCGCAAGATCGCGTGCCGATGTCCGAACTCAAAGAGACATTCAACAAAGCCTTGACCGCGCCGGTGAAGGAACGCGGTTACGAACTGAAACCCGAAGCCTTGAACGCCGAAGCGATGTTCGGAGTCAACGGCGGCTCGATGAAAATGAAACACGGCGCCGTGGTCATCGCGGCGATCACCTCCTGCACAAACACGAGCAACCCGTCTGTCCTCGTCGCGGCGGGACTACTCGCAAAGAAAGCCGTCGAAAAGGGTCTCAGCGTCAAGCCGTATGTCAAAACCTCGCTTGCGCCGGGCTCGCGCGTGGTGACGGAATATTTGAAGCAAGCCAATTTGCTCGATCCGCTCGCCAAACTCGGGTTCAACGTCATCGCCTACGGATGCACGACCTGCATCGGCAATTCGGGTCCGCTGCCGGCCGAGGTGGCGAAAGCAGTCACCGGGTCCGATCTTGTAGCGGCGGCGGTGCTTTCGGGCAATCGAAATTTCGAAGGCAGAGTCCACCCGCTGGTGAAGGCGAACTTCCTCGCCAGTCCGCCGCTGGTCGTCGCCTACGCGCTGGCAGGGACGGTGGACATTGATCTCGATAAAGAACCGCTCGGCACAGGTTCCGATGGCGCGCCTGTCTATCTCAAAGATTTGTGGCCCACCCAGCAAGAGATCAACGAAGTCGCCGCCTCGAGCGTGCGCGCCGAGATGTTCAAGGAAAAATACGCGGATGTGTTCGGCGGCTCGGAAATGTGGAAAGAGATCAAGGTGACCGGCGGCGATCTGTATGAATGGGACGAGAACTCGACGTACATTCATCATCCGCCGTATTTTCAGGAACTGACGCTCGATGTCAGCCCGGTGAAAGACATCAAAGGCGCGCGCGTGCTGGGCTTGTTCGGCGATTCGATCACCACCGATCACATCTCCCCCGCCGGCAACATCGCCGCGGACAGCCCCGCCGGAAAGTATTTGCAGGAACGCGATGTGGCTCCGCAGTACTTCAACTCGTACGGCGCGCGCCGCGGCAACGACCTCGTGATGGCGCGCGGTACGTTCGCCAACATCCGCATCAAGAACATGTTGGTTGCCCCAAAGGAAGGCAACTGGACCAAACATCATCCCTCCGGAGAAGTAATGCCATTCTTCGACGCGGCGATGAAATATCAAAGCGAAAGAACGCCTGCGATTGTCATTGCAGGGAAGGAATACGGCACCGGCTCCAGCCGCGACTGGGCAGCGAAGGGCCCGTTGCTCCAAGGCGTGCGAGCCGTGATCGCCGAATCGTTCGAGCGCATCCACCGCTCGAATCTCGTTGGCATGGGCATCCTGCCGTTGAAATTCATGGAAGGTCAAAACGCCGAGTCGCTTGGCTTGAAAGGCGACGAGGTGTACGACATCGAAGGTCTGAATGCACTCACGCCGAAATCCGTTTTGACGGTGAAAGCGAAGAAGGCGGATGGCTCCGTGAGCGAGTTCCAAGTCACCGCCCTGCTCAACACCGAAGTGGAAGTGAATTACTACCGCAACGGGGGCATCCTCCACACGGTGTTGAGGAATTTGGTGAAGTAGTTTGTGTTGATTATTGGGTAAAAAAGAGACGGTCACTTTCAATATGACCGTCTCTTTTTTATACCAACCCCTGTTTTCGCGCAATATCCGCGGCTTGGGTACGGTTCTCGGCTTGGAGTTTGGCAAGGATGTTCGAGACGTGATTTTTCACCGTGCCTTCGGTGATGAAGAGTTTCTCCGCCATGTCTTTGTTGGAGGCGCCTTGCGCCAGTAACACCAACACTTCCCTTTCGCGCTCAGAAAGCGATTCAATTGTGGAGGTTGTTGGTCGCATCATTTCGCGCAGGGCGCGCGAGGCGATCTCAGGCTGGATGAAGACTTCCCCTTCATGCACGCGACGAATCGTTTCAACCAATTTATTGGCGGGAGTATCTTTCAGCAAATATCCCAGCGCGCCAGCCCGCACGCCTTGATACACGTAATCATCGCGGTCAAACGTGGTGAGGATGATAACTTTTGCCTGCGCCCATTCGCGGCACAATTTGGCGGTCGCTTCGACGCCGTTGAGGACGGGCATTTGCACATCCATGAGTATGACATCTGGACGCAGTTCGAGCGCGAGTTGCACGCCGCGTTCACCGTCCCCCGCTTCGCCGACGACGTGTAAGCCCGGTTCCAGATCGAGAATCGTTTTCAACCCCTGACGCATCAGGGTCTGGTCTTCGACGAGGAGGATGTTGATGGGATTAGGCATGGGCGGAGAAAAAACCTCAGAGGATGGGCAGTTTCACGTCGACGCGTGAGCCGCTGCCGTTGCCAGTTAATGTCAATGTGCCGCCGAGGCCTTCCACGCGTTCGCGCATGCCGCGTAATCCATAATGTCCGGGTTGGTTCTCGGCGTCGGGCGGAAGTCCGCGCCCATCGTCTTTGACCGCGAGCGTTGCATATTGCGATTCGATGTCTAGATGTACATCCACGTTACGCGCGGCGGCGTGACGTTCGATGTTCGTCAGCGCTTCCTGCGCGACGCGCCAGATCGTTTCCGCATGAGCCGGCGAAAGTTGATTCGCGTCATCGTGAATATGACAAGTGATGGCAAGATGCGCGCGTTGGGCAACGTCCACGCTCAATGATTGCAACGCTTCGCGTAATTGGCGCTCGCCCAACCCGGGCGCGCGCAGACCCGCAAGAGAACGGCGCAGATCGTCCATGCTGGCGCGCGTGAGATTCTTGAGTTCATCCACTTGCGCGGAGGCTTTTTCAGGGTCCACTTTATACAAACGCTGAATCGCTTCGAGTTGAACGGACAACGCCACCAACGAATGACCAAGACTGTCGTGGAGATCGCGCGCGAGACGCTCGCGCTCGCGCAAAGCGGCAAGTTCGCTATCGCGTTGCCGGGCAAGTTCCAATTCTTTTTGAGCGGCTTCCAATTTGGTGATCAGTTTTGCGCGCTCGCGGCTGGTGCGGATAATACCGTAAATAAATAGAAAGATCGCCATGCCCCCCAACCACTGAAACGAAAACCCAATAGCGGCGCCAAGCGGAATTTGCGTGATGTTCCAATCGAAAATTATCAAGGTAGTCAGAAATGTGACGAGCGCAGTTCCCGGAACGACGGCTTGAATTGGCAACAATCCGAACATTTGTCCAAAGTAGGCGAAGCCCAGCCACCAAGCATACGGATTCAGCCGGCACGCCAACACCCACATACAAATTCCACCCACAAAATACAAGGCAAGATTTCGGCGGGAAATGGGCCAGCCGCCTCGCGTGATGCAGAAAAAATATAACAGTCCCTGTGCAATGGATAACCCCGCAACCGCCCACTCCCGCCAGGTCAGTTGGCTTGCATTCGCAATGAGAACAGATGCGGCGGCTAAACTGAATATCAATAGAGATAATACATCCCAAAACCTGCCGTAGAGTTCAAAGTATCGGGCAGGCATTGGGAGTTCGCTGTCAGCCAAGTGAGATGAGCGTGGTTCGGTCATAGGGAAAGTGTACTCTGGAAGAGTAAAAGTGGAAAGTGAATGCAAAACTCTCCCTCACCCTAGCCTCTCCCAATGGGAGAGGGGATTGACCCCCTTCCCCCAATGGGGGAAGGGTTAGGGATGAGGGGAATTATTACGCTTTCGGCTCCCAGCGGAACAACTTTGCGGCGATGAGCATCGCGCCAGCCCCATACGTGACGAGCAACACGAAATGAGACACCCAATTCGCGTCGAGAGAGGCATCCAACAGAGCGGAACGGACCAATTGTGTGACAGGATACGCAGGCAGATAAGGCACGACATTTTGCAGCCAGCCGGGCAGCATATCCAGCGGGAAGATCATGTCGCTGATGAACATGAGCGAGAAGTAGACGGTCATGCCGATCGCGGAAGCGGCTCCACTTTTGGCGACAGCGCCGCTGATAATGCCTCCCAGCGCCATGAAGGCGAGCAAACCGGCAAGGATCATCGGGTAGGCAAGAAGCAAACTCGCCGCGCTGACCGGCACTTTATACAGCAATGCGCCTGTCGCAATGATGAGCGTGCTTTGCAGAATGCCGATGATGATGTTGACCAAGAGGTACGAGCCGACGAGATGTCCGGCAGGGAGAGGCGTGGCTTGCAACCTTCGAAGCACGCTTTTTTCGCGCATTTCCAGCATCATGGTCGAACTGCTGACCAGCCCGAAACTCAAGGCGTTCAAAACGATGACGCCGGGCGTCATATAGTCCATAAATTGACTCATGATCGCGCCGTAGATGAACATGAGCAAGACAGGGAAGGCAAAGTTCCAGAACAACACATAACCGTTACGCAGGTGCATGAGGGTCATGGCTTTGGTGAGGATAAGAAAACGTTTCATCGTATAGTCCTTTCAAGAATAAACAACATTAATTCGATTCGGCGAGCGCGTGACCCGTCAACTTGAGGAAGACATCCTCCAGATTGGGTTGGCGCAGCATCACATCACGAATGGAGCGGCCCGAACGCGCCGCGAGTTCGTGGAGGGCGGTCAGAGTCACTTCGGGGCGGGCAGTTTCCACTTCCAAGTGTTGACCCGTGTACCGAGCGTTACTCACCTCAGGCAGTGTGCGGACTTGTTCCAACGGCAACTCCACCGTCGCTTTCAACATCGAATTCAATTGGAGATTCGCGATCAACGCGCTGGGTGTGTCGCACGCCACGATCTGACCGCGGTCAATGATGGCGATGCGCCCGCAAAGCGCCTCCGCCTCTTCCATCGAATGGGTGGTCAACACAATCGTGCGCCCTTCATCGTGCAACTGACGGATGACATCCCACACTGCACGGCGCGCGTGAGGGTCGAGCGCGGAGGTCGGCTCGTCGAGCAAAACGATCTGCGGATCGTTGGCAATCGCAACTGCCAACGCGAGACGCTGCTGCTGTCCGCCAGAGAGGCGGCGCGCCAGCGTGTTGCGTTTTTCAACGAGGTCAAATCGTGCAAGAAGCGCGTCAATTTCCTTGGAGGTGAGATACACCTCATACAGCGCCGCGTACACTTCCACCAGTTCGGCGACGGTCAAATCATCGAGCAACGCCGTTTTCTGCAACTGGATTCCCAATTGTCGTTTCGCTGCGGCGGCGTCTGTTTGCACGCTGATTCCGCCGACGTGTACCTCTCCCTGTTTGGGTTTGTGCAAGCCTTCCACATTGGCGAGCAGAGTGGTCTTGCCCGCGCCGTTCGGTCCGAGCAAGCCAAAAATTTCACCCTTCGCCACGGTCAGGTTCACGCCGTTCAGCGCGGTCAGTGAGCCATACGCGGCGGTCAAATTTCTTACATCAATCATCGTTTGAGACATGGTTCAACTCCTTTTCCCGCTCGCTTCGATTCCCCCTTTAAGGGGACGAGCGGAACTTTGTGATGCCGCGATGATACGGTAACGGCGCTCAAAGCCCCAGTCTCCGAAGCACGATTGCGGCTATGCCAAAAGTCATATTGCGGGATATGAAAAAAAGAGACCGGTAACCAGTCTCTTTTCGTTTATTGAATCAATTTCAGCAAACCATCAGGATACAAAATGGACTTCCCCTCGCCAAACTCATCCAGATTCTTCCATAGCACACGGATTCTCTCCCCGTTCGCTTCTTCGACTTCCATTTCAGCCTGCGCATACAACTCACGCGTCTTCAACACCCCATCGTAGACCATCACGATCTCGTGACCCGTCTTTCCGTTATGGACGAAGATATTTTCAAGAAACCCAAGATGTTTCAACTCTTCGATCTCGCTGTGCAACTCCTCCATGATCTCGCGGCGGACAGCCTCCTCCCCGCTTTCGCCAAATTCGATCCCGCCGCCCAACGGGCGGTAATAGGTTTCATTCTTAATTGAATCATGCCCTTCAAAGACGAGGATCCGATCATTATTCCGAAACACGCAGATTGCGATCGGGCGGATGTGATTCATTGTCCCTCAAAACTGCAGGGGCGGGGTAACCCCGCCCCTGCGGCATTACAACGCGATCAATTCGGGCTGTCTTTGCAGATTCGCCTGCATGGACCACGGTCCCGTCCACGTGACGGTGACCGGGAGGATTTTCCCTTTCAAATCCTCGTCCGATTCGACGAAGACGAGTTTGTTGGTGGGAGTTCGTCCTTTCCAGCGATTCTTCACTTTTTCCTCGAACAACACTTCCACCGTTTCGCCGAGGTATTTTTTGTTGATCTCCGCGACGATCTCTTCCTGCAATTCTTCCAACAAACGGAAGCGGCGCATCTTTTCCTCTTCGGTCACGTTGTCCGCCATGCGGCGCGTAGCGACAGTTCCCTCACGGGACGAATAACGCGCCAGATGAGCCACGTCAAGCCGAAGGTCCGAAAGGACGCGGTAGGTTTCCATGAACTGCTCTTCGGTCTCGCCGGGGAAGCCCACGATGATGTCCGTCGCGATGGAACAATCGGGTATCTTTTTGCGGATCTTTGCGATGAGGTCGCGGTAATCCTGTTGGGTATAGCCGCGTTTCATGTTCGCCAGGACTTCGTCGTCGCCCGCTTGAATCGGCACTTCGATGTGCGGCATGATTTTGGGAAGTTCCGCGATGGTTTCCATCAGCTCTTCGGTGAAATAATTGGGATGCGATGTGAGGAAGCGGATGCGCTCGATGCCATCTACCTCGTGAACGATTCGCAATAGTTGCGCAAGGTTGGGTCCGTCGGGAATGTCTTTGCCATAACGATCCACAATTTGACCGAGCAGAGTCACTTCCTTGACGCCTTGCACGGCAAGCGAACGAATCTCTGAAACGATATCGCCCACCGGACGGCTGCGCTCGACGCCGCGCCGGAACGGGATGATGCAGAACGTGCAGGCATGCGAACAGCCGTACACGATCGGCACATGCGCGCTGACCAACTGCCCGCGTTCGTGCTGCGGCAGGATGAGTTCGTCGTCCATCATCAAGAAGCGGCGGGCGGTTTCGGAATCTTCCAGCGAGCGGATTTCGCCTTGGGTGAGATAGGAGACGAGAGGTCCCGGGTCGGAGGGAGGCGAGAACACGTCCACGTAGGGAAGGCGTTCGCGCAATTTGTCCGCGCCGCGCACGCCGACCATGCAACCCATGAGATTGATGACGAGATTTGGATTCTGCCGCTTGAGCGGGAGCAGGCTGGAGAGGCGTCCGAGCGCCTTGTCCTCCGCAGACTGGCGCACGACGCAGGTGTTCAAAACGATGACGTCCGCTTCTTCGGCTTTATCGGTAAAGGCGTAGCCAAGATGTTCCAACGACGAGCCGACACGTTGCGAGTCAGCCACGTTCATTTGGCATCCTTCGGTCCAGATGTGATATTTCTTTTCCATAGAGCGCGAATTATACCAAGATTATTTATGGTAAAATCGCATCCGCTCTGAAAAACATCCGGGCATTTTGGAGGGATGGCCGAGCGGCTGAAGGCGCATGTCTTGAAAACATGTTTGGGTCACACCAACGTGGGTTCGAATCCCACTCCCTCCGCTGAGAGTTGCAAGTTGGCATGTTGACAGGTTTTCAGGTTGTACAATGAACATGTCAACATTCAAACCTGAGAACTTTCAAACAGACTATTGGGGAGGTGCCAGAGTGGTCGAATGGGGCCGCCTGCTAAGCGGTTACTGGGGCGAAATCCTCAGTCGCAGGTTCGAATCCTGTCCTCCCCGCCACAAGACAAACGCATTCCGTGAGGGATGCGTTTTGTTTTAATTGCAAAGACGCAAGGGGTACAAAGAAAGAGGAAAGCAGGAAGAGGCTATTCGAGACTTAACTTCATCCCCAAATGCGAGCCTTTAAAGCCGAGACGTTCGTAAAAACGATGCGCGTCTTTGCGCGAGAGATGGGTCGTCAATTGGACGACATGCGCGCCGCGTTCCTTCGCACGTTCGATTGCCCAAAGCATCATTTTCCTCCCAACGCCTTGACTGCGGCATCTGCTATCTACACGCACAGACTCCACCTGCGCGCGCAACCTGCCGTGAAAACTGAGGGAGGGCAGGAACATAAGATGCAACGTACCGATCACTTCTCCGTTTAAGTCGGCAACAACCAGTTCATGATTTGGATCGCCGTCAATCTTCCTAAATGCGGCATAATAGGACTCAGGCAACGGGTCGACAAGTTTTTCGCGCCGGCTTCCAAGTTCGTCATCCGCCAACATTCGGACAATCGATGGCAGGTCAGTGCGTTTCGCCATCCGAAAGATCAGCCCATCTCCCGTCATTCATCCGCCTGTTGTTTCATCAAATCGACATACTGTGGATTTCTACGAATGTATGCGGCGACATACGAACACATGGGGATCACCCGTAGCTTATTGGCTTTGGCATATTCAAGCCCGGCCTGAGTGATCCTTCCCGCAAGACCTTGTCCCCTTAATTTGGGATACACGCCAACATGCGTGATGACAAAATTCCTTCCATCCCTGATGTAGTCCAGTTTTGAAAGATACCCATCGATCCACACTTCAAAGCGATTCTCGGCTTCATTGTGAATGATTTCCAGCGCGGCAAGATCAAGTTGAGTCACATTGTCTCCTCAAGAATTTCGAGATTGTAGCCCTTAAAAACAAAAGCGGACAGTGCCATATCACTGGCCGCTCGAAGTGAAACAATCTTACTTTGAGTTGATGAACGCGATCAATGCTTCTATTTCACCTTCCGACAACCCCAGGGTTGGCATCTCCGCATCCGATTTCACGGACGAAGGGTTCTTCAATCGCAGACGCAATGCTTCCGGGCTGGCAGAAAACCTGGATAAATTGGCCGCGCCCATGTCTATCGTCCAGTATTCAGACGAATTCTCAACCTTCGAATTGCGATGACAGGTGATACAACCCTTTGCAACGAATAACCGGCGTCCCAACTCGACCTGGGAGACGGAGAACTCGCCGGATGATTTTGAAGCCATCTCGCCTTGCGCCTCCACCGCAGGGATGGTTGATCCCGTCATAAAGGACGCAATGCCAACAACCAAACATAACACCGTCAACGCCGCACCCAGACGAATCCGGTTTCGAAATGCCAGAGTCACACCGACCAGCCCGCCTGCAACAGCCGCCATGCGGACGATCATCAACCACAGAATGGATTCTGCCGAGGGCTCTGCATTCACCGCAGGCTGTTCCGCAGACGCGGCAACCGGCGCAGCGACACTCAGCATGGGCATGGTTTGGTCCATGGTGAACGCCTGAATGGACCACCGCCACTCCCCCTCTTTGGGAAAAGTCAATGTAGCCACATAATGGCCGGGTTCCCCATCCGATTCAGCGTTCACGACAAATTCGGTCTCCTTATTTAGATTCGCAGTAACGGTTGGGAAGATTCCGCTCATCGGTGTTCTGCCATGTTGCAAGACGGTAAAACCAACCGTAATCGGCTGACCAGCCACAACCCCTGTCGGCAATTCATCGAGTGTAATAACCGCCCAGCCGCCTGCAAAAACGGGAATCGTAAATAGCAAAGTCAATATGACGGCAATGGCAATCGAAACTCTAAAGTGCGAAAACATGTGTGCCTCCTTTGGCGAATGGAAATTCAATATTCATACACCACCCGCGGAGGTTTGGTTCCGCGCTATTGGATCGGTTTGAGGGATTCTGCTATCTTGACCGCTTCTTCCAGGTTGAGATCAGTTTCGAGACGGTAGGTAATATTTTCATCCGCCCATATCAGTACATGACCATTGATCAGCCGCTCAAACTGGAGGTTCCCGTTGCGCATCCGCAATGGATAGGATCCCATCGCCCAGATTGCACGGTGACCATTGACATCTGTCTCATCGATCTCAACCGGGCCCATCTTTTCGATCGCCCAACTTCCCTTCGGAATGAGATGCAGGCTCATCGTCACTTTCCCGGGCTGATGAGGGTCCACCCAGACAAGGATGGTCATTGCACCGTCTGCATCTTGAACATAAACGCGGTCTGGCTGATCAAGGTCTGCAGGATAGGTCGGGAGCAGGATCGGGTATGGGACAATCTGTTGGGCATTGGCGAGTTTTGTCTCACCGGCAATTTGATCGAGGAGCGAGATGAGCGATACTGAAGCATCTTCGGGTGTGACAGTGGGCGAAGCAACGGCCCGGGGCGTGGCTGTGGTAATTACTTCCGGTGTCAGCTCATCTGTTTGAGGGAAGATGCGGACGATTCCGATCTGGATGAATTCGATGAGCGCCGCGCGAACCGATGGAATGAGTATCAAGCTCGAGCAAAGAACAAGGACGGTGGCCAGCGACCCGGCAAGGGCTTTGGGCGCTACGCGGAAGCGTGGATTAGCCGGACGACGGAGGCGCATCATCACTGATCCCGCAACGTCGGGTGTGCGGGGATATTCCATCTCGCCGGCGACGGCGCGCAGTTTCGTTTCGTTCATACTTCCAATCCTTCAATGAGAACAGGGAAATCCTGTTGAATAACCCTGCGTAGTTTGTCGAGGGCACGGTTCAAGCGCGATTTGACCGTCCCTTCGGCAACGTGCAAAACTTCAGCGGTCTCGGCAACAGACAGGTCAAGGAAAAACCGCAAATAGAGGATCTGCTGGTCAGATATGTTCAAGACTTGGATGGCTTTCCACAAGTCGCCTGCCTGCAGGTTCTGCACACTTTTTTCTTCGATTGTGTCAGTAAGTGGTTCGTTACGGAAGGCACGTGTGAGCGCTGCAAAATACCGTCCAGCGGAACGTCGTCGATTGCTGGCGAGATTGGATGCAATACTTAACAGCCAGGGCCGAATGGGGCGCGATGGGTCAAAGCGCTTGAGATGCTTCCAGGCGCGAAGAAAGGTTTCCTGTGCAATATCCTCCGCGTCGTCGGGGTCGCCAAGGAGCAGGTACAACAGCCGGAAGACCGCCTCCTGATGCGCCCGCACCAGCGGCTCCCAAGCCATTGCGTCGCCGTTTGCGGCGTAACGGATTAATGTGGGTTCATCCAAATAATACCTCTCCGGAGAGGGGATTTATAAAGGGTACACCGGCGGGCAGAAAATGGTTCCAAATTGGAAACGCCACCCTGACTTGAAGGCTTGTCAATTGTGATGGAGCTTCTTCACTTAACTCACACTATCTCAAAGCAATGTCTCTCTGAAAGAAGATCATAGATGGTTATTCAACCGGATAGTAGCACAACCCCGCCGTGCCGGGACCGGTGTGGACTGCCAGGGCGGGTGAAAGTTCGGCAAAGAACGATTCGACCACATCCACTTTTGCTTCGACCAGTTCCTTGAGTTTCTCCACTTCCCGCTGCGCCCCGGCGTGAACGTAAGCAATCTTGGCTTTGCCCCTCCCCACTGCATCTGCAACCATATCCGCCATTTGCTGATAGGCTTGCCCACGGCTGTGGGCACGTCCCATGGGAACGATGACACCGTCATCCATGCCAACGATGGGCTTGATGTTGAGAAGGCTCCCCACAAGGTTTTGGGCTTTGCCGATACGCCCGCCAAGGTAGAGGTATTTGAGCGTGTCGGCGGTCTGGAGCATGCGCGAAATGGGGATCATCTTTTTCACCGTGGCAGTGATCTGGTTCAAGGAAAGACCCGCCAACGCGGCACGGGCGGCTTCAATCACCATCCATCCCTGACAGAGCGAAACGTTGCGCGTGTCGATCACTTCGATCGTCACGCCTGGCGCTTCCTCTTTCATCATGGTTTGAGCGACGGTCGCGGCTTGAAATCCACCGCTGGCTTTGGATGTCATATGGATGCTGACAATATCTTCTTTTCCCTCTTCGACCAGTTGTTTGTATGCTTCGAAATAATCACCCGGCCCTGGACTGGCGGTAGTCGGGACAAAACGGGCGGTCATCATCCAGCGCAGGAACTCGTCCCGTTGGATCGTCACAAGGTCCCGAAGGACCTCCTGCCCGCGATGAATATAGTAAGCAACCGTACGAATGTGCAAGCGTTGTAGAATGTCTTCAGGAATGCTTGCGGTGGAATCAGTCAGAACGGCAACATTCGCCATAGGCACTCCTTTTGTTCGATTCTATTGTACACACTTTCGATTAAAAAAGCGTGAGGGAGGCTAGTTCAAGACTTCGATATTCGGTTCCAGAGGGATTCGTTCGATCAAGTTCAAGAAATCGGTTTCGGTCACTTCTGACTGAGGCTTGTCCATCAGGGCGAGAAGAGTCGCTTCCATCACGTTTGTGCCAAAACTACGACCCTCCAGCCGCGGCGTGACGGTGACAAGGATGTGCAGGTTGCGCTTTCGCAATTCTTCGACATTCTTTGATGTTGTCGTGTTCGTGACGATGATCTTGCCGGTCAGGTCATCGGGCATGTATTGTCGGATCTGGATGAAATCGCCGCCCAACACCTGCGCCTGCTGATAATATTTTTTCCATTTGGGCTGCGGGGGCTTGTCCTGTTCGGAGCCAAGCGCGTAGAACCATGAAAACGGCAGGTTCGTAATGACGGGCAGCAATGCCGCCGCCAATACACGCACCGTGGAGAGTCTCTTCACCGGGATGGGCAATCCCAAGGTGAACATGAGATCGCCAATGGTCAGAGCAAGACCGGCATCCACCATGGCTTCTCCCATGCCGTAGCGGTCGACCGCAGTGGTCAGAAGCGCCGGCATGCCTTTCAAGGTCTTATTCTCTTTTTCATTGAGATGCTTTTCGAGCGCCTGGAAGGCGCGGCGCTCCAGCAACCCTTTCACACCGTTGCCGTCCCCCACCTTGCTGACCTTGATCGCCCGCCGGATGCGGCTTACATCACGAAAGTAATACCGCCTCTTTCCCACCCGTAGATAGAATTCCACACCGCCTACGCCGAAGGCATCCACCTTGCCGTCCATGTCGGCATAGCGTTGCACCGCTTCCTCGAAATCCCCATCCGTGCCTTGTCGGGAGAGTTCACACTCCTGACCAAGAAAAACATGCCGCGTGGTATGGTCCCGTGATGATGACCCCACGCTAATCGACAGAATTTTCTTCAAGTTACCCTCCAAAATTTGAGATATGGAACATTATACGAGCATTCCAATTTAACGGCATACCCCGCCATTACAGGCGGGGCAGCCAAAGACCAACTCAGAGGGAGGAGAGAGTTTGTATACAAAGCGGGCGTTGGCACCCACAATGTTTTAGAAAGGACGGTAATCGGGGTTCGTACCGCACCAGGCGCAGGTCGCTTTGTCCAGTTTATTACATTCCATCGCATTCGAACACCGATGAGCGATCACGCGAGGCGGATGATCGGGCATATATTCAGGCGGAAAAACAACCTGCGTCTCCAGTGCTATTTCATGCCCGACATGCTCACAGTAGCGGATCTTGCTGACTTGCCACTTCTTTTGAGCCATACGCACCTCCAAATTACGTCGTAATTGTATGACAATTAAAAAACGCCTGCCAGTGACAGGCGTCATAGATTTGGATGACAATCCGCCTTTTGTAGATGATACTTGTCCTTATTCTCGGACAAGGCGATAGATGTTACCGATGTCGCTCAAGAGATAGATTTCTCCAGCCTCATCCTGCCCAAACGAGGTGATGGGGACATCGACGTCGAATAACAACTGTTTCTGCCAGCCGCCGTCGGAATTGATCAACCCCCAAATGAATCCCGTGCAATAATCGCCGAAGAGGTAGATGCCGTTCCACTCGGTCATCGCGCCGCGATAGACATATCCGCCGGTGACAGAACATCCGCCCTCAGCATGGCTGTATTCGGCAACCGGGTCGACCAGCCCGGCTGGCGCGGTCCCTTGATAATCGTGTGCACCCTCCCGGAAATTCCACCCGAAGTTAGCGCCGCCAGGAGAACCCGCAGGCAAAAAGTCAACCTCCTCCCAGACGTCTTGCCCCACATCGGCAATGTATAGATCCCCCGTTTGCCTGTCAAACGACATGCGCCACGGATTGCGAAGCCCGTATGCCCAGACTTCGTTGCCAAAGGGATTATCCGCCGGAATGGCATAGGGATCTCCGTTGTTGACATCGATGCGAAGAACCTTCCCAAGCAACGAGTCCGTATTCTGTCCATTGTCCAAGGGATCGCCTCTTGAACCGCCATCGCCAAGACCAGCATAGAGATAGCCGTCCGGTCCGAAAGCCAACACGCCGCCATTATGATTCGGGTATGGCTGATCGATGGTCAGCAATATCGTTTCGCTGTTCGGGTTGGCGGCATCTCCATCGGACTGAAAACGCGAGATGAATGTATTGCCGCCACTTCCGGTGTAATTGACATAGAAAAATCCGTTTTGGGCATAATCCGGGTGGAACGCCAGCCCGAGCAGCCCCATCTCGTTTCCGCTGTTATCGACGCGGTCTGTGATATCCAGAAATGAGGTCAGGAGCAATTGTCCATCTTGAATGATGCGAATGCGCCCCACTTTTTCGATGACAAACAACCTTCCGGACCCATCCGCTTGCAGGTCGACGGGACGTTGAAGACCGGCGACGAATAATTGCCAGGTGTATGCCTCCGGGCTGGGAAATATACTCGCGTCTGGAGGGATGGTCGGTGTGGCGGTGAAAGGAATGGGTGTTGGCGTGGGTGTTTCCGGGATTGCTGTCGGTGGAGCCGACGTTTCGGTAACGGGGTCAAAAGTCGGGGTGGAGGGAAACGGTGTATTCAATCCGCTGCAGGCAAGAATGGGCAACATCAATAGGAACAGAAACCGCCTCATTCCTTGCCGCCATCCACATCTGTCGACTCGGCGTCGACAACATCACCCGATGCGTCAGAGTCAAGGTTGCTCGAAAGGTCCTTCATGTGTTCCTGCACGACATCTCTCGGACACAATTCAACAAACAGGGTTGAACCCACCCACAAGATGGCGGCATCATCCAATGCGCTGAGGAACGGCACCACGGGAATTAAGTCCGCCGGCAGGAAGAGATACGCCACGGAAGCAAGCGGCAATACTTTGAGAAGGATATTAACGCGACGGTCGCCCATCAGCCGGGCGATCAATTTGAGCCGGGCAACAAAATCGCGCATCATGCCGCCCTGCGGCGGGATCATCAAACTGCCGGGTTTTTTATCTGTCATGTCAATCTCCTTGGTCGGGTATATCTCATTATAAAACACATGCACAAAATCCGAATTTCGTCACAGTGATACTTACGAAAAACTCATCTTGAAGATGCAAGCAAGGGTCTTCATCCCGCGACCGTCTCGTGTACAATTCGAGGATGCCCTATTTGATCGATGGTCATAACCTGATCCCTAAAATGGGTTTGCGGCTCGATTCAATCGACGACGAGATGGAATTGGTTGCCATCCTGCAGGAGTTCAGCCGGCTGGGGAGGAAGCAGGTCGAAGTCTACTTCGACGGAGCGCCAGCGCCTCATGCCGGGACCCGGAAACTGGGCACCATTACCGCGCATTTTGCCCCGCTCGGAACGACCGCCGATGACGCCATCCGCAAACGATTGCGGAAGATGGGGAAAAGCGCAAAAAACTGGACGGTGGTTTCCTCCGACAGACAGGTGCAGGCAGAGGCGCGTGCCGCACAGGCAGAGGTCATCTCGTCCGACTCATTCGCAGGGACTCTGCAACATGCCCGAAACTCTGTTCCCAAAGCGGCAAACGACCACAAATTATCAAACCAGGAAATCGAGGATTGGCTGAAACTTTTTGAAGAAGGCGGGAAAAATAAACGGTAGTACATTTGTACGACAAATTCAGATAATTTATATCAAATTTCTAATCAATTTTTAATGTCGGTGTTTTTATTCAGGGGTATATTGAATCCATCGACACCTGCCCTCCCCTTTACTGGTATTAGGTGTCCTACCACCGCCATCCTTAGCATGTCCCCCCCATGCTAATCGAAGGCGGTGGTTTTTTTATTCTCAATCTCAATCACATTCACTACATTCAAAACAGCCGTTTATGGATGACACGTTATGAGGGATATAATGCACACATGCAAACCGTTTATGCGTTCGTCCCATCGCCGGGACATCACTATCCTGATCATCCAGAGAGACCTGCACGGCTCGATGCTTTGGAGCCGAGGCTCTCATCGTTCGATGCGGAACTACTCAAAGCCAGTCCTGCTTCACGAGAGGAAGTCGCACTCGTTCACGCGCCGAAATTGATCGCGAGACTCGAAGAGGTCTGCCGGAATGAAGCGCCGGGAATCATCGACTACGCCCCCACGTATGTGACCCGCAGTTCATTCGATGATGCCCTGCTCGCCGCAGGCGGAGTCCTTGCCTGTTCGCGCGCGGTGATGGGCGGGGATGCCCGGAATGCCTTTGCGATTGTCCGCCCGCCGGGACATCACGCAGAGCCGGATCGGGCAATGGGGTTCTGCATCTTCAACAATGTTGCCATCGCGGCGCGTGACGCGCTCACACGCGGCATGGACCGCGTCATGGTCATCGACTATGACGCGCATCATGGAAACGGCACACAAGCCGCGTTTCTGAACGATGAGCGCATGGCGTTTCTATCCGCCCACCAATGGGGGATTTATCCCGGTACGGGCTGGGTTACGGATGCTCCACATGCCAAGGGGAGGATTGTCAATGTGCCATTGCCGGCGCGGGCGGGGGATACAGTCTATGAGCGGGTCGCCGACGGGATCTTCAAGCCGTTCGTTGAGTCATTCCGCCCGCAGATGATTCTTGTCTCGGTGGGGTTCGACGCGCATTGGAACGACCCTATCACAATGCTCGGGCTGTCCACAGCGGGGTACTTCATGCTGGCGAAGAAAGTATTAGCGCTCGCGGAGGAATATTGCGGCGGGAAGGTTGTCTTTGTTCTCGAAGGCGGCTACGATCCGGTCAATGTTGCCAACGGGGCGGAGGCGGTCTTTATCGCGGCGACAGGTAAAGGGGAGTCCGATGCGAAGGATCCAAATCCGCACAAGGAACCGGATTGTGAGTCGCGCATCGAAGAAGTTCGTCAATGGAATCATTTCCAATAATTGTTTGGGCTGGTCAAAGCAAAGGAGCGTTCAATGAAAAGATTGGTCGTTGTTATCGTGATACTCAGCATTTTGTCGTTGTCCTGCAAGACGCTCAATAATCTGCGGACGCCGACGGTTGAACCGACTTCCCTCTCCAATACAGATGTCACGTCGGCGCCGGCAACCCAACCTTCCGGTAATTTGACAGACATAACCAAAAAACTGGACGAACTGGGCGGAAAACCGTGCCTTGATAAACCAGAATTCACCTGCGTGACCATCACTGTCCCGTTGGATCATTTTGACGCGTCGAATACCGAGACCATCGAGGTCGTATTCGCCGTGTCGCCCGCCCGGGGAGAGCGGAAAGGTATGTATGTGCAAGCCTTCCCCGGCGGACCCGGAGGCGAGGGCATCAGTTACGCATCCACGTTCTATCATTCCTCACGCATCCTGGAGCACTATGATATCGTCTTCTTTGATCAGCGCGGGATCGGGCTCTCGAATCCGCTCGAGTGCAAGACTGCGTATGCCGAGTATTTCCTCGAATTTCTAAACCTGAACGACTCTATCGGCGAGGAGGGATTCGATACACCCGATGAACAGCAAGCCGCCATCCAGAATGCGAAATCGTTCGTGGACGAGTGCATCGCCGAAATGAACATCGACCCGTCAAAATTGCAATTCTTCCGCACAGACCAGGTCGCGGAGGATATCGAATCCTTCCGGCAAGCAATCGGCGATGACAAGTTCATGCTGTACGGCGTCAGTTACGGCACGTCTGTGGCACAAGCCTATGCCCGTGCGCATCCCGGCCATCTTTCCGGTCTGATCCTCGACGGCACGCAGGACACCACGCAATCGGGCGACGAAGTCGCCTTCTCGCAGTGGGAGGGGTTCAACACAGTGCTGTTGAAAGTGTTCGAAGCCTGTGACGCGGATTCCGAATGTTCCGCGGGAATGAGAGGCGGTTCACAAGCCGCGTATGATGAACTCGCTCAAAAGCTGGCGAATGCCCCCATTCCTTATGAATACCCGCTTTCGAACGGAAAGAAAGTGCAGCGCCTCTTCACGTTCAACATGTTCGACTACACCGTATCCTACCAACTATACGGACTCAACAGTCGCATGGAGTTGATGCGCGCCATCGCCGCCACCAAAGCCGGAGACCTGATCCCGCTCGCTGACCTGTACTACGACAATGCCAATATCGACCCTGAAACCGGGCAATATTTGGGCGATCCCAATTTCTCAGACACCATGTACTACATCGTCTGGTGCAGTGACGACGCCTACTACAGCGGGACATCCGAGGAAAGGAGCGCAAAACTCATGGAAGCAGGGCAAAAACTCAACGGTCTCGACCCCCGCCTCGACCTGGATGTCCTGCAATTGGGTCTCACCTGCGCCTTCTGGCCCAGCGCGCCCACCGGTCCTGCAAACCTTCCTCCGCTCAAAGCCGAGGGCGTGCCGACCATCGTTCTCAATGCCACACTCGACCCCGCCACCCCATTCCATGAAGGCAGGACCGTCTTTGAAAATCTGGAAAATGGGTATCACATCTACGTGGAGGGCGGCGTCCATTCCATCTATGGCTGGGGACAAGCCTGTCCCGATCAATATGTCGAAGACTTCCTCGTGGACGGGCGTTTACCCGCACAACGAGAAATCGTCTGCGATTGGGGCGATGCGGTGATTCGTCCGTAGGCGAAACTGTCATTCGTTCTTAACCCGCGTTTCATGAGACATATTTTATAATTATCACACTCAAGCGAAGGAGCATGGATGGCAAGAAGACGAACCCTTGGCTATATCCAAAATGAATGGACATGCCCAAACTGCAACACCCGCAACAAGGGCGGCTCAAAAACATGCGAGAACTGTGGCGCCCCGCAGCCCGAGAACGTGCAATTCGAACTTCCGTCGGATCAACAGTTCGTAAAAGATGAAAAACAGATCCAGGCGGCACAGGCAGGCGCAGACATCCACTGCGGATTCTGCGGTACGCGCAACCCCGCCACTGCGACAACCTGTTCCCAATGCGGCGCGGATTTGAAGGAGGGCAGGGCGCGTCAGACCGGGAAGGTCATGCAGGCGCCTCCCCCTCAGCCGAAAGTTGTCACCTGTACAAGATGCGGGACCGAAAATCCAGGCGCAACCTCCACCTGCTCGAACTGCGGAGCGCCGTTACCGAAGGTCGTCCCAACCCGGCCGATGCAAACCACAACCCAAAGCGGAATGCCCGCCGCCCCGCCAAACGCAAAGACAAGCAACAAGCGGAACCTTTTCATCATTGCGGCAGTTTTCGTTTGTCTTGCCGTGGTTTGCGTCGGGGTGCTTGCATCATTGCTCCCATCTGCCACCGTCGAAGCCACCGTCGTGGATGTGCACTGGCAGACAAATGTTCCGGTGCAGGAAATTCAACCGGTACGGTACACGGATGAACGCCGCAGTCCGCCATCGGATGCATACAACGTCTTCTGCCGCGACGAAAGCCGCGACGTCTGCGAACAAAAGACCATCGACAGAGGCAACGGATATTCGGAGGTCGTGGAGGAATGCCACACGGAAACGGAAACTTATTGTTCCTACACCGTGGACGAATGGCAGACCATCCAAACCTACACGCTGGAGGGGAATGACCTGCGGCCGGTCTACGATAGCCCAAGCTATTCCAGCAATCAACGGCTCGGCACCCAGTCGGAGGAACTAACCGTCACCTTCTCAACCGAAAAAGGCGAGAAGACGTATTCCCCCGATACAGTCTCCGAATTTCAGCAATTCACCATCGGCAGTACATGGACGCTGAAGTTGAACGCGCTCGGCGGCATTGTCAGCGTGGAACCGTAAACACAACCACATGGAAAACTCTGAAACTCCCGGCAGGTTCGGGAGTTTTTCTTTATGACCACAGCATACTATAATCATTGTATGAACAAAACAGTTGCAATCATCGGCGGCGGACCTGCAGGATTAATGGCGGCAGAGGTTATCGGGGCACATGGCGTCAAAGCGGATGTATACGATTCCATGCCGTCAGTGGGGCGAAAATTTTTGATGGCAGGCAAAAGCGGCTTGAATATCACCCACTCGGAACCGTTCGAGCAATTCGTTTCACGGTACGGAAAACACCGCGCAAACATCGAACCTCTGCTGAAAATGTTTGGGCCGGACAATATCCGCGCATGGGCACATGAATTGGGCATCGAAACCTTCGTGGGGACATCGGGACGCGTCTTCCCGGCGGGGATGAAGGCAAGTCCGTTATTACGGGCATGGCTCAAGCGGCTGAGCGCTTCCCGCGTGACCCTTCATCTGCGTCACAAGTGGACAGGCTTCCTCCCCGACAAGTCTCTACGCCTTGAAACGCCGGATGGCGAAGCGAGCATCCAAGCCGATGCTGTGGTACTCGCTCTCGGCGGCGGGAGTTGGCGGCGGCTTGGTTCGGATGGCGCGTGGATTCCGTGGTTGAAACAGGTCGGGGTGGAGGTCGAACCGTTTCGTCCATCCAATTGCGGGTTCGATGTGGCATGGAGTCCTCACTTCCGCGAAAGGTTCGACGGTTATCCTATCAAGTCCGCGATCCTGACATTCGGAACATTCCGGCAACAAGGCGAATTCATCATCACAAAAGAAGGCGTGGAGGGAAGTTTGATCTATGCCGCGTCGGCAATGCTTCGTGATGAAATCGAGACGGGAGGCAAAGCCGTGATCGAATTGGATATGGCGCCTGACAGATCGGTGGAATGGCTGATCGAAAAACTATCCAAGCCGCGCGGTTCGCGCACCATGGCAAGCCATTTGGAAAGAACGGTGGGCATCAAAGGGGTGAAGGCAGGTCTATTGCGCGAGTTCGTATCGAAGGAAGATTTCACGAACGCGGGGCGGCTCGCTCATGCCATCAAGCATTTACGGATTCCCTTGATCTCGCCACGCCCTCTGGACGAAGCCATCAGCAGTGCAGGCGGCGTAAAGTTCGAATCGCTCGATGAACACTTAATGCTACGCACCCTGCCGGGCGTTTTCTGCGCAGGCGAAATGCTCGACTGGGAGGCGCCCACCGGGGGATATTTGATCACCGCCTGTATGGCAAGTGGGTATGCGGCGGGAAACAGTGTGCTGCGCTGGCTGGGCATGTTCTAATGGCATCATCCAACCATCCGCCGGAAGCCACATTCGGCGATGTAACCTTGTCAAACACACGTCTGCGATATGTAAAGGCGGGAAGCGGAAAGCCGCTCGTCATCGTCCCAGCGACGGTTTCGTTGATCCGGCAATGGCTTCCGCTGACACAGTTCATGGGTCAGCGTTTCACCAGCTATTTCTTTGAATTGCCCGGTCACGGAGGCTCCACGCCTTATCCCGATAAATTCGAAAGCCGGTTCGTGCCAAAGACGGTGGAAGGGTTTGTGGATCATCTTGGATATGACAGGTTCAACCTGATGGGATTTTCCTTTGGCGGTTTGCTGGCGTTGAGAACATTGGAACACCTGCAAGACCGAATCGAAAAAGTGATCCTGCTGTCGCCCTGCGTCAGCCGCCGCGCGTTGAAATGGTCCACGCCAAGGCAGTGGGTATTCAAGGCGTCCATTTGGGCGATGAAGAGACAAACGCTCCTGCAGGGCATCCATTATGTGATGAACATGCCGCGCCTTGAAAAGCCGCTCACCTACGCCTTGAGCAAAGCCAGCAACGTGGATAGACGTATTCTGGAAAACAAACATGCCCTGCGTATGCCGCTTTCCACGCTGGATGTGTTTGCCCATACATTAGGGGAAATCTTCCAAACAGACTATCAATACGTGGACGCGCCGTTCAAAAATCCCTGTTATTTCGGTATGTCGATCAATGACGATATTTTGGAATACAACCTCACCGAACAGATCGTGCGGAGACACTTCCAAAAACTTACCATTCAGAAATTCACGCATCCCTATCACCAGCCGCCCGAGCCACCGACGTTCGAATGGCTTAACAGGGAGTTTCGTCAATTCCTGGAAATGATCCTCTGATCATTACGGAATCAATGCCTTCAGCAGGTCGTTCCTCCATGCCCCGGTATCAAGGTCGTACACCCCAAAATCAGCACCAAACTCCCAGTATGCCCAGGCAAACCCGCGGCGTTCCGCTTCGCGCCGCACGAACTCCGTCCAACGGACGCGCGATTCCTGTGGAGCCACATCGTACACACCGAATTCCCCAAGCAGAATGCGGAGGTTCCCATGCCGCTTCGCCCAGTCCGCGACAAGGTCGAAATGGGAGACGAGTTCAGTCATCTGTTCATCAGTGGCTTCCCATGTGGTCCCGATCCACTTCTCCGATTCGCCTCCCGACCATTCCGTACCCTGAAGCGTAAATTCGGGCGGAAGGTAATAATGGAACGTGTAAACGATATGGTCGTCGTTGGGAATATCCAGCGTGGTCACAAATTCATAGGCATTCCATCGTACAGGACCCACAATGACATCACGGGTTGGATTCGTTTTCCGGATGATCGCCAACGCTTCGTGAAAATATTGGTTCCATATCGCCGCGTTGAACTGGATGCTCGGCTCATTGAGCAATTCGAACATGACAGCCGACGGGTAATCCCTGTAGTGTTCGGCGACCTGAACCCAGATGCCCAGAAATCTCTCCTTATGACCCGCCGGATCCAGCATGATTTCCTCGTAATGATGAAAATCAACGATAATGGTCAACTCCCGCTCCAGCGCCCATTGGATCACCGTGTCCACGCGGGCAAAAAAGACAGGATCAATGGTGTAAGGCCATTCTGCTTCCGCATGACTGTTCCATCGCACCGGCAGGCGGACGAAATCAAAACCCGCCTCCTTCACCAGATCGAAATATTCCTCCTGCACGAACAATCCCCACTCTCCTTCGTTCGGCGCTTCGAGCATACTGCCGAAGTTGATGCCCCGATGCAGGAGAAAAGGCACGGCATACGTGGCAGTCGATGTAGGGACCGGTATCGAGATCGTTTTTGACGAACAGGCAGGTAGAAGAACCGCCATGAAGATGACAAGAATTTTATACATTCCATGCCTGGGCAATGAATTCATGAGATAAATAATGGGAATACCTGGCAACAAAAAGCCTTACGGGATTAACGCCTTCAACAAACCATCCCGCCACACTCCCGCAGACGGATCATACGCCCCGAAACCTGATCCAAATTCCCAATACGCCCAGGCAAACCCATGGCTCTCTGCCTGCTCCCGCACGAACGTTGTCCAGCGGATACGCTGTTCCATATCCGCCCTGCCGTACACGCCGAATTCGCCCAGCAGGATGCGCACATTCTTGCGCTCCGCCCATTCCGCCACCATATCGAAATGCCCGACGACTTCGACTTTTTCTGCATCGCTCCCCCACGATGTGCCAAGCCATTTTTGCGCCTCTTCACCCGCCCATTCCGCTCCTTGATGCGTGAACTGGAATGGCAAATAATAGTGGAATGTGACGATGAGATACTCGTCTTCCGGCACATCCAGCGTGGACAACCAATCGTAGGCGTTCCAGTTGACAGGTCCGATCACGACTGTACGCGTGGGATTCGTCTCGCGTATCATTTCCAATACTTCCACCAGATATTGATTCCAAAGGGAGGCGTTCAATTGGTCGTTTGGCTCATTGAGCAATTCAAAGAAAACGTTCGAGGGGTGATTTTTGTAATGTTCGGCGACCTGTTCCCAGATACCCAGGAACCGGTCCTTGTGACTCCACGGGTCCCAAGCCATCTCTTCGTAGTGATGGAAGTCCACGATGATGGTCAGGTCGCGCTCCACCCCCCAATTCACCACTTCGTCCACTCGTGAGAAGAAGGCGGGATCAATGGTATAGGGCCATTCCTGTTCAGCATGAGTATTCCATCGCACCGGCAAACGAACGAAATCAAAGCCCGCCTCCCTCACCAGATCGAAATATTCCTCCTGCACGAACAATCCCCACTCCCCTTCATTTGGCGACTCAAGCATATTACCAAAGTTGACACCGCGATGAATTTCCTGAACGGATGCAGAGGCAGGTATAGGGGCTATGGGGATTTCCACTGTTGCAGTAACGAAAGATAAATCCTGAGTTACTGATGCTAACGCAGGCTGGACAGGCGGCGTTGCATACGACCACCCGCAACCGGAAAGCAACAGGATAATCAAGGACAGAATGGTGAATCGCCTCATTTCAAATGCCTATCAGACCAGTAAAATCTTTCCCTTTGGGAAACATCCATGCCAGCGCGTTCTGGATCATCTTATCCCAGTATGACCAGACATGCTCGCCGGGACCTTCCTCGTAGGTCAGGTCGAGCGGAAGTTTGCGGACATAATCCCGAAAGCGGACGTTGTCGGCGTAGAGAAAGTCCTCCGTGCCACAGCATTGATATAACCGTGGCTTGACCGGCAATTTGGAAACTTTCTTCGCCAGTGTAAATAGGTCATGTTTGCTGTTCGGCACTTTGCTCAGGTCGCCGAAAATGGCGCGCATTTCCGCCAGCCAGACCTCATCCATTGGATCGCCGTGCGCCTTGACCGCCTCGCGGATATCCACCGCACCTGAAAGGGACGCCGCGGCGGCGTAACGGTCGGGATGCGTCAAAGCAAGTTTGAAGGCGCCGTATCCACCCATGGACAAGCCTGCCACGAAGTTGTCTGAGCGCTTATCCGATAACGAGAACAGTTCCCGCACCACCGCAGGGACCTCCTCGCTGATGAACGTCCAGTACCTGCCGCCATGCGCCATATCGGTGTAGAAACTCAGGTTCACGGCGGGCATCACCACGGCCAGGTTCAGCCCCTCGGCATATTTCTCGATGGACGACCAGCGCATCCATGCGGTGTGGTCGTCGGAGTGACCGTGCAGGAGGTAGAGTGTGCGATATTTCGGCTTGCGCTGGCTCTTCGTCTCTGCGAGGGTGCGTTGAGGCAGCAACACGTACATCGTACTGCGCAAAGTCAGCACTTCGGAAAAGAAATTGACTTCGTTGAGGATCATATTGTCTCCAATGGTTTCATGTCGTTGCGAGAAGCCCGTAGGGCGACGAAGCAATCTCCTGTATCTTGCCATACTCTTGTTTCGAGGAGATTGCTTCGGGTTTCGCCCTCGCAACGACATATCAAATTTAGCCCAATTCCCCTACTGCCTTCTCCACCTCTTCCAATATCTCACCAGACTTCACCAATCTCTTCATCACGTTGTGATCGTTGTACAGCGGGCGGTCAACATCCAAGTGCGCCACGTATTTGCGGATCACCTCCCGCGCTTTCTGTGTGCCGCGCCCTGGCGTAAACTCGCGGAAGTCCAGCGCCTGCGCCGCCGCCATGAATTCGATGCCGATGACGCCATAGGCATTATCGAGAATTTGTCCGTTCTTGATGGCGGTGTTCATGCCCATCGAGACGAAGTCCTCCTGATCCGCCGCGGCGGGGATGGATTGAATGCTCGCAGGCGCGGACAAGATTTTTTGCTCCACGATCAAATGGTCGGCGGTGTATTGGCTGAGCATCATCCCGGAGTAGAACCCAGGCTCATGGGCAAGGAAATCCGGCAGTCCCTGAGAAAGAGCCGGGTTGGTCAGGCGATTCATGCGCCGTTCGGAGAGCACACACACCATCGTAATCGCCGCTCCCGCCATGTCCATCGGCAGGGAAACGGGAGTCCCCTGAAAGTTCGCGCCGGTAAGCGTCAACTTCATTTCAGGCACGAAGATGGGATTGTCGCCCACGCCGTTCAACTCGATCTCGACCTGCGAGCGTGCATACGCAATCGCATCCCGCGCCGCGCCGATGACCTGCGGCGTCGAACGCATCGAGTAGGCATCCTGCACTTTGGTTTTCATCCTGCCCGTCGTCAAGTCCGAACCTTCGATGACCTTCATGATGTTGCGCGCGGAGGTAATCGCGCCATTGAAACCGCGCAACTCATGCAGTTTGGTGTTATAGGGTTTGAGGTTGCCCAACAACGCCTCAATGGACATTGCCGCCGCGATCTCCGCCTGCTTGATGAGGCGTTCCATCTCGTAGATATGGATGGCGGACATGGCAGTGAGAAGATTGGAGCCATTGATTGCGGCAAGACCGTCGCGCGCCTGCAAACCTGGGATGGCAATCCCCGCCCGCCGCATCGCTTCGTGACCTGGGAGTCGTTCGCCGTGATAAAAAGCCTCTCCCTCCCCCATGAGGAGCAGCGCGGCTTGCGCCATCGGAGCAAGATCGCCGCTCGCACCCACCGACCCCTTTTGACAAACAACTGGTGTGACGCCTTTGTTCAGCATCTCCACCAGTGTCAGGGTAATCTCAGGTCTGCAGCCCGAATTTCCGTGCGCATGAACATTAATGCGCGACGCCAGCGCCGCGCGCACATATTCGATGGGCGCAGGCTCGCCAATGCCCGCCGCATGGTTGTAGATGAGGTATTTCTGGAATTCCTTCACCTGCTCATCGCTCAGCACCACTTCCGAAAACTCGCCGATGCCCGTGTTCGTGCCATACATGATTTCCTTCGCGGCGAGTTTCTCCTCCAGCATCGCGCGGCAAACCCTGATGCGTTCCAGCGCTTCGGGGGCAAGTTCCACTTTTTCGTTATCTCGCGCAATCGCAACGAGTTTTTCGATGGTGAGGGATGAACCGTCGAGGACGATGGTCATGTTACATTCTCCTGTAGATGATGATGCCGTTATTGTACCCCAAAGAAAATGCTTGCCGAAAAGGGGAAATACAGAGACAATAGAACATCTCAACCCACAGGACACCATCCATGATTTCCACAGCCACCGAAGCAGACAAAGCGCAAATCCACGACATCACCGCCCGCGCCGGCGTGTTCAGCCAGGAGGAGATTGACTCCGTGCCGGCAATGTTCGACGAGTATCTCAAATATGGCGCCCAAGCCAGCGGGTATCACTTCATCGTGTATCGCGAGGGGGAGCGGGTGCTGGGTTATGCCATTTACGGCTACCGCGACCTGACCGACGGCGTGTATGACCTGTATTGGATTGCCGTGGACCCCAACGCCCGCCGCAAAGGCGTGGGGCGCAAACTGTTGACCGCCTGCGAGGAGGCGGTCCGCGCCGAGGGTGGACGGATGCTCATTGCGGAAACATCGGGGACGGTAGAGTACGCCTCCACGCGCGAGTTTTACCTGCGCACGGGGTTCGTCAATGAGGCAAGCATCCGCGATTTTTACAAGCCCGGCGACGATTTGAAGATTTTCGTCAAACGGCTCTAGCGGCTGTTCGGGTACAATCCAGCCCATGACCAGCACAACAGAATACATCCCCCAGCGCGCGATGAGCATCCACGCGCACCCCGACGATCAGGAGTTTTCCGTTGGCGGCACGCTCGCCAAATGGGCAAAGGCAGGCTGTGAAATTATCTCCGTCGTCATCACCAGCGGCGACGCCGGCTCGAACGACCCAACCAAAGGCGCAGACTACAAACCCATCCTTGCGGAACTGCGCGAAAAGGAGCAACTTGCCGCGAATGCCATTTTGGGAATCAAGGAGACCGTCTTCCTGCGCTACCCGGATGGAGAACTGGAACCGACCCTCGCGCTTCGCAAGGAACTGACCCGCCTCATCCGCCAATTCAAGCCGGATACTGTTCTGACGGGGAATCCTGAGGGATGGTTTTACGGCAGCGAATACCTCAACCACCCCGACCACCGTGCCGCAGCACAGGCGGCATGTGCGGCGGTTTTTCCGTCAGCGGGGACAAGGCTTATTTTTGCGGACCTGTTGTCGGCGGGGTATGAACCGCACGAGGTCAAACGCTTGTACATCCACGGCACGGACAAGTCCGATACGTGGGTGGACATCACCGACACTCTGGATGTCAAAATCAAGGCGTTACAGCAACACGCCAGTCAGGTGCCTGTGGAGGAGGTGGGCAAGTGGATGACGGAGTGGGCGGAGGAGGAAGCGAAGGACAAGGGCATGAAGTATGCCGAAAGCTTCAAGGTGATGATTTTGAAACGGGAGGAAGGCGAATGAATCAGTTGGATCGGCGTTGTGGTCATTCCTGAGATTGAGTTTGTGCCATGCGCTTGTTTCTCCGATACCTGCTTTTGCTCTCGATACTGGTCATCATCGCCTGGGTGAAAATTCCTCAGCGGTATGGGCTCGATTTTCCCAGGAACCCCGGCCCGGAATTCGACCGTCAAGTGCGGACTCTCTATGCCGATAGGATCAACGAAGGGAAGCCGGAGATCGTGTTGCTGGGCGACTCCACCTTGAAGGATGCGGTCAATGCCGAACTGCTGTCTATATTGACCGGGAGGAAGGTGGCGAAATTCGATGTCCCCGGTTCAGCGTCCGCCTTCTGGTATCTCGTATTGAAGAATAACATCGTTGTAGCCGAACACCGTCCCCGGATGGTGGTCATCATATTCCGTGATACGATCCTGACCGCGCCGGGGTACCGTGTGCACGGGGCATATCTGGTTCAACTCGATGAGTTTGCGGCGCGCCGAGAGCCGATCCTGCTTGAACGCGCCTATCTCAATCAGATGAGCCCGGTGGAGATATGGGCGGAACAGTATTTTCCCTTGTATAGCGCCGGGGAACAGGTGCAAAAGGAGGTCGATGCCTGGATCCGTTATTCATTCCCCAACTGGCTGGGATGTAACAAGGACTGCACGGACAAAAGCATGTATGAGGTCTTCACTTCCGCCGACTTGGAGCCCGGTCAACTGCGGAATGCTGTGGCAACTGCGGAACAATATCTCTATGCCCGGGCACGTCTGGATTTCGAGCGCCAGGTCAATAAATCCTTCCTGCCGGAAATGATCCGCCTCACGAAAGAGAATGGCATCCAATTGATTGTGGTGCGGCTGAAAAACCAGATGACCGGCACAGATGGGTCGGAGACACCGGAGGTCAGGCGATACATCGAAGAACTCACCCGCTATCTTGGCAAACAGAGTGTGATCTTTCTTGATTACGGAAAAGACCCGCGTCTGGCGCGTGAATACTACAAAGATGCGTTGCACCTGAATCCTGAAGGTGAAACGGTCTTTACACAGATCCTGGCGGAGGGGCTAGGCGAGGCGCTAAAACAGGATAAATGAGCCCTTAAGGCACCATGCATTCCTTCCTTCGATATACACTCCTGCTTTTGTTCATGATTGCCGTTTCGTGGGCGGCGATTCCCGGCTGGCTTGATATCGAATTTCCAAGACAGCCCGGTCCCGAATTCGACCGCCAGATGCGGAGGTCGTACCTTAATCTGCTGGACGATGAAAAACCGGATATTGTCATCATGGGCGATTCCACCATGAGAGATGGTGTAGACCCCGACCTGCTGTCCACCCTCACAAATCGGAAGGTTGCAAGTATCGATCTGCCTGGTTCGGCATCTGCGTTCTGGTATCTCATCATCAAAAACAATCTGGTGATCGCCACACATCGCCCGGAAGCAATTGTCATCGTGTTCAGGGATACCATGCTGACTGCGCCGGGGTTTCGCGTCCATGGAGGGTATTTCGTCAAATTGGATGAATTTGCGGCACAGCACGAACCGGTCTTGCTCGAACGTGCCTACCTCAACCAGATGAGCCCGGTGGAGATATGGGCCGAAAGGTACTTTCCTTTGTACGGCGCACGCGACAAGATCCGGGAAAGGATCGATTCTTTAATCCGATATTTCATCCCCGGTTGGTTGAACTGCAACAGGGAATGTACGGATCAAAATCTGAGCGAAACGTTTATCACCTCCGATCTCGAACCCGGTCAATTGAGGGATGCGATGGCTTCGGTGGAACGGTATCTGTACGCCCCATCTCAACTGGATTTTGAAAAACAGGTGGATCATTCCTTCCTGACCGAAATCATCCGCATCACTGAAGAGCGGGGAATTCAATTGGTTGTGGTCAGAATAAAAAATCAGATTACGGGTATAGGCAGTAGAGAGACTGCCGCCTTAAAAAAGTATATTTCAGACCTTTCCGATTATCTCGACAGCCAGGGAGTGATCTTCCTCGACTATGGGCGTGAGCCGAGTCTCAGCAATAAACATTTCAAAGACATCCTGCACTTAAATTCAGAAGGCGAGGTCGTGTTCACGCAATTGCTTGCCGAAGGATTGAACGAAACTCTGAAGTAAAGCCATCGACCAGAGGCTGCCAAACCCTACAAAAGGACAATGCTATAATGTATCGTCATCTTTCCGTCTGGAGACGTCAATGAGTTTTGCAAGTCTTTCGTTCATTATTTTTCTGGTATGTACCTTCGCTTTATACTGGCTGGTAAAAAAGCGGGAATGGCAAAATCCGATTCTCCTGGCAGCAAGCTACCTCTTCTACGGATGGGTTACCCCATCGTTGGCGGTCATGCTCGGCGCATCCACCATGCTTGATTTTTTCCTGGCGCGCGGCATACAGGCAAGCCCAGTCCGCACGCGCCTTTTCATGGCATTGAGCTTGACCCTTAATCTGGGCGTTCTCGCCGGTTTCAAGTATTACAATTTTTTCAACGACGAACTGGCGAATTTCGTTACCTCGCTTGGGATGAACGGCGATTTTTTCCTGACCCGCGTGCTGCTCCCCGCCGGATTGTCATTCTACACGCTGAAAAAACTCGGCTACATGATCGACGTCTCGCGCGGCATGTTGAAACCGACCCATGCCCTCGTGGATTTTGCGTTGTACGTCTCGTTTTTCCCGCAGATCATTGCCGGTCCCATCGAACGCCCGCAAAAGTTATTGCCGCAAATCGAAGCGCAGCGCGCATGGAAGGCGGATTTTTTTTACGGCGCATGGCCCCTGATCTTGATGGGCTTTTTCAAAAAGATCGTCATCGCCGACAATATTAAGATAATCTCCGACCAAATTTTTTCACTCGATGAACCGTCCATTTTTTTACTTATCATGGGCGCGCTGGCTTTTACCCTGCAGATCCTGGCGGATTTCTCAGGATACACTGACATGTCCCGCGGGTTCGCCATGCTCTTTGGGTTTCAGACCAGCGAGAACTTCAATCTACCCTACACCTCCCTCACCCCCACCGACTTCTGGAACCGTTGGCATATCACCCTGTCGAACTGGCTGAGGGACTATATCTTTTTCCCCATCGGACGCGCCCTGAAAAGGAGCCGCCTCAACCTCCCCCCATGGCAGGTCTTGTCCATTCCACCGATCGCCACGATGTTCATCAGCGGCTTATGGCATGGTGCCGGGTGGAACTTTGTAATGTGGGGGGTATATTACGGAGTGCTCATCAGCGTCTATCAGCTCGTCGGCATCCGCGGCGACTGGAAGCCCAAATCACCTTGGGCACACGGGCTGGCGTGGTTCGTCATGTTCACCTTCATCGTAATCGGCTGGGCAATGTTCCGCGCCCCGTCGCTGGCATGGCTGGGAAACATCCTCTTCAACGAACCCTTCCTCCACTCACAAAGCGATTTGATTGTCGGATTGATCGCGTTTTCGATGGTAATTGCCTACTCCATTCCACTGTGGATCAAACTTGGACTGGACAAGTACGCGAAAGATGGCTGGCTCACGTCCGCTTATTATGCTTTTGCCACCGTGCTCATTATCGTCTTCCTCAACGCCACATTCCCGGATTTCATCTACAACCAGTTCTAGCCCCATGCGCTCCTTCTTCCGATATCTGATATTGCTTTCTGCTCTGGTCACTATTTCATGGGCGGCAATACCGGGCTGGTTCAATATCCGGTTTCCCAGACAAGCCGGTCCCCATTTCAATCGTGAAGTGAGAAGAAAATACATCACGACACTGAACAAGGAACAACCGGATATTGTCCTGCTGGGCGATTCGACCATGATGGAGGGCGTGGACCCTGAACTTTTATCTGAACTAACAGGGAGGCAAGTATCGAGTTTTCATTCGTTGGGATCGGCGTCCGCTTTCTGGTATCTCATATTGAAGAATAACATCGTTATCGCCGACCATCACCCGCAAACAGTAATTATCGTATTTAGGGACACCATGCTTACTGCGCCGGGTTTTCGTGTGTACGGGGGGTTCCTGGATAATCTGGACGAATTTGCAACTGATCATGAAACCGTCCTGCTCGAAAAGGCATACCTTAATCACATGAACTGGGCGGAAATCCAGGCGGAGGAACACATCCCATTATACAGTGCAAGAGAGAATCTTCGGGAAAAGGTAGATACTTGGATTCGTTATCTGGTTCCGGCCTGGTTGGGTTGTGACAGGCAATGTACGGATGATGCCATGTTTAACGTGTTCACATCCGCCGAGCTTGAACCGGGGCAACTACAGAGCAGGATCACAACAGTGGAAGAGTATCTTTATACTCCATCCCAACTGGATTTCCATCAGAACGTGGATCAATCCTTTCTGCCTGAAATCATCCAACTCACCAGGGAGAACAATATACAATTGATTGTCGTAAGACTGAAGCCCAATACAATAAGGACCATCCGGTTGGATGCCCCGGCTGTGGGACAATATATCACTGACCTATCCAGCTATCTTGCTGAAAACGGGGTGGTCTTTTTGGATTACGGGCGCGACCCGCGACTCAGGAGTGATTATTTTAGAGACAGCCTGCATCTGAAACCGGAAGGCAAAACCCTGTTTACGCAGATTCTGGCAGAAGGGCTGAATGGGGTTTTGAAAAAGGACTAGAAAACAAAATATCCAATCAAAGCTGATGCAACAACCAGCGTGATATTATCCACATCTTTGAACGGCAGGGATTCGATTAGCGTCGCGCCGAGGGCGATCCATGTGACCGGGAGGAGATAAGCTCGCATCGGCGCGGCAAAAATTCCCGCCCAGGCATATATTGCGATGACAAAGAGGGTCAGCAGCCAGCCGCCGATGAAAACGCTCAGAAGTCCGGCAAAACTTTTTTCACGGGACCAGGCCAGTTTCGGAGATCTGACGCGCCGCCCGATGATGTCGGCAATGCCGTCGCCGCCGCACATCATCATCAAAGCGGCAATGCCGATCGGGGAGTCTTTCCAATAAACGACCGTCAACAGGACAAACATGATTCCGTAAAAAAGCGGTCCACGCAGAATCTCGCGGCGGTCTCCCGTACGCGACATCGCCTGCACGGAAGCTTCGTCCTTCATGATCCCCAGCCCCACCAGCGCGAATTGGACCGTGATGGCGAACGGCACGAGCGCAGCAAGCCAGCGCGAAATAGGCAAGTCCGGGAACATCAACCAGCACAGCACGAAGATCGGGCCCGTCCCGATGTGGATGACCTTGCGGCTGAGTTTACTTTCGATCCAGCCGCGGTGAGCGAGATAATCCATAAGACGCAGGAAGAGGATGGCAATGGCAAAGGTGAGGACGGTGGCAAGGTATGGATTCATCATGAGTCTTGTCTCAAGCGATTCATCCGTTGATTAGGATGCGCCATTTAAAAATTTATTGAACATCTTCTTGACCTTTTTGCGCTGGATAAAGGCAATCCGAAGCATATAAAGCGCTCCGATGATCAGTACAATGGAGAGCCCTGTTCCGACGACCCCCAAAGCCCAATGCCAAAAGGTAATGGACTCTCCAAAACCAGTCCAAATATCCGCCCAAAATGATGGGAGCATTAATAGGGTCAAGGTGAGAGAGGCGGCTGCCAACCCAATCGACAGGATGGTCGAATTGTCATTCTCCTTTTCCGAGAGGTCGGCAAGATACAATTCATCCACATGATCCACAACGCTGTTGATGCTCGTGATATTTCTCTCGATGTGTTGTTGAATTGTCGGCACGCCCAATTGCTCCAGCAGGTATTCCGCTTTTCTAATCGCATATTCGGCACGGCTCCACAACTGCGGATGACTTAAACTCTGGGAGAGCGCCGCCAAATGCCTGAGAGTAGCGGCGCGCGCCACCAGGTCCGGCAGGCGCGTTCCCAATCGAATATCTCCCGAAAAAAGCATGGAGCGCGTTTCGTGGACCGTCTGGGCAATTTCTCCCAACAGTTCATATGATTCGCTCTCGATCAACTGCGACAGGACGCGGATCTCCACCAGGAATTCAACCAGCCGTTCGATGGCGCCCCAATATCGCGCATACTTGACATGCAAGGTGGAGCTTGGAACAGTGGAGACGGAGATTTCACTGTTCTTCCACTCCTGCGATGGGATGATCAGGGCCGTTCTCGGTCCAAGCATACAAAACTCATCATTCCAGGATGCCTGGTTTTGCTCGAACAGGCCGTCTACGAGACTCCACTTCGGGTTTGGAAACGACCCTGCGGCTTCGATCATCTGCGTGGTCACCACATCATCCGCTTTTTTACCGTCGTCGGAAGCGTTTCGGAGCAGGGAACCTTCCACCAGATTTACCAGGGCGCGTTTCAACAAATGCGAGTGTCGGATATCATTCAGTGTCGCTTTGATCTGGGCGCGACTGTTCAATTTCCCATTCTGTTTTTTGATGAGGGACGGCTCGGCCAGTATGTCTTCGAAATGGTGGATCACATATGAATCGTGCAACGGGATGGACAACGACGGTTCTGGTTTCACCAGTTTGACCGGTTCCGCATTCTTGAGCGGGATCTCAGCCCCGATCGTTTGCACGAATCTCGAAGCCACTTCCATGGCAATCTTCCACTGAATGGGATAATACAAGAGATCCCCTGTTTCATCCTCGGCGCTTCCCACCCACTCCAGCAGTGCCTTCACCGATCTTTCTTTGACGCTCAAAGTCTCCGGTTGATTAAAATATCGTTCACGGGAATGTTTCAGCCATTTTTGAGCGCTGGGCACATCGAGCGATTCCTGCAAACGCAACACATCCTGCGCAATCGCAAGGAGCGAACGGGACTTTTCCCGGAACCGGTGCGTGAGCCGGAACACAAAGAACCCGGAAACCGTCGGGCGGATATAGATATCCCAACGATCCCAAACCTTTTTGAACAACGTCTTGAATTGGAAATTGGTCTCCAGGTCGGGGGAAAACTCGATCTGGGATTTATCGACAACGTAGATCGGAAAGTTGTACTCTTCGAGCATCAGGGATCGGAAGATGCCCGTCGCAAAACCTATTTGTTCTAGAGGCATCATGTCGCCGGGAGTCAACCGCTTCCCTGCCTGTCCGGCGCGACGCCGCTTGTATTCCTCCATGGTGATGAAAACTTTCTGACTATCTATTTTCCCCGGCCACGTGGTGCGCAATATATCTGCAAACTCCGGCTTTCCTCGAAGAACCTCGAACCGTTCCCTCTCGTTTTCGTTCCCTGCAATGAAACGCTTCATGTTCATGACAAGGATTACGCTGGTATACCCTCTTGCCGAGATATTCGCCCTCATCTGCCTCTCCTTGAACAAAAGGTGGGCCCAGCAGGATTCGAACCTGCGACCAAGCGATTATGAGTCGCCTGCGCTAACCGCTGCGCCATGGGCCCCTTGTTAAGTACCAAGTGTCAGGTGCTTCGGTGTCACGTGACACCTGAAACCTTGACACCTGACACCAACTGTAGAGAGCGGGAGACGGGATTCGAACCCGCGGATATCAGCTTGGAAGGCTGATGCCTTACCACTTGGCGACTCCCGCATGCGGCGGTATTTTACCACAACTAGGTTTTGTCATCGCAAAGCCTGCGCGACTATTCCCTGGACTTCGGCTCCTGTGATTCTTCGATCAGCTCTTTCGGCGTTGCTGCGCCGCAGGCGGGGCAGGCATATTCGTTCTCCACAGGGACATACGACCTCTTACAGTACGGGCAGTCGATGGAACGCGGCGCTACAGGTACTTCCACCTCTTTGACAACTTCACGCGTCACTTCGCGGGTGCGGGTCCGCCCGCCGCCCAACACGACCACATCCCCAACACCCGGGAAACGGGAACCGCTCGAAGAAGTGGAAGCTGGTATGCTTTTCGCCTGCGGTTTGGATCCGCCACCGCCCGACGATTTCTTTTTCGACGAGCCACCTGATAAACCCTTCCCGCCCGCGCCCAACACAAGAAACAGGACCGCGATGATCACTACCGCCGCCAGGGTTACGAACACAATGATGACAGTCAGCCGGATCGCGCGTGGAATGTTATACAGTTCGTAACCGTAACTGAACAGGAACACGCCTCCGATATAGAATGGAGCCAGGATGGCAAGCAAGACCACGCCGGTGCTTTGCTCCAGTTGATTCTCAAACCACGTCTGATAAATGACCAGGATAATCACACCAAGCGCCGCCAGCGCAATTAATCCGCCGGGGACGAGGATATGCAATGGCTTGCCGGGTTTTGAGTCGTCATGATCGTATTCAACGACCTCATGTGTCTTTGCGGCGACCTGCCGGGCACGATATTGTGATTGGGGCATGTGAGTTACCTTTCTACACCATTAAACCATATACGCAAATTCCCACGCAATGACGCACAGAAACTATTGATTCAATTCGTTGGCGATATCGTCCATTTGTTTGAGGATCAGCGATACCTGCCCGTCGGTCAAATCGGGATGGCGGATCGAATCGAACATGTCACGGAAGCCATCGCCCAGCATGACGCGCACCACACGCCACGAAGCAAGCCGGGGCGGGATCGTCGCGCCGGGGAGTAATTGAACGGCAGACGCCCACTGTGGGTGTTCCGCCGAATAATCGGCGAGCAGGTCCAGGGTCGAGGTACGAAGCGGGAAAAGTCCCGTGCTCCGCACCCAACGCGCTTCGTTCTCCGCGGAAAGCATCCAGCGCATGAACAGCCAGGAGGCAAGCTGGGTCGCGTCGTTTGAATTGAACATCACATACGATGAACCATACACGACCACTGTATCGTTCTCATCGCTGGGAAAGGGAAGCACCGTCCATTCATCGCGGCTACCCAAGGCGAGGAACGCGCGCGATTGATCGGCAAGTTCACCGAGGCCCACAGTCGCGAACAAAGCCTGCCGCGCGGCAAAACGATCATAGACTGAAAGCTCAGACGAAGCCGTCCAGGCACATCCATCCTGTTGAAGGATTTTCAAATATTTGAACGCCGCGATGTTCTCCGGTTTGAGAAAACGGTATCCTTCTTTTTCCTGCGCCCCCCCGCCAAAAGCGATCAGCCATGAAAGCGGCGTCATGGCGTCGGTGTCGATCAGCCAGCCGCCGAACGAGTCATTGTCCGAACTGGCGTCGGCGCGCAATGCCTGGTTGGCGGCACACGCCTGCTGTTCGAATTCGGCGGGCGTGGAAGGCGGAGAGGAAAATCCAAGTTCACGCGCCCAGGTTTGGTTGTAGAGCAGGAGACGTGCCGTCCGCTGGGCAGGCACTCCGTAGCGCACCCCGCCCAGTTCATCCTGCAGCCAGATCGCGTTCGCAAAATCCGAACGCTCCATCGCACTCAGTCCATAAACCGGGTCATTCAAATACGGATTCAGATCCACGACAAACTCATCCCAGCCAAGCGCGTGTTCGGGGAACGCAAGGGCGACGTGTGGACCGCCCGCGCTTTTCAACGCGGCGTCCGTTTGCAGGAACAACTCACTGAAATTGCCCTTTCCCTCTGCGCTGACAACGATCCCCCACTCGTTGCTGCTGTTGAATTGTCCAACCTGTGACTCAAACAGACTCGCCTCCGCGCCGAAATATGGATGCCAGACCTTCACCTGCAACCCGTTCAACGCTTCCTTATCGACGTTCAAACTGCTCGCCGCCAATGTAGGCGTCGTCGTCGCCGACGCGGCTTCCGTCAACACCGGGGACGGCGTGCCTGTAGCAGAATCATTTGGCAACTGGGACGGAACACAGGCAGACAGGGAAAACAACATCACGAGCAGGAAGATCCATGTTCGGTGAATGGCAGTCATGTTAATAGGATACCAGAGGGATCGGAGTGAAAATCAGGAAAAAGATGACCAAGACAATGAAACCGAGAACGCGTCGTCTTGTATCGAGCGGAGTAATATCATCAAGCGGCTGGGTGCGCACATTCCCCAGCCAGAATAAGATGAACACCCATAACAACCAGCTGAAATTGAATGCGGCAGGCGAAAAGGTCAAAAGTACAGGCAGGACACTGAGCGCAAGCAACGTGCCAATCGCCACGGGGAAGATTTTGCGCGCTTTCTCGCCAAACAATCCGTAGACGACATGCCCGCCATCCAGCGTTCCCACCGGCACAAGGTTCAACGCCGTGACGAGGAGTCCCCCCCAGCCTGCCCATGCGACCGAGTCAAGTTGCACGTCCAACCCGCCATAGGGGATTGGTTGCCCCGAAAAGAAATATTGCAGCCAATAGACAAAGGGCGTCAGTCCGCCCATGCTCACCGGTTCGGGAAGGAATTTATGAAAAATCAGATACTTCGAGAATAAATAGAAAAGGGAATTCCCCTCCAGCATCCCTCCGCCGCCATGGGCGCCTACGGGTCCGAGCGGCGAAATGGACAAGCCATAGAGCACTACAGGAACCGCGATCACCAATCCTGCCAGCGGTCCCGCCACACCAATGTCGAAAAGGACGCGCTTATTCTTCGGGATGCCGCGCATGGCAATGAACGCACCCAACGTCCCAAACGGACTGATGAACGGCGCGGGGATGAAGAACGGCAGGGTGGCCGGAACTTTGTAGATGCGGCAGGCAATGTAATGTCCCATTTCATGAACGAACAAAATCCCCATCATGCTCAACGCAAAAGGCCAGCCGGTAACTATGTGACGGAGCATGAATAAAATCGGGATGGAACCATCGGCAGGGATGGCATCGGGCGGTATATCCACGCCAATCAACAACGCGCTAAAAATAGTCAGGATAAACAAAATGAGATTTACATACGGCTTTGCCGCCGGCGGGGGGATCACCGGACTTGGCACCAGAAAAATAATATGCTTCCCGTCATCCGCCTTGCGGAAGAGCGGCGTGATGTTATATTGATGTACCGTCTCCGCCAGTTGGTCATACGCGGCAGCTGTATCCTCAACCAATATTCGTCCGCGGTAACGGACGATCCATTCTTTGGAATCCCCCATTGTGACATCTTCTATTCGAAAAATCCGGGAAACATAATTCGTGAGAATTTCGATTTCGGGAAACGACATGAAACACCTTTAGGGAAGGGGCGGCAGTCAAATTCAACTGTCGCCTGCGATTAATCATAGGCGGGAGTGGATGGGAGTCGAACCCACCGCGACTCGCAACGCGACCCGCCACAGGTTTTGAAGACCAGGAAGCCCACCGGGACCTAACCACTCCCATGCGCAAGGATACTCGAAGGGAAATGGCTTTGCAAGCCGGATTATCACAGTGAATTAAGGTACCGAGGACACCCAATCAGGAAAACGGCAAAATCTGACCGCAGGGGAGATGCTATAATCATCCCATGAATTTTCTCATCACCGGCGCCGCGGGTTTTCTCGGCTCTGCGCTTGCCAACCAACTCGCCCGCGAGGGGCATCAGGTGCGCGGGCTGGACGACCTCTCCACCGGTGACCCGCAGGCACTCCTGCCCGATGTCCATTTCACGCGCGGAGATGTAAGCGACCGCCCCAAGTTGTGGACACTCCTCCAGGAAGTGGATGTCGTCTACCATCTGGCGGCGCGCGTCTCGGTGCCCGAATCGGTACTGTATCCGCGCGATTACAACAACGTCAACGTAGGCGGGACGGTGGCGCTCATGGAGGCGATACGAGATGTGGGCGCACGCCGTGTCGTTCTCGCGTCGTCCGGGGCTGTCTACGGCGACCAGGCCGATCAGCCGCTGAAAGAGACCGTCACCCCAAATCCGCGCTCGCCGTACGCGGTGTCAAAACTTGCCGCGGAATATTACGTCCACACGATAGGCGGGTTATGGGCGATTGAAACGGTCAGCCTGCGGATTTTCAACGCTTACGGACCGGGGCAACACCTGCCGCCGTCTCACCCGCCTGTGGTGCCGCACTTTTTGAAGCAGGCACTGCGCGGTGGCTCGCTCGTTGTTCACAGCGACGGAAGCCAGACGCGGGATTACGTCTACGTGGATGATGTGGTCAGCGCCATGATCGCCGCGGCCACAGCGCCCAACATCAACGGATTGACCATCAATGTCGGCTCCGGCAAGGAGACCAGCATCCGTGAACTGGTCAAAGCCGTGCAAAGCGCCACCGGCAACGAAGCGGAAGTGATTTACAACTCCAAAACCTCCAGCGGTGTCTCGCGTCTCTGCGCAGATGTGTCCCTTGCCAGCCAAAAACTCAATTACCGCCCGTCAATCTCTCTGGCAGAGGGGCTGCGGTTGACATTGAAACGGGATCCAAGATTCAAATAATGATATAGGTTGGCGGGTTTGAAAGTTTAAATGTCAGACTCTGCCAATATTCAAACTTTCAAACAATGAATATTCTTCCCCGAGATTTTTACAACCGCCCCACCCTGACCGTCGCCCGCGAATTGATCGGTGCGCGGCTGGTTCGGATTCTGGATGGTGTAAAATTGGTCGGTTTGATCACCGAGGCCGAAGCTTATATCAGCCAGAAAGACCTTGCCTGCCATGCCAGGGCGGGTCTCACGCCGCGTACACAAGTCATGTACGGCGAGCCGGGACATGCGTACGTGTATTTCACGTATGGCAATCACTGGATGCTGAATGTGGTCACCGAGCGGGAGGGGTTTCCGGCGGCGGTGTTGATCCGCGCAATCCAGCCGATTGAGGGCGTGGAGGTCATGTCGGGGCGGCGAAATGGACGCGATACGTTTGGTCCGGGGAAGCTTTGTCAGGCAATGGGGATTGGCAGGAGCGAGAATGGCGTCGATTTAACGGAAACAAGCTCCGGTTTGTGGATCGAAGCGGGGATACAGGTCCCCAATAAAGCCGTGACGAAAGGTCCCCGTGTGGGTTTAAATAGTACACCTGAGCCGTGGTTGTCCAAGCCGTGGCGGTTTTTGGTCAAAGGATGGAAAATTTTGTAGCATGTGATTGCGAGTGACGCTGAAAGCGTCATGAAATAATTCTCCCGTTAATTTAGCCACTCGCACGGGTCCGCAATGACAACAAGGAGAGCATATGGGTTTACTTGAAGGCAAGAATGCACTGGTGTTCGGTTTGGCAAATGACAAGTCCATTGCGTGGGGTATTACGCAGGCGTTCCATCGCGAAGGCGCGAAGCTGGGAATCAGTTACGCGGGCGAGATGCTCGAACGACGCGTCAAACCGCTGGCGGAAAAAGTGGGCTGTCAATGGGTCGAAGAGTGTGATGTGACGAGCGATGAGCAGATTGCGGCGGTGGCAGAGAAAGCCGCCAGGCACTTTGGCAGGGTCGATGTGCTGGTGCATTCGATTGCATTTGCAGGGCGGGATGAATTGACCGGTCCGTTCTACAATACCACGCGTGATGGTTTTAAAAACGCGATGGACATCAGCGTTTATTCGTTGATTGCAATGACGAAAGCCTTTCTTCCAATTCTAAATCCGGGTGCATCGATCATGTGCCTGACGTATTACGGCTCGGTGAAGGTCGCACCGCATTACAATGTAATGGGCGTGGCGAAAGCGGCGTTGGAATCGTCCACGCGATACCTGGCGTATGATCTGGGCCCGCAGAAGATCCGTGTGAACGCCATCTCGGCTGGACCAATCCGCACGCTGGCGGCGGCGGGCGTGGGCGGCTTCCGCGATATGTACAAGCACTTTGCAGACATGTCGCCAATGCGCGAGAACGTGACCATCGATGATGTGGGGAATGCGGCGGTATTCCTGGCATCTGATCTTTCGGCGCGCATCACCGGCGAGGTGTTGTATGTCGATTCGGGTTTCAATACCGTCGGCGTGCAGATGACCGGGAAGGAAAATCAAGAGAAAAGCGAATAGGAAATGTCGAATGGTACGGGCGGACTGCGTAAAGGCGCACGTCCGCCCTTTTGTTTTACGGTACAATTAATTCATGTTCAGACGCAACACCACCCCTGTTACAAAATCCCCACAAGGTGAAGCCCAGCAGGCTGTACAAGCCGTCGAGCGTATCACATCCGTGCTTGGGTCAGGCGTCATTTGGCACGGCTCGATCAACGGCTCGGGCGGCGTCCGCATCGAGGGCGCGTTCGAGGGCGAGATCGCCCTGCGCGGCATGCTCGTCATCGGCGAGACGGGACGCGTCACCTGCCAGAATGTGCGCGCTAACACAGTCATCGTGGCAGGCGCGGTGCGCGGCAATATCACGACGCAAAAACTGGAGATTCGCGGTTCCGGGCGTGTGTGGGGGGATGTCGTCACCACAGCGTTCGTGACAGAGGAAGGCGCCTTCCTGCGTGGTCAAATTCGGATGGAAGAAACGGTCGAACTGGACCTCGAGCCTGCCCCCGAAACCACACCCTCCGAGGCGGCTCAGGCGGAATCCATCGCATCGACGCCTATCATGATACCCGAACAGATCACCGGCGCAACGACACGGAAGATAACGAGGAAGAAAAAAGAAGAATAGGGACAGACCCTAAAGGTCTCTGAGACCTTTAGGGTCTTATAAAATTATGAAATATCGCGATCTGCACATCCAAACCCAGCGAGAAGCACCCAATAACGCGCGCACAGAGGGTTTCGCCTTCCTTGTCCGCGCGGGGTATTTGACGCGGGAAAACATCCCGACACCATTGGGAGAAATCACCCTCAACCATTTGCGTGAAACAACCGATGATGCATTAAGATTACTGTCCACAATAGGTAACGAAAATGAGACCTTCTTCCCCATCGCGTCGGGGAATGTCGAAGTGGCGCATTGTCCGCGTTGCAAATACACCGAACGGCTGGACCTGGCGCGTTTCGCCAAATCCGTATGGACAGACGGGAATCCGCCCCTGCCGATGGAAAAGGTCCCGACCCCCGACTGCAACACCATCGAATCGCTGGCAAATTTTCTCAATATCGCAAAAGAGCAGACCGCCAAAGCGTTAATGTACACACGCGTCAGCGACAGCAAATTCGTCTTTGTCGTGGTGCGTGGGGATATGCAGGTCAGCGAAGCCAAGTTGAAAGCGCAGGTGGGAGATGTCCGCGCGGCGACGGCGGAGGAAATTATCAGAGCCGGAGCGGTTCCGGGGTACGCGTCAGCTGTCGGGTTGAAAGAGGCGTTGGTCGTCGTCGATGACTTGATTCCACAGTCTGTGAATCTCGTTGCAGGCGCGAACGAAACGGGCTGTCATCTCAAGAATACGAATTACGGTCGCGATTATTCGGCGGAGGTCGTGGCGGATTTGATTCAGGCTCAGGAAGGCGACGCCTGTATCCACTGCGGAAATCCGCTTTCGGTTTTAACGGTTGACAGTTTGGCTGCCCGCACCGAGCTCCATCTTGAAAATATCCTGCTTGCCCTGGCGGAAGCGCATCACGACTCCAAGGGTCTGGCCTTTCCCCATCCCACCGCGGCGTTCGATGTGTATCTGATGCACGTCCCCGGAAAGGAATTGGATACGCGCGCCAAGGCGGAGGAGTTGTACAACACATTGCAAGATGCGGGTATTTCGGTTCTGTACGATGACCGCGATGAGCGCGCCGGGGTGAAATTCAACGACGCGGACTTGATCGGCTGCCCGATTCGTGTGACGGTGGGTGAAAAGGGATTGAAAGAGGGGATGGTGGAATTAAAGCCGCGCACAGCAAAAGAAAATCAGTTTGTAGCCGTTGATCGAATCGTCGAAGAAGTGAAATCCTATCTAAAGGCGGGATAATCCCCATAACGTGAATATGGATACCACCAAAGTCGGTCATTTTCCTCCTTCCAAACGTTATGGACTCATCCTGCACGGGGTCATCCTCCTCGTGCTGGGAGGCATTTCAGGATATGGCTTCCTAAATCTCACGCGTGCCGAGGTGGGACCGTCCTTCGTTGTGTATTTGCTCATGGCGTTGCTCGCTTTTGCGCCCATGCCCTTTTTCGGCTACCGCGCCTATGCGCTGTTCAAAGCGGATTACTACATTGACCGAGACAGTCTCGCCATGTTGTGGGGGCTGCGCGTTGAAGACATTCCCTTAACCGACATCGAATGGGTACGACCTGCCACCGACCTGTCTCATCCGCTGGCGTTGCCGCGTTTCCGTCTGCCCGGTTCCGTGTTGGGGACGCGTCGCCACCCCGACTTGGGGCTGGTCGAGTTCATCGCGTCGAGTTCGCGAAATTTGATTCTCATCGCCACCGCAAAACGCATCTTTGCCATCTCTCCCAGGGACCCGGCAGCATTGGTCCGCACCTTTGCGCGTGCGACCGAATTGGGAAGCCTCACCCCTGCCGAACCAAAGTCGGTCTATCCATCCTTCATCGTCACACAGGCATGGGAAAGCCCCGCCGCGCGTTTTCTTTGGATGAGCGGATTTCTGCTCAATCTCGGCCTTGTGGTCTGGGTGAGTATCCTCATCCCCTCCCTGGAGCGCGTCCCCTTCGGGTTCGACGCGTTCGGCAAACCCAACGACATCACCTCCTCTGCGCGCCTCATCCTGCTGCCGCTCATCAGCTCGCTGATGTTCGTCACCGGGCTGACGGGAGGATTGTATTTCTACCGCTGGGAAAACACGCGTCCGCTTTCGTTCATCATTTGGCTCTCCAGCATGGTCTGCGCGGTGTTATTCCTTGTGGCAGTCCTGTTCCTCGTTACCACTCCCCTCTAATGCAACTCGCTCAAATCAGCATCGGCCTCATTTTCGCAGTCAGTATTGCAGCTCTCGCTTATCACGCTCACAGCCTCAACAGAAGCGGTGCGTTCGCGGCAACTTTTGTCGGCACGATCATCTTTGGGCTGGGAGGTCTGCAATGGGCGATATTGTTACTTTTGTTTTTTATCACTTCGTCGGCGCTCAGCCGCATGTTCAAAAAACGCAAACAAGGGCTGGATGAAAAGTTCTCGAAGGGGCATGAACGCGACGCGGGGCAGGTCTTCGGCAATGGCGGGCTGGCAACCGCCTTTGTGCTGGTCCATGCTCTTTATCCGGAATCAAGCATCGGCTGGGTGGGATTCGCGGCGGCGCTGGCGGCGGTCAATGCGGATACGTGGGCGACCGAGCTGGGGGTCCTGAATCCGACTCCGCCGCGCATGATCACCGATTTGAGGAAGCGCGTCGAAAAAGGGACCTCGGGTGGAGTCTCGATCTTTGGAACGGCCGCGTCGCTGATGGGCGCCGCCGTCATTGCCCTACCCGCGGCCTGGTTCGCCCATGACTGGTCACTTCTCCCACTAATCTCTCTTGCCGGACTTGCAGGCTCGCTTTTCGACTCGCTCCTTGGCGGAACGGTGCAAGCCATGTACTACTGCCCCATCGACAAAAAGGAAACCGAGAAACATCCGTTCCATACCTGCGGCACGCCCACCGTGCTGGTGCGCGGCTGGAAGTGGCTGGATAACGACTGGGTCAATTTTGCGTGCAGCGCGGCTGGGGTCATGGCTGCGTTGCTTATAGCATAACCTCCGGCAAAGAATCAAAACAGGGACAGTGCATATTGTCCCTGTTTTGATTTACCAACGATCAGGTCACGCGCCTGGAGTTTTCGGTCTACGGCTGAATAATTTCCACCCCGCCCACAGGATGAGGGCAAACGGCAGGAGAATAGGGATGATGACCACGACCAGCCAGATCAGGAAGTTGATGATACCCTGATAGGCTGAGACCACCGTGTTTTTAGCTTCGGTAAAGGTTTCGCCGGGCTTCCATGGGATGGGCGTGGAGGTGGGGCGCGGCGTGAACGTCGGTGTGATCGTTGGGGTGGGAGTCGGCGTCAGGATCGGCAACTCAGGCTCGAAGTTGACTGTGATCGTCGAGAAAGCGGCGCGATCAGCAAGGTAGTTCATGCGCCCCTTGATCTGCTCGATCTGCGACTCGATGTTCGCCAGTTCCTGATTGATACGCAGGGCTTCGTCCACGGTCTTGGCGTCCTTGAGAAATTCTTGAATGCGGGCGCGTGTGGCTTCCAGGTTTTGCAGTTCGGACTGCAAGTCCACATACTGGTCGGTTACATCTTCACCGGATGCATTCTCATCCAGCACGCGGACGGCCAATTCGCGCAGGCGGGTCAGCGCCCGCTCGAACTGGTCCACGGGGATGCCGAGGGTCATGGTGGCGTATTTCAGGTTATTTCCAAAATAGTCCTGGTACCAGACGCGCGAACTGATGATATACCCGCCCAAATCACCGATGATCTGGGTTGTTCGGTCAATGGCGACATCCGTATCTCTGACCAGCAGGCGGACATCCGCGTTTTTGATGATTTTTCGGTTGGTGTTTTGAACAATGACGTTCTCCCCCGCCTGATTGCTGATCTCGAAGGCGGGCGCCATGGTGGAAGCCGGGACGACAAATGAATCCGCTCCCGGAAGGGGTACCTCTTCAGCGCCTTCCACTTCCTTCGATTCAAACAGTGGACCAACGGGCGCTTCCGTAGCGGCGGGTTCCATAGGTGCATCGAAAAAGCCGGTCGCTACAACAGGCACCTCAGTGGACATGGCACCTCCACATCCGGCAAGGATGACCATTGCCGCAAGAATAGACAAAGTGAACAGAACGGATCGGGATTTCATTGGATCCTCCGGGTAAATGAATTTTCATTCGGCGTTAATTTGTTGACGAGGAGGAAGATAAAATGTTCCGCAAAACGGACTTATTATGACCTTCAATTTACCGACGTTCAAGAAAATGTTCAGCTATTTCGATCTTTCGCGGACAATCACGGGTGCGTCCGGCCATCCTTCGATGGTGGACCTGACGACCAGTCCTGCCAAGTCCGCCGGGAAGATCTTTTCATGTTTGGACAATTCATCCACAGGCATCCAGATCGGAATATAAATCCCTTCTTGAGGGTCGTCCGGATCAGCATTGGTAAATTCTTCCCCCGTGCCTGACCCAAACTCGCCGCCGATCCGCTCCACCAAAAAGTAAACCTGTGTGCTTTGGTCAAAGTGGATGACCGCCACCTTTCGCCGGATGACAACTTCCACCCCCAATTCCTCCATTGCTTCGCGAGCGGCCTGTTCAGGCGTTTCGTCCTCATCCACGCCACCGCCAGGGAACACAAAATAATCCAATCCCCCGCGGTGACGTTCAATCAGCGCCACCTTGCCATCTTCAATCAGGATGATGCCAGCGCGGGTACGCATGGAATTATAACTCTTCCATTTCCCGCGCCACGCGGTTGACTTCATCCAAGGACGCATCTTTGACTTTTTCGTAAAGACGCATGGGCGGAATGCGGTCGATTCCGCGGGTGGTGGCAAAGGACAGGTGCATTACTCCTTCTTTACATTCTGATGGTTTGATTTGTTCTGAGCGACTCCACCGCCGCAAAGGTGGACCGGGTCACGCCGATCAGTTGCTCATAAGGAATGGGCGGTTCGCCGCCCTCGCGAATGACTTTGGCAAAGGCTTTCCACTCCGCGACATGTCCCTTATTTTGCGTGCCTCTTTCCTCTTTCTTCCTTCCATCCCTGATGGTCTGCAGAGAAACAAAATCATCCAAAACCGAGACCATTCCCCCGCAAAACACCTCAACCCGTTCCTTCGGGAAGGATTTGTCGCCGTTGGCGAGATAATCCACCACCCCAATCGAGCCGTCGGGGAAGGTGAAGGTCATGGAGACGTTGTCTTCGCGGTATTTGCCGCCGTCGGGCAAGGCATGTGCGTTGACGGAGACCGGCGGCGCACCGACAAGGAAAGTGATGAAATCAATGAAATGACAGGCTTCGCCGATGATGCGTCCGCCTCCGATTTCGGGGTCCTGAGTCCAGTGGTTGAGAGGAATATAACCGGCATTGATACGATAATGGACATGAAGAGGTTCCTGACGAGCGGCAAGTGAAGCATGAAGTTGTTGGGCGAGCGGAGCGAAACGGCGATTAAAACCTACAGTTAATAGCGATTGGCTATTGGCTTTTAGCTGCCTACCGATCACTGAGAGCTGAACAGCATTGATTGCCAGCGGTTTTTCCACGAAAACATGTTTGCCTGCTTTCAATGCTTTGACGACCAAGTCTGCGTGGGAGTCGTGGCGGGTGAGGATAGCGACAGTGTTGATGTTCGGGTCGTTAAGGATTTCATCATCAGAGGAAGCGGCGTATTGAAAGCCGAATTTCTTCCCGGCATGTTGGGCATGAAGACCGCCGGCGGAGGCGATGCCAATCAATTCGATGTCGCCGGCTTTTTTGACAGCGGGGAGCAGGACAGCGTTTGCAAAGAGACCAGCGCCGAGAACTCCCAGCGTTACCACGTTGGAAGGTTGGAACGTTGGAATATTGAGCCTGACAACCTTCGAACTTTCCAGTGTTTCAACTCTTTCAGGATAGGTGAGCAACACGCCAAGGAAAGGCTCCTTCTTTTTTCCTGTAATCACTTCATATGCCGTTGTCGCTTTTTCGATGGGGAAACGATGGGTAATTAACGGCAAAACTTTCAACTTTCCATTTGCCATCAAGTCAACCACTGCTTGAAAGTTGCGTCCTTCCGTCCAGCGGACATAGCCGATGGGATAATCATTGCCATTCTCTTCATAGGAGGAATCATACCGCCCCGGTCCGTAGGAACGCGAGTTGATGAAGGAGATTTCTTTTTCGTAATAAACCTTGCGAGGGAAGGTCAGCCCAACTGCGCCGGTAGCCACAACGCGCGCACGGTCACGGGCAATGGTACCCGCCAGCTCCACGGGGTCGTTCGAGGAGGTATCGGCACAGATGAGGATCACATCGAAGCCGCGATTGGCGGTAAATGCCTGGGCGGCATCTACAGCCTGGTCGCGGCGGACAGCTTGAAGTCCGAGAGAAGAGGCGAGAGCGATCCGTCGAGGGTCAATATCGATGCCGAGCACTTTGCATCCTGCGGCTGAGGCAATCTGCGCGGTGAGGAGTCCGAGAAGTCCCATCCCAATGATCGCGACCGTCTCGCTGATCTGCGATTCGGCAAGGCGAAATCCATGCATGGCGATAGCGCCCAGAGTGGTGAATGCAGCGGATTCAAAATCCACATTCTTCGGGAGCGGAGTGAGCAAATTACGCGGCACCACATTGTATTCGGCATGGACGGCAAAGCCGCCGCCCGCACACGCCACCCGCTGACCAACCTTGAGTCCCTGCATATTTTTGCCAAGCGCAACGATCGTGCCAGCGGAGGAATAGCCCAGCGCCATCGGTTGGTCGAGGCGGTTGAACGCGGCTTGCACAGTGGGAACGATGCCCTCGCGCCGCGCTTTGTCGAGGACTTGTTTGACGAGGTCGGGGCGGGAACGCGCCTTGCCAACCAGACTCTTTTCGGCAAATTCGACCACCATGCGTTCGGTTCCCGCAGAGACCAGGCTTGCCTCCACTTTGACCAGCGCCTGTCCCTCGTGCGGGAGTGGGATGGGGACATCTTCAACGGTTGATTTGCCGGTTTTGACGTTTTGGAGGAGTTGTTTCATTGTAGTTTCATCCTAAGAGGCGGATAGAGTATACCGCAAGAAAAGCCCGGTGATATAATTCACAAAAATGCCGCAAAGAGCGAAAAAGCCTTGCGAAGAGGCTTTTTTCTCCAAATATGGCAAATTCAAGGAGTTTTCAGTGACAGATTCCCGTGTTGAAAAATTTGCGAAAATTTTAGTTGAACATTCTGCCCGCATTGTACCCGGTGATCGCGTACTGATTGAAGCGACGACCGCCGCCGAGCCGCTGGTACGCGAGTTATACAGGCAAATCCTGGAAAAGGGCGGTCACCCTCATCCGATGATCGGGTTTCCCGGCATGGTACCTTTTGTTCAGGACGATCTGTACATGACCTACGCCAATGACACGCAACTTGATTTCATTCCGACCTTTTACAAAATTGCATACGATCAGTTTGAGAGCCGCATCCGCATCCATTCCGCGACCAACACGCGCGGGACTTCAAGCTTGGATCCGCGAAAGTCACAACGGCGCAGCAAGGCGATCAGCGCCATCACCGCTTCGCAAATGAGGCGCGGCGCGGAGGGCGTGTTCAAATGGGTCACCACGCTCTATCCCACCGACGGTTATGCCCAGGATGCAGGCATGAGTTTGAAGGAGTATGAGGATTTTGTCTTCACTGCCGTCCATGCCAACGAAGAAGACCCCATCGCCTATTGGAACAGTACTGCGGCAGGTCAACAAAAGGCAATTGATTTTCTGGCAGGCAGGGATATCGTCACCCTGCGCGGTCCGAACGTGGACCTGTCGCTTTCCATCAAGGGGCGCAAGTTCATGAATTCCACCGGCATGTTTAATATGCCCGATGGTGAGATTTACACTGGACCCGTCGAAGACTCGGTCAATGGTTGGGTAAGGTTCACGTATCCCGCCATCTACGGCGGTGTGGCGGTGGAAGGCGCGGAATTGACGTTTAATCGTGGACGTGTGGAACGAGCGACAGCCGAGAAGAATCAGGACTACCTCATCAAGATGTTGGAGTCGGATGACGGTTCACGTTATCTGGGCGAATTCGCCATCGGTACCAACTTCGACATCAACAAGTTCACCGGCAACATCCTCTTCGACGAAAAGATCGGCGGGACGTTCCACATGGCGCTCGGCGCGGGCTACCCGGAAACGGGTTCTCACAACAAGTCCGCCATTCATTGGGACATGATCTGCGACCTGCGCACGGATTCGGAAATCCACGTGGACGGTGAGTTGTTCTATAAGAATGGGCAGTTTGTGTTTGGGAAGTAAGTTTGCAAATCCGCAGATTTAAATGGTTGAAGGTTGAGGAAAAGTAGAATCCTCGACCTTCTTCTTTTTAACTTGCAAGCTTTTCAACTTTCCAACGTATGCACTCTAATAGAACCCAACCGATGTATCCACCTTGCGCGCATACTCGTCTATCCCACCGCGCACATTGAAGACATTCTTCCAGCCTTGCTGCGCCAGCCACATCGTGACCTGCGTACTGCGATTGCCATGATGACACAGCACATAGACCGGGATATTTTGCGCCCTCACGTTCTCAGACAACGCAGCCGTACCGGAATGCGCCAGGCGACTCAGCGGCGTGACCTCGAGTCGGGCATCCGTTATTTTCGCGCGGTTCAGTTCTTCAGGTTCGCGCACATCCAGAAGGATAAATTTATCTTCGGATCTCAGCTTTTCGGCCAGTTCATTGACAGTAATTTCAGGGAACATCATTCCAGCGCTTTCACATACAACCGTTCAACATATTCCTTCACCATGCGGCGCGTGGAAAATTGCGGGATGTTCGTCTTCAAGTTATCCTTGATGCGCGCGACCCACTCATGGGAGATCTCCTTCGGGTCACGATTATAGAACAATGGGATGATCTCATTTTCGAGTGTGGCATACAAACTTTCCGCATCCTGCGCATCCTGAACGCTTTGCGATTCCAGCTGACGATCCTCACCAATCGACCAGCCATTCCTGCCGTTATACGCTTCCCGCCACCAGCCATCCAACACAGAAAAGTTCAACGCGCCGTTGAGCGCGGCTTTCATGCCGGATGTGCCGCTCGCCTCGTATGGACGACGGGGTGTGTTCATCCACACATCCACGCCCTGGACAAGATAACGCGCCAGATTCATATCATAATCTTCGATGAAGACAATGCGTCCGCCCGTTTCCGCGCGCTTGACCTGGCGATAGACCTGTTGGATCAACTGCTTGCCCGGCTCATCAGCGGGATGCGCCTTTCCAGCAAAGATGATCTGCACCGGCATGTTCGGGCGGTTGACGATATTCAACAACCGCTCGACATCTGTCAGGATAAGGCTGGCGCGTTTGTACGTGGCAAAGCGGCGGGCAAACCCGATTGTCAGAGCGTAAGGATTGATCAACACACCCGAGGAGACCACCTGCACCGGGTGAAAACCGCCCACTGTCCATCGGTCACGGACGCGTTCACGCAGGTAAAAGGACAGCTTGCGTTTAAGATGCAGACGTACCGCCCATAATTCATTATCGGGGATGGCATCCACCTTTTTCCACATCTCAGGCTCATCGAGATGGTCGTACCAATCAGCACCCAAATACTGGCTCAGCAAAACGTACAAACGCCGCGCCATCCAATTCGAAACATGGACTCCGTTTGTCACATGCGTAATCGGAACCTCATCTTCCTCTCCATCGGGCCACAGCGAATGCCACATCTGGCGTGAGACCCGTCCGTGCAATTCAGAAACGGCATTGCGTCCATCTGAATTGCGCAGGGCAAGCACACCCATGCTGAATGTCTCGCCTTGCGGCATGTGATGACGCGCCAGATCGAAAAGTTGGTCGCGGGAAATGTTCAACTGAGGCCAGAATCCCGCCAGATATTTCTCAATCAGCCAGAGCGGGAATTCATCGTTCCCCGCCGGGACCGGCGTGTGCGTGGTAAAGACGTTCTGTCTGCGTGTCTTTTCAAGCGCTTGCTCAAGCGTATCGCCGCCTGCGACATATTCACGCGCGCGTTCCAGGGTCAGGAATGCGGCATGCCCCTCGTTCATATGCCAGACTGAGGGATTGTATCCCAATGCTCGCAACGCGCGCACACCACCCACGCCCAGCAGCAACTCTTGCATTACGCGGCGGTCAAGGTCCGACCAATAGAGGCGGGCGGTCAAATTTTTATCGAAATCAGAATTCGGATCCAGATTGGAATCGAGCAAGTACAGCGGGACGCGTCCCACGCGGATCTCCCACAGCCCCAGGGTCACGAAACGGTCGGGAAATTCCACCTCCACTGTGAGGCGATTGCCGTGGTCATCCATCACAGGAAGCGCGGGCAGGTTGTGAAAATCCAGCACATTGTTGAGCGCTTCCTGCCAGCCATCTTCACTGAGACGCTGGGAAAAGTACCCCTGCGCGTACATGAAGCCGACCGCAGTCAGCGGCAAGCCAAGGTCGCTTGCCTCCTTGAGATGATCGCCGGCAAGAACACCAAGCCCGCCAGAATAGATCGGGAGCGTTTCGTGCAGACCAAATTCCATCGAGAAATAAGCAATGGGTCTGCCAATCAACCTGGGATGAGACTGACTTATCCATGTTGTCTTCTGATTCATGTACGAATCAAAATTGGCAAACATACGGTCATAGAGCGCGAGATATTCAGCATCCTTCGAGGCCAGATCAAGCCGCGAACGATCCACTTCGCGCAGGAGCCGGATTGGGTTATGACCCAGTCGCTCCCAAAGATCATAGTCAAGCCTGCCAAAAATCCGCTGCGACTCCGGCTGCCAGGTCCACCACAAGTTGTACGCTAATTCGCTCAAGCGGGCAATCCGCTTGGGTAAATCGAAACCATCGGGCAATTGAGTACGGAAAGTATTCATAGCGGGCAATCATACCAAATTTTCAGGATTCGGAATGAACGATGTAACCTGAAACAGGATTACAATGAATTTATGACTCACGTCCAGCTTTTCATTACCTGTCTCGTCGATTCTTTCTACCCGCAAACGGGAGAGGCAATGGTGGACATTTTCCACCGCCTTGGCATCGCCGTGGACTTCGTTCCCGATCAGACTTGCTGCGGACAACCAAACTTCAATGCCGGGTTACGAACCGAAGCGCGCGCCATTGCACAGCACACCATTCGTGTCTTTGAAAAAACGACCGGTGACATCGTGATGCCATCCGGTTCGTGCGCGCACATGATCAAGCATAACTATCCTGAACTTTTTGCGGATGATCCTGCCTGGCTGGCGCGTGCGCAAGATCTGGGCAAACGCGTCTTTGAATTTACCGAATACCTCGTGGACTATCTCGGCATCATCGACGTGGGCGCCCAATGGAACGGGACTCTCACCTATCATCCATCCTGTCACATCTCGCGCGGCATGCACATCGACCGTCAACCGCGCGCCCTGCTGGCAAACGTGAGAGGCGCTCGGATTGTAGACCTGCCCCATGCTGAGGAATGCTGCGGCTTTGGCGGCATCTTTTCGATAGAACACCCCGAACTTTCCGCGGAGTGGTTGAAACGCAAGGTCAGCAATCTGGAAATGAGCGGAGCCCCCACACTGGTCGTTGCGGAAGCGGGTTGCCTCATGCATCTTGCAGGCGGTTTGCACCGGCAGAAAAAACAACAGCGCGTCATCCACATCGCGGAAGTGCTTGCGAACCGGGGAGGTAAGCAATGACCAATCCATTCCGCGCCCATATCCGCCAATCGCTGGCAAATGAAGCGCTCCAAATCGCACTGGACGCGAACGCCGAACGCCGCGTGCACGGGCGTATCGCTGCCTTCGCCTCCCTGCCCGATTGGAAGGATCGACGTAATCAGGCTCATGCCATCCGCGCCGATGTGATCGAACATCTCGATAGGTACCTCGAAACATTCATCTTCAATGCACGGAATAATGGAATTACCGTTCACCGCGCCAAAGATGCAGCGGAGGCAATTAATATTTTCACAAACATCATACGGGCGCGTCATGACGCGCCCGTATTGATCGCCAAATCCAAATCCATGGTCTCGGAGGAACTCGACCTCAACCGCGCACTCGAATCCAAAGGAATACGCGTTGTCGAGACCGACCTCGGCGAATACATCGTCCAATTGCGCGGCGAAAAACCGGCGCACATCATCACCCCTGCTGTGCACCTGCGCCGGCAGGAAGTCGGTCAACTCTTCCACGAGAAATTAAGCGAGCCGTACACCGAAGATATTCCCACGCTTGTCAACGCAGCGCGCAGGGTTTTGCGTGAGGTCTTTCTCACCGCTGATATTGGCGTCAGCGGCGTGAACTTTGGTATCGCCGATACGGGCGGCATCTGCATCGTCACCAACGAAGGCAATGGGCGCATGGTTACCACCTTGCCGCCGGTCCACATCGCCTTGATGGGCATGGAACGCCTCGTCCGCAATTTCGATGACCTCGCCATCATGCTCTCGCTGCTCCCCCGCTCCGCCACCGGGCAAAAGCTCAGCGTCTACACCCAGATCATCCACCAGCCGCTCGACGGTCAACAGCGTCACATCCTTCTCCTCGATAACGGACGTACCAGACTTCGCAGTTCACCCCTTAAAGAGTCACTGTATTGCATTCGCTGTGGTTCATGTCTCAATGCCTGTCCCGTCTTCCGCGAGATTGGCGGGCATGCTTATGTTGGGAAAAATGGCGCACTCTCGCCATACTCTGGGCCCATCGGCTCGGTCATCTCGGCGGGTTTGTTCGGCAGCAATTTCATCCCGCTTGCCCAAGCATCGTCTCTGTGCGGCGCATGCAAAGACGCCTGCCCCGTGGACATCGATCTGCCGAAGTTGTTGACGCGGGTACGAGCGGGGCAATCTCCACTCTCGACTTCCCCATCCTCGCCACACGGGCTTTCGACGCTTTCCACTATTTTTCTGCGGATATACGGACGCGTCGCGACTCACCCAAAGCTGTTTGCCATATCGCAGCGTTTCGCCGCGCTGGGAACGCGTCTGGTTTCCCCGTTCTCGGCAATGGTTCGTTTACCGGCGTTCACAGGCTGGGGCTACAGCAAGGACTTGCCGCGCTTCGCATCCAAGCCATTTCGAGCACAGTTTCATCGCCGAGAGGTAAAAACAGCGAGGAAACTTGAAAAGATTATTCGCAAAACGGTTGAATCAATCCCCGAAACCCCGATTTCCAATTCCCGAACGGAACAATTCATCACAGAGCTGACCGCTGTTGGCGGGCATCTCACACGAACAAGCGCGAATGAGCTAACCGAGAAAGTCATCGAACTTCTCAAATCCCGCGATGTCAACCACATTCACCTCGAACCCAATGTTTTGGATGAGAATGCCCTCCAACAAGCAGGGATTACTGTCAGCCACGCGTCGAATCCCGCGACCCGCGTCGGTGTGACAAAAGCTCTTTGCGGGGTGGCAGATACCGGGTCCGTGCTGGAAGCGGATGGCGAGGGAGGCAAGATCCATGCCTCGCTGCTGCCCGAACTCCACATCGCGGTTCTGCACAAATCTGACATCCTTCCATCCCTTATCGACGCGCTCCCCCTCACACGCCAGAAAAAGTCCACCGTCGTTATCACCGGTCCCTCACGGACAGGCGACATCGAAATGTCCCTCACCATTGGGGTGCATGGTCCGAGCGAGGTGCATGTCTTTCTCGTTGACGATTCAAATTCTCAATGATACAATCCCGCCCGCAATTAGACGCCCCCATCGTCTAGCGGCCCAGGACGGAGCCCTCTCAAGGCTCAAACCGGAGTTCGAGTCTCCGTGGGGGCACTTTTGTGACAGTCACCTTACCTTATAGGGTGGCTGTCACTTTTTTGGAACATAATGAAAACAACATCTTCTTATTCGCGCGGCTATCTCATCGCGCTTGTCGCCACCATTTTGTGGTCAACAACGGGACCCTTGATCAGCTATCTCAGCAGGACTTACGCCCTGCCGTCGCTTGTCCTTGCCTTCTGGCGTGACTTGTTCGTTTCGTTCGGCATGTTGGCAGGACTGCTTCTATTCAGCCGTTCACGCTTTCATTTGGATCGTTCGCAGTGGAAGTTCATGGTTTTTTATGGGCTGACGCTGGCGATCTTCAACTCCATGTGGACATTCTCGGTTCAATACAATGGGGCGGCGGTCGCCACAGTGCTGGCATTCTCTTCCCCGACAATGACCGCGATCCTGAGCCGCCTCGTGTACAAGGAAAAGGTTGGCTGGATCAAGGTCATCTCCATTGGGTTGAGCCTCATCGGCCTGGTATTCGTCTCCGGCGCACAGGACCCGGCAACATGGCAACTCAATGCGGCAGGAATCCTGTTCGGTCTGTTGACCGGTTTCTTTTTCGGGGTTTACAACCTGCAAGGCAAACATGCCTCCGATGCGCACATTGACTCATGGACTGCTCTGCTCTATTCCTTTGCCGTTGCCACATTCTTCCTGTTCTTCTTCAATATCGGCATGGATATAGCTTCAGGCAAACCGCTCTTTACGGATATGCTCTGGCTGGGAGATTCGGTGAAAGGCTGGGGCATTCTCTTCTTCCTCGGTGTCGCTCCCACTCTCGGCGGATTTGGGTTGTACACCATGAGCATGCGCTTCATCCCCGCTACGACCGCAAACTTGATCGCCACATTGGAACCGGTCATGACCGCAGTGTGGGCGTATTTCTTCCTGAGTGAAATGCTAGCAGGCAGTCAACTTTTCGGTGGTCTGTTGATCATCGTGGGTGTTATCATCTTGCGAGCAAGTGAAAAATAATCGATTCAACCGCCTCGAAGGTTTATGAGACTCAACAATATCTCTCAAATAGACCTTCAGGACGTTCTTTGGAGAAAATGAACAACAAAAATTTCCGTTATTTCGACATCATCCTTGGACTCTTCGTGGCGGTGCTGATCACCAGCAATATCGCCTCCTCCGCCAAGATCGTAGACTGGGGCTTTGGCATCCTCGGCCTTCGACTCGCCTTCGATGCCGGTACGATCCTCTTCCCCGTCAGCTATATTTTCGGCGATATCCTCACGGAAGTCTACGGGTATAAACGTTCGCGCCGCGTCATCTGGACGGGTTTTTTTGCGCTGGCGTTGGCGGCGCTTGTCTTTTGGATTGTCGGGCTGTTGCCCGGAGAAGCCACATGGCAGGAGTATGCCGGAGACAAGGCTTATCAGTCCATCCTCGGCGGGATGAGCAGCGGCGGGATCGCGCTTGCCAGTCTTGCCGCCTACTGGCTGGGCGGGTTTAGCAATTCTTTTGTTCTGGCAAAGATGAAGATCCTGACGAACGGTCGCTGGTTGTGGTCGCGTACAATTGGCAGCACGCTGGTCGGTGAATTGGTGGACACGGTCGTCTTTGTAGCGGCAGCCTCCGCGTTCGGCGTTTTTCCGTGGAGCTTGTTTTTCACGTTGACTGTCGCCAATTATGTCTTCAAGGTGGGCATGGAAGCGCTGATGACACCGGTCACGTATGTGGTGGTCAGTGCCTTGAAACGGTCGGAACATGAAGATGCCTATGACCGGGGAACGAATTTCAATCCGTTTGTAATGGAGTAAATAACGGAACCAGCTTCCGGCTTGGTAATGAGGCGGGCGCCGCTAGGATTGAGGAATCGTCTTTTCGGGGAGAATCCGCTTGAAGAGTTCGATCAATCCCAATCCCGCCAAAATAATGATTCCCAGTACCAGGAACATGCCGCGTCCGCCGATACTCTCAAGCAGGACGCCGCAGACAACCCCACCGAAAGCGGAACCAACGCCAAAAGATGCCGCGCCGAAGATGCCCTGCGCCGTGGAGTTCAATCCTGCGGGAGCGTTTTGGTCAGCATATGCCACGCCTGCCGACCAAAATGCCGGGTAGAACATCCCGCCCACTGTCTGTACAAGAATCGCCAGAGGGATGGTATCGACAACGCCAAAGAACAATGAACGAACACCGATCAACACCAACGCGATGAGATATAACCCATTCGGAGTAAATCGTTTGACCAAGCGGTTGCCAAAGAAGAAGACCGGCAGTTCAACGAGTGTGGCAATGGAAAAGGCAAAGCCGATCTGGTTGCCGTTCGCGCCCAGTTCCTTAAGGTAAGGCGACAGGTACGATGCCACCGAAATGGAACCTAGACCGCCAAAAAAGGCGGATAGTAGAAAAATAACCCAGCGGCGGCTGGTTAGAAAAATCCATGCACTGCCGCGTGCGGCATGAGTTTCTTCATGCTTTCCAAAGACAAGTTTCCGGCTGACAAAGAAATTGATCAACGAAATAGCAGTACAAACGTAGAACAAAATCCGCAAGCCATAGGCGTAGAGCAGGAAACCGGCGATTTGTGCAAAGAGTCCCCAGCCGATTGAGCCCCCCAGCCGGACACGTCCGTACATGGCGCGCTCATCTCCCAACATTGACATCGTGGCGCTGTCAGAAAGCGAGCCCACGGGAGAGAAAAAAACGTTGAATACGATTACAAGAATCAATATGGCTGTAAAACTGGTGAGCAGCGGCAGTACGAATGTTGTGACCGCCGCGACGATAATCCCCACGCCCAGGATCAAAGTATGCCGCCGCGTCGAATCCGCCAGCCCCGTCAGGAACGGTCCCGCCGCCAATGAGACGAGCGGAGGCACACCGGTGAGCACTCCGATCTGCGTGCCGCTAAAATTCAACTCCTGGTAGAAAAGGACGATGAACGGCATGAAGGAAGCCATTGCCGCATAAAACAGAAAATAAAAACAGAAAGGCCAGACTAATTTTTTCATCCCGACATGAAATTCCAATCCATTGTTGAATAGCGTCGATTATATGACGGCTTTCAATTTCAAATGGAGTACAATTCATCCATGCCAGACGTGCCAAAGCGCGATGTCCTCGTTGTGGGCTCCCTCAATGCCGATCTCGTCGTCCGTGCGCCGCGCTTTCCGGGACCCGGCGAGACCATCAGCGGCGAAAACCTACAAGTCATTCCCGGCGGCAAGGGAGCGAATCAGGCGGTTGCTGCGGCAAGGTTGGGAGCGAACGTGTCCATGCTGGGACGCGTAGGCAAGGACAACTTTGGAGATTTTCTCCTGAACAATCTTCAATCGAATCACGTGAACACGCAATTCATCCAGCGCGACGATGCATCTACCGGGACCGCCACCATCATTGTGGATGGGAATGGACAAAACAGCATCGTGCTTTCGCCCGGAGCAAACGGAAAGGTCTCTGCGGCGGATGTAGAATACGCTTCTTTCTCAAGCTTCAGCCTGCTTCTGCTTCAATTAGAGATCCCCATCCTGACGGTTCTCCGCGCCGCCGAACGCGCCCGCGAACACGGGCTGCGCGTGATTCTCAACCCGGCCCCAGCCCAAACCCTGCCCGATAAATTGATTGCCCTTGCTGACTTCCTCATCCCCAACGAGACGGAATTGAGCCTGCTCACCGGCATGGAGGTAACAGACACTCCCTCCGCTGAACGGGCAGCACACACCCTGCTGGGACACGGGGCCAAAACGGTGATTGTGACCTTGGGGAGCAAAGGCGCGCTGATTGTGGACAGGGCATCCAGCACACATGTGGATGCGTTCAAAGTGGATGTGGTGGATACGACTGCCGCCGGTGACGCGTTCATCGGCGGGTTCGCCCATGCCCTGTCGGAAAACGAATCTCTGAAAGATGCTGTCCGCCGCGGATGCGCCTGTGGTGCACTGGCAACGACCAAATTCGGCGCCCAGCCGTCATTACCGATAAAAGAAGAAGTGGAAAAATTCCTCAAATAAGGCTCCGCCGCCGTCCGGCGGTGAGAACGCCGCCCGGAGTTGTTTTGAATCCCAAACGAATCATCATTGACACCGATCCCGGCGTGGATGACGCGTTCGCCTTTCTATTGGCGTTGGCCTCGCCGGAGGTCCAGCTTGAAGCGTTGACCACCACGCAGGGCAATGTCTCGCTCGAAAAAGCCACGCGCAACGCCCTCTCCGTTTTGGAGTTGGCCCGCGCCAATCATATCCCGGTGGCCGCGGGGAGTGTAGTTCCACTTGTCCAGCCGTTGTACACCTCTGCCGACGTGCACGGTGCAAGCGGCATCGGCAATTCGAACTTGCCTGAGCCAACGACAAAGCCGCTTGGCGTTCATGCTGTCGATTATTTGATCGAGCGCGTCCTGGCGGAACCGGGAGAATTAAGCATCTTTCCCATCGGTCCCTTGACCAATATCGCCATGGCGATCCGCAAGGAGCCAAAATTCGCCAAAGCCGTGAAAGAATTGGTTATTATGGGCGGAGCAATCAACGAAAATGGCAATGTTACTCCGCTCGCCGAGTTCAACATCTTCGTGGACCCACATGCCGCGCATATCGTTTTCCATGCCGGGATTCCCATCACGCTGATCCCACTGGATGCCACGCATAAGTGCCTGCTCAAACCGGAGCATGTGGATCGTCTGATGAAAATCGACTCTCCCATCTCACGCTTTATCCAGGAGGCAGTGGAGGTTTATTTCAAATTCTCTTACGAGCGGGGGTTTACCGGATGCGCCTTGCACGATCCACTGACGCTGGCAACGGTCATTGCTCCTGGGTTATTAACCCTAAAGGAATATTACGTGGATGTCGATCATTCCCCTGGCGTCGCGATGGGCAAAACCTTCGCCGATATTTTCAATGTCACAAAAAAGCCTGCCAACATGAAAGTTGCCATGGAAGTACGCGGCGACGATTTCATTGAGTTGTTCGTCCAGCGCATGGAAACGCTGGCAAGAAGAATTACAGGTTAACATGCCCAAACGAATTCTCCTCGACACCGACCCCGGCATCGACGACTCGCTGGCAATCCTGCTGGCGCTGGCTTCGCCGGAGCTTTCCCTGGAAGGCATTAGTGTGGTTCACGGCAATTGTTCGCTGGAACAAGCCACGATCAATGGGCTTTCCGTTCTGGAATTGGCACACGCCGAGCATATCCCTCTCGCTGTTGGATGCGAACTGCCGCTGGTGCAACCCTCCCTGCTGGCGCCGGAGACGCATGGCAACACCGGCCTGGGATATGCAAATCTCCCGGAACCGCGCATCAAGCCCGTGTCCCAGCATGGAAGCGATTTTCTCATCGAGAAGATTCTGTCCAGCCCGGGGGAGATGACGCTTGTGGCAGTTGGTCCGCTTACAAATGTCGCTCTGGCGATCCGCAAGGAACCGCGCATCGTGGGCGCACTCAACGAACTGGTCATCATGGGCGGGGCCATCCGGCACGAAGGCAACACCACCCCGCTGGCAGAATTCAACACATTCGTGGACCCGCATGCCGCGCACATTGTCTATCATGCCGGCATTCCCACCACGCTCGTACCGCTGGATGTGAGCTACCAATGCGTTCTGCTGGCTTCGGATGTGGAACGTTTGCTCAAGATTGAATCGCCCATTCCACAATTTATAAAAGCAGCCACTGATTTCTACATGGAATATCACGACTCTTACCAGGGAATCAAAGGTTGCGTGATCAACGATCCGCTCGCACTGGCATTGACGTTTGCGCCTGAACTTTGTGAGTATCAATCCCTGCCCGTGGACGTGGATATTTCCGGCGGTGTTTCGACCGGTAAAACTTTTGCTGACTTTTACAACTACGAGAAGAAGCCTGCCAACATGAAAGTGGCGCTGGGCGTGCGTCCACGCGACTTTATCGAACTGTTTTTAAAGCGGATGGAAAAGCTGTCACTTACGGCTTTCAAATTGTCATAAACGTTGGCTGTGGACTATTTTGAAAAGGAGAGATACCGTGCTGGAAAAGATCAAACAGGATTTTCGACCGATCACATGGATACTGATCCCTATTGCTGTCATTGTCAATGGGGCGGGCGGCTGGTTGATCACCAAATTGGACCTGCCGTTGTACCTGGATACGGTCGGGACGATTTTCGTCGCGGTTGTGACGGGTCCGTTGGCAGGGGCAATTACCGGTCTGGTTACGAATGTCATTCTGGGACTTGTCTCGCCGGGGTATGCACCTTATTGGCCCGTACCGGTGCTGATCGGGCTTGCCGCAGGAATTTTGGCCAACCTGGGCTGGTTCAAAGACTGGTCGAAGGTTTTGTTGGCCGGGCTGATCATCTCTGTGGTCGCCTCCATCACCTCCACTTTGATCGCTATGCGTATCCACGGGAACGCCGATCTCAATCCAGCCTACTTCCTGGTGGAAGAACCGGTTGACAAAATCGCCGCCGCTCTGATTGCATTTGGTACTGCAAGGTTCCTGCCCAAACAGATTTTTGCCCTTCTGCCGCGGCGTGAAAATGTGACTTCGGGAGAAAGATGAAACAAAACCACATGAGTGGTGTTGTAGGAATCAAATATCACAAAAGGAGCGCTCAAAATGCAAACCGGTTTCACAAATCAAGATTTCATAAACTTCCTGATTGTCATGGCAGTATTGGGTGTTGTATTCGGATGGGCATACGCGACAAAACGCATGCAGAAGGATTTCACCACTACGACCTGGGTGCTCATCCCTGTAGCGGTTGCCATCAATATCGCCATTGGTCAACTGGTATTAGTGCTTAAATTACCGGTCTATTTGGATAGTATTGGAACCGTTCTGGTGGGTGTGATTTGCGGTCCATGGGCAGGCGCGTTGACAGGTGCCCTTTCCAATACGGTCGCTGGAATCATTTTCGACCCAGGCTGGTGGCCCTGGATTCCTGTTGCCGCCGCGATCGGTCTCACAGCAGGGTTGTGTGCCAATGCAAGTTTCTTTAAGACCTGGTGGAAAGTGGTGGTAACAGGATTCCTGATTGCCCTAGTCGCAACCATCGTGGGATCTCCCATTGCAGTCTTATTGGGAGGCATATCGGCAAGCGGATCATCCCTTATTACTGCCTTTTTGTTACAGACGGGAAGAGGAATTCTTGAATCGGTCTTGACCACCAATTTCATCGTGGAACCCATCGATAAGATCTCGACAAGTTTGCTGGCATTTGCCATCCTGGATGGGCTCTCAACACGTTTTCTGGCGCGTTTTCCACACGGTGAAAATGCCCTGTTGGATCAGCAGAGGAAAACCAGCGAACTCGTCATTGCTGTGGTCATTGTAGTGATTTTGGTGATCGTGACGAATGTGTTCGTTGTGCCTCTGTTGAACCAATAGACTCCATGACCCTCGGGAGGAGACAATCTCCTCCCGTTTATTTTTAATTCGGGTATTATCAACATATGAATGACAGACTTTCTTTCTATCGAAAAAAGAATTCTCCCATCCACACACTCAACCCATTCACGAAATTAACCTTAACCCTGGCGTTGATCGTGATTGGAATAGTGGGTGGAGGATATTGGACCGCATCTCTGGCAGTTTGCCTGGCCATTGCGCCTCTAACCATTTTTTCCAAACTATTTGGAGACTATTTAAGGGTAGCCTTCAGGTTGATTCTACCGACAGCCGGTTTTATGTTTGTCATGCAAAGTATTTTCATCCCCGGGGGAGTCACAGAACTTTTTCGTATTGGACCCTTTAGCATTGAAGTGGAAACCGTCCAGAGATCCTATCTCATCGCATCACGCATTTTTCTCATGGTCTCAGCCTTCGCCTTCTTGCTACTAACTACGCATCCGAGCGAATTGATGACCGACCTCACACGCCGCGGGCTTCCCCCGCAATTTTCATATGTTCTGATCTCCACCCTTCAAATCATCCCACAAATGCAAGCCAAAGCGCAGACTATCATCTCAGCCCAGCGTTCGCGTGGACTGGACACAGAGAGCAGTTTTATGAAACGAATTGGATTATTGGTTCCGTTGGTGGGCCCGCTGGTATTTGGCTCGCTGGTGGAAGTGGAGGAACGCGCCATCGCCATCGAAGCGCGCGGCTTCACTTCGACACGCGTTAAGACATTCCTACACGACATCCCGGATACCCATATGGATAAAATCATACGCTGGGCCTTACTCGCGCTCATCATTGTCGCACTGGCATCGAAAATATGGCTATCGTAAATCTTCAAAACATCACATATAAATATCCGCTCACCGAAACGCCCGCTTTGCGAAATATTACCTTGCAGGTGGAAGAAGGCGAGTTTGTCGCGGTCATCGGACCGAATGGCGCGGGCAAATCCACACTGTGCTATACACTTGCAGGATTTGTTCCACATTTTTTCAAAGGTGAACTGGCCGGCAGTGTAGAAGTAGCCGGTCAGGAATCGAGCCAGTCCACTCTTCATGAATGGGTCCTGAATGTGGGGCTGGCATTCCAGAATCCGTTCAACCAGATCAGCGGAGCGAAGTACACGGTCTTTGAAGAGATCGCCTTTGGATTGGAAAATATTGGCGTGCCGCGCGAAGAAATGAAACAACGCGTGACGGATGCCATGAAGCTGACCGGCATCAGCGACTTGGCGGACCGCTCCCCCTATTCGCTTTCCGGCGGACAGCAGCAACGCGTCGCACTGACCTCGATCCTGGTCATGCAACCGAAGGTCCTCGTCCTCGACGAACCGACCTCCCAAATGGATCCCATCGGCACACGCGAAGTCTTCGGCGTGATCCGCACAATGACGGAAAAAGGCATGACTGTCGTGCTGGTCGAGCACAAAGTGGAGTGGATCGCCAATTTTGCGGATCGCGTCATCGCCCTGTACGAAGGGCAAATTTTGCTGGACGGAAAGCCTGGCGAGGTGTTGACATCCGATTTGCTTGTAGAGAAAGGGTTTGGCATTTCACGTTACACATCCGTGGCACGGAAGGCGATGAAATTGGGTTTGTGGAAGAGGGAAAGCTTGCCAGTCACACTGGAGGAGGCGGTGGAGGGGTTTACACGATGAAGATCGAAATCTCCAATCTTCAATTTTCCTATCCCGACGGTGTGCAAGCGTTGCGCGGCATCTCGCTCATCATTGAAACCGGCGAACAGGTTGCAATCATCGGGCAGAACGGCGCAGGAAAGACAACACTCGTCAAGCACCTCAATGGACTTCTGCAACCCACTTCAGGCTCGGTTCACATCGGGGAGTGGGATACGCGGAAACATTCCGTGGCAAAACTCGCTCGCAGGGTGGGATATGTCTTTCAAAACCCGGATGACCAACTTTTCTCGAAGAATGTAGGTACAGAGGTCGCGTTCGGGCCAAAGAATCTTGGGTTTAACGGCGATCAGGTCCAAGCGTTGGTCAAAGACGCGTTGGCGTTGACGGAGTTATCCGATAAGACGGAAACGAATCCGTATGACCTATCCCCCACCTGGCGCAAGATGGTCGCCTTGGCATCCATCATTTCAATGGACACGGATATCGTCATTTTCGACGAGCCGACGACAGGACAGGATGCCGCCAACATTGCGCGCATTGCGAATGTCATCAAAGCATTGCGCGAACGCGGTAAGACGGTCATCACTATCACACACGATATCGATTTTTGCGCGGAGAATTTCGAACGGGTGATCGCCATGGCACAGGGACAAATTTTGCTCGACGGCAGGGCAAATGATGTGCTCGGGCAGGAGGAAATTCTGGCGACGACTTATGTGGATCCGCCGCAATTGACAAGACTGGGGAAACGGCTGGGATTCAAAGAAACGGTGAGAAACGAGGAGGAATTCCTTGCCGCGCTGAGAGGATAAATGCCCTGCGGGGGCGGGTTTGTAATTCGCTCCTATTTTTTGTACACGACCAATTCCTCATACCCTGAGTCCTCCGCGAATTCACGCTTGTACACTGTGTCGGCGAACACAGCCAATACGACCTCGGCTGTGGTATAGATAGTACACCCGCTCATCAAGTGACCTCCAATGGTTTTCCCATCGCTATCCGAAATGGACATATGCAGGTGGGAGCCGTATATCGAAACCGTTCCAATCATGGAGACGATCTCAAAATACCCGGTATACTCGGAGGGAGAGTTGCGGTTGGCGAGGCGAAGAATCGCCTTTGTCAGACTGCCAACCGAGGACAGTACGCATCCCGCCTCGATGTGTTTTTCCCTGACAAATGCTTCGATGGAGTCGAACAAGTCCTGTCCGGGCTGCAGACGAAAGGTATAATTTTCCATAAAAGACCTCCAAGCGAATTATAAATTTGCGCAAGTAATTTTTATTATTACAAGGCAATAACAGGGTTAGACAAGTTCCGCCAGGCTAATGTACAATTGAACTGCATGGGAGCAGGCATGAATAAACTAAACGTTACAAAATATACCAGCATCCAGGAAATCGACCCCGAGGTTTGGGATCGCATTGCGGCGGGTCGCGGATTTCAAAGCCACAAATGGTACACCTTCGGGGAGCGAGCCATGGCGGATTGCCCACCCACCTACTTGATCGCTTGGGATGGAGAAACGCCCATCGCAAGCGCCGCCCTTTTCAAGGTCCACAACGAACCGCTCCCCCTGCCCAAGGTGGCGCGTCGGTTTATGGCCTCCGTGCTCAAACACAGACCGTTGCTTGTCTGCCGTTCCCCTCTCGCAGATACTTCCGCCATGCTCCTGCCCGGCGAACCGGCTCGCGATGAAGCACTGGTCACACTGACGCGCGCGGCACAGGAAGAATTCAAAAAACAACGGTGTTCCTTTCTCGTGTTCGATTACCTGCTTACCGAACAACTGAAATACCCATCCTGGCCTTCAGGCTTTGAGCCCATTACGGTTTCAGAACCCGGGACATACATGCCTATCGAATGGGAAAGTTTCGAGGCTTACCTCGATGCAGGCAACAAAAAGGACCGCCAGCATTATAAAAAGACCCTGCGTGAGGCGGAGAGCAACGGAATCGTGCTGAGCAGACATACATCGGTGCCTGATGTGGAAGCTGCGCTGGAACTTGTTGAAAACGTCTCAATCTGGCACGGTTCTGCACCCAATCCCTGGACGCGCGGTCTGCTCGAAAACTTCTCCATGATCGACGGTACCTGGCTGGAGATCCACAGGGAAGGCAAGCTGGTAGGGTGCGGCGCGGTGGTGCGTGACAACCGCTTCCAACTCGCCACGGCGCTTGGCTTGGAGGATGATGTTCCCGGCGGATACTTCCTTCTGCTGTACGCTGCACTCGAAGAGGCATTCCTGCATAATGTCCGTCTTGTCCGTTTTGGAAGCGGTGCCTACGATGTCAAACGCAGGCTGGGGTTGCATCTCGAAAATACAAATCATGCCATGATCAGCATGGCGGGCTTCGCCACACGCGCAAAGAGACAGATGGTTGCAACAGAATAACCGTCATGTTGCTTGGGATCCCGCAGTCGGTCGCCACACTCGCATCCATCCTTCTGTTCTACGCGATGGATTTTATCCTTATCCGCCGCTACGACAAACAAAGGCAGGCAAGCGGGTCGGGGCGTGCATGGGATTTCACCCTTTTCATCTTCATAATGGTCGCTGTGCTTGTCCTGCAGCCGATTCTGTTACCGAGCATCAGCCTGCAAATCAATGAACCGTGGGGGATATGGATTCAGGCGGTCGGCACCATAACGATCCTCTCCGCCCTGGCATTGCACATTTGGTCGCGCGTCCACCTGCAACATTTTTACGCAGAACGTGTGGAGGTGCAACCCGGGCATAAAGTCATCGATACCGGTCCATATAAATTTATGCGCCATCCTGTCATCACATCCTTTTTTGGCATCGCAACCGGACTTTTCCTCGTCAATCCCGCGCTGACGACCCTCGCGGCATTGCTCTACACACTTTGGGATTTCACCCGCGCCGCGCAACAGGAGGAAGACCTGCTGACAAAGACCCTGCCCGGTTATGTTGACTATGCGCGTCGGACTCCCCGCTTTCTGCCGCGCTTGTGGAGGAGCCGATGATTTCCTTTGAGCGTTTTCTGCAACTCCCCACCGGGGAGGTCGCCGCCCTGGTAAAAGCGACCGGGCAAAAGGTGTGCGTCTTCCCCATCAACGGGACGCGGCGCTGGTTCCTGCTCGAACATGCGGATAAGGTTGGAAACGATTTCTTCAACGCGTACATGGATGCAGCCATCAAAAATCACGTCGAACTTTGCAAAATGTTTTTCGACCACGGCATCGATACCATCCTTGCCCCGGTGTTCGGGCGCGAATTGATGCGCCGCGGCGACGAGTACACCAAACGAGTCGGTATTGATGGTTTGGTCCGCACCGCCACCGATAAAAATTACCGCGAATTCTTCGAGCAACAAAATGTCAGGGTTCGGTTTTACGGCGACTACCGCGATGTGTTGACCGGCACACCCTACGAATACGCCTTGAAATCCATCTACGAAGTGACAGAGGCAACCAAGCATAACGATGGTCATCGCCTGTTCTTTGGCGTCTTCGCCGATGAAGTGACCGAGACCATTTCGCGCCTGTCAGTGGAATATTATCTGGCGCAGGGGTCCGTGCCCGATAAACAGACCCTCATCCGAAAATATTATGGGGAAGACCTTCCGCCTGTAAGTATGTTTATCGGCTTCGATAAATTCAGCGTCTTCGATATGCCGCTGCTATCCACCGGGGAGGAAGACCTATATTTTTCGATCAGCCCATCACCTTACATGACAGAGCGGCAGCTACGCGCCATTCTCTATGACCATATCTATGTCCGCCATACACCCGAACCCGATTACACCAAACTGGGCAGGGAGGAACTCGACTGGCTCAGGGAATATTATCGCCGCAATAAAGACTATGCTCTCGGCGTTGGAAAACTGAAATTTAACCTGTGGCTCCCTGAGATGGGAGATAATCCATGACAGATATTATCTCAACGCTCATCGATGAGATCGGCCCCGGTCACATGGCAAGCACCGCTTATGATACCGCCTGGGCGGCGCGGCTTGGTGATGTAGACTGGGAACTGAGCAGCCGGGCGCTTGCCTGGCTTTCAGAACATCAACTGCCCGACGGCTCATGGGGAGCGCCAGCGCCCATGTATTATCACGACCGTGTGCTTTGCACGCTTGCTGCCATGGTCGCCCTCTCCTATCAGGGGCGCCGCGGTCACGATAAGGTGCAGATTGAAAACGGGAAACAGGCCCTGCAACGGATTCTTGGCGGCGCTACGCAGGGGTTGCAGGCTGATCCCAACGGAGCAACCGTCGGCTTTGAAATGATCGCCCCCACTTTGGCCGCGGAGGCTGAAAAACTGGGGATCATCAAAAATCAAGGGAACCGCATCCTGGGGCGTCTATCCAAACAACGCGCCAAAAAACTCGCCTATCTCGAAAACAACATGATCAACCGGTATGTGACCATCGCTTTTTCCGCCGAAATGGCTGGGACCGATGGAAAGCATATGCTAGACATCCCCAATTTGCAGGAAAGCAACGGCTCGGTGGGGGTCAGTCCGTCGGCAACGGCATATTTTGCGACCTACATCAAAAAGGGCGACGCGGCTTCATTGAACTATCTCCGCAGTGTGATCAAACCTGATGGCGGCATGCCGAATGTCGCACCGTTCGATGTATTCGAGATCGCCTGGACCCTTTGGAATTTGAGTTTCATTCCCGGCATGAGGAAGAACGAAAAGTTGAAGCCGCACCTTGATTTCCTTTCGAATACCTGGCAGGCAAAACGCGGCGTCGGTTTCGCGGCGGGATATTCCGTAAAAGATAGCGACGATACGGGGCTGGTCTACGATACACTGCTACGCTTCGGTATCGAAAAAGACCTGGCCAGTGTGCTTCTCTATGAGGAAAAAGATCATTTCCGTTGTTTCGACCTGGAAGTGAATCCATCCATCAGTGCGAACATCCATGTGTTGGGGGCGCTCGGTCAGGCCGGGTTGAACACAAAAAACTCGTCTGTGAGCAAAGTCATCAACTTCCTGCGCAAAGCAAAGGGGAGCAATTCCTATTGGATCGATAAGTGGCATTCATCGCCATATTATGCAACCGCCCATGCCATCATCGCTTGTGCGGGGCTGGCAAACGACCTGGTGGAGGATTCGGTACAGTGGATTCTCAACTCTCAAAACCGGGACGGCTCGTGGGGAACGTATCTCTCCACGGCGGAGGAAACGGCATATGCCATGCAAGCTCTATGGATCTGGAACGAAAAGGTTGCCCGAATCCCTAAATTGCCCCTGAAGAACGGTGCCCGTTGGCTCAGGGAACACATGGATCGCTCCTATCCGCCTCTTTGGATTGGAAAATGCCTGTACAGCCCCAACCTTGTCATTCGCTCTGCGGTGATCAGCGCGCTGGCCCTGGCGTCATAATGGATCATGAAAGTATTTTTTGACCGCATCTTGAATGTCCCCACATCTGATCCTGACGATACGCGTCGTCGCCGGGTGCTCAATATCCTCCTGCTGGGTACATTCGCAGCTGCGGTTCTGGGGCTGGTTGGTATCCTTATTGCGGGGGCGGTGGCACAGGTCAGTGAGGCGGATTTCCGAGTCCTGCTATTCGGGGCGGTGGGCGCCATTTTGGGTACCGCCGGAATCTACCAGGTCAATAGGCGATACTCCGGACGCTTCGCCGCGTTGCTCTTCCTGTTAATGTTGACCGCCGTTTTTTCGGTCAGCGACAGCCCCGAGCAACTTTCGAATGGACGCTCGCTTTTTATCTTTACCATTCCCATCACGGTCTCCAGTCTCATCCTTGCATCGCAGGCCAGTTTCCTCTTCGCAATCATCAGTAGCGCGATCATCTCCGGACTGGCAATGTCCATCGGACAACCGATTAACATTTTTGCGGTCATCGGTTTCTTCATGCTCGCCCTCGTTTCATGGCTGACAGCGCGCAGTCTTGAAACGGCACTGGATGAACTGCGAACCATCAATGCAAACCTCGACCGGGTGGTAGTGGAACGCACGGAGGCGCTGGCGGCGTCACTTGAGCGCGAACGCATCGAAGCAGGTCGCAATCAGGCCATCCTCGACTCGATTGCCGACGGGGTGATTGTTTTCGATCGGCGATGGAACGCCACCCTGGCAAACCCCGCCATCAGGGGCATGCTCGAAATTCCGCAAGAGATGATCGTCGGCAAAAACTTCCGGGAACTCATCGATCACCCCAAACTTGCCTCCAAGAGCCGCCACCTGCTACTTGCCATGGTCGAGCACGATACGCAACCCATCGGTTTTCGCGTCGAATGGGCAGGAAAAACGCTATCCGTCAGCGCCGCTCAGGTATACAACGACAGGGGCGATAATATCGGCACCGTCATCGTCTTCCGTGATTTTACACGCGAAGCCGAGGTCGAACGAATGAAGAGCACATTCGTTGCCATGGTATCGCACGAATTGCGCACACCACTCAACGCCATTCTCGGATATGCAGAAATGTTCAAGGAAGCCATTTACGGGCCGATGAACGAAAAACAGGTCAACATGGCTGACCGGATTATAAAGAACACACAACGGCTGCTCGGCTTGATTAACGACCTGCTTGATCAGGCACAAATGGAGGCAGGAAAGCTGACCATCCAAATGGCGCCAGTCAGGCTGTCGGAATTGCTCGACAACCTCCATTCCGTGATGGACAAGACCGCCTCGGACAAAGGCTTGAAGTTGGTCAGCGAAATCCAGGACGACCTCCCCGCCATTGTCAACGGCGATGCAACACGCCTGCAACAAATCCTGGTCAACCTGGTGAACAACGCCGTTAAATTCACCGACCAGGGATTGGTGCTTGTCAGGCTGTTTCGCTCCGCCGAGACCCGGTGGGGCATCGAAGTGACCGACACCGGGCGCGGCATCCCCGAAGCGGAAATTCCGCATATTTTTGAGTCCTTCCGGCAGGTGGAGGGAACCACCACACGCGTCCACGGCGGATTCGGGCTGGGACTCTCCATCGTCAAACAATTGGTCCAGTTGATGAACGGAGAAATCAATGTACACAGCGTAGTGGATAAAGGAACGACATTTACGATTACCCTGCCGATGGTCACATCAACAGAGTTGGTGCGAAATTGGAGGAATTGATGGACGAACTGGCTTTGATTATCGAAGATGATGAAGACCTTGCAAATATCTTTGCGGAGGCGTTGCGCGGCATCGGGTATGAAGTGGAAATCCTGCCGGATGGAAGGGTCGCGCAGGAAAGACTGAGAACCGGAACCGAGCCTTTCATCATCCTGCTCGACATGCACCTGCCGCATATTTCAGGCGGGGAACTTTTAACAGAAATGAAGCAGGAGAAACGCTTTGAAAAAACAACGATCATCATCACCACTGCCGACGCACGCATGGGCGAGATGTATCGCGATCAGGTGGATTTCGTGCTAATCAAACCAATTTCTTTTGTGCAATTACGAGACTTGACCGCCAGGTTGAAGCCAAAACAATAAAAGGGAACTCCGGGGTATTTTGGAATGTCCTGGAGTTTCTTTTTAATTTAATCGGCGTAATACGGTGAACAGTAATATTCCTCCCCGCCCGGCACAGTTACCTTGAATGGATACTCATCACCAATAAACTCGTACTCAGCAAGGCTATCCTTCACCTTCTCAAAAGCGCGATCCGCGCGGATGCGGGAGAGGTGAAAGGATTGCCAGGGAAGGGCAACATCCGTTTCGCGGTCGTGGTTTCGGCACGTCAGCGCCGCACCGATCTTTTCGCGGACAGAGGCAGGCAGGGATTCGCCCCCAAAAGCCTCCACTAACGGCGGGACAGCGTCATCCGACAGCTCAACAAAATATTGATTATCCAACTCAACCCGTCCATTGGAAGTATTGGAAGGCTTCCCCAATCCATCGACTTCGCGCTGGATATTGTGCCTGACAATGAACGCATCCACATTCAGCACATTCAACGAAACCACAAATCCCAGCAAAGCCAGAAGCATGGCAAGCGCGACAACCCGTTCGCGGCGCAGAATCTCCAGCACGACGACCACGACAAGAAGCAAAGCAAGCCAGATCATGAACACATGCGTGTACGTCCGCAGGCGGGAGAAACCATAGGCAGTTTCATACAGAACCAGTCGCTGAAAAGCGGAGACCAGCATCACAAGCACCAACCCCACCAGGGCAACGCCGAGTCCAGAGAATACACGTCGTTGCGTTTCCGTTTCACGGCGGGTGATGGCTCCCAGCCCGAGTAACATCAGCAGGCTGAAAAATGCCACTATGACAAGTTCTCCAAATCCCCTGCGGGCATACTCGGAATATGTGTAGCCTGTAAAACTGATATTTACCTGCCCGCCAAAGAAATACTGGAATTGAACGACTACGAAGGAAGCAAACAAAACTCCCACGCTTCCCAGCACAATTGCCGCTTCGGTGAAACCCAGAAACGGGGAAATCATTGACTTGTCCTCGGAAATCTTTTCATCTGCGTTCTTCGCGGCATGTAGGAACGTTCCCGCCAGGGCATAAGCGAAGACCAAAATATACGCCAGGCGGAAAATATATTCCGGCAGGTTGTCAATGTTGAACAACTCGACGAAATCATCCAGCCGTTTGGCAAAGACCACATCCGCCGAGGCAAGGATGGAGGCAAAAACCGCGACCACCGGCAGGGCAATGACAATTCCGCGCACGATGGGCCAGACACGGGAATCCCGCTTCGGGCTCCCCTCGGGCTGCTCCCGTTTCACCTCTCCCGCGAACCCCAAAGGACGCGCGAGCATACTCCCAAACAGGCGGAAGTAGCCGAACAAATAATCGAGCAGTCCATAGTTCAACCAGCGCCCACCCAGATAGGTCATGGTAAAAACACCCATTAAAAAGACGATCATCACCACAGAGAGGAAGACCGTCATCGGTTCGAGACGGAGGAAAGTCATCGCGGCGAGGAACGCGATGGGCAGCAGGAGCAGGCTCGAGCGTGGATGGAGACGAAGCCCGTCCGCCCGGAGGAAGAAGATCCCGGTAGCGAGACAGAGCGTAACGTAAATGGCAAAATTGACGCCGAGGGGTTTCTCCCAAAACAGGAAATCGAACGTCCAGCCGAGCAGGACGACAATGAACCAGAAACGGTTCGGGTTGGCTTTCATACAGACCTCCAGATAAAATTTTCGCAAGCATAGCCCTGTGAGGCTTGCGGAAACTCTCAAAAGGTATCACAAATCCGCAAAATACCTTGGAAACAGATTACAGATTGATGAGAACGAATTTCGGGCTATTGACATCCGATTTGAAATGTGACATACTTTCGGCATCATTCGGGGCAAACAAATTGAATCGCCATCCTATAGAAAGGAGGAGGTGATGTCTCACATGGATAGTAGTAACAAACCCTGCGCTGTGGCATCCCTCCTCAAGTAATTGACAAGGTTGCCACAGCGCGCCACGGAAGCCATCCATGTTTGGGTGGCTTCCTGGTTTTAACCCCGCCCCTCTTCAATGATAATGCAAACCTGCAATCTTTCTTGCACGCAATCGTATATACTCATATAATGAGTGAAATGGAACAGACAACCATACAATCCCCCCGTTTCAACAATTTAATACGCTGGCTCGTCCCACTGGCGGCTGTTATCACCTTTGCCGTCTGGTTCTACTATGCTCCGCCCGGTCTGCTTGGCAAGGCAGACGCGGTTGGCTACGCCATTTGCCACCGCATCGACGAACGTTCCTTCCACATCCACGACCGGCAGCTTCCGCTGTGTGCACGCTGCACCGGCGAATTTTATGCCGCAGGTATCACCCTGCTTTTCTATGCTTTCGCCAGCAAAAAGAAGAGCGGCATGCCCGGCTGGGGGCTGGGAATTCCACTTCTGCTTTTCCTGGTTGCGTTCGGCGTGGACGGTACCAATTCCTATATCTACCTACTCAAACAGACATCCAACGGCGCTCTCGATGCGATCCCCAACCTTTACATCCCCAACAACACGTTGAGACTGCTCACCGGCAGCGGGATGGGGATCGCGCTGGCTTCGATTCTCTTCCCTGCGTTCAACCAGAGCGCGTGGAGGCAAGCCGATCCCGGGCGCGCGCTCGACTGGAAAAAACTGGGGATACTTGTGGGCATTATTGCACTGATTGACCTGGTTATCCTCACAGAGCACCCTGCCGTGTTGTATCCCATCGCCATCCTCAGCGTGCTCGGGGTGCTGGCTCTGCTCATCAGCGTATTCAGCGTGGTTTGGATGCTCATCATGCGGCAGGAAAACGCCTTCGACTCGCTTTCGCAAATGTGGATGCCCTTCCTCGCCGGGACCACGCTCACCTTCCTCATGATCGCCGTCATCGACCTGCTCCGCTTCCAACTCACTGGAACCTGGGGCGCGTTCCCCCTGGGCTGATTCTCAACTGGAGGTTTTATGCCGCAACTGCTCACCGGAATATTCACCGCATTCGGACTCTCCGCCAGCGCCGGGCTGAATGCCTACATTCCCCTGCTCATCGTCGGTCTGCTGGCCCGTTACACCGACCTGATCAAACTCAACGAGCCTTGGAATACGCTTTCCAACGCGTGGATCATCCTCCTGCTCTGCATCCTCGTCATCATCGAGATGCTGGCAGACAAGGTCCCGGCGGTCAACCACATCAACGACCTAATTCAGACCATCGTCCGCCCCGCGGCAGGAGCGATTGCTTTCGCCGCCAGCGCCAATGTGGTTACAGATGTCAGCCCCGTGCTGGCACTGGCATGCGGCTTGCTCGTCGCAGGGACCGTGCACGTCGCCAAGGCGGGGGTCGTGCGTCCCATGGTCACTGCCACTACGGGCGGCGCGGGGAACACCCCGGTGTCCATTGCCGAGGACGTGATCTCTACAGCGCTGTCCATTGTGGCAGTCGTCCTGCCCATCCTCATTGGCACCTTGCTGGTCGTGCTGGCTTCCTTCATCGTCTATTGGCTGTATAAACGCGCCAATAAAGAGACAACCTGATATAATCAGGCAATCATTTCATTCATTCCAAAAGAGGAGTAGAAATCATGAACGACCAGATGCCCCCCGTCGCTGAAGAACCCAAAAAGAACAACACGACCTTATACATCATCATTGGTGTTGTGGTGCTTTGTTGTTGCTGTCTCGTTGCCGCAGGAGCAGGTTATTGGGCTTGGAACAATCTTTAGTATCAACAATACTAAATTGACGGGTAAAAGCGGTAAATTCAAGCCGTTTTCCCCTACATCCTCATGTTGTTCAAGCATTAGTTTTATTCTTCAAAACAAAGCGACCTCCGCTTTTACTGCGGAGGTCGCTTTGTTTCAAAGTATGCCTTCAATTCCTGCAAGGCAATCAAAGCCTTTTGTCTCAGTTCCGAATCTAGTCCCAACTCGTTGAATTCGTCTTCATCCAACACAGTCTGCCTCCCATTGGCCGAAACCCATAAATCCAATGCCAGATCAATGTACGAAACAACCCCATTGTCGAACATCGCCGGTTTGCCGACGTTGCAATACCAGCCTTTAACCCTGTCATCATCCCTGTCATGGATGGCAAAGATGTTGTACCAGCGATCAGTGTAATAGTATTCAACAAAACGGTCGCCTGTCTTAAAGACCACATCCATAAACGGCATGTCGGCGCGGTCAAACAGCGCTTCCAGCACAAGTGTGGTCTCATCGCGGCTCAACAGGTTACCTATGTATTCATACGTCACTTCACCAGCAGGATTCTTTTTCTGCACCTTGATTTTCATCCCAGACATTCTACCTTAACCCGCGCCAAGATCGATTCCCCCACCTTCGGCGCATCATCAATATAGACGTACAAACCAGTATCAAGCGTGACCTTGAACCGTTCCTGCTGGAAGATGATATCACTCACAACCCCTTGGAGAACATTCGCTTCTGACTCAGCCGGCAGCGGACGTGCCAGCAAATGGACCTTCTCTCCCTTCGAGTGTTTGTGCGTACACTGCACGGTAAAGTCACCGTATCGCGTTTCCACTTTCCGCTCATCACTCACCACCCCTTCAAAGACATTTCCCAGTCCCAGAAACTTTGCCACATACGCAGATCCCGGATTCGACCACACGCCGGCAGGTGTTCCCTCTCGGAGAATCGCGCCATCGTGCAGGATCAAAATCCGGTCTGCCAGCGTGAAGGCTTCTTCCTGGTCATGAGTCACATAGATGGCAGGTATCTGTGTATGGTGCAGAATCGTACGCAGTTCGTTGAGCAGGCCTTCGCGCAGAGTCCTGTCAAGGGCGCCGAGCGGTTCATCGAACATGAGCAGGCGGGGTTGAATGGCGAGGGCGCGGGCAAGTGCGACCCGCTGTTGTTCTCCGCCTGACAGGTCGGTGACTTTTCTTGTTCCAAACCCCGTCAGGTTAACCAATTCCAACGAACTGGCTACACGCCGAGCGATCTCCGTTTGTGGCAGGCGACGCATTTTCAACCCGAAAGCTACATTCTCGTTGACGTTGAGGTGAGGAAAAAGCGCGTAATCTTGAAAGACCAAACCGAAATCCCGGAGGTGAGGCGGGGTCGAAGTGAGGTCCATGCCGTTGAACGAGACAAAGCCTGCATCCGATTCCTCCAGTCCGGCAATGATTCGCAAGAGTGTGGATTTGCCGCTACCTGACGCGCCCAGCAGGCAGACCGTCTCGCCGGTGTCCACTTTGAAAGAAATGTCCTCGAGGAGCAGTTTGCCCTCATACGTCTTGAAGATGCGATGGACTTCGAGCATTAGAATTCTCCCGACTTGGGCAGGCGGAATTTTTCGATAAGCAAAATCCCGACGAGGGTGAGAGACATGAGGATGGTCGCCATTGCCATGGCTTGACCGTAGTTCAAGCCGCCGGGCTGCGAGAGGAAACGTTCAATGGCAACCGGGATGGTGGGATATTCGGGGCGTGAGATGAGGAGGGTCGCGCCAAATTCGCCGAGAGAGATTGTGAACGCAAAGGTTGCTGCCGAAAGCGTGGCGCGGCGGAGGATGGGCAGGTCAATGGTCTTCCAAACTTCAAACGGGGAGGCTCCGAGGGCGGCGGCGGCTTGCCGCAATCGTTCCGGGATGGAGGCAATGGCGGGTTGCAATACGCGGATGACGAATGGCAGCGCAACGAGCGTGTGAGCGAATGGAACCAGCAGAGGCGAGGTCAGCCATTGTCCATAGGTGATGATGAAACCCAATCCCAGCATCACCGCGGAGGAACCTAGGGGAAGCATGATGAGCGGGTCGAGCACTTTTTCGAGGCGGGTCGGCCTGGCAAGTGCAAAGGCGGCAGGGAAACCGAGGAGGAGCGAGAGGATGACCGTCGCACCAGCGTACGTGAGCGAATTGGCTGTCGCCTGGATGGGTGGGACGTAAAAGACCGAGCCGCGGCGGTTCACAAAGAGTTCGGTGTAGTAGTCGGTGGTGAACCCGTATTGAACTTCACCACGCTGACCGCGGTCTGCTTCGAGGCGGAAGAGGGAACGGAATGGGAGGGCGGAGAGAGGCGCAAGGAAGAACGTAGAAAGCAGAAGACAGAATAGAGATACGAAAACTCTTTGTTTGAAGGTTTTGGGGCTAAGCAACACAGGACGTGGATTGAGTTGTTGGGGGTTACGAGTTACAAGGCGTGTGTAGAGGAGAGAAAAGAGCAGCGTGCAGAGAAGTTGGATGACGGAGAGCAGTGCAGCGAGGGAAAGGTTGGGGAGTTTCAGTACGCGAAGGTAGATTTCCACTTCGAGGGTGGAAAATTGAGAACCTCCCAACAAAAGGATGACGCCAAAAGATGTGAAGTCAAACAGAAAGACAAGCAGAGACGATGCTAATAACGATGGACGGAGCAATGGTAATATTACATTCCACCAGACGCGAAATGAGTCCGCGCCGAGGGAACGGGCGGCGGCTTCGAGCTTGGGATCCAGGCTGGAGAGGGCGTTGCCAACCACCCGGATGACAATGGTGGCATTGTAGAAGACATGAGCGAGCAAAATAAGGGTGAAGGCGGAAGGATGAAGGTTGAAAGAAGGAAAGAAGAAAGAAAATAGACCGCGCCCACCCCAAATAGCATTGAATGATGATGCGACGACAACCGTTGGGAGCATGAATGGCACAGCGGTGAGGGCACGCAGGAAGGACTTGCCGCGAAAGTCGAAGCGGGCGAAGAGATAGGCAGAGGGGAGTCCGAGAAGAAGGGTGAGAAGGGTGGAGAGGACGGCTTGGTAAAGGGTGAAACGCAAAACGCGAAAGGCAAGTTGCAGGTTGTCCGCCGTGAGAGTTTGAAAGTCGAAAGTGAGCGCAAGAATTTTGGAAAGGGGAAAGAAGAAAAGGATGGCAAGAAAAGAAAGAGGCGGTACCCAAAGTAAAATACGTTTTAACCACAGAGACACTGAAAGCGCAGAGTTTCCCAATAAAGGACTCCGTGGCTTAGTGTCTCCGTGGCTAATCGCTTGAGACATGCTATTTCAGAACAACATCCGTCCAAGCTTGAATCCAGGCATCGCGGTTTTCGGCAATAACATCAGGAGGCAGCGCGGCCGTCTGTTTGGGAGCTTGGGCATATTTGGTGAAGGCCTCAGGCAAATTAGCATTTGGGTTGACCGGGTAGACAAACATTTGCAGGGGGACATCTTCCTGGAACTGCCGGCTGAGCATGAAGTCCACAAACTTTTCAGCGAGAGCACGGTTTTGAGTCCCTTTGAGGATGCCGACAAATTCGATTTGACGGAAGCAGGTGTCGGGTCCAAGGATGGAAGCGGTGGGCGCGTCAGTCACTGGAGGGTCCGCGTAGATCACCTCCGCGGCGGGAGAACTCCCATACGAGACGACCATCGGTTGAGGTCCCCTGCCGGAGGAGGCGCTGAAGTTGGTGTAGTAGGCGGTCTCCCAGCCATCCACCACGACCACACCATTGTCCTTCAATGCTTGCCAGTAATCGGTAAATGAATCGCCATAATGAGCGACTGTGGCAAACAGAAAGGCAAGCCCGGTCGAGGATGTGGCGGGGTTTTCCACAACGAGCAAGCCCGCGTATTCCGGTCTGGTCAGGTCTTCGAGGCTCTGCGGCACAATCAAATTGTGATCGGCAAAATATTTTTTATCGTAGTTGATACAGACATCGCCATAATCCACGGGCAGGGCGCGATTCGATGGGTCGAGTTTGAATGCGGCAGGAATCTCCTGCAAGGCAAGCGGCTCATACGCTTCAAAAATGTCCGCATCGAGCGCGCGCGACAGGAAGGTATTATCCACGCCGAAGAGCACATCCGCCAGCGGCGCGTCTTTCGTGAGGATGGCTTTGTTCAATACTGCGCCCGTATCGCCGCTTTGGAGGAAAACAACTTTGGCATGGTTGGCGTCTTCGAATGCCTTGACCACTTCTTCACTGGCAGCGAATGAATCATGGGTCATGATGGTAATAGTCTGTGGACCGGATGGTGTTTCCGTTGCCCGCGGCGAACATGCCGCCAATAGTAGAAGGGCTAGTAATAGTATGCGTTTCATGGTTTCCTTTCATCTATGCGCGGCAATGGATAATGAACAGCAAGCCGGATCCGATGGAAATGGACGCTGTCTTGCCGGTCATTTCGTTGCTGATGCCGCGTGTTCTGTCGGGGTATAGTGTTTCACTGCGGAGGGACCATTTCAAGCCTTTTGTCCGGACCTCGGTGACCGCGCCCTGCCACGGAATCAACGAGACGATATTCCCGCTTCGCCCGTGGATTCGAGCCTGATCTCGGCAAAGGAGAACCTCCTCCACCCCATCGTCGAGTCGAACGTCCAATGCTGAGAGGCGAGGATCGGTCAGCAATGCAAGATTTCCCAACGTCTGGTCGAGACGCCCGCCCAACGCGGCAATAATGACAATCTGCTCCGGTTTCATATCGATGGCGCGGGTGAGGGCGAGTTCGAGATCGGTCTCGTTCTTGTCGCGCGGGAATAACTCGATGGTGACGCCAGTTTCCTTGAGCAGCTGCAGATCAGCCTGTTGCGCGGAATCCATATCGCCGATCACAAGGTCCGGTTTGACGTTCAACGCCAGGGCATGACGTGTGCCGCCGTCCGCACAAAGGATGAGGTCTCCGTCACGCAAAAGGGCGCGGGCTTTGTCGGGGTCGGGCAGGTTGCCATTCGCAAAGATGACGATTCTTTGCAAAGAAAAATCCTCCGGCGGCGGAGGATGGTAAACGACACAATATTTTCCCTCCGCCAGCATGATCTGGATCAGGTAATTCGGGTTGAGCGCGGCTCGCTCCTCTCAGTCCCGCATCGCAGGACACCCCGTTCGATTGTGATATTTATCCTACTGCTTTAATGGCTACCTGTCAATTCAAAAATACAGGATTGCTTCGTAACGCCTCAGGCGCCGCTCGCAATGGCTGTCAGCGCACCCGACGTTTCCACTCCTCCTTCATCTGAAGCTCGCTTGGGCTTACACCCGAATCCAGAGCCAGGAAATCTGTCAACAGACGGTTGAACTTGATGGTTTCATCGATCATCGGGAAATGCCCGGAGTTTTCAAGGAAAACCGGGTGTGTCATCGAGGAAAGGGACGAAGTGTCCGCCGGCGGGGAGATTGCCTGGTCCTTTTCACCGTAGACGAGCAAACAGGGGATGGGCGTGCTCAGGTTGCGGAAGGAATTATATAAATTATCCGCCTGCAAACCGACCATGGAAGCAGTAATCGCTTTCGGGTCCGCTTTGCTGGAGTCGGACAGGGCGGTGTTCGCCTCCGGGGTACGGCTGGACAGCCAATCGGTCAGTTCGACCGGAGAGGGCGCGTCCCCTTTTAGCCGGGGACTTACCGCCTCATAGCTCAGGGGACAATTGACCGCCATTAAACGATCGACGCGTCCCACATTCTGCGGGAGCGAGGCGAATTTCATCCCGACGAGCGCTCCCAGCCCGTGCGTGACAAGTGCAATTTTACCGATCCCCATCTCGTTCAGGAAACGGTCAAGCAATGCCGATTGTTGCTCGAGCGAGTATCCCAGAATGTTATGAGCGGTATCTCCAAATCCCCACAGATCGAGCGCATAGGCGCGATAGGAGGTCGAGGCGACCTGCATGGAGGCAATCCAGTATTTCCATGAGCCGACCCAGCCGTGCAGGAAGATGACGGGACGACCGCGTCCCAGCACCTCGTAATGCACGATGGAACCTTCAAGAAGAATGGCGCTCAAAAGTTATTTCCCAAATTTTGCAAGTATGGCTTTCACACGCGTAGTCAATTGGTCGGGCGCGAACGGCTTGAGTAAATATTCCTCGGCGCCCGCGTCCAATCCCTGCTGAATCTCACTCTCCTGCCCTTTGGCGGAGAGAAACACCACAGGGATATCCTTCAAGTCAGGGTTGGCTTTCATCGCCCTGCAGGCTTCATAGCCGGTCATGCGAGGCATACGGACATCCATGAGGATGAGATCGGGGTTCACCTTGGGCGCAAGGTCAACAGCCTCCTCCCCATTGCTGGCGGTAAATACCTCGTATCCTGCAAAGCGCAGGGTGAATGCCACTAAATCCCGGATATCTCTTTCGTCTTCTGCAATCAAGATCTTTGCCATTGATTCCTCATTTTGATTCGTAGGTGGGCAGTGTAAACGAGAATGTACTGCCTTCACCCGGGATGCCGCTGCTCTTCATCCAGATGCGTCCCTTGTGCATTTCGACAATTTGTTTGACGATGGACAAGCCCAGCCCGGTTCCCGGCGTCGCCAGCACCAGCGGATGTTCGCCGCGATAGAACCGTTCGAATACGCGTTCCTGGTCTTCAAGCGGGATGCCTACGCCATTATCCTTTACATCCACCTGCACCTCATGACCGCCGTTCAAGGGTTGAATGCGCACCGTGATGGTCCCATTTTCGGGGGTGTAATGATACGCATTGAAAACCAGGTTTCCCAGAATCTGGCGGACTCGTTCCATATCGCCATAGACAGCCGGCAATTTCCTCGGCGCATCGAGGGAAAGCGCCATGGGCTTGTTTTCTTCCTGCGAACGACGCAGGACATCTTCGATAACATCCTCGGCAACCTCGCGCAGATCAAGCGCTTGCGGCGACAGGGTCACGCGTCCCGATTCGATGCGGGAAATGTCCAGCAGATCATTCACGAGGATATTAAGCCGCTCTGTGTTGTTCTTGACAATATTCAGGAAATGCGCCTGATTCTCGTTGACCGCGCCCGCGGCGCCCATGAGCAGGACATCCACATACCCGCGGATGGAAGTCATCGGTGTCCGGAGTTCGTGACTCACGGTCGCGACAAACTCGGACTTCAAACGGTCCACCTCGACTTCATGGGTAATATCGCGGAAAATGGACACCGTGCCCAAGAAATCGCTCTGCAGGATGACCGGCGCAAGGTGCACCAAAACGATGCGCCCGTTCTCCAGATCGATCTGTTCTGCAAAGGTATCGCCCTGTTGATAGGCGCCGGGCGCGTCAGACCAATCGCGGATGGCTTGCATCCACGGACCCGCTGACTTCCCGAATAAACCGCCAAACACTTCGAGAGATTGACCGATGACGCGGCTTGCCTCCAAATTCAGGATCTGCTCGGCAGAACGGTTCATGAATGAAATACGGTTGTTCGAGCCGGTGACCAGTACACCGTCTGCCACAGCCTCGAGGATGGCTTGCGACCGGCTGGCATCCTCCTGTTCGCGACGGAGCATGCTTCCCAACCGTTCCGCCTGGTCGCGGATCAATTCATACAAATGTGCGTTATTGATCGCCACCGCAACCTGCCCGGCAATGGCTTTGACCATGTTCAACAATTCCGAGCTGAAGAAGCCCGTTTTGCGATGGAAAACCATCAGCACACCAATCACGTCCTCCGCCACCAACAAAGGCATCGCAATGGCGCTGCGGTGCTCACGGGAGGAGGAGGCTGTTTTGACCCAGCGGAAGTCCTTGTTCAGGTCATCAATCAACACCGCCTCACGGTGTTCCACCACCCAGCCTGCCAGTCCCTCCCCGATTTTGAGCGTGAAGCCGCGTCCATCGCCGCTCACCTTGTCGGAAAGATAACCATAGCCCGCACGGTAATGCAGAAGGTTATCTTCCACATTCAACAGCATGATCGTTCCCTGTTCCGCCCCAATGGCATCGTTGAGCAGGGAGAGTGTCCGGTTTAGAGCTCGGTCAAGGTCGAGACTTGAGGAAACTTCCGTGAGAATTCTCAACAAGGTCTCAGTATTCTGTTGTTCGCGCTGCAACTGCGCCGTGCGTTCGATAACACGCTGTTCCAGTTCGCGTGCCAGGCGTTGGGTTTCGTTGAACAGGCGTCCATTCTGGATTGCCACAACCGCCTGATTCGCCAGTGTACTGAGTATCTGCAGGTCATCCTCGCCGTACACATTGGGCTGATAACTTTGCGCCGACAGCATGCCGATCGTTCTGCCGCCCAGGGTCATTGGCACAGCCAGGATTGAAAGCGGCGTATCCGATCTGCCGTAAGTCACGCCACCCATCGCGTCCACGGTATCAGCACCGTGCAACAGCAAAGGCTCTCCTGTTTCGATCACGCGCCCGCTCAAGCCCTCGCCGCGCGGGATGCGGGTTACCGGGGAACGTTTCTCGCCGTCCACAAGATAAACACCCTCGATTTCGTCCGTTTCCTCATCCAACAGGCTGATCACAAAAGATTCTACAGGCATCAACTTCTTGGCGGCTTGATGCACGGCAATATAGACCTGCTCCGGGTCGAGGTTTGCGCCTACCTGATAACTCGCCTGGTTCAGGATCGAGAACCGGGAAGCCGTCAACAGTGTGGATTGATACAAGCGCGCATTTTCCAGCGCTATGGATGCCTGGTTCGTCAATGTACGCGCCAGCTCGATCTCCGTCAAACTGAAGCGGACCGTTTCGTTCTGGTGGATGAAGACCAGCGCCCGCAGGCTGGATCCGCTTACGAGAGGTAGCACAAGCAGAGATCTTGTCGTCTCTCCCAGAAAACTTCCCAGCGATGCCAGGTCGGCCTCGGCATTGACGGCATCTGTTGCGAAAACGCCCAAAGATTCTTGTAACCGATGGAAGAGAGGCGAATCCGGCAGTTTACTCGGAAGTCTTTCCCTGCCGGCAGGGACGACATATTTCCATATCGCGTCCCCGCGCTCGAACATGACAACCGAAACACGGGGAGCGTTCAACGCATCCATTAATTCCTTCGCGGTCAATTGAAGGATCTTGTCCTCTTCAAGAAGCCCGCTCAAGGCAGAGGAGAAGCGGTTGAGCAGAGCAAGGCGCTGAGATCGTTGATCCAGCTCGGTGGCGCGTCCAATGCTCTCCTCGTACAAGCGGGCATTATCCAAAGCCACCGCTGCCTGGCTCGCAAATGTCGTCCCAACCTGGACATGTTCGCGGGAATAAAAATGTGCCTGCCACTTCTCCAAAGCCAGAACGCCGATGACTTCATTCTTGGAAATCAGAGGCAGACCGAGCCAGGAAAGACGCGGAGCCTCCAGCGGCGGGAAGCGCGGGTCCTGCCGGACATCTCCCACTAAAATCCCCTGCCCGGTACGGATCATCTCCTTGAACAACATGCTGTCTTCCATGGCGATTGTCAGACCGAGTCGGCGTTCCGTATCCGGGAAACCGCGCGCCGCCGCCACCGTGAGCCTGTCTTTCTCCCTCAACCACAAAGTGGCAGTGTCGTAGGGTATTACCGGATCAAGCTGATCCAACAGGGACGAGACCAATTCCTCGCTTTTCAAGCTTGCAGTGAGTGTGGTGGACGCATTAGTCAACGCCTCCAACTGGGCAGCGCGTTCCTGGGTCGTCTTGACCAATCGTACATTCTGCAAGGATAACCCGACCTGCTGCGCCAGAGAAAGGAGCAGAGTCTCATCCTCGGGGGTGAACGCCCCGGGAGTATTGAAATTATCCAGTACCAGCACGCCCACCGATTGCTCCCCCGACTGGATCGGGATTAACAAACTTGAAACCGGAAGACGTCCGCCTGTCGCCTGACGATAGAGCAACAGTCCCTCGGTCGAGAAAACATAATCGCGCGTGAATTGGATTTCATCCATGCGAAGGGGATGTTTGGTCTCGAAGACCTGCCCAGGCAGAGATTCGCCCAGACGGTAACTAATCCGCTTCATCGTCTCGTTATCGGCATAGCCGGAGACAGCCTGAGGGGCAAGGTGCCCCATCTGCTCATCCCAGAGCAACACTACACCGGCGTGAGCCGATTGCAAAGCGCGCCGCGAGCTCTCGAGCAGGGCGCGGACAATTCGATCTGCATCCAGGCCGCGCAACTGGCGGCTGAAATCGAGCAGGAGATTCACCTCCTGCAGGCGGCGGCGCGTTTCATTGAGCAAAGAAATATTCTGAAGAATAACCGATGTCTGACGCCCAATCTGGTGATAGACCTGCAAATCCTCGCTCGTGAACGCCGGCATGGGTTCCGGGCTGACCGCCAGCATCGCGGCAATCGTCTTTTTCTCGATCTTGATGGGCAGGCAGATCAACGACTTGGCGCGCAACGCCGTCAGGAGCGGAGTTTCACGCCACTCAAGATTTTCATCGAGGCTCGAGATCAGGATGGCCTCGCCGCTCTGCAAACAAGCCCGAAGTGGATTCCGTTGCCCGAACAATGCCTCCGGGCTGGTGGCACGCGGCACATTCCCGAGGATATTCGTCAACCTGGGGCCTTCCGCGCCCATCTCGCCGATCAATGCCACGGACATGCCAAGCTGGGTCAACGTTTCGCGTCCCAACGCCTGCAACGCCGAAGAAGCATCCAACTGGCGGCTGACAGACTCGGTGATTGCCAGCCCCGCACGGACGCGCTGCGCCCGCTGGTCGAGATTATGGATGGCAATGGTCTGATCCAAATCTTTACGGAGCAGGACAGGCAGGTCGTTCTGCGTCAACTTAATCAGACGTTGCTGCCTCTCCAACCCCGAAGAAAGCGCCTCTGCTCTTTCACGCAGCTCGGTAAATCGTTTGTGGTTCGTAATCGCAAGCGAAGCCTGTGCGGCAAAAATCTCCAATGTTTCTATGGTTGCCAGGTCGGGACGCATCCCATCCCTGGGGTCATCGAGGCTGATCAACCCAAGCGGTTTTCCCTGAGTGTCGTAAAGCGGGACGACCAGAATATCATCCTTGTCCCACTGCCTGGGCGTTTCGGGTTTGCCATCCAACGCCAGGGTGACCATATGCACATCCGCTGGAATGATCGGGGCCTCATCCACCGGAATGAAATAGGAACGACTGATGCGAAACTTTGGCTTGAGCATCTGCTGGATGCTTGCATAGGATTGCTTGCGGGAAAGCAACTCCGCGAGCGTGTCGGGAGGAAAACCGACCCCAGTCACGCGGCGCAATAGATCGGTCTCCGGTTCATAGATGCTGATCAACACCGCCTGGAAGGTGGTTGATTCGCGGATACTGACCGCAATACTGCGAAGCATTTGATCGAGAGGTTGTTCGAAGTTCAACCCGTAACTGATCTCGGTGAGTTTGGTCAATGTATCTGCGCGGCGGCGCAGAAGTTCGGCGCGCTGACGCTGTTCCTGGTATCGCTGGATGTTGCCAAGCGCCACAGAGGCCTGCGCGGCAAGGGATTGGGTCACTTCAAGCGAAGTCTGGTCGAAGAAATTCGCATGTTCCGAATGGAGGTGGATTAAGCCCTCCGTTTTGCCGCGGCTGATAATCGGGACTACCAGCGCAGACCGGACTCCGTCATGGATGGGATCCCATCCATCGGCGGCACAATCCGGGATTATTTGCGGTTCTCCGGTCTCGATGACTCGCTGCTCAAGGGCAGAGAGGGTTTCAGGCAGGGGGCAGCCCAACGAAAGGGAAACAGGCAGCGGGTCGGAGGAGGCGCTCCTGTCAAGCAGAAGGACGGTGCCGCAATCGGCATGTGTCGTTTGCAGGCCCTCGTCGCGGACGATTTCCAGGAGAGCCTTTTTGTCGACCACCGAATTTAGCTCGCGGCTGACGCGGGCAATGGATGTCAATTGTTCGACACGGCGGTGAAGGTTTTCATCTGTTTGCGCGGCGCGCGCGGCATCGTCGATGGCTTTGGCAAGCTGCCCTGCAGCTGTGGAGACGATTTGCAGATCGTAACTGTTGAAGAACTCGGATTTGCGGCTCCCAAGCATGAGTTCGCCCAGGCTTCGATCGCGCAAGACGAGCGGGACAACGATCGCCGATTCGACCTGGAGAGATGTCACCAACGGGCGATAGACCGGAAGAACTCGGCGGTCCGAACTGAGATGCCCGGACATGAACAGTTCCCGGCTTCCCGAAACGGTGAAACGGTATTGAGGGGAGTTCACATGAAGCCGGGCAAGCGAACTGGCGGCATCGGCGGTTGCGCCGACGACAGAATCGGAATGCAGGCGAAGTTCTCCCACTTTTTCGTCGAGGAGAAAAATGGCGGCGAGGTCGCTCTGGAAAAGCCGCGCCAGTTCTTGAACGGAGTCCTTGAGGATTTCATCGAGCGGTGTTGTAGAAATGGTCAGGCTTGCAATTTTGCGCAACGCGTCGGAACGCATGACGCGCTGCCTGGTGTTCTCAACATCGAATGAATTTTGGAGGATGCCGGCGGCTTGATTCGCCACTGTGGCAATCAACCGCAATTCCACGTCGGAAAACTCGACCGCTGCCTGGCGGTGATTGGAAAGTTGGAGATAACCGACAAGATGGTCGCCAGAGACCATGGGAGAGAGAACGGACTCCCGTAAACTTGCTGCTTGGGCAAGGTTTTGCAAGCCAAGGTCATGCCAAACCGGATCGTTTGCCGCGTTGCGCGTTACCAATGGTCTTCGTTCGAGCAATATTTTTTCGGCAGGGCTGTCCGGTTGAATCGTTGTACGGTAGATTTCCACAATGTGAGACGGCAATCCCTGGAAGGGAATCTGTCCCTCGAGGGTACGTTTGTTCTCGTCATACAGCAAAAAGCCGAGGATATCAACCGTGAAGAGTGGGACAATGCTCTCTATCAACCGGCTGATGAGATTTTTATAATCCTGTGCAGAGCCAATTGCCTTGGCAAGATTTGCCAGACCGCTTAGTTCTGCGGAGCGAGTCTGTTCGTTCGCGTACAGAATGGCATTTCGCATGCTGAAAGCGGCTTGTGATGCGACCAGTTGAAGCAGGCTGTAATCCTGCTCCCCCAGCATACCCGACGAGAGGTGCCCGACTTCCAGAGTGCCGACCAGTTCATGGTCAGCCAAGAGCGGCAAGCCTAAATAGGACTGCACAGTAAAATTGCCGTTCATCTCCGGGATGGAGACATTCGGCATATGGGTGTCGGAGATAAGCAGGGGTTTTCGGCGTGTGACCAGCACGTTCGTCAATTCACCGAACTGCGAGTAAGGCGGACGGATCACTCGGGAGGAACCGGCTGTATCCAGCGTATAGGGTGTCAGCGTCTGGGTGAAGGGGTTCCACGTCTTTATCTCAAGGATATCCGCAGGGACGAGGTGAGAAACATTTAACAGGATCGCATAGATGGTGTCTTCGAGGTCGAGACTCGCCGACACGTCTCTGCCAAAATCAGTAATAATCTTCAAGATGGACGAATCAGCCTGGGATTGGTCCAGATTCGTCGAAAGTTCAACATTTCTCATCGTAACGAGCATGAGAGGATAAGTACCAGGAACCGGATAGGAAGTCACCTCAACCAACCGTCCGCCAACAGAGAGCCGCTTTTGTCCCTGACGAGCGCATAAATAGAGAAGATCCTCTGCAGGACGGGCATGTCGGACCACCCATTCCAGATCTGCGGGTTCATCACTGCTCAACCCAAACCATTCGCGGGCAAGGTTGTTCAGGTACTCAACCCGTCCACCAGCCTGTACGATCATGACAGCTTCATTCAATTGTGAAACATCAGGGGGATTAAAAGAAACGTCTTGAGGGGCAGACAAGCCGTTACGAGGGGCGCGCCGGAACAAGGCAACCAAGAACACTGGCGCAAGCAGCACCATTGCCAGTACGATCAACCCGAGGCCTACTTCCAGCCCGGCAAACATTCTCGTATAACACCTTACCCGCCAGCCGCGGTATCCTGGCGGCGGGCTTCCGCCGCAAGCTCAGTGATCTCGCGAATATCGGCGAAGGAATGCAGGCTGGGCGAAACCACGCCCACCGACATTGTCATGAAAGGAACCTTGACCGTACCATCGCCTGAAGGCGCCTGGATGAATCCCTGCTGGCGGTCGATAAAGTTATAGTGGGTCTGCACCTCTTCGTCGAATCTCTCCTTGAGGCGCGCTTTCAACCCGGCGGCTTTTTCCTCTGTGGTGATGATGATGAAATTATCACCGCCTGCATGACCGATGAAGTCGGCTGTGGTGCCCAGTTCGTCCACCACTTCACCGATCAACATGGCGGTGAAGCGAAGCACATCATCGCCCGCGACGAAACCGTACACGTCTTTAAACGGCTCGAAGTGGTTGACGCGCGCGTCGAGCAGCGCCCAGCCCTTCTCTCGGATGATGCGCCGCAACTGGTCCTCGATGAGCCGCCCGGCAGGAAGTCCGGAGCGGGGGTCGGTCAAACTTTCACGTTCGGAACGCCGGATGGCGCCTTGCACTCGCAGTTTGAGTTCTTCGATGTCGAACGGCTTGGTGATGTAATCATCCGCGCCCAGTTCGAGTCCCTGTAGTTTGTCACTGCGTTCATCTTTCTGCGTGAGGAAAATAACAGGGATGTGACTGGTACGCATGTTGGTGCGCAAATTGCGGCACACCTCATAGCCGTCGATGTCCGGCAACATGATATCGAGCACGATCAGATGTGGCAGGTTTTGTTTTGTTTTCTCCAGCGCATCTGCACCGCGCACGGCGACATCGACATCGAATTCCATACCGCTGAAATAAATCTTCAGCATGTTTCCAATGTCGATATCGTCTTCCACTACCAACAGGCGGGCTTTTCCCATAAGCAGCCTCCAAAGTTACGCGTACGCCGGATGAACTCTGCGTGTATTCCGCGCGTTGCGCGCGTTACGGCGTACTGTTTCGATTTGTTCTTCCGTCACTTCGCGTTCAAACGAGCGAAACCCGCTCAAACGGAAGCCGTGCTTTTTTGCCATCCCGTCGATCTCATCGACGCGTTCCCTGGTCAAATGCTTGCCCAAGGTGTAATCTTCAAAACGTCCTTCCAGCGCCAGGGCAATCGTCTCAGCCATGCAGGCATATGCCTTTCCGGGTGGAAAACCAAAGTTAAAATGGAAATCAACGGCTCCTGGCACATCTACCATTCCACCGTCAATCACTAATATATCATCTCTCGCCGCCGCCACCATTGCAGAAACATCACGGGGGCGGGCCACATCGCACACCACACTGCCAGGCTGTAAATGTTCCGGGCGGATGACATCGTGGAGGGCGCTCGTCACTGTCAGAATCAACTGCGCTTCCGCCAAAACGTCCATTTTCGTGCTGACAATTAGTTCGGCTTGTGCTGAGCCCGGTCGAAGCGCTCTCGCACGGTCCATCAGCCTGTCGCGCAATTCCTCGAGTTTTTCCTGTCTTCGACCAATCAGGTACAACCGCTCCACATCGTCTGCCAGCAGTTCGGCACAGACCTGCCCGATTGCGCCTGTGGCGCCCACCACCGCGGCAGTGGAGGTCTGAAGCGGTATATCCATGACGCAAGCCGCCTCGCGAATGGACTCGACCGCGACCATGACAGTATAGGAATCACCGGTTGTAACCGGAACATCCAGCGCTTTTGCAATTGTAATCCCGGCGTCGCCAACCACCGATGTAAATGCACCCAATCCCAGGATCTGCGCGCCCAGTTTTTCCGCCAGTCGCCCAGTCTGGATGATCTTACGATAGACCATCCGCTCAGGCAACTCCATCATACGCCTGGGGGTATATGGACAGGCAATAAACCAGCCTTTTATCTCCTTGTCGGTCGCTTCCGAGCGAATCCCTTCAATCTCGGAGATGTAAACGGGCGGAAAGAATGTGGAAAAGAAATCGATCTGTTTCTCATTCAGCACGCGTCCGAGAAAGGGAAATTTCCGGCTGACATCCCGCTTCGGGTCGATGGGATGAATGATAAATGCGAAAGTATCCACTGGCTACCATGATTCCAGTGCGCCCTCACCGGGGCGCGGATATAACCGCTGATGCAGGCTGGCAAACTTGAACTTGTGGTGATCGCTGTCTTCATATCGGACGTCCCGGTCGATGACGCGGCGTTCCTTCGACGCCGCAAGCACCACATCCGATTCGATGGTCCGGGCGGGATAAACGATCAATCCCGACCCCAAGCGGCAATTATGTCCCACAGCGCTTCCAATCACCGGACGGTTCGAGATATTTAACTTCCCATGTCCATCCAGGGCACGGATCGGCGCGGGGACCAGGTTGTAATCCGTGAAGGTGGAACCGGCGCCGATAAAGGTGTTACGACCGACCACGCACATTTGTAGACAGGTGTTCTGGGCGATCATGCTGTTTTCCATCACGGTCGTCATAAATAACGCGGCACGGAACGGCAGGAATGCGCCATCTCCTACCACTGACAACATCAACTGGACATCCTGGGAAATGTTGACATTGTTCCCGATGATGCAATTCTCGATCACCGCGCCGGCATTGATAGTCACATTATCTCCGATGGTCGTCGGTCCGTGAATGATAGCATGAGGGTCAATGACACAATTCTTCCCAATCTTCACCAGTTTGGAGCATTCCAAGATCTGGCGCCCTTCATACAAAGCCCGGCCCAGGATCCCCAGCTTGAAGCCAAGATCCTCGCCCAGCCGCTTCTCGAAACGAGCCCCGCGGGAAAACAAGCCGAACACCACATCCGCAATGAAAATGTGAACCCAGGAGTCAATGGCAATCAGAGTCTTTAGAGGAACCTGAAACGTCAGGTCACCGCTTTGATCCGCCATGTAAGTTGGTACATGGTAATATCCCAATTCGCGTGCTTCCAAGTCAATAACAAGCGGTTCCACATCAGCGACGGGTCCCTTGGGGTAGTACCACAGGTCGGCGAGGTATAAAGTGCCAGCCGGAGTATAGGAGGAGGACAGCGGTAGGGCATGTTCTTTGAAAGCAGGGTCTTCGACGGAAAATGCCGCCCGACAAGCGCGTTTTTTCTTCCGGGCGGTTGTGAGGAATGCCTTAATATATTCTTCATCGAAGAACAGGTTGTCCCGGTAAACAATCGTCTCCTCCCGGTCAATGGGCATGCGTTGCCCGGGTTTCAGTTCGAGTTCCCGCGTTGTGTAGGGCGTAAGAACATTCCGTTGATGCAACCAGAGGGGGGTGTTCTGAATTCGTAAATCCCGCGCGGGCTCATTGAACGGCGAAATGGGATGCGGAGCGTTGAGGATGACCTTGAACATACCTGTGAACAATTATTCCACAAAATCAAGAAAACAGGGACGGGAAGTTCCTTCCCTACCGTCTGGTCTGCCTACAAATTTGTTTGGATTTAACGGTTGCCTAATATATTGGGGTTTTGTCAATGACAATCGTGCAGGTCGGATCTCCCACTGCAATACAGGTCTTTTCCTCCACGTTGAAGACTTTTCCTCCGCTAAGCCAATAGAGGGCTTCCTGTAACAATCCCACCGCCAGATGGCATACCGGTTCGGTCGCGTGCCGTTCCCAGCACAGGGGGCACCGCTCGATATGCCAGAGCAATCTTCCATCCTCCTCTTCGATACGAACCTTCTGGTCGGTAAATTTGTTGAACAGCTCGGCGAAGGCAGCCGCTCCGGCATTCAGCTTTGCAGGAAGAGGTAACAAGCGAAACGCCATTTCGGTCAGTCCCATCTGGACGCCGTATTGACGCACACCATAGTTGAAACACGCGCGCCCGATACGAAGCGCCAATCCGCGCCCACCATGTGGGCCATACAACTGCTCGAGATTTTCGGTAAGACTGCTTACCGTTGGGAAGGAGAAGCCCGGTTCATTATTATCCAAGGGGTAATTTTCGATCAGGGAGGAAAGGGATGCAAGGTTCAACACTGCGTTCACCCCGTTCCGCCCCATCACCTCCTCCATGGATAATAGAATGATCCTCCCCATCCGATTCGGATAATAATATGTCGTAGCGGTTGTGGATGTCATGGGGCGAGGGTCACAGATGGTACAGGATTGGGGGATGCGACAACTTGAGGCGCATGGGAGATATCGTCCTGGTCAAGGAAAAGTTTGAGTTTTTCAGCAAATTTTTGGGGCTCTTCCAGCATGGGAAAATGTCCCGCAAGGGGAAATCGTTCGATGTGAGCATGATGAATTCCCGCCAGCATGGGTTGCCATTGTTTTGGGTGGACGACTTTATCGCGGTCACCGTAGATGCCCATCGCAGGGATTTTGATCTGGTCAAGCATCGGGCGGAGGTCGGTCCTTCGAAGCGAAGCAATCGAAAGCAGGAATGATTCGAGTGTCGTCCGGGAAAGGTCCCGATCCATCATTTCCGGAAAGCGAGGGTCGGAGCAGATCACGCGGGAATAATATTTCATGAACAAACGGAACGGACCCATCATATTGAAAATGACGAACGCGCTGGTCCGATATCCCGCAATCTTGAGCAACGGAGCCAGGGAGGAGCCGACGATGGGCGAGCCAACCACGACGACTTTGCTGACCCGTTCCGGGTAACGGATGGCAACCGACAGGCTGACCGTGCCGCCCATGCTGTGGCCGACCAGCGGGGCATGCATGATGCCAAGCTGTTCCATGAACTGGTTGACGAGGCTGACAAAATCCTGAACGGCGTAGGTATCGCGCTTTTTGCCTGATTCGCCAAATCCCCAAAAATCCAATGCATAGGTACGATAGTAACGACCAAGGTAGCCCATCGTCTCCTGCCACAGTCCCCAGGAACCGAGCCAACCATGCAGAAGGATGACGGGTTTACCCCTTCCGTATACCTCGTAATGAACGATCCCTTGATCAGTGGTGATTGATGACACGACTATTCAACGATCGGGTTCCCCTATCCTCCCGACTCCATTTCAGCAAGAATGCTGTAAAGCAATTCAAGTAATACAGACTTGACCGTGTTCCTATCGGTGGCAACGCAGGGAAGGAATTTAACCTTGCTTTCCAGCCGCAGGGCGTGACGCATGTCCTCCAGGTCCCAGGCATCTTCGCGATCCTGTTTGTTTGCGGCAACAATATAAGGTGTGGGCGCGTACGCGCGGAAAGTCTCCAGAATGGAGCGCGCCTCGCGGAAGGTCTCCGGACGGGTGCTGTCCACCATGACAATAAATCCCAGCATACCCTCTGAGAGAATCTCCCACATGAAGTCAAAGCGTTTCTGTCCCGGTGTGCCAAACAAATACAGGACGAGGTCCTCATCCACCGTGATACGACCGAAGTCCATCGCGACCGTGGTGGATTCCTTAACGGAACGCTCTGCAGTGCTGGAAATTTTACGCTCGGTCGAAACGACATCGATTTCACTGACAGACTGGATAAATTCCGTCTTTCCAGCACTGAAGGGGCCCGTGACGACCATTTTTACTGTTTGCATAATTCCTATCCTTCCACCAGGATGATCACAATGAACGAATACGCCCGATCAACTTGTTCACCAATGATTTCTGTTCTTCCTTGTTCTGGGTGGGGAACATGGCTGGGTGCTGCTGGATCACCATGCCCTCCGGGCGGACGATTTCCACCAGCCCGGCCTGTAACAATCCGTAAACAATGCGGCGGATTTCGAGATCATTCATCTTGTTCGTCTGGGCAATCTGCTTCATTGTATTCTTCGGGTTGATATAAGAAACGACGCGCCACTCCTCCACGCTCAGATTAACATTCTTCAGGGGGCGGTCTGTAAATTTCAGCGCCATCTCCAGGCTGGGAATCTCGTCCTGCAATTGTTCCCACTCGCGCAACTGGCGGGAACCCTCGATGATGATATTTTCCAGGTCGAGCCGCACGTTGATGCGGTCATCGGGAGGCAGCATATCTCCTTCAAAACGGAAGAAACCCTCCACCCAGGTAAACAAACGGCGAATGATCTCCGTAAAATAACCCTGCAAATTCAGGAGAATCTCCTCCTGCGATAGATACCCGGCATTGATCAACAACAGCCCCAACTCTTTGTCATTGATCTTCCCCGCACGTTCCACAATGGCACGATACTGGTTCACCGTCAACTTGTTGGCTTTATGCAAAACCGCCGCAAGACTCCCATCGTCCTGACCTATACGGGCATAGGCAAGTTTCCCGTTGCGGAAGGAAACATACGCCTGCTCGCTGGGTCCATCCACGATCAGTGTGCCTGTTTTTTGGGCAAGGTTGATCAAATTAAGCAGTTGTGTAATCGTGAAATCCCGTAGATTGCCGCGTAAGGCCATATTTTTACCTCAAGAAAATCTCCCAGTTGGGAGACTTGAAAAAAGATTATACATGCAAGGGATACATGCGTCAAACAAATGCTCATCGATTGAAAAGCGGTTGAAAGGTGACATTGTTCGATGTTACACTTGCAAGACAGACATCCTCCCTGGAGACCACATGCGGAAAACGATCATCGCGACCCTTCTCAGCCTCAGCCTGCTGACCATTTTAACGGCATTGACCACCCCGCAGGCGACTGTAACAAACAACGAAATCATCCTCAACTTCCCCGAAACAGCCACTTTCCGTGCAACCATCACCGGCGATTCCAATATCGAATCCGTGATACTGGAATACGGCAATGTACAGCAAACTTGCGGCGAGGTCATCGCCAAAGCCTTTCCGCAATTCACTCCCGGCAGGACCGTCACCGCCGAATGGACTTGGGAAATGCGGCAGAGCGGCTCCCTTCCCCCCGGCTCCACCCTCTGGTGGCGTTGGCGCGTCACCGATACAAACGGCAGGGAGACCGTCAGTGAGACCAAGTCCGCCACCTGGCTCGATAATGTCCACAAATGGCGGACTTTGAACGATGGAGACTACATCCGCCTCCACTCGTATGAAGGCAATTCCGCTTTTGCCGTTGACCTGGCCGACGCCGCGCATGACGGGCTATATTTCAACGAAACGCAATCCGGGTTGAAAGCCGAAGAACCCATCGACCTCTACATTTACGCCAACACCGACGACTTGAAAGACGCCATCCTCTATGAACCCTCATGGACGGGGGGGCAGGCATTCCCGGAACAAAACATCGTCATCCTGGGCATCTCAGAAGACGACCTCGAATGGGGGCGTGAGGCCGTCATCCATGAACTGACCCATGTGCTCGTCGGGCACCTGACATTCTCCTGCCTTGGCGATGTACCCACCTGGCTTAATGAAGGTCTTGCCGTCTACAGCGAAGGCGGGCTGGATACCAACTCGCAGCAACAACTCGAAGATGCCATCCAAAATGACACGCTACTTACGGTTCGCTCACTGAGCGCGGGTTTCTCAGAGGTCGCAGACAAGGCATTTCTCTCCTACAGCCAGTCCTATAGCATCGTCAAATTTCTGATCGAAACCTACGGGCAGGAAAAAATGACTGCGCTCCTGATCGCCTTGCGGGATGGGAACACCGTGGACGATGCGCTTCAACATGTCTATGGCTTCAACATCGAAGGACTGGAAGACGCTTGGAGAGCCTCGATTGGCGCCAAGCCACGGGTTGTTTCCGCACAACCGACCGCTCAACCCACCCCGACCTTTATCCCGACTATTGTCCCCATTTCTGGTGTGCCATCCTCCGCCCTGCAAGCCACACCGACGGCAATCCCTACTTCCTCTTCAAACAGTGCGCCAACCGTTGAAACATCGACCCGAACCGGTCCCCCACTAGCGCTGACATTTGCCCTGCTGGGGGTTTGCTGTGTTTTTCTCCTGCTCATCGGTGTGATCGCATTGAGTGTCATCGTCCGCAGCCAGAACGGCAAGGGAGGATCAAATGCCCGGTAACATCCATACAGGGAAAATCACCGGCACGACTCTTGTACTTCTCCTCACCCTGGCCATGCTCGCGCCGCGCCCCGCGTCAGCGTGGCAGACGGACATTCCGTTGAATCAGGCTCTGGTTTTGGCGGGAGGCGAATCCACCAATCCACGTCAGTACGATCCGCATACCACGTACGGTTCCGGTGATAAACGCATCTTCAGCGGGCTTGTCTCCCTCGACCCACAACTGCGTTTGACGCCCGATCTCGCCGAAAGCTGGGAGGTTGACCCCAATGGCACGACATACACTTTCCATCTTCGGCAGAATGCCAGGTTCCACAACGGACGTCCGGTCACCGCGCAGGATGTGTTGTACTCGCTCGAACGGTCTGCCAGCCCCGAACTTGCCTCTGACACCGCTTTGACATATCTGGGTGACATCGTCGGCATCCGTGACTACGCGGCCGGGCAGGCTGACCATGTGAAGGGACTCAAAGTCATCGATGACCATACCATTCAAATCACCATCGATACACCCAAGCCATACTTTTTACTGAAACTCACCTATCCCACTGCCTTTATTTTGGACAAGGAAAATGTGGAGAACGGCGAGGAATGGTATCGCCGGCCTAACGGCACCGGACCCTACCGCTTGATCGAGTGGGCGCGTTTCGAGCGCATGGTATACGAAGCCAATGCCGATTTCTACCTGGGTAAGCCGTCCATCCCATATATCATCGTTAAGCTTTATTCCGGTATCGCCCAACAAATGTATGAAACAGGGGATGTAGATATTGCCGGTGTATATTCCATCGAACGATTCACCGACCCCACCGAACCGCTGTTCACCGAACTGCACACGGGCGTATCACTCTGCACAAGCTATGTTGTTTTCGATGTGACGCAACCGCCTTTCGATGATGTCAACGTGCGCAAGGCGTTTTCAATGGCGTTCAATCGCCAGCAGTATCTTGATGTCGTTTGGGACGGTCACGCCCTGCCAGCCATCGGTCTTTATCCGCCAGGACTGCCGGGATTCAACATTGCGCTGAAGGGTTTACCGTATGACCCGGCGCAGGCGCGCGAATTGCTCAAGCAATCCAAATATGGCGGACCGGATGGACTACCCCCCATCGTGTTTACCAATGGCGGGACAGGCACCTACGTCAGCGCAGACGTTGCCGCACTGGCACAGATGTGGATGCAAAATCTGGGGGTCACAATCACGGTCGAAAACCTGGAGCCGAATTATTACTATGACCAGATTTATTCTGGCAACCACGGTCAGCTCTACAACGGCGGCTGGTGCGCTGATTACCCCGACCCTGAAAACTTCGCCGATGTGCTCTTTCACACCGGATCAGCGCAAAATAACGGCGGGTACTCCAACCCCGCGCTTGATTCGCTCCTCGAAGCCGCACGCATCGAACCGGACGTGACCCAACGCATCGCCATGTATCAGCAAGCTGAGCAAATTCTCGTGGACGATGCGGCCGCGCTTTTCACGGTGCATCATCTTTCCTACAGACTTGTCAAACCGTATGTAAAGGGATACGTGCTCACGCCAATCGACATTCCAATCGAACGGTATATGTGGCTGGAAGGAAAATAATCCTGCCCCTCTTTCGGACTCCTTCCCCAAAATCGGTGAATTTGGGGAAGGCTGGAAGACTACGGCCTCGCCTCCACTGCAAACTCAACTCGCGCGATTCTCCCGCCAAGACTGGACAGCATAAACTCAAACGGAAGGCTCCCGCTTGCGGGCAACCCTGCATTGGATTCCCACCTGCGAACGCCGACCACGCGTCCCACCTCGTCGTAGGCTGTTCCCGTCACCCAAACCTGACTCGCCGCCTGCGCCCCGTGCAACAATACCTGCCCGCTGACTTGCGCGCTGTGCCCCTCCGCATTGACCTGCACCAGCGTGTCATTCACCACGGCGGGCAAATAACGGGTATCGCCTGGCAGCAACCTGATCGCGGTCAGGATTTGCACCTGAGGCTTCGCATTCACAGGAACATTCGGGAAATAGACCGCCAGCGGCAGGGAAGTATGCGGCGGGAGGATATTCAACGACAGCAACGCGGTCTGGCTTCCAAGCGCCGCGCCGTTTGAATCGACAAGACTCACACGTGCGCTGACATTTTCCATGAACTCCGAAAAATCATTGCGCGCCAACACAAAACACCACATCCCTCCGTCGGTGGTGGGATAACACTCGATCTGCTTGATCGTGAACGGCGCGGGAGTTGGCGTCGGTTCGCCGCTGGGGTTGGCGGGATCGCTTGGGATTCGGATTGTTGTTCCCACCGACATCGTATTCGAGGGAACTTCCGGGTTTGCCGCGAGCAAGGAATCCAGGGAGACGCCGAATTTCTCCGCGATGCCGCTCATCGTGTCGCCGGACTGCACCTGATAGGTGAATGGCGTCGGGCTGGGAAGCGGAGTGGTCAACGGGACCAGTCCTTCGGGTGTCCGAACCGTCTGCGGGCTTTGGGTCGAGGTGGCGAAGGGGAGCAACTCCCCGGCTGGAAGCGTGGGAGGAGTTGTTTGAGGAGAACAGGCAGCAATCACAAGAAAAAGGCAGAAGGTAGAAAGAAACAAGCGTCGCATGAGGAGATTATAATTGTTTCAACAAATTTGACAGGAGACAGACATGGAATATCGTCATTTGGGAAGAACAGGGATTCGAGTCAGTGAATTATCGCTGGGGTCGTGGGTCACATTCCATACGCAGGCAGATGTCAAGGCTGCGGTAGAGATCATGGCAGCGGCATACGACTCGGGCGTGAATTTTTTCGACAACGCCGAGGCCTACGCAAACGGCAGGTCAGAGGAGGTGATGGGCGCGGCGCTCAAGGAATTGAAATGGCGGCGCGGCAGTTATCTCGTTTCGACAAAAATCTATTGGGGACTGCACGAAGGTGTGAACGAGAAGAACACGCTCAACCGCAAGCGCCTCATCGAAGGCATCAACGGTTCGCTCGAACGACTCCAGCTCGATTACGTGGACCTGCTCTTCTGCCACCGCCCTGACAAAACCACGCCCATCGAAGAGACTGTCTGGGCAATGCACAACATCATCGAATGGGGTAAGGCAATGTATTGGGGCACGTCAGAATGGTCGGCGGCGGAGATCGTGGAAGCCATCGCTGTTGCCGAGCGGCATCACCTGCACAAACCGGTGATGGAGCAACCCGTCTACAATCTGTTGAGGCGTCATCGCTTCTCGGGTGAATACGTCCGCTTCTATAAGGAATACGGTTACGGCTCCACTACCTGGAGCCCGCTGGCATCGGGCATCCTTTCAGGCAAGTATTTGAAAGGAATTCCGCAGGGCAGCCGCGCGTCTCTGGAAGGTTTCGAATGGGTCAAGGAAAATGCAACCGACACAAGCACTCTTTCCAAGGTGCAGGCACTGGACTCACTTGCCAGGGAATTGGGATGCTCGCTTTCGCAGTTGTCGCTGGCGTGGTGTTTGAAGAATCCGTTCGTGAGCACGGTCATTACGGGCGCAAGCCGGGTGGAACAGGTGCATGAGAACATGAAAGCGGGCGAGGTCGCGCCCAAACTCACCCCTGAGATCCTCGAACGGATCGATAAGATCCTCGGCATCAAGCCGGAAGAGGACGATGATTAATTTTCAAAAATAGATACTGAGTGAACAACGGGACTGTCCCTGTGGACAGTCCCGTTGTGTTTCAACCAACTCAACCCGATAGCCGGTCATTCTCCAGTTCTCAGCCTGCTTCCGCACGTGCGACAGAATCGGTCACCCTCCTGAGCGCGTGCGCCGCATTCGTGGCAATACGCCTGCCTCTCGGTCGATTCGCCGCCAGCCTGACGTTTGCGGCGGCGCGGGGTGGCTACGCTCGACTGTGTGGACCGCCAATAAAAGAACAGTGCGATTACGATCAACACCACTCCCACCCCGCCAATTACGTACGGCAACCGGTCGATGGCGATGCGACCGGGGGTGTCGGAATCGATGGGCGCGGAGGGCTGAACGCTGTCGCCGGAATTGGTGACCAGATCGCTTTCCCGGGCATATTCCAGCCTGAAGTCGTAGGATTGCCCCGCCTGCAATCCGCTTTTGGTGGCGGAGCCAAGGATGTATGCCCCGTCCGAGGAATTGCCCGTGCTCGACAGAATCGGGGACGTGATGACATCCGTACTGTCTGAAGGGATGAGAATGTTTACACGAAGTTCCTTGACGGCATACTCGCCAAACCATCGATATTCGAACTCCCGTTTCTTTCCATCGCGCGTCAAGGGCTGGTAATACTCGATCCGGTAGGGGTCGTAGGTCTGCACGTTGATCTTGATGGTTTGCCAATCTCCCTGTTCCTCCGCTCCTTCAAAATCCGCGTTGAACAGGTCGCCGCTCTGGTTCACAGCAACCGCCACCAGATTCCCCTCCTTTGGGAACCGCATCGCCACCGTGGCGGGAAGCGGAACATCCTGCGCGAGGATAAACTCATTGATGACAAGCATGCTCGGCTGGTCGAATTCCGACCACAACTCGACGGTGACCGATTCCAGGTTAATGGTATTTTGCGCTCCTGCCGTCGCCGGGAACATCAATAATCCCAACAGCAGAATGAAGCCAAGCCACTTTCGCATGAGTGACCTCCGAGTGACGAATGATTTCCTGAATCTTACCATGCAATGATTGAAGTTGAAGAACTCCCCCGTACTGCCTAATCGGTCAAGGCCTTCACCAGCGCCCAACAGACCCGATTGACCGGAGCATCCATCTCGTGCTTTTGTGCGTTTCGCACCACTGCCCCACAAATGGCATCGATTTCGGTCGGGGCATTCCGCAGGACATCCTGCAACATGGAGGAGCGGTTCGTTGCGGTCTTGCGTGCCACCTCCTCCGCGGCTTCGACAGGGTCGTCGAACGGCAGGGATATGTTTTCCGCGCTGGCAACCTGCGCAGCTTCAAGCGCCAATCGCCCCATCAACTCACGCGCCGATGGTCGTTCCAGCAGTTTGCCATTCGGGACTCTCAGCAATGCCGTCACTGGATTGATCGCCGCGTTGATGACCAGTTTCCCCCAGATGAGTGACCGGGCATCTTCAACGAGTTGCACGTTGAACCCGGCGGATTTCAACGCCTCCACCAATGGACCGAGCGCTTGATCCCGTTGAATGGAGATGGTTCCCTCCCCGCCTGCCCGCGCCAGGCCGGGACCGAGCAAAGTCGCTCCAGTGGTGGTAACGCCCAAGGCAACGCGACCCAGCCCCAGGCTTTGGGCGAGCGTTTCATCATTGCCAAGTCCATTCTGGAGGGTGACAGCGAGTCCGTCATCCGCCAGACAGTGGGTAAGCTGTCCGGCGGCGCGCTCCGTCTGCCAGGCTTTGACCAGCACCAGCGCGTATTTTGCCCCCGCACATTCACGCGGATCATCCACGGCGTGGACGTTGTATCGATGTTCTTTTCCGTCGGAATCGATCAGGCGTGCGCCGTTTTCCCGCAGCGCATCCAGGCCATGCTTCCAGGTGCCAAGCATGGTAATGTGATGTCCCGCTTGTGAGAGGCGCGCCGCAAACAGCGTGGCAAGCGCGCCCGTGCCAACGATGAGGAGGTTCATGTCATTTCTATCACCCTGAGCGAGAGCGAAAGATCTCCATCATGGATAGCGGGAAATTCTTTGCTTCGCTCAGAATGACACAGCAATATTTACCCGATTTCTTTCAACAACGCTTCCCACTCTTTGTCGTCCATTTCCACGGTGTGTTCCTTGGCGGGGAAACGTTTGGTTTCCACGTCTTCGATGTAATCGGCAAAGACCTTTTGCATCGCGCCGTGGAAATCGGCATATTTTTTGACGAACTTCGGCGTGAAGCGGTCGAATAGACCAAGCACATCATGCGTAACGAGCACCTGACCGTCACAACCCGCGCCCGCGCCGATGCCTATGGTGGGGATGGAAAGCCGCTTCGAGATGAGTTCCGCCAGCCGCGCCGGAACCGACTCCAGCACAATACTGAAACAGCCTGCTTCTTCGAGCAGGAGCGCATCCTCCACGAGGCGTTTGGCAGCGGCAGCGGTTTTGCCCTGGGTGCGAAATCCGCCCAGTTGGTTGATGGATTGCGGCGTGAGGCCGATGTGCCCCATCACCGGGATGCCCGCGCTGATGATCGAGCGGATGGCGTCCACGCGTTCACGTCCGCCTTCCAGTTTGACCGCGTCCATGCCGCCCTGCTGCAGGAAGCGCCCGGCATTCCGCGTCGCTTCCTCGACGGAAACTTGATACGACATAAAGGGCATATCTCCGATGAGCAGGGCGGTCCTAGCGCCGCGCGCCACGGCGCGGCAATGATGAAGCATTTCCTCCATCGTGACCGGGAGCGTGTTCTCGTAACCGAGCACGACCATCGCCAGCGAATCGCCGACAAGGATGGAATCGACGCCAGCCTTGTCCATTGCCAGGGCAGTGGGATAGTCGTAGGCGGTGAGCATAGTGATGATCTCGCCGCGCTCCTTCTTTTGACGATAGGTAAGGGTGGTTACCTTTTTGCGCGTGGCAGACGCGCTGATGGACGTTGATGCAGGTGCAGGTGTGGACATGGTATCCTCCGGTTTATGGTAGGAGCCGTTTGGTGGTCATCCCCCGATCGCCACAAATTGGACTCGTTGAATACATTCCGTCGCGTTCACGAAGCGGATACGCGCGGTGTTCTAATTATTCCACAAAATCGGAATTTCATCTATAATAATTTTATTGGAAATCATGTCGTCACGAGGAGGAGCGCAGCGACGACGATACCGTACCTGTGTTCGGTGCAAGGTAGCATCTCCGATTAAACGGATGATATTCCCTAAAAGGGATTTCCACGAAATGGGAGATTGCTTTGGGCGGAGAAAACCGCCCTCGCAACGACATTACAAAAGGAGAAATCATATGAAACGAATGTTTGGCTTTTTGATCGGCGTTGTGGTTGGCGGGCTGGTCGGCTCGACCATCGCATTGTTACTGGCTCCCGAATCGGGCGAGGAACTGCGGGCGGAGATTCGCGCACGCGGGGAAAGCTTCTTCAGTGATGTGCGCCAGGCAGCCGATGAACGTAAGATCGAATTGCGCCAGCGGTTGGATTCCCTGCGAGCGCCGCGGGAGAGCTAATAGTTATTGGCAAGTTGCAATTACGATTTGCCAATCACTTTCTCGTAAAACGCCTCTGCCTTTGCCATATTGCTTTTGTACTCCGCCCGTGCGGAGATGATCTCTCGATTCAAGCCTGCGGCTGCCTCCCGCAGGTTTTTGTTTTCTATCGCGTGGATGATCACGTCCGCAATGGATCGATGGTCATTGGAATTGAACAGCAAGCCGTTTTCGTCCGGTGTGATCCATTCGCGGATGGACTCCAGATCACCGGCTACTGGAAAACATCCGCAGGCGATACCTTCGAGCAGGGAATTGGGCGTGCCGTCGTGAATGCTGGGCGAGACAACGATTTGCGCCCGACGGAAGATGCTTGCCATTTCAAAATGGGGAACCGGGGGCAGCAATTCCACGGCATGCCTAATCGCCAGTTTTCCAATCCACTGTTCCGCTTGCGGCTCTCCCGCCATTGTGGTGCAGATAAATCTCGTCTTCGGGTGTTTCGCCAGCACGAGCGGAATTGCCCTGAAAAACTCGTCGTTACGCACATATGGACGGAACCCGCGCGGGTTGATGATGACCGGCTCTTCAACAGGAACGGCGGGGGGATAAAAAACATCTGTGCGGATACCGCCGTTGCCGGGTGCAACGAGCGTCGGTTTGGACGCGTCCAGCCCCCATTCACGCGCAAGACGCACGTCACGGTGGACATCCGCATGAAGCGCATCAGCGACTTCCATTGTCCAGTGGGTATAGTGCTTCATCAGGAACGTGGACGGCGCATGTAGCGTGAAGTCATTGCCCCAGACGGAGACGATGAGAGGAACGCCTGTGTATGCGTCCGCGGCGAGCATGCCCTCGTAGGGAATCCGCATGGCGTGGATGAGGTCGGGCTTCACCTCTTCGATAAACCGGCGCACTCTGTGAGCGGCGCGGCGAATCGTCAGGGGGCCCAGCCAATGCCGGATGACGGTACGCAAGCCAAGGGCTTGTGCTGAGTCGAGTCGAAGCATTCGAGTGGAAGCGGTGCTGGGGCGTTGGGTCCGCTTTTTGACGGAGCTAAATGCCACAGGTGTGACTTCCAGCCGCTTCACCGGAAAATCCAACTGACAGGAAAAGGTGGACGCAATGTACACTTCATCCCCGCGTTCGACAAAGTGGCGGATCCAATTGGTAGCAATGGGGGAACGGGCATCAACAACAAAAAGGATTTTCATGTAACGTATTTGACTTTCCACAGTCTAGAATAAGCCTGAATAAAACGGATTATACGTTATTGCCCGATGGACGGAGGTGCGGTATATTTATCAAAAATGAGCAAGGGACGCATTCTGGTCGTCGAAGATAATATGGATAATTATGAACTTGTGCGCTTCATTTTGGAGCGCGCTGGCTATGACGTGTTCCTTGCCGTGAACGGACGTGATGGTGTGGATGCCGCCCGTTTGCAAAAACCGGATCTGATCCTGATGGACCTAGGGTTGCCTGAAATGGATGGGTGGAACGCGGCCGAAAAGTTAAAAACCGATGAATTGACAAAATCGATCCCCTTGTATGCCCTTACGGCTCACACCCTGCCGCTGGAGCGCAGGCGCGCTCTTCTGGCAGGATGCGACGGCTACCTGTCGAAACCCATCCACATGGAGGGATTCCTGGCTGTGATCGAGGAGGCGTTGAACCGCAAGGGGAAAACTGCAACGCAACAATCGTAGATCGATCCTGCACGGGCAGGATAACTATTTTGAACAGAGAGGTATTACAACATGAAACAAATCTGTGTCGTCGGCGTGGGCTATGTCGGTCTGGTGACTGCCGCCTGTTTTGCCGACCTGGGAAATCGCGTCGTCGCCTTGGATGTGGATGAAAAGCGCGTCGAAAACCTCAAAAAGGGCATCATGCCCATTTACGAACCCGGCTTGGAGGAACTGGTCATCCGAAACGTGAAAAGCGGACGCATCAACTTCACCACTTCCTATGCCGAAGCCCTGAAAGGCGCGGAGTTCGCCTTCATCGCGGTGGGTACACCCGAGGGGGTGGACGGCGCGGCAGACCTACAATACGTGCAGGCGGCGGCGACATCCATTGCAAAGAACATGACCGCGCCGCTCATCATCATCAACAAATCCACGGTTCCGATTGGGACCGGAGACTGGGTCGCGGATATTGTGAAGAATGCCCAGCCCAAGCCGATCGAATTCTCAGTCGTCTCCTGCCCCGAGTTTCTGCGCGAAGGTTCAGCCATTGCCGATTTCATGAATCCGCATCGCAACGTGATCGGTTCGCTCGACAAGGACGCCGCCAATAAGGTGGCGCAGCTGCACCTGCCCCTGCGCGCCCCCATCGTCATCACCGACCTGCGCACGGCAGAAATGATCAAATATGCCAGTAACGCCTTCCTTGCCACCAAAATCTCCTTCATCAACGAACTCGCCGACCTGTGCGAACTCGTCGGCGCGGATGTCAAGGAAGTCGCGGCAGGCATGGGCTACGACGCCCGCATCGGGCGTCACTTCCTTGATGCCGGTCTGGGCTGGGGCGGTTCCTGCTTCCCCAAGGACGTGCAGGCGCTTGCCTATATGGCTAAGGAAAAGGGTCTCAATCCCCGCATCCTGAACGAAGTGATGAACGTCAACTATGACCGCCGCAAGGAAGTCACCCAGCATGTGGAAAGGATGCTTGGCGGGCTGCAAGGCAAAACGGTCGGACTGCTCGGACTAGCATTCAAACCCAATACGGACGACATGCGCGACGCGCCGTCGGTGGATATTTCCAACGCCCTCATCGCGGGTGGCGCAAAAGTGCGCGGCTACGACCCTGTGGCACGTGAAGTCGCCGCCCCGCTCATGCCGGCTGTCGAGATATTCGACAACGTCTACAAAATGGCGGAAGGCTGCGACGCGTTGATCGTAGTCACGGAATGGAATGAATTCAAACAACTCGACCTGGAAAAAATAAAAGACCTGATGAAGTCGCCTGTCGTCTTCGATGGACGCAACATCTACGACCCCGCCCGCATGAGGGAAATGGGATTCAACTATCGCGCCATTGGTCGCTAACCGCCTGTAACGTCCAAAGGTTTTGGTCGAAGGCTAAGTAATCGGCATAGTTCGGATAGTCGGGTACAATTGCCCCGCTATCCGACTTTTCATTTCGCCTGACAGGCAAAAATTCCATGACCCATCCCCCCCCCATTTGTAATTATGAAGGCTCCGACTACCAGACCTCCTTTTGGGAGAAAGGCGGACGCGAATACGAGGACCGCACCGAAGCCATCGCCCTTAAGCGACTCCTCCCCAAAGGCGGACGCCTCCTTCTGGAACTCGGGGCAGGCGCCGGACGAAATACACCGCGCTACCTCGGCTTTGACCGCGTCATCCTGCTCGATTACTCGCGCACCCAGCTGGCGCAGGCTCAGGCGCGGCTCGCCCCATCCGACAAATATGTCTACGTCGCGGCGGATGTCTATCGCCTCCCCTTTGTGGATGGGCTCTTCGACGCGGCAACGATGATCCGCGTTCTGCATCACATGGCAGACGCGCCCAAAGCGTTGGGACAGGTGAAGAACGTGGTCCGCCCCGGCGGTATTTTCATCCTTGAATTTGCCAACAAACTGAATCTCAAAGCGATCCTGCGCTACCTTCTCGGCAGACAAAAGTGGAGTCCGTTCTCGCTGGAGCCGGTCGAATTCGTGGAACTGAATTTCGACTTTCACCCCAAAGCCGTCCGCAACTGGTTGAAGGAGCTGGGTTTCTTCATCGAAAAGACGCTGACCCTTTCCCATTTTCGCGTCGGCGTTCTGAAACGACTCGTTCCAACAAGCGTTCTCGTTTTCCTCGATTCCCTCTTCCAATGGACAGGCGCATGGTGGCAATTGACGCCAAGCGTATTTGTGAGGGCTCGTCGCGGGGAATTGCACGGTCCGCATGGAGTGGAGACCAGCCCGGCGCTTGCCAACCTGTCCCCATTCTTCAAATGCCCCGACTGTGGAACATCGCCCCTGCTCGACCGAAAAGATTACCTCGAGTGCTCAAATTGCCGGAAGAGGTGGGAATTCAAGGATGGCATTTACGATTTCAGGGAACCAATAAAAAATTGACGCCATTCAGCGTCAATTTTTTATTCTTTCATGCAACATTCCCATCAACGCCCGCCAGATCGGGCAACGATCATATACCCCTAAAAAAGCAATGATACCTCCCACGCCAGCCAGCATCCAGCTGCCCGTCGAAAAACCGATCGTTACAAGCAATGCACCCGCGCCAAGACGAAGTATACGGTCAAAGGAAGACATCAGAAGCTTCACTTCCCTGCCGGTTGCCAGCGCATCGAACATGGCGCGGTACCCAATCTCATTCTGCGCGCCGGTGACACGCCCTACAACCTTCCCGCCGCGGAGGGTTAACACAGTAGGGATACCGATGATCTGGAATTTTTCGAGTAGTTCGCGCGATTCGTCTGCGTTGACGGGCAGGAATACCACCATCCCCTCGTACTCATGGGCGAGTTTTTCCAGGATGGGCTTGGTCACTCTGCATGGCGCACACCAAGGCGCCCAAAAATCCACGACGATGGGTTTGCCGGCGGAGGAAACAATATGTTGAAATTGAGACAGGTTCATGGTTAAGAAGGAGAAGCGGATGATTGCTCATCCGCTCCATCTTTGGCCGGGACCGGATTATCCCTTGTAGGTGCTGATCTTGAATGGTGCATACAACGGGCAGAACGCCACAATGGATGTCAACAGGAACACACCACCCAGCACGAGCAGAATAATGCCAAGCGTGCCCGTCACCACGCCGCCAAAATACAGATAGCCAAACAAGGCGGCAAGGAGTACACGGATAATGCGGTCAGTATTGGACATATTGCGTTTCATTGGAAAATCTCCTTTGGTTTTAGTTTGATGCCCCCATTCTAGGAGATTCGGGAATTCCCGTCTGTGACAAAGTCACATAACCGAGCGGGATTCCAGTCCCTTAAAATCCAGCACTTCGACCGTTCCCCGTCCCGACTCAACCAGCCCTTCTTTGGAAAAATCCTCCAGAATGCGACTGATCACCTCACGGGAACTTCCCAACTCCGCGGCAATCTCCTGATGAGTGACACGCATCGGGTTCTGAACCCGGGCCTGTCTCAACAACAACGAAGCGACGCGGCGATCCATGCGTTTGAAGACCACCTCATCCACCACCGCCATGACCGTGGACAACCGCTCAGAAAGGAGGTCAAATACAAACTCGCGCCACAGGTCATATTTGTTCACCCACGCGCGGAATACCTCCGCAGGGATCATTACCGCTTCAGCATCCTCCTCCACTGTGGCAATGGCAGGGAAGGATTTCTGGCTGAGGATGGCATTCGCCGTGAGGATGCAACTTTGCCCCAATCCGAAACGATACAGCGTGATTTCACGCCCCGTCTCGCCGATCTTGTACACGCGCACCACGCCCGAAAGCAGCAGGGCAATTCCATCTACCCGGTCGCCATCCACGAAGACATCGCGCCCCGCCGGAATCGTTGCAAACTGCGCCTCGCGTTTCAATTCAGCGGCAAGGGCTTCGTCCGCCCGCTGCAGAAAGGGCATGGCAAGCTTCACTCGTTCGAACTGTTTTTGATCGAGCATTTATAGCTTCTCCACCACCCAAAAATGAGACAACCCCAATATTTTCAGGGGCGTCTTTTCCAGGAACTGCAAAATGGCGCGCAGGATTTTGCCGAACGCACCAAACCTTGCAATGATATTGTCGTAGGCGCCAAAGATAATTGTCCGTTCGATGAACTTGACAGGCAGACCTTCAAAGAGTTTTTGCATGTCGCTTTTTGAGTAGACACGGACATGCGGTGCAAGTTTATCGCGCAAAGGGCGCGGCAAATAGTTAACAAACAACTTGTTGCCGAAATAATATTTGTCTCTCCAGTAAATGCCATGCGTCTCGAATGGATAGCCGCGGTTCGGGCAGAAGATGACAGCGCGTCCGCCTGGCTTCAGCACGCGCACCATTTCGCAAATCGCGGCGCGGTCATCCTGTACGTGTTCGATGACTTCGTGACTGAGGATCAGGTCGAAGGTCCCGGAGGGAAGCGGAATGAATTCCCCGGCGGCATTGAGGATGTGCGGGGAGCGGGTTCGCGCCTCGGCAGTGCGTTCAAAGTCATATTCCAATCCTATGACGGTGCCGCCCAAAGGAGAGAGGTGTTCCACGTACATTCCCACTCCGCAACCATTCTCCAGAATAGTCCCCCTGATTCGTCCCTCCGCCGCCCGTATGACCATATCGAGCCTTCGCTGTTGCCCCGCCCGCCACACATAGGATGGTTCTCCGCGCAATGCGGCTTTATCGAGGTTTCGTTGATTCATGCCGGTAATTATATCTTGCAACTTTTTATTGCCCATGCTAAAATATTCCCCGTACGATGAACCGATTACCGCACGCATCGAGAAGTGGGCAACCCCCACTTTTCTGCTTGTAATACACAGGAGCATACGGAGCAAGTAGCATGTCAAAGAACGAGTTTTCCCTGGCTTTCAACGAAGTGCTGGAAGAAAAGCAGCTTTCGAAGGAGATCATCCTCGGGGCGATTGAGTCCGCCATGGTTTCAGCCTACCGGCGGGCTGTCAACGCGTCCACCGCCCAGCATGTGGAAGCCAAAATCGATCCGGAGACGGGTAAGGTGTCGGTCTTTGCCGAGAAGGAAGTTGTCGAATCGGTCATCGAACCCAAAACCGAAGTGCTGCTCGAAGAAGCGCGCAAGGTAAAGCCGGATGCACAACTGGGCGACATGGTGATTGTGGAAACCACCCCCGCCGATTTCGGACGCGTCGCCGCACAGACCGCGCGTCAGGTCATTCAGCAGCGCATCCGCGAAGCGGAACGCTCCAATCAGATGCAATATTTCGAACGCCAGGTGGGCGAGATCGTCAGCGGCATCGTGCAGGCGACGAACGCCCAGGCGACCACGGTCGGTCTCGACATGAAAGCGGAGGGCATCCTGCCGGGGAATCAACGCATCCCCGGCGAGCGCTTCAAAGTGCATGACCGCGTCCGCGCAGTGGTGCTCGAAGTGAAGGATGGTTCCCGCGGACCGCAGATCATCCTCTCACGCGCGCATCGCAATTTCCTGCGCCGTTTGCTTGAAAATGAAGTTCCTGAAATTTATCATGGCGTGGTCGAGATCCGCGCCATCTCGCGCGAACCCGGCGCGCGCGCCAAAGTTGCCGTTTCTGCAACGCAGGCAGGCGTCGATCCCGTCGGCGCGTGCGTGGGCGTCAAGGGCGTGCGCATCCAGGCCATCGTCAAGGAATTGCATGATGAAAAGATCGATATCATCCAATGGGATCCCGATCCCGTTGTTTACATTTCCAAAGCCATCAGCCCGGCGCGTGTGAGCGGTGTCTACCTCTCCGAAGCGGAAGGCAACAAGACAGCGACAGTCGTGGTCGGCGAAGATCAACTCAGCCTCGCCATTGGGCGCGATGGACAGAACGCGCGTCTCGCCGCTAAACTGACCGGCTGGCGCATCGACATCAAGTCGCTGGCGGAAGCCGCGGGCGATGCCATTCAGAAATTGCGGAGCGACGCCGAACTGGCGGCACTGTTGCCCGCTGTGGTCGAAACCATCCCAGCCATTGAAGAAATCCTCGCCAAGAAAGCCGAGAACCGCCCGGTTACGCCGGAGGAATACGCCCAACTCGGTCAATTTGTGGACCGCGTGGAACGCCGCACCATCCAGATCAAGGAAGACGCCGCCCGAGCGGTGGAGGAAAAATTCGCAGGCGCCCGTGCCGAAGTGCCGACCGCTGCCTTTGGCATGCCGCTCGAACAAGTCGGGCTTAAGGAGCACGTCTTCAACATCCTGGTGGAAGCCGGGTTCGATACCGTCGGCGCGTTGATGATGGCCATGAAAATGGACGCCAACAAGGTGCTGGGACTACCTGGGATCGGTCCCAAGGCGATGCAAAACATCGAAGAGGCGCTTGCCGCCATCACCTTCCCCGAACCGCCTCCTGCCGAGCCGGTGGCTGAACCCGCCGCCGAAGCTGAATCCCAGCTGACGGCGGAAGCGGCGCCCATTGAACCGGTTGCCGAGAAACAGGAACCGTTCAAGAAAGAGGCGAAGAAAGTCGTCGAAGAGGAGGAAGACGAGAACGCCAAAGACGGTGTCTCGCTCGATGAACTTTTCAAGATGAAGCCCGAAATCTTCCAGACCGCCGGCAGCGACGAAGAAGAGTCCGGCGACAAGAAGAAAGGCAAGAAAGGCAAGAAGAAGAGCGTCGAGTTGGTGCTCGACGAAGAACGCGGCGAGGTTGTGGGTCGCAAGAAACACAAACGCGGCGACAATGACCTCGACGAAGAATGGTAAGTAAATTCCCTCACCCCTCTTCTCTATCTTGGAGGAGAGGGGGAGGATGAAGGAGCATGTCAAAGAAACCTGTTCAACGTGTGAAACATGTGCCTCAGAGGACTTGTGTTGGCTGTCGTGAAGTGATGCCAAAGCGAAAGATGATCCGCATCGTGCGTACAGCCGATGGAGTGCGAGTGGACTCAACCGGTAAACTTGCCGGGCGTGGAGCCTACCTGCATGACCGTCGCGAGTGTTGGGAACGAGGCATGAAAGGCGCTCTTGCCCACGCGTTGAAGGTCACTTTAACATCGGATGATCGAACACGGCTTGAGGAATTCATGAATTCCCTGCCGAGTGAAACAGAAACTGCGGGGGCCAGCGGGTAGACCATGTGACCATGCAAAATGCTCACTGGGAACCCGCCGGCAAATAGGCACTTGCCTGTTTGAAGTTTGTAATTTGAGGAGGTAGCCCATGAGCAGTAACGGAAATAAGATTGAATTACCTGCCAGTATCGTCATCCGTGATCTGGCGCAGAAGATCGGAAAAAGCCCCATTGATCTCATCAAAAAACTGATGTCCAACGGGGTGATGGCAACCATCAACCAGTCTGTGGACTTTGACACCGCCGCGATTGTGGTGGCGGAATACGGCTTCGAAGCTGTTCCCGAAGTGATCGAGGAAGTCAAAGTGGAAACGGGAGAGGTGCCTCTCTGGCGGCGCATGATCGCCGGGGAGGATGAATCGAAATTGAAGAGCCGCCCACCGGTTGTGACCATTTTAGGACATGTTGACCACGGCAAGACCAGCCTGCTGGATGCCATCCGCCAGACGGATGTGGCGGCGGGGGAGGCAGGAGGTATCACCCAGCATATCGGCGCCTATCAAGTCGAAAAGAAGGGACGACTCATCACCTTTTTGGATACTCCAGGACACGCCGCGTTCACACAGATGCGCGCGCGCGGCGCTCAGGGCGCGGATATTGTTGTCCTCGTTGTCGCGGCGGATGATGGCGTGATGCCACAGACCCGCGAAGCCATTGCGCACGCAAAGGCTGCACGTGTGCCCATCATGGTAGCCCTCAATAAAATCGACAAAGCCAATGCAAACCCCGACCGCGTCAAACAACAACTTGCCGAACAGGAGCTTGTCCCGGACGACTGGGGTGGCAATACAATGGTCATCCCGGTATCCGCCAAACAGAAACAGGGAATCGACGACCTGCTCGAGGGCATTTTGCTAGTCGCCGATAACATGGAAATCAAAGCCAATCCCAACGGCAAGGTCATCGGCACGGTCATCGAAGCGGAAGTGGATAAAACCAAAGGTGTGATCGCCACCTTGCTCGTCCAAAACGGCACCCTTGAGTTTGGCGATACGGTTGTAGCGGGAACGGCTCACGGCAAATTACGCGCCCTCTCCGATTACAGGGGCAAGCCCGTGAAAAAAGCGGGACCATCCACCCCTGTTTCGGTTATGGGATTGAGCGATGTCCCAGCTGCAGGGGATATCTTTGAAGTGGTCGGCTCGGAAAAGGAAGCGCGTGCCATTGTGGCGGAACGTCTTGAAGCTGCAAAGGCACAGGCGCAATCGAAGAAAAAAGTTTCGCTTGAAGACCTGTTCGCCAACGTTCAATCCGGTGAAGCGAAGGAATTGAACCTGATCGTCAAAGCCGACGTACAAGGTTCACTCGACCCGATCGTCTCAGAGTTGAACAAACTGGGCGAGGGTGAAATCGGCATCAAGATTTTGTATTCCGAAACCGGCAACATCGGTGAAAACGATGTGATGCTGGCATCGGCATCGAACGCCATCATCATCGGCTTTAATGTACAGGCGGACATCTCTGCCCGCCGCATGGCTGAAAAAGAAGGTGTGGACATCCGTCTGTACGAGATCATTTACCGCATGACCGAGGACATCGAAAAGGCCCTCAAGGGCATGCTCGAACCCGTGGTCAAGGAGAAGGTGATTGGCCGCGCCCAGGTTCTACAGGTCTTCTCCGCATCCAAGTTTGGCAAAGTGGCAGGATGCCGCGTCACGGATGGCGAACTACGCCGCAATGCCAAGGCGCGCCTGTTCCGCGGCACCGACATTGTCTATGAAGGCGACATGGGTTCCCTGCGCCACGAAAAAGATGATGTGAAAGAAATCAAGCAGGGGTATGAATGCGGTGTCGGTTTCAAGAATTTCAGCGACATCCAGGCGGGCGACCAGTTGGTCTGCTATATCCTTGAATCCTCCAATTAGGTAGCCATGCCTTCAGGCACCCGACTTCAACGTATTGCAGACCGGATTCGCCAGGAACTCTCGGAAATGTTGATCCGCGAGATCAGCGACCCGCGCCTGAAACTTATTTATATTACCGACGTAAAAGTGGATAAGGAACTCGCCTTCGCGGATGTGTACGTCTCTGCCGTCGAAGGTGTTTCGCGCTCCAAGGACGTTCTCGCGGGGCTCGAGTCTGCCTCCGGTTTCATCAAGCGGACTCTTGCCTCGCGCATTGAACTGCGCGTTTTCCCGCGTCTTCGCTTTCACTGGGACATGACCCCCGAAAACGCCGATCACATCGAGAAGATACTGGCCGAGTTGAGAAATAACAAATAACCATAGTGCAAACACAGTGATCACACAATTTCTTGACAACCCGATACGTTTGTGTGATAAAGTGTCATGGAGAGAAACAAAGGAATGGACAAAGAAACAACCGGGGCAATCAAAGAACGCCTCAACGCAGCGAATAAAATTGTCGTGGCATCCCATGTCCGCCCGGACGGCGACGCAGTCGGCTCCCTGCTTGGGCTGGGTCTCGCGCTGCAGGATGCAGGCAAATCAGTGCAGATGGTTCTCGTCGATGGCGTGCCGTCATCCTTCAAGCATCTCGAAGGGAGTGAGCTGGTCGTCAAGGAACCCAATGGGGAATATGACACCTTCATCACGGTGGACTGTGCAGACCTCAAAAGGGTGGGCAGGGTATTTGAAAATTTTGGGCAACCCGATATTAATATCGACCATCATAAAACCAATGAAAAATTCGGCAGACTCAATTTGATCGAAGCAGAGGAAGTGGCCACCGCCGCGATTCTCACCAACCACCTGCCCGAATGGAATTATCCCATCACCAAACCGATTGCCGCCGCACTATTAACCGGCATCATTACAGACACGCTTGGCTTTCGCACATCGAATACGACACCCGAAGCGCTGCGCCAATGTGCTGCATTGATGGAAACCGGGGTGGACATGCCGGATATCTATATGCGTTCGCTGGTAAAGAAATCCTTCCCCGCCGCAAAATATTGGGGCGCGGGTCTTTCAAGCATGGAACAAAAGGACGGGATCGTGTGGGGAGTACTCACGCTGGAAGACCGCAAACGTTCCGGCTACAGCGGCAATGACGATGCCGACCTCATCAATATGATCTCGGCGATCGATGGGAACAAAGTAGGTATGATTTTCGTCGAACAAAGCGACAATCATGTCAAGATCTCGTGGCGCGCTCTCGAACCGGGAATCGACGTGTCACAGGTTGCAAAACATTTCAAAGGCGGAGGACACGCCGCCGCGGCTGGCGCGGACATTCCCGGAACATTGAGTGAAATTCACCCGTTGGTACTGGAGACCACAAAGGAATTATTGGGCCTTTAACCAAAATTCTGACATATGTGTCATAATTAGCGAATAATCCCAAGGAGGAAAGCATGAATAGTCAAGACATAAAAAACGCCATCTCCGGCGTATTGGTTGTAGATAAGCCTGTGGGAATGACATCACATGATGTAGTGCAGGCGATCCGCAATGGCACTGGATTGCGACGCGCAGGGCACACTGGCACACTGGATCCAAGGGCTTCGGGGGTATTGGTCATCTTAGTGGGCCCCGCAGTCCGCTTGAGTGAGTATGTTTCGGCTTCCGACAAACGGTATCAGGCGATCATCCGCCTGGGCGGCAGGACCGACACCTTTGACGCAGACGGAAGAATGACACAAGCGAATCAACCTGTCAATGTAACCGAACAGCAATTCGAAGAGGTTTTAAAGACGTTTGTCGGTGAGATCGAACAGACTCCGCCACCATATTCCGCCGTCAAGGTGCAGGGGCGAAAAGCCTATGAAATGGCTCGCAAGGGTGAGGAAGTGGAACTCGAACCGCGCAAGATCACAGTTCATCATCTGGAAGTGCTTGAATGGGCGCCGCCCGAAGTAGTAATCGACGTGCACTGCTCGTCGGGTACCTATGTCCGCTCGCTGGCGAATGACCTTGGTGAAAAACTGGGCTGCGGCGCCTATCTGGTCGGTCTGCGCCGCACCAAAAGTGGACGCTTCTCCCTGCGGGATGCCACCCCCCTCCGCAAATTGCAGGAAGCGTTCCATGCTGGGAATTGGTATCAGTATCTCATTCCCGCTGCCGAAGCGCTGGGCGATTGGCCGGCACTGGAACTCAGCCCGGATGATGTAGAAGGAGTCCGTCATGGACACCGCGTGAAGGGCGCACCGGATGCTGTCATCGGAAGCCGTGTGCGCGGCGTCAGCACGCAGGGTGAGTTGGTTGCCCTGATGGAATGTGTCATGGGCGAGGATGGACACCCCGCCTGGCAGCCAAAGAAGGTTTTCTTTACGAACGAGTAAATCTCAGCCCTATCAAAAAGACTGTTATGATTCCAGCGCCGTCTCTCCGGCGCTGGAGTATTTTATCGATATGGAACATTACCGCTCTCTCGAAAAAGTAAAGCTGCTGAAATCCTGGGTAACCGTTGGCGTGTTCGACGGAGTTCACCGCGGTCACCAACAGATCATTCAGCGGTTGACATCGGGCGCCCACGCCATCGGTGTTCCTGCCGTCGTGATCACTTTTGACCCGCACCCTGCGAAGGTGTTTGGGCGCGGGGAGATCAATTTGTTGACTCTGCCCGAGGAACGCGCTGAACTGCTCGGAAATATGGGTGTGGATGTGGTAGTCACGCATCCCTTTAACAGGGATGTGGCGAACATCACCGCATCGGAGTTCATGCAGACGCTCAGAGACCGGCTTGGGGTGGATCATCTCGTGCTGGGTTATGATTCCACACTGGGGAGGAACCGCGAAGGCAACGCAACGCGATTGACGGAAATCGGTCTGGGGCTTGGATATACTGTCGAAGTGGTATCAGCCTTGAGCGACGAGAGCGGCGTGATCTCGTCCACAGAGATTCGTAAATTGATCACGGTCGGGAATGTTGCGGAGGCGGCGCGCTTATTGGGGCGTCCCTACCCATTACGTGGGCCTGTTGTGCATGGCGATCATCGCGGACGTACGATCGGATTCCCAACGGCAAATGTCGAATATTCGCGTGAAAAGATCATTCCGGCAGGCGGCATCTATGCCTGCTGGGCAAAGGTCGATGGACAAAAATATGGCGCGGCCGTCAACATTGGCATCAACCCGACCTTCACCCCCGAAAAACGGACGATGAACGTGGAAGCGTATCTCCTGGATTTCCAGAGGGATATTTATGACCGAAACCTGGAACTTGAGTTCATCGCGCGCCTGCGTGACGAAATGCGGTTCGACTCGGTGAATACGCTGGTAAAACAGATTTGGGATGATGTGGAAATGACACGCAGGATATTGGGAACGGCATAGCCGTTCCCTTTTCATTTTGCAGGGGTTGTACGTGACATGGCGTATTTATTGATTCCACAGAGGAGGAAAAAATGCCACAAAATGGTGTTCACGCAATCGTCGGTACAATGGCACGAAAATGGATGCCGCAAAAGGAATGGCTTGTGCTCGGCATTGTGCTGGGGAATATGGCTCCAGACCTGGACAATTTTGTGGTTGCTTACGCCACACTTGCCAAGCTGCCCGATCCGGAAAGTTATCATCGCACATTTTCTCACAGCATTTTCTCGATTGCCGTGATGCTGGTCGTGTTTCATCTTATTGCAGCGATAACCTGGAACGAAAAATGGAGAAATTTTGGAAACGGCTTTGGAGTTGGCATCCTGATGCATATTCTGGTCGATCTGGCGTTATGGTTTAATGGCGTTGAATTGATGTGGCCGGTCAAATATGAGTTGAATTTCTGGAGTTGGTTTACTGTGCCAGGCTGGCTGAAAATCCTCCTGGATACAGGCGAGTTTCTGGCATTCGGTCTGTATTTCCTGTTGCTGGGTTCTCTCACCCGCAAGCAGAATACCGACACGGATCGCCGCCGGTCGCTTTGGGTGTGGGTGATCCTGCAATTTACCCTGTTCGTTCTATTCACGCTGATATTCTTCATCACGGGCACAAAGGGCCTGCAATATACGATCTTCGGAGGGCTGTATCTGGCCTCGATGGTCACGGCGATGATCGTGACAATCCAGATGCGGCGGACAATCGAAGCAGTGCAGGCGGCGAAATGACCCGTATTTCCTGATTGACTTATCAGTCCTTTTGTTGTACAGTAAATTTCATTCTCGCTCAGAAGGGACATAAACCATGGTACAGTCTTTCGATCCGGCTCCGCAACCCCCGTTATCACATCCTCCATCTCCCGATGACCGCGTCATTGCGATGCAAAGGATGGAGGCGGCCATTGCTGAACTTGTCCGTAAGATGAAAAGCGGTGCCAGCAATTTTTACTGGATCGCCGCCCTCTCGGTGATCAATTCATTGGTGCTTGAGTTCGGCGGTAATTCCTATTTTGTCGTCGGGCTCGCAAGCACTCTGATCGTGGACAGCATCTTTTTGGGCATTGCGAGCGAAATCCCGGAAGCGGTATGGATCGTCAAACTCATCGGACTGGCCATCAGCATCTTTATTGCCGCCATCTTCGTTCTGTTCGGTTTCCTTGCCGGCAAAGGCAAACGCTGGGCGTTTATGGTGGGCATGATCCTGTATGGATTGGACTCCCTGCTCATGCTGGCATTCCAGGAATGGATGGGATTGCTCTTTCATGGACTCTTCCTATATGGTCTGTTCGGCGGAATCCGCGCGCTCGGAGAACTGGAAAAGTTGAGACCGCAAAAGAGACAATCGGACTTTCCGCAAAATATCGGCGTATAACTTTTGGGCGACCTTCGGGTCGCCCTTTTCATTTATAATCTGCCAGATTTTGTAGCAGACTGTCCAGGAGATTCCCATGCCCCAACGTGAAATTTATCTTTTATCGCCGCGTGCGCTCAGTCCCGAAACCATCGCGGTTGCATTCGCCAAGACATCGCGCTCGCCCGAATCGTTCCGTGATATTGCCGCCGAGTTGAGCGACGAAAAGTCCGCACAGTTTCACGAAAAGTGGGTGGTCGGCTATGGCCACGCCTCCGTAGCGGAACACGCTGTGCTGCACATCGCCTTCGAGAATATTTCCCGTCTCGCCATTGAAAGCATCGAGTCCAACCGGCTGGCATCTTACACCGAGAAATCGACGCGCTATCAAAAATGGGGACCGGATGATTTTTGGATTCCCACCGAGCTGGATGAGCACCCGATCCGCGGCGAATACGTGGATACGATCCGCCTCCTTTTCAAAGCCTATGCCGACTCATTGATCCCCGCGCGGACTCTCATCTTCGAGCGTTTCCCGCGCCGTGAAAACGAAAAAGACGAAGCCTGGGATCGCCGTGTCCGCTCGAAGTACGTGGACGTGTGCCGTTTTCTCCTCCCCGCTGCGTCGCTGGCAAACGTTGGCATGACCGCGAATGCGCGCGTCATCGAGAACGCTATCCGCAAGATGCTCTCGCACGAGCTGATGGAAGTGCGTGAGATCGGCGCAAAGGTCAAGGAAGTGGCGTTGGGCGAGACGCCCACGCTGGTAAAATATGCAGAGGTGGTGCCGTATCTGGTGGAAACGTGTAAAGAAATTGGAGAATTGGAAACCGGGGAATTGGAGACTGGTGGCAGCGAGTGGTGCAGTCTGATCGATTACGACAAAAACGGAGAAAACAAGGTGCTTGCAGCGGCGTTATATCGTTTTGGAGAGATGCCATTTGCCGACGCACTTGCGTATGTTGAATCTTTAAGCGTTGAATCGAGAGCCAAATTTGCCGAATCCCTGCTGGGGCGGCTGGGTAAATATGATGTCCCATTGCGGGAACTGGAATATTCCACCTACACATTCGATCTGGTCATGGATCAGGGTGCGTACGCCGAGTTCAAGCGTCACCGCATGATGACTCAGACGCCACAGAAGCTGACCACGCGGCTAGGGTACGCGACTCCGCAATTGATAATGGAAGCAGGCTTCGGGTCCCGGTATGAAGCGGCGATGGAGACGGCAAGCACAATGTTCGAGAAGCTATATGCCTTCAATCCAAACGTCGCGCAGTATGTTGTGCCGAATGGGTTTAACCGCCGTGTGCTGGCAGCGTTCAATCTGCGGGAGGCCTATGCGTTCTGTCAATTGCGGAGCGCCGCGAATGCTCACTTTTCAATTCGCCGTGTGGCACAGCGAATCCATGAAGAGATGTCGCGCGTGCATCCGTTATTGACAAAATATATGAAACTTCACGAAGAGACCTGGCAGGGTGTGGAGGAAAGCCATTTCACAAAGATGACTTGAATTTCGTGAAACGGGGTAAAGAAAAGAAATGACGGGCGTTGGCGCCCGTCATTTTTGTTTCATGTCTTCAAATGGTGATTATTCGGCTAATGCTGCGAGGGCATTTTCCATCAACGCCTTGAAGTAGTTCGGGTTGTGGATGCCTTCACTGCCGTCTTCATGGACCAGGTTATAGAAGAAGAGTGCCTGGGCAGGACCCGGGTCAAGGACAACCGGAGTGCCATCCGCGTTCTTGGTAACCGTGGAATAGGTACCATCCGGATTGGCGGCGATCAAGCCCTTGGCAAGCAGAGCCGCCTCAAGGGCTTTGTAATTTTCTTCAAATTCAGTCAGGTAGCCATTGACATTGAAATCTTCAACGTCAGCATGACATTCCTGGCACTTGGCAAGCTGCGGTTCGAAGCCGTGGGCAGCGCTTTCGCCCATATGACAACCCACGCAGGTGTTCTCCACCATGGAATAGTGTGAACCGGGTTTACCTTCCACGCCAAAGTCGCCTGCGCCAAGCAAAACGTCAGCCTGGACGCTGTAGTGCGTATTGAAGCGGATGGTGGGGGTGTATTTGTCGGCGATAGGATTGCCAGAGGCATCCTTGGCAGCGAAATTTGCCATGTAGCGACGCGCTTGGTGACAGTTGGCGCACAGGTTACCGGAACCGCCATCGAAGGTCACTCCACTGGTGACCATTGTCACGGGGGCATCGGTTTCAAGGGCCCAGTCGGCGCTGGTATAGGTGGTGTGGATCTGATGGCAGGTGCGGCAGTCCTGGTGGGTCGGGTTGGCATCGCCAGCCTCAACCTGGCTAAAATTCTGTCCAGCCGCCACTGCGGCGCTGAAAGCGGCTCCAGAGTGACAGAATGCACAGTCATTTCGCCCACCTTCTTCAAGGAAAGCTGTACCAGAACCATGCAGAGATGTTTCCCAGGAAGCTTTCTTGCTGGTGATAAGGGCGGTATCGTTGTGACACTCTGTACAGGTGATATCTTGAACGGTCAGGGCAGGACCGGGTTCATCTTGGGGTCCCTGGGGGCCTGGAGGTCCGGCAGGACCGGGTTCACCCTGAGGACCAGCACAAGCCGCGACCAACACGGCAGTTGCGATCAAGAGCCCGAATAAAACGAGCATTTTCTTTGTTGACATTGTGTGCAAAATTCTCCTTTCAGTGGGTTTCGAGCAGAGAGGATTTACAGTTTTCTTAGTTGGAAGACACCTCCTATCACAGATATTAAGGTTTTCGAGAGACGTCTTTTAATCTCCCCCTTATGTTAATCTAAAGTTAATTATACCGTGAATAACAGATGTCACGCCCCTATGAGATGAATGTAATCCGTTTTATAAGATAGGTCTTATTTAGACAAAGTATACAACCAACAAAAAGGCTTTACATTAAAAAACAAGACTTTCTGTACCTTATTTTGTGTTTCACAAAAGAATCAAGAGTGGGATGTCCAGAACCTTTCTCACGCGCGCCCGTTATTTCCAGGTATCCCCTCACACCTCCCCCGCAAAAGCCAAGCAAAAATCCACAGGTCTGCTCTGCTATTTGCAGGTTCTCGTTGACAGGCTGAATGCGTTATTGTCAACAACAAACCAACATAATTCTCATTTCAAGGCAAATTCAGTGAGCAAACCCAGTACGATTTCCGTCGCCTTGGGGATCGCCTCTGCCACCGGTGCAGATAGTTCTTCGCTGAAATCAATGATTCTTCTGGTTGCGATCCCCACCACGGTGGTATCTGTGGGCAACACTGCACCCAACCATCTACCCAACTCGATGGCGCTTTGCAAAGTCATATCATGCGCGCTGGACACATGAAAAGCTGAATAATTGGGAATTTCATCCAGTTTATAAACAAATACCGAGCCAATATTTTCCTCGGAAATAAACGCATCCACCAGAATGGCACGTTGGTATCCGATCAGATGCTCCATCAAACTGATGCCGCCAAGCGACAGGCATTCCACAACCACCTGCGAATCAGGGTCGAGATGCCTTTTCACATTTTCAACGACCCTCCAACCAACACCGTCATCGCCGAGAATGGGATTGCCGAGTCCGATCAACAATGTTTTCATGACGACATCCTCGCTCCACACCAAGCCTGCGCCTGCCTCCGTTATATCAGGTTTCATCGTCCCGCAGACTTTGGTCGAACCACTGAAAGGAGTCTTGCCCTGATTCATCTGCGGGACGATTTTCAAAACGCGCTAACAAAATTGTTTCAACACCTCAACCGGATTCCCGCTTGCATCGCGGATGGTAATCTCGAGCGGCATTTGCCCAGGCATGGAATGGGTAGCGCACCCAAAGCATGGATCGTAGGCGCGGAACGCCATCTCGACCATGTTGAGCAAACCTTCAGTGACCTTCCCCTCCTTGATGAGATTCGCTGCCGCCTTGTGCGTGGACATCTGGATCGGCGCGTAGTTGTTGGTGGTGCCCACGATGAGATTCGCTTTAGTAACGAGGCCGCGTTCGTCGGTCCAGTAGTGATGCGTGAGGGTGCCGCGCGGCGCCTCGACGATGCCCACTCCCTCTGTCGGGGTTTCGGTCGGTTTGGCATGGACGTTTGGCGAGGTGATTTCGGAATCGCTGGCGAGTTCCACCCAGCGTTCCGCAGCGTAGAGCAGTTCGATCAAGCGCGCCCAGTGTGTGGCAAGTCGCTGGTGGACAGGCTTGCCGCCCAAAGTAGCATAGAATTTTTCGTACTGTTCCTGCGCCAATGGAGTTGCCAAGCCGTCCGCGGCATTGAGGCGCGAGAGCGGAGTCGCCATATATACGCCCGAATCTTCGCCATCCACAAAACCCTTCCAGCCGACCTTCTTGAGATATGGGAATTTGAGATAGGTCCACGGCTCGACGTGCTCGGCGATATGTTCGGCATAATCCTTGGGCGCGTATTTTACGAACTCTTTGCCGTTCGGGTCAACCACGCGTACCTTGCCGTCATAAAAATTGGTCTTATTGTTCTCATCCACCATGCCCATGGAATAGGTGCGGTGGGTGTATACATCGCCGAGGATCAGGTCAACATATTGCTTATTGCCCAACACAATATCGTTGAAGAGTTTGAGGCTGAACTGGGCAAATTCAATCGCCCAACGCCCCATCTCCTCGATCTCTTTGCGCTGTTCTTCGGTAATTCCTTTGGTAATACCGCCGGGGATCGATGTGCACGGATGAACCTTGCGCCCGCCAATCATCTCGACCACCGTATGCCCATACTTGCGCATCTGGATGACCTTACCGCCAATCTCCAATCCGACCTTGTGAATGACGCCCAGGATATTTCTTTCAGCAACCGGAGCATCGGGTCCCATCACAAAATCGGGACCGCCCAGGGCGTAGAAGTGAGTCGTGTGGTCGGTGCAGTAGAACGCCATGTAAAGCAATTCGCGCAAGAGTTTCGCCGTACGCGGCGGATCCACTTTATAGACCATATCCGCGGCCTTGGATGCCGCCATGTGGTGTGCTTCGGGGCACACACCACAGATACGGTTGGTGATGAGCGGCATTTCTTCAATGGGACGGCCAACAACAAACCGTTCGAAACCGCGCAGTTCGGGGATCTGAAAATACGAATTGGCAACATTGCCTTTGTCATCTAAGAAGATCTCAATCTTGCCATGACCTTCGAGGCGGGTAATGGGATCAATGCTTAGTCTTTGTGTCATTTTTTCTCTCCTGTGGCGCATGGCAATCTGCGCCTACGCCTTCTGCCACGCGGGTTTCGCGGCTTTCATCAACGACCCCGCCAGATTGAATCGATAGACCTGTCCAACCGGGTCGGGGATTCCGTCGAGAATCCTTTCAATCTCCTCCGGTTCCCTGGCGTCAACGACGGAGGAGAAGGCTGTGATCAGTCGGGCACCATAATCGACCACACCCTCAGCCGGACCGTAACAGCCAATGCACTGTGCACCCGCGCTCGGGCAACGCGCGTTGCATCCGCTTCTGGTGGCGGGGCCGTTGCATGGAATACCCTGCTCAAGGAGACAAAGCGTCGGGTCTACAGGTGCAATATCCTGAATGCGCTTGAATTCCCTGATGAACTTCACGTTACGCGTCCGCTTGCATTCATCGCACACAGTTGAATTGCCTGCGCCGATGACCGCGCCCTTTGGCGGGAGCTGCGCCTCGTCGCGTAACACCTTGATAACGAGATCAACCACCGCTGCGATCTGATGCGACTCGGGCGGGCATCCCGGCATGTAGTAATCCACATCAACCACCTGATCGAGCGGGCGCAGGATCGGCTCCAACTTCGGGATGTGTAATTCGCCTTCGGGAACATCGAAGGAAACGCGTGGATAGATCTCGTGAGGATTATCAGTCGAGAGTGTACTGAACGCCGTATGGACGATCTCCCCTACTGGGCTGAGGTTCGCCAATCCAGGGATACATCCCTCGCAGGCGCATGAGCCGAACGCGACCAGAATCTTCGATTTTTGACGCAGGAGTTTGGCAAGATGTTCATTCTCATTGTTGCGGATTCCGCCGTTGAAGAGTGTGAGCAGGATCGAGCCATCCTCCATGGCTTCGACATCCTTGTACTTGGCATCCATCGCCACAGGCCAGAAGACGACATCGAAGTTCGCATCCACATCCAGGATTTTTTCGTGGATGTTCAATACCGCAATCTCACAGCCGCCGCAGGAGGCTGCCCAGTACATTGCGAATTTGGGTTTTCCATTGGATGTCATGCCGGCACCTCCTCCGTTTTGGATATTTCTTCCTGCAAATCATCCAGTCGCTCTGTCGGCTTTCCCCAGTTGAGCGGACCCAACTTGCGGATCTCTTCCACAAAGAGGGTTGTTTCGCTTGCGAATTTCGCTCCCTCCGCCGCGCTGGCCCACACGAGCTTCACCCTTTCGGGTTCGATGCCCATTCCCTTGAGCACGCGTTTGAGCAGGAGGTAACGGCGCAGGGCTTTGTAGTTCTGTTCGATGTAATGACATTCACCCGGATGACAACCTGTGATCATCACACCATCTGCGCCGCCCGAAAGCGCCCGCAACACAAAGGTCGGGTCGAGGCGCCCGGAGCACATCATGCGGATGAGGCGGACATTTGGCGCATATTTCATGCGCGCCGTTCCTGCCAGATCTGCCGCACGGTAACTGCACCAGTTGCAGGTGAAGCCAATGATGGTCGGTTCAAAATTTTCGGTCATGGAATCCACTCCTTACGCTTCAACCGGCTCGATGTTGCGAAGCAGTAACCCATCGATCTGAGCCAGAATCTGTTCGTTGCTGAATCCCGTTCCGCTGATCGCTCCTGCCGGGCAGGCCGCCACGCAGGTGCCGCATCCCTGACACAAAGCCGGGTTGATCTCGGTCACCATGCGGTCTTCCAGGAAGGAGATGGCGTTGAACGGACACAATCCATTGCAGATGCGGCAGCCGGAACACATCTCCTGGTCCACGCTGGCGCGCACCGGTTCGAGCGCCACTTCTTTTTGCAGGATCTTATCCAGCACCCGAGCCGAAGCCGCCGCCCCTTGTGCCACACTGGAAGGAATGTCCTTCGGTCCCTGCGCACAACCGGCGATGTAAATTCCCTCGGTCATGGTCGCCACTGGGTCGAGCTTGGGATGCTTCTCCGTAAACCAGCCATCGGTCGAACACGAAATCCCAAACAGTTTCCCAACTTCCTTGGCATCGGCTCGCGGCTGCAAGCCGCTTGAAAGGATGACCATATCCACCGGGATGCGCCTCTGCTTTCCGGCAAGCGTATCCTCCACCTGGATGATGAGTTTTCCTTTTTCGCGTTCATTGCGCCCCGCGTCTGTGACCTCCGCCACCTTGCCGCGGACGAAGAGCGTTCCCTCTTCGAGCACGCGCTGATAAAACTCATCATACGCTTTGTATGCCGTGCGCATGTCGATGTAAAAGTTATAGACGGTTGCCCCTGTCCGCTCGTGGACGAGATGCGCGAATTTCAACCCCTGCATACAGCAGATGACCGAGCAATAATTGTTGAAATTCTTGTCGCGCGACCCCACGCAATGGATGATACCTACTGACTTCGGCGTGGTTTTTCCATCGCGCAGGACGATGTTGCCATTGGTCGGTCCTGCCGCGTTGCTCAGACGTTCAAACTCCAGGCTGGTGAACACATTCGGCAATCGACCATACCCATAATTACTCACGCGCCGCGCATCAAACAGGTCATAGCCGGTGGCAAGGATGATATTGCCCACCTCCACATTCACAAGTTCATCCTGCTGGTTGAAATCGATTGCGCCCGTCGGACAGAATTTCTCACATGCCTTGCATGTGCCTTTAAGGAAATACGTGCAGTTCGCCTTGTCAATCACGGGATATTTCGGCACGGCTTGAGCAAACGGCGTATACACCGCCTTGCGATAGCCAAGCCCCGCCTCGAACACATCGTCAATGACTTTCTTCGGGCATTTCTCTTCACAAATGCCACAGCCTGTGCACAACTCTTCCTTGACACAACGCGCCTTCTTACGGATGGTCACATTGAAATTGCCTACAAAACCGGTCACCTTCTCCACTTCGCTCCAGGTCAGCAGGGTGATGTTGGGATGCGTCCCCGCCTCCACCATGCGCGGTGTGAGGATACAGGCGGAACAATCCAACGTTGGAAAGGTCTTGTCAAATTGCGCCATGTGCCCGCCGATGGACGGTTCCCGTTCGACAAGATAAACATGGAAGCCTGCGTTCGCAATCTCCAACGCCGCCTGGATTCCCGCGATCCCGCCGCCGACTACCAACGTGTTCGGATTGATCGGGACTTTCAACTCTTCCAACGGGACATTCTCGATCACTCTGGACACCGCGCCTGATACCACCGCTTTCGATTTTTCTGTGGCAACGGCTTTATCCGTATGTACCCATGAGACCTGCTCACGGATCGAAGCCAATTCCACCAAATACGGATTCAATCCCGCGTTCTTTGCCGCCGTGCGAAAGGTCTTCTCATGCAAATGCGGTGAACATGCTGCAACAACCACGCGCGTCAACCCAAGTTCCTTGATGTCCTTCTCGATCAACTCCTGCCCGAGGCTGGAGCACATGAATTTGTACTCACGCGCGATGACCACGCCCTGGTGCTTCAACTTCTCCGCCGCCCAATTGGCGACATCCACCACATCCACCACCCCGGCAATATTCGAGCCGCAGTGACAGACGTAGACACCGACGCGTTCTTGTTTTATTTCACTCATTTCACCGCCTCCTTCTTCCCCTCCTGCTTGGTCCAGCGACGCGGCATGGGCAACCCCTCATCCTTCTTCCGCGGCGCGGACGGTTCCTGTGTGACCGGCACTTCCACGCCGATGTTCGCCAGCGCATTCCGTGAACTGACCAGTTCCGTGCCAATGCCCAATTCGTCCGGTTCCCTGCCGAACGCCAGCCCCATCAACTGTGTAAAGAACAGGATTGGCATGTGATAGTCCGTGCCAAAGAAGTGATTCATCTCGTTCTGGTAGGCATCGATATTCATCTGGCACATCGGGCAGACCGTCGCCATAAGATGCGCGCCGCGATCATCTGCGTCAGCCACGAGCCGCATGATCAACTCGAAGGCAGTTTCCGGTCCGATCTGAGTCATATGTCCGCCGCAACATTCCGTTGTGAGCGGATAATCGATCACATCCGCGCCCAAGGCGCGCAATAAATCATCCAATTCGGTGGGATGTTCATGATCCGACCAGCGGTTCTTATAGTCAGGCCGCGGCAACATACACCCCATGTACGGCACAACCTTGAGTCCTTTCAGCGGTCGAACCACTGCGTTTCGGATCGCATCCAACCCGATATCATTGACCAGAATATCGATCAGGTGCCGTACATCGAGCGTACCGGGCGTATATTGCAACCCGCCCGCTGCGAGTGCTTCATTGACCTTGGCGCCCAGCGAGGGGCGTTCCTGCATGTAATGGTCTGCCTTGGCAAGGTTGAGGTAACAGGCGGAGCAGGGTGCAACGACCGTGCGTGTACCATTTTTTTGCTTCGCCGCCAGTGCCAGATTGCGAGCGATCAACGAATAGGCGGGGATCAGGTTGATGCCAAGGTATTCCGTTGCGCCACAGCAGTTCCAGTCATCGATCTCCTCGAAGTGAATGTCGAGCGGCTCGAGAATGGCGTTCATCGACTCCATGTACGCCCTGGCGCTGGATTCCATCGAACAACCGGGGTAGAGAATGTATTTGTTCATGAGGTCAACTCCAGTTGGCTGGCACATTTGAGAATGGCTTTCAACTGGTCCATGTGCTTGATCTTCTTCGGGGTGATCGCCATCCGCCCTTTTGTAATCATGCCAAAACCCATCGGCGCCATGCCAGGTAATCGCAATGGGAAATGTCTCAGATAGTGCCGCGAAGCCAATCCAAACTCAAAACTGCGACCATACGTTTCCACCATATCGACAAAGGTCTGTGAGAAATGCGGGGCCGTCGAATCCTTGTAGAGTTTGGCTTTAATTGCCATACTCTTGAGCGTGTACATCACATCCGCAATGTGCACCTCCTGTGGGCATCGCACTACACAGTGATAACAGGAGACGCAGATCCATGGCGTATTGCTGCGCAACACTTCCTCGCGCATGCCCGCCCGCAACATTGCAAACAACATACGCGGCGTATGTTCCATATCCATGGCGGATGGACAGGAACCGCCACATGTCCCGCACTGGATACACATTTCCAAATGGGAAACCCCGGCTGTTTTCATACTGACTTCATGCAATAGGGAAAGATCTTCCTCGCGCAAACGTGATAGGACTCTCTCATTGGTCATTTGGGGCATACCGCCTCCATATTCACAAAACTGCCGCGTCTCTCACAAGGCGACAGGTCCAGATCGATGCTGCTCGGCACGGCGTGCACCGTCCATTCGCAGTAAAAATACACATCCCCTATCCTCATTATTTGTGATTTTGTTCACAAATTCGAGTGTTGAATGTCATCCTGGTGTAATGCAAATCATCCTAACAGAGGTGGTTTCCGCGTCCCCGTTAACAATCAATGAACGGGACCCGCCTGCTTCCAGGAACTGTGTCCCGTTCATCCATTTGCATCGCCACTACAGGATATTGTCTCCCGCCTCCTTTTCCATGACAGGCATTCTATTTCGTCCGACGGACAACCGACTCAGCCGGCTGACGTACAAACAGGTAGATGGTAAGGATCACGATCATCCCGATCAACATGCCCAGAATCTCCGGGAACCTTTCAGCAAATTCGGCGGCGAATCCGCGTCCACCTGCGGTCACTGCCTGCTCGAAACTCAAAACAGCAAGTCTGATTTCGCTAAAGTGGAGGTCCACGTAAGCGACTCCCGCCAGGGCGACGATTGTAAACGGAATAGCCAGGGCAAATGTCCAGAACACTCCTGCAAACGGTACTTTAAACATGGCAACCTCCTTTCTTTTAGTAACTGGTCGGAATCCATGTTTTCCATTTTCAAGATACAAAAAAGAATGCCGCCTTTCAATAGGCGGCATAAGGCATTCTTATCATAGGGTATTAACCCTACTTATGGTTTGATCAGTCCCTTCCGTATCGCGTACTTTACCAGTTCACTCCGACTATGAAGACCCAATTTGCCCATCAAATTTTCGCGATGACGCGCCACTGTATGAGAACTAATCGTCAGCAATTCGGCGATTTCATCGTTCGTCCTCCCATCTGCTAAAAGAGCAAGCACCTCCTGCTCACGCGGAGTCAGTCCGCTGATGGTCTCCTTCGCATCTTCCTCGCCGCCGCGCGCGAGAAAATCACTGACCAGAAGTTTCGCCAGAGAGGGATAGATGTAGGTCTCCCCGCGATGCGCTGCACGGATGGCCGTGATCAAATCATCGGGGGCAGCCCGCTTGGGCACATATCCTGAGGCGCCTGCCTGCAGCATCTCAAAGAAATATTGCTGGTCTTCATGGATGGTCAATGCCACCACAGCCACTTCAGGAAACAACTTCTTGATCTGCCGCGTGGCATCGATGCCGGATATATCCGGCAGGGTAATATCCATGATGACGACATCCGGTTTGAGACTTTCCACCAACCCCAGCGCCTGCTTCCCACTACTCGCCTCCCCCACAATTTTCAAGTCTTCCTGGTCTTCGAGCAACATTCGCAAACCGCTGCGAACCACCTCATGATCATCCACCAACAACAGGCAGATTCTCGCCATCTTCCATCTCCTTGAAGGGCATGGTCACCTCCACAATCGTTCCCTTCCCAATCTCTGAAACAATCTGGCATTCTCCGCCAATCAACGCCACCCGTTCGATCATCCCCAACAGACCCCAGCATGGATAACCGGGCTTGTGGAGCGTCCCATCCACATCAAAACCACAACCGTTATCCTCGATACGAATGCGGACATCCTTTTCGCCAAAGACGACAAGAACATCCGCTTTATCTGTCTTCGCGTGGCGGATGATATTCGTAATACTTTCCTGGACGATTCGGAACAGGACTGTGCGGGCATCGATGGACAAAGGCGCTTCATCCCCCCGTGTGGAAACGGTCACCGACAAACCGAACCTTTCCTTCGCCTCGGCGCCGTACCAGCGAAGCGCCGCAACCAGTCCGAAATCATCCAACTGCGGCGGGTGAAGTCCGCTCACCAGGTTTTGCAGACCGGAGATACCCGCATCTACGATACTCTGCAATTGACGCGCCTGCCCACTCACCTTCTCCGGCTTTGATACAGCGGTATCCGAAATTGCCCTCAACCCCAGGCCAAGCGCCGTCAAGGTTTGACCCAATTCATCGTGCAGTTCGCGTGCAATTCGCTGACGTTCCAGTTCCTGTGCACGCACCGTTCGCCGCAACAATTCACCGCGCAACTCTTCCAGCCGCTTCCGTTCCGCCAGTTGGGCCTGGCTTAAGGCATCGATCTGCCGCCGCGTTTCCTCCTCGAATGCCCTCAGGGAATGGATAATCGCGACCGCCGCGATACAAGCCATGACCGAACGAAAGAATTGGATCGGAACCCCAAACCAGCCCAGAAAAATTTCGGCATTGAGGAAACTCGATGGGAATACATTACTGGGCGCAACAAATAGCTGCCCCACCCCTCCATATAAGCCGAAAGCCAGCGCACCAACGATCATATCCCTGCCAAATCCCCTCATCCCCGCCTGCAAAAATTTTTGACGTTGCAGGATCAATCCCCACGCCGTGAGTGCCGCGCCAGGGATTGCCAGCGAATAACGTGTATATACATCCAGCGCCACCAGCCTGGAGTCTGATGGTTCAAAAATGAACAGCCAAATCAACCCCACTGCCCAAATGATGGTGATCACTCCGAGCATCTGCCAGGATAACCGTGCCCGGTTCGGTCCGGCAATCAAACGGGCGCCGAACGAGATCAGGAACAGAAACGAAACCGCCAGCAGAATCACCCTGCCGGGACCAATAAACTGATAAAAGAATGTACTTTCCACATCAGGGTGAATCAACAGGAACATTTCGATCCATTCGTGTCCCCCATGAATGATCCCGAATCCGGCAAGCGAACGCAGAGCGCGGGCAAAGTCTAATTCAGAAGAACGGTCTACTTCTAACAGTACAGCCAGCCCCATACTGAAAAAGGACAGACCGTAGAAGAAGTAGACCGTTATGATGTCCACAGGGTAATCCCAGCGTTATTTGTCTATTCCGGCGCTCCTGCATCGATCCACTGCTGGACTCTGACAATCTCCTCGGCAGTCAATTGTCCAAAATGCCCTCCCGCAGATTGCACTTTGAACAGACTGCTGTTCACGCTGTCGCCCGGAACGACAACCGGACCATTTGTTCCGCCTTTCATGATACTCTCATACGAGTCAAATGCCAATCCAGTGGATGTATCCGCCCCATGGCACATGCCGCATTTGGATTGAAGCAAAGGCGCAATTCCCGCCGACCAGTTCAAAGTCCCGGAAGAGGCGCCCGAAGACTCTCCAGCCGCCGGTTCAGTCGGGATCGGAGTCGGGGTCACAGGGACAAATACCTCCACGGTCTCGCCCGTATCAGGGTCAACCACCGCCGTGGATTCGTACCCGACAAAATAGTAGAAACCGAACGCAAAGAGGGCAAGGATGACGACTGCAATCGGGGCATAGATCATCTGCCGTTTGCGAAGGACGGCGGGGGGGATAGGCTCCTGATGTTTGCCCGCTTCGATCATTGCCAGTTCAGCGGGATGCTCGTGTTCCATTTCCTCACGGCTGAGTTTGCCGGTGAACATGCTCTTGTTGAAATGCTTGATATGCACATGATAGAAATGCCAGATGATGATGGCAAGCACTGCAAGCACCGCCTCCCCGCCATGTGCGGCTTTGGCGGCGGGTACGGCTTCGCCCGGCAAAAATCGCAGGGTGGTGATTGGGTTCCACATCATGAAACCGGTCAGTCCCATGACGATGGTTCCCCAAATCAGCGCAAGGTACTCCATCTTTTCGGCATACGAATACCGCCCATAATAGGCCTTGTGTTTCTTGAAACCAAGGTAATACTGGATATCATGCAGAACATGTTTGGCATCGTCAATCCACGGAATCATGGAGATGGGCGTACGCAGAACCAGAATCCGGTACGTCACCTCCAGCACATGGAAAACACTCACGATCATCATTGCAATCGCCGAAGCATGATGGATGGCGCGTATTCTTTCCACGCCACCCACCGCCTCAAAGATCGCCAGGCTGATGGGCGAGAGGGGGAATTTTTGGGGCAATCCTGTGAAGCCCAGCAACGTGAAGGAAATCAAAAAGACAATATGCTGAACTCTCTGGATGAGGTCGAACCGGACATAGGTCTTCACGGAGGAGGCTTCAGTTGACTTAGTCACGGTCTGCCTCCCTTTCGCTGGAGTCTGCATCCGTTTCCTCCGATTGTCCTTCTCGACGCGGCGGCTCCTCACCCAGTGTATCGGGCTTTTCCTCCGCCTGTTCCTGCGGCGCCTCGACAGGTTGTTCCTCAACCGCCTCAACAGTGGAGGATTCCATCGATTCGACCGGCGTTTCCTCCACTGTTTCGGCGGGCGGTTGTTCATCCTTCACTTCTACTTCGGCAGGCGTCTCCGTCACATCTTCAGCGATTACGTCCGCCCCCGCCGCGACCGCCACAGGCTTCGTCCTTCTGAAACGATTGATCATCATGCGGCCAAAATCCATCACTACCAGGATGAGCATTGGCCCCAATACTGCGGGGATGAAGAACTTGTAGAACAGGTCAACATAATACACAACAGGATACTTCTCCGGCGAAGGAATGTAATGCGACATCCACGCATCGGGGAAGTTCGCTGTAGCATCCGGATGGCATTGCTGGCATTTTGTCAGGATGTTTTGCCGTACACGCAATCCTTTTTCAGGGTCGTCCGCACTGACGATATCGTGAATCCCATGACAGTCATAACAAACCGGTTTGTCGGTGACGGCATCCGGCGAAACCTTTTCGAAAATGGTCACTGTCGTGCCATGGAAGTCAGCCACATAAGTGTTGAGCACCTGCGTGGAGATCCCATACCGATCCATGATCGCAGCGTTGGTATGACAACCGGCACACAACTGCGGTGAACTCAGCCGGAACGCTGTCGTCGTAGGGTCTTCGATGACATGCACACCGTGACAATCAATGCAGGTCGGCACATCCACATTATTCTCATTGATCAACGCCGAGCCATGCACGCTTTCCTTATATTTATCGAAGATGGCGCTATGACATTGCTGACAGGTCTGCGCAATCCATATTCTCGTTCCCGGCAATTGCTGCCCAGTCACCGGGTACCTCAATCGCCGCACTTCATGGGCAGTATGACAATCCGTGCAGACAGCTGCCTCCATCTTCCCCTCTGAACGGGCAAGTGCATGCACGCCGTCCTTCTCCTGATCGGCCTGGGTCGCGTGACAGTTGGCGCAAGTTTCATTCAACTTGATGGTCGCGGCGCGCAGGCTTTCCACCTCGAATCCATGTCCAGGGCTGGGTCTGAAGCCCACGTGACAATCCACGCATTTCACGCCGCTCTCGCCATGGACCGAATGATCATATTTTTCGGCATCGACAAAAAGCTTGAGCGTTTCCCCATTATCCGCCTGAGTCTCCAACGCTTCGACTTGATGACATTTCAGGCAGGCGGAATTATCCGCCGGTTCATCCTGGATTTGGGGAATTGCCGCCTCCACTTCAAGACCCGATCCCGCCGAGGCTTGCGAAGAGGCGAATCCAAAACTGACGAGGGATACCAACAACCCGGTAACAATAAGAGAGGCGCGTAGTCGCATCACTTCTCCCCTCCGGATTCCCCGGTCAGGCGTTCATATTCCTTCTCATGAAATTCACGCATATCCCGCTCGCCCAAACGACCAGTAAACATACTCAGGTTTGTCCGCTCCACATGGACGTGATACACATGCCAGACAACGATGAAGATTGCGGCAACCACCGCTTCAGTGCTGTGCGCCAGTTTCGCAGCAGGCACCACCCCGCCCGGGAGGAATTGAGTGAAAAAGATCGGGAACCAGATAATGAATCCGCTGACGCCCATGATCAGAAATCCGAAGAAAATGAACCAATAGGTCACCTTCTGCTCGAAGTTATACCGTCCGAATTTGGGTTTGTCACTGCGCAGAAACAGGAGGTATTGCAACATATACCCGGCATCGCGCACATCCTGCCAGGTCGGCAGAAGGTCTCCCGGCAAACGCCGCTTTACCATCAGGTAAATGATGCGCCCGAGGTGATAAACCGCTTCCAATGCCAGAACAACCGCGGCAATGTGATGGATAGTACGAATCAATTCCACACGATCCGGAGTCGATAGCAAGTCCTGGCTGATTGACAATTCTCGGTACTTTTGCGGTAATCCCGTCAACAGCAGGACCAATCCGCTGATCAACGCAACGGCGTGTTCCCACCGTTGAGCAACGGTAAAACGCGGGAAGGTTCTTTCCTGATGCACAATTTGTCCTCGGATAGCCTGTGGAGTATTTTTTCTCTTTCCGCTCATGGCAGGTTTCTCCTCACGCGGTCAACGGTCGCGCGGATGATTTGCAGGGCCACATAGATGATGCACGTCCACAATACGAACGGCGTGAACGATGTATAAAACTTCTCGACATAGAACAAGGCAGGCGTGCGCTCAAGGCTGATCTCATTGTGTCCCGTCCAGGCATCGGTCCAATTAGGGCCGGCAGTGGGATGACATTGCTGACAGGTGGTAAGCAGGTTATTCGGGTTCACCTTCGACTGCGGATCGTCCGTCGAGCGAATATCGTGAATGCCGTGGCAATCGGAACACACCGCGCTGTCATGCCAGATGGTGGGCCACTTTGCCTTGTACACAGAGACATCCACTCCATGCCAGGAACGTTTGTAGATGCTATACACATCCGCAGAAAGTCCGTATTTTTTCATCAGTTCTTCATTGGCATGGCAGCCGGCGCACAACTCAGGTTCTGCCACGCGGAACTGGGAGGTCCGCGGGTCCTGAATGTTATGCACACCATGACAATCCGTGCAGACTGGGACATCCGGGTTTTCGTCTGCCATCAACGCCGCGCCATGGACGCTTTGACGATACGTATCAACAATCTCCGCATGGCACTGGCGGCATGTTTCAGAAATCAACGAACGAGGCTCATCCGGCGGGCGGACATCATGTGCGCCATGGCAGTCAGTGCAGATGGGCGCATCCAGGTTGCCCGCCTCCGCCGCCTGGGCATGCATACTGTCCTGTGCTTTTTCGTAATTCACCGAGTGGCACTTCTCGCAGGTCTGATAGAAAGCCCGCGAGAGCTCCCGCCCGGTCTCATATTTCAACTCAGGATGCGGATAGGTTGTTATCTCAGTATGGCAGGCTTCACATTCGATCCCTTTGGAGCTGTGAACGGAATGATCGAGAGCATCCTGTGAGATATAGAGGGAGAGCCCCTCCCCGCTTGGGAGGGTCATGCGAAGGTCCTGGTTACCGTGACAGGATAAACAATATTTTTCAGTCTCTTGCAACGGATGCTCAGCGCTGGCAGGTGATGCCAATGAAAGACTTAATAGCAGGACAAACGTGCCTGCCGCGATCAACCAGAACGTCTGACGATGAAAGTTACGCGTTGTCATGTGTCAGGACTCCTTCTTTTTCTTCATCTTTTCAGACGAGGGGGTATCGCTCTCATCATATTCAGCGGGAGGTTCCGGCGATTCTGCAACCAACCCCAACCTTCTGAGCAGATAGGAAATTCCAAACAGAATAGCCAATGGGACCAGACAGCGTAATACGAACAACAAAACAACAATTACCGGACTGGCGGATGTTTCATTCATCGCTTTTCCCTCCACGGCAGACACTTCCAAACGCTCGCAACGAGTGGATTGGTCATTGCATCTCCAGAGTTAAGATTAAAAAATTAATCTTCGCTAAGTATAACCTAAACATTTCACATGATGAAAATGGATGGACATTGTCAATAAAACCCAAAATAGCGAAATCTTGGCGATTTCGCTATTTGAGTGGACTAATTTCTATTAATGTTCCTGTTTTTCAAACAGAGGCAGGAAACGCACCGCCAAAGTGATCACCGTCAACGCGTACCCGATTACAAGAATAACCACACCCCATTCGATCGGCGCTGGAAAATATCTGCCAATGGGAAGTGAGTACGCAGTGCCCGGGGAGTAGGAAAGCGGCACGAACAACCCGCCAACTGTTACATTCCAACGGTGGAGGATGATTCCTACCATGGCAGACAACGCACCTAACACCGCTGCCGCAGGATTCTTGCTGAAACGAGGCACAAGGAACAGGATTGCAGGGAGGAGAATGCCGAGGATCACCTCTCCCACCCAAAAGGAGAAGGGATACGGGGTCTGTTCCTGTAGTAATGCAAATGCGGAACTGACTCCGGGGGTGCGTCCGTAATACGTCACCGCTGCCAAATCCCAGAATTTGATGTAACCGTATGCCAGCAGACCGACTCCGCTAAAACGGGTGATGATCCGCAAGACATCATGCGGAACGGTACGTTTTCCAATAATCCATTCCACCACGTAGGCGACCGCCACAGTGACAGCAGGTCCCGTCGCGATGGCTGATAACACAAACATAATGGGCATACTCGGCTTGAACCAGATCGGGCGCGACTTGATCACGCCGTAGGTTGCGCCCAGGGAGGATTGATGCAGGAGGGAGATCAACAGACCAAGCACCGCCAGGAAGGGTGTCAACTTGTGCAGGAAATGGCCCAATCGGCGGATCTTTGGCCATTTATCAAAGAATTTTGCTTCGACAATCACAGGAGCAAATTCGGTCAACAGAATCATCAGGTAGATCGTGATGCACATCGTGACTTCCCATAACACCGAATGGACATTCCAAAACACCCAGGGATGCCAGAAGCGATCTGGTCGCCCGATATCCATCAACAACGTCAGCATGGCTGAGGTATATCCTGCAAACCCGACTAACACAGCCAGGCGGATGACAGGCTGTAATCGTTTGATGCCAAAGATATAAACCACCGCAGACAAGGTAAAAGCGCCTGACCCCAAGGCAATCGACGACAGGTCAACCGTGATCCACAAGCCCCACGGCACCGAATCGCTCATGTTGGTAATATACAAGCCCTTGATGAAGACTGTGATGGCAGAATAAAGACCGATCACCAGCAAGACGCCCAGAAAGCCCATCCAGATCAGAAAGGCCCTACTGAATGGAAGTTTGAACGGTTGTTTTTGTGTGAGCGCTGAAGTGGACATTTAGATGCCCTCCTTTGGCGGGATATAGTACACGCTGGTCTCCGTTCCAAGTTCGTCGCGCAGGCGCAAGGTCGGGTTTGAAGCGATCAGCTGCGAGACTTTACTGTTCGGGTCTTTCAAATTTCCGAAGGTACGCGCACCTACCGGGCAAATGTTTACACAGGCTGGGGTCGCTTCGCGGTCCACCCCGGGAACGAGTCCCTTTTCCAAGCCGGCATCGATGCGATGGATGCAGAATGTACATTTCTCGACCACACCACGCGGACGGCGCTCCACCTCAGGATCCCCCCAGGTGGGAACGTACGGATTCTCGTCGTTTCGTTCCTCCCAGTTGAACTGGCGCGCGTCATATGGACATGCCACCTGGCAATAACGACAACCGATGCAACGGTCATAATCCATGACCACAAGTCCATCTTCGCGGTGATAGGTTGCCTTCACCGGGCAGACTTCCACACAAGGTGCGTTTTGGCAGTGTAGGCAGGGACGGCTCAGGAAGAAGGTGGCGCCGCCCGATGTCTTCTCCGGCACAACGATATTCCACGGCTCATCAGCACGGACGTCGTTGGTGGCACAACAAGCGCGCATGCAATACTCGCATCCAATGCATTGATCGAGGCTGATGACCATGCCCCAGTGATAATCGCCGGTAACTGCACCATGACCGATCTGCTCATCCCCTTCCAGCTGTTCCTGTTTGAGTTGTCCGAACGGTGAAAGAGGACCGGTGGTAAGCAGAGGCGCTGCAATAATGGAACCGACAGCCGCGGCTGCTACTTTGAGGACATCACTGCGGGTCAGTTCGACAACAACTTTCTTCTTAACTTTTTTCTTCTGTGTCGTCATTTTCCTCGACCTCCACGATACGAATACGGCGGCTGACCACCCAGGCGGCAGCGCCGCCGACCACCAAACCGACAATGGCGCCCTGTATCAAGCCGGTATAAAGCCGGACAGTGCTCTGTGACTCCAAAGTCTCAATCGTCTGCTCCTGTTCACTGACCTTCTTCTGTAATTCTTCTGAAGTCGGTACATTCCCGGTTTGTTCGCCGGTCAGTTGAACGATGGTGTCACGGGTATGGACAGTGTCCTTGTGACAATTGATGCATGCTTCCGAGCCCACGGTAAATGTGTGTCCAGTTGCGAACAAACCGCCGGTGGAAGTGGTGTGTGATGCGGCTGCCATGTGGCAGTCACTGCACTGCAAACCGGAATTGGCATGTGTGCCGTGAGTGAATGAAGAACCGGTATCCTTGTGGCAGTTGGTGCACAATTCATTGACGGTCTCTGCGCGCGGTGCCTGTGAATGTGGATTGTGGCAGGCCTCGCAGTTCAAATTGATCTGTCCATGTTTGCTGGCACGCCATTCATCTGTCGTCGTCTTATGACAGCTGGCACACAAAGTGTAATCAGGTGTGACTGGCATGGGCGTTCTGGGATGTTCTTTCTGCAAAGGACCATGACAGGCCTCACAGGTTACCCCCTCTTCAGCAAACTTGCCCGAAGTCTTGTCGAAACCGGTTGTATGACATTCCAGACAGGCGGTGGCCGAACCTTGCTTTGTCCAATCCTCCTGGAAAATGGGGGAGGAGAAAGCCTGAGCATGGAGCGTGCCGGACCAAGTTTCGTGAATATCCTTGTGACATCCAGCGCAGGCATCAGCACCATAATAGGTCGTGCCATCTTGAGGGTAAGGGGCAGCGTCTGGGGAAGCGGAGACAGGCTGGGCAAGGCTAATCGCCACTCCCACTGCGAGACAAATCGCAAAGACCAGAGAAAATGTTACCCACACTGATTTTCCAAAAGGCGGTACGGGTTTCTTCATTGTTACATTCTCCTATTATTAGTGATTTCTTCCACGCTAGTTCGAGTAAATCAGGATAAATCTGGTTATATTTGTGAATTTTATCACAATGAGTTAAGAATATTTTAATTTATTATCCGGTTTTATATAGTGTTGAATATCATAAATTTCATGTGATTTACAGAAATGCTATTACTATTACTTATACAATGGGCATAATACAATCTTATGGTCCATGTGCAATGACGGCTACATCCATCTTCCCCTCTCGTTCATTATTTCCCATTAGCAGATAATAAATTGAAATTTTTTTCAGTGCAAGAAAGGTCAATAAACGGGAGTAGCCACTCACCAGTCAGAGGCGAGTTACCGGTAGACGAGATCATCATGGATAGAAAAACCTTCAGGCGATGATCGTTTCGTCCGGGAAACAAATTCTTTCAAGAGTACAAATGGGACAAATTCGGGGAAGTTTTATGACATTCATCTAAAGCCCTTCTCAGCGACCATTAATCTGTACATGTACAATGTATGTAACTTCACCAGATTTATAAAAAATATGCAGGTGACATCGGAGGCAAAATGCAAATCAACAAGTTCATGGTCGGTGGTGTGCTGATTCTGGGTGCAGTGGTCTTTTTGATCTGGAGTTCATTGAACGCAACATCGGAATATTTTTTGACCGTCAACGAACTCAACGAAAAAGGCTCGAACATCGTGGACAGGAACCTGCGCGTTTCCGGCGCGGTGCTTGGCGACTCGATTCAATATGACGCCGCGAACCTGATCCTGACTTTTGAGGTTGCCCACGTCCCCGGCGACAATGCGGAAATCGAGGCATTGGGCGGGCTTGCCGAAGTTCTTCACCAAGCAGTGATCGATCCGTCGCGGGAGCGAATGAAGGTCGTTTACGAAGGTCCGATGCCTGACCTGCTCCGCAATGAAGCCCAGGCGATCATGACTGGTCACCTCGGCGCAGACGGGATCTTCTACGCCGATGAACTCCTGCTCAAGTGTCCGACAAAATACGAAGAAGCTGTTCCCGAGCAGGTTGTTAACAAGTAAGGGATCAAACCCTAAAGGTTTCCTGAACCTTTAGGGTTTTTGCCGTCTTACGAACCGGTTTTCGAGGAGTTTTCATGATCGCTCAATTTGGATTTGGCGTTTTAGTCGTTTCGTTTTTGGTCGCGTTGTACAGTGTTTTCGCCGCAATTTACGGTGAATACAAAAAGTCACCCTCCCTGGTGGAAAGCGCGCGCCGCGCCATGTTACTCACTTGGCCCCTGCTCACGCTCACTGCCGGGGTGCTCATCTATTTACTGGTGAACAATCACTATGAAGTGCAGTTTGTCTACGAAGTGACCAGCCGCTCGATGCCCACCTACTTAAAAGTGACCGCCTGGTGGGGCGGGCAGGCGGGTTCGCTGTTATTCTGGTCATGGTTGATGTCCGCTTTCACATCTCTTGTCACGCTCCGCAAGTGGGACCGAGATCGCGAGTTCCTGCCGTGGGTGATCGTGGTGTCAGGCGTGACGATGTCTTTCTTTATCGGGATGAATCTCTTTTTTGAGAATCCGTTTGCGCAGTTGTATCAAACTTTCGAGGGGATTGGACCGCACACCTTCCAGCCAGCGGACAGCATCCTTTTCACCCCACAGGACGGGCAGGGACTCAATCCGCTCCTTCGTCACCCAGGCATGGTCATTCATCCCCCGATGCTTTATCTTGGCTTCGTCTCTTTCGTCATCCCATACGCCTTCGCATTGGCGGCGTTGATCACCGGTCGCACCGATGACCGCTGGATCCGCCTTACCCGTCGTTGGGCGCTGTGGGCATGGCTCTTCCTCTCCTTCGGTCTTGTACTTGGCGGGCGCTGGGCATACGATGTCCTCGGCTGGGGCGGTTACTGGGGCTGGGACCCAGTCGAAATCGCGGCGTTCATGCCGTGGTTGACCGGTACCGCGTTTCTACACTCGGTCATGATCCAGGAAAAGCGCGGCATGTTCAAACACTGGAACATGCTGCTGATCATTCTGACCTATTCGCTGGTCATTTTCGGAACGTTTCTGACCCGTTCCGGTGTATTGTCATCAGTGCATGCGTTTGCGGAGAGCGCCATCGGTCCATTGTTCTTTACGTTCATCGGGTTGACGCTCATCACGTCTGTGGCGCTGCTCATTTACCGCTGGGATAGTCTACGCTCGGAAACAACGATGACATCCATGCTCTCGCGTGAAGCCCTGTTCCTGCTCAATAACCTGCTGTTCATGAGTATTCTGATCGTATGCTTCTGGGGCGTCATCTACCCATTGATCTCTGAATTGTTCTCTGGTCAAAAAATCACGGTTGGGCCTCCGTTCTACGAGCGCGCAACCGGTCCGTTGTTCGCGGCTCTGATGCTGCTTATGGGGATCGCCCCGCTTTCCGCGTGGGGACATTCCACGGTGAAGACATTGGGACGCGCCATCTGGAAACCTGCCGTCATCGCAGTGATCATCACGGTTGCCCTCTTCTTTACCTATACAAAGAATGCCATTGCCCTGACGGGCTTCTTCCTTGTGGCGCTCGTCATCCTGGTGACGGTCTATGAATACTGGCGCGGCGCCAATGCCCGCCAGAAAAGCCAGGGAGAGAATATCTTCACCGCCTTTTGGAATCTCACCGGCCGCAACCGCCGCCGCTATGGCGGCTACATCATCCACATCAGTATGATGCTGATGGCGATTGGAATTCTCGGCATCGAACTTTTCCAGGTCGAAACACAGGGAAGGGTCGCGGTCGGCGAGTCGCTCAACCTCGCAAATTACACCGTCGAATATCGTGAGATCGCATCCTGGGACGACAGTCCCAAGGGTGTGAACTTCACGCGCGCCGTGGTAGACATTTACGAGAATGGCGTCTATTTGGGTGAATTGCACCCGCGCAAGGATTTTTACTTCGAGTCGCAACAGTCCATGACGATCCCCGGTCAATATGCCACCCTGAGGGATGATCTTTATATCTTGTTGATCGATTGGGAACCCGCCTCGGTGGAAGGCGCGACGTTTAAGATTTACGTCAACCCGTTGGTTAACTGGTTATGGCTTGGCAGCCTGTTGTTCCTCGTCGGCATCGTCATCGCGGCATGGGCAGAAAAGGATCCCGAGCGCGTCACCGTGCGGGCAGGCAGGCGAATCCAGCAGACCAGCGCAGCAGATGATTAGCTTGCAGACAGGTTCACATGTCGAAAAATTTTTTGCACAAAGCACAAAATACACTCCTGATCGCCGCCTTGCTTGCTCTCTTTGGCACACTTACTGTTTCCGCGCAGGGACCCGCTCCCACCGATGACGAGGTCAATGCGATTGCCAAGCAGTTATTCTGCCCGGTGTGCGAAAGCACGCCGCTGGATGTGTGTCCCACCGAGGCATGTCGTCAGTGGCGCGAGTTGATCCGCGAAATGCTGGCGGACGGGAAAAGCGAGGCGGAGATCAAACAATATTTCGTCGAGCACTTCGGGGCACAGGTGTTGAACGAGCCGCCCAACAAGTTCGCTTCCTACGCCGTCCCGGTGGCTGCCTTCCTTATTGGAGCATTCCTCCTGTTCCGCGGGTTTCAGATGTGGCTCAAGCCAGTAAAAGCGGATACCGCCCTCGAAGGGGGATCAGGCCTCCCTGAGTCAGAGGCGAAGCCTATCCCACAGGATGATTACATCGCAAGGTTGGAAGAAGAAGTTAAAAAACAGAAATAAACATCCTTGCGAAGGTTGAAACCTTCGCAAGGTTTTTGGAGAATGGCATGATAGAACCAACAACAGCTGCTCCGCGCCGCGGGGTGCCCCTCTGGGTGCAGATTATCGTCTGGGTATTCTTGCTCGGATTGCTGGGCATCGTAGCCTTGGGACTTAACCGCGCACAGAAAAGAAGTGTGACAGTACAACCGGGCGTGGAGATCGAGGATTTCACCGTGCCGCTGTACGACGAATATCAATATAACGGCATGAATCAAGTCAGTCTCTCCGACCTGCGCGGCAAGGTGGTCGTTATCAACTTCTGGGCATCGTGGTGCAAACCCTGCGAACAGGAAGCCGCAGACATGCAACAAGCCTGGACCGAATACGAACCGACCGGCGAAGTGGTCTTCCTCGGCGTGGATTACGTGGACACCCCGACCAACGCCTTCATCTACCTCAAGAAATTCGGCATCACCTACCCGAACGGTGAGGATCTTAATGTGACATTGAAGCGGCCGATTTCCGATTACTTCAACATTCAAGGTGTGCCCGAAACCTATTTCATCGACAGGAACGGCGTCTTGCAATACGTCCAGGTTGGACCGTTCTCCTCCGTGGAACAGATCCGCGCACAAATCGCCCCCCTGCTGGAATAACCGAGGAACGAATGCAAATCGCCGCCATCTTCTTCACACTTGCCATCTTCATCCTCGTAGCGATGTATCTGTACGCCCCCTTCATGGAACGCCGCGCGCGCCGCGTCACCGAAGAGGAACACGAACTCTCCGCCCTCCTGGCGGAACGTGACCGCGTCGTCAATGCCCTTCAGGAGCTAGACTTTGACTTCAGACTCGGAAAGATTCCCGAAGAGGATTACCCCGGTCAACGCGCGGGACTCCTCCAAAAAGGCGCCGACATTCTGCGGAAGATCGACACCCTCTCCCCGCAGGTCGTTCCTGCGCAGAATGAGGAAGCGCGCCTGGAAAAAGCCATCGCCGCACGCCGCGCCGATACATCCGCCGCAAACCCGCAACCACAGGGACTATCCGACGATGACATCGAAGCCATGATCTCCTCGCGGCGCAAAAGCCGCAAGGAAAAAGCCGGGGGCTTCTGCCCGAAATGCGGAAAGCCTGTCATGACCACCGACCGTTTTTGCCCCTCGTGCGGGAAGTCACTGACGTAATCTCATCATGGCGAGAAAATCGCCTCGCTCGCAACGACATACAAAGGTTATTAATGAAATTTCGCATCCTCTTCCTTATTGTTCTCACTGCCGCACTCCTCCCGGCATGCAATTTCACACTTGCCGAGGATGTCACCCCCCCGCCCAATTACGTCCCACCGACTCCCCTTCCAACGCTTGGGAATCTCTTTCCTGAGCAGGCGCCCAGCCTGGCAAACGGCGCGGCGATCTATGCCGAAAAATGTCTGCCGTGCCACGGCGGATCGGGTATGGGCGACGGTCCGCAGGGGATTCAACTCGGCGTAACCGTCGCTGCGCTTGGGTTACCCGAGATCGCGCGTGCCGCGTCGCCCGCCCAATGGTATGAGGTCGTCACACGCGGCAGGATGGAACGCTTCATGCCCCCCTTCGCCAGCCTCAACGATCAGGAACGCTGGGATGTGGTGGCATACGTCTTTTCCCTGCACACCACGTCCGAACAGATTGAACAGGGCAGGGCGCTCTTTGAAGCGAACTGTGCAGGCTGCCCAACGGACTTCTTCCAGGATCAAGAGAAGATGTCCACCCTGACCGAGGTGGAATTAGCGCGCCTCATCAACCAGGGGAACGACCAAATCCCGGCGTTTGGGGCGAACCTGACGGAGGATGAACTTTGGGCGGTCGCCGCCTACCTGCGGACTCTTTCCTTCGATGTCTCCGCCGAGACTGCCGCCGCGTCAACCTCCACGCCTGAACCTGCCGCCGTTTCCGGGACTCCCACACCAGCCGAGACGGGAACCCCGTCAGCGGAGGGAACGCCCCTCGAAGGCACACAGCAGGCTGAGGTCACGAGTGAACCGACCGCCACGTCAAGACCCGGCTTCGGTGCCGTGAACGGATCCATCGATAACCGCACCGGCTCCGACCTTCCCTCCGATCTCAAAGTGACCCTGCGCGGCTACGAGCACGGCGCCGATCCAAGCACGGGCCCGGCGGAGGTGGTCACGCTCGAAACTACTGTCAACCCGGATGGGACATATTCCTTTGGCGATGTTGAGTTGCCCGCCAACCGCATTTTCATCGCTGAAACGGTGTACGACGGCATGTCACTGCAATCGGAATTTGCAGTTGTGGCGGAAGGTGATACCAGCGTGAACGTCCCGCCGATCATTCTGTATGAAACGACCACGGACACATCCGCGCTGGTGATGGACGAAGTGCGGCTGTTCATCGAATATGGCGATACGGATGTCCAGATGTACGGCGTGTATTCCTTCCGCAACCCCAGCGATAAGATGATTGTCGTGGAGCTGAAAGACGGGGCGGAGGTCCCATTCATCAAAACTCCCAAAGGAACACAATCGCTCGGCTACGAAGGCTTGCAGGATAGTCAGCCGTTCGTGAGCACCGATACCGGGTTTGCCATACCGCCCAGCGAAGGCTCCTACGGGCTGATCGCAATTTCCACGGTTGCCCGTTCCGAAACAATCGATGTGTCCCAGACCTTTGACCTGCCGGTGAGCGTGTTCACCGTCTTCGTCCCGGAAGGTATCAAAGCCGAAGGCGCGGCGTTGACCGATCACGGATTGCAGACAATCGATACGTTCAATTTCCAAGTGTATACCTCCGGCAATTTGAACGCAGGCGATACTGTCGCTTTTACGGTCTCCGGGACACCCGCCGAGGGAACGTCCACAGCCAGCGAGACCGCCACTCCGAACCAGAATCTGTTGATCGGCGCGGGGGCGTTGGGTGTGGCGCTCATTCTTGCCGGCGTGTGGATGTATCTGCGTGATCGAAATCGCACCAGCGAAGAGGAGGTCGATGAGGACGACGAGAATGAGTTCGACACCTCCGAAGAAGTCATGGACGCGATCATCGCCCTCGACGACCAGCACCGCGCAAAAAAGATCTCCGATGAAGCCTATCAAAAACGGCGCGCGGAGTTAAAGGATATTTTGAAGGGGATGATGTGATTGCCGTCAAAAAGCTCGTCAAGCGTTTTGGTCTGAAGACCGTCCTGCGCGGCGTGGATTTTGAAGTCCAGCCGGGCGAGTTCGTGGCGTTGCTTGGTCCGAACGGCGCGGGCAAAACCACCTTCCTGCGAATCCTCGCCTCACTGTCCCGCCCGTCGCTTGGAGAAGTCAAAGTGGCAGGATTCCGTTTGCCGAATGAAGCCGCGGCAGTGCGGGCGCGGCTGGGTGTGGTATCGCATCTCCCCCTCCTGTACGGCGACTTGACTGCGGAGGAAAATCTGCGTTTTTATGCGCGCATGTACAACATCACAAAGATGGAGCCGCGCATTACCGAAGTGTTGGAAATGGTCGGACTTGAAAACCGTCGGCACGACCTCGTCCGCACGTTCTCGCGCGGAATGCAGCAACGTCTGGCCATCGGGCGCGCCGTGCTACATGACCCGGATGTGATGCTCTTCGATGAACCGTACACCGGTCTCGACCAGGACGCGTCCTCCATGCTCGACGATGTGCTGAAAACCGTCGCCGCCAAAGGACGTACCGTGGTGATGACCTCCCACGACCTGGCACGCGCCGAGGAATTGGCTACACGCTTCGACATTCTTTCCCGCGGCATGATTACAGCATCCGCCTCGCCAACAGACTTGAGAAGAGGCAATTTGCTGACTTTCTATAAAGAGGCGCTGGCAGGTTAATATGGCGGAAAACGTCGAGCGCACCACCAAAACACACACAGCGGATCGGGGCAGCCGAACCGGAAATTTCTTCAAAGCCGTCAGCGCCGTGGTCTGGAAGGATTTGCAGGCGGAGTTCCGTTCGCGCGAACTTTTCTCCGCCATGCTGGTCTTTTCCCTGCTCATCATCCTCATCTTCAACTTCGCCCTCGAGCTGGACATCAAGACGCGTCAATCTGTGACTGCGGGCGTACTCTGGGCAACCTTCGCCTTCGCCGGGACGCTGGGTCTCAACCGCTCGATGGCAATCGAAAAGGATCGCGGCTGTCTCGATGGTCTTCTGCTCGCTCCTGTGGACCGTTCCGCCATTTATTTTGGCAAGGTCATCAGCAACCTAGCGTTCATGCTCATCGTGGAGATCATCGTCTTGCCGGTGTATAGCATTCTGTACAACGTCAATCTCTTCCAGGCCGGGTTGTTGCTGGTCATCCTGCTTGGCTCAATTGGATACGTGGGCGTGGGGACGCTGCTCTCCGCCATGTCCGTCCAAACGCGGACGCGCGACATCCTCCTCCCCATCCTGCTGTTCCCGGTGGTCATCCCCGTCCTGCTAGCAGCGGTCAAAGCCAGCAGCGGCTACCTGACCGGCGCGGAATTTTCGGAGATTCTTCTGCCGCTTAATCTGTTGATTGCGTACGACATCATCTTCATCGCCGTAGCATTCATGGTGTTCGACAATGTTGTCGAGGAATAGTCGAAAATCAAAAATTTAATAAGGAGCATCCATGCAAGACAAACCTATTACACTTAAAGTTCTCGATATCGTATCGCTCATCCTGCTGGGGATTTCAACCTATCTCGCCCTCGTCTTTGCCCCGACCGAATTGGTCATGGGCGATGTCCAACGCGTCTTCTACTTCCACATTGGCACGGCATGGACCGCCTTGATGGGTTTCATCCTCGCGGCGGTTTTCAGCGTGGTCTACCTCATCAAAAAAGACCTGAAATGGGACCGATATCAGGTTGCCGCAATCGAAGTGAGCCTTGTCTTCTTCTTCATTACCATTGTGCTCGGCTCGATCTGGGCGCGTCCCGCCTGGAATACCTGGTGGACCTGGGATCCGCGCCTCACTACCGCGGCAGTCACCGAACTGATCTACATCGCCTACTTTATGTTGCGGCAAGGCATCGATGACCCGGATCGCCGTGCGCGCTTCGGGGCGGTTTACGCGCTCGTCGGCGGGCTTAGTGCGCCGATCACCTTCTTCGCCATCCGCCTGTTCCGCACCATCCACCCGGTCGTCATCGGCGGGGCAAACGCCGAGGCGGAAGGTGGATTTGCCATGACCGCCGATATGCGCGTGGCGTTCTTCTTCGCCCTTTTTGCCTTCACCGTCATCTTCGTCGACCTGTACTGGAACCGCATCCGCCTCGGCAACTTGCAGGAAAAGGTCGAACAACTCAAACTCAAAGTCACCCTGTAAGTGGAGATCAACATGTTCCTACAAACACCCACCCCTGACACATCAGGTTACATGATTGCAGGCTATGCCATCGCCTTTATCACCATGGCGCTCTATGTCGCCAGCATGGCGCTGCGAAGCCGCAACCTTCACCAGGACTTGACCACCCTCCAAGAAATGGACAAGTCCGCCCGGGAGAAGGAAGCCGCGGGCAAACAATCCGGCAGGTAGTACCAAAATAGTAACCAAATGGTGACACATAAATAACCGCAAAATAAATGGAGTCCGCTATAATGGAGGCGGACTTATTTTTTATGAGAGGAGACAGGGAGATTTGGTTGAGGCGTAGAATCCTGCTTGTGACGCTGGGCATGTTCCTGGCTTTGGCGGGAGGCGCTTTCGCGTCCTTCTCCCGAGGGGTTGCTGCACCGCGTTTCGACCCTCCCGGTCCCGACAGATTTTCCGTCACCACTGTGGATTACACCAAATATTTCTGGTGGATGGTCCGCTGGGGGGAGACCGATGTCGTGTGCCACATTGAGATCGACCACGAAGGGATGCCTACGCCGGGGGATGTGTATGTGGATTGCGGCGAGGAAATCTACGATAAATGGGTAAAGCAAAAACCCTGCACAGAGACCAATGTGGATCACTGCAAGGGTTTTTACGTCGTATTAGTGGATAGCGAACCCGCTCAAAAACAGATTTCAACCAAACTTCCCGCTCCAATCATCCAAGTAACGCTTGAGAATTGCAACCCGGTATACACATCCTCGACGAGCATTTGCGAGTTCGAGCCGATTCTTGTATTGACCGGCGTGGAACCCGTCCCCGGCTTCGAGATTATCGGCATCGAGGGATTATATGAAGACCAGCCATTCAGTTGTGGGCCCGTGTGCCGACTCAAACTGCCGGTCACCGGCGAAGAGGGGCGCGTCATTCAATTCTGGGCATATTCGAGCTACGGGGACAGCAGCGAGGTCTTTGACGCGGTTGTTCGAGTGGCGGAAACCGACGAGGGGAATCCGGATCGCTCGTTCTGGTATGTGGATGTGTTGAGCAGTCAGTGGGCAGGTGTGCCGGTCGCGAGTTGCGTGGAAGCCTGGGGAGTGCTGCCTCCGGTAGGCGGACCTCCCAGGTGGTTAAGTACACCCACCCAAAGTGAGACCCTCGGGACGGAGATCCCATATAACTATCTTGCCGCAAATTTGATAAAAAATCAGGTCGTGGACGCGAGTTTTTGCGACGACAACGGATTACTCCCGGACGGTGGGGCAAACAATTGCGGCATGGAAGCCGCGCGTTCCGCAGTGACCGAGTGGCAGAATCAGTTCGACAGCCTTATCTTGAATGTGGCAAAGGATTCCGGCGTTCCTGCGCATTTGCTGAAAAACCTTTTTGCGCGGGAAAGTCAGTTCTGGCCCGGCATCAGCACCAAAAAAGACGTGGGACTGGGTCAACTCACCGAACATGGGGCAGATACCACTCTGCTGTGGAACCCACCCTTCTTCTACCAGTTTTGCCCGCTGGTGATGGATTCTGGAGAATGCGCAAAAGGATACCTGGACCTCGATGAGGAACAACGGGTCTACATCCGTCAGGCACTGATTGGCGCAGTGAACGCGACTTGTGAGACCTGTCCGTTGGGAATCGATGTGGAGCGCGCCAATTTCAGCATTGGCGTCTTTGCCCATACTCTGCTGGCAAACTGCGGGCAGGCAGGTCAACTTGTAGAGAATATCACCGATGAGATAGCCGGAAATTCTGCAACATACGAAGACCTGTGGAAGTTCACACTCGTCAACTACAATGCCGGACCGGGCTGCCTGGGTGATGCACTTCAAGCCACCGATGACGATAAACAGGAACTGACTTGGGAGAACGTTTCCAGCCACCTAGCCCCTGCTTGCGTAGGCGCTGTTGATTATGTGAATGATATAAGTCAATGACAGAGAAAACGAAACAAAATCAGCCAGCTGAAACAGCTGGCTGATTTTGTTTAAAGGTTTTGAGGAAACCGGAAGAATCGTTTCTTCTCTACTGTGGGATGCGGCTCGGGATGGTGCTTAACGATGGGTGTCAGGATAATCCTTCCCATTTTTTCATCCGCTTCGACCTCAAGCCTGGTACCGGGCATCAGATCCAGTTTACAGCAGATCTCTTGGGGGAGTTCGATCAAATAGCGGGGTTTGAGTATCGTCTCCATGGTTACCGTCCTGATCGGAGGATAACACATTTCCCCAACGCTCAATGGTCGAGGAGATACATCATAAGTAATACTTATCGATAAGCAAACCTAATAGATGCATGTTATTTCTATCACTATCAATTACATATGGTATGCCATATAATTGTTTGTGAATAATTACACAAATAAGAGGCTACGTGTGAACTCAAAACTCCTTAGTATCCTGATTGTCACAGCCTTCCTCCTCTTCGCTTGTGGAACCCGGCAGACGACCGCCATTCCATCCCCCATAGAGACGGAAATGCCGGTTGAAACGGAGGCAGTTGCCGAGGTCCAGCCTGAAGCGGACGAATGTGTCGCTTGTCATACCGACCAACAGCGTCTCATTGACACCGCTAAACCTGAGGAGGCAGCTGAAAGCGAATCCAAGGGAGTTGGCTGAGGGGGCGATGTGGCTCCGTTGGAGCCATGGGAGAAAGTCATTGTCGATCTCGATGCGTTCTCGCAGACGACGCACGGCAAGCAATCCTGCACAGATTGTCACGGTGGTGTGCAATCACCCGAAAAGGATGCAGCGCATGAAGGGTTGATTGCCAGTCCCAGTTCGATGCCTGAAAAATATTGCGCGGAGTGCCATCAAGAACAGGTCGCGACCTACCCGACCGCGCTTCACTCCACCCAGCAGGGATATTGGACAGCGATTAACGCTCGCAGTGTCCCTGAAAACCATCCGGCGCTGGAAGGAATGTTCAACAATCATTGCGCCACCTGCCACACAACTTGCGGCGAGTGTCATGTGAGCCAGCCAAAGAACGTGGGCGGCGGCTTGTTCACAGGTCACGTTTTTGAAAAGACCCCGCCAATGACGCGTTCCTGCACCGCCTGTCACGGAAGCCGCGTGGGCAACGAATTCCTCGGCAAGAACGAAGGTTTCCCCGGTGACGTGCATTTCCGTGAAGGGCGCATGAACTGTGTGAAATGCCATGACGGCGCGGACCTGCACGGTTCGACCTCTGACGCGATGAGCGCGGATGCCAACCGCTATGTTGGGATGGAGGAACCGAAATGCGTGGACTGCCACCCCACTGCCGCTCCCGGCGGGGATAGCAACCCGATGCACCAGTCGCATGGAAATCTATTGTCCTGTCAGGTGTGTCATTCGATCACCTACACGAGCTGCGACGGCTGTCATGTGGCGATCAGCGAGAAGAGCGGAAAACCGTTCTTCGAGACACAGGCAACGTATTCGACCTTCCTGATTGGGCGCAACCCGATCCAGACGGAGGAGCGCCCCTACCTGTATGTACCCGTGCGTCATGTGCCCGTTGACCCGGATAGTTACAAATACTACGGCGATAACCTGCTGCCCAATTTCAACGCACTGCCGACCTGGGTCTATGCCACGCCGCACAACATTCAGAAAAACACCCCGCAGAACGCCTCGTGTGCGGTCTGCCACGGCAGTGACGGAACCATCTTCCTCACAGCCGATAAAGTGAAAGCGGAAGAATTGGAAGCGAACCAGTCCGTAATCGTAAACACCCTCCCGCCTGCCCTGGAAAGCATTGCCAGTGCGCCTGCCATGCCGGCATCTCACCTTGAGCATGTGTCAAATTCATGCACGGCATGTCACGCGACGGGCATTCGAAATGCGCCGGTTTTCCCCGAAAACCATGCGGCATATCAAGATGTGAATTGTTCCGGTTGCCACAAGTTACAACAGTAACTTGATAAACAAAAAAAATATCATCAGGAGATAATCACCATGTCCAAGAAGTTACAAAGTTTGTTCGGTCTGCTTCTCGTGCTCAGCATGATCCTGGCGGCCTGCGCCCCAGCCGCTGAGCCAGTCGTGGAGGAGACTCAGGCTCCGGTGGTGGAAGAGCCGATAGTTGTCGAAGAACCCGTCGTCGTTGCGCCCGATGCGCAGGCGCTCTTCGCCGAACTTATCGCCAACCTGCCCGCCGACAAGGGCTTCGGTTCAGTCAAAGTCACCGCGTTGAGCGAAGAACTCGTTGACAAGCCGCCCTTCCTGCTCGACGTTCGTGAAGCCGCAGAAATCGAAAAAGACGGCTATATCGAAGGTTCCGTGAACATCCCGGTGCGCGAAGTGCTTGCCAACCTCGATAAACTACCTGGTCTTAACGAACCCATCGTGGTCACTTGCGCCTCCGGTCATCGCGGCGGCATGGTCATGGCTGCGCTGCGAATGCTGGGCTACACCAACGTCCGCAACCTGAACGGCGGCGTGAACGCCTGGAAGAAAGCCAACCTGCCTCTCGTCACCGGTTCCATGCCCGCGGCGCCCGAGGCAATCAGCACGCCGGTCATCGCCGACCAGCCGCTGTATGACATGCTCAACAGCTTCCTCTCCACCCTGCCGGAGGGGTTCTACTCGATCAAATCTGACAAACTGGCAGAAGAACTGACCGGCTCGGCGCTCCCGACTATCATTGACGTCCGCACCACCGCCGAATGGGACAAAGACGGTCACATCGAAGGCGCGGTCAACATCCCGTTTAGCGATTTCTTCGCCAGCCTCGATCAAATCCCCGCTGACAAGGATGCCCACATCGTCGTTCTGTGCGCCTCCGGTCACCGCGGCTCCATCATCATGATGGCGCTGCGCCTGATGGGCTACACCGACGTCATCAACCTGAACGGCGGACTGAACGCCTGGAAAGCCGCCCAACTCCCCGTGGAAGGCTGGGTGGACTGGGCGACCGTCATGGGCGAGTTCATTTCGACCCTGCCCGCCGACGCCGGTTTCTATAGCGTCAAGTCCGACAAACTCAACGAAATGCTGGTCGAAAACCCGCCGTTCATTGTGGACGTGCGTGAACCCGCCGAGATCGAAGCCAACGGCTACATCGCCGGCTCCATCAACATTCCGATCCGCGACCTGCTCAAGAACCTCGATAAACTCCCCGCGCAAGATCAGAAGATCGTCATCACCTGCGCTTCCGGTCATCGCGGCGCGCTCGGCGCCATGGCGCTCCGCTTGTTGGGATACACGGATGTCGTCAACCTCAACGGCGGAATGAACGGCTGGATCAAAGCCCAATTCCCGGTTGAGACGGGCGTTCCCGCCGCCCCGACGGCTGGTACCGCTCCCGAAGTGGATGCCGCCCGATTCGCCGCCCTCGACGCCTACCTGAGCAGCCTGCCCGAAGGCTTCGGCGCGGTCAAAGCCCCCGACTTCAACGCAGAGCTGACCAGCGGCGCCGTGCCCTTTATCCTCGATGTCCGCACCGTTGACGAATTCAACAAAGGCTATATCGAAGGCGCCCTCAACATCAACGTCACCGACGTGCCCGCCAACCTTGCCCAACTGCCCGCTGACAAAGCCGCTCCCATCGTGGTGCTTTGCCAGTCCGGTCATCGCGGCGCATTCATCCAAATGTACCTGCAATTCCTGGGCTACACCAATGTCCGCAACCTGAACGGCGGCATGAACGGCTGGATCGGAGCGGAATTGCCGATCTCCACCGCCGGATAATCCACGTATTCAACACTGTCCCGAAGGCTGGGGAAATCAAGAAAAAGCCTTCGGGACATTTTTCACTCTGTCACGCGCAAGACTTGACTTTTCTCACTATTCATGGGTATGACAACCGCTTATCCTCAGAAAAAGTCCTCATCAGTATTCCTGATCACGGAGAGGAAAATGGTCGAACTATCTGCATTGCGCGTATTTCTGGTCGCAGCGGAGGAATTGAACTTCAGCAAAGCCGCCCAACGACTTCACATGACCCAGTCCGCAGTCAGTCAAAACATACAAAGCCTCGAAAAAGCATATAAAATCGAATTATTTAATCGACACGGCAGAGCGGTCGAGCTGAGCGAGGCCGGGCAGACCATCCTCCCGATGGTGAGGGAAGTTCTGCTGGCAGCGCGCCTGCTTGAGGATGGTTTTCAACAGGTCAACAACCAAATTGGCGGAGAGTTGTTAATCGGTTGTTCGACATCGGCAGGAAGGTACCTGCTACCCATTCTGCTTTCCGAGTTCCAACGTGACTACCCGGCAGTGCATCCCCGCGTCAGAGTAATAAGCCGCGAGTCAGTGGTGGAAAGACTCGTCAATCGGATCATCCCAATTGGGGTGGCCAGCCGCCAGATTGAGCATCGAGATATCGAATCGACGCCTCTCTTCGATGACCGCATCATCCTCATTGTCCACCCCAATCACCCCTGGGCTGGTTACGGTCATGCCCTGCCATCCGACTTGACCGATCAGCCGCTCATCAAATGCGAGGAAATGTCCGGGACCTGTGAAACTGTCATGGAGGGATTAAAACATTATCAAATCACCGTCGACAACCTTAATGTGGTAATGGAATTGGGCAGCATGGAAGCGGTTGAAATGGCGGTTGAACGCGGTGTCGGCATCGCCTTTGTCTCTGAAATGATCGCCGCCCGCGGACTCGCATTGGGACGCATTAAAAAGGTGGAGATTGACGGGCTGGACTTGCGACGAAAAATCTACATGGCCCGGAATATCGGTTTCCCGTTTACCCGCGCCCAGTCCCTGTTCTGGGAATTTGCAAAATCGCAGTACGAAAAGATCAATAATGAGATTTGGGACAGTCTCACAAAGTTCGATACATTGGCATAACGTTGCCTTCAACAGGCATAATATGCTAAACTAAAGCCATGATGTCATTGCGAGCAGGATAACATCCTGAAAGTATGTCTCCGCCGCCGGAGACTTTACCGCAATGACATATTGATTCCAGGAGTCTGCCATGCTCAGCCTTGCCGAAAAGATCCTCTTTGCTGTTGCAACACTTGCATCGCTTTATTTCACCTATCGCGGAGTGACGCGCATCATCGTTCACATCTCCAGCGGACAGGGCAAGCCAGATTGGAGTCTCATTTGGAAGCGGCTGGGAGAACTCATCGTCAAAGTGGGATTGTTCCAACCGGTCTTTCGTTTCAGATTGGGACCGAGCATTTTGCACGGACTCATCGGCTGGGGGTTTCTCTCCTTTCTTTTGATCAATCTTGCAGACCTCATCTACGCCTACACCAGCCGGAAAATGCTCGAACATCTCGGCTGGTTCGGGGATGCTTACCGCCTGCTGGCAGACGTGGCGAACGTGGCGATCCTCGTGGGGATGATTGCCCTCGTCGTGCGCCGCTTCATTCTTCGACCTGCGACTTTGTCCACGCGCGAGACGACCCTTCTTCACCCCAAAGCGCACTTCGGCATCCTGCGCGACTCAGCCATTGTGGCGTTGTTCATTCTGACGCATAACACGGCGCGGCTGTTGGGCGAGTCGTTTTACGTGGCGGAGAAAGGCTATGATCGTTGGCAGCCGTTCATTTCGGCGGTGGCAGGTTTATGGTCCGGGGCAGATGCGGGAACGCTGCTCATCGGCGAGCGGATCGCGTTCTGGTTGTCCATCGGCGCGGTGGTGGCGTTCCTCCCCTACTTCCCGTATTCCAAGCACATTCACCTGTTCTTTGCGCCCATTAATTTCGCGTTGAAGCCCGAGCGCAAATCCATCGGCGAGTTGAGTTACATCAATCTCGATGACCAATCCATTGAGCAATTTGGCGCGGCAACGATGAAGAATTTGGGCTGGGAACAGATTATGGACAGTTACGCCTGCATCATGTGCTTCCGCTGTCAGGAGGTCTGCCCAGCCTACAACACGGGCAAACTGCTCTCGCCCGCCGCGCTGGAAATCAACAAACGCTATCACCTGAACTTCGGCGGCGGGACCGATGTGCCGCTCACACAGTTGATCCCCGAAGAGGCGGTGTGGGCTTGCACCAGTTGCGGCGCGTGCGTGGATATTTGCCCTGTAGGCAACGAACCCATGCGCGACATTCTCGACATCCGCCGCAACCTTTCGATGATGGAGAGCGCGTTCCCGAAACAGTTGGAGACGGCGTTCAAGGGCATGGAACGCAACATGAATCCGTGGAACGTCTCGCAGGCGGACCGTATGAAGTGGGCGGAGGGTTTGAACGTGCCGACCATCGAGCAAAACCCCGAACCGGAAATTTTGTGGTGGGTGGGATGCGCTCCCGCCACCGATGCCCGCGCGCAGAAGACCGCGCAAGCCTTTGCGAAGATTTTGAACGCGGCGGGGGTCAACTACGCCGTGCTTGGAAAGAACGAATCCTGCACGGGCGATTCGGCACGGCGCGCGGGACGCGAGGATATTTTCTTCGGTCTGGCAACGCAAAACGTGGAAATCCTCAACGAGGTCAAGCCGAAGCGCATCGTCACGACCTGTCCGCATTGTTTGCATACCATCAAGAACGAGTATCCTGCCTTTGGTGGAAATTACACGGTGATTCATCACACACAACTCATCAACGAGCTTGTTGGGGCAGGAAAGATCCAATTACAAATTACCAATGACCAATTACGAATTACCTTCCACGATCCGTGTTATTTGGGCAGGCACAACAAGGTGTTTGATGCGCCGCGCGAGGCGTTGAAGTCCACAGGTGTGACGACCATTGAGATACCGCGGCATGGCGCCAAGTCCTTCTGCTGTGGTGCGGGAGGGGCACAGATGTGGAAGGAGGAGGAAGCAGGCACAGGGCGGGTCAATGAAGCGAGATTCCGTGAGGTAAAGGAGACAGGCGCAAATATGGTTGCAGTGGGCTGTCCTTTCTGCCTCACAATGATGAGCGACGCATCCAAGGCGGACGGAGGCGAGGTTCAGGTTAAGGATGTGGCGGAGTTGGTCGCGGAGCGAATGAAATAAGCGGGGATCTTTTCGCCTCGCCCAAAGGTCATAGCGCAGGGTGCAGCAAATTCCATACAGGTGTACAATACTCCCATCCCAAGGAGGAGTGTATGAAAGACACCATCCGCACGCTTCACCCGGACAAGAAACAGGGAGTGAACATCAGCAAGGAAAAATATGACATCATCCGCAAGGCGATCTTATCGATATTACGCCTGCAAAAAGAAATCTCTTTTATGAATCTATCCCGCGCTGTGGAAAAAGAAGTCCGTGGGAAATTCGATGGGTCGGTCACGTGGTACGTGACCACGGTCAAATTGGATCTGGAGGCGCGCGGCGAGATCAGGCGTGTTCCCAATTCCAGGCCGCAACTCGTAAAACTCGCAAAGTAATTTTCATTCCAATGACATTTCAATCGATGCCGCAGGGCCAGGGACCTCGCGGCATCGTCAAGTGTTCAAATCAAACAAGGATTTGTATGGCTGACAAACCAACGTTCAATATCAACGAGGCCCACCAGCATTTCTCGGTGGAGTACTTTAACAAGGCCTGGGAATACATCGAAAAATCAAGCCGCCGCTCCGAAGAGGATAACCTGAACATGTTGCACACCGCCATCGCCTCCCTGTGGCACTGGAGCCAGCGCGAAGATGTCACAGCGGAAAATTTGGCGGTTGGATATTGGCAGGTATCGCGAGTCTATAATTTGATCAAGCAGCCCCACAATGCCCGGACTTATGGTTTGTTATCCTTAAAATACGCCGACGGGCTGGATCCTTTTTTCAAAGCATACGCCTACGAAACCCTCGCCCGCGCCGAGATGCAGTGCAATAACCGTGTCATCATGATGGTCTACCTTGATAAAGCTTACAAAATGCTGGAATTGATCGAAAATGAAGAGGACAAACAGGTATTGAAGAAAGATCTGGAGACGATCAAATAGGCCGAATCTCGACAATAAAGGGTCTGCTTCGAACTAATGAAGCAGACCCTTTATTCGTTTTCACAACTACTTCTTCAGCAGTTTCTCGATTTCCATCACCACCAACACCAGCGCGCCTGTCCCAATGGCAATGAGCAGATCGATGCCGTTCAAGGGCACCACGCCAAAAAATGAACTCATGACCGGGACGTAGATCACAACCAGTTGCAGGACAATTACGGCAAGCACCATTCCCGCCAACAACCTGTTCCCGGTCAAGCCCATCTTAAAGATCGAATCCCTCGCCGAGCGGGAAGCCACCGCCTGAAAGACCTGCGCGAATGCCAGAAACGTGAAAACCATCGTCTGCCATTGTTCGCGACCAGTGAAGTAATACCAGGCGCCAAGCCCCAGCGCCAACGCGCCGATCACCACACCCACCCAGATCACCTGCACCCCCGCGCCTCGTGAGAACACACCTTCCTTCGGTGAATACGGCGGACGTTTCATTGTGTCGCTTTCGGCGTTTTCCACACCCATGCCAAGCCCCAGCAAACCGTCGGTCAACAGGTTCAGCCATAACAGTTGCAGCGGCAAAAGCGGAATCGGCTTTCCCAGAAACGGCGCGAGCAGCATCACCAGCACCTTGCCAATGTTTCCGGCGACGCTGAAGCGCACGAATTTACGGATGTTATCATAGATCGTACGCCCCTCCTTCACGGCGGCGACGATTGTCGCAAAATTATCGTCGAGCAGCACCATGTCGGCAGCCTCCTTCGAGACGTCTGTGCCGGTGATACCCATCGCCACGCCGATGTCGGCGCGCTTCAAGGCAGGCGCGTCGTTCACGCCATCGCCGGTCATTGAGACGATATGTCCGCGTTCCTGCAATGCCTGCACGATCTTCAATTTATGCTCGGGCGAAACCCGCGCGAATACCTGCACCTCATCCACCACGCTTTTCAATTCATCGAACGATAAATTTTCCAGCTCCGCGCCGGTCAGCACGCGCCCCTGCTCGCTGATTCCAAGCTGCCGCGCAATCTCGCTGGCGGTCAATGGATGGTCGCCCGTGATCATCACGGTGCGGATGCCTGCCGACTTCGTCATGGCGACCGCGTCCCGCACCTCCTCGCGCGGCGGGTCAATCATACCGAACAGACCGATGAATGTCAGATTCTGCTCCAGGTCTGTCTGGATGACATCGGGAATCTGGTTCATCAGGCGGAAGGCGACCCCGAGGACGCGCATTCCATTCCGCGCCAGACGCTGATTCGCCGCCTCGATCCGGACCTGCCAACTGTCGTCCATTTTTTCGGCTTTTCCCCCCACCCAAACATGACTCGACAAATTAAGCAAACCGTCCACGCTGCCCTTGGTGAAGGCAATGTAACGATGGTCAGTCACGTCCAGCCCGACCAGAACATCCGGGTCGTACTGACCCAAATGATGAACGGTGGTCATGCGCTTGCGCTCCGAATCGAACGGCAGTTCCGCCGCGCGCGGAAAGGATGAATCGAGCGAAGATTTCCAATACCCCATCTTTGCCGCGGCAACGACTAGCGCGCCTTCGGTCGGGTCGCCCAGCGTGTGAAAACGGTCATCGCCTTCATCGATGATCCGCGCGTCGTTGCAGAGCGCGCCGCCGATGACCGTCAGCGAGAGGGCGGATTGGGCGGGCGCTCCTAGGCTGCGAGTCGCGGTGAACGAGCCGCTCTTGTCCATTTCCTGGGTCAGGTCGAGGGCATGGTCGGCGACATCCAGCACGACGACCGTCATCCGGTTTTCAGTGAGGGTGCCGGTCTTGTCGGAGCAGATCACGGTGACCGAGCCAAGCGTTTCCACGGCGGGAAGTTTTCGGATCAGTGAATTTTTCTCCAGCATGCGCTGTGCGCCGAGCGCCAATGTAATCGTGACCACCGCGGGCAAGCCTTCGGGCACAATCGCCACGGCAACACTGACCGCGGTCAACAGCATGTGACGCAATTCGTCACCGCGCAGAAGCCCAAGCGCCGCGATGAAGATGGCAATAAGAACGCCAATGAATGCCAGATTCTTTCCAAGAGCGTCGAGACGTTTTTGCAGCGGCGTCTCATCTGTGCCGCTTCGCTGGATGAGGTCGGCGATCTTGCCGAGTTCGGTCTGCATACCGGTTGCCACCACGAGCGCCAGACCGCGCCCCTGTGCGACGATGGTGCCCATGTATCCCATGTTGCGGCGGTCGCCGAGAGGCAGGTCTTCGCCGGAGAGGGCGGCGATTTGTTTTTCGACCGGTTCCGATTCGCCGGTCAACGCGGACTCCTGAATGCGGAGGTTGACCGCTTCAAGCAGGCGCACATCCGCGGGGAGGACATTGCCCGCTTCGAGCTGGATGATGTCGCCGGGGACCAGTTCACGCGCAGAGATCTCTTTGAGCGTGCCATCGCGTAGGGCGCGTACGTTTGGTACGGACAATTTTTTCAAAGCGGCAATCGCCTGTTCGGCGCGGTATTCCTGAATGAAGCCAAGGAAGGCATAGAGAATGACGATGGCGGAGATGGCGATGGTATTTTTCCAGTCGCCAAGCAGACCCGCCACGACCGCAGCCGCAATGAGGATGAGCACCATTGTGGCGGTGATCTGCTCCCAGAAGATCTTGAGCGGGGTGCGCCCGCCTTTTTCGACAAGTTCGTTGCGCCCGTATTGCGTCAGGCGTGAAGCGGCTTCCGTCTGCAAGAGACCCGTTTTCGGGTTCGTCTGAAGCGTTTCGAGGGATATTTCAATCGGTTGTAGGTGCCAGTTCATGATTTTCCTGTTGAGTGATGATACTCCAGTGGCAAACAAAAGACCACCGCCGGTTAACCGTGGCGATGGTCTTGCCTTTTGCTGAACAGCCGGTGGCGCCCCGCGCCACGGATTGACGACCGCGCATCCCAGTATGGGCGGCTACTCCCATCGGAGCGAATGAATTATAGTGCGATTTTTGTTCCGTATCTGCCAGATAAGAATCCTCTAACCAACCGGCTGCGGGAAACCGCCAGCGGTTTTCAAAGCGGAGCGGATCATCAGGTATTCGGTGATGTTTTCCGCAGTGATAAGTCCGACCAATTGCCCGCCGTGCGTGACAGGCAGGGTTTTTGAACCGGCTTCCTGTAAACGCATGAGAGCCATTTCGATCATTTCATAGGAATCCACTTCGGGCAGGTCACGGCGGACAAATTCCATCACCGGGGCGGACTGCCCGTGGCGAGTGAGCGCCAGCATGAACGAGTCGCGGTCGAGGATACCGGCAACCTTTCCGTTCGCGTCCACCACCGGGAAGTCATGCTGGCTCCCGGCAAGGATGAGCCCGACCACCTGCGACAGGTTATCGCGCGGGGAGAGTGTCTTGAAATCGGTCAGCATCGCGCGAGTGACCGGGATGCCGCTGATCGAGTTCTTCATTTGCACCATGCTGGCTTCCTGCGAAGCACCAATCCACACGAAGAAGGCGATGAAGAGCAGGAAGGGATTGCTGAACAAGCCGATGAACCCCAGCAGGAACGCCATACCCTGACCGATGTTGGCGGCGATTTGCGTGGCGCGGACATAATCCATGCGCATGGCAAGCAGCGCCCGAAGTACGCGTCCACCGTCCATGGGGAAGGCTGGGATCAAGTTGAACAATACGAGCGAGATGTTCACCGTAATCAGGCGCTCGAGGAACGAGCCCGAAGCGACGGTCAGTTCATTCAACGGAACCAAGCTCTGGCTGAGGACAAGATACGCCAGCAATCCCGCGGCGATGAGCACGTTGACGGCGGGTCCCATCAAAGCGACCCACAATTCCTCGACAGGTTTTTCCGGCATACGTTCCAGCCGAGCCACCCCGCCGATTGGATAGAGTGTGATGTCGCGGGTCTTGATTCCATATTTGCGTGCCGTCAGCGCATGACCGTACTCATGCAGGACGACACAGGCGAACAACGCCAGAATGAAGAAGATGCCGTTCAGCACTTCGCCCCAGTTCTGATGCTCCAGCCAGTGGCTGTAGCCCACCCAGCCGATGAGCAGGAGAAAGGTGGCATGGACGTATACGTCAATCCCTGCAAAACGACCCAATTTCCACTGCCATTTCATTTTCTCAACTCCATTTTTTTCTGAAACCCTTGTGGGGAATTATTTTTTCGATACTCGCATTCTACAGGCAATTTATTAGAAATTTGTTATAGAAATTCTCTCAAGGACTATCAGGTTGCCGAAATGGGGACCATGCCAGCCGTACAGGCAAGTATTGTATAATTTGCCGACTCCACATCGAGGAAATGACTGCATGAAATTTCAAATCGTCCATTCGATTCTCGCCGCTGTGATGCTGCTGTCGGCTTGTTCCACGCCGTCTGTTGTGCAAGCCACCCCCACGTTCGACCCGATGCAGGAACAAGGGTACGCTGTGTATAAATTGCGGTGTGCCCAATGCCATGCGCTCGACCCGGATGCCACTGTTATCGGTCCGTCGCTGGCGGGGATCGCCACCCGCGCAGAATCGCGCGTCCCCGGTTACGACGCGCGAGCCTACATCGAGACATCCATTTTGTATCCAAAGGATTTCCTTGTGGACGGCTTCGCCGACACCATGCCCACCAACTTTGGCAAGGAACTGACCAGCGAAGAATTTGCCGCGGTCGTTGCTTTTCTGATGACCCAAAAATAACGGGACCAACGGAGCAGACATGAAAACCTGGATAAAACGCATCTTCCAAAGCCTGGGCGTGCTCGCGCTCGTCGGCATTCTCTACGCCGCATTTGCCCCTCTGCCCTACGGGGAGGTCCTGCCGAAGGAGGAGTGGGGAGCAGGCGCCAGCGGCGTACTCCCAGCTTACAGCGGATTGCAACGGGAGTTCCCAGCACTCAATGGCGAGACCACCCCCGAAAAGGCTGAACTTGGGCGCATATTGTTCTTCGATCCCATCCTTTCGAAAAATCACGACATTTCCTGCGCCACCTGCCATAATCCCAGTCTTGGCTTCAGCGATGGGATACAAAATGCCGTCGGTTCAGACGGCGTCCAGTTACCGCGGAATACACCCGGCTTGTGGAACGTGGGGTATGCGACAAATTTCTTCTGGGATGGGCGCGCTGAATCCCTTGAACAACAGATGCTTACTCCTCTTCTTGCCGAAAATGAGATGGGGAACAAACCCGAGGACCTCGAGGCGCGTTTGAAGGGAATTCCTGCTTATGTTGACCTCTTCGACAGCGTTTATGGCAGGGGAGCGGACTCGATCACGATGGCGACCATCCAGGATGCCATCGCCGCTTTCGAGCGGGCAATCATTTCCCGGAACAGCCCATTTGACCGGTATGCCGCCGGGGAATTCAACGCGCTCACCGCACAACAGCGCCGCGGCTTGAACCTCTTCCGTTCGGCGGCGACGCGCTGTTTCGAATGTCATGCCGCGCCGACCTTCGGCAACGATAATTTCTTCGTGACCGGCGTCCCCGATCTGCCAGGGAGGGAGCATGATACCGGGCGCGGTGATGTGGCTGGCGGCGGCAAGGATGGGGCATTCAAGGCGCCCACTCTGCGAAACATCGCGCTCAGCGCGCCGTACATGCATAACGGCGCCTTCTGGACGCTCGAGGAGGTGATCGATTTCTATGCCAAAGGCGGCGGGCGCGACCGGGGAATCGAAGTAGATCGGCAGATTGTCCCGTTTGAGTTGAGCGCGCAGGAAAAGGAGGATTTGATTGCGTTTCTCTACGCGCTGACCGACGAGAGCGCCATGCCGGAGATCCCGCAATCTGTGCCATCCGGCTTGCCAGTGGTGGAGCCAATTGCGAATCCGGCGCGCGAAGTCGTCCGGCAGTATAACGTTTCCATCACGGAATCGGGCACCCCTGCGCATGAACCGACGGTCGTCCGCGTGGGGCCGAACGAAACGATCCAGCAGGCGGTGGACCGGTCGGGTCCCGGCGATACGATCGAGGTTCCGTATGGCATTTATCATGAAGCCGTGGTGCTCGATTGGAGCGATGTGAAATTGATCGGCGTCCCCAACGAGAAGGGCGAGTGGCCTGTGCTCGACGGGGAGGGCACGCGCTCGGATGGGGTCATTGCGTCGGGGAATAACTTCGAGATGGCGTTCTTCGCCGTGAAGAATTACACATCGAACGGCGTGCTGGTGGAGGGTTCGACGGGCGTATATCTGCATGACATGTATATCGAAAACACGGGCGTCTATGGCGTGTACCCTGTGCGATGCACCGATGTGTTGATCGAGCGAATCGAAGCGACATTGATGAACGATGCCGCAGTGTATGCCGGGAAATCCGAGAATGTGGTCATCCGCGAGACGGAGACCTACGGTAATGTGATCGGCGTCGAACTGGAAAACACCGTCAATGGTGAAGTGTATAACAATTATGCGCACGATAACACCGTGGGGATTTTCATCGACCTTCTGCCGCAACTGCCCTCGAAGGTATCGTTGTACACAAAGGTGTATGACAATCGTGTTGAAAATAATAATGGGGAGAATTTCGCCAGACCGGGTTCCTCTCCGGCGCTCATCCCGCCCGGGACGGGAATGCTCATCCTTGCCGCGGACCATGTGGAAATTTATAACAACACGATCAAGGGGAATAAAAGCGGCGGGTTGGCGGTCTTTAACCTGACCGTCGGGTTCTCGACAAACGAGATCGATGTGGATCCAAACCCGGAATATGTCCACGCTCATAACAACACTTATGAAAACAACGGCTATGATGCCGATCCGTTCGTGCAGAAGATGCTCGGGCGCGGCTTCGATATCATCTGGGATGTCAGCGGCGCGGGCAATCATTTCGACGAGCAGGCGTCGTCTTCCTTCCCGCCCGTGCTGCCAAAGAAGAGTTGGCCCCAGCCGTTCTACAATTTGTATTGGCGGTTGATGAATTTTGTGGTCAAAGCTGCCAGTTAGTCCACCAGAAATGGAAAACATATGACCGGGTTTCAAAATAGCCTGGTCTTTTGTTTATAATCCCTACGGGAAACGAGGCGCCATGCACAGACTTTTATCCGTCCTGTCCGAGGAAGACATCCTGCCCGAACTGCGTGATACCCCAGTGGGGCTTTTATTGGAATATCACAATCTCAACCGGGAGTATGAAATCTACACACAAGCCCAATTGCTTGTCGGCATGTGCATGGACAACCGCAAACATTTGCACATTCCCGATAACTTTGCCTTCATCATCCGTGCAGGTGGGGCGAATCTGCGGTACAGCGAGTTCAAGGTCTCGTATGCCATCGCGGTCGGAGGCGTGACAAGCATTGCCCTGATCGGTCATAATCAGTGTGGGATGGTCAATCTGGTTGCGCGCCGGGAACTATTCATCAAGGGGCTGGTCGAGAACGCCGGTTGGGAGCGAGACCTGGCGGAGCAACATTTCATGAACTTCGCCCCCATGTTTGAGATCGGCAACGAAATAGATTTTGTACTCAGTGAAGCCAAACGATTGAGGATACGCTACCCAAAGATACAAGTAACCCCGCTGTTATATAAAGTGGAAGATAACTTGTTGTACCAGATAAGGGAAAACTGACATAATCAAAAGAGCGCCAGCAAGTAGCTGGCGCTCCTCACTATCTGTTTTCCATTCATTACCCTACTTGATGATCCCCAGTTTCTTCCCGGCTTCACCAATGACATCCATGGCGCGTTCGATTTCGCTCGGCTCGTGCGCGGCCGTGACGGTGGCGCGCAGGCGGGCAAGCCCCTCCGGCACGGCGGGCGAAACGACTGGCAGCACGAATACGTCATGATGTTGTGCTTCACGAGTCATTGCGAAAGCCATATCATCTTCACCGCACAGGACCGGAACGATGGCGGTTTCGGTCAGCATGGTATCGAAGCCCATGCCTTTCAGCCCGCCGATGAATTGTTTGGTGTTTTCGTTCAGCCGTTCGATGCGCCAGGGCTCATCCAGAATCACCTTGAACGCTTCGTTCGCGGCGGCGGCTTGCGCGGGCGGTAATGCAGCCGAGAAAATATAGGCGCGGCTGGCATGACGCAAATATGTAATGATATCCTTGTTTGCAGCGACATAGCCGCCCACGGAGGGGATGGTCTTGCTCAATGTTCCCATCTTAATATCAATTGAGCCGTACATGTCGAAATGTTCTTCGATACCGGTGCCGGTCTTGCCAAGCACTCCGACAGAGTGCGCCTCATCGATCATCAGCCAGGCATTGTACTTTTTGCACAAGGCCACCATCGCCGGCAGGTTGATAATATCGCCGTCCATACTGAAAACGGAATCGGCAATGACCAGTTTCGCCACATCGGGCGGGGCATTTTTCAACAAACCTTCGAGATGTGCCATGTCATTGTGGCGAAAACGGCGAAATTCCGCGCCGGACATCAAGCACCCGTCCACGATGGAGGCGTGGTTCAATTTATCCGAAAAGACATAATCGCCGCGCCCCATCAGCGTGGAGACAACCGTCAGATTGGTGGCATATCCCGAAGAATACGTGATTGCCGCTTCGGTATGCTTGAAGTTTGCAATGGTCTCTTCAAGTTCGGTATGAATGGTCAATGTCCCCGCCAGCGAGCGGACTCCGTTTGTGCCCGTACCAAATTGGTCCACTGCCCTCTTGGCAGCCTCATTAATACGCGGATGACCGACCAACCCCAGGTAGCTGTAGGAAGCGTACATACCCATCTCTCTACCCCGCACGCGCACGCGCATTCCGGGCAGGAGTTCCTCAATGGGCTGGTTATAAAAATAAAGATCGTTCGCCTTCACGTACGAGACGCGATCCGTAAATGCCTTGATGCGGCGGGTTACAGCATCGTCAGTGGTGTGCAAATCCATAAGCAGAAGCCTCCGAAAAAGATAGACGCAAGTTTACCAGAGACTTCGGATGTTTAGAAATTCCCGGCATCGGGTTTTACAGGCATTCCTGTACGCGCCGACTCCAGAAATGCACGGATCACTGCGACATTGGCGCGGCTCTCCTCCAGCGAGACGCGTGGTCTCTTGCCAAGCAGGATGGCATCTGCCATATCCTCCACCTCCCCAATGTACAACTCCTGCCCCTTGACCTTGATGGTTTCGGTCTTGTCGCCGCGCGTCAGGTAGATCGTCTCCTTTTCGCCGGGCTTGAACGGATGCGGGATGTTCAGCGTCCCCTCAGTGCCGACGACTTCCATGAAGGCGTGGAAAGGGATGACGAAACTCGAATCGAATTGCGCGATGACGCCGTTTCCGAAGCGCATTTGCCCGGCGAATGTCTCGTCGATTCCGGTCGAACCTATGACCTGCCAGCCAAACACCTCGAGCGGCTCCTCCCCGACGACGGTACGCGCGTAACTGATGGGATAACAGCCCACATCCCAAATGCTCCCGCCGCCCCATTCGGGTTTCAGGCGCACGTCGCCCTCACGAGTGAGGACAAAGGTGAAAGAACCGCGAATCAGTTTCAAAGTCCCGAGCGAACCGCTTTGGACGATCTCCTGCACTTTCAGCGTCTGCGGATGGTGGCGGTACATGAACGCCTCCGCCACCATGCGTCCATGTTTGCGCGCCGCCTCGCGGATGGCATCCACCTCCTCCACGCTCAGGGCAAGCGGTTTTTCGCACAACACATGCTTGCCCGCCTGCACGGCTTTGATCGTCCATTCGGCGTGCAGGTGATTGGGAAGCGGATTGTAGATGACGTCAATTTCAGGGTCGGCGAGCAGCGCCTCATACGAGCCATAGGCGCGCGGAATCTTCTTTTCCTTGGCGTAGGCGTCGGCGGTTGCCTGCGAGCGCGAAGCCACCGCCAGCAGTTTGTTGCGCCGCGAAACCTGCAGCGGCGGGATGAGCGCGCGGTTGATGCGCGCCGTGGAAAGCAAACCCCAGTTCAGCACTTTGGACATAACGCTCCTTTACAAAAAGACAGTCGTCTGAGACGACTGTCTTCTATCTTATCACTCCTGCGGACAAAACTTACAGCCGCGCCTCTCCGCCTCGACGATTGCCTGGTCGCTGGACCAGAAGAAGTTTTCCTCGCCGATGTGTTCCACCAGCCCGCCGCGTTTCATCATGGTATAGGCGTTGTCGTGGACGCCCGCAAACATGAGCGTGCCGCCCTGCTTTTCGAGTCGTTCATCGAGGCGGTGAATGGCTTCCAAGCCAGCCGTGTCAATCAGCGGCACGCCGCGCATGGAGAGGATGAGGGCGTGCGTATCGCCCAGGTTTTGGAAGGCTTCGTTGAACTGTCCCACCGCCGCAAAGAAGAGCGGACCGGTGAGGAAAGCCACCTTCACATGTTTGCATTTGCCGGGCGTTTCGATGCCCTTTTGCCGCAGGCGTTCCACGTCCACTTCCTGCACTTCGATATCGAGCGTGGCGATTTTGTTCAGGAACACCGCGCCCGCCAAGAACGAGCCGATGAGGATGGCTTGCGTCAGGTCGAGGGTGATGGTGGCAAGCATGGTGATGGTAAAGGCGATCATGTCCGTCTTGAAGCGCTTGCCAAAGATGAAGCGGATGGCGTGCCATTCGTTCATGCGGACGGCGGTCACCATCAGCACGCCCGCCAGCGCGGCGAGCGGAATGCGCGCCATGAAAGGAGCGAGCAGGAACATGGAGAGCAGCAACCCGACGGCGTGAATGACGCTGACAAGGCGCGTCTGCCCGCCCGATTTGATGCCCACACTCGAACGGGCAATCGCGGCAGTGGCAGGCACGCCGCCGAAGAACGGGATGAGCATGTTGCCCACGCCCTGAGCGATGAGTTCCTGATTGGCTTGCAGGCGGATGCCGGTCATGTTCGAGGCGACCGCGCCGCACAGCAAAGATTCCACCGCGCCGAGGGCAGTGATGGTCAATGTGGGGGCGATGAAGTCCGGCAGGTTTGCCCAGGGGATGTGAGTCAGGCTGAGGCGGTCGGCGAGGAAGAGCGTGCGGGGAATCTCGCCGATGGTTGCCACCGACCAGTTCAAAGTCGAGGAAAGAAGCGTGGCGAGGATGATGCCGAGCAGCGAAGCCGGGAAGCGCGCGTTCCATTTGGGGGGCCAGAAGACCATCGTCCCAATCACCAATAAACCGATGACAACCGCCTGGAGGTTGGGCGCAAATCCGCCGTGAAAGTAGCCGAGCAGTTTTTGCGCGGCGGTTTCGGCGGCTTCAGTTTTGACGCCGAGGAAGTTGTCAATCTGCCCGATGAAGATGATGAGGGCGATGCCCGAAGTGAAGCCGCTGATGACGGCGGAGGGGATGAAGGCGATGAAGCGGCCCAGCCGCATGAGACCGATGAGCAGCAGGAGCAGACCGGAGAAAAGCCCGGCAATCCAAATGCCCTCCAGCCCGTAGCGGTTGGCAAGGACGATCAGCACGGCAGACATGGCGCCGGTCGGTCCGCTGATTTGGTAGGGCGCGCCCGAAAGGAAGCCCATCACAAAGCCCGCCACGATGGCGGTGACGAGACCGGCCGCGGCGGTGGCGCCCGAAGCGACGCCGAAGGCGAGCGCGAGCGGCAGGGCAACTGCGGCTACGGTGAGACCGGCCAGCAGGTCCTGCTGAAACTTGGCAAGCGAATAGCCAGTGAACTCGTCTTTGTAGAGACGAGCCAAAGAACGACGAGGCATAGGTTATTCTCCCAAAAATAGAATTTTCACAAAGGCATCGTGCTCCCCCAAGGCGTCCTTTGTGTCAGAATGGGCGGTATTTTACCATAACAGCCTGGGAGGGATGGCGTTTTGATTTCCATTGTGTGCACGCAAACCATGTCAGGCGCTCCGCACGGGGATGAACCCCCGTGCTATTCGTGCGAAGTCCCGCCTTGGCGGGACTAGTCCGTTTGAGCGGACTTTGTAATGATAGCCTGACGGCTTGTCGTCGGGCGGGCATTGACAACCTTTACGTGCACACTTTCCATTGGATTGGTTTTCTCAAAATGCAAAAAACAGCCACAGATTCCACGGATTATCGCGGATTGAGACTTGAATCTGTGAAAATCCGTGACATCTGTGGCAAGAATTCTGCCATCCCTTCGGGATTATCCCGCCATCTTCCTCAACTCCTCCTCGCCGATGATCTTCACCCCCAGCGCCTTTGCCTTCTCCAGTTTCGAGCCGGGGTTTTCGCCCAGCACGAGGTAACTCGTCTTCTTGCTGACCGAGTCGGTCACTTTGCCGCCATGCGATTCGATGAACGCCTTCGCCTCATCGCGCGACCAGGCGGGGAGCGTGCCGGTGATGACAAACGTCAAGCCGGCGAGCGCATCGGAACTTCGACCTTCCACTTTCGACTTTCCGCCGCGGGACCACACTCCCGCCTTCTTCAACTTTGCCAATACTTTTCGATTCGCCTCGCGCCCGAACCAATCCACGATGCCCTCAGCGATGTTGGGACCGATGCCCTCGATTTGCTGCAAGTCTTCCGCGCTGGCTTTGGAGAGCGCATCCAAATTCCCAAAGTGACTCGCCAAATCCGCCGCGCTGACCTCGCCCACGCCGCGAATGCCCAACGCCGCAATCAATCGCGCCAGCGGACGCGACTTCGACGCCTCAATGGACGCCAGCAGGTTATCGGCGATCTTGCCGGGCGGCTGTTTCTCCGTCTTGCGGTCCTTTTTGGTGACCGCCTCCAGAATGTCCTCGCGGGTGAGGGTGTAGAGGTCTGCCACATCCTTCACCTTGCCCGCCTCGATGAGTTTCTCGACGATTTTGATGCCCATGCCCACGATGTCCATTGCGCCGCGCGAGACAAAATGCTCCACGTTGCGAATCAACTGCGCCGGGCACGCGGCATTGACGCAATACCACGCCACCTCGCCCTCGAAGTGTTCCACCGGCTGACCGCAGGCAGGACAGGTCTGCGGCGGCTTGTAGGGTTTTTCCTTTCCCGTGCGCGCCTCCACCACCGGACCGATGACATAGGGAATCACCTCCCCCGCGCGTTTGACCAACACCCGGTCGCCCACGCGGATGTCCTTCTCGGCGATGTAATCGAAGTTATGCAGGGTGGCGCGTTCCACAATCACGCCGCCGATTTCGACCGGCTCCAGCACGGCATAGGGCGTCAACACTCCCGTGCGCCCCACTGCAACGCCAATTTCTTTCAACGTGGTGGTCACTTCACGCGCCGGGAACTTGAACGCAATCGCCCCGCGCGGATCTTTGCCCACAAAGCCCAGTTCGGCGGCAAGCGTCAAATCATCAATCTTGATGACCATGCCGTCCGCTTCATAGGGCAGGTCGTCGCGGCGTTTGTCCCAAGTCTCGGCGTAGGCAATGGCTTCTTCCAGCGAATCGAAACGCCTGGCAATATCAGTGACCGGGAATCCCAGCGACTTGAGATACTGCAAAATCTCCCACTGGCTGGCCGGGACCGTTCCACCCTCCGCATGGACAATCTGATACACCAGCAGGGTAATCGGGCGCGAAGCCGTGAGCGCCGGGTCGAGTTGCCGCAGTGACCCCGCCGCCGTGTTGCGCGGATTGAGATAGGTCTTCTCGCCCGCCTCTTCGAGCTTTCGATTCAACTCTTCAAACTCTTTAATGGGAAGGAATGCTTCGCCTCGTACTACAAGATACTCTGGCACCGTTATCCTGGCATTCGCCTCCACCGGGATTCGCAGCGGGATTGCCCGCACTGTCCGTAGATTGGAGGTGATGTCCTCGCCTACTTCCCCGTCGCCGCGCGTCGCCCCCTGAACAAAGACGCCGTCGCGGTAATGCAGCACCACCGAAAGCCCGTCAATCTTTGGTTCGACGACGAACTTCGCCTTCTCCACGCGGTCGTCAATTTTGCGGATGCGCTCGAACCACGCCCGCGCGTCCTCCGCGCCAAAGGCATTCGCCAGCGAAAGGATGGGAGCGGGATGACGCACCTTCTCGAAACGGTCGGCAGGCTTGGCGCCCGCCCGTTGAGTCGGCGAATCGGGCGTCACCCAGTCCGGGTGTTCGGCTTCGATGCGCTTGAGTTCGTTCAACAGCCGGTCGAATTCCGCATCGCTGATGAGGGGCGCATCCAGCACGTGATACCGATAATTGTGAGCATGGATCTCTGCCTTGAGTTGTTCGTAACGGGATTTGGTTGTCATACTAAAATTATATCCCTTTCGTGCGGCAGTTATTGCCGAGAGGACTGCTACCTTTTCATTTATTTCCAAATATTCCCATACCCAAACTCCCCTTCAAGCAATTTCCCCTCCTTGAAGCGGCTGAATCGAAACGGCGTGATGTCCACGGTTTTCGGTTTGCCATCGAGAATCAATTCAACCAAACTGGCACCTGCCGCGGGGGAGGTCTTGAAACCCGTGCCGCTCAGGCCACAGGCAAGATAAAAGCCGCCCAGGTCGGTCCCACCGTAGATCGCGCGTTGATCCGGGGTAATACCATCGCGCCCCACATGGATGGAATGCAAGCCGCTCTCTTCGATCTTCGGGATTCGCCGAACCATCTGATCGATTAACTTTTCCAGGAAGGTGGGCGTGGGCGTCTGGTCTTCAGCATCGGGTGATTCGCCGCGCAGGGATTCATCTTCACCCGCGGCAAGGATGAGCGCGCTCCCCTCGGGTCGGAAGTAGCAATTGATGACATCATCGATGCAGGCAGGGATGCGACCCAGCGAAGGTGGACGATGCAGGAAGGCGACGTCATGCGTCCACGTCACCAGCGGGACCTCGATGCCTGCGAGCCTTGCAACGTGCTTTGCCCACGCCCCAGCCGCGTTGACGATGATCGGCGCGCCGAAATCGCCTTTGGCGGTGCCCACACCGACGACCTTTCCTCCCGCCGTGCGGATGGCGGTCACTTCGCAATTTTGTATCAACGCCGCGCCGTTGCGTTTTGCAGATTCGATGAATGAGTTGGTCGTGAGCGTCGCGTCGGCATAGCCTGAATCAGGCTCATAAGCGGCATAATCGAAATGCTCGGTGACGAGATCGGGGAAGAGTTTCCGCACTTCAGCCGCGCTGATGACCGAGGTATTGATCCCAATTCTTTGCTGGTTGGCGAAGTTGCCGCGCAGGTTGCCCTCATGCTCGCGCTTGGCAATTTGCAAAAAACCCGTCCGCTGGAATCCGCATTCTCCGCCGACGCGTTCCTTCCAATGGCTGAAATACAGTTGATAACTCTTGAAGGTCAACTCTGATTCGGCGGCCAGATCGTAGTGCATGCGGACGAGTCCGCTCGAGTGACCGGTCGCGCCCGAAGCAGTGACCTTGCGCTCGAGGATGGCGGTCTTGAGTCCGCGTTCGGCGAGATGAAAGGCAATACTGGCTCCCATTACGCCTGCGCCGATGACGATAGCATCATAGGTTTGAGTCATAATTCACCCGAAAAATTGAGATAAGAGGGAGTATATCATTTGCGCCAACCTTGAAGATCGTCCGCCAGCGAGTGCCTCGCAATGACGGTTAATTGAAGTTATACTACTCCCATGACAGATCGAATCGGACTCTTCGGCGGGACGTTCGACCCGCCCCATCTGGGACATCTCATCCTCGCTTCTGAAGCCCAATCTCAACTGGAACTCACCCGTCTGCTGTGGGTACTTACCCCTGACCCTCCTCACAAACAGGACCAGGTCATCACATCCGTTGAACACCGTCTCGCCATGGTAAAGCTCGCCATTCAGGATGACCCGGGGTTCGAACTCTCGCGCGTGGAACTTGATCGCCCCGGTCCGCACTTTACATTGGATACCATCCGCATCGTCGCAGAACAGAATCCCGGGGCCGAGATCGTCCCCATCATCGGCGGCGATTCCCTGCGCGACCTGCCCAAGTGGCATGAACCCAAGGAAATACTGTATGCCTGTCACTGGGTGGGCGTGATGCGCCGCCCCAGCGACGCGGCCAACCTCGAAGCGCTGGAACGCGAATTGCCCGGGATCAGTTCCAAGGTCCACTACGTGGACGCGCCGCTGTTGGAGATTGCATCCCGCGACATCCGGAATCGCATTGCACATGGGGAGTCAGTCCGGTATTATCTCCCTTCAGCGGTGTACGAATACATCGAAGAGCATCACTTGTATAAATAAAAAGAGGTCCTCCGGCATAAGCCGGAGGACCTCCTGTAAATTGAAACAATTTGTTAGCGGCTCATCGCATCCATCACAGCGACGGAAGCGATCTGCACAATGGCATTGACATCGTCGCCGGTCTGCAACACATGAACCGGAGCGCCCATGCCAAGCAGGATTGGACCAATCGGCTTCGCCTTGCCGAGGCGGGCCAATAGCTTGTATGCGATGTTTGCCGACTCAAGCGATGGGAAGACAAGCACGTTCGCGTCTTTCACAGCCGAGAACGGATACCGTTGTTCAATGATCTCCTCCACCACAGCCGTATCTGCCTGCATCTCACCATCCACGGGGATATCCGGGCGGCGGGATTTGGTCAGTTCAACGGCGCGCCGCACCTTGTCCGAAAGCGGATGCGGGGTCGAGCCGAAGTTCGAGAACGAGAGGAACGCCACACGCGGGTCGATCTCCAGCCGTTTGGCAAAATCCGCTGCCAGGCAGGCAATCTCGGAGAGGTCTTCTGCCGTCGGCTCGATATTGACCGTCGCATCGGTGAAGAGGTAGACGCGGTCTTCCACAATCATGATGTACACACCCGCCGCGCGCGTTGCGCCTTTTGCCGTATGGTGGATCTGCAGTGACGGGCGGATCACTTCGGGATAATCATAGGTCAGACCGGAAACAAACGCATCCGCATCTCCCATTTTGACCATCAACAACCCAAGGATGTTCGGGTCGCTCACCAGCTTGGCGGCATCGACTTTGGTCATACCTTTGCGCTGACGAAGCTGGTAAAACGCGTCCTTGTATGTTTCCACCTTGTCGAACTTGCCGGGGTCCACAATGATGGGTTTGTACTCGAGCCCAAGGTTTTTGAGCTGCTCTTCGATCACGCCCGTACGCCCGATCAGGATCGGGGTGGCAATGCCCTCTTCCTTCACCTGATAGGCGGCACGGATAATCTTCTGCTCTTCCCCTTCTGCGAATACCACTCGCTTGGTACCGCCGGAGGAGCGCGCCTTGTTCTGGAAGAAATAACGCACCTGCTCGCCCTTGCCCTGACGATATGCCAGTTGCTCGCGATATTCGTCGATGTCTATGGTCTTGCGGGCGACCCCGGTCTTCATCGCCATTTCGGCAACCGCAGGCGCTTCCCACAACAAGACACGCGGATCGAGCGGTTTGGGGATGATATATTCGCGCCCGAACTTGATACTCTCGCCGCCGTAGGCGCGGATGACGGAATCCGGCACATCCTCCTTTGCCAGAGCCGCCAGCGCCTTCGAAGCCGCGAACTTCATTTCTTCGTTGATGGCACTGGCACGCACATCCAATGCGCCGCGGAAGATGAATGGGAAGCCCAATACATTATTGACTTGATTTGCATAGTCCGAACGGCCGGTCGCGATGATCACATCCTTGCGGGCTTCGCGCGCCAGTTCAGGCTTGATCTCAGGGTCGGGATTCGCCATCGCAAAAATGATCGGATCCTGAGCCATCGACTTGACCATTTCAGGGGAAAGCACGTTCGCCACAGACAGCCCGTAAAACACATCGGCTCCCTTTACGGCATCGGCAAGGGTGCGATGTCCCTTGTCTTCGACCGCGAGCATTTCCTTATACTTGTTCATGCCCTCCTTGCGCCCCTTGTACACAACACCCTTGGTATCGACGAGCATGATGTTTTCGCGTTTCACACCCCATCTGATCGCCAATTCCGCGCATGAGATCGCCGAAGCGCCCGCGCCCGAAATGACCAGGCGGATGTCGCCATGCTTCTTACCCACGATCTCCAGAGCATTCGCCAGCCCGGCAGAGGAAATGATGGCCGTGCCATGTTGGTCGTCATGGAAAACAGGAATATCCAACATCCCCTTGAGAGTCTCTTCGATATAGAAACACTCCGGCGCCTTGATATCCTCCAGGTTGATACCGCCAAAGGTCGGGGAAATTGCCGCCACCACCTTGATGATCTCATCCGGGTCGTGCGAATTCACTTCGATGTCAAAGACATCGATATCGGCGAATTTTTTGAAAAGCACCCCTTTCCCTTCCATCACGGGCTTGCTGGCCAGCGCCCCCCGGTCACCCAATCCCAAGATTGCCGTCCCATTCGAGATCACTGCCACCAAATTCCCCTTGGACGTGTACTCATAGGCATCTGCCGGGTTCTTTTCGATCTCCAGAACAGGTTCCGCCACACCGGGCGAATACGCCAAACTCAAATCTCGTTGGGTATCCATGGGCTTGGTCGGCACAATCGCCACCTTGCCCGGTTTGCCCTTCAAACGATGATATTCCAGTGCATCTTCTCGCGTGAACTTAGCCATAGGGCCTCCTGTTGATGTAGATATTAAGATTATTCCACGACTTTTTCGGTTTACCTAGTTCCATTTGTCACGATTTTTCTAATGGTAACACCTCGCGCAATGAAAAAGTTATGTTAACAAATGTTAAAAATAATGTATAATTGCATTGACCCATTTGGGTCATCAGGAACGATATTTTCCGCCGCGCCGCGGCTTCGGCTACATCAACTCTGGAAATGAGCAAGAACCTCCCCCAATTTTGGGAGTTATCTCGTGAAGTCAATTTAGGTAAATTTTGATAAATCACTGGACTTCGCCACCCCGACCGTTTCACCAACCGTGACCCAGCACCCCAGTCACGTGGTTTAACCTTATCTCCCGCACGCTGCTCGCGGGACCTAAGCCTGGTCAACCCACCCAGAAATTGATCCCACAGCCGAGGCCGCCCGGACGGTCCTTTGGCTGTGTGTGTTTTAATGAAAAAAATTACCGGCATTGAAGTGCAGAAAAGAACTCCGAATCGGGTCAATATTTACCTCGATGGAGAGTTTGCCTTCGGACTGTCCCGCATCGTCGCCGCCTGGCTGAAAGTTGGTCAGGAGTTGGATGAAGAGAAAATTAAACGGTTGCAGGTTGAGGAGGCGCGGGAACGTGCATTCCAGCAGGCAATGCTTTTTCTGAGCTACCGCGCACGCTCCGAATCCGAGATCCGGCAGAACCTCCGCAAGCACGAGATCCCTGAGGAAGTCATCGAGCAGACGCTTGAACGGCTGAGGCAGGATGGGCTTGCCAATGACGGGCAGTTTGCCCGTGCGTGGGTGGAAAATCGAAACGCATTTCGCCCGCGCAGTCGCCGCATGATGGCGATGGAATTAAAACAGAAAGGACTGAATGAAGAAGCCGTCACATCCGCTCTGGAGGATGTGAACGACGAAGCCCTCGCGTACGAAGCCGCACAAAAGAGGGCGCCCAGGTTCAAAGACCTAGAATGGATCGAATTTCGCAAGAAACTGTCCGAGTTCCTCGCGCGCCGTGGCTTTTCCTACCCGATAATCGCGCCCGTGGTAACCCGGATTTGGAATGAAATGCACAAAGACAAACACCACTTCGAAGAAGAGGAATGAATATGAATTTTCTCAATATCGTCATAGAGATACTTGCCTTGCTCATTGGTGTTGCCGCCGGATATTTTTATCATCGCTATCAAGCTGAAAAGGCCCTGAAAAATCAGCAGGATAAGGCTGATAATATTTTGAAAGGCGCTAATGAACAGGCGCGTCTGATCGAAAGCCAGGCGCGTGAGAACGCCACCAAGATCGTGCAGGCGGCCGAGTCCGAGATCAAGGAACGCCGCATTGAACTGAACAAGGAGGCTGACCGCCTCGATAAACGCCGCTCCGAACTCGACAGCCGCGCCGACAAACTGGAACAGCGCGAACAAAACCTCAACAAACGCCAGTCATCTGTCGACCGAAAAGCCAACGAAATCGAAAAACTGCACGAAGAGCAGGTAAAACGACTCGAGCAGATTGCGCAGATGTCGCAGGATGAAGCGAAAAAGGAGTTGTTCGCCGCCGTTGAAAAGGAAGCACGCGGCGACATGGCGCGTATCATCCGCCAGATCGAAGCGGAAGCGCGCGAACAGGGCGAAAAACGCGCCCGTAAACTGATTGCCGATGCCATCCAGCGCGTCGCCTCCGAGCATGTGGCGGAGGTGACCCGCGCCGTCGTCACCCTGCCCAGCGAGGAAATGAAGGGACGCATCGTCGGTCGCAACGGGCGCAACATCAAAGCCTTCGAACAGGCCGCCGGCGTGGATGTAATCGTGGACGACACCCCGGACTCTGTCACCGTGTCCTGTTTCGACTCGGTTCGCCGCGAGATCGGGCGCCGCGCCCTCGCCAAATTGATCCTCGATGGACGCATCCATCCCGCGCACATCGAAAAGATCGTGGAAGACGAGACGCGCGCCGTCGAAAAAATCATCAATGAAGCCGGCGAACAAGCCGCCTACGAAGCCAACATCACGGGCTTGCACCCTGAAGTCCTGCGCATGATGGGTCGATTAAAATTCCGTACCTCCTATGGGCAGAATCAGTTGGCTCACGCCGTGGAAGTCTCCAAGCTGGCGGGCATCCTTGCCGCCGAAATCGGCGCCAATGTGGAGATCGCAAAACAGGGCGGTTTTCTGCATGACATCGGCAAAGCCATGGACCACAACCAGGAAGGCACACACGCCAAACTGGGTGCCGAATTCTGCCGCCGTTACGGCGTCAATTCCATTGTGGTGAATGCGATTGAGTCGCACCATCATGAGGTCGACCAACTCTCGGTGGAAGCAGTCATCGCTGAAGCCGCCGATGCCATTTCCGGCGCACGTCCCGGCGCCCGCCGTGAAGACCTCGAAGCCTATATCAAACGCATCCGCACACTCGAAGAGATGTCCATGTCATTCGAGGGCGTGCAACAGGCCTTTGCCATCCAGGCAGGGCGCGAAGTGCGCATCATTGTCAAACCGGAAGCTATTGACGACCTCGCCTCCGCCCGATTGGCACGCGATGTCGCCAAGAAGATCGAAGAGACCATGCAATACCCCGGTCAGATCCGGGTCACGGTCATCCGCGAAACACGCACGACCGAAATCGCGAAATAACAGCAGCGACGAGGGATGTGATCGGAAACGGGTCACATCTCTTTTTTACGTCCTTCGCCCAAATGGGTCACAAATCGCGGGAGAAGGAACCGCATCCCGCGACAGCCGGGCTTGTTTCCATTTGACCGCCTGATCCAAGCGATATATTTCCCGCCAATATCGCCCCAAAGAGAGGGGAAAAGCCGCTCGAAGCGGGAATCAGGTTACAGTCCGGGTCGGAACGTGCTTGTGTATCCTCTATCCCGTGATTAGACAGATTTTTTAAGACAAAATTAACTTGACTCTTGGGTTGGATTATGAAATAATGTAAACGGTTACTGTAAACGGTTACAGAAAAAACCCATGACCCGGCGATCATCTTCCGTCACAATTCGTGATGTGGCACGGCAGGCAGGCGTCTCCGTTGCCACGGTAAGCCGTTATATCAATCAAAATGCGCCGGTTTCCCCCGAGGTTGCGGAGCGATTGGATAAGGTCATGACCGAGCTTAGGTATGTGCCCCATGCCGCCGCCCGCCACCTCGCATCCCGGAAGACCCGTGTGGTGGGTCTTTTACTCAACAACCTTCATAACGATTTCTTCGTCCCCCTATTGAATGGTATCGAGGCGGTCATCCGCCAGAAGGGCTATAACCTGATTGTAGCCACCTATCATGAAGATTATCGCAACCAAATGAACCCTCCGATTGGTCCCCACAACACAGATGGATTATTAGTCTTTGCAGATGGACTCTTCGATGAGGACCTGGCAAGCATGAATGCAAGCGGTTTTCCCATGGTTTTGGTTCACCGAACGCCTCCCCCCTCGCTGTCCATCCCCAGTGTCACCGTAGAAAATGTGGAAATCACTCACAAGCTGGTAGATCACCTGATCCAGGTACACGGGAGAAGGCGAATCATGTTCCTGCGGGGACCTGTCCATCAGGAGGATTCAGCCAGGCGGGAAATGGGATACAAAGCTGCATTGCAGGCAAATGGAATTCCCTTCGACGAAAATTTAATACTTAGTGGAGATTTCGAACGCGACATCGCTTACCAGGTCATGGATCGCTTCCTTGGCAACGGAAACCGGGTCGCGTTCGATGCTGTATTCACAGGCGATGACGATGCAGCCATTGGCGTTCTCAGGGCATTGCACCAGCATGGGTTGAAAGTGCCCGAAGATGTGGCTGTGATTGGATTTGACGATCTTGGGTTCGCGCCCTTTCTAAACCCACCGTTGACAACCGTGCGCGCCCCAACCGAATCGGTGGGACGGATCGCCGCAGAGCGATTATTCGGGTTATTGGAGAACCGCCAGTTTGATGAAGAAGTGGTTGTCCTCCCCACCGAGATTATCTTCCGGCGCTCATGTGGCTGTTCGTACTGAGCAAAATCCACAAAAAGGAGGTAGGAACCTTCACAAACAACAATAGCAGATATATTCCAAAAATATCGTATCCGAAATTCTAGTATGAGGAGAAAACTCACCATGAAGAAACTTCTGTACCTATTGTCCCTATTGGTCATCGCTTCGATGATTCTGTCGGCCTGCGCGCCGGCCGCGACCGAAGCACCGGCGGAAGAACCCGCCGCGACCGAAGCGCCAGCGGAAGAACCCGCCGCGACCGAAGCGCCAGCGGAAGAACCTGTGGATGCGAATGCCCTGCCCCGCAACGAAACCCTGTACTACAACGGTTTCCAGTGGAGCCCGGTTGTCGGTTGGAATCCTTATTCCAACAGCAACAATAATGGCTTTATGGCTCAACAGGATAGCGCCCGTGTAGTCATCTTCGAAACTCCGTACCTGTACAACATGCTCGATGGCAAGGTGTATCCATTACTCGCGGATGGCGATTTTGTCTGGAACGATGCCCATACTGAAATCACCTTCAAGATTAAGCCTGCCGCCCACTGGAGCGATGGCACCCCCGTAACCGCGGAAGATGTGGCATATACCTGGGCGACTCATGTCAAATACAATACCGGCACCGGTTCTGCGAACAAAGATTACATCGAGACCATCGAAGCAGTCGATCCTCAGACTGTTGTGGTCAAGGCCAAGCTGGATGCCGAAGGCAAAGCCATCAATCCTTTGATCGTACAGGCCTACCTGAGCAGCAATTACGTTGCTCAGAAGGCATGGACCGAAAAACTGGAAGCACGCTCCGCCGATGCCACCGCTCTGATGGCTGATCCCGCAGAAGATGTCGTTTATTCCGGTCCGTATCACAAGTTCTTCTCTGACGACACCAAGGTTGTCCTGATCCGTGATGACAACTATTGGGGACAGGACCCCTCCATGTGGGGAAAACTGCCTGCTCCGAAGTATCTGGCGCACGTCATTTACAAGGACAATGCTGCCGGCTCCGTCGCTCTGGCTCAGGGTGAAGTGGATGTGTCACAGCAATTCAACTCCAACATTCAGGTTCTGTGGCTGAACTACGGTCTGCCCATCTCCACCTACCTGCCCGAGCCTCCCTACGGCATCGGCGCCAGCCTTCCGACAGCCTTCTTCAACCTGAAATCCCCCGGCCTGGATCAGGTTGCAGTGCGGAAAGCGATTGCCATTGCGGTTGACTATCCAACCATCATCGCCAACGCGATGACCAACCAGTCCGCCACCTTTGACCAGGTTCCGCGTTCTCTCATGAACCCGACCCCAGGTGAACAGGCCATGTATGACCACGATGCGGTCAAGGACCTGCAGTGGGCTGGCAACGACATCGAAGGCGCCAAGAAACTTCTGGATGACGCCGGTATTATCGACACCGATGGCGATGGTTGGCGTGAATACAACGGTCAGAAGCTGAGCTATGTTGCGACCTGCCCCAATGGCTGGTCCGACTGGCAGGCTGCGATCGAAGTTGTTGCTGCCGCTGGCAAGAAGATTGGCATTGAAATCACGACCAACTATCCGGAATGGGGCGTTTATCAGACCGTCGTCACCAAATCGGATGCACCTCTCCCGGAGGGCTACGACATCTTCATGATGTGGAGTGACGGCGCTGGACCGACCCAACCATGGAGCCGCATTCGCAAGCTGCTCAGTTCTGAATTCGTTGGCATGGCCGTTAACTGGAATGGTAACTGGGGTCAATATTCGAACCCGGCCGCTGATGAATTGATCAAGGCAATTCCGACTGAGACCGACGAAGCCAAGTTGAAGGAAATGTACACAGAATTAGTCAGGATTTACCTGACCGATGTCCCCTCCTTCACACTCATGTATCGCCCGCAAAACTTCCATGCTGTGAATGAGAGTGTTTGGACGAACTTCCCGCATGAAGGCGATGGCACCAACCCGCCCGTCCCGCCGCTCGATCTGACCGATGGCTGGAGCGTCGCTGGTCTCTATAACCTTACCCTCGTTAATCCGTAATCAGTAACTTCGACAAACAGCCATGTTCCAACAGCTGGGGCATGGCTGTTTTACAATAAGCGGTGACAGTCACTTTGCATTCATAATCTGGTTTGTCCCAAGTGACTGTCACCAAATTGGTCTATTCAATCTTTATAACGGAGAGAGGAAGGAGGCGAGGGAATTGAAAGGCTACCGGAAATACTTTCTGAACAAACTGGGGTGGTATGGGGTGACGCTGGTGTGCGCCTTCATACTGAACTTCATTCTGCCGCG
>JACAEM010000042.1 GCA_013388855.1 Chloroflexota bacterium
AACGGAGAGAGGAAGGAGGCGAGGGAATTGAAAGGCTACCGGAAATACTTTCTGAACAAACTGGGGTGGTATGGGGTGACGCTGGTGTGCGCCTTCATACTGAACTTCATTCTGCCGCGGCTGATGCCGGGGGATCCGGTGTCGGCCATCGTGTCGCGGCTGGCGCAGGGCATGACCAACACGGCGGGGGTGCAGGCGATCTACCAGCAATATGCCGAGTTGTTCGGCACCAACCGTCCCATGCTCGAACAATTCTTTCTGTACATCCGGAACGTGGCGCAGGGTGATTTCGGCTTTTCCTTCAGTCAATATCCCCGCACCGTGGCAGACGTCATCCGCTCCTCCATCCTGTGGACGGTGGCGCTGCAATTCCCGGCGATCATCGTTGGCTGGCTGATTGGCAACACCCTGGGCGCGCTGGCTGCCTACCTCAAGGGCGGCTTCGACAAGCTGCTCATGCCCGTCAGCATCTTCATCAGCAACTTCCCGGCCTTCGGCATGGCGGTCATCCTGATGGTCATCTTCGGCGTCAACCTCAAGTGGTTCCCCACGTCGGGCGGCTACGGCTTCGACCTGATCCCCAGTTTCACCTGGGACTTCATCTGGTCGGTGATCGTCCACTACCAGCTGCCCTTCTGGTCGATCGTTCTCATCGCCATCGGCGGACAGGCCATCGGCATGCGTTCCATGTCCATCTACGAACTCAACGCCGACTACGTCAAGTACGCCCGCTTCATGGGCATCAAAGACCGCAAGATCGTCGGCTACGTCTTCCGCAACGCCATGCTGCCGCAGATCACCGGTCTGGCGCTGTCCATCGGCACCATGGTCGGCGGCGCACTGGTGGCGGAGATCATCTTCAGCTACCCCGGGCTGGGCTCCACCATCCTGACCGCCGTGCTCGGGCAGGATTACCCGCTCATCTCAGCCACCACCCTGATCATCACCATGATGGTGTTGAGCGCCAACTTCCTCATCGAGATCCTGTACGGCTTCATCGATCCGCGCATCAAAGCCACCCAATCCGATTAGTCCAGGAATCCTGCCATGAAACACACTCTGCGACAGGTCTTTCGTTCCGGCAAATTCGTGTTCGGTTTTTGTATTTTCGCCGCCATCCTGCTGGTCGTGACCATCTACCCCCTGATCATCCCCGATTCGCCGCTGGCCATCATCGGACAGGGCACCTTCTTTCCGCCCGGCATCTATGTGAACGTCTACGACAGCCTCAGTTCGCCTCCCTACACCCTGAACCTGGACGAGGCGGCCGCCAAACGGATCGCCAGCCGCCTGAACGAAGAAGACCGCACCGCCATCCAGGAATGGCTCGTGGCTGCCGGGCTCCCCGAAGCCGAGATCGACCCCGCCGACACCCGCAAGCTGCTCGACCAGTGGCTGAACAACTACGATCCCAAAAAGAACATCCCCGGCATGACCAATGCCCGGCGCAATTATTTCATCCGCCTCAACAACTCGCTGCAGGGGCTGCTCTCCACCGAAGGGGCGATCATCGCCGTCCGAAACCCGGAAACCGCCTCCCTGGAAGAGAAGAGCGCCGTCAACCAATCCGACTATGTCAACATCAATCAGGTCGCCAATGTGCGCCTCCTGCCGCTGGGCACCGACAACTTCGGCAGGGATGTCCTGACCGAGCTGGTCAAAGCCACCGCCGTCTCCCTGCAGATCGGCATGGTCGCCGGGCTGATCGCCACCCTGATCGGCTTGACCTTTGGGCTGCTGGCGGGGTATGTCGGCGGGCTGGTGGATGATTTCATCACCTTCCTCACCAATCTTTTCATCGTCATCCCCACCTTTGTCCTGTTGATCCTGATCTCGTTCAGCATCGGACAGGAGCAGCGCGGCGCTTTTGTGATTGCCACCGTGATCGGGCTGACCGCCTGGCCCTGGACTGCCAGAGCCGTGCGCTCGCAGGTGATTTCCCTGCGCAACCGCGATCACGTCAACCTGTCCAAACTCTCCGGACATTCCCTGTTCCACATCATCCTGACCGACATCCTGCCCTACATCGCCTCCTACGTCGTCATGGCGTTGATCCTGCAAATCTCCTCCGGCATTCTGACCGAGGCGGGGCTGTCGATCATCGGGCTGGGACCCAAGACCACCGAAGTGCCCACCCTCGGGCTGATGATGAACTGGGCGATGATCTACCAGGCGCAGATCCTGGGAAAGTGGTGGGCGTACCTGCCCGTGCTGGTCACCATCGCTCTGATCACGTTTTCGATGAATTTGATGAACACCGGGCTCGACCAGGTGTTCAACCCGGCGTTGCGCGAGTAGGAGCTTCTCATGGCTAATGTAATGTTAGAGGTGAAGGACCTGACCACCAAATACATCACCCGTTTCCAGGAGGATGTCTATGCGGTCGATCATGTTTCCTTGAAGGTCGAAGAAGGCAAATCCCTGGGGATCGCCGGTGAGTCCGGCTGCGGCAAATCCACCCTGGCGCTCAGTTTGATGGGTTATTACTTCCCCCCGCTCTATTACACCAGCGGCGACATCGTCATCGACGGACGCAATATCTCCGGCATGCGCCCCGACGAAGTCCGCAAGTCGATCCTCGGCCGGGAGATCGCCTACATCCCCCAGGCGGCCATGAATGCCCTCAATCCCACCCAGAAGATCATCCACTTCATCGAGGATGTCATCCAGGCGCACGACCTGTACGTCACCAAAAAGGACATTTACGAGCGCGCCCGCATCCTGTTCGAGACCCTCGGGCTGCCCGCCGAAGTGCTCCAGAAATATCCCGTCGAGCTTTCCGGCGGCATGAAGCAGCGCACGGTGATCGCCGTTTCCGTCCTGCTGCTACCCAAGGTGCTGATCGCCGACGAGCCCTCCTCCGCCCTGGATGTCACCTCCCAGAAGATGGTCATCAAGATGCTGCGCCAGCTCATGGAGATCGGTTTGATCAGTTCGATGATCTTCATCACCCACGAGCTCCCGCTCCTCTACAACGTCACCGATGACATCATGGTCATGTATGCCGGGCAGATCGTCGAGAAGGGCACTTCCGAAGAGGCGGTCTTCGACCCGCTCCATCCCTATTCCAAGGGGTTGATGGGTTCGATCATCGTCCCCGAGAAGGGGTTGCGCGACGTCAAGCTGACCGCCATCCCCGGCGTGCCCCCCAATCTCAAGAAGCCCCCCGCCGGCTGCCGCTTTGCCGAACGCTGCAAACTCGCCAAACCGGAATGTTTTGCCATGACCATCCCCCTGCGCGAGGTCGGCGGCGGGCGCATCTACCGCTGCATCCTGTCCGAAGAAGAATTACGTGAGGCGTATGCCCGGGAGGCTGACCAACATGCCCGTTGAAAAAAAACTCTGCCTGAGCACCTCCGGGCTCACCAAGGTCTTCGGCTTTGGTCGCAGCAAGACCCTGGCGGTCGATCATGTCGACCTCAACCTCCATGAAGGCGAGGTGGTTTCGATCGTCGGCGAATCCGGCAGCGGCAAGACCACCCTGGCCAAGATGCTCCTCGGGCTGCTCAACCCCACCGAAGGCGAGATCTACTTCCAGGGTCAGAAACGCGACATTTCCTCCTACCGCAAGAAACGCGAGTACTGGAAGAACATCCAGGCCATCTTCCAGGACCCCTTTTCCTCCTACAACATCTTCAACAAGATCGACACCGTCCTGCTCGATTGCATCCACATGCGCGGCGGACGCAGCCTGCCGCATGCCAGAAAGGTCGAGTTGATGACCGAAGCCTGCAGTTTCGTCAATCTCAAGTTCGAAGAACTCACCAACAAGTATCCCTTCGAACTCTCCGGCGGACAGATGCAGCGCCTCATGATCGCCCGCATCTTCCTGCTCAAACCCAAGATCCTCCTGGCCGACGAGCCCACTTCCATGATCGACGCCTGTTCCCGCGCCACCATCCTCGATGAACTGATGCAGCTCCGTAACGAGATCGGCATGACCATCATCTTCATCACCCACGACATCGGCCTCGCCTATTATGTCTCCGACACCGTCTACATCATGGAGCACGGCCGCTTCGTCGAAAGCGGCTCCGCCGACGAGGTCATCCTCCGCCCCTCCCACCCCTACACCCGCCGCCTCCTCAACGATGTCCCCAAAATCTACGAAGACTGGGACCTCTCTACTGTGTGATG
>JACAEM010000004.1 GCA_013388855.1 Chloroflexota bacterium
AACGTGAACCTGACGGTGGAGTTGATCGTGCCGGTGGCGTTGGAGCAGGGTTCGAAGTTCGCCATCCGTGAAGGCGGTCTCACCGTCGGCGCCGGCGTCGTCACTAAAATCATTGAATAGGTGCTGGCATGACGAAACAGAAAATCCGCATCCGTCTTAAAGCCTACGATCATCGTGTTCTTGATCAGTCGGCCAAACGTATTGTCGAAACAGCCGAGCGCAGTGGCGCCCATGTTGTTGGTCCTGTGCCCTTGCCAACCAAGACAGAACGGTTTACAATACGGCGCTCGACTTTCATAGATAAAGACTCGCACGAGCATTATGAAATTCGTACACACAATCGTTTGATCGATGTCCTCGATCCGGACTCAAAAACAATCGACATGTTGATGCGGCTTAATTTGCCCGCTGGTGTCGATATTGAAATAAAAATCTAATTGGTCGTTACTGGAGAGTAGAGACTTGAACATTATCTCTACTCTCTAATTTCGACAGCGCAAGAACAATTTTGTTCGGGACTATAAAAAATACTGCGGGTCCCACCAGGTTGTTTACTGCGCTGCCCGGAGATGATGCAGCCTAAGCCCAGGCTGACAGTCTCAATAAAATTCTTTGAAGGAGAAAATCGAGTATGTTAAAAGGGCTTATAGGGAAGAAGATTGGCATGACCCAGATCTTCGATGAGCAAGGCGTCGCGTATCCTGTGACAATCATCGAGGCTGGGCCATGTTACGTTACCCAGATTCGTCAACCCGAAAAGGATGGTTATTCAGCCATTCAACTTGGATTTGGCGAAGTCCACCCCAAGAAGTTGGCGGCCGGTGAACTGGGTCACTTGAAGGCAAAAGAACTGCCTCCAATGCGTTTCCTGCGTGAATTTCGTTCCAAAGAAATTGCGAATGTGGGCGATAAAGTGACAGTGGATGTCTTCGCTGTCGGCGAGCATGTCGATGTCGTTGGTACAAGCAAGGGTAAAGGTTTTGCCGGTGCGGTCAAACGTCACCATTTCCAGGGTGGCAAGAAGACCCACGGTCAGTCTGATCGTCACCGCGCCCCCGGTTCGCGCTCTTCGGGTACGACTCCAGGTCGGGTTTTCAAGAATTCGCGTGGTGCAGGTCATATGGGCAATGAGCGCGTTACTGTACAGGCGCTCAAGGTCGTGCTGGTGGATGCCGAGCGTAATCTCCTTGGCGTTCATGGCGCAGTGCCCGGCGGTAAAGGCGGCCTGGTTGTGATCAAGGAAGCGCGGAAGCAGTAGCCGCTGAGGAAACGGGAGCTAGATGATTATGAAAGTGGATGTTTTGAATATCGAAGGCAAGAAATTGCGCGAGGTTGAACTCCCCGCGGCGATCTTCGAAGCCCCGATTAATGTCGATTTGATGCATCAGGCGTATGTCCGCCAGATGGCGAATGCACGCCTCGGTACGCATGAGACCAAGGTGCGCGGCGAAGTCGCCGGTGGCGGCGCCAAGCCGTACAAGCAAAAGGGTACCGGTCGTGCCCGTCAGGGCTCACGCCGTGCCGCGCAATGGGTCGGTGGTGGGCGTATTCACACGCCGCATCCCCGCAGTTATGAACAGCGCATGCCGAAGAAAATGCGCCAGGCGGCGCTGCGTTCGGCGTTGTCTGCCAAGGCGGCGGAATCGGGCGTTGTTGTCGTGGAAGAAATCGCCCTTTCCGAGGCAAAGACCAGGGTCATGGCAGAAGCGCTTAGGAATCTTGTGGGTATTTCCACGGCGTTGGTGGTCCTGCCTGAGAAGGACCATGCGTACGAAACTGTAATGCGTTCCGCCGATAATCTTGAGAATGCCAAGGTCCTGCTGGCTGGCTACCTGAATATCCGTGACTTGTTCGGTTATGAGAAGCTGATCCTGCCTGTGAAGACCCTGGATGCCCTGGTGGCGACTTTAGGATAGGAGAAAGAATGTCTACGATTTATGATGTCCTTCGCCGTCCATTGGTGACTGAAAAATCAAGTTATCAATCCGGGAAATTGAACCAGTATTCCTTTATTGTGTCCGACACCGCGACTCGCACGCAGGTCAAGGATGCCATTGAAACGCTCTACGACGTGACCGTCAAGCGTGTGAATATCATCAATACCTCAGCCAAACGCGGTCGCCGCCTGCGCAGCCGCCGTTTGCTTGTCCGCAAAGCCGGCTTCAAGAAAGCTCTTGTGACTTTGGCTGAGGGTCAAACACTTCCCATATTTGAAGGGGTGCAGTAATGGCTGTTAAAAAGTATAAACCGGTAACCCCGGGCACCCGCGGAATGACCGGTCATTCCTTTGAAGAAATCACCAAATCCAAACCGGAACGTTCTCTGCTGGTTGAACTTCGCAAAAGCGGAGGGCGCAACTCCTATGGTCGTGTGACTGTTCGTCATCGCGGCGGTGGACATAAACGCTTCATCCGCCTCGTGGATTTCAAGCGCGATAAACGCAATATTCCCGCCAAAGTGGCTGCGATCGAATACGACCCGAACCGCACAGCCCGCCTTGCTCTTCTGCATTACGCTGACGGCGAGAAACGTTACATTGTCGCACCGTTGGACCTCAAGGTTGGCGATACAGTCATGGCTGGCGCGGGAGCCGAGATCCGCTCTGGGAATGCACTCCCGATCTCGAACATCCCGGTTGGGACCATGATCCACAACATTGAGGTGCGCGAGGGGCGCGGCGGTCAGATGGTGCGCTCTGCCGGTGGGGCGGCGCAGTTGCTTGCGAAAGAAGGCGATTTTGCCCAGGTCCGCATGCCCTCCGGTGAGGTGCGTCTGATCCGTCAGGTCTGCTACGCAACCATTGGTCAAGTTGGGAACCTCGACCATGGGAATGTTAAACTGGGCAAGGCAGGGCGCAGCCGTCACAAAGGCATTCGCCCGACTGTGCGCGGTTCTGCCATGACTCCGCGTGATCATCCCCATGGCGGCGGTGAGGGACGCCAGCCGATCGGTCTTCCCGGTCCGAAGAGTCCGTGGGGCAAGCCCACGCTGGGTCACAAGACCCGCCGTAACAAGAAAACCGACCAGTATATTGTGCGTCGTCGCAGTAAGACGAATCGCTAGGATATAGAGGTACGCTATGTCAAGATCATTGAAAAAGGGTCCGTTCATCGAGCCCAAACTGTTGAAGAGAATTGAAGCAATGAACCAGAAAGGTGAGAAGAAGGTGTTGCGGACGTGGAGTCGCGCCAGCGTGATCTTCCCCCAAATGGTTGGGCATACCATTGCCGTTCATGACGGACGCCGTCATGTTCCGATCTACATCACCGAGAACATGGTTGGACATCGATTGGGCGAGTTTGCCCCGACGCGCACTTTTCGCGGTCACATGGCTGCGGAGAAAGCCGCTCCAACGGCGTAGGTGTGAGGAGAGTGTATCATGCATGATATTCAGGCACACTTGCGTTTTCTTCCCATGTCTGCCCAGAAGGTTCGCCTGGTGGTTGACCTCGTACGTGGCAAGGATGCAAACGAGGCTTTGGAAATGTTACGCTTCGTGAACAAGGCTGCTGCCTTGCCGGTGCGCAAACTGCTGGCTTCCGCTGTTGCAAACGCCGAGGAGAACTTTGGCGTGAGCCGTGACGACCTGTATGTCGCCAAGATATTCGCTGATGAGGCTCCCACGCGCAAATGGCGTCGTTTTGGGGCGCGAGGTCGATTTAAACCGTTACTTCGCCGAAATTCCCATATCACTGTTGTTTTGCGCGAGCGCGGAGCATAAAAGGAGAAATCATGGGTCGTAAAGTTCATCCGATTGGTATGCGCCTTGGCATCAACCAGGGCTGGCAGGGACGCTGGTTCGCAGAGGGTTCAGCCTATCGCCAGCAGTTGCACCAGGATTTTGCCATCCGCAGTCTGTTGTTGGGGATCGATTCCAAGGGCGGCGCCGCCAAGAATGCCGAGGTTCGCAAACTACGCAAGGAATTACCTGACACGATCAAAGATGGCAAAGCCGGTATCTCCCGTGTGGAAGTTGAACGTTTCCCTGGCAAGATTCGAGTCTCAATTCATACTGCCAAACCAGGGATTTTGATTGGTCGCAAGGGCGAAGGCGTGAAGAAGATCCGCGTTGCGCTCGAAACGTTGGTCGGTAAGAAGGTCGACCTCGATATCAAGGAAATCGGCTCACCTGACACCGATGCCATGCTCGTTGCCCGCAATGTTGCCGATCAACTCGAACGCCGCATTGCCTACCGCCGCGCGATGAAACGCGCGATTCAGCAGGCAATCCGTCAGGGCGCCCAGGGCATCAAGATCATGGTCGGTGGGCGTTTGGGCGGCGCGGAAATGTCGCGCGATGTTTGGCTGCGCGATGGGCGCGTGCCTCTCCAAACCCTGCGTGCGAATGTTGATTATGCAAAGACTGAAGCCAGCACCACTTATGGTCAGCTTGGTGTAAAGGTCTGGATCTATAAAGGTGAAGCCCAGCCAGAGGCTGAGGAAAAAGTGGAGACAACGGAAGGCGTGTACGTGAGCGAATAGCCGCGGCAGCGAGTTGTCATGAAAAGAGGTAGTTAGCAATGTTGATGCCAAAACGTGTCAAGTGGCGCAAGCAGATGCGCGGTCGCATGAAAGGGAAAGCCCTGCGTGGCGCTGAAGTTTCATTCGGCGAGTTCGGTCTGCAAGCGCTGGAACCTGGCTGGGTGACTGCCCGGCAGATCGAAGCCGCGCGCAGGACCATCGTCCGCGAAATGAAGCGCCGTGGCAAGGTGTGGATTCGCATCTTCCCGGCAAAGCCGTATACCCACAAACCCCCCGAGACCCGCATGGGTTCCGGCAAGGGGAACGTGGAATACTACGTGGCAGTGGTCAAGCCCGGACGTATTATGTTTGAAGTGGGCGGTCTGGATGAAGCTACGGCCGTCCAGGCGTTGAGAAATGCCCAATATAAGTTTTCGATCAAGACCAAGGTGGTCGCACGTCATGACGCAGGAGAGCAGGCATGAAATCGGTAAAGGCCAGTGAGCTGCGCAACCTGAAGTCAGGTGAAATTGAAACCAAACTGTCGGACGCCCGCGATGAGCTGATGAAACTCCGCTTTCAGCAGGTGACCGGGCAGTTAACGGATACCAGCCGTCTGCGCATTTTGCGCCGCGAGATCGCCCGCATGGAAACCATCCTGCGCGAGCTTGCCGCGGCTGAAGTTGTGGAAGGTGAAGCATGAACAATCGTCGTCGCATGACTGGTGTCGTGACCAGCAACAAAATGACCAAGACGGTCGTGGTGGAGATCACTCGTGTGTTCCGCCATCCGTTGTACCGCAAGGTTGTACACTCCAGCAAGCGTGTCAAAGCTCACGATGAGATCGGTTGCCAGATCGGTGACCAGGTTCAGATCGTGGAATCCCGTCCGCTTTCGCGCGATAAACGCTGGGTTGTGGAAAGCGTCATCAAGAAGGAAATCCGCACGGCGGATACCGGCGTTGCCGACTTGAATGTTGAAGTGAAGGCGGAGGAATAAGCCATGATCCAGCATGAGTCTCGTCTGAAAGTCGCCGATAATTCCGGCGCGCGCGAGTTGTTGGTCATCCATGTACTTGGCGGTTCCACCCGCAAGTATGGCGGCATCGGCGATGTGGTCGTTGCATCGGTGAAATCGGCTTCCCCCCAGGGCGGGGTGAAGAAAAGCGAGAAGGTACGTGCGGTTATCGTCCGTTGTTCAAAGGAATGGCGGCGCGAGGACGGTTCGTACATCCGCTTCGATGACAACGCTGCGGTCATCCTGGATGCCGACGGCGTCAACCCCAAAGGCACTCGCATCTTCGGTCCTGTCGCAAGGGAGCTTCGTGAAAAGGGATTCATGAAGATCGTCTCCCTGGCGCCGGAAGTGCTTTAGAGGAGTATCAGGTATGAGAGTAAAGATTCGTAAAGGCGATACCGTCGAGATCATCTCGGGGCGCCTGGAAGACAAAGGTAAACGCGGCGAGGTCATTAATGTGCTGTTGGATGACAGGCGCGTGGTTGTGCAGGGCGTGAACATCCGCACGAAGCACCAGAAGCAGGTGCAGACGCAGGCGGGTCGCAACATCAACCCGGGCCGGATCCAATTCGAAGGGCCGATCGATATCTCGAATGTGATGCTGGTCTGCCCGAAATGCGGCGAGCCGACCCGTGTGGCTGTCCAGCGTGACGAAGACGGCGCCCGCCGGGTTTGCAAAAACTGCCAGGCGCTGATCGACTAGCCGCGGAGTTATGACAATGAACAAGATGCAAGAAAAATACAACCAGGAAGTGGTCCCTGCTCTGCGCAAGGCATTTGACTTGAAGAATGTCATGCAGGTCCCGCGCATCGAGAAAATCGTGGTGAATATCGGTATGGGTGAAGCCATGGATAACCCCAAGGCGCTCGAAGCGGCGGTCAATGATTTGACAATCATCACCGGGCAGAAACCGATTATGACCAAGGCGCGCAAGAGCATTGCAAATTTCAAGCTGCGTGAGGGTCGTTTGATTGGGACCAAGGTCACCCTGCGCGGCGACCGCATGTGGGCATTCCTTGATCGTTTGATGAACACCGCGCTCCCGCGCGTCCGCGATTTTCGCGGAGTTTCCGCCAATGCCTTTGACGGGCGTGGAAATTACACGCTGGGTCTGCGCGATCAATTGATCTTCCCTGAGATCGAGTACGACAAGATTGACAAACTGCGTGGCATGGAAGTCACCATCGTGACCACTGCCAAAAATGACGACCAGGCACGTGTCATGTTGCAACTGCTTGGGATGCCGTTCAGCAAGAAGGAAGCGTAAATTATGGCGAAGAAATGTATGCAATATCGCGAGGCTCGTCGTGAACACGCGAGCCAGGTACGAAATCGCTGTGTCCGTTGTGGACGGCCGCGTGGATATATCCGCCGCTTTGGCTTGTGCCGCATTTGTTTTCGTGAACTGGCATTACAGGGAAAGATCCCTGGTGTCGTGAAGTCTTCATGGTAATTGGGTGAGGTGATAGCATGACTGTTATTGATCCGATCGCTGATATGCTGACCCGCATCCGCAATGCCGTGCTGGCTGGTCACGCGTTGGTCGCAATGCCGAGTTCCAAGCTCAAGGTCGAGATTGCCAAGATCATGAAGGATGAAGGCTACCTCGAAGGCTTTGAACTGGTGGAAAGTGAAGAATCCGCGCAGAAGGTGTTGCGTTTGAAAATCAAATATGTAGGCGAGCGCCGCGCCCGTCGCCCGGTCATTTCGGGCGTCGAGCGGGTGAGCAAGCCTGGACGCCGGATTTATACCAAGAAACAGGACATTCCCTGGGTTCTTTCCGGTATTGGCGTTGCCATACTTTCAACGCCCAAGGGCGTCATGACCGGAGCTCGCGCCCGCCAACTAGGCGTGGGCGGTGAGATCCTCTGTAAAGTATGGTAGAAGGCAGGAGGTAATCAGTGTCTCGTATTGGACGTTTACCGGTGGTCATTCCGAGCGGTGTACAGGTCAATGTGCAAGGCTCGAATGTCCACGTGAAAGGGCCGAAAGGCGAAATGAAGCGGACATTTTCCCCGCTGGTTGGTATTGCGATGGAAAATGGACAGGTTGTCATCTCTCGAAATTCGGATGCCGCTGCCGAACGTGCGCTACATGGAACGACCCGGGCCGTTATCGCGAACATGATTCATGGTGTCAGTACCGGGTTCAGTGTGGTGCTTGAGGTCGAGGGCGTGGGCTATCGAGCAGAGATGGAGGGTAAGAATCTGGCTCTGTTCGTGGGTTACTCACACCCTGTTAAGGTCGAACCTCCCGCCGGCATTTCGTTCGAGGTTGATCAGAAAACCCGCCAGATCAAGGTACTTGGTTACGACAAGGAAGTGGTTGGACAGACCGCGGCTGAAATCCGCCGCGTCCGCCCGCCGGAACCGTATCATGGCAAGGGTATTCGTTATCAGGGCGAGAGGATTCGCCGCAAAGCCGGTAAAGCCGGGAAAGGAGCCAAGTAAGCATGGCTAACAAGTCTCGTGCCGTTGCGCGGACCCGCCGTCACAGCCGCGTCCGCAAAAATTTAATGGGATCAGCTGAACGTCCGCGTTTGAACGTGTTCCGCAGTCTCTCGGGGATCTATGCCCAGGTCATCGACGACCAGGCTGGCAATACGCTTGTTTCCGCCTCCACTGTCGACCGCGAGTTGCGCGAGAAGATGAAGGGTTTGAAGAAATCCGAGCAAGCAAAACTGGTCGGTCAAACCGTTGCTGAACGCGCCAAGAACAAGGGCATCCAGGCTGTTGTTTTCGACCGCGGCGGTTATCGTTATAGTGGACGCGTCAAGGCGCTTGCCGATGGCGCACGCGAAGGTGGCCTTCAATTTTAGGCTGAGTGGAGAACGAAATGGCAGAATACGAAAAAACCGAACAGCAAGAGTATGAAGGTCAGGATCAGTTTGAGGAACGCGTCATTGAGATTGCGCGTGTTGCCAAGGTGGTGAAAGGCGGTCGCCGTTTTCAATTCCGCGTGACCGTCGTCATTGGCGACAAGAAGGGCACCATCTCGATGGGCGTCGGCAAGGCAAATGCCGTGCCGGATGCAATGCGCAAGGCTTCCGAGCGCGCCCGCAAGCATATGAAGGTTGTGAATCTTGCCGGGACCACCATCCCTCACGAAGTATTGGGTAAAGTTGCCGGGGCGAAAGTAATGCTCAAGCCTGCCTCCCCCGGTACCGGCGTCATTGCCGCTGGTGGTGTGCGCGCTGTGCTGGAAGTGGCTGGCGTACGCGATATTTTGACGAAATCCCAGGGTAGCGCCAATGTATTGAACGTGGTGCAGGCGACATTTGATGCCCTGGAACAATTGAAATCCCCTCAGGAAGAAGCGGCCCGCCGCGGCAAGAGTGCCAGTGAGTTGTTGCCGTTCTGGGAGCGGAGGAAGCAACATGCCTAAGAAGGAAACCAGCGGAAAAACCATCCGCGTGACATTGGTTCGCAGTCCGATCGGTTATACCAAGGATCAGAAGGCGACCGCGCTGGCGCTTGGTCTGCGCCAGATGCATCAGACTGTTGAACATCCGGATAACCCTGCTTTGCGCGGGATGATCCAGAAAATCATTCATTTAGTTCGGGTCGAAGAGTAGGAAAGAACGATGAAACTACACGATCTTGTGCCCAATGAGGGCTCCAAAAAGAATCGCAAGCGCGTCGGGCGTGGTATTTCGGCCGGGCAGGGAAAGACTGCCGGTCGCGGTACCAAGGGTCAGGGCGCGCGCTCCGGTGAAGGCGGAAAGATCTATCGCCAGGGCGGCAACCTGCCGTTCTATCGTCGTTTGCCGTTTATGCGCGGTCAGGGGTTTACGCCGCGTGATCAAGTTACCTATAACGAGGTCAACCTGGATCAGTTGGCGGAATCCTTTAGAGCCAATGCAGAGGTGACGCCTGAAACATTGCAGGAGGCTCATTTACTCCGCGATCCGCGCAACCCCGTCGTCATCCTTGGTCGTGGAGAAATGAAAGTCGCGCTTAAAGTCCGTGCCCACCGCGTCAGCGCCAGCGCCAAGTCGAAGATCGAAGAGGCGGGCGGCAGCGTGGAATTGATCAACTAGGCACGACTTGAGAGGAAAATCCTGACATGCCTGAAAAGAAACAATCCGCCTGGCGTTTTCTGTGGAGATCGCAGGATATTCGGAAGAAACTGCTCATCACACTGGGAATCTTGATTATTTTCCGCATCGCGGCGAATGTGCCGGTTCCCGGGGTGGACCGCGAAGCGCTGGCAACCTTTTTTCAATCCCAGGGTCAGGGAGGCTTTTTAGGTTTTCTGAACCTGCTTTCCGGCGGCACCATTCAAAATTTCTCCCTCCTCTCCATGGGTGTCTATCCGTACATCACCGCCCAGATCATTTTGCAGTTGTTGATCCCGATCATCCCCGCGTTACAGCGGCGGATGCAGGAAGACCAGCGTGAAGGGCGTAAATGGATGGAGAAATGGACCTATTACCTGGCTGTTCCCATGGCGGCGCTTTCCGCCATCGGCCAGATCAATATCTTTAATTCATTTGCTCTTCAGACCATCAACAGGACGATCCTTAATTTTGGTTTTACCAAGGATACCTGGCTGGAATCGACAGCCATTCTCCTCGTAATGACCGCCGGGACAATGTTTGCCATCTGGTTGGGTGAATTGATTTCCGAATATGGTATTCGCGGGCAGGGACTCTCCCTGGTCATCTTTGCCGGTATCGTTTCGCAGATCCCAACCAATTTGGGGATCCTGTGGCTGGACGAGACGAACCGCTGGACTCTGATTGGCGCCATGCTGGTCGTGATTGTCTTGACGGTCATTGCCATTGTGTACGTCCAACAGGGACGCCGCAATGTACCCATTATGTATCCGCACAAGAGCCAGGTCTTCTATGCGATGCAGCGTGGAAAAAATGTCAAAATGCCCCAACCATACCTCCCGTTGATGGTGAATCTGGCAGGCATGATTCCGTTGATCTTTGCAGGAGCCATCCTTCAGTTTCCTGCCATTGTGGCGAGCTACTTTACTCAATCCGAAACCGCATGGGTTAGTCAAGTTTCCACAAACATTCAAAATTTCTTCAATCCGACCGGGGTTAGTTCCTGGGGATACTGGGTCCTGTATTTCCTCATGGTGGTAGGTTTCACTTATTTTTACACCACTGTGCTTTTCGAACAACAGAATTACGGAGATAATCTGAAACGTTCCGGCGCCCAAATTCCGGGTGTGCACAGCGGAGCGGCTACGCAGAAATATCTGAGCCGCATTCAAAGCCGGATCACCTTTCCCGCCGCGTTGCTTTTGGGGATTGTGGCGATCATGCCCTTCCTGTTGCAGTTGATATTGCCGGCAGCGTCGTCAAATGCGGGATTGTTCCTGGTCTCCTCCTCAGGCTTGCTTATCGTTGTTGGCGTGGTTCGCGACACATTCATGAATATCGAGGCTGAATTAAAGTTGCACGGTTATCAGGAAAAACTGCTCATCAGCTAGGAGCCTTCATGACGACCTTCATCGTCCTACTCGGTCCGCCGGGAGTTGGCAAGGGAACGCAGGCAAAAATTTTTTCCGAACGGTCAGGTCTTGCCCATATCTCATCCGGCGACCTGTTCCGGGAGAACATTAAAAACCAAACAGAATTGGGAAGACTTGCCCAGTCCTACATGACCAGAGGGGAACTGGTCCCGGACGATGTGACGATTGCCATGATACGCGACCGCATCAACCGCCCGGACTGTGCGGCTGGCGCCATTTTGGATGGTTTTCCCCGCACCCCAGCTCAGGCCGACGCGCTGGAAGTCATGTTACAGGAATTTGGCGGACAAGTCGATGTTGTGCCATTCATTTCAGGTTCGGAGGAAGTGTTGGTCGAACGATTGAGCGGGCGTTGGACCTGCCGGGCGTCCGGGCACATCTTTAACGAGAAATTCAATCCACCGAAGCAAGCCGGCGTATGCGATTTCGATGGCTCTGAACTGTACCAGCGTGACGATGACAAGGCTGAAACGGTCAAACGCCGTATTCAGGTCTATCTGGAGCAGACCTCGCCATTGATCTCCTATTATCGGGATCATGGAAAATTGATAGAAATAGATGGAATGCAATCCATTGAGCAGGTAACCCAGGCTCTTTTGGTCGCATTGAAAAAGCATTAATCATGAGTTGGGCGCGCCAAATCCATATAAAAAGCCCTGCCGAATTGCAGATCATGCGGGAGGCTGGGCGTATTAATGCGACAGTGCACGCAACTGTCAAAGAACTTTTAAAACCAGGTGTTTCCACAGCCGACCTCAACGCGGCTGCTGAGGAAGTGCTGAGGAAACATGGATGTGTATCGCCTTTCAAGGGATATGGTCATCCGCCATTTCCAACCTCGATCACCGTGAGTATCAACCAGGAACTTGTCCATGGTATTCCGAGCAAGTCACGGAAGCTGAAGAACGGCGACATCGTTTCCATTGATTGCGGCACAGTGTTCAATGGGTTTGTGGCAGACTCTGCGTTTACCGCCGGAGTAGGAGAAATATCCCGCGAAGCGCAGAAATTACTCCAGGTCACGGAGAACGCTCTCAACGCTGGCATTCAAGTCATGCGTGTTGGCAATCGGACAGGAGATGTCTCTGCGGCGATACAGAATTATGTGGAAAGCCATGGGTTCTATGTGACGCGTGAATATACAGGCCATGGCGTGGGAAGGCAGATGCATGAAGGCCCCCAGGTGCCGAATTACGGCAAACCGGGTACCGGAATGCTGTTAAAGGCAGGGATGACGATCGCCATCGAACCGATGGTGCTCGTGGGAACAGCGGAGACGCGTGTCCTGCCCGACCAGTGGACAGTGGTGTCTGCAGATGGGTCATTGACGGCGCATTTTGAGCACTCTGTAGCCGTCACCGAAGGAGAACCTCTAATCCTGACTGTCCCGTGATCCACTGCAAGGCTGCTCGAAACTGGACGAATGAAAGATGAACGTGTATAATCCAAACCTTGGCTACACGTGGAAGATGTAAGTAAGGAGTATTTCTTTTATGAAAGTATCACCGTCTATACGGAAGCGCTGCGCCAAATGCAGGGTCATTCGGCGCAAGGGCAGATTGTTCGTTATCTGCGAAAATCCAAAGCACAAACAGCGACAGGGATAGTGAACCATGGCGAGAATTGAAGGTGTTGATCTTCCCCGCAACAAGCGGGTGGAAGTTGGACTGACCTATTTGTATGGCATTGGGCCGACTCGCGCTCGCGCGATCCTTGCTCATACAAAAGTTAACCCGGATACAAGAGTGAAGGACCTCTCTGAAGCAGATGTTTCTGCCATCCGCGAGTATATTAGTAAAAACTATAAAGTCGAAGGTGATCTGCGCCGCGAAGTCCAGATGAGCATCAAACGCCTGATCGAAATCGGCTCTTATCGCGGCATGCGGCATCGCCGGAACCTGCCCGTTCGCGGACAGCGGACGCGGACAAACTCGCGCACCCGCAAGGGAACCAAGAAGACCGTCGCCGGGCGTGGACGCCGCCGTGGCGCGAAGAAATAAGAAGCTGGAGAAACTCTATGGCTCAAAGTGTACGTTCCACGCGCCGGGGTGCCGGTGCCAAAAAAGCGAAGCGCGCATTGTCCTCCGGACAGGTGCATATCTTTGCGTCGTTCAACAATACAATTATTACGGTGACTGACATGGAGGGCAACACTGTTGCCTGGGGCAGCGCCGGCTCGGTCGGTTTCAAGGGCTCCCGCAAGAGTACGCCATTTGCTGCGCGTCTTGCCGCTGAACAGGCGGTCAAAGCCGCCCAGCAACTGGGAATTCAGGAAGTCGAGCTATATGTAAAGGGACCCGGTCCGGGACGTGAAAATGCCATCCGCGCGGTGCAGGCGATGGGGTTGAAGGTCCGTTCCATTTCCGACATTACACCGGTCCCACACAACGGTTGCCGCCCGCCCAAGAAGCGCCGCGTGTAATTTGAAGCAGAGGAAAGTAATTTATGTCTAAGAATCTTAGTCCGGTTTGTAAACTTTGCCGGCGCGAAGGCGAGAAGCTTTACCTGAAAGGCGAACGCTGTTTTACACCGAAATGCGCTTTCGAGCGTCGCAGTTTCGCGCCCGGTCAGCATGGCCGCACTGGAAGTCGCAGTGGCGGCGGAAGCCGCACGGGACGCGAGTCTGATTATTTGCGCCAATTACGCGCCAAGCAGCGCGCCCGCCGCGTCTATGGCATTCTGGAGCGTCAGTTCCGTCGTTATTATGAAGTTGCCCTTCAACGCCGCGGCCTGACCGGTTTGAATTTATTGCAGATCCTTGAGTCCCGCCTGGATAATGTCGTGTTTCGCCTTGGCTTTGCTTCCAGCCGGGCACAGGCTCGCGTGATGGTGACACACGGTCACTTTACGGTTAACGGGCGTCGAACCGATGTTCCTTCCATGCTGCTCAAGGAAGGCGACACGATTTCTGTTCGTGAAGGTTCACAGGGACTGACCTATTTCAAAGGCCTCAGTGATCTGGCGGATGCTCGAACGGCTCCCGCCTGGTTGAGTCGGGACACCAAAGGATTGACTGGATCCGTCCAGCGCCTTCCCGAACGTGCGGAAATCGACGGAAGCTTGAACGAACAGCTCATCGTCGAATACTACTCACGGTAGTAGTTGGTTTTTGGAAACTGGAGAGGTACATTGCCATCCAGTGAAATTTCTTCTGTTTTTTACAGGGAGAGGTGAACCGTGACGAGTATCACGAACATGGTTATGCCGAAAATCGAGCGTGAGGCTGAGGCTCGGAACTATGGCAAGTTTGTTATCAGCCCCCTTGAGCGTGGATATGGCGTAACGCTTGGGAATGCACTGCGCCGCGTTCTGCTTTCCTCCTTGGAGGGCGCCGCGGTCTCATCCATCCGTATTGCGGATGTACTGCATGAGTTCAGTGAAATCCCCGGCGTGCGTGAGGACGTGATCCAGGTGACATTGCAGGTGAAACAGTTGCGCCTGAAACTGGATGGCGTGGACAGCACCCGCATGCATCTGGAGGTACGCGGTGAAGGAACAGTGACCGCAGCGGATATCATTACACCTGCCGAAGTTGAGATCGTCAACCCGGAACTGTACCTGTTCACCGTGGACAACCCGAAAGCAAAATTGGATATTGAATTCACGGTCGAACGTGGACGCGGTTATTCCCCCGCCAACGAACGCAGTGGACATATGCCCATCGGTGAGCTTCCCATCGACTCGATCTTTAGCCCGGTCAAACGCGTCAATTGGGAAGTGACTTCCGCCCGTGTGGGGCAGAGCACGAACTATGACAAGTTGATTCTGGAGATCTGGACCGATGGGACGATTTCCCCGGAGCGCTCACTCAGCACTGCGGCAAAACTCATCATCGATCACCTGCGTTATATCGCTGGTGTCAGTGAAGAAACCCTGTCAATCGCCATCGAAAAGGAAGTAAGTGGAAGCCGCCTGACAAGCGAACTGGCCGACACACCCGTGGAGGCCCTCGACCTTTCGGTGCGCGTCTTCAACTCGCTCAAGCGCACCGGCATCACAACCGTCGGTGATGTGCTCGACCTGCTCGAAAAAGGCGAAACAGCGGTCATGTCCATTCGCAATTTTGGTGAAAAGAGTCTCGATGAGCTCCGCCAGAAAATGCGCGAAAAGGGCTACATGAAAGATGAAACGAATTCTGCGGAGTAATTAGCATGCGACATTCAGTATCAGGTTACAGACTTGGGCGAACCTCAGGCGCACGCCTGGCGCTTCGCCGCAATCTTATCAAACAGTTTTTTACGCATGAGCGTATCCAGACCACCAAAGCAAAGGCCGCTGCGATCCGCGGTGACGCGGAGCGTCTGATCACAATCGCACGCAACAGTGCAAATGCCAGCGACGCCGAGAAGGTCAACGCCCGCCGTCTCGTCGCCCAGAAGCTTGGAGATAATCAGATCATCAAGCGCCTTTTCGATGAGATTGCGCCCCGCTTTGCGAGTCGCAATGGCGGCTACACCCGCGTGTTGAAGCTCGGTCCTCGCATGGGCGACTCGGCCGAGATGGTGATCCTGGAATTGGTTGAAGAATAAAAGTAGTAACGGCTTCAGCCGTTTATTTAGGCAACTGCACCTGTCCTGACGGACGGTATCAAGAAAGTCGTCACTACAATGGCACGTTACCAATTGACTCTTTCCTACGACGGCACCGACTTTTTCGGGAGCCAGCGGCAGGCAAAGCGCAGAACGGTGCAGGGTGAACTCGAAGACGCCTTGCACACGCTGGGATGGACCGGGCGCTCGATCCTTATCGCCGGGCGGACGGACACCGGCGTTCACGCGACGGGACAGGTTGCCGCGTTTGACCTAGACTGGCCTCACACAGACGGTGACCTTGTCCGGGCACTCAATGCCTCATTGCCAGCCGATATGGCTGTACGGGACGTTCATGTGGTGGGTGCGAAATTTCACCCAAGATTTGATGCTTTGTCCCGCCGTTATCGTTACAAGCTGTTCTGCCAGTCCCTGCGTGACCCCATTCGAGAGCGCTTTGCCTGGAGGGTGAGCAGTGAGTTCGACGAAAATGTTCTTGTCAGTTCCGCGAAGATCTTCCTCGGTACGCACGATTTTTCCGCCTTCGGTTCCCCGACCACCCCAAAAGGCACCACCGTGCGGACTGTGACGAAGTCCGAGTGGACGCAAGTCGAAAAGGATGAATGGCACTACGAAGTACAAGCCGATGCATTCCTGTATCGGATGGTGCGTAGACTGGTGTTTGTTCAGGTCGCTGTCGCACAGGGAAAAGTTTCAGCCGAGGCAGTTGCCCATTCTTTAGCAAAACAGGCTCCGGCTGGGAAGCGAAGCGTTTATCCCGCTGGGCTTGCTCCTGCACATGGGCTGACGCTCGTCGAAGTGACGTATCCGCCTGTTGAGTCAATTGGTCAATAAGATAAAGAAACGGAGAATCAGAAAGTGTACAAGTCGTACTATCCGAAAGCAAGCGAAATCGAACGCAAATGGGTGCTTGTGGATGCCAATGGGCAGACGCTCGGACGCATTGCCACGCGTATTGCTCATGTACTTTTGGGCAAACACAAACCGACCTTCACGCCCGGCGTGGAGATGGGTGATTATGTGGTGGTGATCAACGCCGAGAAGGTGACGGCCACCGGTACCAAAACCAGCACCAAGATGGAAACCAAGATGTACCATCGCCATTCGAACTACCCCGGCGGGTACAAAGCCATCTCCCTGCGCGACCAGTTGCAGCAGCATCCCGACCGTGTGTTGCGCGCCGCCGTCTGGGGAATGCTCCCTCATAATAAAATGGGACGCGCCCTGCTCAAGCGTTTGAAGATCTATGCTGGTACAGAACACCCGCACGGCACGAACAACCCCGAGCCGTTGGCGTAACGAAAGAGGAAAGAAGATATGACTCAATATTACGAAGCAATCGGTCGCCGCAAGGAAAGCACCGCACGCGTCCGCCTGGCGAGTGGCTCCGGCAAGTTCGTTGTAAACGAGAAGGAAGCGCCCGCGTTCTTCACCCGCATGGGTGATTTGCAGGATATCCTGCGCGCCTTTGCAGCCGTTGGACAGGACTTCAGCAAGTATGACGTCACTGTCAAGGTGAACGGCGGCGGCGTGACCGGTCAGACCGAAGCGGTGCGCCTGGGACTTTCGCGCGCGCTCGTACTCTTGAACGGTGACTGGGTCTCTGCTTTGCGCAAACACGGTTTGCTAACCCGCGATGCCCGCATCAAGGAACGCAAGAAACCGGGTCTCAAGAAAGCCCGCAAGGCGCCGACTTACACCAAGCGTTAATTTTCGCTCTACAAACTTTAATACGAAATGCGTAATTCGTAGGATACAATCCACGAGTTACGTTTTTCGTTTTTAAGGAGACGGTATGGACTTTTCCCTTGTAACTTCTGTTTTTGATACACTTCACGTCACTCCACCCCCAAGGCTGGTCCTGCTCGAGGCGCGTACTCTTTCCTCCGCGCATGTACCGCCATATCCGCCCGATATGCCGGTATTGTTGACTGGCGTGGCTTCGCGCGAGCTGGCGCTCCAGGTGAAGACGGTATTGATGACAACGTATCCGCAGGAACATAGGGTGTTCGTAATTGCAGAAGAAAAAAAGAAGGAGGAAAGATTGGGAGAATTGGAGGATTACTTTTTTTCCGAGTCCACCTGCCTGTTCGTTCCTGCGCTGGGAGAAGGAACATCGTTCGAATCGTTTGTCGAAATCGTTGCCCACCTGCGCGCGCCGGATGGATGTCCGTGGGATAGAGAGCAGACACACGAAACCCTGCGTAAACACTTGCTGGAGGAATCCTACGAAGCTATTACCGCCATCGACTCGGGCGACTTCGCCGATATGCGCGAAGAGTTTGGCGATCTGTTGCTGCAGGTCGTTTTACAGTCGCAGATTGCAAATGAGGAGGGGTGGTTCAATGTCAATCAGGTGGTGCATGGCATCCACTCGAAGATCGTGCGGCGGCATCCGCACGTGTTTGGTGATGTAAAACTGGACGGCGTGGATGGCGTGCTGGCAAATTGGGAGAAATTGAAAGAGAAGGAAAGAGGGAAGAAGAAAGACGGTAAGGGATTATTGGACGGCGTGCCGGTTGCCTTGCCCGCCCTCGAGCAGGCACAGGAGTATCAAGATCGCGCCGCGCGTGTCGGTTTCGACTGGCCCGAAATTGCGGGTGTGTTAGATAAAATTTCAGAAGAGATCGCGGAGGTCAAAAACGCCACGAACGAACAGGAACTGACATCGGAATTAGGCGACCTGCTCTTCGCTCTCGTCAACCTGGCTCGCTGGAAGAAAGTGGATGCTGAGTCTGCTTTGCGAGGCACAAACGCCAAATTCAAGAAACGCTTTGCTTTTGTGGAACAAGGAGCCAAACGACAGGGTCGAAATCTATCTGATCTCTCCCTCGAAGAGATGGATAATTTCTGGAACGAAGCGAAAAGGCTTGGAATCTAGCGCTGCCTGCCGATGATCGTTCTGCCCTTTCAATGGACTTCTTGGCTTCGGTAAGACCCACATCGGTCGTTTCGCGATAGTTCTTGATGACTTCGATCTTGTTGCGGATTCGAAACGGGCACGTTTGGCGGCGGATGACCGTTTCACTCGACGCTGCGAGGGGCGGATCATTTGTTGCACGTAAACCTTGCCAGCGCTTCGTCGAAGAGGGGCCGGACACTCTCCGCCTGCGGGGTATAGATTTTCCAGGCAAAGGCGCGTCCGCCGCAGATCCACGCCGCCGCGCCGCCATGTGGCAGGACAGGGGAGGCGGAAAAAGTAATCGGGGAGAAGACGACGTTCATATCGCGTATCAGTTTCACGTCCAGAGTTCCGACGCGTGTATCTACATTCTTATCCACGATCAAATCGAGCATGAACTGAGGGTCGGCTGTGCCAGGCGCGATCTGCCAGATCATTTGAATGAACAGATTCCCGTTGGAGGCGGCAATGAATCCCCGCGAATATGTGCTGGGGTTTGCCTGATCGCTGCTGACCGCGCTGACGTCGTAAAACGCCATGTCGATGGGGTGCCCGATGCAGAACTGGTATTCACAGAAAAGCCCGGCAAGGTCGAATGGTGTGGAAGATGGCTGGGGCGTCGGGATGGGGTTCGGTGTATTCGTGGGAATTGCCGCGAGGGTCGCGGCGACGGATTGCGCGACCTGCGCATTGGAATCATTTTTTGGAGTACAGGCTGATACAATTAAAACAAGCAGGAATAAAAGGCGATAACGCATGCGTCCGATTATACAATTTTTCGGAACAAACTTTGCCGGGTTCTCGTCAATTGAGAAAGGAGAAAGAATGAAAAGACTCTTACTGTTGTTCGTTCCATTCGTGATGTTAATTTCCGCCTGTGCACCGCAGGCGGCTCCCACACAAGAATCCGTGCTGCCGACGGATGATGTTCAGCCGCCGGAATCAACCCCGACACAACTTCCTGTGGAATTGACGCCCGCCCAAATCGCCGCGGTTTCGGCTCTTGCTGACATAACGGGCTTGTCTGCCGACAAAATTTCCCTGGTCTCCACTGAAGCCGTAACGTGGCCTGACGGTTGTCTTGGCGTGCAGCGTCCGGGCATGATGTGTACGCAAGCGCTCGTGGATGGATTCAAGATCGTGCTCGAAGCCGATGGCAAGGAGTATGAATTCCATACCGATGAGGATGGCAGCGCCATTGTGCTTGTAGTAACAGGTGAAACGTCCGGGTTGGTGGAGGATGCCATCGTCGCTCAACTGGCTCAAAACCTTGATTTGGACAAGGGCGATATTTCTGTGGTGAGCAGTGAGGATGTTGAATTCAGCGATGCCTGTATGGGCGTCGCCATGCCCGATATCATGTGCGCTCAGGTGATTACCCCGGGAAGGATCATTGTCCTGGAAGCCGACGGCATTCAATACGAATACCATACCAGTATAGACGGCTCCCGGGTCCAACCGGCTACCCCTGCCTTGATTTGGAAACGTGAAGGCGGCATTGCCGGATTTTGCGATAGTATGATCGTGTTCCTTTCCGGTGAAGTGTATACGAGCAATTGCCGTGGTTCGGATGGAAAAATGGGGGTATTGTCCGCATTGCTCACGGCGGAAGAGCGGGATCAATTCGATGCCTGGATCGGTGAATTTGGTCAAGCCGAATTGGATGCATCCGACCCCGAAGGTGTTGCCGACCGCATGGTGCTCACTTTGACCTTCTTTGGGTTAAGCGACGGCAAGTTTGCCGCATCAGACGAGGAAGCCCTGTTCCTGTGGACGCAGGACTTATTCAGAAAACTAAATAGTTAAAATCAAATAGTCCCGCGATACGCGGGGCTATTTGATTGTTTTCTTAGTGGCCACTGCCTGAGGTTGGTGTGCCGTGATAAATCTCAGCGTTTTCAGGTCCTTCAACAACCAGGAAGCCAGCCAATCCACGTTGCAGCCTGGCGAGCGCATGATCGACTAGGATGAAATTGCCTGGCACCTCAAGACCAAACTCAACCATTGTGGCACCGCCGGGAGGCACAAGCGTGGTTTGGACGTCCGTAAGTGGATTCGATGTCAGGGAAGCCTGATCGTACACACGGTCGAAGATTTCACCGATTACGTGGAAGGAGGATGTGAAGTTGGGACCGCCCACGCCAAAGAAGATCCGCACAGTCTCGCCAACATTGGCTTTGAGTGGCTTCTGGGTTGTCAACGCGCCAACTGCGCCATTGAACACCAGGTATTCGGGATTTTCATTTAACAGTGCCTGGGTATCTTCTGTCAAGAGACCGGTGGAGCCAAACGCTTCCTTCGTGTAAATTTCGCCTTGCATTACATAAAATTCGCGGTCAACAGGAGGTAATCCGCCTTCAGGTTCGACAAGGATTAATCCATACATGCCGTTGGCGATATGCTGGGCGACCATTGGGGTGGCACAGTGATAGACGTACAACCCAGGGTTAAGCGCTTTGGCAGTGAACATGGTCTCTTCACCAGGAGCAGTTTGGGTCATGACAGCACCGCCGCCGGGACCCGTCACAGCATGAAAGTCCACAGAGTGGGGCATGGTGCTGTTGGTCAGGTTGCGCATGTGGACTTCGATCGTATCGCCCACGCTCACTCGATAAAACGGACCGGGCACCTTGCCATTGAATGTCCAATACTTGAAGGTCGTACCGTCTGCAAGTTGTCCTTCAATCTCCACGGCTTCCAAGTCGATGCGGACGACCTGCGGTTCGCGATCACCAATAGGGGCAGGTATTTCAGTGGGGTCACGAACGATATCAGCGCCGGATGTTGCTTCGCCGTTCACAACAACAGGTTCATTAGCTGCAATGTAATCGCCGGAAACAGCCACCGCCGGGGCGGAATCAGCAAGCGCATTGCCAGCCACATTGATTTTCCCCTCCATCCCAGCCTGACGGTGCCCCGGCAAGGTGCAGAAATATGCGAACGTGCCGCCTTTATTCGGGATAAAAGTGAGTGTCACGCTCGACCCCTTGCCAATCACATGTTCGGATGTTGCGTTGAAATCCGGGAAGGAAATATCATGCTCAACGCCGTCGCCGCTGGAGAGGGTGATCTTGACTGTATCGCCGGTATTGGCGTTCAGGACCGGATTCTCCACGCCATCGATACCACCGCCTACGCCGATATACACCATCTTTCCGCTCACCATTGCTGTGGTCAGCGCGTATTCGACCACCTTACCGTTCAACGATATATTCGACGTGTTTTCAGTTTGCGGTACGTTACCGCAGGCCCCAACCACGAACGCGATAACGAAAAACATACTTAATAGTTTAACAGAGGTCTTCATATTAACTCCTTTTAGAAATGGTTCGGATATGATTCTCCAAAACATCAAGGAACTCCTCAGGTGAAACTTGATAGGTCTCAGCCACTTCTCGAAGCGTGCAGAACTTTTGCAGAAAGCAACCAATGCAATCCGCTTTTCCGTTCAAAAAAACCGTATAGGCGTCGGGCCAGGCTTTCAACACATCTTCGACGGTCATCTCAGATTGGAGATCGATTATTGTGTCCATTTATATAAAGATACTCCGAATTGAACTTCCCCTCTTTGCGCAAGCGCAAATAAGTACGAACAAAAAAAGTACGCGAGACTCGTGCCTCGCGTACTTTTGCGCTTCTTTCTCAGCCGATTATTGATTCGCCCCCCTCTGAGATTCGCACCAATTCATGCGGCCTTCGGATCAGAACTCTCTCCCGACCTGCCTCCACCAAACCCTGCTTTTCCCACTCTGAAAGCACCCGGCTGACGGTATATAACGTTGTCCCAGACATCTCAGCCAGATCTTGCCGCGTGAAAGATAGTTCAATATCACCATTGATGGTTTTAGTGCCCATCTGCGAAGCCAGTCTGAGCATGGCGTGAGCGATGCGGCGCTCCACCTTCTCTGTGGCAAGTTCACGATAGCGCTCTTGCATTTCCTGGATATACCCTGTCATCAGTTTCATCAGGTCGAATGAGAGGTAAGGACGGGTTTGCATCATTTCCCGCAAAAAATCACTCTTGATCGCAAGCGCCGTACTGTGTTCGAGCGCCTGGGCGGTGGCTGGATAAGTGGCATTCTCCCGGACCACACCCAGCGCGCCGAACATCTGCCACTCATTGATTGTCCGCAGATTCACCTGTTGTCCAGCGGAATTCATTTGCATCAATTTGGCGCGCCCCGAAATGAGCACATAAAAATAGACCGCCGAATCGCCCTGAAAAAAGAAAAATTCACCCTCTTCAATCGAACGTTCCACTGAATTTTGAGTGAACAGTTTTAGGTCATCGTCAGTGGCATTTTGAAAGACGCTCACCCGACGCAACTGTAACGGGTCAATTGCCATACAGCAATTTTACCCTTGATTAGGAAATCATAACAAATATGACAAAAATCCTGCGATTTTGTGACAGGCACGGGTTGACATGATTGATCTGGTAAAGTATCATGATCACGCTCCCCCTACCCCCCTGGGGGGGGTAAGAGAAAGCCGACTGACTTCCTCTGAGCGGAAGAGGTAACCATGGAGAACGATAGCACTCTCAGAAGACTGAAGACCGTGGAAGGTCACTTGCGCGGCGTCATCCGCATGGTGGAGGAAGATGCCTATTGTATAGACGTGATCCGCCAGATCCAGGCAGTAGAGGCAGCATTGAACAAGGTCAGTTCGAGGATCCTTGAAGACCACCTCAATTCCTGCGTTATCACCGCTATTCAGGGTAACGACAAGAAGGAACGCGAGCGTGTTTTGAAGGAAATCACAGAAGTTTTCGAAATGTCCACAAAAGTCTGAAAATTTTAGGAGTGTTGAAATGTACAAGACAATTCTTGCTGCCTTGCTCATCTTGGCCCTTTCGGCGTGTGTCTCTGAAACGAGACCGGCCTCCGACCTTACGGTCGAGATGAATGATTTTTCCTATACCCCGTCCTCCATCACCGTAGCTGCCGGGGAGCTGGTGGAGATGAAAATCAAAAATATTGGGCAGATCGAACACGACTTTGTCGTTGAGCGGATTGACGTTTCCTCGGTCTCGACGGAGGGAAGCGGTGTGGGCGAGCACCACATGGGTGGGAACCACGAAGAATATGACCTGCACGTCTCGACCATTGCCGGGGAAACGAGCGTTTTGAAATTCATACCCAACGCGCCGGGTATCTACAAAATATTTTGTTCCGTGGATGGACATGAGGCTGCCGGCATGATTGGCGAACTCATTGTTGTCTCAAAATAACTATCATTTACCCTAGGAGAAATAACCCATGATCACAGTTACCTACTCCATCCCTGCTATCCACTGCGGACATTGCACCCACACTATCGAAATGGAAGTCGGCGAATTGCAAGGCGTCCAGTCCGTGAAGGCTGAAATCGACACGAAAAAAGTTACCATTACATTTGACGCACCCGCCAGCGAAGAAAAGATCAAATCCCTGCTGGCTGAGATCAACTATCCTGCCGAGGGGTTACTCACACTTTAGATTTTTCATGTCATGCTGAGGAGTGAAGCGACAAAGTGCTCCATCCAATGATGCCGAGTTCCTTTGCTCTGTTCAGAGTGACATTGTGAGAAGTATGGCTGATACCAAACAACTTATTCTCCCCATAACGGGCATGACCTGTGCCAACTGTGTGGCGACCGTCGAGCGAAACCTCAAGAAGCTCGACGGCGTGCAGAGCGCGGTCGTTAACCTTTCCTCTGAACGCGCCACGGTCGACTTCAACCCGTTGAAACTGCAACTCGCGGATGTCATCGCGCGCGTCAACCGCGCTGGTTACGGGGTTGCTACCGGTGAAGCGGACCTCATTATCAAGCGTCTCTCCGACGACAACGATGCACGGCGTCTCGAAAAGGTTCTTGCCGGTCTCGAAGGTGTACTGGAGGCGCAAGTGACCTATACCACCGAGAAGGCGCGTGTCAAATATATCCCCACCATCATTACCCAGGTGGAACTTCGTCGTGCGGTATCCTCCGCCGGATTTGAAGCTGTGGAACTCGGTGGGGAGGCGGAAGACGCTGAAGCCAGAGCGCGTGAACACGAAATTAACGAACAGAGACGCTTGCTTGTCATTGGCTTGATTTTTACGATTCCGTTGTTCCTGCTATCGATGGGCAAGGATTTTGGACTGTTGCCATCCTTCTTCTATACCGACATGGTTATGGAAGGGATGCGCGAAGCCCAGCCTTGGTTGGGCTGGCTGATGCTGGCGTTGGCAGTGCCGGTTCAATTCTACGTGGGTTGGCAGTATTACGTGGGTGCATACAAGGCACTCCGCAATAAATCCGCCAATATGGATGTACTCATTGTGATGGGTTCCTCTGCTGCATTTTTCTATTCACTCCCGATTACGTTTGGTCTGTTGATGGGGCATGTATATTATGAGACTGCCGCGGTCATCATCACGCTCATCAAACTGGGGAAATTCCTGGAAGCCCGCGCAAAGGGACGCACCTCTGAAGCGATCAAAAAACTCATGGGATTACGCGCCAAGACCGCGCGAGTCGTTCGCGGCGAACAGGAGGTGGAAGTGCCAGTGGACGATGTCCGCGTGGGTGACGTGGTCCTTGTCAAACCGGGCGAGAAGATCCCTGTGGATGGCGTGGTGGTCGAAGGTCGCAGCGCCATCGACGAGTCCATGCTGACCGGGGAATCGCTCCCGGTCGAAAAGAAATCGGGCGATCCAGTCATCGGCGCCACGTTGAACAAACTGGGCATGCTTAAGTTCGAAGCGACGAAAGTTGGCAGGGAGACCGCCCTCGCCCAGATCATCAAGCTTGTGGAGGATGCACAGGGAAGCAAAGCGCCGATCCAAAAGCTGGCGGATCAGGTCTCGGCAGTCTTTGTACCGATTGTCATTGTCATTGCCTTGCTGACTTTTGCGGGCTGGTATTTTTGGGGTCCAGCCTTACCGGTCAACGCCGATATTGACAATTTCACACGCGCCCTGATCAACATGGTCGCGGTGTTGGTGATCGCCTGTCCGTGTGCAATGGGACTCGCCACGCCGACCGCCATCATGGTGGGTACGGGCAAAGGCGCGGAGGCGGGGATTCTCTTCCGTAACAGTGAGGCATTGGAACGCGCGGGCAGAGTCTCTGTGGTGATTCTCGATAAGACTGGGACGATCACGAAGGGACAGCCTGCGGTGACAGATATTGTGGTGGAAAGTCAAAGGTGGAAAGAAGATGAATTGCTCCGTCTGGCAGCGTCTGTTGAAAAAGGAAGCGAACACCCGCTCGGCGAGGCGATCTGGGCGGAGGCGACTACACGTGGATTAAGTTTGGCGGAACCAGCCGGTTTTAAGGCGGAGGCCGGTCATGGGGTGCAGGCTGAGGTCGAGGGAAGAAGCGTCTTGGTCGGCAACAAGAGAATGTTCGATGCACGTGGAATCCAGTTGGGAGGATTCGAATCCGAAGTGACGCGCCTCCAATCCGAAGCCAAGACTGCCATGCTTGTGGCAGTGGATGGTCAGGTTGCAGGAATCATCGCTGTGGCGGATACCATCAAGGATGGTTCAAAGGACGCAATTGCCGATCTGCACAAGATGGGCTTGCAGGTGGCGATGATCACCGGTGACAACCATAAGACCGCTGAAGCCATTGCCAGACAGGTCGGCGTAGATACAGTGCTGGCTGAAGTGCTTCCGGAGGGAAAATCATCTGAAGTAAAGAAATTGCAGTCTGGCGAAAAAGTGGTTGCAATGGTTGGCGATGGAGTCAACGATGCGCCTGCGCTTGCACAAGCCGATGTTGGGCTTGCCATTGGCACTGGTACGGATGTGGCTATGGCTGCCGCACCTGTAACATTGATGAGCGGCGACCTGCGCGGTGTACCACGCGCGATTCATCTTTCCCGCAGGACGCTGGGAACGATCAAGCAAAACCTATTCTGGGCGTTCTTCTATAACGTGGTACTGATTCCTGCTGCTGCGCTGGGATACTTGAACCCGATGCTTGCTGCTGGAGCGATGGCATTCAGCAGTGTCTTTGTGGTGACAAATAGCCTTCGCCTGCGAAAACAGAATATATGATTTGTACACCTATATTTACTTAATATGAATTAGTATGTCTAAGAACCAGAAACCACCCGTTGACCCTGTTGTCCTGCTGGTGTTAGGAATCGTGTTTGTTGCCGTGGCTGTTGGGTTGGCTGTCTTTCAAGCCAATCCGAATTTCAATACGGCGACCAACTCCGGGGTTATGGGGCAATTGATCGTTGCTTTTATCACAGGCTTGACTACTGGCGGATTGAGTTGTCTTGCCGTGCAGGGCGGTCTGCTGGCAAGTTCGCTGGCGTACCAGGTCGAGCGGGATTACGTGGGGCAGGTGGCGCGAGGAATGGGAAAGAAATCCAAAGCCGGCCCGCCGGTTCGCCCGAATTCCGCACTTCCCATTTTTCTTTTCCTGCTCGCAAAGCTGGCGGCGTATACGCTGCTTGGCGCTTTACTGGGACTGGCTGGCTCCTATCTTACCCTCAGCCCGATGACGCGTGCTTTCCTCATGATCGCCATTGGCATCTTCATGGTGGGCAATGCCCTGCGCATGTTCAACGTCCATCCGATCTTTCGCTATTTTTCCATTGAGCCACCCAAATTCATCACACGCTACATCCGCCGTACAGCCAAAGGAACCGATACCTTCACTCCGCTGTTCCTCGGTGCGTTGACGGTCTTCATTCCCTGCGGCGTGACTCAAGCCATGATGGCGACCGCCCTGGGCGCAGGCAGTATCGTGATAGGGGCGGCACTGATGTTTGCCTTCACATTGGGGACGAGCCCGGTCTTTTTCGTCGTCGCTTATTTGACCACAGAACTTGGTGCACGACTCGAAAAATTCTTCATGCGATTTGTCGCGGTGGTTGTCCTGATTCTTGGGCTGGTGACCTTCGACGGTGGACTCAATCTGCTCGGTTCTCCGCTCTCGTTTCAAAACCTGACCCGTAGCCTGTTCCCGTCAAACAGTGGCGAATCGACGCCCGCAGCGCAACTCCCCAGTGCGGGAGAAGATGTTGTCCTCTATGTCCAGAATGACGGCTATTTTCCGCAAACGGTCAGCGCTCCCGCCGGGAAGGATTTCACGCTCAATCTGGTTACCGACAAAACCTATTCCTGTGCACGCGACTTTGTCATCCCTGAGCTGAATTTCTACGAACTGCTTCCCGATACTGGGACAGTACAAGTAAACATCCCCGCTCAGGAAAAGGGAAGTACGATGTTCTTTACTTGTTCGATGGGAATGTATACTGGAAGGATCATATTCCAGTAGTATCGTTGATAAGGAATCCCCGATGATTAAGAGAACCTATAAAGTCCCAGATATGACCTGCACCAACTGTGCCATGAAACTGGAAAGCTTGGAAGATGTGCTGGATGGCGTCAAAGAGATCAGCGCCAGTTATCACAAGCTGGAAATGGTCATCGAATACGATGAAGCCAAACTCACAAACGAACAGATTATTGCAGCCGTGAAGAAAAAGGGTTACACAGCCATCGCAGTATAACTATAAACAGACGAAGCAGGTACACAGGTGTACATTTTGAAGAGTCCATCCGTGTACCTGTTTACTTTTAAACTCAATCCCGTGTATACTTCCCTCCATGCCCCGGTATTTCACTGTTCAACAAGCAAATGAGACTCTGAAAATCATCCGCCCCATCATGGACGAAGTGCAGGCAATTCGCCAAAAGATCCTGGCAAATCAGCCTGAGGCCTGGCCTGCCATCGAAAAATCTGCGGGGAACGGCGGTAACCGTGCTTTAAGCAAAATGGTACAGGATTTCGAAAAGCTCGATCGACTCGTCCATCGCATTTTAGATACGGGCGTCCAAATCAAGGATGTCAACCTGGGATTGCTTGATTTCTCTGCATTGAAAGATGGGCGGGAGGTATTTCTATGTTGGCAACATGGAGAGGGCGATATTGCCTTCTGGCATGAAGTGGGTGCCGGATTCGCGGGCAGGCAGCCCATCGAAACATTTTAGGCGGTCAAAGGATAAACATGAAAAAAGGTATTCTCTATGGAATTGGCGCGTATACGCTTTGGGGATTTTTTCCAATTTACTGGAAATTCCTGCATCAAGTTCCGGCTTTACAGGTAATTGGGCATCGAATCGGCTGGTCCTTTGTCCTGCTGACCATCTATATCGTTCTCACCAAACAGTGGCAGGACTTCCGTTCCACGGCGCTGACCTCTGCCAGGACGATTGGCATTTATTCCATCGCCGGTGTATTACTAACGATCAATTGGCTTGTCTATGTATGGGGTGTCAATCAGGGTTTTATCGTCGAGACCAGCTTGGGCTACTTTATCAACCCCCTTCTGAGTGTGTTACTGGGAGTGCTCTTTCTGCGTGAACGGTTGCGCCTCACGCAATGGATTCCTGTCCTTATCGCCGCTATCGGCGTGATCTACCTTACTTTTGTTTACGGTCGTCTGCCTTGGATTGCCCTGTCGTTGGCGTTCTCCTTCGGCATTTATGGACTGGTCAAGAAACTTGCCCCGCTTGGCTCGCTCTTTGGGCTGACACTCGAAACTGGTATTGTCTTCCCGGCGGCATTGATCTACCTCTCCATGATGGAAATGACAGACATGGGGACATTCCTCCACGATACGGCATTCATCAACATTCTATTGATCGGCGCTGGTGTGGTGACAACCATCCCGTTGTTGATGTTTGCCTCTGCCGCGAAACAGATTCCACTGACGGTGGTCGGGTTGTTACAATACATCGCTCCAACTCTTCAATTTCTCATTGGAGTATTCATATACAAGGAACCATTCGATAAATCTCATTTGATTGGCTTTGTCATTGTCTGGGTGGCGCTCATCATTTTCTGGGTGGAGAATTATTTTGCACATCGTGTACCGGTCGAGCCTGTCCCGGAAATGGGGGAAGGATAATGAAACTTCTTTTCATCGGCGGGACCGGTATCATCAGTTCAGCATGTTCCGAACTGGCGGTTCAACGCGGACATGAATTATTTATTTTGAATCGCTCCATTTCGGTAAAGTATCCTCTCCTCAAGGGAGCGACCCACTTAAAAGGCGATATCCACGCTGGTATACCGGAACTCTCCACGCTGTTGGCTGGACACCGTTTCGACGCCGTAGTGGATTTTATTGCCTTTACCGCAGATGATATCGAGCGCAATATTTCCCTCTTCCGCGGCAAAACGAACCAATTCGTTTTTATCAGTTCTGCATCTGCCTATCAAAAACCGCCAAAGCATTATCTTGTCACCGAAGAGACGCCGCTCTCGAATCCGTTCTGGCAGTATTCGCGCGATAAGATTGCCTGCGAAGAACGGCTGATGAGAGCCCTTCGCGAAGATGGATTCCCGTCCACTATCGTTCGCCCATCGCTGACATATGGACCGGCGCAGATCCCCTTCTGTGTGGGGAGCTGGTCTCACCCGTGGACAGTCATTGACCGGATGAAACGCGGACAAAAGGTCATCATCCCTGGCGATGGTACTTCATTGTGGGTGTTGACCTGGAACGCGGATCTTGCCAAAGGATTGGTCGGTCTGTTGGGGAAGAGGGAAACGATCGGAGAGGCGTTCCACATAACGTCGGATGAAGTTCTCAGCTGGAACCAGATTTATCTCGAAGCGTATCAGGCTCTGGGCTTGGAGCCGAACGTGATTCATCTTCCGTCTGATTTCATCGCCCGGTTCGACGACCATGCGGTGGGAAGTCTGATCGGTGATAAATCCAATAGCGTTGTATTTGACAATGGCAAGATCAAACGTTTTGTCCCCGATTTTCGATGTGAAGTGAATTGGGCGGAAGGGGTGCGGCGGGCGCTTGCCTGGTTTGAGACGCATCCCGAATTCCAGACGATAGACCATGAGAAGAATGTATTGTGGGATCGAATGATTTCTGTATATGGCAGGGTTTACTCATAAAATTGTTTTCCCCGGGGCGTTTCTGATCATCCTGTGTTGATATTCTAAATTACCCCCATGATATACTCTTAAACCAAGAGGAACGATGAAGTTTGACCCGTTTCACCAGATTTTTGCCCCCCCGACATTCAAGGATGATTATGGCATTGTAATCGCAAAGTTCTTGAACGCCATTCTGGTGACTTTGATTTCCGTAATTTCCTTGTTGTTGGTGTATCGCCTGTTGACGGGGGGGAGTTTGATCAATCCGCCGGAGCAGATTCTGTCGGTCATCATCCTTATCAACATTGTCCTGTTGATTTTTGCGCGCCGCGGGTATGTTTTCCAGACGAGCATTGTCCTTGTGTTTGCGATGTGGGCGGCGATGACCTATCAAGCCTGGATTGCTGATGGTGTATATGACCTTGCAGTTGTCACCTATATCATCATCGTTTTGATGACCAGTGTCCTAACCAATTGGCGGCTGACGATGTTGGTGACGATCATGAGTATTTTGTCGGTATGGGGAATGTCGATATTTCATGTTAATGTCCCGCCTGATTTTCATGTGGATGAGCCGATGGGCATTGCCCGCGACCTGACCGTGGTCTACATTCTGGCGTTTTTGCTCATATACTACCTTGTCAGCACCCTGCGAGCATCCATGGAAAAGTCCAGCATGGAGTTTAAGGAACGCATTCTTACCGAGCAGTCCATGCGGGAACAAGGCGAGCGGTTTCGCAGGATTTTTCATGTCAGCCCGGTGGCAATCAGTATTACAACGTTGAAGGATGGAAAATTGGTCGAGGCGAACAATGCCTATTGGAAATTGACCGGGCTTGACCCCAGAACTTCAATTGGACGGACAATGGTAGATTTGGGAATTTGGGCGAACGAGGCGGAGCGTCAGAAATTCGTTGAAAAACTGACTGAGCGAAAATCTTTGCATAACTCTGCGTACGAGTTTTTAAATCGGAATGGCGAAAGGCGGGTCACAATAGCATTTTACGAATTGATCGAGCTGGGAGCAGAGCCCACCATCCTGTCTATGTTCCACGATGCAACCGAGCAGCAGGCGATACAAACGGCATTGCAGGAAAGCGAGAAAAAGTACCGGAATTTTGTCGAGCAGAGCATCGAGGGAATCTGGTTGTTGGCTTTCGATCGACCGATCCAGACCAGCCTGCCTCCTGAAGAGCAGACCATGTTGATCTACAAACATGCATACATTGCGGAATGTAATGATGCCCTGGCGCGTATGTATGGATACAATTCCAGTGAGGAAATTCGAGGAGCACGACTGCTTGATTTTGAGAAAGGCGGGGAGATAGACAAAGTTAATTTTCAAGCAACGCTGAAACTGGTGAAGGACGGTTATCGCTCAGGGAGCCGTGAAACCCGCGAGGTGACGAGGAACGGGGAAACAGTCTATTTTTTGAACAATGCGGTTGGTATCGTCAAGGATGGATTTCTGGAGGGAGTGTGGGGTACCCAACTGGACATTACCGCCTTGAAGAAAGCGGAGGAGGCTTTGCGGAGGAGCGAATCCCGCGCTCGCGCTCTTTTGGACGCTATTCCCGATATGATCTTTGAGTTGAAACGTGATGGAACGATCATCCATTTCATACCATCGGCAATGAGTGAACCGCTCATCCCGCCGGAGAAATTCATCGGCAAAACGATTGCACAGGTCTTGCCGTCTCTGGCAGATCAAACCGCTTTTGCAATCGACCGGGCGCTGGCATCGGGTCAATTGAGTGCCTTTGAATATAAATTAACCCGAGACGGAGAGGTCAGGACCTACGAAGCCAGAATTACCCCGGCTGGCCCTGACCTTGTTTTGGCTATGGTCCGTGATGTTTCCCTCACTAAATGGGCGGAGTCTGAACGTGAGAAACTCATCGATGAACTCGAAGCAAAAAATGCGGAGCTGGAACGATTTACCTACACGGTTTCACATGACTTGAAATCTCCCCTAATCACCATCCGCGGGTTTCTCGGGTTTATCCGCGAAGATGCCGAGCGTGGTAATTTGCAGCGTCTCAATACAGACATCCAGCGGATCAGCGATGCGACGAATAAAATGCAAAGACTGCTCAACGAACTGCTCGAACTTTCGCGCGTCGGCAGGCTCACTAACAAGCCTGCGTACATCCCTATGAATGTCCTTTTGAGTGATGTGTTGGAATTACTGCAGGGTCGTATTGCTTTGGGTAAAATCAAGGTCAGGATTGAAGAGGGTCTTCCTACCGTATATGGTGATCGTCAGCGCATTTCGGAGGTATTCCAAAACCTCATCGATAATGCCGCAAAGTTCATGGGTGAACAGCCAGAGCCGTGCATAGAGATCGGGGTTCAGGGCGAAATGGATGGCAGGCCTATATTCTTTGTCCGGGATAACGGAATCGGGATCGCTCCAGAATATAAAGACAGAATATTCGGTCTGTTCGATAAATTGGACTCACAAACGGAGGGGACGGGAATCGGCCTTGCCCTGGTGAAACGTATCATCGAATTTCACGGGGGCAGAATTTGGGTGGAATCGGAACTGGGAAAAGGTGCCACTTTTCTTTTTACGCTTCCCACTCAGCCCATACCTGAGAGGTGAACGGATGAATTTTCTTCAACTGGTGCCTGCCGCTCCACATTTCGATGACATGGAGAAGGCGCGTCACGCGAAACTCCTCCATCTTGCCTCCGCGGCGCTATTCTTTGGATCGGCGTTCTTGATTCTGTTCAATGTTTGGGGGAAATCCAACGGATCTTTGATGTGTTCACCAAACTCGATCCTGAAGTCGATGAGACAGGGGCGGTCTGGCAATCGTGAAACGGATCGTCGAATTCCACGGTGGCAGGATCTGGGTCCAGAGCGAGGCGGGGCAGGGGACCACGTTCTTCTTTACCTTGCCGACAGGGGAAAATGTCGAACCCGAATGAGAATAATCTGGATATAATTTATCTAAACCAAACAATTCAAGGAGAAAAAAAGATGAATTTTGCAATGTGGCGCAAAGCGTTACAAGTGATCCCTGAGGTCTCAAAGGAGGAATGGGATGGGTTGGATGTCATTTCGAAGTGGCTGATTTCGACTCGTGCGGCGGTCCTCGTAATGACCTTCATCTCGGCGGCACTCGCGGGGCTGTTTGCCTGGCGCGATGGTTCATTCGATTTCCTGCCTTGGCTGGCTCTAACCTTGGGCTTGATCCTGGCTCATGCCAGCAATAATATCTTCAACGATTACACTGACTTTGTACGCGGCGTGGACAAGGACAATTATTATCGCAATATTTACGGCGCCCAACCCATTGCCAGCGGATTGATGACCCATCGCCAGCACCTCACTTATTTTGGAGTGACAGCTTTTATCGCGTTGGCTCTCGGTCTCTATTTGATCTGGTCCACCGGTTTCACTGCAACTGCCTGGATCCTGCTGGGACTTGGCGCGTTCTTTCTTCTCTTCTACACCTGGCCCCTCAAGGGATTGGCGTTGGGCGAAGTTGCAGTGCTTATTGTCTGGGGACCCCTGATGATCGGCGGTGGGCATTATGTCCTGACCCATGAATGGAACTGGTTCGTCGTGATTGCCAGCTTGCCTTACGTGTTGGGCGTGACAACTGTCATTTTCGGCAAGCATATTGACAAATTGGATATGGATCGAAAAAAGGGCATTCACACCCTGCCGGTCGTGATTGGCGAGAAAGCCTCCCGGTATGCTGTGCTGGCAATGATGATTGCGCCATATTTCATCACACTCTATCTGGTGCTTGCAAAATTCTTCACTCCTGTACTGTTGATTGTGGTTTTCGCGATCCCCACATTCATGAAATACTACAGGGTGTTTCTGAAGCCAAAACCCGAAACCCGCCCCGAAGGTCAACCAGGCTGGCCGCTTTATTTTGTGGGATATGCCTTCTATAACAACCGTACCTTTGGCACACTTTTCATGCTTGGCTTGTTGATTGATGTTTTGCTGCGCGTCATTCCATTCACAGCGGACCTCGTAAGGCTGTATTGGAGCTGATAATCACAGGTATTAAAATGGGCAGGAAGGATTTCCTGCCCATTTTAGTTAATGAGACAAATCCCTCCGTTTGTGTCCGATTTCACAGATTGGTAGTATAATCTCGACCCGAAGAGTTTTGTTTCAAACGGCATCGTATGTATGCCGATATCTTTATCAACAAAAAGAGGAGAGACAAATGCACATCAACTTTGCAATGTGGCGTAAAGCCTCGTGGCAACTCATCAAGATGGACGACAAAAAGGAATGGGATGCCTTGGATGTTGTTTCCAAATGGCTCATCGCCACCCGATCCGCCGTCACGCTGGTGACCGTTTATTCCTGCGTTATCTCAGGATTGCTCGCCTGGCGCGACGGGAATTTTTCCTGGCTTCCGTTCATCATCCTTACCCTCGGTCTGTTCATTGCCCACGGCACGAATAACCTGCTCAATGACTATACCGATTACACGCGCGGCGTGGACAAGGACAACTACTTCCGCACCCAATACGGGGTCCATCCGCTGGTGCAGGGCTTCTTCACCAAGCCGCAACAGATCCGCTGGTTCATCGTCAGCGGCATTCTGGCAACCCTGGCGGGAGTGTACGCCCTGTTCAATACCAGTTTCAACCCGGCAGTGATCGGTTTGTTCGCCTTTGGAGCGGTTGTTCTTCTCGCCTATACTTACCCTTTCAAATATTGGGGATTGGGCGAATTAGCCATCTTCCTCATTTGGGGACCCATCATGATCGGCGGCGTATATCTCACGCTTGGTCTCATCAACGGCGGAGATACCAGCAATCTCTGGAATGTTGTGCTCGCTGGCGTCCCCTATGGACTGGGCGTTGCCAGCATCAATATCGGCAAGCATATCGACAAGCACGACGATGACAAGGCAAAGGGCGTGGGTACCTTCCCGGTGCGTGTGGGAGAGGCGTTTGCCCGCCGTGTCGATCAGGCATCGATCATTCTCATTTATGTCGTGATCGCCTATCTGGTCTTTGTACCGCGCTATTTCACCCCGGTCATGCTGATTGTTTTCCTTGCCTTCAAGCATGGTCTCAACGCGGTCAAATTACTCAATAATCCGCGCCCCGCGCAGCCGCCTGCGGGCTACCCTGCCTGGCCCACCTGGTTCTCAGCGGCGGCGTTCTTCCATAATCGTCAGTTCGGCGGGTGGCTCATCCTCGGTTTGATCGTGGACACCCTCCTGCACGTCATTCCGTTCACGGCAAAATTGATTGCGCAATATTGGTCGTAGACCAAATCATCCCGCAGGCGCTAAACCTGCAGAGCGGTTGACAATTCAATATCCTTGATTTCCAACCACGCGGGTTCGGGGTTTTCCAACACTCCGAACCCGATTTTTCCTTCGGGGGTGAATGCCGCGTATTGATTATCGATCCAGATGACCAGCCCCAGCGGCGGGTGTGGGCTCACCGGCGACTCAAACACTCGGACAGCATCCACTTCGAAAGATACCCGATTCCCGCGCCACTCAAGTCTGTATCCGTGCCATTGACATGGCTCTGCGCTGAGAGCGATTCCGTCCTCCTCGATGACGCGACTCAACATCCGCCGCGTCGCCTTGCGCGAAAAAGGGAGCGCCAACCCCGCCGGGATCAATAATGGATGAAACTTCGGTGAGCGAAATGTTTGAGCGAGAAAGCCGTGGGCAGGTTTGTCATCTCTGAAGGAGAGGTAGTTTTGTTCTGCTGCCCCAAAGAACCAGGCGGCATTCGGCGGCGCTGGCAGCCGAAACGGATTTCCTCCAAACCCCAGCGACAACCCAAATGGATCGTTCCATAGCCCGAAACCCCATGTCCCGGGCAGGGAATCACTCGAGGTCCGAGCAGACAGGCTCAGGCGTAGGTTGAGGCGATGCGGGAATTGTCGCCTTGGAAGAAGCGTGTAGTCATCAAGTTGCGCGAGACGGTAGCGATCCGCTTTTCCAGAAGGGATCGTCAAACGATAATGTGCCGAGTCGCGAGAAATCTCCTCCACCTGTGCGCCCGGCGTGGAACGCGGAATTAACTTCGTGTAAGCCATCTTCGACCCAGCGTGATCATGCCAATGCCGATCCACGCCACATTCAACCCCGCGGACGGATAGGCGCGCAGATACAGCGTGTTGATGACCAGCAGCACGCCTGCCGCGATGTTCATACCCTGATAGAGCACCGAATCGCCCTCCACCTTTTTCGTCGAAACAAGCGCATACGCCACGAGATAGAGAATTGTGCCCACCCAGCCGAGAATGTCAATGATAAGGATAATATTCATAGCACGATTATAAAAGAACCTGACGGCTTGTTTCCATCAGGTCCTTTTGGTTTTTTGTTGCCTTATGGTTTTGTAGGTGCAGGTGTTGCCGCTACCGGCGGATGTGCCCGATAGTATTTCAGATATTTCATCCCATAGTCATCGCGGGCGCGCAGCAGGTCGATGGCTTTGATGGTCAAGCCGTATTTCATCGGGTCGGTGATGGCGCAGGTTGCCCCGGCGCTGATGGCGAGGGCGAGAAATGCCTGGTTGATCACATCCCGTTCGGGCAAGCCGAAAGAGACATTGCTGGCGCCGAGGTTGATATTCACGCCAAACTCCTTGCGCACCAGTTCGATGGTGCGGAGCGTGATGGCGGATGCGTTGTGATCCGCACCGACGGTCATGACCAGCGGATCAATGACAATATCTTCAATAGGAATACCCATTTGTGTGGCGCGCTGGATGATCTTATCCGCCGCCGCGAGACGGGCTTCGGGGTCGTTGGAGATGCCCTCTTCGCCGATGGTCAAGCCGATGACGGCGGTTTTGTATTCCTTGACCAGCGGCAGCACAGCATCGAGAGTGCGATCCTCGCCGTTCGTGGAGTTGATCAGCGGTTTGCCGGGCACAAAGGGCAGGGCAGCGGCTAATGCTTTTGGGTTGGGGGAATCAAGACAGAGCGGGATATCGAACTCGCTCGCCAGCATTTTCACGACATTAGGAAGGTAATCCACATCGTCGGTGCCCGCCATGCCGACGTTCACATCCAGCAGGTCGGCGCCGGCGTCGATTTGCTTTTTGGCGAGGTCGCGCACGTAGTCGAGATTCCCCTCCTGCAGCGCGGCGGCGAGTTTTTTGCGTCCCGTTGGGTTGATCTTCTCGCCGATCATCGTGAACGGACCGTCTGTATCGATGACGGCTTTCTTGCTTTTGCTTTGCAGTATGGTTTTCATGGCTTTCTCCACCAAGGCGATTGTAAACCATCTATATGTCGTTGCGAGGAGGGCTTTTGCCCGACGAAGCAATCTTCAGTTAAACGGTTGATTCTCGTCGACAAGCTAACCCCCTTTAATGGGGAGATTGCTTCACTCCCTCCGGTCGCTCGCAACGACATTCAAGTTAGTATTCCCCAGCTTTCTCGATCACCTTATACGGGTCGACCGCGTCACGCAGACCATCGCCGATGTAGTTGACGGAGATGATCGCCAGGAAGATCATCAAGCCGGGGAAGATTGCCAGCCAGGGATATTTAGTGAAGTTCTCCTGAGCATTGCTGAGCAGGTTGCCCCACGAGGGAGTTGGAGGCTGGATGCCAAAACCCAAGAAACTCAAGCCGGACTCTTCGATGATGGCATAGCCCATTTCAAGCGTCGCTTCGACAATGATGGGACCGATGGAGTTGGGCAGGATATGACGCAGAATAATGCGTGCGTCCGAGCCGCCGAGAGCACGCGTGGCAGATACAAAGTCCAGTTCGCGGATGGTGAGGAAGCTGGCGCGCACGAGGCGGGCAAAGATCATCCACGAGAGGATGCCGATCACGAGACCGATGGTCAATACACTGTTGCGTTCGATGAGCGGAAATTCCACTTCGCGTAAGATCGCGCTGAGCAGGATGAGGACCAGCAGGGTCGGGAGCGTGAGGAACGTATCGGTGATGCGCATCAGGATGGTATCAAGCGTGCCTCCGTAATATCCGGCGAGTGCCCCCACCGGAACGCCGATGGAAATGGAAATGCCAATGACCAGCAAGCCGACAAGCAACGAAATGCGTCCGCCGTACAGTACACGTGTGAGCAGGTCGCGCCCGAGCGCATCGGTACCCATGGGATGAGACCAGGATGGCGGTTGATAGCGCTCGTCCATGTTCGAGACTTCGGGGTCGTAAGGGGAAAGGGGCGCGAAAATACACAGCGCAATCAGAATGAGGAGGATAATTGAACCTGCAATTGCGCCCGGATGCCTGCGGAAACGCTTCCAGATGCCCGCGCCGATGGAGGCGGCCTCTGTGAGTGAACCGGATGTCCCGTATTCGATCTGGGGTAGGTCGCCGAGTGTCTGGGTCATTGGTTGCTTTGGGTGTCACCCTGAGCGGCAACAAGAGGTTCCTCATGCACCATGAGAGATTCCTTGCTTCGCACAGAATAACATGAAACAGGATGATTAATCATAACGAACTCTTGGGTCAAGAAATGAATATAAAACATCCGCGAGCAGGTTGGAGAAGATAATCGCCGCCGCGCCCATGATGAGAATGGCAAGCAGGACGGGGTAATCACGATCCACAGCGGCTGTGAAATAGAGCCTGCCCATGCCGGGCCATGAGAAAAGCGTCTCGACAAAGACCGCGCCGCCGAAAATGGTGGGCAGGTCGATGGCAAGCATGGTAATGAGCGGAATCAGGGCGTTGCGCAGGGCGTGTTTATACAGCACCATCCAGTTGGGGAGTCCTTTGGCGCGGGCAGTGCGCAGATAATCTTTGTTTGCCACCTCCAGCATGGAGGAACGGAGAAAGCGCGAGTACCACGCAATCCAGCCGAGAGCGCCGGTGATCACCGGCAGGATGAGATGTTTGATGCGATCCCACACGGCAGGACCGGAAACATTTAACGAGACCATGCCTCCCGAGGGAAGAAGCGGCTCTCCTGTCCACGGATTTTTCAGCCAGGCGTAAAAGATGAGGATAAGCACCAGTCCCAGAAAAAATTCCGGGATGGCTTGTCCCGCGAACGAAAGCGTGGTGACGGTGATGTCGAATTTGGAATATTGCCGTATGGCGGAAACGATCCCTACCGGGATGGCAATAAGTACGCCGATGAAAAGCGTGATGGTCATTAACAGCACAGTATTGGGAAGTCGTTGCCCAATCTCTTCAAGCACTGGCTGGCGTGTGCGATACGAAAAGCCAAAATCGCCGCGCAGGATACCCTTACGGGTACCGAAACTTTCTTCGATACCGTCGCCGTCGGTGTCAACCCTCATCCAGTCGTTGCCGACCAGCCAGATGAGATATTGAGTCGGAAGCGGTTTGTCGAGCCCGAACTGCCGTTTGAGAATCTCGATTTTCTCCGGGCGGATCTGGCGGCTGCGACCCTGACCGGCGAGCGGTCCGCCCGGAGCGAGATTGACGAGAGCAAACAGAAAAATGCTGAGCAGGAACAACAGGACGACTGTCTGGAGCAATCGCCTTGCGATGTACGTGAACATTTAATTTGCGAGCGTCCAGTCTTTGGCGTTCCAGGTCACGAGATCGTTGATGGTGGATTGCACATTCTGCAACCGGGCGGAATGTGCATCGGCATTGACGCCGGTAAAGAGCAGGGCCTCGGGAAGTTCCGCTTCCAGAATCTCAGCCATCTTGCAGAAGTTCTCCTGCCGGGCGGCGGTATCGAGCGTATAAGACTCGTCGAGCAGCGCGTCGAACTCTTCGTTCATCCAACGCCCGTAGTTGGTCCCGTAATCGGGCGTTGCCGAAGCGGAGTGGTAATAGCTGTAGATGAAGTCGGTCGGGTCGATGCCCGCATAGCCATCGTCATAGATGTCGATGTCGAAGTTGCCATTTTGTTCGATGCCGCCGTCCTCCGATGCCGCCCACATGATACTGCCCTCCACTACGGAGAGGTTCATCTTGATACCGATCTCGGCAAGGTTTTCAGCGATGTACTGCTGGGTCAGTTCGAGCGCTTCGCCATATTCGCCATAGGTGATGAATTCCATCTCCATTTTGTAGCCGTCTTCGGCGGTACCGCAGCCGCGACATTCACGGATGCCGTCGTCGTCAGTATCGATCCAACCGGCGGCTTCGAGTTTGGCTTTCGCTCCTTCCGGGTCAAATGCCGGGCGGGGAATGTTGGTGCAGACATACGGCTCGCGGAAGAATTCCGTCCAGGCGGGCTGGGCATAGCCAAAGAAGAAATTCTTCGAAATGGTATCCACATCGATTGCCATACGGATAGCGCGACGCACTTCCACATTCGAGAGGATTGGATGCGGTGTGGCGACGGGGTCGGTCGTCCCTTTGGCCGCGAGGTTGAAGAACAGGCGAAACACCCAGCGGTTGGTGGGACTGATGCTGACCACGACGTTTGGCTTGTCCTTCAAGTCGTTGATCATCGGTTCCGGTGACCACATATCGAGATCGGCATCGCCGTTGATAAGCATCGTCTTGCGGACGGCTTCGTCGGGCACGATCTGAACCGTAATCTTTGAAATTTCAGGTTTGCCCTTTTCGTAGAAATCGGGATTGCGCTCGAAGGTCATGTGATCGCCATTGACCCATTCCTTGAGAACGTAGGGTCCATTGCTCAAAGGCGTGCGAGCGCAGTCCCAGGCGGAGAATCCCTGTGTGGCATCGCAATAATGTGCTGGCCAGATCACAATGAGTTCGCCGCCAAATTGGGTCAGATAACCGGGATAAACCGCGTTGTAGTGAACGATGACCGTATCCACATCCACTTTTTCGACATCGTCCACATAATCGATGCCGGGGATCCATGTGCCGTATGCCGGGTCGATGATGGCTTGATAGGTGAAAATCACATCGTCAGCAGTGACCGGCGTGCCATCCGACCATTTGACATCGGTGCGTAGATTCCAGGTCACATCCATCGTCCCGGTCTCTTCATCGATCACGACGCCGCCATTTTCTTCTGTGGGTAATTCCGCCGCCAATTCCGGGAACGGATTCCCATTTGCATCGAGATCAGCAAGACCGAGCATGACCAGTTCCATAACCAGCGAATCATAACCAGCGTCGGTGATCGCGGGATTGAAACTGGGCGGATCTTCCGGGATGACGATTACGATACCCTCTTCAGCCTGTTGTGTCGGTGCAGCGGGTTGACAAGCGGATAACACTAAGGCGACTATGACCGTGATGGTCAGAAAGAACAACGTACGCGTTTGAGTGGACATTGGTCCTCCTGTGAGTATTTGCCGCTTGTCTCATACTTTGGATGTCAACGCGGCGCTCTGTAAATTTGCAAACGCCGTATTATTGCACGTTTTCCCCTCGCTGATAAGGTTTTTAAGGGGTGAATTTCCGGTAAATACGGGTAAAATATTTTTATGCGTACCGTATTCTGGGAAAACAACCAACTTAAAATGATCGACCAGCGCATATTGCCTGGTCGATTCGAAGTATTGTCCTACACCGATCATGTCTCCGTCGCGCGTGCGATCAAGGATATGGTCGTCCGCGGCGCGCCCGCCATCGGAGCCGCCGCCGCCTTCGGACTTGCCCTCGCCGGATTCGAATCCGCTTCTTCATCCACCCGTGAACTGATTGCCGACCTCCAAGCCGCCGCCCACACTCTGAAGGCGGCACGCCCGACCGCTGTTAATCTCGCATGGGCAGTAGATCGCGTCCTGCTGTCCCTCTCCCAGCGGGAGAGGGGTTGGGGTGAGGGAGATGTCGATTACATCCGCCACTTTGTCCTCTCCGAAGCCCAACGCATCGCCGACGAAGATGTGGAGATTAACAAGCGCATGGGCGAACATGGCGCGGCGCTCATCAACGACGGCGATACGATCATCCATCACTGCAACACAGGCGCACTTGCCACTGTGGATTGGGGCACCGCGCTCGGAGTCATCCGCACGGCGCACGAACAGGGAAAGAAGATTCACGTCTTCGTGGATGAGACCCGCCCGCGTTTACAGGGAGCGCGGCTCACGGCGTGGGAACTGGAACAGTACGGCATTCCCTATGAAATCATCAGCGACAATACCGCCGGATATTTCCTCAAAGCCGGAAAAGTGCAAAAATGTTTTGTCGGCTCCGATCGCACCGCTGCCAACGGCGATGTGGCGAACAAGATCGGAACCTACATGCTGGCACTCGCCGCGCACGATAACGGAGTGCCGTTTTATCCGGTCGTCCCCACCTCCACCATTGACCTCTCCCTTGCGCACGGTGACCTGATCCCCATTGAGGAACGCGACCCGGAAGAAGTACTCGGCTTGGAATTTCACGGGGAACGCGTCGCACCGAAGAATGCCAAAGCGCGGAATATCGCCTTCGACGTGACCCCGAACCGCCTCGTCACAGGCATCGTCACCGAGAACGGTATCGTTTATCCGCCGTTCGAAATCAATTTACGCAAGGCGGTCCTCGGAGAACAATGATACTGTTTCAAGTCCCGCCGCCCACTCGATATGACCTGCGATTTACCATCGCTGGAATCCCGATCCGGGTGCATCCTTTGTTTTGGGTAATCTCATTTCTGTTTGGTTTCTCATCCAATAATATCCTGTACACCTTTATCTGGGTGTTGGCGATCTTTGTGTCAGTCCTTGTCCACGAATTGGGACACGCATTTGCATTCCGACGGTATGGATTGCGCTCCTCCATCGTGCTTCACTTCATGGGCGGGCTGACCGTCCCCGAATCCGTTTCATGGGGTGGTACGTGGGCAAACGTTGCGCTGAGCCCGCGTGAGGAGATTGTTGTTTCGCTTGCTGGTCCGTTTTCAGGCTTTCTCCTTGCCACACTTTTGATTGGCGGCGTGATCGTTTCGGGCGGCTCCATCGCTGTCAACTGGTTATTGGGATTCATCCCGTTGCCAGCGGTGACATCCCTTCCGTTTGGTGGTGTGATGTTGACTGTGCTTGTCGCCATTCTCGTATCCGTAAATGTCTTTTGGGGATTGATCAACTTGGTACCGGTCTACCCACTGGACGGCGGCAATGTGGCGCGTTACGCGCTCATGCAATATGACCCGTACGATGGCGTACGAAAGTCGCTCCAGTTGTCTGTCATTGCGGGCGGTATTGTTGCGCTTGTGGCATTGTTCTTCCTGAAAAGTATTTACATGTCATTTCTCTTTGGTTTCCTCGCATTCCAAAGTTATCAGACACTGCAAAACCGTTACGGCAGGTTTTGAAGAAAAGAATTTTATGCCTCCAATTTCTAGACAATACGGTTATGCCGTGATAAACTTTTGCCCGCATGATACTTGGCGTGGCGCTTAGCGCCACGCCTTTTACTGCGAGTATGAAATGTCACTGCGGGGAGCCGCGGAGCGGCGACAAAGCAATCTCCTTGCAAAAGGTGGAATTGCTTTGCCTTACAGGCTCGCAATGACGAGGTATCAATGGATATCCTTCTTACCGGCTCTGTTGCCTACGATTACCTGATGACCTTTCCCGGTCACTTCAAGGAACAAATCCTTCCCGAGCGCCTGGCTTCCATCAGCCTGTCGTTCCTCGTGGATGGCATGACCAAACAGCGCGGCGGTATCGCGCCGAACATCGCATACACAATGGCATTGCTCGGTGAAAAGCCGCGTGTGATGGCGACCGTGGGCGAAGATTTTTCGGACTATCGTGTCTGGCTCGAATCCAAAGGCGTGGATACGTCTTTGATGCAGGTGATCCCCGGCGAGTTCACCGCATCGTTCTTCGCTACGACGGATCGTGTCTCCGCGCAAATTGCCTCGTTCTACCCCGGAGCGATGGCGCACTCCGCCACCCAATCCATCAAGGAGTTAGACAAAAAACCGGACATGGTCATCGTCTCCCCGTCCGCGCCTGAGGCGATGAAGAAATTCCCTGCCGAATGCCGCGAGTTGGGCGTCCCATATCTGTATGATCCCAGCCAACAGGTCCTTCGATTGGAAGGAAGCGAACTGGCGCGTGATATGGAAGGCGCCCACTTCCTGTTCTGTAACGATTACGAGTTCGGATTGATCTCCAAAAAGACCGGCTGGAGCCTGGATCAGATTCTCGAGCACGTCAAAGTGTTGGTCATCACGCGCGGCAAGGACGGAGCAGATCTGTACATGGGCGGCGACTCCGTTCACATCCCCACCGTCCCCGAGGATGAAATCGTGGACCCCACCGGTGTGGGCGACGCCTTCCGCGGCGGATTTTTAGCGGGCTACTCGCGTGGCTTCGATTGGAAGCTGTGCGGTGAGATTGGCTCGCTGGCGGCGGTCTACTGCCTCGAGCAAAAAGGGACGCAAAGCCATCATTACACCATTCGAGAGTTTATCGAACGCTTCCGCCGCCATTTCGATGACGGCGGCAAGTTGGATTTGCTATTGAAATAATTGTTAATTGGCAACTCATTTTCCAATTACCAATCCCCAATTACCAAGTAGAAGGAGCAATACATGAGCAATTACGATATCAAAGATTTGAATCAAGCCGAGGGCGGAAGCCGCCGCATCGATTGGGCGGAGCGCGAAATGCCCGTTCTGCGTTCGATCCGCGAGCGCTTCAAGAAAGAGAAGCCTCTCAAGGGGTTGCGTATCTCGGCCTGTCTGCATGTGACCACAGAGACCGCCAATCTAATGCACACTTTGCAGGAAGGCGGCGCGGACATTGTCCTTACTGCTTCCAACCCGCTCTCCACACAGGATGATGTCGCCGCGGCGCTTGTGAATCGGTTTGAGATTCCCACCTTTGCCATCAAGGGCGAAGATAACGTCACCTACTACAAACACATCCGCGCTGCGCTGGAACACAAACCGCACATGACCATGGACGATGGCGCCGACCTCGTTTCCTCCCTCTTCTTCATCGAGATGGGTCGCTTCGAAAAACTGGAGCCATCCCTCGCTTCATGGGCACAGGGGCTCGGCGACGAGGAACGCAAGAAAATGCTCGCCAATGTCATCGGCGGCACCGAAGAGACCACCACCGGCGTCATCCGCCTCAAGGCGATGGAAAAGGATAAGGTCTTGAAATTCCCCGTCATCGCTGTGAACGATGCCATGACCAAACATTTCTTCGACAACCGCTATGGTACCGGTCAATCCACCATTGACGGCATCATCCGCGCCACGAACGTTTTGCTCGCCGGAAAGGTTTTCGTCGTGGCGGGTTACGGCTGGTGTGGACGCGGCCTTGCATCCCGCGCCCGTGGCATGGGCGCACAGGTCATCGTCACTGAAGTGGACCCAATGAAGGCGCTCGAAGCGGTCATGGATGGGTATCAAGTCATGCCGATGGCTGACGCGGCAAAGGTGGGTGATTTCTTCTGCACCGTCACCGGCGATTTGAACGTAATCGATGCCCATCACTTCGAGGTGATGAAGGACAGCGCGATTGTCTCGAACTCTGGTCACTTCAATGTGGAGATCAACATCCCCGCCCTCGAAAAGATGAGCGTGGGCAAGCCGAACCTCGTCCGCCCGTTTGTGGACCAGTACACGACCAAGGACGGACGCAAAATCAACATCCTCGGCGAGGGACGCCTCATCAACCTCGCATCCGCCGAAGGGCATCCCGCCTCCGTGATGGACATGTCTTTCGACAACCAGGCTTTATCCGCCGAATACATGGCGAAGAACGCCGACAAACTGGAAAAGAAGGTCTATTCAGTGCCGGAGGAAATTGACAAGGAAATCGCCCGCCTCAAACTCGAAGCGATGGGCGTGAAGATTGACACCCTCACCGACGAGCAGTTGAAGTATTTGAGTAGTTGGGAAGAGGGAACGTAAGTCAGTGATCGGTGATCAGTAAGCAGTGATCAGTGAGTCAGTGAAGCCTCGCGGAGAATCGCCGCGGGGCTTTTTTCTTTGCGGCTGTATCTACGGAATGTTCTTCACCAGCCCATGCTCGCGGGCAACGGCCCGCCCCCGTTCGTAATATTCCTCGGCGCGTTTCAGGTCCCCCTGCGCGCGGAAGAGGTTGCCCAGGTCGCGCCAGCCTTCGGCGATGCCATCCCAGAAATGCAGTTGGGTATCGAGTTCGATATGCCGCTCGAAGCATTGCCGCGCCTGCTCGAACTCCTTCTGCTCGAGGAAAAGATAACCGAGGAAGATGGAAATCCTTGAGATAAAGAACAGGTCGCCAAAACGCTCGAAGGCGGCGAGACTTTCCTCCAGCAAAGAACGCGCCAGGGCTGGTTGCCCCGAATTGCTTTCCAAAATGCCCAGATGAAACGTGCTGAGCGCCGCGCACCACTCATCCCCGCTTTGACGATTGAGTTCGAGGCTCTGTTCCAACAAAGGACGGGCGGCTTCCTTGTTCTGTCCTATCTCCAACAGTCCCAGCCAATTCAACGCTTCCGCCAATGCGCTCTTTCCCGCCTCGCCCAGCGCGGCGGATTTGGCGCGGCTCTCCTCCAGCAGGGCGCGCGCGTCGGCGAAGGCGTCCTGCGTCCATTGATAGCGCCCAATGTGATTGAGGACGCGCGCCATCAGCAGGGGATGGGATTCCGCATCGGGCAGGGCACGGATTCGTTCCAGCCAGGCGCGCGCCTCGCGGTAATGTCCACCAATCTCCCAAGACCAGCCCAACGCTCCCAGCAGGCGCAAAGCCGTCTCGGTCTGCTGGCTGGAGACCGCCCACTCCAGCGCTGCGTGCAGGTTGTACTGCTCGCCCTGGAGTCGGTCTGCCCATTCCACCTGAAGCGGACCGCGAATTTCGCGCGCGCCCTGCTCGGCGAGTTGGAGAAAATACTCCAGATGCTTCTGACGCGCCTGCGCTTCTTGCCCTGAAAGTTGCAGTTGGTTCAAGACGAATTGTTGGATGACCTTCAGCATGGCAAAACGAGGCTCGCTGCGTCCATTGAAGACGCGCCGCAGGAGGTTCTTATCCGCCAGGGCGTTGACGAGGTCGGCGGCGGGCTGACCCAGCGTTTCGGCGCAGACCGCTTCCGCCGCCTGCGGTGTGAACCCGCCCGAAAACACGGAGAGAAGATTCAGCGCAGATTGTTCCGCCGCGGAGAGGGCGTGATAACTCCAGGCAATGGCGTTATTCAATGTTTTCTGACGCGCGGGAACGGCGCGCATCCCGTCGGCGGAAAGCACGAAGTCGGCGGTCATCTGTTCCAGCAGGGCTTGAGGCGACATCAGGCGGATGCGCGCCGCCAACAGTTCGATGGCGAGCGGCAGACCGTCCACTTGGGCGCAGATGGCTGCCACCGCGCCGATGTTTTCGGCGGTCAGGCGGAAGTCGGGGCGGACGGCGCGGGCGCGCTCGGCAAAGAGGGTCAGCGCCGAAAAGTTTGCCCGCCCCGCTTCGAGTTCAAGCGGCGCGCCCTCCGCAGGGACATCCAGCGCGGGGACGGGATAGAGCCACTCGCCGGGGACGCGCAGCGCCTCGCGGCTGGTGACCAGAATCTTCAAACGGGGGCAGGCAGAAAGCAGGTCAGATACGAGCCGCGCGGCTTCCTCGATGAGGTGTTCGCAGTTGTCGAAGATGAGCAAAATCCGTTTGTCCCCGATGCTGTGGATGAGTTGCTGTTCGATGGGCTGTTTACGCGCGGCGGCGAAATCCAGCGCCTGAATGACGGCAGGCTCGATCAGGGCGGGATCGTTCAACGGGGCGAGGGCGACGAAGAAGACGCCATCGGGAAACTCGGAGAGCGCGGCGCGTCCTGCCTCGACGCTGAGGCGGGTCTTGCCGATGCCGGGCGGTCCCACCAGGCTGACGAGGCGGATGCTTGCGTTTTGCAAGTAGCCCTGCAGTTCGGCGAGTTCTTTCTCGCGTCCCACCAGCGAAGTGACGGCGGCTGGCAGGTTCGAGCGCGGCGCGGCAGGCTGCCAGGGCGCGGCGGGAGTCGGCGCGGGCGCGTTCCCCAAGCCGCGGCGGGCGAAACGCAAAAAGGATTCGCGCTCCTCGGGTGCGAGATGAAAAATCTCCGCCAGGCGCACCGCCATTTGCTCGGAGGGACGGCGTTCGCCCGCTTCTACCTTGCGCAGAGTGATAGTGGAACAATGGACCTGGCGGGCGAGTTGTTCCTGTATCCAGCCCGCGGCTTTGCGCTGACGTTTCAGCCACTCGCCGAATGAGATTTCGTTTGCGTTTTCCATTTTGGAAATTGTATCGTTATTTGTATCTCCCGGCGATACCTGCTTTGCGCGCCTGACGTGTACAGTTGGGATATCGTGCGGAGAAGGCTGATGCCTCTCCCAATCCAGCTTTTAGAGAAAGAGGAGTCCATGAGAACCAAAGTTTTATCGTTTGTGCTGGCGCTGGCTTTTGTGTTGGCGGCGTGCGCCCCAGCCGCGACGCCCACCAGCGCGCCCGCGCCCAAGCCGACCGAGGCACCGGCAACAGCGGCGAACTTCCCCACTGGCAGGTTCATCAAAGAAGGCGAAACGGACTACGGTCTGGCTTTCAACGCGGACGGGACGTTCTACGTGTTCCAGGGTGAAAACATTTTCGTCCGTGCCACGTACAAGGTGGAAGGCAATACCTTCACCGAAACGTCCAACGACGGCGGCTGTGAGACGAACGTCAGTTTCACCTATGCCTTCGACGGAACGCATCTGACCTTCAACTATGTCGGCAATCCCGATGATGACAAAGACTGCACGGGCCGCCACGCGGATTTCAACGGCGTGACGTATACGCTGGCGGGGGAAGCCGCCGAACCAGCCGCGGCTGCCCTGCTCGAAATCAAAGTGGACGCGGCAGATTATTCCTACACCGCTCCCGAAACCGTAACGGCGGGCTGGGTGCGCGTCATCCTGACCAACACGGGAACGGAGCCGCATCACGTCCAGTTCCTGCGCCTGAATGACGGTGTGACGGTTCAGCAATTCGAAGAGGCATTGAAGCAAGGCGAAGGTCCCGCGCTGGCGCTGGTGAAACAGGTCGGCGGTGTGGGCGCGGTGCATCCCAGCGGGACGGCAAGCGCGGTCATCAACCTGACTGCGGGCGAATACGTCATACTGTGCTTCATCCCCTCGCCGAGCGATGGGGTGGGGCATCACGCCAAGGGGATGATCAAGCCGCTGACAGTGGAAGCAGGCGCAGGGGCCGCGAGTGAGCCGCAGGCGGATTTGAGCGTCAACTTGAAAGACTTTACCTTCGACATGCCCGCTTCCCTCCCCGCTGGCAAGACCATCATCCAAATTACCAACGAGGGTCCTGAGCCGCACGAGTTCAACATCCTGAGACTGGAAGGGAGCAAGACTGTTGCGGACGTGCTGGCCTTCCTGAGCGGCGAGGCTGGCGGACCGCCTCCCTTTGCCCCTGTGGGCGGCATGAATGGCTTGGATGTCGGCTTATCGGGGTATGCGGAATTGGACTTGACGCCAGGTAATTATTTGGCAATCTGCAATATTCCCAGTCCGAAAGGTAACGGCGCTCCGCATTTTATGCTTGGAATGGTTAAAGAGTTCACAGTCAAATGAGATGTTTGCAACTACCGATATCAACCAGAAAGAAGATAAAAATGAACAAGAACAATTTGATGGTGGTTTTGGCAGGATTGATTCTGGCTTCTCTCGTCCTTTCTGCATGTGGGTCGACGGAAAAAAACGGCTTTCCGACCGGGAAGTTCATCAAAGCTGGCGAAACGGATTATGGGCTGAAGTTCAATGACGATGGGACCTTCTCTGTGTTTCAAGGTGAGACAACCTATGTCACTGGAACTTACAAAGCCGATGACAAGATATTCACCGAAACATCCAATGATGGCGGTTGCGACTCGAACGTCAGTTTCAATTACACGTTTGACGGCTCGAAACTGACCTTCAGGTACGTCGGCGACGCCACAAAGGATGCCACCTGCTCCGGTCGTTATGCGGACTTCAACAATGTGACCTATACGCTCTCGAAGTAGCGGGTACCCCCAGCCAACAACCTCGCGGCATCATGATGCCGCGAGGTTGTTTATTTGAAAACCCCGCGCTTTTGCAATGTCTCCAAATATACCGCCTGTTTCTTTCCAATTAATTTATTCAAGCGCGGAGCCTCGAAGATGAGTTGTTTGATCTTCCGCAACGGATAGACCAGGCATTCATGACTGTCTTTCAAATCTTCATACACGACCAGGCAGACCCATGTTTCGGGCATATCCAGGATAGGATCGCGGCGTTGGGGTGAGTCTTGGAAGGTCCAGGAGAGACCGTAACGGTTGGCGGCAGAGCGGCGCTGGGTTTTGACCGCCACTTCCAACCCGTTGACCTTGAGATCCGCCTCCCACGACTTCTTTTTGCCTGTGTACACGGTATAGTCCGGCCCCTCCACCTTTACGTTTCGCGTTTCGAAGACCATCCGCACCGCTTCCTCTCCCAACTTACTGACGAAGTGATCATCGCGGATTTTTTGCCTGACATTCTGATTGCTGTCTCGATAGTTGACAGTACTGGTCACCGCATCAGCAAAAATTGCGGCGCGTTTCATGGATTCGGGTGGAAGATGAATAACCTGCGGAGTTCTAAAAGTTGCCATTCCGTTTTTTCCGGGAGGAGGAATCAGGGGATTTGATAGATCGAATAGACGTTATCGGGGGTTCGGCTGATCAATTCCAATTGTTGCAGAGTTTCGTGAAGCGCATTTTGCCTGGCGGCTGTCATTCGGTCGGGACGGGTCTCAATGAGGAAATTCAAACCTGTTTCATAGACGAGGACATGAGTATACCCCTGTGATTTCCAATATGCGATGGCCGCCTCGGGCGTTTGATAACGATACAAGTCGTGGACAAAATTGGAGACAATGGCATCGGGCTGGACCGAACGCGGCAGGTCGTAGGAGCGCGGCTCGAACAGGCTGTAAACATGCGCGTCTACAGGCAAAGCGGACATATCCTCGATAAGCGCGGAATAGGATGGGGCGATCCGCGCGATATATTGCCCGCGGGTTTGCGCGCCAAACGCCACTGCCAGCGGATTCCGTTTCAGGACGAATACCCCGTTTTCGAAAACGGTCAGCGCGAGGATGACGGCGATCATGGCGTTGACGAGAAAACTGATCCGCAACTTGGATGTGTTTAGCGTGTCGAGCGAGTCCCAGCCGAGCGCGGTGGGGATGGCAAACGCCATCAGCGCGGGGAGGAGCAGGCGTGCCTGCCACAGCGCGGAGGAATTGATCACGCCCAGCGTCCATGCGGAAAAGCTCAAGGCGGCGAAGAGGCTAATCGAAAGCAGAGACAGGCTTTGAGCGGAGTCTCGAGCCGTGCGTGAGAGGAGGATCCACACTGCGAGCGGAGCGAGAATCAGGAAAAGCGGACCGAGCCGTCCATCGAAGAAGGTCACATCCCGATGTCCGAGAATGACGTTCAGCGGAAGCATGAAAACTTGCAGGGCGTTCCATCCGATGCCGGTGCCTGCGTCGGCGTACCAGTTGCTGAGAAAATCATCCCAGTAGCGTCCGCCGAAAACGAAGGGGTAAAAGGGATTGTCCATTACGATGGCGTTGCGTGCGTACCACGGGATGGCGATGAGTAATGCAATGAGGCTGAATTGCACGGCTTGTTTGAACGCGGACTTGAATGGACGATGGAACAACAAGAGAAGCCCGCATGTCGACGGGACGACGAACGATGTGTATTTGACGCCCATTGCCAGCCCGGCGAAGATGCCCGTAACGATGAGTAATGGTGGAGAAGCGCCTAGGCGGTAGGATGTGAGCGTGTAGAGCGCGGCGACGGCGTAAAAGACAAGCGCCATGTCGGCATATGCCCAGGAGGCAAGCATGGTCAACGAAGGGATACTGACAAGCAGTAGCAGAACCTTGCGACCGATGGCAGCGTTCCAAACCTTGGCGCTCCAATGCCAGAGCAGGAGCGCAGAGAGCGTGCCCCATGCCAGATGGATGATCTGTGCGGCGCGTTCGCTCTGCATGGCAAGCGCCCAGAGATAGACATTTTCGGTGAGGTTGGGGAACCAGAAAGGAACATTGTCCAATGCGCGGATTCCGCCATCTCGCAGGATCGCGGCGGGTTGGGCGAGGTGATAGAGTAGGGCGTCGAAGGCTTCGAATGGCGGGACAAGCGTGAGCAGGAACGAGAAAGCGGCGGTCAGGACAATTGCCAATTGTGTGAGGAGTCCATACTGGCTGAAGGCAAGATGGAGGTTCATACGCAGGACGTTCAGATCGTTGCGGAGTCTCTTTGCATCGCTGGCGAGCAGGAAAAAGATGGTGAGTCCCGTTTGCAGGGTGGACAGGAACGGCGCATTGGCAAGTTGAAGCGCCGATACTCCCAAGCCAAGCAAACCGAGTATTCCCAGACCAATCCCCATGCCGAACAGAAGTCGCTCTGCTGCATCACGCGTCACACCCAGGGCATGGAGAATTCTCGTACCGATACCGTAAGAGTTGAAGAGGAGCAACGTAGCGACAAACAGTGTCCAGATGGTGTCGAGCAGTCCGGTCAACGCGCTCAGGTCTGGTTTTTGGACAACATAATAGGTGATGAGGACTATACCTGCCCAGAGAGATACGAAGATGCCTGTAAACCCACGTTTCAATTATCCTCCGCTTTTGAGGTAGATTCCTGTAGGGTCGAGTTCCTCGCGTAAAATGTGCAATTCGTTCTCGGTGACAAGTTCGGTAACCTTTAATTCGGCGACGACCTTTAGGTCCCAGCCGGTGTTGGCTTTCGCTTCTTCGACCGTCTTGCCGGGATGCAATGCAGTGAGGGTCATTTCGCCCGTCGCATCCGGCTCCATGATGCCGATGTCGGTGACGACCGCCAGCATCCCGCCGCCGCGCAGTCCCGCCTTTTCGCGGTCGCCTTTGCCGCCGATGAAACCAGCCGAGGTCATGAATTCCACTTTTTCGGGGAAGCGGCGCTTTTGGTGCGGAGTCATGATGTAACAGCGGTTCGCCCACGCCGCAATCTCCTGTGAGCCGCCGGAGCCGGGCAGCCGTACTTTGGGGTGATCGTACCCGCCGATCACCGTGGCATTGATGTTGCCATATTTATCGATTTGCGCGCCGCCCATGAAGCCCACGTCCACATTACCGCGCTGGAGGTAGTTGGCGAAGATGTCGTACATGCTCACCACCGAAAGCGCACCGCTTACAAGGGTGGGGTCACCGATGGAGAGCGGCAGGCGGGCAGGCTCCGCGCCGATGACACCGGCTTCGTAAATCATCACCAGATTCGGCGCGTGAGTCCGCTTGGCGAGGTTGCATGCCAGGTTGGGTTGTCCCACGCCGACGAAGACCACATCGCCATCGCGCAGTAAGCGTGCGGCGTTGATGATCATGAGCTCGGCGGATGAATATTTGATTTCGTTCATAGAACCTCTTTTAGAAATGACTGCATGATTTCAAACACTTCCTGCGGACGCTCCAACGGCAGGATGTGTGTTGACTTTTCGAGCGCTTCGACCCGCACTTTGGGCTGTTTCCGTTTCACGAGCTTTGCCGCGTCTTCGAGGAATGTATCTGTTTCCGCGCCGCGGATGAACAGGGTCGGTATTTCGAGCTTGGACAGGTCTCGCCAAATGTCAAAGTCGTGCATGCTTGTGCGATAAATCTGCGCTTCCCAATCAGGAGAATACACAAGCTCATAACCGCCATTCGCTTTGGGCTTGGTCATGCCTGCGATGAAAATCCGCAAGTTTTCATCGCTCATGTAGCGAAACACGTCACGGGTGCGATATCCACGATAGACGGTACCCAGGTCGTCGAAGACGCGGCGTCGTTTTTTCGCGCCACGAATCAACGGGTGGAGTCGTTCTCCCAACCCCAGCAGACGGACAGTGTGCCAGCGCAACATAAATCCGGGCACGAACAGGACCGGGTCGATCAACACCAATGCACGGAATTTGCCCGGGTCGCGCAACGCCGCTCGCAAAGTGACGATCGCGCCAATGGAATGTCCAACACCGATAACGGGAGCAACTGCATGGTCAGAAAGGAAGCGAAGCAAATCCTCCGAAAGCGGATGCCAGGTGTGGATGTCCTCCGGTTTCGATCCTTTCCACAACGGACGCAGATACATCCCAAAGACATGATATTGTGTTTTTAAAAGTGCGAACAGTGGTTTATAGCAACCGGGCGGGTAGCCATTGGCATGTAGGAAGTGCAAAGGCATTTCATCGCCGCCGAGATCGAAATGGGGAATATCCATTACCTGCTGCTTATCTCCTAATATTTTCCATAATTGATAGGCTGGCTCATCTGCTCTGGAATTTCGAGTCGCTTGTGAGTCTCTGCTCCCAATTTTTGCCAGTACTCATCGCGGTCTTTCACGCCAAGGACCCATTCATCGAGATATTGCTTGACGGTTTCAGTAGACTCACTGATCTTATCCCAGGCAAGGTAAAACTCGTTGTCGCGATCGTAATATCCCTGCGCATAACTCGGATGACAGGCAAACGGCACATGACACACCGCGCTGACGACAATGCCGGGAATCATCGTGCGGTTCGGGTCGGAGCGGATGACAGATTCGTCCACAATTTCTTCGGCGGTGAGAATAACCTTTTTCGCGGCGAAGGCAGCTTCCTTTTGCTCGCCGATGATGCCCCACAGATGCGCGTTGCCATTCGCGTCTGCGCGTTGTACATGGACGATGGCAACGTCCGGGTTGAGAGCAGGGACGGCAATTACATCCTTGCCGCCGAACGGGTCGGGGATGCGCTTGATGTTGGAGTTGGCTTTTTCCAGATCGGTCGCGCCAGTCTGGTTCATCGGGAGGAACGGCAGGCCCGAAGCGCCTGCCTGCAAGCGCGTGATCATACCGAAGTGGGAATATTCCTCCCATTCGAGTTTGCCCTGCTCGATGGCCGATCGAACGATGCGCAACGATCCGACGCCGGGGTTGCCCATGTAGGAAAAGATGACTTTCTTTGCACATCCCGCCGCGACCATCTGGTCGTAGATCAGGTCGGGGGTGGCGCGGGCGAGGGTGAGGTTCTTCTTTCCCTGGCGGATGATTTCATGTCCCGCCGCAAAGGGGATGAGGTGTGTAAACCCCGCCGCGTAGACGGTGTCGCCATCCTGCACATATTTCGCGATGGCTTCTGTGAGTGAAACGACTTTGCTCATGCTTATTTCTTTCCCTTGTCTTCTTTCGGTTTGGGTTTTAATTTTTGAAGAATGCTGAAACGTCCGCTGGATTTCACGGCTCTCTTATATTGGGCGCGGAAAATAAAGGCAATGACCAGCAGAACGGTGCTGACGCAAAAATAATTTAGTTTGGGTTCCCCCGCGGCCTCGGAAAGCAGGAAGAAGGCAAGCATGCCAATACCCACCAATAAAAAAAACGTCCCCACACGATAAATGAATTCTTTTCGGTCAAATTGAGGTTCGCCCATGATAAAAACCTGACCACGGATTGATTTCGCATGAACTTGTGAAATCTGCAGCGAAAAGGTCTACAGCTTCGGTTTTCTTGCAGAGAACAATATCCTGCGGAAGGGGTAAAAAACGGGGCTGCCCGGCATCGCCGCGCGCATCTTCTCGCGGATGGACTGTACGAACGCATCCTTGTATTTTCCTAACCGTTCGAAGTATGGAACCAGGGCAGTGCCGGAAATCCATTCTACCACCGCATCGGAATCCTCCAGTACGTGGGCGTAGATCTTTTCGAAAACGGTAATATCTTCCGCCCCGCAGTTGAAGAAGATGCGGGCATAATCGTCGATGGGGAGCACCGGCGCGTAGCGTTGGAATCCGTTCAGGATGAACCTGAACATCTCCTCACTGGCGGTTTCACGGTAAATTTGATGGGAGATATGGTTGTGATTCGACGGAACTTGCACTGCGATCTGTCCACCCGGAGCCAGCCTCCCATAAAGATAGGGAATCAACTCTGCGTGATTCTCGCTCCATTGGAGAGCGGCGTTGCTGAAGATGAGGTCCCACTCACCCGTCAGCGCAGCCTGATCTCCTTGAACGAAGACCAAATTCGGGCTTGAGAAAGAAGCGGCTCTTTCCAGCATCTGTGGAGACGAGTCGAGTCCGGTCACATGGCTGTTTGGGAATGCATCCGCCAGTTTACGCGTCAACTCCCCGGTACCGCATCCGAGGTCAACGACTCTGAGATTCGGACGAACATCCACCATCGCGAGCAAGTCGAAAAACGGCGCAGATCGTTCTGATTGAAATTTGTGATAAAGCTCTGGATTCCAAGGCATGGCAATAAATTCCCCTCTCCCTTGAGGGGAGAGGGGCTTGTTTAAGGATTGGTTACCTGCTTTTCTTCTTGACGGCTTTCTTGGCGGGCTTTTTCGCAGTCTTCTTCTTGACCGTTGCAGGTTTGACGCGAGTCTGGATCTGCTCATGCATGTAGAGCTGGACATAGTAATAGCCGCCGCCATTCTTGCCTGTGGCGCCAGAGCCTTTCCAGCCGCCGAAGGGTTGGAAGCCGGGCCATGCGCCAGTCGTCGCACCCTGCGGACGGTTGGCATACGTGACGCCCGCTTCAATGTTGTCGAAGAACCACTCGGTCTCTTTCGGTGAGCCGTAGAAGCCTGCGGTCAAACCGTAGTTGACGCTGTTGGCAATCTTCATGGCTTCATCAAGGTTGCTGACTTTGCCGACGGTGGTGATGGGCAGGAACATTTCATACTGCCACAGACGATGCTCGAACGGCAGGTCGGTGACGAAGGTCGGTTCGCAGAAATAGCCTTTATCGAACATGCCGCCGGTTTTCACGTGACCGCCGGTCAGGAAGTTGCCGCCTGCGCCGTGGATCTCTTCGGTGAAGTTCTTGAAGTCGTTGTAGGAACTCTGATTGATGACGGGGCCCAGATAGGTGACGCGCTCGGTTGGGTCGCCGATGACCAGCGCTTCGGTCTTGGCTTTGAGTTTGGCGCACAGTTCATCGTAAACGGGTTCTTCCACAAGGACGCGGGAGGCGGCGGAGCATTTCTGTCCTTGCAGACCAAACGCCGAGCGGACGATGCCGGTCGCGGCGTCTTCGAGATTGGCATTGCGCGAAACAATGGCAGGATTCTTGCCGCCGAGTTCGAGCACGATCGGGCGGACATAGTTGCGGTTGGCGAAGTCGCGGTACATCTTCATGCCCACATCGAATGAGCCGGTGAAGGTCGCGCCGTCCACTTCGGGGTTCTCGACGAGCGCCTGCCCAAGCGTAGAGCCGGGGCCGGTGACGAAGTTCACCACACCGTCCGGGAAGCCTGCGTCGCGCAGACATTCCGCATAGAGGCGCACGATCCAGGCGGTATCAGTTGCCGGCTTGATGACGACCGTATTCCCGGCCACGAGCGCCGCGCCGGTCGGTCCACCGGTCAGGGCAAAGGGGAAGTTGAACGGAGAGACCACCAGCCACACGCCGTAGGGCTTCAAGACGGAGATATTGGTGGAATCAAATCCAATGAGCGGGTCCTTGCCCATCGGCTTGATGAAACCTTCGTTCTCCTCCATCATCCGGGCAGACCAATACATAAGGTCGGCCGTCTCCTGCACGTCGCCAAGCGATTCCATGCGGTTTTTGCCGACCTCGAGGGCCATCGCCGCGCCGAGTTCGAAAATGCGCTTCTCGATGTTCGCCGCCGCCTTGCGGACGAGTTGCACACGCTTCTTCCAGGGCGTGCGGCTCCAAGCAGGGAACGCCCTGCGAGCCGCGGCGATTGCCATGTTGGCGTGAGACGCATCGCCTTTCTGCATGACTGCCAGCACCCAATCGGTGTTCACAGGCGACCGGTCTTCATACTTATTGTCCGCAAACACATCCTTGTTGTCGATGATCATCCCGTATTCCTTGCCGAGATTCGCCTTGAGCTTGGCGACTGCCTTGTCAAAACCTTTGTGCAGCGTCTCGGGCGGGTTGAACATCGTAGCGTACGTGAGTTTGAAATCAGCCATACAGCCTCCAGGTTTGGTGTATTTGGTTTGTAGTTTACAAATCATGTAGTCGGGACTACATGACGAATTGACAAATCTAGTATAGCGTAGGATTTCACCCCCGTCAAAGTGACGAAATTCCTCAGGCTGGGCGGTACAACGCGTAATCTTTTCGTAAGGATTTTTTGATATAAAAACTCTAATACATATGAAAATGAGAACCCGCCTCCTTCCAAGCCTGATTCTGTTCGCCATTTTCCTGGCTTCATGCGCCCCTGCAGCAGCCACCGAGACCGCCGCGCCCCTTGTCCCCCCGCCGACAGCCACACTACCGCCACCTGCCCCCACTCAGCCTCCGTCGGATGTAACCGAGGCGTCTGCCGAAACCGTTCCGCCGACGCCGTTTCCCATTGCCACATCGCGCGGACCCGACCTCCACGCCACCGACCCGACCACGGTCAATCTGGCATCCGGGCAACTTCAATTCGTGGAATTCTTCCGCTTCACCTGAGGCACCTGCCGCTCCATGGCGCCCATGGTTCATGGGCTCGAGGCAAAATATTTCGGCAAAATCCAATTCACTTATCTGGATGCTGATGACCCGCTCACCCGCGATTTCCAGCGTGCGCTCGGGTTTTATTACCAGCCTGAGGTCTACCTGCTGGATGGAAATGGGAATGTTTTGAAGAAATGGGTGGGCTACACGTTACAGGAGGAATTTGAAGAAGAATTTGCGAAATACGTGCAATGATCGACGGCGGTGTACGAAAGTACACCGCCGTCGTTTTTGTGATAGAAACTATTGGGATGGTCGAGTGTTTTTGCAGGAGAGAATATCTTTCTTGACACCTTGCATCAATGAATTGATAATAACGCCTGATGACTCCTATTCCCCTCGTTGTAGAAAATCTATCCTTTCGTTACCGTGACCGGCAGGGTGCGGCGATTCACGATATAAACTTTGAGGCCAGAGCCGGTGAGATTCTGCTCATTGCAGGTGCCAGTGGCTGTGGTAAAACAACTCTCATCCGTTCGATCAACGGCTTGATCCCCCGCTCCTACAAAGGAGAAATGAGCGGGCATGTGCTTGTCTTTGGCGAGGAGACCACCTCCTGGAAACTGTCTCAAATTTCACAGAAAATCGGAACAGTTTTGCAAGACCCGGAACGCCAGATCTTGGGCACAAAGGTATTGAACGAGGTGGCATTCGGGCTCGAAAATCTCACTGTGCCGCGTGAAGAGATCCTCCACCGTGTGGATGAAGCGCTGGCATTCTTGAAAATTTCCCATTTGCGCGAACGCGAAACATTTACCTTATCCGGCGGGGAGAAGCAAAAAGTGGCGCTGGCAGGCGTGCTTGCCATGCGCCCATCCATTTTGTTGCTTGATGAGCCGCTGGCGAGCCTTGACCCGGCTTCCGCGCAGGATACACTGGATACGGTTCGATTCCTCGCGGACCAGGGAATGACCGTGTTGATGGTGGAGCATCGCGTCGAGGATGTTTTGCGTATCAAGCCTGAACGCGTCATGTTCATGAGCGAGGGCGAAGTCCGTTACCTGGGGGATTTGGCGGGGCTATCTCAAGTGGTGAACTATCGTGAAGTGAAACTCCCGGCGGAGGATATTGTCGAACGCGCAAAACGGGATCCGGCCCCAGAAGAGATCTCGATCCTTCCGGGCGCGGCAGGAAGAGGGGAGAAGGAAGCGCTGGTCAAGTTCGAGAATGTCGCATTTGGGTACGACGCCGATATCGAAGTCCTGCACGGTATTAATCTCGAGATCAGGCGCGGCGATGTGATCGCAGTGTTGGGTCCCAACGGTGCTGGCAAAACGACTTTCGTCAAACACGCGATCGGTCTACTCAAACCGAAAGCGGGCCGCGTGCTGGTGAACGGACGCGATACGAAGGAATCTAGTGTTGCGCAAATTGCCAGTACGCTGGGGTATGTGTTTCAAAGCCCGAGCCACATGTTGTTTGCTCCGACGGTAAGTGAAGAATTGGCATTCGGCCCCAGGAATTTGAAACACTCCAAAGAACAGATTGAATCGGAGGTGAAAGAGGCACTGAGAATTGTGAACCTTTCTGATAAAGAACAGGACCCGCCGCTGGCGTTGTCGTTCGGCCAGCAGAAGCGCGTGAGCATTGCGGCGATCCTTGCGATGCAGTCGCGCATCCTTGTCATGGATGAGCCGACCGCTGGGCAGGATTATCAAAATTATATGAACTTCATGAATTCCATTTTGCAAATGCCGGCATTCGAAGCCATCCTGTTCATCACACATGACGTTGACCTGGCGGTCATTTATGCGAATCGTGTGTTGATGATCAACGATGGGAGGCTCGTCGCTGATGGAAAACCGCAGGATGTGCTCCGCGACTTCAACCGACTCAAAGCCAACCGTCTCGTGCCCACCTCATTGCTGTCTCTGAATCTGGAGCGACTTCCTGCAACAGGCCGGTTTATGCGGGCTGAGGCGTTGGCGCACGTTTGACTTTCAAAAAGGAGAAGCAGAATGAACAAGAGTCTATTGTCTATGCTTGTCACACTGGTCGTTATATTTGCGATCGTGGCGATTGGCATCTATTTTATCGACCCGAACCTGGAGTTTCCGGTTGACCGCGCCACCGTCCCCATGCGCATGTTGTTTGTCGGGATCGGTCTGGTCATCGCTTTTGCCGTGTATTTCTTCACGAGGGAAAATTCTGCCTGGGAAGTGGGTACCCGCCAGGTGGTGTGGATGGCAATTGGAGCGGCGTTGTATGCGGTATTTTCCTGGTTGTTCAATGGCACGGTCTTTGTGGTACCTTCCTTGAGCCAGGTCTCCCTGCGCCCCGCCATCGCAATCCCGATGTTCTTTGGGTACGCCTTTGGTCCGGTGGTCGGTTTCTTCACCGGCGCCGTGGGAAACATGTTCGGTGACGCGCTCACCGGTTTCAGTCTTTCTCCGCAGTGGAGCATTGGCAACGGTCTTGTCGGCTTTATTGCCGGTCTGCCGTTCCTGTTCTCCGATAAAAAGAAAAGCATGGACACCGTGTTGTGGGTGAGCGGCGCACTGGCGGTGTTGACGGCATTGTTGTTCTTCATGAACCGCGACCAGGCAAATATGTTGTTCTTCGATCCCGCCAACAACATCTTTGGCGACGCGACGATCTCTGTCTTCGCCGGCATCTCCATCATCATCGGCTTTGTACTCGTACTGGTGGTGCGTTATGCCTTTGGGTCGAATGAGAATGTCGCTGCGGCGGTGACATGGGGCATGCTTGGCAATATCCTGGGGCTTGGCTTTGCCGCCATTTCCGACATCTGGATCAATGGCTTCAGCTTCGCCGCCGCCATGGTTGGTGAATTCCTACCTGCGGCTGGACCGAATCTGATCTTTGCCGCGATTCTCGTGCCGTTGCTCGTCGGCGCGTATGCTTCGGTGCAGAGACAATCCGGTCGGTAAACAAATAATCCCCTCCTCACCTCTCAATGTGAGAGAGGTGAGGAGGAAAAGGATACTCATGTTAGTTGCCTGGCGGTATCGTAAACGCAGATCCATCATCCAATGGTTTGACCCGCGTGCCTGGTTAACCTTTTATGCCTGCTTTCTCTTCAGTACGCTTGCCTTTTGGGATGTGCGCTTCCTTTTATTTTTCGTTGTCATTACTTTTTTCGTTTTGATAAACTCTGGCGTGAAATGGAGGGAGATTCGCCGCGCCTTTCTATTTATCGTCGGATTCGTCCTTTTTTTTGCTTTCCTCACCTTCCTGACCGGACGAGGTGGAACAGAGGTATATGAGGAGGAGCATCTCCTGCGTGAACTCAAAGCTTCCTTCTCGATCTTTGGATGGACGCCAACCCTAAAGATCACCGTCGAACGCATCTTCTTTGCCGTGAGCCAGTTTGCGCGCATATCCAGCATTGCGATCATGACGGTCCTTCTTCCGTATTCGCTGGACCCTAGTCTGTATGGCGTGATTTTTCGAGGGCTGGGCCTCCCTGATAAGTTCGCTTATGCCATGGATTTGACCATGCGCTTCATCCCGACCTTTGCCCGCGACTTCCAACTGACCGTGGATGCCCAGCGTGCGCGTGGTTATGAGCTGGAAAAACTGAGCGGTGGCGTCGTGGAGCAGGTTCGCAAGATGGGACCAATCTTTGTGCCGGTCACCATTCATGCGATCATCGGGAGCGAAGACATCATCGACGCGATGGATTTGCGCGCCTTTGGCGTCGGTCCACGCACGTGGATCGATGTGATCGAACGCCGCACGCGAGACCGTATCCTGATCTGGTTCGGTGTCGCGATATTGGTTGTTTCGTTGGTATTGGGTCTTTTGGGGTATGGAGAATTTTGGGTCCCCGAAGCATTAATCCGCCTGGCTGGCGGATAAGAGACGGCGCACTTTCAAGTGCGCCGTTTTATTTTAGTGATGTCCGGGGAAGATCTCTCCTGCTTCGATGGGGATTTTCAAGTGGTTTTCCTGCGGCGGGAAAGTGCAGGTGGCATAATCGGTAAAGGCACAGGGTGGACTGTATGCCTTGTTGAAGTCCACGAAGACTTTCCCATTTTCGTGCGCATCGGTGTAATGATAACGCCCGGATGGATAGGTCGGTTTGCCGTTGGTCAAGTCCATGAACTGGATGAAAAGGCGATGATCGGGCAGTTCCTCGACCATCAACTCGTGTTTTTGTCCGTTCAATTCAAAAGTGACAAAGCCTTGCATGGGCTCGTCAAGGATGGCGCCAAGAATGTCGGGCATTTTGACGATTTTTGGGGTGTCATAGCGGGTGTAGGTGGCAGGGACGCGAAACTCCTCTTTAACGGGATACCACTGCCTGGGTGGAAAGAGGCGGCGCTCTTCGCGCAGATTATCCCACAGGCGAATGCCCACGCCTCTCGAACGGCGCACAACCACCATCCGCATATTGTCGAAGGTGATGAAGCTGGGTACATCCTCCTGATCTGCGTCGAGCAGCGCGGATTTGGTCTCCACGCCGTTGACCTCAATGGGCAGGTCGGAATCAACATTCAAAGTGACGTTGTTGCCGTCAAATTCGAGGACGCCGATTTTTGCAGGGGCGCGGGCAGGTAACAGGATGTCGCTATCGGGATCGGACCCAACGGTATTGACGCCTCTACGAAGCCAGAACAAGCCTGCCAAGGCAAGCCAACCGTTCTCGCGGCGCAGGTTGTTCTCCACCTCCTGCCGCCATTTTTCGATGCCGTTGATGTATTCTTCGTTTGCCATGCTGTGATTATATCCGTGCGGTTGTATTGTGTGCTTACAGTTTTGTTACGGCTTACCCCCGATAGATTTCTCCCGCCTCCACGCGGAATGGCAATGTGTTTTGCGGCGGCGCAAAAAGACAGGTGGCGTACGGCGTGAAAGCGCACGGCGGGCTGTAGGCGTAATTAAAATCCACGGATAATTTTCCATCTTCGCCGATCGGCTCAGTGTAGTAATACCGGCTGGGCGGATAGGTCTCTTTATTGCTAGTCTCGTCGCGGAACTTGATGAAGAGTTTACGATCTTTGGTCAGGCTTCCATCGAGTTTGTAGGTCTTGCCTTCGAACTTGAAAGCAACGTATCCATCGATGCGGTCTTCGACCATACCGCCGAACATGTCCGGGAATTCGTTGAATCTGGGTTCGGGATATGGCGTATAACGAGCCGCCATGCGAAATTTTTTGTTAATGGGAAACCACTTGAGCGGAGGCTGGGAATGCCGCTCCTCCCGCTGATTGTCCCAGACGCGAACGGCGAAACGTCCTGCATGTTCGTGCAGGACCATGCGGATATTGTTCCACGTAATAAAACTGGGGTTCGCGTCCTTGCTGGACCGGAGGGCGGTCTTCTGCACCAATCTGCCATTGACCTCCACCCGGACTCCCTCTGCCACCTGGAAACTGGCGCTCCTGTTCTTCCACTCGATGATGCCCAGAAACGTTGGCGCCCGTTCCGGCAGGAGGATCTCGCACATCGGGTTCGAGCCGACGAGGTTCCGACCTTCTTTCAGCCAGTACAGCCCCGCCAGCGCCAACCAGCCGTTCTCGCGGACAAGCGCGTCGTATCTCTCTGCCCGCCAGGCAAGAATCTGTTTTTCGTAATCTTTTGGAATGGTCATGTTCTTATTATAAGACTTCCGAGTTCGTTCAGAACCCGGAAGTCTTCTTGTTTTTCACACACTATTTTCTATTCTTCTAATGTCGAAATATCACCCTCGGGCAATCCCTGCGCTCGTGCCTTTAAGACACGCCGCATGATCTTGCCGGAGCGCGTCTTCGGGAGTTTATCCACGAACTTGACATCTTCGGGTCGGGCGATCGGCCCCATATGTTTGGCGACATGCTGGCGCAGTTCCTCGGCGAGTTCGGGGGTGCCGGAGAAACCTGCGCGTAGCAGAACGAACGTGTGGATGCCCTGTCCTTTGACCTCATGTGGGAGACCGATGGCCGCCGCTTCTGCCACAGCAGGATGGCTGACCAGCGCCGATTCCACTTCGGCGGTGCCGAGTCTGTGACCGGAGACCTTGATCACGTCGTCCACGCGACCGATGATCCAGAAGTAGCCATCCTTGTCACGTTTGGCAGAGTCGCCGGTGGTGTAACGACCGGGGTATTTGCTCCAATATTGGTTCACGTAACGATCCGGGTCGCCGTAGATGGTGCGCAGCATCGAGGGCCACGGGTGCTTCAAGGTGAGATAGCCCTCGGTCTCGTCCGGGACGGGATTTCCATGTTCGTCCACGATTTCCGCCTCCTGTCCGAAGAAGGGACGCGTGCCCGATCCAGGTTTGAGAGGCACAACCGGGGTGGGTGTGATCATGAACGCGCCGGTCTCGGTCTGCCACCAGGTGTCCATGATCGGGCATTTTTCCTTGCCGATGACGCGGTGGTACCACTTCCACGCTTCCGGGTTGATTGGTTCACCAACAGAACCCAGCAGCCGGAGGGAGGAAAGATCGTGCTTGTTGGGCCAGGCTTCGCCGAAGCGCATGAGTCCACGAATGGCGGTGGGGGCAGTGTAGAAGATCGTGATGCCGTAGCGTTCGATGACCTGCCACCAGCGGTTCGGGTACGGGAAGGTGGGTCCGCCTTCGAACAGCATGGAGGTCGCGCCGTTGATCATGGGACCGTAGACGATATAAGAGTGACCCGTAATCCAGCCGGGGTCTGCCGTGCACCACCAGCGGTCGTCATCGCGTATATCAAAGACGTATTTGAGTGTGGAATAGGTGCCGACCATGTAGCCGCCGTGCGTGTGCAAGATGGCTTTCGGTTTGCCTGTGGAGCCGGAGGTGTACAGGATGAAGAGCGGGTCTTCCGCGTCCATCACTTCGGTGGGACATTTGCCGTTGGCGATGGGGAGCGCGCACATGTCGTGATACCAGTGATCGCGTCCCGCCTCCATCTGGACCGGATGCCCGGTTCGTTTGACAACGATGATATTTTCCACACTTGGGCAGCGCTTGACGGCTTCATCGACCATGTTCTTGAGTTCGACGATTTTGCCGTTCTGATATGAACCGTCGCAGGTGATGACCAGCTTTGACTGGCTGTCGTCGATGCGCCCTTGCAGGGAATCGACGGAGAATCCGCCGAACACGACCGAATGGATTGCGCCGATCTTGGCGCACGCCAGCATGGCAAAGACGATCTCTGGGACGCGCCCCATGTAGATGGTGACGCGGTCGCCTTTGGTGACGCCCATGGCTTTGATGATGTTTGCCATGCGCGAGACCTCGCGGTTCATGGCGTAATAGGAGAAGGTGCGTTCGTACTTGCCATCTTCGCTTTCCCAGATGAGCGCAAGTTGATTCTTGCGATGGGTTTTGAGATGGCGGTCTATGGCATTATGGACAATGTTCGTTTTGGCACCAACGAACCATTTGAAAAACGGTTTGTTCGAATCATCGAGCACTTTGTCCCATTTCTTGAACCATTCCAGTTCATTGGCTTCGTCTGCCCAGAAGCCTTGCAGGTCTTTTTGGGCTTTTTCTGCCAGTGCATCCCAATCCTTGAGCCGCGCCTGCTCGACGACTTCGTTGGAGGGATAATAGACCTCGCCGTCCATTTGTTTTTTCTCAGCCATAAACTCGTCTCCTCGGTTGAATTGATGTCGTTGCGGGCGGTCTTTGCGAGGCAATCTCCTCTTTAAACGGAAGATTGCCTCGCCCTATCGACTCGCAATGACATGAACTTACGCACTGGTCATGAATTCCCACGTCATGGCATGGGCGATCAGGATCAGGATGCAGAGCAGGAGTCCCTCCATTTGAAGCGGTTCCAGTCCCACGATCCGGGCCAGACCCGGGAACAGGGCAAAGAACAGGACAATGCCATACAGCACCGGTACCGTCCAACTATTCCTGCTGAATGCGCCATTTGCCGCGCGGGTCAATTGAATCAACTTACTTGAGAAGGTGATTCCCGCCCCCGCCGCGATGATGAAGACACCCTGCCAGATGAGATGATTTGTCCCGCCGATCTGCGCCCCCAGGCTCATCAGCGCTGGAATCAAAAACGAAGCATACACGCCGCCTGCCATGCGTTTCTTTGCTTCGTCCTTCATCCATTCAGATTTATCCCGGACTACGTTCCACCACAAGCCGACCAGTGTAAAGCAGGTAGCCGAGAGCATCGCATAGAATGTACTGGTATCCATGCTCCTCCATCTCCTTTGGCGAGATACGATATTTTATCAGTTTTGTGGCAAAACACTCAGCCGTCAAACAGGTGACAGCCGCTTAAAGTGATCGCCACCCTGGCTACTCGATCCAATCCAGGAACTTGTGCCACGCGCCCGCCAGCGGCAGGAACCACGGCGAGCCGTTATAGAGCCCCAGTGGAGCGCCGGGGAAGTCAAACTGAGCGAATGGATGCTCCTTGATAGTCCCTGCTAACATTGCCTCCGCCACAGTGTCACCAAGGTAGGTCGCCATTGCCACGCCGTGCCCCGCATAGCCAAGCGAATAATACATCCCGTCCACCTCGCCCACGTGCGTCATCATATCAAAGGCAAAATCGAGCGTGCCGCCCCACACATATTCCACGTTCACGTTTTTCAATTGCGGGTACACCTGCACCATCTCGCGCCGTAATATTTCCGCGCTGCGGCGGATCGTGTTCGCCGTCTCTGGGAAAAACGCCGCCCGCCCGCCGAAGATCAGGCGGTTATCCCAGAGACGAAAATAATTCAAATAGTGCATCGAATCAAAGATCATGCGATTCTTTGGGCTGAGTTCATTCGCCAGTTTTTCCGGCAGGCGCTCGGTCGCGATGATGAACGACCCGATGGGGATGATTTTCTTTTGCAGTTTCTTTGTGACACTGCCCGTATAACCGGATGTCCCCACCAAAACAGACTCCGCTTTTAATGAGCCGCGTTCCGTCTGGATGTGAAACCGCGCCCCTCTACGCTGGAGGTTGTTCACCCGTGCCCGCGCATGGAGCACTGCCCCGGCTTTTTCCGCCGCGCGCGCCAGTCCGGTCACATACTGTGCCGGGTTGAGTCCGCCGCTGACCTCGTCCACGAGCGCGCCATGATAGATGCCCGAACCGATCTCGTCACGCATCTCCTTTGACGAAACGAGGCGCACGGTATGATTGAATTCCTTTGCCGTGAACTCGACTTCATCCTTAAGAGCATCGAAATGACCCGGTTTATTTGCCGCCAGCAGGTGACCGGTACGCGCAAACCCGCAGTCGATATTCTCCTCCCTGACGATCTGCTCGACCAGAGCAATCGAATCCAACGAACACCGAAATAGTCGTTTTGCCGCTTCCCGCCCATATCTCTTGATAACAGTTTGCATGCCAAGTTTTAGCCCGGTCAATACCATTCCGCCATTGCGGGAACTGGCGCCCCAGCCGATGGTCTCAGCCTCCAACACTGTCACTTTCACGCCGCGCTTTGCCAGAGTTCGCGCGGCGCTCAGACCGGTATATCCGCCTCCGATGACCGCCACATCCACTTTGTCAGGAAGCGGCGTGATCGTATTCTCCTCGCCGGGCATTTGCACTGTTGTGTGCCAATAGATTTGTTGATTAGTCATTCAGTGACCTTATGACTGTAACTGTTGCCTGCGAAACTATGCAGATGGATACACTCGAAGCGGTCTTCATTGTTTTTGTTGGCGCATGATGATGGCTTGTGTAACAGCGCCGATGATAACCAGCCCGGCGGTAATCAACACTCTGGGTGTGGGAGCAAGCCTGAACAGGGTAGTCAGGTAGAAACCACCAATGATGCTTGAAACGATGATCAACGCCCATTCGGTGAAGATACCCAGGATCAATGCTCCCAGAACGCCGCCCACGAAGAATGGTACAACGGGAATGACGAGAGCGTTTGGCACGAAATATTCCGCCATGACGTAGCCGCCTGCAAGAAAACCGGAAAGAGCAAACCCACCGCGCTCATCAACAAAGGTTAATGCAGCGGCAAGGATGCCCAATCCGGCCATGAACGCATAGTCAGCCCATCCAGGCAACCCGGCTGGAAGAAGCGGCGTCAGACGTTGACCGATCAGGAACGCCATCGCACCGGCGAAGAGAAAATTGAGTTCCCTGCCCAAGAATAGGATAACACCGCCAATGATCCCTTTGACCAAAAACATGGTTTCTCCTTTCCTGCATATGTACACGAATTATCTTTTTTTGCGCAGGAGTTCTCGGACGCTTGCCTGAAAATCCTGCGGCAGATCAGGCGACATGCGCCTCAGCGTCACAGCCGGCAAGGGATTCTTTGTGTCCTTCAATATTTGTTGGATAAAGAAGACGGTCTCGTCCGGCGATGCCTGATACAGGGTTACGAACAATTCTTTGATGTCCGATTGTAACGCGGCAGGTGATGCTTTGAGTATGGGTTCGACGATTTCGAAGATGGGGGGCAGGTTGTCAAAATCGGGCGATGAAATGAGCGGTACCAGCGCCTGGATGCCGTTCGACCACATGCGTTGGCGGGCGGGATGGAGCCACTCTTTGACCAACACGAGGAACAGGTCAGGTGTTTCTTTGCGGAGACGGGTGAGGCTGGTCGTCAGCAACGCGGCGCGGACGTTGGGGTCGCGTACAGCCTGTGTCCAGGCAGTGAGGCGGGCAAGCAGACGCTCCTCCTGCGGTGGGATACGTCCCAGCAGGAAGGCGGCAAGCAGGCGCGTTTCCAGCCAGCCTTCGTCCCAGAGCGCGTCGGCAAGTTCCAATGCCTGGATGGGTTGTTTCTCCGCAACAGGACCCAGTTCGATCTCGATCTGCCGCAGGACAACAGCGGGGGTGCGGTACGTGGGAAGGACCGACGACGGCGCGACGCCCTGACTCCGCAGTGTGCGGTTGATGTAGTGATCCAAAACTTCGCGGAGTTCGCGCAGGAACGCGGAGGGCTGGTCGAACAGGTCAGCCAATCGCGCGGTTTGTTTTTTAAGGCGGGCGAGATCGATGGCGGGCATGGGAATTACCAATTGCCAATTACGAATTGTCAAACAGTGATTCGTAATTGGCAATTGAATTAATACGCTTTTGCGAAATACACCTTCCGCTTGGAAGGTTTGCCGCAGACGACGCAGGTACCTTCGCCCTTGGGCTGGTTCAAGGGGATATTGCGCGTGGTGGCTTTGGTTTCTTCCTTGACCTTGGTCTCGCACTCGCGTGATTCGCACCAATAAGCGAACGCCCAGCCGTCCTGTACGATTCGTTTCAGGTCTTCATAGTCCTTGGGTTCATGGATGTTGGCGTCGCGGTATTCAGTGGCGCGCTTCAAGAGCGAAGCTTGGATCTCGGTCAACAGACCAGCTACAGTTGACGCGAGACCCGTCTGCGAGACGAAGGTTTTACCCTCTTTGCCGGGGCGATCACGGCGAGCCAGCGCCACGGAGCCTTTTTCCACATCCTTGGGACCGACCTCCACCCGGACAGGAACGCCGCGCATTTCCCAATCGTTGAATTTGTATCCTGAACTGACATTATCGCGGTCGTCCATTTTGACGCGGATGCCGGCGGCTTTTAGCTCAGCGAAGACACGGTCGGCGACTTCCATGACTTTGTTCTTTTCCGCATCGCTTTTGAAAATGGGCACGATGACTGCCTGAATGGGCGCGAGGCGGGGAGGCAGGATCAAGCCCTGATCGTCGCCATGCACCATGATCATCGCGCCGATGATGCGACTGGAGATCGCCCACGAGGTGGTTTCGGCATATTGCAGGGTATTCTCCTTGTTCAGAAATTGGATATCGAACGCCTTGGCAAAGTTGGTGCTGAAATAATGCGATGTGCCGGATTGCAGGGCGCGTTTATCCCACATCATGGCTTCGATGGAGGTGGTGGTGTGTGCGCCGGCGAAGCGCTCGGTCTCGCTCTTGACGCCTTTGATGACCGGGATGGCGGCTTCCTCAAGACAGAAGCGCTCGTAAATATCGAGGATGCGATACATTTCCTCGATGGCTTCCTCGGCGCTGGCGTGAGCAGTGTGACCTTCGTGCCAGTAAAACTCAGCAGTGCGCAGGAAAAGTTTCGTCCGCAATTCCCAACGCAACACAGATCCCCATTGCACAATGAGCACGGGTAGATCGCGCCACGATTTGATCCACTTGGCATACATATGCCCGATGATGGTTTCGGAGGTGGGGCGGACCGCCAGTTTTTCTTCGAGTTCCTCGCCGCCGCCATGGGTGACCACTGCCAGTTCGGGCGCGAAGCCTTCGACATGTTCTTTTTCCTTTTCAAAGAACGAGAGGGGAATCAGTGTGGGGAACGCCGCGTTGACATGCCCGGTTTTCTTGAACTCGGCATCCAGCCAGGAGGTGATATTCTCCCACAACGCCCAGCCATAGGGTTTGACGACCATGCAGCCGCGCACGGGAGCGTAATCTGCCATATCCGATCGGACGACGAGCTGGTTGTACCATTCTGCAAAATCTTCTGCACGGGTGGGTAATTTTTCTTCAGCCATTTTTCCTCAACTAGGTTTTCAGGTTTGTATGTTGACAGGTTCGCGGGTTGAAAAACATTCCAACCTTCAAGTCTGCCAACTTTCTAGCAAATTTACGGCAGTGTGGATATCCTTTGCGAACGATAATAACTCACGTTGCTGCACGGGGGTGTATCCATCCATTTGCGTGAAGACCTGATCCAGAACGGACTGCCAACCGTCCCCGATCAGGATAAGCGGCCTCCGGTGCAGAGACTCTACGATCATCATATTCCACATCAAGGCGATCTCGGTCAATGTTCCAGGACCACCGGGGAGGGCGAGCGCCGCGTCACACCCTTCAATCAGGGCTTGCAACCGTTCAAGGAGCGTTTTCTTGCGCCATTCTTCTTTCACCCAATGATTGGGCGCCACCTTGCGCCAGTTCTCGATGTCTTCACACGTCACGCCGATGACATGTCCGCCTGCCTCATACGCGCCGCGCGAGACCGCCTCCATCGTACCAATGTAGCCGCCGGTGAGGACGGTGTGCCCGCGTTGTGCGAGCAGGCGACCAAGTTCCTGCGCCTCGTTATAGGCTGTGTCGCCTTCCCTGGGTTGTGAGCCACCAAATACAGTGATGTTCATTTTCATTCTCATAGAAGGTTTCAGGTTAATGGTCAGGTTGAACCTGAAACCTTTGACCTTTTATCCTTCCACATCCCATTTTCGTGTTTTATTCACTTCGATCTTTTTCAACACTGCCTGCTCCAGGTCGATACCTGAAACGGATGCCAATTGCAGAAGATACAACGTTACATCTGCCAGTTCGCTTCCGAGTTCCTCGCGGTCCTTGATCTCTTCGGTGAACTGAAAATGCTCCAGAATTTCCGCTGCTTCAATGGAGAGCGAGACCGCAAGGTTGCGCGGTGTCTGCGGGCGTTTGCTATCTTTGGCGTACCAGCCTTTGGATTCCACGAGGCGGTGCATCTCTTCGGTGAGTTGTTTGATGTCCATAATGGCGCCAACTTTCAGTGTCGCATGAGCCGATTCCAAATCCAACAAAAAACGGCTCGCCACGTCTGGGAGCCGTCCGTTGACACGTTTAACTGAACCTCATCCAGACCAGGCAGGTAGGGTGTTGCTAGGGGACGGGAGCGGGTTCAAGCGCATAGGCGCATTATACCTGAAAAATTCTCCTGGTGCGGTTAAGCGGGTACAATTGAAAAGGAGTTTTTTACATGCCGCCTTTTCTTCAATTTGTGACCCGTCGATTCCTGGCTGTTCCGATATCGCTATTGGTAATCACAATGGTTCTGTATGGGGGGGTAATGCTTTCGCCGCCCGAGGCGCGTGCCACCCTGTATATGCCTGATAATATGCCTCCCCGGCTGACCGAAGAGCAGTATAAGAAGATCGAAGAGAATATCATCAGGCGCTATCATCTGCGCGAACCGTTTCCGGTGCAATATTATTACTGGATGAAATCACTCTTTGATGGAAAGTGGGGCTACAGCCCATCTCTGAACGAATATGTCCTGCCTTCCCTTCTCCGGCGGACGCCTGCTACTCTGGAACTGGCATTTTATTCGCTCCTGTTGCTTGTTCCGCTGGGGCTCGTCAGCGGCGTGGCGGCTGGCTGGAGGAGAAGCGGATGGTTCGACCGCGCCTTCAGAGGGCTCGCGTTCCTGGGCACATCCACGCCGCCATTCATTTTGGCCATTATTTTGCTGTCAATCTTTTATATCAACCGCGGCTGGTTCGCTCCCGGTCGCCTTGACCTTCCCTACATTCTTGAGATCTCGGAAGGAAATTTCATTTCCTACACGGGCTTTCTAACCGTCGACAGTGTGCTAAACGGGCGAACCGATATTCTGGGGAACGCACTCCGCCACCTTGCCATGCCGGTCTTCACGCTGAGCATCTATCACTGGGCGACTCTGGGACGGGTGGCGCGTGTGTCGGTATTGGGAGAGGAGAAGAAGGAATATGTTATTGCCGCGAAGGCGCGTGGGGTTGCAGAGCGCAAGGTGGTTTGGAGACATGTCTTTCGCAACACCCTCACACCCTCGCTGACAAGCATGACACTCTCCGCCACTTCCATTGTCACCGGCGTCTTCGTCTCAGAGATCATCTACGACATTAATGGGATTTCAGGTGTCATCTTGGAAGCCATGGAAGGTGTTCCCGATGCTCCTGCGGCACTCGGATTTGCAATGTATAGCGTGGTCATGGTGCTTCTGCTGATGTTCGTACTGGATGTGGCGCAAGCGATCCTCGATCCGCGCGTGCGGGAAGGTGTGTTGAAGACATGAAACGCCTTCCCCCGTATTTCCGACGCTGGCAGAATTGGATTGGATTGCTCCTTGTCCTCACCTACGTCTTCCTTGCTGTTGCCGCTCCCTACCTTTCACCGGATGACCCCAAAAAACCTGGTCCGTTCATGCGCGTGGGCAGGGCATTTGAACCCGCGCCCCTGCCTCCCGATGAAAAAGCCGTCTTGGGGATGCTACCGCTCGGCATCGATATTTATCACGCGCTGGTCTGGGGATCGCGCGACGCGCTCCGTTTTGGTCTGATTGTCACGATCAGCACGGCGTTGTTTGGCGTCATCTATGGCGCGATTTCAGGTTTTACGGAAGGACGCGTCGGCGGTTTGATGCTCCGGATCGCTGATTCCTTTCTCGCGTTTCCCCCAATCGCAGGAGTGGTCTTTCTCCAGCAGCTTTTTCTGGCGACGGTTTCCGCATTGGGCGGTTTTTATTACTCCGGAGTCATCTATTCTTATTCAGATACACAGATAAAAGCAACGTTGATCCAATCCCTGCTGGAGACCATCAACCCGCTCATGCTCAGTCTGATCGTGTTCTCGTGGATGCCGTATGCCCGGCTGGTTCATTCCATCGTCATTACCTTGAAACAGACCGATTTCATTCAGGCGGCGCGCGCGCTGGGTGGCAGCAACTTCTGGATCATCCGCAAGCACCTCCTGCGAAATTCCACGGGCCCCGCCATGGTACTGGCGGCACGTGACGTGGGCGGCGTGGTGCTTCTACAAGCCACATTGACCTTTATCGGGATCGGCGGAGATTCCATCTGGGGTGAAATGCTGGCGCTGGGACGCAATTGGATCCTCGGTCCGGGCGGCAGCATCCTCACGTATTGGTGGGTATTCCTTCCGCCTACACTGGCTGTCATGTTGTTCGGCATTGCCTGGAACCTGTTCGGCGATGGCTTGAGCGACCTTTTCATTAACCGATGAATCTTTCCGAGCGCATCGAATCATCCCTGACGCCCGAATCGTTGGCGTTGATCCGGCTGGTCAAAACGGAAGCGGAACGACTCAACCTGCCCCTGTATATCGTCGGCGGTTCTGTACGGGACCTGCTGCTTGGCTCCGTTATCAAAGATTTCGACCTCATCGTGGAAGGAGACGCGGCGCGGCTCGCGGATGCCTTGCTGCGTAAGTTTGGCGGCAAAGTACTTTTCCATGCCCGCTTCGGCACCGCTACATGGACGCTGGACGAAACCACCTCCAAACGCCTGAACATCCCCATCTTCCAATTGGCGGAATTCCCGCCATTTATTGACCTGATCTCCGCCCGTTCAGAAACCTACCCTGAACCGGGTGCGCTTCCAGCGATCAAACGCTCCACCATCGACGACGACCTGCGCCGCCGTGATTTCACCGTCAATGCCATGGCGGTTCGGTTGGATGGAAAATATTACGGCGATTTGTACGATCCTCTGGGCGGGCAAAAAGACCTTGAAAACAAACTGATCCGCATTCTTCATCCCCAATCCTTTATTGACGATCCCACACGGATGTTTCGGGCAGTCCGATACGCCGTGCGCTATCAATTTGAACTGGAATCTGTCACACAACAAGCCGCAGTGGACGCGGAAGCACGGGCGGTATTGTCACGCCTGAGCGGGGAACGCATCCGTCACGAATTTGATTTAATCTTTGAAGAAGAGAAACCGCTCGTAATACTGGTGGCGCTGGAGGATTTAAGTCTGATAAAAGTCATTCACCCTGCCCTGGAGAAGGTCAGGGCGATGGCCTTGTCTCACCTGAAAAAACCGGCGGATGAATTTGGAAAATTCGCCCTCCCTGGCATTTTATCTCTTCGACAAGCGCTGGGTTGGATTCTCTATCTGCTACACCTCCCCCAAGCGGATATCGACACCGTTGCCCGGCGTCTCGCCTTCCCGGCTTTATTGACGGACTCAATACGGGCGGCATCGTCCCTGCTTGCCGACCTGCCCTCCTTCAAAGATTGGAAGCCCAGCCAGTGGACATTCCATCTCGACGAATTGCCATCCCTTTCCGTTTATGCCGTCTGGCTGGTCACATCGGAATCCCCTCTGCATGACTATCTGACGAAATGGCAACATGTCAAACCCATCACCACCGGCGATGACTTGGTTGCACGCGGTCTCGAACCAGGACCGAAATTCAAGGACATCCTCGCCCGTCTCCGCGCTGCGCGGCTGGATGGGGAGGTGGGGTCTGATATTGAAGAAGAACAATTATTGAGGAGACTAGTACGGCAATGAAATTGGATTCCTACCTCCATTTTGCAAAACAACTCGCCTACCGCGCCGGACGGATCACGCTTGCTCATTACAACAAAGGCATCCAACATGATCTGAAATCGGATGAGACTCCCGTCACCGCGGCGGACAAGGCGGCGGAGGAATTTATTCGCGGCGAGATCGAGAAGACCTACCCGGCTCATGCCATTGTGGGGGAAGAGTACGGCGAGAAGGCAGGGGAGGGTAATCCCTTTCGCTGGTTCATTGATCCTATCGACGGGACCAAGTCCTTTATGAAAGGCGTGCCGTTCTATTCCGTGCTGATCGGTCTGGAGATCGAAGGCGTTTCGCGCGTGGGGGCGGTTTGCTTTCCGGCGCTGGATGAGCTCCTCTGCGCGGCAGACGGTCTCGGCGCGTGGTGTAACGGCAGACGCGTGCATGTTTCAGAAGTGAAGGACATGAAAAAGGCGGTTTTCGTGTATACGAGCTGGTCCGGTTTCCGCACCAAACAGCGGCTGGATGTCATCGAAAACCTTCATCGTGACTGCTTCTACGGGCGCGGCTGGGGCGATGCTTATGGCTATCACATGGTGGCGACCGGTCGCGCCGAGATCATGATTGATCCCGCCATCGCGTTGTGGGATGTGGCTCCGTTCCCGCCTATCTTCCGCGAGGCGGGCGGTTTCTTCGGTTCGTGGAGCGGCGAAGAAGGTCATACTCACGGGGAGGCGGTGGCAGTTAACGCCGCGCTCAAGCGCAAGGTCCTGAAGTTGACGCGTGGTTGAATCCGAAGTCCCCAAGCCAGGGACTTTTCTTTTCCCGTTTGTCACGATGTTGCGACATTTTGACTTGTGAAAATATTTTGAATTTTGGGCAACAGGAATATAATCAGGAATGTCCAAAATCGAGAGCCAGCCCCAGGGAGTGCGGTCATGAAACTGCCAGATACAAAAGCTGTCCGCATCAAGGAGCCAGACGTCCGTTTGCCGTATCGTCTGCGCGAGAATTTCATGTCCACGCCTGAATTGGCGTTGTATCGTGCGCTGGTCGAACTGTCGGAAGGGCGGTATGTGATTTGCCCCAAGGTTGCGTTGAACGACATTTTCTACATTGTCCGCCCCAACGAGAACGTCAATTTTTTCAACAAGATCTTCCGCAAGCACATCGATTTTTTGCTGTGCTCGCCGTCCACGTTCAAACCGGCGTTTGGCGTCGAACTGGTCAAGCCCATCGCCAAGAGCGAGACGCGCGAAACCGACCAATTTATGGAAGACCTGTTTCTCAGTGCGGGCATTCCGCTTGTGCATATCCCGACGAGCGAACGCTATCGGATCGCCGACCTGGTGGAGTTGTTCAAACTTTCGCTCGTGAAAGTAAAGGAAACAGGAGCGCTTCGCGCGTCGACGGTGTCTGATTCTGTTCCAATGTGCCCTGTCTGCGGCAGGATGATGGTCCTGCGCGTGCACCGCAATGGTTCCGAGAAGGGAAAAAAATATTACGGTTGCATAGACAGCCCCAAATGCAGCGGAGCGGTGGAAATCGGTTAGTCAGTTTGCGGCTTCATGCGTAATGCCTTTCCAGCTCGGATGCGTATTTTGCGCCCGTCGTTTCCCGGCTGCTCTTCAGCCAATCCCTGAACATGGTCTTGCCGCGCGGCGGTTCTTTGGAAACCAGCAGGTTTGCCATCAACCCATCCACTTCCTCGGGTGTAAGCACCACATCCCTCACGAACAGGCTGATGACCTGCGCCGCAAACAGTGCCAGCCGCGGCGGGACGGAAATCAAGGGGCGCCTTGCGCCGATGGTTTCGCCAACCAGTTGCACCAGTTCCTTGAACGTGTAACTGTCGGGTCCGACCGCATCAATGACGTAACTCTCCCTGCTGTACACAGCCTCCACCGCCAGGTCCGCCAAATCCTCCACATGGACGGGTTGAATCCCATACGACCCATCGCCAGGGATGAAAAACACGGGGAAGTGCCGCAGGAAAAAGGCGATGTTGTTGATAAGGACATCTTCCCCGCCGCCGTACAACACCGTGGGACGCAGGATGGCATACGACAGCCCCGACTCAATTACTGCCTTTTCATTTGCCGCCTTGCCCCAGTAATACGGCAAAGGCGAATCGGCTGAGGGATTGGCGATGCTGATATGCACAATCCGCTTCACGCCTGCTACTTTGGCGGCGTTGACCAGTTTGCGGGTGTTCTCCACTGCCCGCGGCTGGGTGTTCTCGCCCTTGTCGAACCGCACCCAATAGGTGTTGACCAGTACATCCACGCCGCGCAGTGATTGGGTCATGCTGGCTTCGTTGAAATCCAAGGGGTAGGCTTTCACCTTCCCGCCGAAAGGGTCGGGTCGGTTGGGATGACCCGTCAATGTGATGACCTCCTCGCCGCGCTCCAAAAGCCGCCTGGCGATGTACTTGCCCGAATAACTAAACGCGCCTGTCACTGCAATTTTCATTTTGTCTCCGTTCATTTCAACACACTCAAAATCTTCGTCACGTTCGACAGACCCAAACTCTCCAGCCGAATGACCGCTTTTGCCAGGCTGTCAATCGCATCGAAAAATTCCTGCAAAGCCTTCACCCGTTCATAGACGAAATTCCATTCATCGTTTTCCACCCAGTTTTCTTCCAGCCTCGTCAGCGTCTCTTTTACCGAACGCACTGCGCGGTCAAACTCTGAATTCTGCCGTTCCTGCAAAATGGAACGGACAGCGGCGTAGAAATCCGTTTCGGCGGTGTAGTAATCCTTGCGGTCGCCGAGTTTCGTGGAGCGGTGTACCAGTCCCATCCGCGCCAGCGTGCGCACCTCCGTGCTGACCGCACCTTTCGTCAAGCCTGTCCTTTCCACAATCTCATCCAGCGAGAGGGCAGTGGGGGAGAGGTACAACACGGCGAAGATGGCGCCCATCCCTTTGGGGAAGCCCCAAAAGCGGCTGATCTGGCTGAGCCCTTCGACGAAATCTTTTTTGATTTGAGTGAGTGTGGTTGCCATAATTACTCTTTTGTTTTGTATGTTTAGTAATTACTAAACGCAGTATATGCTATGAGACAGGATTTGTCAAGGCGATAAATCTGCGCGTAGGCACAATGGCTTAATAAAAAGACAACCAGTCATAACTTGCAAAAAGTGACCGTCATCTACAAAGCGAAATACACTATTGTTGAGTTTGTAGGGATTGATAAATTTCCCACCCTGCCATGCCTTTGGGCAGGGCCTGATACTTGTCGATGTAGAAATTGAAGAATTTTTGATCACTCCCAACTGTGAAAATCATTGTCACGCGTCCCGGTCGTGGACCAACGATCTTTTCCTTTGGCAGGGTTTCGATCACCTGCATGGTCTTTATGATCCAGTTTCCCAGTTCGTTCTCATCTGCAAGATCAGTGACCTGTAATGTCACGTTGAAGTCTGTTTCCATGGCACTGAATGCCTTGTGTCCGTCTTCATAGATGCAATCCTCGCCGAAAGCAAAAGCATAGGCTTGCGCGTCAGGCTGGACATCCTTGATGGCTTCCTGTAATTCCAATGTGAGATCAGTCAGATTTTGAGATGCCCACATGTACGCGCATGCCTGGGAAGCGGCTGTCGGTGTTGCGGTGGGAGTCTCGGATGGGGGAGCGGTTAACGGGGTGGCTGTCAGGGCAGGCGAACACCCGATGAGCAGAAGCAGGCACAGGCTTAGTGTGAAGCGTTTCATGAGTTCTGAATTTCCATTACAGCGGATGCCATCAAAGCCGAGGCGTGGATCAAGACTTGCTCATCAAAGTCAAATTTGGGATGGTGATGACCATAATCCAGATGTTGTTCTACATTTGCTGAGCCTACGAAGAAATAGCAACCAGGCGCCTTCTCCTGCATGAACGCCATGTCTTCTGCGCCCATCGTGGTGTAACCGGCAGTATCTAGATCGGATTCGGGGAGGACGCGCCGTGCGGCTTCCTGCACTTTGGATGCAACTGCATTGTCGTTGATGAGAGCGGGCGTGATCCGTTTGAGGGTGACATCGACCTGACACCCCATCGCTTCGCCAACGCCGCGCGCGATTTGCTCGAATCGCTTCAGGACCCGTTGCCTGACCCCGATATCGAACGTGCGGATTGTTCCCGTGAGTTCTGCTGTTTGCGGGATGACATTGAACGCCGTCCCCGAGTGGACTGTCGTCACGCTGATCACCGCTGTATCGAGCGGGGCAACATTGCGCGAAACAATGGTTTGCAGTGCGTTGATCATCTGCGCCGACGCGACAACGGGATCGACGGTCTGTTGTGGGATGGCGCCGTGCCCGCCCCTGCCCGTGATTTTGATTTTGAATTCCTCCGCGCCCGCCATGACAGGCCCGCCTGCAATGCCAAGCCAACCGAGAGGTCTTTCGTTCCAGATGTGGAGTGCAAGAGTCCGATCCACTTTGGGTGAGTCGAGTACACCGTCGCGTATCATCATCTCCGCGCCGCCCACTTCTTCACCGTTGTGACCCTCCTCGGACGGTTGGAAGCAGAATTTGATCGTGCCTGCCAGTTCGTCGCGGCGGCTGTGAAGCATTTTGGCAACGGTAAGTCCTATTGCCGTGTGACCATCGTGCCCGCAGGCATGCATGACGCCGTTGTTCTGCGAGGCATATTCCGCGCCGGTTTCTTCGGTGATGGGGAGGGCGTCCATGTCAAACCGAACGAGAAGAGTGGGTCCCGGTTTCGCTCCTTCGAGCAGACCGACCACGCCGGTTTTACCGACGCCCTTGGTCACTTCGATGCCGAGGGCTTCGAGTTCCTTTGCCACAATGCCGCCTGTGCGAATTTCGCGGAAGCCAAGTTCCGGGTGGATATGAAGGTCTCGCCGCAGGGCCTGGGTGTAGGGGAAAAGTTCCCGGGCTTGAGGGAGGAAGTCGATCATTGGGTGCTCCGTTCTTGAGTTTGAAAGTTTGAAAGTTGAAAGTTAGTGCGAACGCTACCCTGTTAGCTTTCTAGCCATATTTTACGACTCTGAACTTTTCTTCATAGCGCGGATTTTCCTCTGTGCTATCTTCGGCGCGGCGGGATTTGAGACGTTCGATCAGTTTTTCGGGATCCTGCACCTGGGTCTTGTGCTGGAGGATGGCTTGCATTTTGATGTCCCACATGTCGGTGACATCGACGGTTACGTTGGGCTGCAGGGTCAGCGAACACCAGACTTCTTTGGGCATGTGCGGCTGGAAACCTTCTTCGAGCAGTTCAGGGAAGTAGACCGGGTTGCCGGCGGCAGGGAAGACGGCATCCAGCACAACCTGCCCGGCAGCACGGTGGTCGGGGTGGTTGATGCCGTAGGCGGCGAATAAATTTTGCGGGTCGCAGGTGACGAGGATGTCGGGTTTGTGGCGGCGGATTTCGCGCACGACCTCCCGGCGCAGCTTCAGGTCAGGGACGAGGTAGCCATCTGGATGGTCGAGAATGTGAACCGCATCTGCGCCGATGAGTTTTGCTGCGGCGTACTGTTCTTCGTGGCGGATGGCGCACAGCTGTTCAGGGGTCATTTCAGGGTGTGTGGTCGGGTTGAAGCCTTTGTCGCCGCAGGTGAGCAGGAGATAGGTGATTCGATGGCCTGCACGCGCCCATTTGGCGAGTGTCGCGCCGCAGAAGAATTCGGGGTCGTCGGGATGGGCAAGGATGACGAGGATATGCTGAGGGGTGGTCCAGAGTTCGGGTTCCATGAAGCAGGCTCCGGCGGGAAAAGAGGCGTGCGCAGGTTGTTGGGTATTCTTATAAAAGTGCAGGGCGGAGCATCGCTCCGCCCGCAAGGTCAGTTGGTCTTTTGTTCGCGCGGACTTTTCTTGCCACAGGTGCATCCGCCGGTGTTGTGGCGATCGCAGGGCGCTTCCGATTTTCGCCGCAGGGCTTCGAGTTCGTCCCAGGGTTGCAAATCGGTGTGGTCGAAAGTTTCGATGACTCGCTTGCCTTCGGCATCTTCGAGCATCACCATGACTTTGTTGCTCATGGGCAGGACATCAACTACCTTTCCCTCTCCTTTGGGTGTGACCACACGCTTGTTGCGTTTAGGCAGTTGTTTGCGCGCTTCCACGTATTGCTCGTACTCATAGATAAGACAGCAACGCAGGCGTCCGCACATGCCGGTGATCTCGTTGGGCGTGAGCGAGATGCCCTGTTCTTTCGCCATCTTGATGGAAATGGGCGAGAAATCGGTCAGGAATTTGGAACAGCAGCGCGTTTCGATTCCGCAGGCGCCCATGCCGCCGATGATTTTTGCCACGTCGCGTGGACCGATCTGCCGCATTTCGATATGCGTGTTCGGATACAGGTTCTGCATGTCCCGCTTGAGGGATTTGAGATCGACCTTTTCCTCGCTCTCCGTGCTGAAGAGGAAGGCAAGACGCGAGCCGTCGTAATTGTATTCTGCGGCGACGATCTTGACGCCCTCCAAATGGAGTTCCGCAGCGCGGGCGCGGCAGTTGATCATGGCTTCGGTCTGTCTGGATTGCCAGGATTGGAGCAGGAGCAGGTCGCGCGGGGTGGCGCGTCGCTCCACGGACCTCCAGCCGCCCTCCGGTTGTGGGAGCGTTTCCTTCACGAGTTGGACAACCTCCCCGAGATGTTTCCCGCGGGAGGTATCCACGATGACATGTTCGCCGACTTCCACATCAGGAACGGCGGAGGTGTCGAAATGGTAGATTTTGCCGACTTTGGTGAATCGTACACCGATAATGGTTGGGGTCATGTGGAGAATTATACCGTAGTGTGAGGAGCGGGGCAGCGGGCAAAGCTGGTTGCTCTCTTGGTGTTTCCAGCAGTTGAGAGCGGGGTAATGACGAAAACGGTTCGACGAGAAGAGATGTCGCCCCGAAGACTTCTCCGAGGCGACACAAAAAACCACAATTGTCCGAATTTCCTGTCTTCCAATGCAAGGTCAATGGTTCCTGATACCCTTTTTCCCCTGCACCTGACTTCGCCGTCCGGGTGGAAGGTTACTTTTCTGTCAGGTCCTCCAATATGGCGCCTGAGGCATTTCTCATCACGGAGGCGATACCGTTCTCCATGGTGGCTTTTGTGGAATACATTTCGCTTTGCCCAATGACCTGGGTATTGGCGGCTTTGAGCACAAAATACGGCTGTCCATTGCTGGCAGTGCGGCGCTCGAAGTTCGAGTCCTTTCCCGCATTCTTACGGGCAGACTCAATGCCATTCATGGCACTGCGTTTATCCGAATACGGTTCACTGGTCAGGATAACCTGCCCGTTCGACGCCTTGAGGTTGAATACGAAATTTCCCTTGTCGGTCTTTCTGAGTGTGAATTTGCCGGCCATGTTGAACTCCTTTTGTGATGGATTTTGTAATACATCCTTGCATATTCCCATTATAGGCAAGATGGACGGGAATGCAACCCGTCATTGCTCACTTCCCGCCCAATTCATGCACTTTAGGCAGGAGTGACGCGTACTGCAAAAACACAGAAGAATGTCGAATCTGCCTGGGTCAAGGGCCAGTACATCGGCTGATTTTGCTTTCGAGTCAGCCGGACCAGGTGATATAATCTAGCGCATGAAACGAAGGGTCACTTTTCTGAAAGTTTTAATTACAGCTCAAGCTGCCGCTGCCATGTGTGCGCCCTCTTTGCCTGTGCCGGCTTGAGACTGATTTTGTTCTCCGGTCCCGAACCTGCCGCAGGTTCGGGACTTTTTGTTTTGCCCTCTGGCAACTTGGTATAATTCCGCCACAAATCCATCTGGAGACCGTATGACCAAAAAACTGACCGGCAATGAAATCCGCCAAACCTTCATCGACTTCTTCGTCAAACATGGACATACTGCCGTGCCCTCGATGTCGCTTGTCCCGGGCGGAGACAGCACGCTTCTTTTCACCAACTCGGGCATGGTCCAATTCAAAGACGTATTCATCGGCACCGACAAAAAACCCTACACCCGCGCCGTCGACTCGCAGAAATGCATGCGCGTGGCTGGCAAGCACAACGATCTCGAAGACGTGGGGCGTGATGACACCCATCATACCTTCTTTGAAATGCTTGGCAATTGGTCGTTTGGCGATTACTACAAAAAGGAAGCCATCGCCTGGTCGTGGCAGTTACTCACCGAAGTGTGGGGGCTGCCCAAGGATAAACTCTACGCCACCTGCTTTGAAGATGACAAAGGCAATGTTCCGCGCGACGATGAAGCCGCCAATATCTGGAAGGAACAGCCTGGCTTCGATCTTTCGCACGTGCTGTTCTTCGGGCGCAAAGAGAACTTCTGGCAGATGGCGGAGGTCGGCCCATGTGGTCCGTGTTCGGAGATACACATCGACCTCGGCGAAGAACGTGATAACCTACGCGGTCAACCGCATCGCTGTGGTGTAAACGGCGAATGCACGCGCTTCCTCGAGTTATGGAACAACGTATTCATCCAATACAACCTCTTCGATGACGGTCGCCTCGAACCCCTCCCCGCCAAACACGTCGATACCGGAATGGGCTTTGAACGCATTGTCTCTGTTTTGCAGGGCGTCGACTCGAACTACAAGACAGACCTCTTCACCGGCTCACTAAATGTGTTGCGCTCACTGACGGGTCATACCGAAGAGCAAATGTACGCGGACTTTACTCCCTACCGTGTGATCTGCGACCATGCCCGCGCGGCGGCATTTCTCATCGCTGATGGCGTCGTCCCTGGCAACGGAGGACGCAACTATGTCACCCGCATGATCATTCGACGTGCGGCGCGTTTCGGCACCAAGATCGGGCTTCACGAACCGTTCCTTGCGAAGGTGGCGGAGGCGGTTATCGCGGAATATGGCGGCTTTTACCCGGAACTGGAAAAGAATCGGATGACCATCTTCGACAACCTAACGCGGGAAGAGATCCGCTTCGCGCGTACGGTGGAGGCGGGTACCGCCCATTTGGAGAATCTACTCTCCGAGCTTAAATCCTCCAATTCTCAAATCCTTGACGGGCACAAAGCCTTCGATCTTTATGCCACCTACGGTCTTCCCTTTGAGATATCCCGCGACATCGCCCGCGAACAGGGGCTTGATGTGGACGAGTCCGGTTTCAACGATGCCAAGGAGAAGCATAGCGTTGCCTCCGGCGGCGGCAAAGCCATGGGCAGGATGGGGGGCGAAGATGCCGAATTCTATGCGGGCATCTTCAAGCAATTGCACAAGGAAAAGAAACTTGGCGATCACGGCGTGGAGTACGATCCCTACACCAGTCAGCGTGTGAAAGGTGAAGTCTTGTCGTTGGTGGTGAATGGCGAATCGGTTCAATCTGCTGCACTGGATGATGTAGTCGAGGTTGTTTTGCCGAAGACAGGCTTTTACATCGAATCCGGCGGTCAGATCTCGGACACGGGTTATCTGCGGGGGAGCGATTGGGAGATTGAAGTCACAGACATGCGGAAACCATCCGCGGGTGTGATCGTCCATGTGGGGACAGTCATCTCCGGTCAACCCAAAGTGGGTGATATTGCCATTGCCGAAGTGGATATGATCCGTCGGCATGACATCATGCGTAACCACACTGCGACTCACCTGCTCCATGCGGCATTGCACCAGGTGCTAGGTCATCATGCCCGTCAGGCGGGTTCGCTTGTCGCGCCGACACACCTGCGCTTCGACTTCACCCACCCCGAGGCGATGACTCCCGAACAGATCGAGCGCGTTGAGAAGATCGTCAACGACGCTGTTGCAGCGGACATGGAAGTATTCCCGCATTTGAAGTCTCGTGAAGATGCCATCGCAGAAGGCGCCATGGCATTGTTTGGTGAAAAATATGGTGAGATCGTCCGAACAATAACGATCTCGCCAGTCGGCTTGGATATGCCTACGGAGCAGGCGGTCGTCCATCCAACCGCGGCGGTCGAAGTGGAGCAGAAATATTCCTACGAACTGTGCGGCGGCACACATCTTGATCGCACATCGGATGTTGGCGTGTTTCTTATTGTCAGCGAAGGATCGGCAGCAGCGGGCATCCGCCGCATCGAAGCGGTGACTGGGCGCGGCGCCTATGAGTTGATTGCCAAACGCTTCAAGATGCTGAAGCAAACTGCTGGAGCGTTGAAATCCTCCATCGATGAGGTGCCGCTCAAGGTTGAGTCTTTGCAGGATGAAATTTCCGACCTCAAAAAGGAACTTGCCAACCTGCGGGCCAAACAAGCTTTTTCAACTTTTGAAACACAAATGGCAAATGTTGAGATAATTTCTGATAATGTTCCATTTCTTGCTGTAAAAATGCCTGATATTGACGTGGAAACTATGCGACTAATGGGTGACAAATTTACACAGAAATATTCGGGTGGTACGGCCATATTTGCTAATGATGAAGGAAAGGTTGTTGCAGTTGCGGGCAGGGATCTGGTTCAACGTGGTGTCAAAGCTGGGGATTTGATCGCAGCTATCGGAGGAAAAGGTGGAGGACGCCCAAATATGGCTCAGGGCAGTCTACCTCAAGGCGATGTATCAAGTGCGTCGGAAAAGATTGCGAAGGCTCTACAAGAGAAGTTGAAATAAATTTGGGGTTTTGGAGGCGAAAGCCTACAAGCGAACGACTCCAGCAGTTACGACCATGCCGCCAAAGCCATCCAGCCGGATGGCTTTTTCTTTTGCTTCGTCGCTTGCCGATAGCTTGAGCAAGCATTCATAACACTCGAATGGAAATTCCTTTTCCTGTTCCTCAAAATTCAACAAAACAATGACTTGCCTGTTGTCAAATTTCCTTACATAGCCGAGTACACCTTGGGGCAGGTTCTCCAGAAGTTCCAGCGAACCCTCCTGCAGTGCCTGTTCCTGTTTACGGATCTTCATCACGGCGCGGATGGTATTCAGTAAGGAGCCCGAATCCTTACTTTGCCTTTCCACATTGATTGAAGCAAAGTTTTCATGCACGGGGAGCCATGTCCTCTGAGCGGCTGAAAAACCTGCGTTCTTCGTTCCATCCCATTGCATGGGTGTGCGAACTTCGTCACGGTTGACAAGCATCCCAATCCGCTTGGAGAGGGATCTTGGGATGAACCAGAATTTTTGCGCGAGAGGGTCAAGAGCGGTTGCAACAGAAAATTCGGAATTGTTCATGCCAATTTCTTCGCCATAGTACAAACATGGTACGCTGCGCGCGGTCAATTGAAGCAGGGCAAGTAATTTCGCCTTGCGCATATCTCCTTTAAGCCAGTAGATGCTGCGATGCCTGTCGTGATTGCTGAATACATAGACCGGCATGAAGGGCTTGGGGTAATGCGTTTCCATCTCGCGAATCAGGACACGGAAGTAGTCTGCCGTGAATTTGAAGTTCATCATTTTGAAGTCAAAGACGAGAGTTAATCCGTTATTGGTCTCGTCACCCAAAAATTTGCGCAGGATATTCTTGCCGCCGCTCACTTCGCCGATTGATAACCTCCCGCCAAATTCCTCACAGGTGTTTCGGAATTCTTTGGCAAATTCGAAGCTCTCCGGCAGGTTGACGGTATATTTGGGATTTTGGAAGAAACCTGAAAAATCATCCTCGCTGGGGAATAGCTTGAAAGACAAGGGATTATTCCGAAACTCACGATCTTTGTAGATGTAGTTGAAAATGTCGAGTCGAAAACCATCCACGCCTTTGTCCAGCCAGAAACGGACAACATCCAGCATGGTCTGCTTGACTTCGGGATTACGGTAGTTCAGGTCGGGTTGGAAGGGAAGGAAGGATGCCCAGTAATATTGCCCGCGTTCTTCGGCATAATGCCAGCCGCTGCCGCCGGTAACGCTCATCCAGTTATTTGGCTTGTCACGCCAAAGATACCAATCCGCTTTGGGATTGCCGCGCGAGGAGCGCGATTCCTTGAACCACGGATGCTGGTCTGATGTGTGGTTCATGACCATGTCGAAGACAATCTTCATCTCCCGCCTGTGGACTTCGTCGATCAATTGCAGGGCATCGGTCATCGTGCCGTATTCGGGAGCGATGTCGGTGTAGTCCGAGATGTCGTAACCGAAATCAGCCTGGGGGGAGGAAAAGAACGGAGAGATCCAGAGGGTCTCGAATCCCAATTCGTGGAGATAATTCAGTTTCTGGATGATGCCTTGCAGATCACCAATTCCGTCGTCATTGCTGTCGTAGAATGAACGTGGGTAGATTTGGTAGATGGCGGTTTTGTGATACCAGGGGAGGGATGTCATGGGGTCTTTTCCTTGCAATGGTTGGACTGCATTATTGTAGTACATATCTCCCTCCACAGGCGGGATGACAATCGATTATCATTGCGCCCTACAAAGGAGAGAATCATGTCACGCGTATCAAAATTTCTTTTACTGACCATGCTCGTCATTTTTACACTTGCCTGTAACTTCATCGACCGGCAACTGAATCAGGTGCAGGACGCTGCGAAGACTGCTGAAGCAATCGGCACGGCCATTTCCACCGCCATCCCGGTCGAGACGCTGGAAGCTCTGCCCTCCGCGTTGCCCATGGAGACTCTGGAAGCGGTTCCCTCCGTGTTGCCTGATTTTGGAAATATGTTCGATCCGAAAGGCGAACCGGTCGCGGAATGGAAGGGGGTTCCGGTCATGCCGCAGGCGACCGCCGGGCAGGAACATGACGCCAACAATTACAGTTTCAAATTCACCGGCACGGTCAAGGAAGCCGAGGATTTTTACAACGCTGAAATGATTAAATCCGGCTGGTCTCCAATGTTCTCCATGCCGGGCGACGAGAATGGCGCGATCCTGGCTTTTCAAAAGGATACCAGCATCCTGACCATCACAATCGTTTCCATGGATGGCGATACGGTTGTCGTCCTGACCATGGCGTAGAATCACGACCCGTTCGATGAACGGACAGCGCACAGGCTGTCCGTTTTTTGATTCAGGGGGAATACGGCGGCAGGGAACATTTGTACTTGCCTAGCGTCAACTCCATAAATGAACAACATTTCTCGACCATCCGAAAGGAGGAAATATGTAACAGCGATCCTCTTGTGAACAAATGGGAACGCCGACCCGTCTGTTCGTTCCATTGCATTTCAGCCAAAACCCAATAAGGAGAAGAAGATGAACACCAAATGGAAAGCCCTTTTACTGGGGTTGTTATTTGTTTTGCTGGTTTCTGCCTGTGGGGCGGCTGCTACAGAAGCGCCGACCCAATCCCAACCACAGAATTATCATCCCGAAGAACCCGCTGCGACAGCGGCTCCCGCCGAAGCGCCGTTTTTCAGTCCAACATTTACCGCGCCAAATTCCAACCTCCCACCTTCCAATCGTGAACCGTACGACATGTTCTTTGAAGATTACGGGGTCAACCCTTCGATAGATACAGAAGATGACAACCTTTCCACATTTGCCCTCGACGTGGACACCGGTTCCTACACCATCATGCGAAACTATCTTTCGGAAGGAAATCTACCGCCACCAGACTCCGTCCGTGTGGAGGAGTACGTCAACTACTTCAATCAAAACTACCCCAACCCGCCGCGTCATCAGGCATTTGGTATCAGCATCGACGGCGCGCCCTCTCCGTTTACTGAAACTGAGCGTTACCAGATGCTGCGCATCGGCATCCAGGGTTATCAAGTCCCCGAAACCGAGCGCAAGGATGCCAACCTGGTCTTCGTGATAGACGTCTCCGGTTCGATGGACATGGATAACCGCCTTGGACTGGTTAAGCGCTCGCTGGAATTGCTTGTCGAACAACTCGATTATCGTGACACGGTCAGCATCGTAGTCTACGGAACAGACGCCCGCGTCGTTCTGGAACCGACATCTGGTTCCGATAAAGATGCGATTCTCTCCGCCATTTATAGCTTGCACCCCGAAGGCGTAACGAATGCCGAAGCAGGGATTCGTCTCGGTTACCGCATGGCAATGCACGAGTTCAAACCCGACGGCATCAACCGTGTCATCCTGTGCTCGGACGGAGTTGCCAACATGGGCAACACCGAATCAGAGATCATCCTCGATGAGATCCGCGGACACGTCGAAGAGGGCGTGACCATGACCACCATCGGCTTTGGCATGGACAATTACAACGACGTGCTTATGGAACAACTCGCTGACAATGGCAACGGTTTCTACGCCTATGTGGATGACATGCGCGAGTCCAAGCGGCTTTTCATCGATAATCTCACCAGCACCCTGCAAACCATTGCCATGGATGCCAAGGTGCAGGTGGATTTCAACCCCGAAGTCGTAATGCGCTACCGCCTGGTTGGGTTCGAGAACCGCGCCGTCGCTGACGAAGATTTCCGTGATAATTCCGTAGATGCAGGCGAGATTGGCGCGGGACATTCCGTCACAGCGCTGTATGAGGTCAAGTTGTACCCCGAAGCCTACGGCAGAGTTGCGACGGTCTACCTGCGCTGGGAAGACCCCGATACCCACTCCGTGACCGAACTCTCGCAGGATTTCTACGCCGACGAACTGGCGCGCGATTTCCGCGAAGCGGACATCTATTTTCAGCGTGCAGTTGTGGTAGCAGAATATGCCGAAATCCTCAAGCAAAGTTACTGGGCGGAAGAAAGTTCTCTCGACCACGTCTACCGCGAAGCCATGCGCATCTATGAATCCATGCCGCGTGAACGCGATATGGAAGAATTTGTCGATTTGGTGCGTCACGCTGCACGATTGTATGAATAAACAAAACGTGGAGCCGAACAAATTCCGACTCCACGTTTTGTTGTCTGTTTTTCTGCCAGGCTACTTGTACTTCCAATTCTGCGCACCCCAGCTCATGCTGCCCCAAGTGCTGAGCGTGTAGCCAGTGAGACTGTCCGCCACGCCGTAATTATCCTGAAATAAATAGAGGTAAACCTGCGGCAAGTCGTCAATTACCGCCTGTCCAATCTTGCAGTAGGCATCCTTGCGGACTTGCTGGTCGAAGCTGCTGCCAGCGGTTTCGAGCGCCGCGTCCACTTCGGGGTTCACCCAGCGGAAGTAATTTCCACCGCTGGGATTTTCCGCAGTGGGGATGCGGGTGGAGGAATATGCATCGAAGTTGTAGCCCTGTGGTTCGGTGGTGAAGCCGCGGTCAAAAATGAGCATGTCGAAGTCGCCGACCATGCGCGGGGAATTATCCTCGTATGTGCCGAAGATGATCGAAAAGTCGTAGTTCTGGATGCGCGCTTCGATGCCTACAGCTTTGAGGTTTTCCACAATGAATTCCTCGGTGAGTTGCAGCGGATCGAAAGCGGTATAGCCCTGAAGTTCGAGAGAGAGGCGGGTCCCATCCGGCGCGTACATGGCTCCCTTGGCGACGCGGATTCCGTCGTCGCCCATCACCCACCCGGCTTCATCTAAAAGCTGGTTGGCTTTTTCGACATCGTATCCGAACTTGCGCGGCAGATCGCACTGATACCAGCCATACGCAAACGGGTTGGTCGAGTCGCTGACACTGCCTCGCAGCACATCCTTCTGCAATGACTCGTAATTGATGGCGCTGGCAATCGCCTGCCGCACGCGGATGTCGCCAAGGATGGGGTGCGGCGTTGCGGCGGTCGGGTCGCCGTCGAACGGCGCGCTCAGGTTGAAATCGATTGCCATGTTCCAGATTCCGGGAATCAAATGCTGTGTGGCTTTCCCTGCTAGCAGTTTGTCGTAATCCTCTTTGAACTCGCCGGGCCACAAATGGAATTGCGCATCGCCGTTCAACATCATGGCAGTCTGCGCGGCGGGTTCAGGCACAATGCGAAACACGAGCGAATCGAGATAGGGCTTACCCTCTTCAAAGTAATTGGGGTTGCGTGTCATCGTAATACTTTCGCCCGATACCCAATTGGAAACAACGAACGGACCCGCACCAACCGGCTGACGGTTCCAATCCCAAGCGGTCATGTCTTCGGCGGCTCCGGTGGCATGACGCGGCAGCAAGCCATAGGCAAATTGATCGATATAACCGGGATATGGCTGTGAATAAGTCAACACGGCGGTGAGGTCGTCCAGCGTTTCAACCCCGGTGATGAGATCAAAGCCACCCGTGCCAGCCACCGCGCCCGAATTCGGGTTCGAGAGTACCTCCACGGTAAATTTGATGTCGTCCGATGTGATGGGTTCGCCGTCAGACCACTTGAGTCCTTCGCGCAGTTTCCAGGTCACGGTGAGGTAATCGGCCGAGAGACCGCCGTTATCGAGCGTGGGCAGGTCCTGCGCCAGCATTGGCACAAATTCGCCTTTTTCATTGATGGTGGCAAGACCGGTCATGCTGGTGGCTTCCGCGGCTTGACGGACGATGGCGGCATCGGCGAGGAAGAAGTTGAGCGTGGTCGGCTCCTCAGGCAGGATCAAGGTGACGGTCCCGCCTCCTTCGCCGCCGGTTGCTGGTTCCGTTACGGATCCGGGGTCCGCAGCTGGAGCCTCGGTCGCGCCTCCACCTCCGCAGGCGCTGAGCACGAGACTCAACAGGACGAGCAGGCTAAACAGTTTGGTTTTCATTCTCTTCTCCTTTTGGTTTATCGTACGGCAAAATTAACTTTGCCTTACTTCTCGGTATGAATCACATACGGATCAAAGGCATCGCGCAATCCGTCGCCAATGTAGTTGATCGCCATTACAGTGATGAAGATCATCAAGCCGGGGTAGAACGCGATCCACGGCGCTCGAAAGACCTGGTTCTGGGCGGTGGCCAGGATGCTGCCCCATGTCGGCGTGGGCGGTTGTACGCCAAAGCCCAGATAACTCAACCCTGATTCGGTGATGATGGCTGATGCCATCTGCAAAGTCCCGCTCACCAAAATGGGGCCAATACAATTCGGCAGAATATGCCGCAGAATGATGCGGGTATCACTTCCGCCGAGGGCACGCGTGGCAGTGATAAATTCGCGTTCGCGCAGCACGAGGAAGAGACTCCTCACAAGACGAGCGGGCCACATCCAGGAAAGGGCGGCGATGATGATAATGACCACGAAAACGCTGTTCTTCAGCCACGCGGCTTGTTGCTCGCGCAGGAAGGCTCCCAACAGGATCAGCACGAAGATGGTGGGGAAGGTGAGGAAGGCATCCGTGATGCGCATGAGGGCGGAGTCGATCAGACCGCCGTAATAGCCCGAGAGCGCGCCGACAACGACTCCGAGGGCAATCGATAGGAATGTCGAGAGCAGGCCCACCGTGAGGGAGACGCGTCCGCCGTACAGGATGCGGGTGAAGATATCGCGTCCCAGTTCATCCGTGCCAAACCAGTGCTCCGCATTCGATGTCTGGAAACTGTTCGTCGGGTTCTGCGTGGTGGGATCGTATCGGCTGAGAAAGGCGAACGTTGACTCGATCACCAGCACGGCCAGGACTGCGATGGCAATGCCGGCGAGTCGATGTTTGAAAAAGCGCCGAACAATAAGCGCCGCGACGCTTTCGCTCTGTCGGTTGCCGAGACTCAGCTCATTCATATTTCACCTGTGGGTTGAGCCAGCCATACGCAAGATCGGCGAGGATGTTGCACACGATGATAAGCACCGCCGTGATCATGACCACACTGAGCAGGACAGGATAATCGCGCCCCTTGGCAGCATCCCAAAAAAGACGTCCCATGCCGGGCCACGAGAAAATTGTTTCGACGAAGAGCGCACCCGCGAAGAGACTCGGCAAATCGAGCGCGATGAGTGTAATCAGAGGCAGGATGGCGTTGCTGAGCGCGTGTTTGTAGTGCACGACCCAGGCACGCAGTCCCTTGGCATGCGCGGTGCGGATGTAATCTTCGTGCAGAATGTCGAGCATGCTGGAGCGCAGAAAACGCGAATACCACGCGATCCAGCCCAGGCTAAGGGCAGTCACCGGAAGGACGAGATGCCAGAGACGGTCTAGCAGGTCGCCTTCCTTGCCGTAGGTGTTCATCCCCCCAACCGGGAAGAGCGGATCGCCTGTGACCGGATGCTTGAGTGTCACGTAAAAGATCACAATCAGCCCCAGCCCCAGCCAGTAGACCGGAATAGATTGACCGATGAAGGTAATCGTCGTCATGGCGTAATCGAAGAACGAGTATGGTTTGCGCGCGGAGAGGACTCCGATGGGAACGGCGAGGATCAAGGTCAATAAAAACGACGCGCCGACGAGGGTCAGTGTGTTGGGAATGCGTTCGCGGATCATCTCTGAGACTGGGCGGTGGAACTTGATCGATTCGCCCATATTCCCTGAAAACATTTCGCCGAGCCAGCGACCATACTGCACCGGGAGCGGATCGTTCAGCCCGAGTTTTTCTTCGAGCAGTTCAAGTTGTTCCTTGGTGATGTTTGGGTTACGGCGCGCCGCGGTCAGCGGTCCGCCCGGCGCGGCGCGTACCATGAGAAAGAGCAGGATGCTGATGATGAACAGGATCGGGATGGTTTGAAGGATGCGCCTCAGCGCGTAAGTCCGCATCGATATTATGCCTCGTACACGATCTGACCGTCGAACAGGGTGAGGACCGGTTTGGCGCTCATGATCTCTTCGGGGTTTACTTCAAAAAGGTCGTGCGAGAACAGGACCAGATCGGCAAGATAGCCTTCCTTGATCTGCCCCTTTTCCTGTTCTTTGAACTCGACATATGCCGCATCGCGCGTGTAGCCGAGGATGCATTCTTCGAGTGTCAATCGCTGGTCGGGGCTGTTGCCAAGCGGTTTGCGATTGAGCGCCACAAAGATGTTGACCATCGGGTCGAAGGGCGCGACCGTCCAATCGCTGCCGAGTGACAAGTGCGCGCCGGCGTTTTTCAGGTCACGCCAAGCAAAGGAATAGGGCCAACGCTCAGGGCCGGTGCGTTTAGTCCACACTATATCCTCTTCCACGCTGAACGGCGCATGGCTGGTCTGCATGGAGGCGATGACGCCCAATTCCTTGAAGCGCGGCATGTCCTCTGGCTGGCAGACTTCGATGTGTTCCACCCGGTGACGGCTGTCTCGTACCCCGTTCAATTTTTGGATCTGTTCGTAGCCATCCAGCGCCTGCCGCACGGCTCCATCGCCGCAGCAATGGACGGCAATCTGCAAGCCCATTTTGTCGCAGACGGATGCCATTTTTACAAAATGATCCAGTGTGAAGATGGGCTCTACTTTTTCGATGCGGGGGTCATCTGCATATGGTTGGAGGTTGAACGCGGTGTAGGATTCCCACACGCCGTCCATGAAAAATTTTGCCGCGCCGCCGCGCACGTAGTCCATCTGAACCTTTGCCATTTCGGCGGCTTCCCAAAGTTCCTCTTCCCTCGTCTCCGGCTTGACGTGGTACGGCACGTAGACCCGCATGTGGATCTCGCCCGCGTCTTCCAGCGCGGCATATGCCATCAATTCTTCCATGTCACCATTCATGTTATGGACGCTGGTAATACCGGCTTTGTTGAATTCATGGATGGCAAGTTTCAAGAGTTCACGTTTACGGGCTTCATCAGGGAGCGGCACCAGACCCATGACGGCATTCATGGCATCGCCTTCGCGTAGTTCGCCTGTGGCGAGTCCAGTCTCATCACGGACAATAATCCCATTAGGCATTTCGCGCCTGTCATCGTGCAGGATGCCCGCCATTTCGAGTGCCTTGGTGTTTGCCCAGCCGGTGTGACCATCGAACGCGCCGATATACACGGGACGGTCGGCGATGATCTCATCCAATTCCTGACGCGTGGAAACAATGCTGTATTTGATGCCGCGTCCAACGACCCATTGCTCGGTCCTAGTCTTCTCGGCAAATTCCAGCAACACGTTTTTCAGATCTTCTTTGGTTCGGACTTCCTGTAATTGGGCGTTGCCCATCCAGATCGAGCCCCACAGTAAATGGACATGTGTATCGATAAAGCCGGGCGTGAGGGTATGTGCCTGCCCGTCGATGAGGCGGGTATTCCTGCCAATATACGGTTCAACTCCCTGATTATCCCCAACATAGATGATTCGATTTGCTTTCACGGCAACCGCTTCCGCGTTTGGCCTGTTCTCGTCGCTGGTGAATATCTTTGCATTCTTGATGATGAATGTTGCTGGCGTGGGCATGGATTTTCCTCTGAGTGGCGTTGGGTGACAGTCCCTGCTAAAGATGCTGTCACCCAAGTAATATACATAAAGAATCGACGACGGTCAAGTATATGGACAAGATCTGACAGGTTTCCCAAACCCGCCGGGTCTTTAGTTATAATCTATTTGAATGAAAACCCAGATTATCACACTGGAATCACACGATGACCTCATTTCCGTCCGCGACCGGCTCTCGTGGGCGAAGACGCCGCGCATTTTGCTGGTATGGCCCAAGTATGAGAGGATCACACTGCGGCAAGTGGACCTGAGGGTTTTACAGCGACATGCCTCCTCACTCGGCGCGCAACTGGGATTGGTCACACGTCAACGGCGCGTAAGGGAAGATGCCGAGTCGCTGGGGATTCCGGTGTTCGAGTCTACAGGGCAGGCACAGCGCGTGGCGTGGCCCAAGCCGCGACGCAGACGTTTGCCGCGTCATACTCCAGTGAAGGGTTTGCGCGAGAAACGGAATCAACTTCCGGCTGCGGAAGAAGCGTGGCGTTCGCATCCGGCGGTGCGCGTCGGGGCGTTCGCCATGGGTGTGTTGGCGGTGCTGGTGCTGGTCGCATTGTTCATTCCGCGTGCCTCCGTCCAATTGACTCCCGTGTCGAAAACACAAAGTGTGTCGTTGCCTGTTGTTGCGAGTCCGTCGGTGGATGCAGTGTTTATCACGGGCAGTGTGCCGCTGCGCGAGAAACGTATCGTTGTGGAAGGTACGCAAACCGTGATTGTGACGGGCGAGGGTGTGATCCCACAGTCGAAGGCGAAGGGCGCGGTGGAGTTTCGCAACCTCACGCAGCAGAAAGTGACGGTTCCTGCGGGCACGGTGGTGCAGAGTGAAACAGCGCGTTTTGTAACAACCGAAGAGGGGGTTGTGGATGCGGGCGTGGGCAAGAAGCTTGTGCTTACAATTGAGGCCGTAGATGGCGGGCTGGTCGGCAATGTGGATGCGGAAACGATCAATGTCATCGAAGGCAGGCTGGGTCTGTCGCTTTCGGTAATCAACCCTGAGCCGGTCACGGGTGGGCGTGAACTTCCATCTGTGCAGGCGAGCGATGACGACCGTGCGCGTGTCAAAGAATTGGTGATGAAGATGATGGAGGAAGATGCACGTGAAAAATTGAAGGGCGAGGTTGGCCCGGGGGATATGTTGTTCGAGAAAACGATGCGGGTTTCTCAAATCCTTTTGGAGGAATATAACCTGCCTCCCGGCGCGGCTGGCACCAAGTTGACATTGTCGATGCGGGTGGAGTTTTCCGTTCACTATGCGGACGCTTCGGACCTGTCCGAGCTTGCCGCGCTTGCGATGAACGCTTCTCTGCCCTTGGGCTTTTCCCCTGCCTCCGGTTCGCTGACGATAAAGCCGGTTACAACGCCGCTGGTCGCCAGTGACGGTTCCGTGCGCTGGACGATGCGAGTGGAACGGCGAATCGTTCAGCAAGTGGATTCAACGCAGGTTACATCGCTCATCCAAGGGCGTGGAGTGCGAGCCGCCCAATCCTTGTTGGATGAGACGCTGCCCCTGGCGAACGCGCCAGTGATCACGGTTTCTCCCTCGTGGTGGCAGTGGATTCCGATTGTGCCGTTTCGTATCTCAGTGGTAACAGAATGAACGATGAATGGAAAGAAGAAAGAGTCTTTTGCGCTCTTGGCGTGCTTCGCGGTGAAAATGCCTTATGAGAATCTTGGCGGTTGACCATGGTGAAAAACGGATTGGGCTGGCGCTGAGCGACCCGACGGGAACGATTGCCAGCCCGTTGACCGTCATTAAACATGTTTCGCGATTGTTGGACGCTGCGCAAATTGCCGATGTTGTCTCACGATATGATGTAGGGTTGATCGTGATCGGTCAGTCGTTCGATGAAGAAGGACATCCAAATCTTGCCGGTCGCCGCGCTGCGAAATTTGCCGAAACCCTGAGGGGACAGACGAATGTCCCCGTCGAGTTGTTCGATGAATCGTTTAGCACGCAGGATGCCCGTGCGGCTCGCATCGAAATGGGCGTCTCGCGCAAGAAGCGCGCTGGTCACATGGACGAACTGGCGGCGGTGATGATCTTAAGATCGTATTTGGAAACAAGAAACCTCGGTGGTTGAGCAGAGGCAACGGTTTTACCCCGTATCGAAACCACCACCAATAATCATACTTTTGCTACATGGTGGCCTCGACGCGTGCTTCGCAATGAACGCTCAGCACTACTCGACCAACGGATACTTTCATGCGTAAACTACTCATCATACTTTTTTTTCTTTTTGTTTTTATCTGCCTAATTCTTGTGATTTTTATCATCCCCTCTCAAGCCGAGCGGATCTATGGCCCGCCCGCTTCATGGCTGACGTTTTCGCAGCGCATCGAGTATTCGGCGCGGTTGTTGTGGTATGACGGCTTGCTCACCCGTCCGCGGGATGTGAACGGAGCGGAGCAATCTTTTATGATCGGAATCGGTGAGCCGGTCAATTCGGTCGCCCTTCGCCTGGAAAGCGCCGGGATCATCCGTCATGCGGAATCCTTCCGCGCCTATTTGATCTACTCCGGATTGGATACGTCCATTCAGGCGGGGGAGTATCGTCTCAGCCCGACAATGTCTGCCATCGATATTGCTCACGAGTTGCAGGACGCGACCGCGACGGAAGTCCCATTTACCGTTTTGCCCGGCTGGCGGATGGAGGAAATCGCCGCTTCCCTCCCGACCTCGGGATTGTCCATCACACCGGATGAGTTTCTCGCCGCCGCGCGGGTGCCCTCCGCCGATTTCGATTTCCTGGCTGGGGCATCTTCCGTGGAGGGATTTCTCTATCCTGATTCGTATATCTTCCCGCGCAATATAACCATCAATGAATTTGTGGATGAACTTATCCGCAACTTTGCCTTGCACCTTACCCCCGATCTTACGAACGCATTCTCCCAAAAGGGACTAACAGTCTATCAAGCCGTGACTCTTGCCTCCATTGTGGAACGGGAAGCCGTGCGCGATGAAGAAAAACCGTTGATCGCTTCCGTCTATCTCAACCGCCTGAACATTGGCATGAAACTCGACGCCGACCCGACCGTCCAATATGCGCTGGGATATGACTTTGCGACGGGGAAGTGGTGGAAGAGCCCGTTGAGTTTGGATGACCTGCAATATGATTCGTACTTCAATACCTATCTCTATGCCGATCTGCCGCCCACGCCGATCTCAAACCCTAGTCTGGATTCGTTGGACGCGGTGGCATTCCCGGCGGAGACAACCTATTATTATTTCCGTGCGAGGTGTGACGGCTCAGGGTATCACATCTTTGCCGAGACGTTTGATGAGCATTTGGCGAATGGGTGCCAGTGAAATTGACGAAATGAAGAAGTCCCTTGTCTTCGCAATTGGTTTACTCAATTTTGTTTCAACCTGCGCTGGTTTTATGATCTATCTGAACTGGTACGATACTGGTGACGTGGATTTTAGCGGCTGGCAGAGAATAATAATCGCCGGAGCGGTCTGCGGTATATGGGTAGTCCATTTATGTGCTAAACCATTTCGAACCTTTGATGGGGAAATGGAAAATATGTTTCTCTTTTTTATCAGACAGGTGACGTTCAATGGGCTGGGACTAATGGGCAGTTTTGCTACGGGTTATGTATTGGAATTATTGGTTCTTGCAAAAGACCCTGCCGGGGCGTTTTTGATCATAACTGCACTCCTGATAATCCCCTTTATGACAATATTCTATTCGCTGATGATGGTCCCTTTTGCTTTGTATCTTGGGATCACAAACGGATTATTGTTCCGTTTGGCCATCGCTCATAAGCAACTGCAGGGAGGTAGGTTGAGATAATAATTTTGTTATTGTGACGCTTGAAACTTATCCCACACCTCCAGCGCGGGCTTGGGAGAACCATCCGTATTTTGTAGCCCGATATAAGCAAATGCTCCCAACGCTTGAGCATCCTGCGGGTCGCGACCGTCTTTTTTCATTTGTTCGGCATATGAATCGATGTTGAAGTCGCTGAGCAGGGTGTTGACCCAGAAGGCGAGACGCGGTCCGAGTTGGGTGTGGATGGTGTTGAGATAGGCAACCTGTCCCTCCGGCGAGCCTTGTACGGTGCCGAAGTCCAGGGAGGAGAATCCGCCCTCGGCAACGGCGACCGGTTTGTCGGTCCGTGCAAGAAGCGGGGTATAGTAGTCGGCGGGAATTTCCGCTTGAGTCCCAAAGATGAAATAGGGGTAAGTCGAAATCGCCCAGACATCCAGATTGGGTTCGAAGGCTTCGACCTGTTCCCAGTTGGGTTGACGCCGTTGGCGGTTGCCCTCCTCGGGCTGGGGGAACATATTGTTGAGGTCATCCCATTGAAAAGTGACGAAAATTAGCGTTTTGGGCGATTCGGCTTTGACGAGGGTGTAGATTTCGTTATAGAGACTGATGAAGTTTGGCGCGTCATCGGGGTGCGCGTCCATGTAGGTGTTGATCTCGGAGGCGAGACCGAGATAGCGCGGGTGAAATGACCGCACGACCCATAGCGCGTAGTTTTTGTAGGCGGCGCGGATGTTTGGGTTCGCAAAACTCGCTTCCCAGTCCTCAGGCAGACCGATGAATTCCCGGCGATTGAGTCCATTGAGCGCGTCAAGAACAAAGATGGTTTCGAGATGGTTTTGGCGTGTAAGTTTGACCTGATTGAGAATGTCGGTGCGGGTTTGTGACTCGCCTTCGACGCCATTTAGGAAATCCTCCCATGAGGCATTTTGCTGGATGAGGATAAAATCGCCGTGCCTGCTACTATCCTTGAAGGTTTGCAAGACACTTTGCAATGTCACTTCCGGCGGAGAAGGGAAGAAGCCATAGACGGTGCGACCTGAATCGAAGATTGAATTCTGCGGCGTGGGCGGAATGGACTGGTCGCTTCTGTTGCAGGCGAGGGCGGTTAAAATGAGAATAAGAAAAGCGGAGAAAGCTTTTTTCCTCGCGAATAGATACATTCCCCGCAGTACAATAAAGATTGATTTCAATGGTGAAGATAATTTTGTGACGGTCATTCAAAAGATATACAGGTGTGCCGTTGGAAAAGTTGCGGAATCACAAAAGGAACCTGCGCTGGTTGCGCAAATCCCTTTTTGTGAGCGGTTGGAATGGTTATTTCGCCGGTGTCCCGACTTTTTCGCGTTTGGAAAGAAAGAAGGCGAGGATGAGCATGCCCATGCCGAGCGCTGTCAGGATCACCCCCTCGATAATGACGGGGCGTAAAATTTGCCGCGCCACCTCCCCAACTGCCTCCTGAGCCGTTGTGAGCAGGACCGGCGGCAGGGAGTCGAGCCTTTGATTTTGAATTGTGCGTTGGATCAGCAAGCTTAGGACAGGCGACCCGATCAAGGCGATCAAAGCGCCGGTTCCGCCGGTGACAAGGAACGGAATACCCCACCACCTGAGCCAGCCCACAAGTCTGCGCACGGCGAAGATCGTCAACCCAATCAAGAACAGAAGCGGAATCAGCGGCGAAAATTTCATGATTGTGCGAACCCTGCCCAAGGTCCCGCGCAGATCGTTGGGCGTGTTGTTTTGCGTCGCGTCAACCAGGATCACCTCGTCGGGAAAACCGGCTGTCACAGCCTGGAGTTGGGATTCGAGCATGGGCAAGGCCAAGTCCAACATCTTCGCGGGAGGATTGCACAGGACAATCTCCTCACCAGTGAGGAAGCCAAGTCCCATTTGCAACAGTTGTTCGGCAGTGCAATCGGGCTGCGTGCTTAGAATCTTCTTGATTGCCTCCATGCCCGCAGGGCCGGAAAAACGGTTCTTGAGCGGGAGCAGGGAAATGGAAATTGAGTCCGATTTGCCGTTCAGGTAATCGAACGTTGAATCGAGCACAGCGTTGGTCAGCGCTTTCAATTCCTCCGGGGGCAGGAGTGAAGCAATGATCCTTTCCCAGTCTGCCTGTGTGATGACTTTCAAATAGGGGGCGGCGTTTGGGTTTTCAGCGACACTGGAAGTCAAGGCGCCTGCCAGTACCGTTGGCATTCGTTCGTACAAAGCCTGTCTCTCGAATGCCTGCTTGTAGGTGGCCGCTGAAAACGCCTTCCGTTCGACATTGAACAAAAGCAGTGAGATCACTCCCGTGACCACGAACAGAGCTGCGCAAATACCGGCAAGGATTTTTCCCAATGTTCGCATGGGCTTGTCAACCTTTACTTACAATGTCAATATAATCTTCCGTCACCGCCTCGCCGCCATCCGCGCCGAGGATGGAAAGCAATTCGTTGAGGAGGTGTGCCTTGTTGTCGGCATCCTTGCGGCTCCAGGTGCGGCTTTTCACCTCCAGGAAATTCCCCAACGGAGGCTCGGACACCGTATCGAGATTGACGTAGAACTCGGTCTCCTTGTATTTGATGAACCAACGCAGGCGGTCCTTCTCAATGGCAAATTCGGTTTTCGGCTTGAAATACTCGCGGTAGAAACGCAGGGAATTCGCGGCGGGCGCCAGGAAGCGGCTGCGCGACAACAGCACCTCATGCTCGAACTGTCCCTCCCGTTTTTGACCGAGCAATGTCAGACGGGCGCGTACATTGGAAACCTTTCCTTTGTTATCGACGAAATCGTCCTCACGATAACGCAGACGCCCCTGCGATGGATCATCGAACTCGAAATAGACATCATGCTGGCGGTAATGCCGTTCGTACAGGATGTCTATTTCGTTGCGCATCAATGCCTGGATGATGGGGTCTGTTTCCGCTATTTTGACCTTGACCTGCACCTCGAATGACTCTTCCTCCATCGACCCACCAAGTGCGATCAGCTTCGACAACACGGATTGCTCCCGGTCGATCAGGAAGGAATCGATCCGCTTTGCCAGGTCTGCGGCATGGGCAAGCAGTTCTTCCTCGTTGAGGGTGAGGAGTTTGCGGTCGCGCATCACCCATTTGCCGTTGATCATTACATCGCTCACATCGGTGGATTTGCTCGCGTAGACGATCTGTGCGTATGTATTATCCGACGAACGCCGGAAGGATGGGGAGTTATGTAATGGACTCACATCCACGAGGATCAGGTCGGCGCGTTTGCCTGTTTCAACGGAACCAGTCAAATGTCCGATGTGAAGCGCTTGTGCGCCGAGGCGGGTTGCCATGAGCAGGGCTTGCGGCGCGGGCAGGGAGGTCGGGTCGTTGGTTATTGCCTTGGCGACGAACGCGGCGAGGCGCACTTCCTCGAACATATCCAGGTCATTGTTCGAGGCGGGGCCGTCCGTACCGATGCCCACGTTCAATCCGAGTTCGAGCATTTTGGTGACCGGCGCGAAACCGGAAGCGAGTTTGAGATTCGATGACGGGTTGTGCGAAATGCCCGCGCCCGCGTGCTGAAGCGACCGGATCTCGCCCATATCCACATGCACACAATGCGCTGCAATAACTTTCGCTTCGAAGAGCCCCTGCTTCTTCACATAGGGAATGACCGGCATGCCGTGCTCGTTGCGGATGTTGTCCACTTCGAGGGCCGTCTCGGCGAGATGTGTGTGAAGCGGGATGTCGTATTCCTTGGCAAGTTCGGCGGTCTCACGCAAAATGTCCGCTGTGGTGGTGTAGGGCGCATGAGGCGCAATCGACGGAACGATGAGCGGATGCCCCTTCCATTTTTTGATGTACTCGCGCGCCTTTTCCATCGCGTCTTCATACGACGCGGCGTCGGCAGTGGGAAATTTCAGGATGGATTGTCCGCACACCCCGCGCATACCGGACTCTGCCGTGGCGGTGGCGACCGCATCTTCAAAGAAGTACATGTCGTTGAAGGTCGTTACACCGCTTCGGATCAGTTCCGCACAGGCGATGGATGTCCCAAGCCGCACGAATTCCGGGGAAACATATTCGCGCTCCACGGGCCACATGTAGCCCTGTAGCCATACGTCGAGGCGCAGATCGTCTGCGATGCCGCGCAGGAGGGTCATCGGCACGTGCGTGTGCGCGTTGACCAGACCGGGCATCAACACTTTCCCCTTGCAATCGATGGTCTCGCTTCCCGAGTATTCCTTCTTGATCTCATCTTCAAAACCGACTGCGACGATGCTTTCCCCGCTCACCGCCACCGCGCCGGGATGGTATTGATTCATCTTTTCGTCCATCGTGAGGACGTGTGCATTTACAAATAGAATATCAACCTTCTGCATTGGGTCTCCTTGTATTGCTATTTTTGTGAAACGTCCCGAAAGGTCGCCTTGAAAATTGACTGAGAGTTCGACCCTTCGGGACACTGGAAATCTCAGTGATTAATTGTAGCCAGTTTTCTCAGGGCTGGAAGGTCAAAAGGATGTCAAGAATGGTGAGATTGACACCGAAATCGGTGTCACTATGGTTGGTCAGCTCCAAATCCACGGCGGAGATGCCGGTAGATACGGCATAATCGGCCAGTGTACCTGTATAAACGCATCCCGTGTCCAGCGGCGGGAAGCGGTACGGACTGACGCCCGCGATTGCCTCCGCCAAACGAACCGAGTCTTCCTCCCAGGGTTCGCCGCCGGGGAAAATCCCCAGCGCCGCACTGTGATAGCTGATGAGCGCGTCGATGCGATGCCCTCCGAGAAATTCCATCAGTGCCCGCGTTTCCGGTTCGGAGCCTGCCGAACTGCCGCTGGAGGTGGGCAGGTAATTCCAACAGCCCGCTCGTTCCCAATCCGCCTGCCAGTTGGCAGGAAAGTTTCGGTTCAAGTCCACGCCGTTGCTGTTCAATCGCCCATATTTGTCGTGTGAGCGGGCTTCTCCGTCCGGGTTGAGGTTGCGCAGGATGTATAGTGTCACATCGCTTGGGATCACATCGGGGTATTGATTGACATAAGCGATCAATTGATTGGCGAGCGTGACCGTGTTCCATTCGTCGCCGCCGTGAATGCCTGCCACGATCATCCGTCCGTGTGCGCCGGAGCCAAATGTGTACACTTCCAATGGCAGTCCGTTCACTGAATACCCGATAACTTCCGGCTCCTGTTCGTTCGCCAGCGCAAGCGGAGTGACTGTCGGGCTGGGGAATGTTTGGGTGGGTCGAACCGGCTCAGGCGTGGAAGGAAGCGTGGCGGTATCCTGTGGATGGCTCTGTGCAGGCGTCTGCGCCGGTTCGGTTGCGATCAGTCGGGGAACGTTGTCCGCTATTGCCGGGGTGGATGCCGCCGGTTTCGGATTCATGAACGCGCCGAATTTTTGAAAATTGACCGCTGAAAAAAGGAGTAGCCCACCGACGAAGAAGCCGATGAGAAATGATCTGCCGTTGTTGTTTTTCACGGCCGCCAGTTTAGAAATACTTTCAAGGCTTTCAGGTTCTGCTCGAAATCGGTATCGCGATGGTTGGTCAGTTCCATGTCCACTGCCGCATCGACGCCATTTTCCACCGCCCAATCTGCCAGGGTGCCGGTGTAATCGCAGCCGGTGTCGATTGGCGGATAGGGATATTTTGTCACCCGGGCAAGTGCCTTCGCCAATTCCTTGGATTTTTCCTCCCACGGTACGCCGCCGGGAAAGACCCCCAACGCTGCGCTGTGGTAACTGATCACTGCCGTCAGGTTGTGCGAATTGATAAAGCTCATCACCGTTCGTGTTTCCGGCTCCGAGCCTCCGTACGCGCCGCCCGTGGTGGGGCGGTAGATCCAGCAGCCGTCACGGTCCCAGTTGGCGGTCCAATTTTCGGTGGGAAAGTTGCGGTTCAGGTCCACGCCGTTGTTGTTGACGCGTCCATCCACGCCGCGGGCGCGCGCCTCGCCGTCAGGATTCATGTTGCGGATGATGTACAGTGTCGCGTCGCTGGGGATGACTTCCGGGTGTTGGTTGATGTAGGTAATCAACTCATTGGCAAGGGCAACCGTGTTCCATTCATATCCGCCATGGATGCCTGCCACGACGAGATATTCCCTCTCGCCAACGCCAAAGGTATAGGCTTCGATGGGACGCCCCGCCAGTGAGAAACCGATGATGGTGGGGAGCGGTCCATCCGCCAGGACGAACGGCGTGGACGTTTCGAAGACGGGCGGTGTGTAATATGGATTTGGCGTCAGTGTCGGGAGCCAGTAACTGGTCGGCGGGATGGCTCGCGTCGGGGCGGGGCTTGTTGCATCCGTCGTGGTTGATTCGGCGGCGGAGGCGCGTTGTCCATTTAGGTAAAAGACTGCAAACGCCAGCAGGCAGACCACAACAAGTCCGTTGATGCCCCAAATGAGGTACACCCATGTATGCGACTGCGATTTTCGCCGTGCCATGCTAATCACCCTCCAGGGCGCGGCGGCGAAGCCAGTCGAGCGCAAGATTGACCGACCAACGCGGCAGGCTGCGCGGCGGGCCGCCGTAGGTGATGCGATGGGTCTTTTCGCCTGCCGGGGTAATGAGCGCCATCTCGGCGGCGCGTTGCTCCATGGAAACGGCGACTCCCAACGCCGCGTCGGCGTTGGCTTCGGCGCGGGCTTTACGCAGCGTGTCCATAAGGGAATTGGGACTCAGGTCCGAAAAAGAAGCGGTGTGCGGGATTTTCTGCGCGAGCAATCCGTCCAATCCGGATTCGATGGCGGTCAACGTCCAGCCGCGTTTTGCCACCGTTTTGAGGACCACATCCTCCAGCCGGTCTTCGTCCGCGCCGAAGATGACGTCGCCCAGCCGTTCGCGCACATCAGCTTCGATCTTTGCGATCATCTCGCTGGCATCCGCTTCGTTCTTTGCCTTTGCCGCGATGCGGATATCGACCACCCCGGTATGCGCGGCAAGCCCCACAGTGGGGTTGCTGAGCGTTTCAAGGTCAGCGATCTTTTCGTCGATCATACCCTCGCCCAGTCCGGCGCAGTGCAGGATGCGAATCTTGATGATTTCATTGAGGGCGAATCGTTTTTGCAGATACGGGATGATCGACTCGTGCAGGATGTATTCCATCTCATTCGGAACACCAGGCAGGGAGATGACTGCGTTGCGTTCCGTTTCGACGATGAAACAAGGCGCGGTGCCAACCGGATTGGGAACGCCGATTGCCCCCCGGGGCACATATGCCTGCCGCTTTTGATTTTCAGAGGGTTTCCGTCCGTACCGCGTAATGACAGCGACCACCTGTTCCCACAGGTCTTCGCGGAATTCCGTCTCCACGCCGACAGCTTTTGCCACCGCTTCACGCGTGGGATCGTCCACGGTGGGCCCCAGCCCGCCGGTGGTGATGACGATCTCGGCGCGCTGCATCGAATGATTGATTGCAGTAGCAATGCGTTCGACGTTATCGCCGATGGTGATGGTGCGGTACAAATCCACGCCCAGCCCGCGCAAGGCGCGTGCAATATACCGCGTGTTGGTATCGACGATCTCTCCAAGCAATATTTCCGTGCCGATAGTGATGATTTCTGCTGAAGGCATATTAAGCTCTAGGCGGCGGGCGTCAACGATTTAAACCACATTGTACTCTTGAATTAATCTGCCTTCCTCGAAGCGCGCCAGGTCAAGTATGGACACATCCACGGTGGAGAATGTACCATCCAATATTAATTCGCTCATTAATTTTCCAGAGACGGGTCCGTGCATGAAACCATGCCCCGAAAAGCCGGTGCAGACCAGAAAACCTTCCACGTTCGTTTTTCCATAAATCGGGTGTGCATCCGGTGTCACCTCGTACAACCCCGCCCAATGCGAAGCGCGGCTGGCTCGTTCCATGAGCGGCATTCGCGCGATGGCGGCTTCGAGATTGACCAGTTCGAAATCCTCGTCCACAGTTTGGTCGAACCCTGGTTTCTCGTTTTGATTGCTCATGCCAACCAGCAGCCCCTCGCCCTCACGATGAAAATACAACGACTGTGCGAAGTCGATCACAAACGGAAAATCCGCGGGGATTTCCTTCATCGGATTTGTGGTGAACATCTGCCTGCGCAATGGGATGATGGGAAGTTGAACTCCCGCCATCTGACCGACCCGCCCCGACCACGGTCCCGCCGCGTTCAAGACGAGACGCGTCTGGACTACGCCCTGAGTTGTTTCCACGGCTTCGACCTTTCCTCCGCTGACGCGTATGCCGGTTACCTCCACACCGTTGATGGCTTTAACGCCCATCTTCTGCGCGGCATTGACATATCCCATCACCACACTGTTTGGGTCCACGATGCCGTCCTTTTGGTTGAACGTTCCGGAGAGGGCATCGTCGAATTTCATCAGCGGCAGCCGCCTGCGGACCTCATCCCCGGTCAATAATTCGGTGGGAACGCCGAGGCTGTTTTGCAATGCCACATTCCGCCCGAATGTGGCGGCGTCCTTTTCGTTCGTCGCCACAAGCAGGTATCCGCACTGGCGGTAGTTGATGTCCTGCCCCATCTCCTCCTTGAACCGCTCGAACATGGGCAGGCTCTCCATCGAAAGTTTTACGTTGATCTCCGTGGAGAACTGGTAGCGCACCCCGCCCGCACACCTGCCGGTCGCGCCTGTTCCGAAGAATCCCTCTTTCTCCAGCAGGAGGATGTTCTTCACGCCGCGTTGGGCGAGATGATAGGCGGCACTGGCTCCCATCACCCCGCCGCCGATAATGACAATATCTGATATTTTTTGCAGTTCCATCGCGTTGTTTTCTTTTCTAGAATGGAATTTCCAACCCCACGCCCATTTTTCGGGCATTCATGACCGCGAGTTGCGCGGCAATGGCATCCTGCACTGCCACTCCTACGGACTTGAAATATGTAATGTCATTTTCCGTTTCCCTTCCCGGTTTCCTGCCAAGCAAGACTTCTCCCAATTCTGTGATCTGCGTCTCCGAGACCTGCCTGCTGGCGATGGGATGGATCAAATCACCAGTTTCAGCGAGCACCGCGCTGCGTGAATCCACGAACAAGCGAGAGCGCCTGATCGTTTCGGGCGGGACCTCCACCATATCCGGCGTGTACGAGCCGATGGCAGAGATATGCGCGCCGGGTTTAAGGTCTGCATCCGCGAAGACGGGCGTCAATGAAGTGGTGGCGGTGCAAATGATATCCGTATCTCTGACTGCCTCCTGCGGCGTGGAGGCGGGTCTCAGGTCTTGAGGGATGGGACCTCGTCCTGCCAGTTCTTGCGCAAAGAGCCTGGCGCGTTCCATGTCCCGGTCATATACCCATGCCTTTTCGATCGGACGCGCGGTGCAAGCCGCTTCAAGTTGTGTGCGTCCCTGCGCGCCTGCGCCGAAGATTGCCGCGATTTTGCTGTCCTTGCGAGCCAACACATCGATTGCCGCGCCACTTCCCGCGCCGGTTCGGATCGCGGTGAGGGTACCGCCTTCGAGGAGCGCAGTGGCTCGACCGGTCTCCGGCTCGAATGCAAGCACTGCCGCCTGGATGTAGGCGAGTCCGCGTTGAGGGTTCCCGGGGAAGAGGGAAACGATCTTGACCGCAAGCGCCTCCGATTCACCGCCGACGTATGCCGGCATGAATAGACTGAGTCCGTCATGCCTGGGGATGGGTAAACGCGTCCGAAGCGGTACTTCAGCCTCCCCGTTGGAGAGCGAGGCGTAGGCTTTTTTCATCGCTTCGATCACTTCGCGCATGGGTAATGCCCTCTGGACTTCCTCCGCATTAAGAATGATCATGTGCCTCCGATGTTAATTGGTTGTCTCTTGTGGGTCACAGCCTTCGGGCTTTTGCCAGTGATCTGTAATCATGGCTTCGACGTTCGGTGGTGTACAAGAAAGCCAGGGCTGGTCGGTAAGATTTGCGGCTCTCAGTCCCTGTGAGCAGGGATCGTTGACCTCTGTAAAGACGAGAACGCCACCCTCCAGTTTCCAGATGTATTCTCCCGTATCCCAATTGCAGTACGGGTCATTAAACAGATAAATGTGATCTCCTGAAATGGTATAGGAGCCAAGGCTGCGCCAGCCATTCATTGTGTAATAGATTCTAAAAATACCTTTGTTCAAGCTGAATTTCCATAAACCGCCTTCGAGAGCATAGTCCGGGCATCGTTTGCATGGAAAGGGCGTTGCCTGCCGCGGGTTGATCTTAACGTAGGTTGCATCGATGTCGGTTGCCTTCAGCGGCGGCAGGGGGGTGGTCCATGGTACGGGTGTTCGTTGGAAGAGTGCGTTCCAAATATCGGTTGGGATGCCTGGCGGTTGTGTATCCGTTGGTGTGGCGGGTGAACTGGCGGACGGAATGGCTGCGCAGGCTGGTAAAAGAACCAATAAAACAACAATCGAATACTTGATAACGTTTTTCATGACTGACAAATTATAGCAAAAAGCGCAGAGGAGCGATTTCCTCTGCGCTCATATGTGATGTTTTGTTCTATTCCATGCCCAGGTAGGCTTTTTGGATCATGGAGTTCGTTCGTAGTTTTTCAGCAGAGTCATTCAACACGATCTCGCCGGTCTGCATCACGTAGCCTCTATGGGCGATGCCCAATGCCATGAGAGCATTTTGTTCGACCAGAAGGATGGTGACACCCTCTTTGTTGATCTGTTGGATGGTGTCGAAGATGAGTTCCACCAGTACTGGCGCAAGCCCCATGGACGGTTCGTCCATCAGGAGGATATTGGGACTTGCCATGAGCGCCCGACCTGTGGCCAGCATCTGTTGTTCGCCTCCCGAAAGGGTCCCTGCAATCTGGGAACGGCGGTCCCTCAAACGCGGGAACAGGGAGAAAATTCTTTCCATGTTCCTGTTCAACTGTTCCCTGCTTTTCAGGCTGAACGCGCCCATTTCCAGATTTTCCTTCACGGTGAGTCGGGCGAACACACCCCGTCCCTCCGGGACCATGGCAATGCCTTTGTAGACAATCTCATTGGCTTTGAACTTGCCCAGGTCTTCATCGTTCAGTTTGACCCTTCCTTCGCGTGGCTTGAGCATGCCGGAGATGGTTCGAAGGGTGGTGGTCTTTCCGGCGCCGTTCCCGCCGATCAGGGTGACAATCTCACCTTTTTCCACGGTGAGGGAAACGCCCTTCAGGGCATGGATGTGCCCGTAATACGTGTGAATATGTTCAACTTCAAGGAGTGGCATGGTTATCTCTCCGTTATGCTACAGTTTTTGCCTGCCCCAAACCACTGGCAGCTCCACGGCCGAGATACGCCTCGATCACATGGGGGTCGTTTTGGATTTCGACTGGGGTCCCTTCTGCGATTTTTTCGCCGAAATCCAGCACGGTGATCTTCTCGGAAATGCTCATAACCACCCGCATCTGATGTTCGATGAGCAATATGGTGATTTCAAATTCATCGCGCAGGCGGCGGATGAAGTGCACCATCTCCTGTGTTTCACTGGGATTCATACCCGCTGTCGGCTCATCCAGAAGCAGGAGCTTGGGCCGGCTTGCCAGGGCGCGGGCAATCTCCAACCGTCGCTGGGCGCCATAGGGCAGATTCATTGCCATCATGTCGCCCTTCCCGCGCAAACCGACAAATTGCAACAGGCGCTTGGCTTCCTCAATCGACGCTTTTTCCTCTTCCCGGGTGCGCCGGTCCCGTATGATGCTACCGATCAATCCGGACTTCAGATGTGGATGCATTCCGACAAGAATATTCTCCACCGAAGTCATGTTCTTGAACAACCGGATGTTCTGGTATGTACGCGAGACACCCAAATGTGTGACCCGATCCGGGGAAAGTCCGGTGACGTTCTTACCGTCGACCAAGATCGTGCCTTCCTCCGGGGTGTAAAATCCGGTGACACAATTGAAGAAAGTCGTTTTTCCGGCGCCGTTGGGGCCAATAATGCTGTGGATCGCCTTTTCCTTGACATCCAGCTCGATCTTGCTCAGCGCATCAAGCCCGCCGAACCGCTTCGTAACTCCCTTTGCAACAAGAATGGACATTCTGTCATCTCCTCGCTACTTCGTGGTTTCCGTTGCCGCGGACTCGGCATCTGCCAACTCTTGCGCTTCTTTTTCGAGTTCTTCTTCGTGCAACTCGAGTCGGCGCCGCGCATCAGGCCACAGCCCTTCGGGTCTCGTCAGCATCATAACGACAAGCAGGGCGCCATACACGAGATAGCGGTATTCGGCAAATTCGCGTAGAAGCTCAGGGGAACCCATCAACACCAGAGAACCGACAAAAACGCCGGGAATACTGCCCATGCCCCCAATAATGATCAGGCTTAACACGTTGATGGAAACCAGGAAGTTCATACTGTGAGGATAGACCGACTGTAGTTTGGCGGCAAAGATCGTCCCCGCGATGCCCGAGAACAGCGCACCGGTGGCGAAAGCCATGAGCTTTGTAGCCACATGGTTGATGCCCATTGCTATAGCAACATCTTCATCCTCTCTCAATGCCATCCAGGTGCGTCCCATCCGCGAGTCTCTCAAACGCCAGGCGATAAACGCCACAATGCCCACTCCCAACAGGAAAAGATAATATAACTCCTGTTGTGTGTTCAGTACAAAATTCCCGATTGTTGGCTGGGCGATCAATTGGATTCCCTGGGAGCCTCCGAACCAGGGTCTCAGCCAGTCAGAAAGCGCAAGAAGGCGGACGATCTCGCCAAAGCCCAGCGTGACGATGGCAAGGTAGTCGCCGCGCATTTTCAACACCGGCAGACCAAGAATCATGCCAGAAACGACGCAGGCGATCATCGCGAAGGGGAGCGCCTGCCAATAGGTCATCGGGTCAGCGTTCAACTCCGGGGAAGTCAAAACGCCCATGGTATAGGCGCCGATTGCAAAGAATGCCACATACCCCAAGTCAAGCAATCCGGCAAAGCCAACGACAATGTTCAATCCAATCCCCATCAAGATATACATGAAGACTGTGTCCAGAATGTCGCTGAAAAAGATGCCCAGGATGGGGGGAAGTAATAGAAGAAGGACGCCAAGCCCGATCCACTTCGCATAATAGATAAGAGGACGTTCCTTGGTCTGGGCGGGTTTTACGACAGGTGCCGGTCTTCCACTGCGCCAATAATTCAGCCCTGCGATAAGCGCAAACAATAAAATGGCTCCGAGCGGTTTAAGTCCACTGTTGGCGAAGAATAACCTGACCAGCCCTGCCAGTGGGCCCCAGCGTGATGTGACCGTGATAATGAGATCGCGCATCAAACCGATGAGAAGTATCCAGGACACTCCCTGAATGATTGCCGTCGCAACTCGTTGCGGGAGGAGGACTATTCCACTTGCCAGCACACCCATTACCATGCAGATTGCAATCAGAATCAACAACCCTGGCACCAACGGCTGGTTGAATGTCAGGATATTATGCAGGATGGGGGATGAATTGACGAACATGGCCTGCAGATCAACATTTTTGCCAATCACGACGAGCGCGGCTAGGACCACCCCGCCCACAAGTCCGGTAAATAGCCCGGAAAGTATCACTTGCTGCCGGGATTGCGGGGCCGTGCGGCGGAGGAGCGAATAGGCCATTAACAGGATCGGAGCGAGAAAGATGACCTGTCCCATCGAGAAGACCCCGCTGATAATGAACCGGTCTTTAAAGGTTGCAACCATCCCGACCAGGGATAATAGCACGGACACGGCGCCGGCAATCACGCCTGCTTGCAGCGGTTGTTTCCAGGGTGAAGAGGATGGAGAATCCATGTCCTGCCTCCTAGGCCTTTGCCTGTGTTAATCGTTCACCAAGAATGCCTGATGGACGGAAAATCAAGATGAAAACAAGGATCGTGAAAGCAATTGCATCTTTCAGCTGGTATGCGGCTGGAATTCCCAGACCGTCAAGGAACAGGCTAGGCCCAACCGATTCGAGCAACCCAAGGACCATTGCACCGAGAAAGGCGCCCGGCACATTGCCAATACCACCCAACACTGCGGCGGTGAATGCTTTCAGCCCTGGGAAAAATCCCATATAAAAGTGAGCCACAGGGAACAATAGCAGGTAGAGAATTCCAGCCAACCCGGCGGCGGCGCCTCCCAGAGCGAAAGTGGTTGCGATGGTTCGGTTGACATCGATTCCCATAAGTGCTGCGACTTCCTTGTCTTCCGACACGGACCTCATGGCTTTCCCCATCTTGGTTCTTTGTACGATGGCGTAAAGGATCAACATAAGGATAATGGCTCCGATGATGGCGGCTGCCTGCGTTTTGAAAACGCGGATCCCGGCGATCATCCAAAAGCCTTTGAAGATATCCATTTCCGGGTACCCCTTCAGACCAGACCCGTAGAGTCCTCTGAAGGTGTATTGAAGGAAGAAAGATGCCCCAATGGCGGTGATCAATGGAACCAGGCGCGGAGCGTTGCGAAGGGGACGATAGGCAATACGCTCAACCAGGATCGCGATCAAGGCGGATACCCCCGCCGAGATCGCCAGGACAATCAACAAGCTAAGCACGGGAAATCTATTCCACCAGCCGAGCCGAACAAGTGCATCTGCTGCAAATGCAGCGGTAAAAGGTCCGCTCATGAAAACTTCGCTATGGGCAAAATTGATCATGCGCAAAATGCCATATACGAGCGTGTACCCCAAAGCGATGAGCGCATATACACCACCCAGCGCCAACCCGGTAATGGCAAGGTCGATCCAGGTCTCTGTGGTGTATTTTCCAAGTGCCAAAGTTTTGGCAGAACCGTAAACCACCATTACCGCGATGGCGATTCCAATGGTCCAAATGACAATATCTGTTGCAGTAATCCGCTGGCGCCAGGTTCTTAACATCTTCTACTCCTGTCGATATGCTTTTATAAAGCGAGGGGCGAAAGTTCTTTCGCCCCTCGCCAGTCTTGCTGTCAGACTTGAGGGTTACGGCCAGATGCGCTCGGGCGGATACTCGCCAACATGATATTCGTACACGGCAATCTTCGGATCGGCGCAGTCACCGGTCGGTGTGCAGGTTAAGTTGCCGGTCAACCCCGCGAAATCCTTGGTGGCGTATACGGCATCGCGTAAAGCCTGGCGGGGGATATGAAGCGTTCCATCTTCATCTTGCACTGCTACTTTTTCGATCGCAGCGAAAATGATGTTGGCGGCATCGAAAGCATGGGCATGGAAGATGCTGACAGGCTCATCCACACCAGCCAGTTCCTTGTATTTCGGCAGGAACACGGTCTGATAGTCAGCGCTGAAAGCGGCCAGGTCGGGGCTGGAAACGAATAACCCTTCCACCTGCTCGCCTGCACCCTCAACCACGTCGGGTGAGAACATGCCATCGGCGCCCATCAGGTAGACGCTCTCCAACCCGGGGACTTCCTTGGCCTGGCGGGTGATCAAGCTTCCTGCCTTGACGAAGATCGGGAGGTAGATGAATTCCGGACCGCCAGCGGCGATACTGGTGAGAACCGACTTGAAGTCGGTGGCATTCGGGTCAACAGCTTCCTGTGTGGTAATCTCACCGCCAAGTTCCTGGAAGGTCTTGGCGAAGACTGCCTGCAAGCTTTCGGCGTAGAGCGAACCATCATGAATGGTCGCGGCCTTCCTCACACCCATTTTCTCATAGGCGAACTGAGCGGCGGCGGCGCCCTGTACCTCATCGTTGTGGGCGGTGCGCAGGTAGCCAGGGTGATTGTTGGGATCACCAGCGCGGGTGAGGTCGGGAGCGGTGTTGGACGCCGAGATGATTACGAAACCAGCCTGCGAGAGCAGAGGCACAGCGACACGGGCGGCGCTGGAGCAGGAAGTTCCGAACACGGCAATGATGGTCGGATCGGCAGCCAGTTTGGTGCCGGCAGCCTGACCGCCTTCGGCGGAGCAGCCATCGTCTTCACCGGTCAGGGAAATGTCGTGACCGAGCAGTTTTCCCTTGAGGGCAATGGCGACCTCGACACCGGTGCGTGAGTCGATACCGAGGGTCTCATCCGGTCCTGAAATGACCATGGCATAGGCAAGGTGAATGGGCTCACCGGGGGCAACCGTTACACACCCAATTGCGTCAGTGCATTCGTATGGTGCGGGTCCACAAGCGGGAAGCAACATACTTACGGCCAGAAGCACTGAAAGTAATACGAGCAAACGCTTGTTCATTCTTACTCCTCCAATGTGGTTGACTGAATTACGATTCCCGCCTTAGCGGGTTTCACAAACGAGCCGACAAAGCAAAAATGTCAGTATCACCTCCTTTGAATGGAGTATTGACAAAAACCCATTTAGCAAAAAGCCGGAGAAAATCCCCTCCATGGGCTAGAAATTCTCGCGGCTCTGAAAATGGCGCACCAGTGAATAACTTGTGCAACAAATAAGCATTGTATTTATAAGTTCTAATGTTAAGTGAAATTTTGCAGGGGGTCAAGTACCATTTTATTGGACTTTCACTTTTTATCCTGGGGTGTATATAACAATTGCTCCCGAATGCGCAGGTCGGTATTTCGGATTTTCATTGCCAAATCTGCCGCGAGGTTATACATCAGGCGGTAGCCCAACTGAGGATAGGTATCGCACAGCATGATCAGCTTGTCGCGCGGGATGATCAGGAGCCGGGTATCCTTTTGTGAAGCGCAGGCGGAAGCCGAGCGCAGACCTTCATCCACAAGGGCTACTTCACCAAACGACTGACCGCGTCGGAGCGTGGCAATGACTTTATTTTCGCTTCCCAGGTCCACCGAACTCACGAGGGATGGATCTACAAAAATATCCACCTCCCCCTGAACGATCACATATAGTTCCTTGCTGCTGCTGTTTTCCTTGAAGATCAGATCGTCCTTTTGGAACGTCACTTCCTGACAGAGATTCGCCACCAATTCCAACTGGGTGGGGGTGAATTGAAAGAAAATATCGCTTTGCTTCAGGGAGTTGACAATGGAAATGGTGGACACAAGGACCTCCAGAATGTTTTTAGTGTAGCATAAACAGGGATGAAGTGCAACGATTCATCCTACGGATAGGCCTGATTCAGCCAATCGAGCGGATTCACCTGAATGCCGTTTACCCACACCTCCCAATGCAAATGAGCCCCCGTCACCCGTCCCGTGCCTCCTACCAAGCCAATTACCTGACCCTGTTCCACCATGTCGCCGACATTGACCAGTATCTGGGATTGGTGCCAGAAACCGCTGTAGACACCCCAACCGTGGTCGATGATAGTCGCGTATCCGCGTACGGTTAGCGGCGCGGCAAAGACGACCTTCCCGGGCGCGGGAGCAAAGATCTGCAAGCCCTCTCCGCCTGCAAAATCGAGACCGGTATGAAATCCCTCGGTGGTCAGGTCGCTCCCGGTGCCGTAATACGTCCTGCGGGTCCCATATCGGGAAGTGTACTCATCCGGGTAAACGGCAGGGGAAGAAAATATCCCATTCCAGAATTTTGTTGGACTGGCCGGGTTGGTGATCGCCAAGATGTTTTGGTTTTCCGGTTCTGTCACCGTCGGATCGATGGTCTCCGCAGGGACATATAATTCTTCGCTGTAATAATTCCCCGAAGTAACAAGCACCATCTGCTCAAAAGATTGTTTTGTCCCATCTGCAAGCGTTGCCTCCACCCTGAGCGGATAGACACCCGGCTCCAGCAGCGCGTGGACGCCTTGCAGAGCGATTTGCTCATTGTTGTCAGACACAAAGAAATGGAGCGGCATATCCACAAGCGTTCCCGATGCCGGAACGTTATTCTGGGTTTGCACGCGGATGACCTCGGTGCCGCCCTGCACCATTGGCAACGGTTGAATGCTCGCGCTCAAAAATGCAGACGGTAACCCCGCTGCGTTGCCGCCGCTTCCAGCCGTGGGGGAGTACAACACATCGCCGGGAAGTGTATCCCAGGTGCCGCTGATCTTGTTGATGGATGCCAGCGTCCACGGGTCGCTGTTTTGTTTGACTGCCAGTTCCAGCAGGGATTCGCCCGCCGCCGCACTCATCCGTGTGGAGAGGCTCGCCCGACCCTCCTGTGTGGGAATAATCAGGCTGACACCCACGTACAATTCAGTGGGGCTGATTAAGCGGTTCAATTTCTTCAACTGTTCATCCGGAACCTGCGTGCGCCGGGTAAGACTGCGCAATGAATCTCCAAAGGCGATGACCTCCGTTTCGAGCACGCCGGTCACCCCCTCCAGTCCGGGGATGATGATCTGTTGTCCTTGATTGAGGAAGTTTGGATCGATGGACGGGTTTGCCGTTATCAGATCATTCACCGTCACATTGAAGCGCGATGCAATGAAGGAAAGCGTGTCGCCGGGCTGAACGATATAGACAGGTCCGCTCACCTGTGCTGAGACAGGCTGGACCACGAAGCTTGACATGAGGATGAAGAGCAGCAGGAGAATGGAAAGTCGTTTATACATCCGTGAAATGCACCGTGTCACCGATTTCGAAGTCTCCCCATCGTTCGGGATGAATTTCAATCACATATTTCGCCGGTTTTTTTGAGACATACATGGGATGCCAGGATTTGGCGAGTACCTTGTCTACCACTTTCATTTCGGTGTTGACCCACAGCACGGTCAGATCAAAAGCCACAAAGAACATGTGGATGGAGGACTCAAGGCGGGAATCACGTGTCCCAACGAGGACCAACCCCTCGTCTCGCGAGAGGCGGGATCGGAACATCAGTCCGCGTAACTGCGTGAGAAAGGTGTCGCAATATTTTAATTGCAACCTTCCATTCAACTCCCGATCCCTGTTTTTGATCGCAACGCTTTTGGGCATAGTGCAGGTTCAAAAACGAGGCGTCTTGCGCCTCGTTTACGCTTTGGATTTCAGCACCTTTTCGACGCTGTTCATCAGATCCGTGGGGCTGAACGGCTTGGCGATGTAGTCGTCCACCTTGGCGATGTGCAAGCCAAGCACCCGGTCAATGCTCTGTGCCTTGGCGGTGACAACGATGACAGGGATGTTCCTGGTTTTTTCGTCGGCTTTCATCTGCTGGTATACTTCCCAACCATCCATATCGGGCATCATCAGGTCGAGCAGGACCAGATCGGGCGCTTCCTCGCGGATCATCTTCAAGCCTTCCACGCCGCCGGTTGCCCCTTTCACTTCAAATCCGCGGCGTCCCAAAATGAGCCTCATCAGGTCGATCATTTCAGGTTCGTCTTCGACACACAAAATGCATTTAAGTTTTGCGTTCATAATACTTTTTTATGTAGTTTACCACAGCATGGCCGTCCTGTGGACGGGCAAAGCCAGTCTTGTGGGATAAAGCAAAAACAATGAAGATAATCACATGGAACGTCAACGGACTGCGCGCTGTCCTGGGAAAACAGGGACTCGACTGGGCATGGCGGGAGCGCCCCGATGTGCTTTGCCTGCAGGAGATTAAATCCCGCCCCGACCAGTTGCCGGAAAGCCAGCGCGATTTTCCCGGTTACGAGGCGGTCTGGAATCCAGCCGAGCGCGCAGGATACAGTGGAGTCGCGACCCTTTTGCGGACTCCCGCTTTGGAGACCCGGTTGGGTATGGATGCGCCTCGTTTTGACACAGAAGGGCGCGTCATTTCCACGCTCCACACCGGATTCCGTTTGTTCAATATTTACTTCCCGAACGGACAACGCGGCAAAGACCGCCTCGATTACAAACTGGATTTCTATGCCCACTTGCTCGAACAGTGCGATACCCTCCACGCAAGAGGGGAGAATCTCATCATCACTGGCGATTTCAATACCGCCCATCGCCCCATCGACCTGAAAAACCCGAAACAGAACGAGAAAAACTCCGGTTTTTTGCCTGAAGAGCGTGAATGGGTGCAGAAATTCCTTGACCACGGCTTCGTGGACATTTACCGCCATTTGTACCCGGAGCGCATCCAATACACTTGGTGGACCTATATCGGTAATGCCCGCCAGCGCAACGTCGGTTGGCGGCTGGACTATTTCCTCGTTTCCGAGGCCCTGATTCCCCGGGTAAAAGATGTGGTTATCCGGGATGAAATCCATGGCTCGGACCACTGCCCGGTGGAGTTGGTCATCGAGTAAGAGCGGGGTGATTTTCTGCATCCAAGCCCCTGATTCCCTTGCGGATTGGCAATATTAGAGAAATGTATAAAGATTTCCAGCAGGCTATTCCTGCATCCCCCATGTTGGTATAATCCCGCTTGGAATTATATTTGGAGGCACAGTGAACCCTAGAAACCAATCGTTCGTAGTGACTTTATTGTTGATTGTCGCGGCAGTCACCATGGTGGTCATGGCTTTGAACCGGGAGTCAACCACGGAAAGCGCGTTAACGATCAACGAGGTCGCCCGCGATATCAAGGCAGGCCAGGTTGCCCGCGTTGTCATCAAGAATAATGGCAGTTTGCGCGTGATATACAATACCGGGGATGAGACCCAGACCCAGACCGGGGTGGAAGCTTATAAGGAAAACGACTCCACTCTCGTCCAGCAGTTGGTGAGCCTTGGTGTGACCCCTGAACAACTCTCGGCGGATAATATCAAAATCGAAGTGGAAGCCCCATCCATCTGGGATGGTGCGCTCGGCGGCTTCTTCGCCTATCTCCTGCCTGTCCTTTTGATGGCGGGCGTGTTGTGGTTTATCTTCCGCCAGGCGCAGGGATCGAACAACGCCGCCATGTCGTTCGGAAAATCCCGGGCGCGCATGTTCAGCGGCGAGCATCCGACCGTCACCTTCCAGGATGTCGCCGGGGTGGAAGAATCCAAGCAGGAATTGGCGGAGGTCGTCGAATTCCTGAAAGAGCCGCAGAAGTTCATCCAGTTGGGCGCACGCATCCCGAAGGGCGTTTTGCTCGTCGGACCTCCGGGAACCGGCAAGACTCTGCTGGCAAAAGCCGTCTCCGGCGAAGCGGGAGTCCCGTTCTTCTCCATTTCCGGCTCTGAATTTGTGGAAATGTTTGTGGGCGTAGGCGCCAGCCGCGTCCGCGACTTGTTCGATCAAGCCAAGCGGCATTCGCCCTGCATCGTCTTCGTGGATGAGATCGACGCGGTCGGTCGTCAGCGCGGAGCGGGACTGGGCGGCTCACACGATGAGCGCGAACAGACCCTCAACCAGATGCTTGTCGAAATGGACGGCTTCGACACCGACACGAATATCATCATCATCGCGGCGACCAACCGTCCCGATATTTTGGACCCGGCGTTACTGCGTCCCGGTCGCTTTGACCGCCGCGTCACGCTCGACCGCCCCGATATGAAAGGGCGCGAAGCCATCCTGAAGGTGCATGTCAAAGGGAAACCGCTGGAGCCCTCGGTTGACCTGGCTTCGCTCGCGCGCGGTACACCCGGTTTCGTAGGCGCCGACCTTGAAAACCTTGTCAACGAAGGAGCCATTCTGGCAGCGCGCCGCAACAAGAAATCCATTGGTCAGCAGGACTTGGAAGAAGCCATTGAGCGCGTCGTGATGGGACCGGAGCGTAAGTCGCGCTTGATCTCCGATGAAGAAAAACGCATCATTGCCTACCATGAGGCTGGTCACGCTGTCGCGATGAACGCCATCCCCGAAGCGGATCCCGTTCAAAAAATCACCATTGTTGGACGTGGGCAGGCTGGCGGGCTGACGTGGTATCGTCCCGAAGACGACCGCATCCTGACCTCCCGCAAGAAGATGATTGCCTCGCTGGTCGGCTTGCTCGGCGGGCGCGTCGCGGAGGAACTTGTTTTCGACGATGTGACTTCTGGCGCCTCCAACGATATTGAGCGCGTGACGCAAATGGCGCGTATGATGGTCACCCGGCTGGGTATGTCCAGCGAATTGGGTTTGATGACCTACGGCCAGAAAGAGGAATTGATCTTCCTTGGACGCGAAATCTCCGAACAGCGCGATTATTCAGAAGCCGTCGCCGAAAAGATCGACGCCGAAGTCCGCAAGTTGGTGGATGATGCCTACAAGATGACCAGGAAAATTCTCACCAAATACCGCAAAGAATTGGATGCGGTTGCCCAAAAACTCCTGGAGGTGGAAACCCTCAATCGTGAGGAGTTCGAAGCGATTTTCCCGCCGCCGTTTCCCAAGAAAAGTGGCACCCCGCAAGTCCAACCTGCATAAACAGAAAAGCCCCGCAATTTGCGGGGCTTCTTTTTTCGGCGAACCTATCCGCCGCTGGCTTCCTTGTGTTGTCGCACCAGTTCACGGCGTAGGATCTTTCCAACCGTGGTCTTGGGTAGTTCACTCCTAAACTCGTAGTGAGTGGGGACTTTGTACGGCGCGAGATGTTCTTTGCAAAACGCTTTGAGTTCCTCCACGGTAAGAGTCTCTCCCGGCTTGACGACGACCCATGCCTTGACCGTCTCACCGCGGTTCGGGTCGGGGATGCCGCCCACGCCAACTTCCAGCACTTTCGGATGTGCGGAAATCGCCTCTTCCACTTCGCGCGGCCACACCTGGAAGCCGCCCGGCTTGATGAGTTCCTTCTTGCGGTCGACAATGTAGAAATAGCCATCCTCATCCATGCGGGCGATGTCACCGGTGAACAACCACGTCTTGCCGTCCTTCATCTGGCGCAGGGTGTTTGCCGTCTCGGTGGGCATGTTGTGGTACCCCTTCATCACCTGCGGACCGTGGATGACGATCTCGCCGATCTCGCCTTGTTGCAGTTCGGTCTCGCCGTCATCAAGACTGATGATCTTCACATCCACGTCGGGAAGCGGCATGCCGATGGAGCCGGTTTTGTTTACGCCGTTGAGTGGATTGCAGTGCGTGGCGGTCGGCGCCTCGGAAAGACCGTACCCCTCGAAGACCTTGCCGCCGGTCAGCTTCTCGAACTGTTCCTTGGTCTCGCGCATCAACGGTGCGGAACCGGAGATACAAGCCTTGATGGAGGACAGATCGTATTTTCCCGCTTTCACGTCCGGGTGATTGTTGATTCCATTGTAGAGAAGGGGTACGCCGGGGAAGATGGTCGCCTTGTACTTGCTGATATTTTGCAACACATCCTTCAGATCGCGAGCGTTCGGCACCATGACCATGCTCGCACCGCCTGCCATGGCAAAGTTCATCCCTGCCACCATACCATACACATGGAAGAGCGGGATACCCATCAACACCACTTCCTTGCCTTCCTCCAGCCCGGTCATCCACGACTTGATCTGGAGCGTGTTTGCCACCACGTTACGATGCATTGCCACTGCACCCTTGGGCACACCGGTCGTCCCGCCGGAATATTGGAACAGGGCGGTATCATCGGGTGTGATCTCCACATTCGGTCTGGGTGAATTGGCGTGTTTGGCGAGCAGATCCTTCATCCAAACATCGCCGCTTTCCAGCGCGTCCACATGATGCCCCTCTTTTTTCTCCTTCAAAAGGGTGAAGAGCAGGCTGGTAAAGGGGGGCAGTGCCTCCTTGATGTTGGAGACGATGATTTTCTTGAGCTTCGACTTTTCGCGGACGGTTTTCAAAACACTGTAAAACCGCGTCAATGTGAACATGATCTCGATATTTGCATCATTGACAGGTATCAACACTTCGTCCGGCGGATAGGTCGGATTGACCGCCACCACCACACCGCCTGCTTTCAAAATCCCAAAATACGCGATCACGAACTGCGGAGTGTTCGGCATGAAGATTCCCACCCGGTCGCCTTTCTTGACGCCCATCTCTACAAGCGCGGCCGCCATATGATCGGTCAGAGCGTTCATCTCCTTGTACGAAATGACCGCTCCTTTGAAGATTGTACAGGCGCGGTCAGGGTATTTGCGCGCCGACTCCTCCAAAAAATAAAACAACGGCGCTTTCGGATATTCGATTGTCTGTGGAACCCCCTTATCGTAATGAGCAAGCCACGGACGTGCATTCATAATGCCTCCTCCTTTACCAATTTTTATCAGTATATACAAGGAGGAATCAAAAGTCAACCAACCGCCGGATGTTTTTTACAATATCTTCCACAACTCTGTCCTGGACTCGGAACCAGTTGATATTCGGATCGGATTCCTTGAACCAATTCGCCTGCCTGCGGACGAAGACCCGCGTCGCGCGTCGAATCTCAGCCTTGGCCTGCTCCTCGTTGATTTCGCCGTTGACAACCCGTATACACTCCCGATACCCGATGGCAGACAACGTCGGCAGGGAAGGGGAATAGCCTTTTGCCAGCAGACCTCTGACCTCGTCAACGAATCCATTTGCGAACATCGCTTCGATGCGTTGATCCACGCGTTCATACAATTCCACACGAGGACGTGTCAAACCGATGGTCACAAGATGATAGGGCGAATCCGATTGTCCGCGCTGCTCGGAAAATCTCCTGCCCGTGGTCAGAATCACTTCCAAGGCGCGAATGGTCCGCCTGTAGTTTCGTGCATCAATCTTTTCTGCCGCCACCGGGTCGAAACCTTTAAGTTTGTCGTGTAGCCAATAAACCCCTCTTTCCTCCTTCATTCTTTCCAATTCACTCCTTAGTCTCTCATCCGGTTCCACCTCTGGCGGAGTCCATCCTTGAGTCACCGCACGGACATATTGCCCGGTTCCTCCCACCAAAAACGGTAATTTGTTACGTGTATGAATGTCTGCAATCGTCTCACGCGCCTTCTGTTGAAAGACTGCCAGGCTCAAAATCTTGTCAGGATCGGCGATATCGATCAAATGATGCGGCACGCGCTCCCGCTCTTCGTGCGCGGGTTTGGCGGTGCCGATATCCATGCCGCGATAAAAAAGACGCGAATCGGCAGAGACAATCTCACCGTTGAGCCGTTCTGCGAGTTGGATGGCGATTTCCGTCTTGCCGACGGCAGTGGGCCCAATGATGAGGACGAGTGGCGGTTTGCTCCTCTCTCCTTGTAGGAGAGGGGGCAGGGACGAGGTCTCAGATTGCATTCTCAAAGTAAGTGACTTTCGGCGTTGACCCTGGGTTTCCCTCAATGGCAATCACATCGATTTGCCAATGGTCGATCTCATGTTCTGCGGCGTAATGCTCGGCGCACGCTACCATATGTCCCTGTTTACGCGGAGTAATGGATTCTTCTGGGAGTCCTACCTTATTTGATGTCCGTGCTTTCACTTCCACAAAGATGATGGTATCTCCCTGCCGGGCGATGACATCGATCTCGCCGTAGGGAGTGCGTGCATTTCGGGCGACGATCTCGTAACCGCGTCCAGTGAGGTAGTCCACGGCGGTATCTTCACCCCACTTGCCGATGCGCTGGTTGTGTTTCATTTCAAAAACTCTTCCAGGATCGCCATCAGCTTTTCATCGAGGCTTTGCTTGATGGGCTTGGTGTTCTGTGTCAGGCGATTGTAGTGTCCGAGCATGATTTTGGTCGTCCGCTCGATGGAATACTGTTCAGAAGCCGCGCGAGCCGCCGCGCCCATCTCTTTTTGAAGATCCCGGTTCAGGCACAAATAGGTGAGTTTGGCGGTGTAGGATGCGATATCCTCCGTCGAAAGCAGACCAGATTCTCCATCCACGACCGAATCGCCGACTCCGGGTGAATCGATGCCCATGATAGGCAGTCCTGCCGCCATCGCTTCGATCACGGTGAACGGGTGGACCTCCGTGACAGAGGCGGTGACGAACGCGTCGCACATTGCCAGGTGGGACGGCAACTTGTCATACGGGATCATTCCGGTAAAACGGACGCGGTCTTGAATGCCCAATTCGCCTGGAAGGGGTTTCAGCACTTCCTCGTGTTCTTTTTGCCCGCCGCCAATGATGAGGAGATACACATTCGGTATAACCTTAGATACTCCGGCGAAGGATTGGAGCAGGAACCCGATATTTTTTTCAGGAGCAATGCGACCGGCATAGACCAGCAGGATGTCATCTTCCTTGAAACCGAATTCGGCGCGTGGGAGAGGCTGGGCGTTGTGGAAAGGTTTCAGGTTTGCACCGTTGGGAACGACCTCAATGTGACTCTCCACACCGTATTGCCGGAGGACTTTTTTCATACCCGGTGATGGAGAGATGACCAGGTCTACAGCGCTGCAAAAATCGGGCATATATGCCTGCAACATGCTCTGGCTCACTTCCACGGGCATGAGCGGCAGACGGGCTTGTGCGTACAGGTCATAGCGTGTGTGATTGGTGAAAATGACAGGGATCTGTTTTGGTCGGCAGTAGCGCAGGGCAAGACGTCCACTGAGGAAGGGGTGGTGGACATGGACCACGTCCATCGTTTGAAGGAGTTTTTTGGCGGCGGTTTTGTATCTCAGGGAGAGGTAAAAGCCTGTATCTGCGAGAGGCAGCCCCGGGCTTCGGATGACGCGGGGTTCATTATCCTGGTAATCGAGGTCGCCGAAGGTGAAGACATATACCTCGTGACCGGACTCCTCGAGCGCCCGTTTGTTCAGGTCGATATAAGTCGTGATGCCGCTGACATACGGCTTGTAGGTGTCTGCCATCATTCCGATTCGCATGGGGCTATGCTAAGGCAAGGAGAGGAGAGTGTCAAGGCAGGAATTGTCCTCGTGATAAAATCGGATCATGCCTGTAAAATTAATTTTGCGAAACAAGGAATATGAAGTAAAGCCTGGGATGATGCTTCTGGACGCGCTCAAGAAGATCGGCGTCGTACCCGAGTCGGTGATTGCGACTCGGAACGGTGAGATGATTCTGGAAGATGAGATTCTCAAAGACGGTGATGTAATCAAACTGGTCGCGGTGATTTCGGGCGGGATGTGGTAAATGATTATTGGTGACTGGTATGGAGATTGCTCATGAAGTGCAAGAAATGCGGTGAAAAAGCCTCGGTAAACATGCGCCAGCACAAACTGGCGTTGTGCAAAGAACATTACCTCGAGTGGGTCCCTGAGCAAACCGAGCGCTTCATCAAAAAATATGAGATGTTCACGCGCGACGAGAAGATTTTGGTCGCGGTTTCGGGCGGAAAGGATTCGCTTGCACTGTGGGACATCCTTCACCGCCTCGGCTATCAGGCGGACGGGCTGTATCTCGGTTTGGGGATTGACGGGGGCATCGGTTACTCGCACGAGTCGCAGCGGCTGGCGCAGAAGTTTGCCGATGAGCGCGGTCTCAAACTCCATGTGGTGGACATCGAAAAAGAATATGGTCAGCCCATCCCCGTGCTTTCGGAAATCTCCCATCGCGGACATGGCAAGCCGTGCGCCGTGTGCGGGTTGGTGAAACGCCACGAAATGAACCGCATCGCGCGGGACCTCGGGTATGCTGTGCTGGCAACGGGACATAACCTCGACGACGAGGCGGCTGTGCTCTTCGGCAACACGTTGAACTGGTCGAGCGAATATCTTTTGAGACAAGGACCGGTGCTCCCCTCGAGCGACGGGCTGGCGCGAAAGGTCAAGCCGTTGTGCCGCTTTTACGAGCGCGAGATGACCGCCTATGCGCTGGCACGGGGGATTGAATATATTTACGAAGAGTGTCCTTACGCAGATGGGTCGCAATCCATTTATTACAAGGAACTGCTCAACCAGTTGGAAACGACTCGCCCCGGTGCCAAGCTGACGTTCTACCTGCGCTTCCTCGAAGCTCGTAAACGCGGCGACCTGTTCATCGAACAAAACATCGAGCATGCCCATTTACATGCCTGTCCCAAATGTGGACAGCCCACTTCGACCGACGATTACTGTTCCTTTTGCCGGATGATCGAAAAGGTGAACGCGGTTTCGGCGAAATAAGTTGAAAAAAGAGAATCAAGATGGATTGTTGTGTAGAGGCAGGTCTCAGACTTGCCTCTACGTGTTTTTAGAATATATGTGCTAAAATCGAAAGCGAGGTGACCAATGGCAATTTCCCTTGAAAATGCAGAGCATTATGTGTGGGGTGAGGTGTGCGATGGCTGGCATCTGCTCAAACGCGATGATATGAGCGTGATCCAGGAACGTGTCCCGGCAGGCGCGGCGGAAGTGATGCATTATCATGAAGTTGCCCGTCAATTCTTTTATGTTCTTGACGGTGAGGGAACAATGGTTTTTGATGACTGCGAAGTGATTTTGAGCAAAGGTCAGGGAATCGAAATTCCGCCGCAGGTGAAGCATCAGTTCACGAATCGATCGAATGCTGATGTACATTTTTTAGTAATATCCATCCCGACGACGAGAGGTGACCGGGTCAACGTATGACTCCTATTACCATTTCCAAACAAACTGCACGAAGATTTATTCTCGGCAAGCAGGGATTATGGCCTGGTCGCCGCTGGAAGGGCAGGAAAGGCACTGCGGAGGCGATCCGTGCATGTGAAGCGGTGCAACTGGACCCGCTGATTGTCGTAGCACGCAGTCAGGATATTGTGTTGCATAGCCGCGTGTTGGACTACAAGCCGGATTTCCTGTATCAAGCGGCGTACAAAGACCGACAGTTCTTCGATTACGGCAGCTGGCTGGCGATGTATCCCATGCCTGATTTGCCTTATTTCCGTGTGCACATGGAGCGGCGCAGTCACGAAAAGCGCGTGGAGGATTTTGTTCTGCCCAACCCGGGGTTGTTCGAGCGGGTACGCGCCGAGTTGCGGACGCGTGGACCGCTGGGGAACCGCGGTCTGGATGGGAATCATTTCGGCGCGTGGAATTATCGCGGGCGCAAGGATACGTCGCTGGCGTTGTTCGATATGTGGCTTTCGGGGGAGGTCATGATCCATCACCGTGATGGCTTCGAGCGCGTCTATGATTTTCGCGAGAACATCGCGCCTGAACAATATGATTATGTGGCGGCTGAAAAAGCGGCGGAATATTTCTTTGCGCGAAAGGCGGTCTCTTTCCACGGGTTGTTGCGCGAAGCGGGGATGAGAATCGCTCTGGAGTACGACATGCGACGCAAATACGGACGCGAGGAAACGCGTCAGTTGCTTCAGGGTTGGATCGAGTCGGGGATGTTGAGTCAGGTTCAAGTCGAGGGCGGACGCGAAACATTCCTTTGTTTGGCGGAAGATGTTCCGATGTTGGAAGCCCTTACAAATGGGAAGACGCCCAAGGGATGGAATCCAAAAGAGACATCTACACTGGAAGAAGTCACGTTCCTTGCACCGCTGGATATTGTCAGCGCGCGCGGACGGGCGAAGAAAGTGTTCGATTTTGAATACAAATGGGAGGTATACACACCGGTGCATTTGCGCCGTTGGGGGTATTATGTGTTGCCGGTTCTTTATGGTGACGACCTGGTGGCGCGGCTCGACCCGAAGCTTGACCGTTCCTCGATGACTCTGGAGATTAAGGGTTTCTGGCATGAGGACGACGCGCCGGTGAGGAATGCGGGTTTTGCGAGCGCGTTGGCAAAAGGCTTGATCCGTTTTGCCAATTTTCTGGAAGCGAAAAGAATAAAAATGAGTGCACTTCGACCGACTGCGCTGCGGCAGGAAGTGCGGCGGCTGATCAAACCAACGGGCTTGGTTTCATGATGGTTTACAGGGGGGTGATTTTTACCGGATTGAAAAAGTTTACAAATACTAGATTTTAACTAGACAAAAACTGTGCATCATGTTATATTATAGCAGTCCGATTGAACGGACAGTTGTTTGCATGGAATTGTGAAACTGGAAGGTGAAAACTCGAATGATGGCAAATCTTGTTCAGCTAAAATTCAACGACCCTGCTCCTGACTTGGAACTGCAGGATGTGGACGGTGCCCCTGTGAGGCTCTCCTCGTTTTGGATGCGGCAGGTGCTCATTCTGGCATTTACGCGTCATTTTGGCTGCCCACAATGCAAGGAAATGGTCGATCAGCTGGTGAAAGTCTTGCCGGAGTTTATGGCGAAGAATCTCGGGCTGGTCATCGTTACGCAGGGCACGCCAGAGGAGGCAAAAGTCTTTTGCGCCGAACGCGCTCCCGGTGTAACGTGCCTTGCTGACCCCGAGCGTAAGGCCTATCAGGCGTATGGGTTGGAGCGGGCGAATGTGTGGCAATCCTTCCTTTCGCTCAATGTCTGGCGTTCGAACCGCCGCTTGAAAAAGGAGCGCGGTTGGAACACTGACCTGCCTCCCAAAGGGCAGGATGCGCTGCAAATGGCGGGAACATTCGTCATTGCTCCCGATGGACGCATTCGTTTGCCGTATTACTACGACAATATCGCCGACCACCCGGATATCGATCTGCTCTTGCACGGCGTGATGGGTATGGATTGGAACAAACCTTTCATTGGACCGGTTGTGCCCTGATTATGAAAAATATTCTTCTTGCTTTTTATCTCGCTCTCAAGGAAGTTTTCCGAAACAAAGGACGTTTCCTGCTGGTCAGTCTGGTGATTGCACTGATCACGTTGTTGGTCTTGTTCATCGCCGCGCTTGGTGAGGGGCTTGCCAATGGCAACCGTCAATATATTGCCAATCTGGATGCGCAATTGATTGTTTTCCTGGAAAAGTCGGATTTCATTATTCCCTCCAGTCGATTGGAGACGAATACTGCGCGCACGGTTCGCCGCGTGGACGGGGTGGCGGATGCCGGTCCGATTTACACGTCCAACACGGAGATTGTCTCTCTTCAAGAGCCGCTGAAAGTTTCCATGCTGGGAGCCGAGCCGGGCCGCCCAGGGATGCCGGAGATTCTTGAAGGGCGGGAGTTCCGCGGCGGAGAGGCGCGCGAAACGGTGATTGACCGTGGTGTTGCGATCCGCTCAGGTATCAAGGTTGGCGACGAGATCGAGATCCGCTCCACGCAAGGGACGGACGACCAGTTTTTTACACTCGAAGTTGTTGGTTTGGTGGATGGACAATCCTACGCCTTCCAACCAACCATTTTTGTGCCGGTTACAACCTGGGAGAAGATCCGCCCGCAATCCGAAGCGGACTTGAATAGCGATACGCCATATCCGAATATCATCGCGGTGAAATTGGAAGATCCCGGTCAAATCGAACTGGTCAAGGCGCGCCTGCTGGCCAATGTGCCGAACATCGAAGTGGCTGATATTGACACCACCATCAACAACGTTCCCGGCTATTCCGCCCAGCAAGGGACGGTTCAGACTCAGGGATTTTTCACCCTGTTGATCGGCGTGCTGGTCATCGGTGGGTTCTTCCAAATTCAAATTTTGCAGAAGGTGCCGCAGATCGGGGTGCTGAAAGCCATCGGTTCGTCGAACGGGGTAGTGGGTTGGGCGGCGGTCATTCAAATCGTCGTGGTGACAGCCATCGGCGTCGCGATTGGAGGCGGGCTGACGTACGTGTTCTCGCTCTTTTTGCCGGCGACGATCCCGTTTGTGTTCGATGGGGTCCGTTCGATTGCGGCGGTCATCCTGCTGCTGTTGATCGGTCCATTCGGCGGGTTGGTTTCGATTATTTACGCGGTTCGAATCGAGCCGCTCAAAGCGTTGCGGTTGGGGTAGGTGCGTGATGTCGAATGTTGCTCTTGAAGTCAAAGACCTGGTCAAATCCTTTTCACTGGATGGTGCGACCATCCATGCCGTGGACAATGTCTCGTTCCAGGTGAAGTCTGGTGAGTTTGTGGCGTTGGTTGGTCCCAGCGGTTCCGGCAAGACCACGATGCTCTCCATCCTTGCCGCATTGCTGGCGCCCACCAGCGGGCAGGTCTTGATCGATGGGCAGGACCTGGCTCAGATGGACGAAAAACGCCGCGTGAAACTGCGCCGCGAGAAGATCGGGTTTACATTCCAGTCGAACAACCTGATTCCATTTCTGACTGCGCAGGAAAATGTGGAATTCATGCTACGCCTGAATGGTCAGGCGAACAAGGCGGGGCGTATGCGCTCGGCGGAAATCCTTGCCCGGCTCGGTCTCAATGACCGGCTGCACAACCTGCCTGCCCAACTCTCCGGCGGACAGCAGCAACGCGTTGCCATTGCCCGTGCGCTCATCCACAATCCCGCCGTGGTGCTGGCAGACGAACCGACCGCCTCCCTCGACACCGAACGCGCCTTCCAGGTGGTGGAAACCTTTGCGAGACTGGTGCATGAAAACAACCGCGCGGGAATCATGGTCACCCATGATCTGCGGATGTGCCAATATGTGGACAGGGTGTTGCAAATGCAGGACGGTAAACTGGTGCGGGTCTATGAGACAAAAGACGAGATCATGGGGCTGGCGATGGAAACAGTGAAGCATTGAGAAAACATCCGAAGTCTCGCAGGCTTCGGATGTCTCTTTATAACAAGGTTTATCGTTGAATGATTTCAGGAGCGAAATTCAGCCTTCGAGATGTTCATCCCAAAATGATGTCTTTAGTTGCCATGAAAGAACTTATCCATGGGCGGAGCGATGTTTTCGGGAATATCCTCGCCCCACGCGCTGCCGTCGATGACTTCGCCGGTCTGCTTTCCTTCCGAGTCCAGTTTGAAGTAGACCGGAATGGCATCGAAGGCAAAATTCTGCACCCTGCCGTCGTCCCACTCCCATTCATCCACATCCAGTTTGATGATGTATGTGCCATCGTAGGCATTCATCATCAAAGGGTCTTTCGACTTGATCCATTTATCGATTGCCTGACAGGGCGGACACCACTTCGCGTCGAATTCGACCACGGGCATCCGCCCCTGTGAAGTGGCTTTTTGCGCCTCTTCTTTGAGCATGGCTTGCAGGTCGCCATCTCCGGGGTGGAGGCGGACAATGGTAAAACCGGTTGTCTCTTCCGGTTCCTCTGCCGGGGGCAGGGGACCTGTCTCGACAGGCTTGTCTGTCGGGATCGCTGGTTGCGTTGGCATTGCTTCCTGCGCCGGGGAAAGGATGTTACACGCCAGGACAATCACCGGCAAGAACAAAAACACAATCCTTTTATTCATTTTCATCTCCCATGATTGACATCCCTGCTCCCGGCACGCGGATTGGGATGAGTTTTCCAACGACTGGAGCCTTGCACCCGTTTCCACTGCAAGACATATATGTGACTTTAACGGTCTCATCCACCCATTCGTTCCCGGGAGGAAGTTGGACGGGCAGGCTCAAGGTCACTATCCCGGCTGGATAAACGAGCAATTCCATCGGCTCAAAATCCGGGATTTCCGAGGGAACACATTCGAGTAACCCGCCCAATGACCTCATCTGGCTATTTGCTGACAACTCAAGCAGTGTGGGGCGGCCAAGTCCTTCCACGCCGGTGAGGGGGATGTCCTTGCTGTACAGATGATGCCCATTTGGCGGTATGAACGTTGCCAAGAGAAAATGGTTCCCATCCGTGTTGGCTTCGAGGCGAATGGAGACTTCCACATCATTTTCAGTGAATGTCGCCAGCAACAGGGCATCGTTTTTCTGTTTTATACAGGCAGAAATGAGCACACTCAACGCGAAAGTAAGCAGACACTTAACTCCCAGTTTCATGAGATCATTATAAAACAGGACCTCCGAAGGATGAACTCCCTCGGAGGTCTCATGAAATACTCCGGCTATCTTCACTCGATTTCTTCCGGCACTAGATCCTTTGCAGCTTGTCTGCTCGAAACCTGCCGCGCATAATTAATCAGGAAGACCGATCCGATAATAATGGCAGACGCAACTGCAATCCGGGCATTCAATTCCTCCCCAGCCAAAAGCCAGCCGAGAAAGACCGCCACAACCGGATTGACGTACGCGTAAGTCGAAAACAGGGATACCGGCGCATTCTGCAACAACCAACCATAGGATACGAAGCCGACGAGCGACCCAAACGTAATGAGGTAGATGAGTCCCAACCAGGAGCGCATCGAGACATCCCCGAAGCTGAATCCGTTTAATTCGCCGGTCGCCACGCTGACGATGAACAACGCAACGGAGCCGACCAGCATTTGCATGGCTGTGGAGAGCAGCGTGGACTTGGGCATATCCGCGCCGCGGGCGTAGATTGACCCCATCGACCAGAGTACCGGGGCGATCAACAGGAGTGTGATGCCAAACTTGTCGAAGGAATGTCCCGCGCCCATGATCTCCGCCGGACCCACCAGCAGGAACACGCCGCTGAAACCGATCAAAAGTCCCAGAATCGAGAGCAGAGTGGGTCTATTCCCACCTGAGCGCATGGATTCGAACAACACCAGCCAAAATGGCGATGTGGTGATGAGTAGAGCCGCAATGCCCGAGGGCACACTTTTCTCAGCCAGCCCGACCAATCCATTCCCCCCAAGCAGCAGAAACGTCCCGACGATGGCTGTGGATTTCCAGTTGGATCTTGTCGGCAGCGGGTCGCCTGCCATGCGCCGCCAGAAAAACAGGATCGCGCCGGAAATCAGGAATCTCAGCGACGCGTGCATAAACGGCGGGATGGTCTCCACTGCAAATCGAATAGCCAGATATGTGGAACCCCAGACAATATACAAAGCAATCAAAGCAGTCCAAAGTTTTGTTTTCATTCTTCTCCAATAGATGTTCTCTCCGGCGGAGAGGGGCGTCCGAGGACAAGAGGTGGTGAAATCCAGCCTTACAATCGATTCACTTGTGCCGACTCATAGGCCAGCAGCGCCATCTTGCGCGGTGTGCCATACCGATACTTTCCAAATTCACCCACTTTGCGTATTACGCGATGGCACGGGATCAAGACTGCAATGGGATTATGCCCAACCGCAGCGCCCACAGCTCTGGATGCAGTCGGTTGCCCAATCCTTTCGGCGAGTCCTTCATAGGTGGTCACTGCCCCGATAGGAATGGTGAGCAAAGCCTCCCACACCTTCAATTGAAAGTTTGTCCCGCGCAGGTGAATATTCAACCTGCCGCGTGAATTCAGGTCGAAGATCGGCTCGATTAATGGAGCTGTGGCTTTGTGATCTTCGATCAAGCGGGCGTTTTTCCAATTGGCAACTAAATTGTCGATGGCGTCGCCTTCGCTTTGTTGGATAAAGCCCAAGTGGCAGATTCCACGCTCGGTAACGGCGACCAGACATTTCCCGAAGGGCGAAGCGTGTAATCCATAGCGGATGGTTACTCCTTCGCCGTGTGATTTATATTCGCCGGGCGAAACTGCCTCTGTTGTCACGAAGAGGTCGTGTAGCCGCCCCAGGCTGGAGAGTCCCACCTGATGGGTGGTATCCAACAGATTTTCCGAACGGTTGAGCAGTCCTTTGGCGCCTTCCTTGGTCAGAAACTGTAAAAAGCGCTTCGGGCTGACCCCTGCCCAGCGTGTGAACAGGCGTTGGAAATGATACTCGCTCAGTCCAATACTTGCCGCCAGTTCTTCGAGGCTGGGCTGGTCTTTGTAATGGGTTTCAAGGTACAGGATCGCCTGTTCGATACGCAGGTAATCCTCTGAAAGTTGATTGAGGTTTGTGTTCATAGCGTCTCCTTGTGAACCAATTCTATGAACAAGATTTGTCCTTGTCGACCCGATTCTTGCTATGTTCCCCTCTCCTGATGGGAGAGGGATGGGGTAAGGGTGAACTTGATAAAACTCGCCAATCTTATCATGCCTTACTCCCACCATGCGCCCCTTGTTCCTCGACCAGTTATTGGATAAGATATATCCATATTCGTTTTGGAGGTTTTCATGCAATCTGCTCATTCCATTCAGGATTATATTGACGTGGTCAGGCAGGGGATCGAAAAGAAATTTGGTTCCGGGAAACCGAAAAAAGTGGTGATCGTGGGAGCGGGTCTCGCGGGACTGGCGGCTGGATTCGAACTGAAGCGCGCCGGACATGCCCCGATCATCCTCGAAGCGCAACAGCGCGTCGGCGGGCGCGTGTACACCCTGCGCGCTCCCTTCACCGATGGGCTGTACGCCGAAGTCGGCGCGATGCGTATCCCGCGTGTGCATACTCTGACGATGGAATACATCGAAAAGTTCGGGCTGAAGACCAACGATTTCACGATGGATAATCCAAACGCATATTATTACATGGGCGGCAGAAAGGTCCGGGCCCACGAGGCGGCGAAGGATCCGTCCCTGCTGGGATTCGACGTGGCACCGAACGAAAAAGGGAAGACCGCCAGTCAGATGTACATGAAAGCCATTCAGCCGCTGATCGACCTGATCCAGCGCGATGGCGAGGAAGGTTGGGAGGAAATTGTCGCGGACTATGACCAATATTCCACGCGTGAATTTTTGGAATTGAACGGCTGGTCGGAAGGCATGATCGAAATGTTCGGTCTGCTGGCGAATCAGGAGTCGGTCATGAACTCCTCCTTCCTTGAGTTGTTCCGGGAGGATTCGGGGAACTATTACACGAACATGATCGAAATCCAGGGCGGCACCGACCGGCTTCCGTACGCTTTTCTCCCCGAATTGAAAGACAATATCCGCTTTGGCGCGAAGATGATCGCCATCGACCAATCACCCGATGACGTGACCATCCATTATCAAACGCTGGCAGGAAAGTTCACGGAGACGGGCGATTATGCCATTATTACCGTCCCCTTTCCGGTCCTGCGCCATGTGGAAGTACTCAAACCGTTCACGCGTGCCAAACAGCGTGCCATCCGACAATTACATTACGACGCTTCGGCGAAGATCCTTTTCCAGTGCAAACGCCGCTTCTGGGAAGAAGATGACGGCATCTTTGGCGGAGGCACACTTACCGACCTGCCGATCCGCAATTTGTATTATCCCGATCATGGAAGGGAGACCGGTCGCGGCGTGATCCTGGCCAGTTACACCTGGTCAGAGGATGCCCAGCGCTGGGGTTCCCTCAAACCGGACGATCGCATCATCCAGGCGCTGGACGATGTCGCGGAGATCCATCCGCAGGTCACAAAGGAATTTGAGGTGGGCGCCTCCTGGATGTGGCACGACGACGAATTTGCAGGCGGCGCCTTTGCATTGTTCGACCCCGGACAGCAGACACTGTTGCACGATGAGATTATCAAACCGGAGGGACGCATCCATTTTGCAGGGGAACATGCCTCGCTCTATCATGCATGGATTCAAGGGGCGTTCGAGTCGGGTCTGCGTGCGGCGACGGCGATTCATCAAGCCCCGTAAACATTTAGGACCTGGCAGGTTTTTGGAAACCTGCCAGGTCCTTTGTAGTCGATGCCCCGCCAATGCCGTGTGTTGCGGAGTTTTGAACCTGCTTTCGCAGGTGGGTCCCGACCCAGAAACGCCGCCTTGGCTCAGGCCTATCGCGTTATTTCTATAGGAGTTAGAGACCCGTTTAGTGAGTGTTGGCCCAAAACGGAAGGTGCAACATCACGCACACAGCAGGGACACAATTTTTATACCATAAACATTCGTGCAAGGGTAGAGATAAATTAATTACGAAAAGTTAATCTTGGTTGCGTTCCCGATTGATTTGTGCTACTCTTGACTTGCTCGAAGATCAACTTTCACAAGGAGAGTTCCATGGCTACCGTTCCAGGGATCGATGTTTCTTATTGGAATGCGGGGATCGATTGGCCAAAAGTCCGTGCGACAGGTCAGCGGTTTGTTTTCGTCAAGGCGACTGAAGCGGATTATTACCGCGATCCCACCTTCGACGACAACTGGTTTGGCGCGAAGTCCGCGGGACTTCTACGAGGTGCCTATCATTTCTTCCGCTGCAACGTGGATGCAAAGAAACAGGCGGATTATTTCGTCAATTATGTGAAATCATTCAATGACGAGGGTGAATTGCCTCCTGTGCTCGATCTTGAAACTCACGATAATCAGAAAAAAGAAAAGATCATTCCCGCAGTGAAGGTTTGGCTCGACCGAGTCGAATCTGCGTTCGGGCGAAAGCCCATCATCTATTCCGGCCAGTATTTTCTTCAGGATTATTTTTCCGAAGCAGGCGGTGGGCCGCCTTCATGGGCAAAAGATTACCCGCTTTGGCTGGCGCAATATCCCAATCAATATACACCAGGTATGCAACCGTTCCTGCCGACCGGCTGGTTCAAATGGACGCTCTGGCAATACAGTAAACGCGGCTCGGTCAACGGCATTAACGCCGATGTGGATCTCGACCTTTTCAATGGTACGCTGGAGGAGTTGTATAAATTCGCAGGCGCAAAACCGGCGGGTACCACACCCGAAACACCCAAAAAGCACAAAGTGGTTGCAGGCGATACATTCGAGACCATTGCGATCAAATATGGAATCACCGTCCGCGAATTGGTCAGCGCCAACCCTCAATTGCTCAAGTCAGGCGATCAATTGACCATTCCCACGCCGGTGGCGATCCCAGCCGAAAACGGGGGCGCGACGACCGCTCCGCGCACCTATACCGTAAAGTCGGGGGATACGTTATCATCCATTGCCGTCAAATTTGGGACAACCGTTGCAAAGATTGCTTCGGCAAACAATATCAAGAATGTCAACCTGATATCCGTTGGACAGGTGCTTGTCATTCCGTAATCTGATATGAAAAAAACATCCCCGCTACGCGTCACGCGGCGGGGATGTTTGCTTCCGTCATGGATTACGGATAGATTCGCTTGATCGTGCGCGGGAAGGGAATGGCCTCGCGGATGTGTTCAATGCCGCACATCCAGGCGGTGACGCGTTCGGTGCCCATGCCAAAGCCCGAGTGCGGGACTGATCCGTATTTTCGCAGTTCCAGATACCACTTGAATGCTTCCTCTGGCAGACCTTCCTTGCGGATGCGCGCCAGCAATTTGTCCGGGTCGCTCATGCGCTCGGAGCCGCCGCAGATTTCGCCGTAGCCTTCGGGCGCGAGCAAATCCACCGACTTGCAGACTTCGGGGCGACCGGGCCACGGCTCCATGTAAAACGCCTTCACCGCGGACGGATAGCCATACACGAACACCGGCTTATCGTGCAGTTTGGTCAGTTCCACTTCGTGCGGCGCGCCGAAATCCATGCCCCATTCGAATTTGAGCAGTTCCTTGCGCTCAGGATCGGCCTCTTTTTCGTAGAGATCAATCAGGTATTTCGCCGCATCATCGTAGGACATACGCGGGAAGGGCGCGACGACCTTTTCAAGCTGGGAAGTGTCGCGCCCAAGGAATTTCAATTCAGCGGCACAATCCTTCAACACGGATTGCGCGATGTGGGTAATTAGCCCCTCTTCGATCTCCATCAATTGATCTAGATCACAGAACGCGATCTCAGGTTCAAGCATCCAGAACTCAGTCAGATGGCGACGCGTCTTGGACTTCTCCGCCCGGAAGGTGGGACCATAGCAGTAGACTTTCCCAAAGGCGAAGATGTTGGCTTCATTGTAGAGTTGCCCCGTTTGGGCGAGGTAGGCAAAGCCTTCATCGAAGTAGGGCGTCTCGAAGAGAGTGGTCGTCCCTTCGGCGGCGGCAGGAGTGAGGATGGGCGTGTCGAGGTTGAAAAAGCCCTGACCATCGAGATATTCGCGCACCGCTTTCATGACGCGTACACGTACGCGCAGGATCGCCCATTGACTCTGCATCCGAATCCACAGGTGACGATTGTCGAGCGCAAAGTCCACGCCATGATCTTTGAGCGCCATTGGGTAGTCCAGCGCCGCCTCCTGCACGATCTCGATTTGCCTCACGCCGATTTCATATCCGCCGGGGATGCCGGGAGCGCGCTTGTCCTCGCGAACAGAGCCTGTAATAATGACCGACGACTCTTGCGGCAGATGAGAGACCCGATCGAAGACTTCGGGGTCGAGGTCGCCTTTGAAGGCGACGCATTGAATGAAGCCCGAGCCGTCGCGCACGAGCAGGAAACACAATTTGCCCTTATCCGTGCGGTTATAGACCCAGCCTTTGATGACGACATCCTGCCCGACGTAATTTGATATTTTTGAAACGCTGATGTATTCAGCCATGTACGGGATCCTTTTATGTGGAGATTATGCCCATTATAGCAGAGACACTTCCCTCTAACCTTCCTCTGACGCCACGTTAATCTTTATCCGACAGCGCGTGATTAATATTTTCTCCGAAACGGCAATTATTTCGGAGGAAGTATGAATTTGAACAACTACACCCAAAAATCGCAGGAAGCGATTCTCAACGCGCAGCATCTGGCGCAGGACTACCACCATCAGGCAATCGAGCCTGTTCATTTATTGTTGGCATTGCTCAATCAGGAGGAGGGCATCGTCCCAGCCATCGTCAGCAAGGTGGCGGGGAGCGCCGACGCGCTGCGGAACGAACTGGTCCGCGAATTGGAACGCCGTCCCAAGATTCACGGATCGAATGCCGAGGTGGGGCTGGCGCAGCCGACCGCGGACGTTCTGCGCGCCGCCGAGCGGTATGCCAAAGGGATGCAGGATGACTACGTCTCGACCGAACACATCTTGCTCGGCTTGACCGAATCCATCGAGGGCAAACGTCTCGCCTCTTTCGGTTTGACGAAGGATGCGATTCTTTCCGCCCTGAAAACGGTTCGCGGCTCCCAGAGAGTGACCTCCCCGAATCCCGAATCCACCTACCAGGCGCTCGAACGCTACGGGCGCGACCTGACCGCCTACGCGCGTCAGGGCAAACTCGACCCTGTGATCGGGCGCGATGAGGAGATTCGCCGCGTCGTCCAGATTTTGACGCGCCGCACCAAGAACAATCCCGCGCTGGTGGGCGAGCCTGGCGTCGGCAAGACCGCCATCGTCGAGGGGTTGGCGCAGCGCATCGTCAAGGGCGACGTGCCAGAAGGTCTGAAAAAGAAGCGGCTGGTTCAACTCGACATGGGCGCGCTCATCGCGGGCGCGAAGTATCGCGGCGAGTTCGAGGAACGTCTCAAAGCCGTCCTCAAGGAAGTGACCGACGCGCAGGGCGAAATCATCCTGTTCATTGACGAGATGCACACCGTCGTCGGCGCGGGCAAAGCCGAAGGCGCCATGGACGCGGGCAATATGCTCAAGCCCATGCTGGCGCGCGGCGAACTGCACATGATCGGCGCAACCACGCTGGACGAATATCGCAAGAATATCGAGAAAGACCCCGCGCTGGAACGGCGCTTCCAGCCTGTGATGGTGGGCGAGCCGAGCGTGGAGGATACGATTTCGATTCTGCGCGGACTCAAGGAACGTTACGAAGTGCATCACGGCGTGCGCATCACTGACCCCGCCGTGATCGCCGCCGCGACTCTCTCGCACCGCTACATCGCCGACCGTCACCTGCCCGACAAAGCCATTGACCTGATTGACGAAGCCGCCGCCCGCTTGCGTACGGAGATCGACTCCAAGCCGCAGGCGTTGGATGAGGTGGACCGCGCCATCATGCAGTTGGAGATCGAGCGCGAGGCATTGAAGAAGGAAAAGGACAAGGCGTCGAAGGAGCGGCTTGCCAGCCTTGAAAAGGAACTCGCCGATTTGCGCGAGAAGTCGAAGGGTCTCTCCGCGCGCTGGCAGACTGAAAAGCAGGCGATTGCCGAACTCCGCGCGCTGAAAGAGAAACTCGAACAGACTCGCGTCGAGATCGAACGCGCCGAGCGTGAAGCGAACCTGGAACGGGCGGCGCGGCTGAAATACGGCGAACTGCGTGAACTCGAGCAGAAGATTCAAACCGCCGAAGCCCGCCTGAAGACCATGCAGAGCGAAGGCGCGCTGCTCAAAGAGGAAGTGGACGCGGAGGAAATCGCCGCCATCGTGGCGCGCTGGACGGGCATCCCCGTTTCGCGCCTGCTCGAAGGCGAGACGCAGAAATTGATTCACATGGAGGAGCGGCTGCATCAGCGCGTCGTCGGTCAGGACGAAGCGGTGAACGTGGTCTCGAAAGCCGTGCGCCGCGCCCGCGCAGGTCTGCAAGACCCGAACCGCCCGATTGGTTCGTTCATCTTTTTGGGACCGACGGGCGTCGGCAAGACCGAACTTGCCCGCGCCCTGGCGGAATTCCTGTTCGATGACGACCACGCCATGATCCGCATTGACATGAGCGAGTATCAGGAAAAGCACACGGTCAGCCGTCTCATCGGCGCGCCGCCTGGCTACGTCGGTTATGAGGAGGGCGGGCAGTTGACCGAAGCCGTCCGCCGCAGACCGTACAGCGTGGTGCTGTTCGACGAAATCGAAAAGGCGCATCACGAAGTCTTCAACGTCCTGCTGCAACTGCTCGACGACGGTCGCCTCACCGACGGTCAGGGGCGCACCGTGGACTTCCGCAATACGGTCGTCATCATGACCAGCAATCTGGGAAATGAATTGTGGCAAGGCGAACGTGACACTGTTACACGTGACACGGTAACACGGATGCTACAAAAGCACTTCCGTCCCGAATTCCTCAACCGCATTGACGAGATGGTCATCTTCCATCCGTTGAGCCGCGAACACCTGACAGGCATCGTAGACATCCAACTGCGCCGCGTCAGTCAACTACTGGCGGACAAGGGCTATCGGCTTGAGGTCAGCGAAGCCGCGCGCAAATATCTCGCGGAGGTCGGCTACGATCCCGACTTTGGCGCGCGTCCGCTCAAACGCGCCATCCAGCGCGAACTGCAAGACCCGCTCGCGCTCAAGATTCTGGCGGGCGAATTCCGCGAGGGCGATGTGATTCAGGTGGATAGGGGTAAAACTGAATTGACATTTTCCGCTGCCGCGCAGGGAGAGGTAGTGGAAGGAGAGGTGGTGGCGTAAAGCAAAACGTCCCGAAGGCTTTGTTCCTTCGGGACGTTTCTTACTTCTTTCGTTCTTCCAAACCTTTGACCATCAACTCCTTCGCCACATTCGGGTCGGCTTTACCTTTGGTCGCGCGGGCGACCTGCCCCATGAACCATTGGAACAACGCTTCTTTGCCTGCATTGTACTCGTCCACTTCTTTGGGGTTGTCGTTCAATATCTTCGTCACGATCTCTTGGATGGCATTTACATCGGTCAACTGCAAGAGATTCTTTTCTTTCACGATCTGCGCGGGGTCTCCGCCGTTCTTGAAGAGTTCAGTCAGCACGGTCTTGCCTGCGCTCGCGCCGATGGTCTTATCGGTCACCATGTCAATCAGTTTGGCGAGCGTTTCGGGCGCGAGGGTCACATCGTCAATGCTCAAACCTGAGTCGTTCAGGTAACGCATGAACTCGCCTGCGATCCACGAGTGTACGGTCTTGGCGGGGCTTTTCGCTTTGGCAGCGACTCGCTCGAAGTAGTCGGCGAGAGTCCGCTCGGAGGTGAGGAAACGCGCCTCGGACGGAGCCAAGCCGAAGTCCGAAATGAAGCGGGCGGTTTTAGCTTCGGGCAGTTCGGGGAGTCGAGTCCGAATCGATTCAATCCATTCATCCGAAAGTTGAAGCGGAGGCAGGTCGGGCTCTGGGAAGTAGCGGTAGTCGTGCGCCTCTTCTTTGGACCTCTGGCTGGTCGTCACACCCCGAACATCATCCCAGCCGAGAGTTTCCTGAACGACCGCGCCGCCCGATTCGTAAATTTGAATCTGACGTTCGATTTCATAGGCAATGGCGCGGGTGAGGGCGCGAAAACTGTTGAGGTTTTTGATTTCGGTGCGCGTGCGGAGTTCATCGCTGCCGACGGGTCGGACGGAAACGTTCGCCTCAAAGCGCAGGACGCCTTTTTCCATGTCGCCCGAGTTGACGCCGAGGTAGCGCAAGATGGCGCGGACTTTCGTGGCGTAGTCGAGCGCGGCTTCGGCGGAACGCATATCGGGCTCGGAGACGATTTCGAGAAGTGGGACGCCCGCGCGGTTGAAGTCCACGAGGGCGTAGTTTTTTTCGTGGAAGAGTTTGGCGGTGTCCTCTTCGATGTGAACGCGGCGGACCCTCACCCTCATCCCCCGCCCTTCCCCCTCAGGGGGAAGGGAGTTGTTCCCCTCTCGCTTTGGGAGAGGGGTTAGAGGGGAGGGGTTGACCTCCAGCCAGCCGTTTTCGCAAATGGGCAATTCGTATTGCGAGATCTGATAGCCCTTGGGCAGGTCGGGGTAGTAATAGTTTTTGCGCGCAAAGGTGTTGTGTTTGTTGACCGAGCAGTTCAACGCGAGACCGACCAGCGCAGCGAGTTCGATGGCTTTCCGGTTGGCGACAGGCAGCGCGCCAGGCAAACCCGTGCAAACGGGGCAGATGTTGGTGTTCGGTTCGGGCGCGGAGGCGTAGTCTGCGGAACAGCCGCAGAACATTTTGGAGTTGGTGATGAGTTCGGCGTGGATTTCGAGTCCGATGACGGGTTCGTAGGTTGGTCTCATAGTCTGATGGTCTGGTAGTCTGTTAGTCTGATAGTCTGATAGTCTGATGGTCTGATAGTCTGTTAGTCCGATGGTCTGATGGTCTGGCTGTTGGACAGTAATTGGTAATTGGTAATTGGTAATTGACCGCCGACCGCAGACGGACGACCGTTTATAATGCGGTCTGCGGTCGGTCGTCCACGGTCATAGGTTCGGAGTTTGTTTGTGCCAGTCTGTCACTTGCTGGTAGGCATGAGCAGCTTGGAACAGGGTTGCCTCGTCCAAGTGTTTGCCGATGAGTTGCATCCCGACGGGCAGGTTGTTGGAAAAGCCGCAGGGCAAGGCAATGGCAGGGACGCCAGCAGGGTTGGTCGCAACAACATAAATATCCGAGAGATACATTTCGAGCGGGTCGCTGGTCTTTTCGCCGAGTTTGAAGGCGGTGGTGGGACAGGTGGGGGCGAGGAGAAGGTCCACTTTGGAAAAAGCAGACTCAAAGTCACGGCGAAGAAGCGTGCGGACTTTTTGCGCCTTCAAGTAATACGCGTCGTAATATCCCGCCGAGAGGGCATACGCGCCCAGCATGATCCTGCTCTTGACCTCATCGCCGAATCCTTCGCGGCGGGTTTGGAGGTAGATGTCAATCACGTCCTTTGCGCCCTCCGAAACGGAGAGACCGAAGCGCGTGCCATCCATGCGGGCGAGGTTGGCGCTGGCTTCGGCAAAGAGCAGCAGATAGTAAACGGGCAAGCCGTATTTGGTGTGAGGGAGCGAGACTTCGTGAATCTCCATGCCGAGTTTTTCGTAGGTGCGAATCGCTTCCTGCAGCGCAGACTCGACTCCCGCCTCCATGCCTGCGACGAAGTATTCCTTCGGGATGCCGAGTTTCATTCCCTTGACGGGCTGGTTGATATGTTGTGTGTAATTAGGGACTGGGAATTGGTAGGTGGTGCTATCGTGCGGGTCGTGACCAGCGATGTGTTCGAGGACGGTGGCGCAATCGTAAGCATCCCGCGCCATGGGACCAATGCAATCGAACGAAGAGACAAGCGCGATAAGCCCGTAGCGCGAGACGCGTCCATAGGTTGGTTTGATGCCTGTGACGTTGCAAAACCCTGCAGGCATGCGGACCGACCCGCCCGTATCTTCGCCGATGGTGAATGCCGCGAGACTTGCCGCCATGGCTGCCGCCGCGCCTCCGCTCGAACCGCCAGGGACGCGCTCCAAGTCCCAGGGGTTGTGGGTGTTGAAGAAGGCGGAGTTCTCGCACGAAGACCCCATGCCGAATTCGTCCATGTTGGTCTTGCCGAGGAGGACGGCGCCTGCCTCTGCGAGTTTATCGGTGACAGTGGCGTTGTATTGGGGGACGTAGTTTTCGAGAATCTTCGACGAGCAGGTGGTACGGACGCCGCGCGTGGAGATGCAATCCTTCATCGAGAAGGGAATGCCCGTCAGCGGGGTAACGTTCTCTCCTTTGGCGATGCGCTCGTCGGCTTTCTGCGCCTGCTCGAGGGCAAGTTCTTCCGAGACCGTGACGTAGGACCTGACCTTCGGGTCAATTTCGCGGATGCGCTGAAGAAACGCCCGAGTCAACTCGACAGAGGAAACCTGCCTGGCGATTAGTAACTGGTGAATTTCTCGAATTGTGAGTGAGTGGAGTTGCATGGCAAAGGGTAATTGGTAATTGGATATTGGTAATTAGAGTCTGAAGAATGAGATGATTGATTGGTCAAGTAACTGGTGCAAAATCGCCCAATTACTATTTACCAACTACCAATCTCTATTCCTCTCCCAGAACCGTCGGCACTTTGATATAGCCGCGCTCCGATTGCGGCGCGTTCTTGAGGAATTCTTCGCGGCTCATCGAATGTTGCACAACATCCTCGCGCAGCACGTTTTCGGCGTTGGCAATGTCCGAGGCGGGCGGGACGTTCGTCGTATCCACTTCGTTGAGCATGTTGAAGTAGTCAATGATGGAGGAGAACTGTCCGCTGAAGGTTTGCGCTTCCTCTTCGGAGATGCCGAGGCGGACGAGGAAGGCGATGTGTTTGACGGTTTTGGTATCAATGGTTGTCATAAGAGCCTCTAAACACAAAGGACACAAAGTTCACAAAGAGTTAAAAGAGTTTTACTTCGTGCCCCTTGTGCTCTTCGTGTTTAAATCAACGAATCTGAATATGCAACTCTTTCAACTGCCTCGGCTCGACTTCCGACGGCGCATCCGCCATTACATCGCGCCCTGTCTGATTCTTCGGGAAGGCGATCACTTCGCGGATGTTGGGCTCGTCCGCCAGCAGCATCACGAGGCGGTCAATGCCAGGCGCCATGCCGCCATGCGGCGGCGCGCCATATTCGAACGCCTCCAGCATGTGACCGAACTTCGCTTTGATGGCTTCGTCCGAATGCCCGAGCATCTGGAAAATCTTATTCTGAATATCGCGGCGATGGATGCGAATCGAACCCGATGCCATTTCGTAGCCGTTGCACACCATGTCATACGCATCCGACAAAATCGAGCCGGGATCGGTGTCGAACTTATCCAGGTCCGCCAGTTGCGGCATGGTAAACGGATGATGCTCAGCATCCCAGCGCTGCTCTTCCTCATTCCATGCAAACATTGGGAAATCCACAATCCACGCAAACGCCATCACGTCCTTGTCGGCGAGGTTCAACTGGTCGCGCAAAATCAAACGCAGACCGCCCAACACCTTGTTGACGACTGCGCGCTCGTCCGCCGCAAACAGGATGAGATCGCCGACTCCCGCGCCCGTTCTTGATTTGACCGCCGCGACTTCCTCTTCCGTCACAAACTTCGCGGCGCTTCCCTTCACGCCCTCGCCTGTCACCGCCAAAGTCGCCAGTCCCTTCGCCCCAAGCCCCTTCGCCGACTCGGTCAACGCATCCACTTCCTTGCGCGACATATCCGCCGCTTTCGGTGCGACAATGCACTTGACCACGCCGCCCGTCTCCAGCGCGGACTTGAAGACTTTGAACCCGCTATTCGCAAACACATCGCTGACGTCGGTCAACTCCATGCCGAAACGCAGGTCGGGCTTGTCGGTGCCGTATTTTTCCATCGCCTCGCGATACGAAAGTTTCGGCCACGGAACAGACTTGATTTTCTTGTGCGGCGCAACGGCGGGAATCATCGCGTTGTACAGCCCTTCGACCAACTCCAACACGTCGTCGCGATGCACGAAGGACATTTCGAGATCGAGTTGTGTAAATTCGGGCTGACGGTCGCCGCGCAGGTCTTCGTCGCGGAAACAGCGCGCAATCTGGAAGTACTTGTCCATGCCCGCTACCATTAGCAATTGCTTCAACTGCTGGGGCGACTGCGGCAGGGCATAAAACTGCCCTGGGTAGAGGCGCGACGGCACGATGTAGTCGCGCGCACCTTCGGGCGTGGCTTTGAACAGGATGGGCGTTTCGATCTCGATGAAGCCTTTCTGGTCGAGATAATCGCGCATGAACTTGACGACTTTATGGCGCAGAATCATGTTGCGGGTCATGCGCTCACGGCGCAAATCGAGATAGCGGTATTTCAACCGTGTATTTTCGTCGGGCAGGTCGTTATCCGTGTTGACCATGAAGGGCGGCGTCCTGGATTGATTCAGAGCGGCGATGGATTTAGCAATTACTTCAATTTCACCCGTTGCCATGTTAGGATTCTCGTTCCCTGCGGGGCGTCTCTGTACCAGCCCTTCGACTTGCAGCACCCATTCGAAGCGCACATCCGCTGCGACATCCAGCGTTTCCTTGGATAGATCAGGATTGATGGTGATTTGAACATGCCCTGACCGGTCTCGTAAATCAATGAAGACCACCCCGCCGTGGTCGCGGCGGCGGTTGACCCAGCCTGCCAGTATGACGGTCTGCCCCGCGTGACCGGCTCGTAATTCTCCGCAAGTATGTGTTCTGTACATGATGCCTCTCATTCCTGTCATTGCAATGTGGACAACCCGAAGCAATCCGCTCGTTGCCCTTTGAGCTCATCGCAATGACATGTTGTGATGTAGATAAAATAAATCGCCCTTCGCGTGTGCGTTGGGCGATTTGATTTGACCTGTCTCTATCCATCAACTAGCAAAGCTTCGCCCAACGATAGGTCGTATCGTCATTGTCATTATTATTGTTATTATAGGCGGGGCTGTGCTTGTTTTTCATAATAGCGGCATTATAGCACAGAGTTAACTTTCAAGGGCAGATTCCTGCAGGTTAGAGGGTATCTATATTACCTGTGCACCAATAAGATGGCGGGCGGCAATGCTTTGTGCCTCGCGAGTGATCTCCATGTCGAGCATTGTTCGTATGCTTTGGTCGTTTGGGCGCAGGCGTCAAGCCTGAAAATGGCGGGAAGCATACGGTCCGAGAGGAGATGCGCAGTCGAGGAGGACAATGCCAGGTCCAATGAAAATCCGGGTGCAATTTTGTCTCACGTTTGATTTGCGATATCGTATATTTTTATTGTCGATATCCATTTCACTCTACAGGAGATTGCCATGAGTTACAAATTGTTGTTTGCACTGTCTGCCATCGTTGCCGTGATTTTTGGACTAGGGTTCATGATCGTTCCCGACCGGGCGCTCCCGTTGTTTGGAACCACCGAACAGTATGCTTCCACAATGTTTGCCGCCCGCTTCTTTGGTTTTGCGGCCTTTGCGTTTGGTCTGGTTCTCTGGTTCGCCAAGGACGCTTCAGACCCGAAGGTTCAGCGGAATCTCGGCGTGGCAAACCTGATCGTTTCCGTCGTCGGGCTGGTCATGACGCTCTACGGAACCATGGCGGGCAACGCTGTCATCCGGACGAACGCATGGGCACCGATTGTGCTCTTCGTTCTGGGCGGTCTCGGATACGCCTTCATGATTTTCATCAAGCCAAGGATGATCCAATAATAGTCGAGGAACGGCAATTGAACGCCCGTCGCAAAAACGACGGGCGTCTTGTTTACTCCAAAATTTGGTCGCTGATCTCATCTAGCTTTGCCACTTCCGCTTCTGTCAGCCTCCAGCCGAGGGCGCCGGCGTTTTGTTGTGCCTGCTCGGCATTCTTCGCTCCCGGAATTGGGAGGGCACCCTTGCAGATGACCCAGTTCAATGCCACCTGTGCATTCGACTTGCCGCCATGGTCCTGACCAATCTCGGTCATTTTTTTGATGAGCGGCTGAATTTTGGGGAGCAGGGTAATGTAGCTCCCGGCGCGTGAACCGGGCGGAGGGTTGCTTGGACTGTATTTTCCAGAAAGGAGTCCCTTTTCGATCGGGCTGTAGGCAATAAGACGGATGCCGAGTTCCTTGCACCGCGCCAGGGTGCCGTTCTTTTCCACGGTGCGGTTTAGCAGGCTATAGTGGACCTGATTCGACGCCAGCGGTATGTTGTGGCGCGCCAGTGCAGAATAAGCCGCCAGCATGCGCGTCTGACCGAAATTCGAGACCCCCACTGTCCGAGTCGTTCCACTTTTCACGCATTCGACCATGCCTTCCATCAGCCCATCCGTGCTAAGGGTGACACTGGGCCAGTGGACTTGATAAAGATCCACACTTTCCACGCCCAGACGCGCCAAGCTGCCCCTCAAGGCTTTCGGCAGTGCGCCTTTTGTAAATCTCCATGGCCAAGGAAAGAACTTGGTGGCGATCAAAACGGGTTGCTCCGTATCCTTCAGAAACCGCCCAAGCAGCCTTTCGGAAAGCCCGTTTCCGTACAGTTCGGCGGTATCCACGAACCGGATACCTTCATTCAACGAAGCCTCAAAGGCAAGTTTCACATCCTCGACACTGTATCCGTGCCCGTATTGCCAGACGATACGGTCTCCCCATTGCCATGCCCCCAGCCCCATCTCGATCGCGTGCAAAAATCTGGTTTCGCTGCTGATGTCGGTCAAGGTTGTATCCTCCGGGAAGAACGGCTGGATTGTATCTTAAAATATGACAGTATCATAGCCAGTCGGCATAATTCGGGTTAAAATTCAGCCCGCTCATTATTCCGGAACTAATGGAATGTCAATCTTGTCCCAAACCCCTCCACGAAACGAGAGGGGGGTTGATGTTCCCTGAGTTCCGGGGAGGTTTTTGTGAAATCCGACTTTCATTCATGGAGCTTCGAAACCGCCTCCGAACTAAGCCGGAGGCTGGGTTTGACCTTTTCCAATTTATCTCTGCTGACGCGTGCGCTGACCCACCGTTCCTATGTCAATGAGAATCCCAATGTCATGGAGGACAATGAACGCCTTGAATTTCTCGGCGATGCCGTCCTGGACTTCATCGTCGGCGCGTGGGTGTATCACCGTTTCCCTGAAATGCCCGAAGGCGAGCTTACCAAGATCCGCTCCGCCATCGTCCGCAACGACCAGCTTGCCGAGTTCGCCCGGGAACTGGACTTAGGGAAGGCCCTGCGGTTGGGGCGCGGCGAGGCATCCTCCGGCGGCTCCGACCGGGATGGGTTGCTGGGGTCCGCCTTCGAGGCGCTGATTGGCGCCTTGTATCTGGATTCAGGTTTGGGGGCGGTGGAGGCGTTCGTGCATCCCATGCTGGATCAAGCGCAGGAATATATCCTGGAGGAGATCCAGGACCCGAAAAGCCGCTTGCAGGAGTGGGCGCAGTCGGAGAAATTGGGGACGCCGCAATATGTGACCGTCTCGTCGAAGGGACCCGACCACGCCAAGGAGTTCGAAGTGGAGGTTCGTATTCAGGGAGTCATGTACGGCAGGGGACATGGCTCCAGCAAGCAGGTGGCCGCGCGCATCGCCGCGCAGACCGCGCTCGAAGCGCTGGGAATCACATTTAAGTAAATCATTCTGGGATCAATAAACCAATATGCCTCTTCGTCTTAAATCGCTGGAATTGCAGGGCTACAAAACATTTGCGTCGAAAACGGTCTTTGAATTTGCGAGCGGCATTACTGCCATCGTCGGACCGAATGGCTCCGGCAAATCGAATGTCGCCGACGCTTTGCGCTGGGTGCTGGGGTAACAATCATACGCGTTGTTGCGCGGCAAAAAGACCGAGGATATGATCTTCAATGGCTCCGAACATCGCGCCCGGGCCAGTATGGCGTCGGCGCAAATCCTGTTTGACAATTCCAATGGCTGGCTTCCCGTGGATTTCACCGAAGTTACCATGACGCGCCGCGCCTATCGCGATGGTCACAACGATTATCTGCTTAACGACCAACAGGTACGCCTGCGCGACCTGAATGAATTGCTCGCCGCCTCCGGTCTGGCGGACCGGACGTATACCATCCTTGGTCAGGGGCTGGTGGACGCCTCGCTGGCATTGAAAGCAGAAGATCGCCGCCGCCTGTTCGAGGAGGCGGCTGGAGTGGGGCTATACCGCACCCGTCGTGAAGAAGCCCTAAAGCGGCTCGAAAATACCACGCGCAATCTCGAACGCGTGCTCGACATTATGTCTGAATTGGAGCCGCGCTTGCGAAGTTTGGAGCGGCAGGCGAAGCGCGCCATCGAATATTCCCGCGCACAAGCCGATCTCAAGATCATCCTGCGTGAGTGGTATGGCTATCACTGGCACCGCGCCCAGCGGGAATTGACCGATGCGCGTGAAGTTGTCAAAGCGCAGGAGGCTCGCGTGCAGGAGGCGCGCGAGACGCACGCGAAGGCGCAGGCGGAGTACACCGCCTTCCGTGAACGACTCAGTGGCTTGCGTGCTCAACTCAATACGTGGCATCGTCAATCCGCAGAGTTGCACAACCAGCGCGAAGAAGTCAGCCGCGAACTGGCTGTTTTGGAGGAGCGCCGCCGCTCATTGTTGGCGACCCAGTCCTCCGTGTTGTCGGACAAGGAACGCGCCTCCGATGAAGAGAAATTAGTGCGCGAACGCCTCGAGGAAGCCGAGAGAGAGGTCACGCGCTTGCAGGCGGAATATGACGAAGCGCAACGCCAGTACGCAAGCGCACAGCAAGCCATGCAGACGCGGCAGGCCGAGCGTGCCTCGCTGGAGGAAAAACTCGCCATTGCCCGCGCTCAGATCGAAAAATGGAGTGCCCAACTGGTCGAAACCCAGGCGCGCCTGGATGAATTGAAATTGCGCCTGGAATCCCTGCAAACCCGGCTGGATGCCGCAGACAAAGCCATTGAAACAGCCGAGTCTGTCTCGCGCGAAGCGGAGATGACGTATTCCCGCGCACGCGAGAAACGAGAAACCGCCGAATTGGAACTGAAGGATGCGCAAGAAAAAGAGGCAGGACGAAAGAAAGAGGTTGAGACTCTCGAATTCGAACGGCGCGCCAAAAACGAAGAACGCGCCCAACGGCTCGCCGAATATACACGTTTCAAAACACAACTTGAAGTTCTTGAACAAGCCGAACAATCGTTGACGGGCTATGCCGAGGGGGCGCGTTTCCTGCTGGATGCTATGCGCCAGTCGCGGCTCAGAGGCGCGCGGGGCGCATTGAGCGCGGCATTGGATGTCCCTGCCGAGTTGGAGATGGCAGTCTCCGCCGCGCTGGGAGACACCCTTGATGCCATTCTGCTCGAAGCAAACGATATCGAAGAGGCCCTGCGGTTGCTCGAGTCGGATGAAGCCGGACGCGCCGTCCTGCTTCCGCTGGAGGGGAACAGCCGCCAGACTCTCTCGAAACCCGATGACGAAAATTGCATTGGTGTCGCCTCCGAACTTGTCCACGCGCCAGATGACCTGCAGAACGCCGTTCATGTCATGCTTGGGCAGACGCTTGTCGTTCGCGACCGGGATACGGCGCGGCGGTTTGTTCGGGAATTACCGACTCATGCCCGCGTGGTGACCTTGCGGGGGGAAGTCTTTCGCGGCGACGGTTTGATCATCGCCGGGAAGACCGCCTCTTCCTCCGCCCTGAGCCGCCCCCGTCAAAAGCGCGAATTGACCGGGGCCCTGTCCGCGTTGAACGCGCAGATCGAGTCGTTGAACAGCGAAGTCGATTCGCTTTCCGCGCGCATCGCCAATGCGCAACAGGAGTTGGTCCAAGCCGAGGGCGCGACGCGCGAAGCGCGCCTCCGTTTGGATGAGGCGCTGGGGTCTGAACAGCAGGCTGGATTGGAGTCTGAGGCGGCGCGTCGTCAGTTGGAATGGCAGAAGAGTCAGCGAGTCCAGTTGAAAGCGGAAGCGGATGAAGCGGTTGCATTCCGGCAAAACTTGTTCCAGACGCAGTCCGAGATCAATTCGCAATCAGCAGGCATGCAGGAGGAAGCGCGCGCCATTTCGGCGCAGTTAGCCGGGATGGATATTGCGGAAACGCAGGGACAGGCGACCTATTGGAGCACGCGAATGGCGGTGGTCGAACGTGCCTTGGGCGATGCGAATGCAAGGAAAGAGGAAAGAAGGAAGGATACCGAGCGGTTTGATACCAGGCGTTTTGAATTGACGACGCGTTTGAGTGAAGCGGAAACATCCTTGAGCAACCTGGATGCAGACAAGGCTTCGATGCGCGAGCGCGAAAGCATTTTGCACAGACAGATCGAAGAATTGAATGTGTTCATCGAACCGGCTGAAAAAGACCTGGAGACCGCCGAACAGGAGGAGGCGCGTTTGCAGGAAACAGAAGCCAATGCCCAGCGCGCGCTGGCAACGGCGGAACGTCTGTTTGGTCAGGTCCAATTGGAGCAGCTGCGAAAGCAGGAGGCGTTGGATAATCTCCGCCAGAAGATCATGGATGATTTTGGTCTGGTGATGTTTGAGTACGCGGCAGATGTTTCCGGTCCGGTGCCTTTGCCGTTCGAAGGGATGGTCGAGGAATTGCCCGTGGTGACGGAGGTTTCTCCCGATCTGGAAGCCCAATTGATACAAAACCGGACTCAAGTCCGACGGATGGGACCAATCAACCCGGAAGCAAAGCAGGAATTCGAGAGGGAATCCGAGCGGTACGCGTTCATGCGAACGCAGGTGGATGACCTGAAGAAAGCCGAAGAGGATTTGAAACACGTCATCGCTGAGTTGGACGAGTTAACCAAGCAGGAATTCTCGAAAACGTTTGATGCAGTGGACAAACAATTCCGCGCCATGTTCACGCGGTTGTTTGGCGGCGGCTCAGCCCGGCTCTCATTGACGGATCCGGACAATCTGGTGGAGACTGGCATCGAGATCGAAGCCCGCCTGCCCGGTCGCCGCGAACAGGGATTGGCGCTGCTCTCCGGCGGCGAGCGCAGTCTGACGGCTGTGGCGCTGGTGTTTGCGCTGCTCAAGGTGTCGCCCACCCCTGTCTGCGTGATGGATGAAGTGGATGCGATGCTCGATGAAGCCAATGTCGGGCGCTTCCGTGACTTGCTGCAGGAGTTGAGCAAGGATACCCAATTCATCGTCATTACGCACAACCGCAATACCGTGCAAGCCGCAGACATCATTTATGGCATCACGATGGGGCGCGATTCGGCCAGTCAGGTGATCAGTCTGCGGCTGGATCAGGTGACGGATGAAATGCTGAAGCGGGGGTAGGGAAGGTCTGATTGTTGGCGGTGTTTAGGGTGGATGAGAAGTTGGGAATTGTGCAATGAAAAATCGCCCGGCTCGTGCGAGCGGGCGATTTTGCTTCCTTATGCACTCCTTGTTACGGAGTGGGCGTGTTCAATTGTTGCGGTTCGGTGGGAATCCGATCCTGCCAGATGTCATAGGTCGTGATGGATGCGGACTCTTTGATCGCGGCAAGCCACTCAGTGAAGGCTGTCTCACGTTTCTGCTCGTACTGACTGTCGGTCAGGGGCAGATCCGCTTTGCCAAGCACTTGGATGATGTGATAGCCAAACTGAGAGCGAACGACCTCGCCAATTTCGCCAACCGGCTGGCTGAAAGCGGCTTCTTCGAATTCAGCGACCATCGTGCCTCTTCCGAACCATCCCAGGTCGCCACCATTCGCGCCGGAACCAGTATCCTTTGAATATTTCCGCGCGGTGGCGGCAAAGTCGTTTCCGTTCTTCAACAGGGAGTAGACAACTCCTGCCAGAGAAGGATCTTCAACGAGGATATGTCGCGCCCAAACCTGCTCGTCGGTGCGGGGGGTATCAGCAGTGACCGCCTCGAGCAACTTTTTGCGGATCAGTTGGAATTCGTAGATGGAGCGAAGGGTCTCTTCTTCGATACCATAGGATTTGAGATTCTCTATCGACTTGTTGAATTCGGATTGGAAGCCCTCCAGGGTGTAGGGCGTGGGAGTCGCTGTCGCCAGTTCCGGCACAAAAGTGGGGGTGGGGGGCGCGGCAGTGGCGGTCGGTGTCGATGTCATCGCGGGGTCAGGTGTGTTTGTGGGGGTGACCGTGTAAACAGGGGTCTTTGTCGGGGTGGCGGTGGATGGGTACAGGGTCAATTGTGCGGATGACATGGTCGGGAAAGTGATATCCGTCGGGGTGATGGTGGGGGATGGGGTCCCATTCGGGAAAAATGAATAACTTTCCTGAATGGACGCCTCCACTTCCTCCGCCGAGACTGTGATTCCCAATTTCTTTGCCTCCTGCCGGATGATGAGTTCCTCGATCATCTGATCCAAGACCTGCTGACCGATGATGGACGGAGTGCCCAGGTTCATCAGGATCTCCTGCTGTTGCTGGGAGGTATCCATGCCGAAACTTTGCTGGTAAAGGAGATAGGTCTGGTACAAGTTCAATTCGCGCACGCGTTCGAGTTTCACGCGTTGCTGCCACTGACCGGTGGTAATTACCTCGCCGTTAACCTCGGCAACCGGCTCACGCAGTGCAAACACATTCAATTTCAGATAACCGTACACGATCAACAAGACCGCTGCCGCGATGCCGGTCACCGCGACAGCAGTAATGATTCTGGTCTGGGTCGCTTCCCGTTGCTGGCGGGCAATATGTTTTTTAGTGACAATTTTTGGGGTATGACTTTGATTGGCCATTCAATTCCTCCATGACGCAAAGACGGGGTCCCGCGCCTCGCGGGACCCCGCGCTTGAGTCTGCGGACTTAGCGTGATTCTTCCCAGTGCTTGCCGGTGTAGGGAAGCAGGGCGATGAAGCGGGCTTGTTTGACGGCTTCAGCCACCGCACGCTGATGTTTCGCACATGCGCCGGTCTGGCGGCGCGGGCGGATCTTGCCTTCTTCGGTGACATACTTCCTGAGCAAATCGGTTTTCTTGTAGTCGATTGTCAGGGTCTTATCAGCGCAGAATTGGCAGAATTTGGGCTTGGCAAAGAAGCGGCGTTCACCACCGCCAGACTCTTCGCCTGCCTCGTTGTTTCTTCGATCGTCAGCCATTTGTTACTCCAATTTTTCTTGTGGAAGACCTTTCGGTCTGATGATTTAAAATGGAAATTCATCCTCGTTGGCGGTCATCTCATTTTCGTCAGAGACGATGTCGTTCGCTTGCTGGGTATGATTGTTGTGATCGCGGCGTTCGCCGAGCATCATCATCTCGTTCGCAACGACTTCAACGCTGGTGTGTTTCACACCTTCCTTATCGTCCCAGCGGCGGGTCTGCAGACGTCCTTCGATGTAGACCTGTTGCCCCTTGGTAAGATACTGCTTGCAGATCTCGGCCAGGTTGCCCCATGCGACCACGTTGAACCATTCCGTTTCGTTGTGGCGCTCGCCGTCCACGGTATTCCATGAGCGGCTGACCGCCACAGTAAAAGTGGTGACGGGCCTCCCGGATGGGGTGTAGCGCATTTCGGGTTCGCGTCCCATATGACCGATAATTTGTACTTTATTAAGTCCTCGGCTCATATCCATCTCCTTGATAATAAAAGGACCGAGATTCACATACGGTATGGTTCTTACATGGCGACCAGCATGTGGCGCAGGACAGTTTCGAGATAGCGGATGTTGCGTTCCAGACCGCTGGCGGACTTCGGATCGAGCGTGATGTTCAGGAGAACATACTGTCCGTCGCGCTGTTTGCGGATCGGGTAGGAGAGACGGCGGCGTCCCCACACATCAACCTTATCCACGCTTCCACCTGTCTCCGTGACCCAGCCCTGGACGCGGTCGATCGCGCCTTTAAAAGCTGTTTCATCCAGATCAGGCTGGACGATGCAAACCAATTCGTATTTGCGCATGAGGGTTTTCCTCCTTTCCATGGGATTGTTCCTGTTCAAACCGTGGGTTTGCCGGGAACGGAAAGGCACGTAAGACGTACCTGCCTGCCCCGCACGTTACACAAAACACTTGAAGGAGCGTGCGAGGTTTCAAGCGGGCGCAAGTTTATCACAGTTCTCGAAATTGGGGAGGGTTATAATCCGTAAAAAAGACCTTCGAGGTCTGGAACCGAGGCGTATCCATGTTTGATCTCCCCAACGATGAAATTCTACCCCTCTCAAAAGAGCATGTTTTCTACACCTGGTCGGCGCAGGCAAAAGTGAATCCCATTGCAGTGTTGCGCGCCAAAGGGGTCTATTTTTGGGATGTGAACGACAAGCGCTACCTTGACTTTAATTCCATGACCATGTGTGTCAACATCGGTCATGGCGATGAGCGTGTGATCAAAGCCATACAGGAGCAGGCGGCGGAACTCCCCTACGCTGCTCCGGGAATGACCACCCGGATCCGTGCGCTGGCAAGCAAAGCTGTGGCGGATATAACCCCGCATCAAGCCCTGACGAAGGTACTGTTCACACTTGGCGGGGCGGACGCCAATGAGAATGCCATGAAACTGGCACGCGGCTATACTGGGCGACACAAGATCCTGACGCGCTACCGTTCTTATCATGGGGCGACCGCCGGTGCAATGGCGGCGACCGGCGACCCGCGCCGCGTCGTCTGGGAACCGAACCTGATGACCGGCATCGTACATTTTCTCGACCCTTACCGCTACCGTTCCACCTTCCACCGCACGAACCCGGATATTTCGGAGGAGGAGTTCGCGCGCGATTACGTCAATCACCTGGAAGAGATCATCCGCTATGAGGGGCCGGAGACCATCGCGGCGATTCTAATGGAATCGGTAACCGGTACGAACGGCATCATTATCCCACCGCAAGGATATATGCAGGGTGTGCGCGCCCTGTGCGATAAATATGGCATCGTGATGATCGCCGACGAAGTCATGAGCGGATTTGGTCGCACGGGCAAATGGTTTGCGGTCGAACATTGGGATGTGGTTCCGGATATTATGACCATGGCAAAGGGGTTAACGTCCGCATATGCGCCGCTCGGAGCGGTGGCGATGAAGCCGGAGATCGCCGCGGCGTTCAATGACACCCCCTTTGAAAGCGGACTCACGTACACTTCGCATCCTGTTTCCCTTGCGGCGGCAGTGGCAAACATCAACGTGATGAGGGAGGATAAGCTTGTCGAGCACGCGGCAGGCATGGGCTCGGTGTTGAAACGTATGCTCACCGATTTGGGCGAGGCGCATCCATCCGTGGGGGAAGTCCGTAATATCGGTCTGTTCGGTATCATCGAACTGGTCAAGAACCGCGAGACAAAAGAACCGATGACGCCATGGAATGGATCGTCGCCCGAAATGGTCGCGATGAGGAAGTACTGTCTGGATAACGGTTTATTCCTGTACACACACTGGCATACTGTATTGATTATCCCGCCTTTGATCATCACAGAAAAGCAGTTGAAAGATGGCTTTGATGTATTGGATAAGGCTTTGGAAGTGACGGACAAGGCAGTGAAATGATGCCAGCCTCCGGCGAAAACCCGGAGTCTCTCTTTATCTTGCCTGACGGATAGGAGCCACGCATAGGTGTTGATTTACTGCTTAATTGCGAACCTTAATGTTTGTTACAGCCTGTATGGAAAATCCTCTTGATGACTATATAATATCATCCTCAATAATGTCGTTTTCTTTTGAGCGGCTGTGATGAGTCAGATTTATTTTTTTTCAATCGATGAGCGGGGTACAGGGTGCGATTTTTCTTGTAAGGGTGCTGTAAGTAATCCATGACCTTTGTATCTTGAGGGTAGCTTTATCCTCTTTTATACTGATGTAGACAGGTGTGTTTTTGTCAGATGTTACAAAGGAGTAACGATGAACAGTAACCGTTTTTTCAGTATTTGCATGGTGCTGGCGCTGGTGGTGACATCGTTTGCAGTGTCGCAACCGGTTGCTGCACAGGGATCAGCTAGGTTCACCGCGCGTATCAATCCGGGCGCGCAGACCGCCCCCGGAGAGGTGGTGGTGGCTTTTGCCGATTCAGAGGGGAAGAATCTAGTCGAAAAGATCGAGCAGGCTGTCGAAACAGCGAACACCACTGATGGTGAGGTAGCGCGCCTGAGCCTGGATGGCAACGCCGTGATTCGCGTGGATGGCGACCCCGCCGCCGCCGCCGCCGAACTGAACGATCAGCCGGGTGTGCTGTATGCCGAACCGAACTACATTTACTCGGTCCCAAAGCAACAGGGGACAGATGACGGCTTTAGTCCATCATCTGAGTATGTCTATCAACAGGTCACGCCCTCTTCCGGCACGAACTGGAAGAGCGTCATGGCTGTTCCGAGTTCGACCATTCAAGGTATGGTCGCGTTGGGAACCTATCCGACGGATACCTATCTCACGTCCAACCAGGGTTGGTTTGCGGTGGGCGCCGATATTGTGTGGCCCAATGCCACTAAAAGCGCCAATATTTGTGAGGTCGATACTGGCGTAGATTCCAATCATCCTGATTTGAAATCCAAGAGTGGCAAGACTACTGTATACAATATCATCAAGGGATATGACTTTGTCAACGCGGATGCTTCACCTGATGATGACAACGGACATGGCACGCATGTCGCGGGCATCATGGTCGCGGTTAAGAACAACAAGATCGGTATCTCCGGTATTTCCACAGGCAAAGTAGTCGCGGTGAAAGCCCTGGATGCGCAAGGCGTCGGTACGAACTTCGACATTGCCGAAGCGATCAAATATTGCGCGAATCGCACCGACATCCGCGTGATCAACCTGAGCCTTGGCGGACCGGATGACTCGACCGCCATTTATAACGCGGTCATGTATGCCACAGCCACAAAAGGCAAATTAGTGGTTGCCGCGGCCGGGAATGAAAACTCCACAACCCCGGTATATCCCGCCGGTTATGCTGACGAAGTGACCTTCCCGGATTTCCCGGAAAACAGCATTCTCTCGGTGGGCGCGACGGGCATCCCCGAAGGCGAGGAAATCCGCTATGAATGCCGGTGGACTCAATCGAACTATGGGGATTGGGTGAACGTTTCCGCCCCGGGTTTGGAAATTTACTCCACCACACCCTATGATATACCGTTTTACCAGAACTATTATGGCGCCATCAACACGCGCTATGATTACATGAGCGGCACATCCATGGCGGCGGCGTTCGTTTCGGCGGCGGCGGCGCGCAGGATGGGATACAAACCATCCGAGACCAATGTTCAGGTGGGCACGGCGATCCTCGATACGGGCGATCCGCTGGATGATACCTGCACGGTGAACGAAATGTTGCAGGCGAAGAAGGTCAACGTTGCTACTCTGATGGACCGCGCTGGGGTACGTGCAAGCGTCTTTGATGCCGCGAGCGGCGTTCCTCTTAATGGTGCCCAGGTATCTGTGACCTATCTCGACGCTGGCACTGCGGCGTCCAAAGTTTCGACGATCACCCCGAACGCTTACAAGGAAGTCCTTGGCGTCGATCTCGATCCGAACCGCCTGTTCACCTACTACTTCCCGGTAACGGACATCCTTGATATTCCCACCAAGGACAAGAACGGTAATACCATCTTCAACTATGTCCCGAAGGTCAATAAATCAGGTTATACGACAAGCTACCAGCCTGCCTTCCAGCAGGACTCTCTGGCGACCCTCACACCGGGCACTTTTGCTGTGATCACCAATGGCGCAGTTCCGCCCAAGAGTGCTGACTTTAATGTAGTGTTGGGATGGCATAAATGGCAGCAGGCTGGCTATGAAGAAGCTGTCAATGCGCAAGACCTGGACTTGTACGTTTGGTTACCTGACAAGAACGGAGTCCTGCCAACCCCCGGACAGCCTGATAATTTCATTGTTGGTTATGGCGGTGACGCTTTTGGCGCTGCTGTAGGCGACCCCTATGGGACCCTGGTTGCCTTCCCCTATGCACGTCTCAAACGGGAAGGCGGTTATCTGGATGGTGGCCCGACTATTGAAATGAGCACGATTCTGAGACGCGCAGCGAACGCTCCATACGTCCCGGCTCCCTCGCTCCCGGTAAATAACGCAGTTCCGTACTATACCGGTGCCTATACCATCATGGTTACAGATTACGGTCAGATCATCGATCATGACGGCGATGGCTGTGGCGATAATTACGGCTATAACTATAATTCAAGCTATACGCCCGGCGCTGAATGTGCGGGTAAGACTGCCGGCATTCCGCTCCTTGGCGCCTATTTCACACCGTACATCTATGTCTGGAAGGATGGCGCCGTCAAATTCTTCATTGACGGCTCGAACAATTTCGGTCCCTTCCCGGCGAACGCAGACTGCAACGAACACTGGTGGAAAGCGTTTGAGATCAAGACTATCGAGACCGATACCGCTCCTACCTATAACACCGTATTCTCACCGGATCCCACTACTTGCGATGACGGTGCACAACCGAATTTCATCCCCTACGTCGGCTATTCCGACATTCCCGGCGACCGCATCACGATCAGCGGACTTGGAAAATAACATCTCGACAAACCGCTCCATCGGGGAGTCCGCAGGTGCCTGCGGACTCCCTTTGATTTCCGTGATGGGAGTAAAATACTCTTCATGAGTTCCGATATGGAAAACAAACCGCCTGTTGACCGCACCACGCTGTTCCCAATTCTACTCGGTGTATTCTCCCTGTTTGGCATCCTGCTTGTATTCATGATTGGACGGTACAATGCTAACCGCCCCGCCGTGCCCGTCCCGGCCACCGCCACGCCCTTCAAATATCAATTGATCGGAACGGAACCGGGCATTTCCACAGCCGAAACCATTGACCCGAATTTCACAGAAAACCCCGCCGGTTCGCCCCAGCCGGGACTGGTCGTCACCGCGCTACAGGGACAAATCTCCTCGTCCAACTTGACATCCGGTCCATCCTCCGGCACGAACGTTGCCAGAACGAAGACCTCATCCTCGGTGAACCAGACCGCAGTGGGGAGCGGCACAGATCCCATCATCGTTTTAAATCCCGGAACCAAATCTGCCACCCCGCCGTTGGTGGTCATCGAGCGGACTCACACACCCACACGGACACCCGGTCCTACAATCACGAAAACCCCCTCTCGCACCCAAAATTCCACGCCAACGACGGGGCAGGTGGTCACCAGCACACCCTCACGCACGCGTACGAGTATTCCCACTGGCGCGACCCAGGTCCCGCTCGTCCCGGGTACCTACGACGACTCCCATCCCTTGATTGCCTATGATGGCTGGTCCCCCGTGACCGACCCATCCGCGTATCAAAGCACGATACACGTTTCCAACACTGCGGGTTCCACAGCGACGTTCAGTTTTGTCGGGCAGCAGATTCGCATCACATTCATGGGTGGAGGCAGTCTCGGCACCATCCGTATCAATATCGGCGGCTTGAACTTTGACCTCGATCAATCGAATGGCACCGAAGAATGGGTCTCAGCTTTGCTCACACAGGGAACCTACACGGTGACCATCACCCATTCAAGCGGCGGGTCGGTCAACATCGACTCCATCATCATCCCCGATTTCACCACCACCGCCACGCCTCCCACTCCCACCTCAACTACCGCTCCGGGTGGAGTAGATTGACCGCATCGGCGGGTGGAGTAGATTGACCGCATCGGCGCGCATGAAATACGCGCGGTACGCGGCGGTCTCCTCGAGCACTCCCTTCACGGCGAGGTACAACTCCTTCTGGAGATATGGATTCGCTTCCCCATTCCCCCTCGATAAAAGCAACGCATCCCCCTCACCGGTCACTGTCACGTGCCCCCCAGCCGCCAGCCACTCCAAGCCGATCCGCACGGCGCTTTCGCGTGCCGCCATCGCGGAGGCAAGCTCCTGCAATGTGACCTTGCCGCGCCGCTGATTCAACACATATTTACACAACCCGGCCAGATGAGATAGAAACTCATCAGGTTTTTCCTCCGCAGGCGGGATACCAAACACATAAACGATTTTCGGTTGGACAATTTCCAACGCCTTGTGTAGTTCGGCGGGGGAGGGAGGAATGGTGTAGATGGAAAACTCATCCGATGGGTGTAGTTCAAAACGCGACACACCAACAGACTTATCGGGTCCCTCCGCCCAGATGAGGGTGGAAGGCTGGAGATTCAACAGAGAGGGTTGCAGGCGCATATCCCGCACTTCCAGTTTGGGTTTGTGAATTTCGACGGGCTTTTCTTCGGCGAGGCGATACTCCTCGAACGTCAGGCTGACCTGTCTCTGTCCGCGGTAGGCGGAGGCGCGCAGGGCATAGGCGATGTCGAGTTTGGCGCCGGTTTCCGGCAGGTCTTCCCCGGCGCCGCCCCACCAGAGGAGACTTTGCACATTGCCGCGTTCGTCTTCCACGGTCAACCGCAGATGCTCTTTCGTCTTTCCGATTTCGGTTGCTGATTTGAGCGTCACATTTCGTGTCGCCAAAATCAACTCCGGATTTCCCGCGCCGAAGGGCGCCAGCATTTCCAGCGCGTCTGCCAGTTCGAGATTGATTTCGTGCAATTCCAGCCACGCGTCAATTTGAAGCGTTGGCTCCTCGCGGACGATCTCGCCCAGTTGGCGTTCGATGGCTTTGCCCAGTCCGCGGCGGAAGGCGGGCAGGTTTTCTTTGGGGAGGGAAAGTCCTGCCGCCATGGGATGACCGCCAAAGCCGAGGAGCAAGTCTTTTTGTGCGGCGATGGCTTCGGTAATGTGCAGTCCCTCCACCGAGCGGGCGGAGCCGCGCAGGATGCCGTCTTCGCCTTCGGTGAGGAGCAGGGCGGGTTTGTGGTAACGCTCGACGAGGCGGTTGGCGACGATGCCCACCACGCCGCCGGGCCAATTGGGATGCGACAACACAATGACGGGTTCGCTCAACAGGCTGGGGTTCTCGCGCAACTGCGCCTCCGCCGCTTCCGTGACCTGACTGGTCAACAGCCTGCGCTGGGCGTTGAGACCCTCGATCTGCGCGGCAAGGACGCGGGCTCTGGAAGCGTTGTTGGTAATTAGTAATTCGACGGCGGGGTTGGCGTCACTCAAGCGTCCAAGTGCGTTCAGGCGCGGCGCGAAGGTAAAGCCGATGGTTTCCTCGGTGAGGGTTTCGAGACTTGCGCCCGCCAGTTCTGCCATCACCTTCAAGCCAAGCCGTTTCGTCTCGCGCAGTTTTCGAATTCCCTTTTGCGCCAGTGAGCGCGTCTCGCCTTTCAACAGCGCCACATCTGCAATCAACCCCAGCGCCACCAAATCGAGCAGTTCTTGACTTTCGACCTTTGACTTTTGACCCGCGAGCAGCGCCTCCGCCAGCTTATATGCCACACCGACGCCTGCCAGGTTTTTCAGCGGATGATTTTCGGAAAGTAATTTGGGGTTGATGATGGCTTTTGCATTGGGGAGTGTTTCGCCGGGGTCGTGATGGTCGGTGACGATGACCTCCACGCCGCGCGAGTTGCAGTAGTCAATGGCTTCGTGGGCGGTGATACCGGTATCGCAGGTGAGGAGCAGGCGGACACCGCCATCCAGGATTGGTTCGAGACTCTCGATGTGAACGCCATGGTTTTCTTTGCCGCGAACCGGGATGTAGTACACCACGTCTGCGCCGAGGGCTTGAAGGGTTTGGACGAGCAGGGTGGTGGCGGTTTGCCCGTCCACATCGAAGTCGCCCCAGACGCAGATTCTCTCTTGTTTGCGTATAGCCGCTTTGATTGTCTCTGTTGCCTTTTCTGTCTCAGGAAATGGCACAGATGGACTTTCATCGGGATGTAGAAACGCGCGCGCGGCGTCAGGTGTGTGAATCCCGCGCCAGACGAGAGTCTGCGCGATGAGGGGAGGCAGGTTCAGGTCCGCGAAAGAAGCGGGGATGTGAATCGGTGAGGGGTCGAGCCAGCGGGTCATAAAAATAGAGCCATGTTTGGGGTGGCTCTATTGTAGCAGTTACTTGTCCTGGTCTGGGAAAAATATCTCTTCGATCTTTATCCCAAACAACTGGGCGATCTTGAATGCCAGCGGCAGGCTGGGGTCGTATTTGCCCGTCTCGATGGCGTTGACGGTCTGCCGGGAGACGTTGAGTTTTTCGGCAAGGTCAGCCTGTGACCAATTCCGCTCAGCGCGCAGGACCTTGAGGTTGTTTTTCATTGATACCTCTTGTTGAAGTAGCCAAGACTCAAACCCCAGAGCGCAAACATCATCGGAAGAACCCAGATGGTGGGGAAATCGGGAAAGCCAACATTTTCGAGAAAGCCATAACCGAATGTGATCAAGCCGGTGACGATGGCTGAAAACGTCACCGCCTGGAGTTGAATTCGCTGAATCAATTCGTCGCTGTCGCGCATGGCGCGCAGGATGGCAGCGAGTACAAAGACAATCGGGATGACAGGGACAAGCGCAAGAGCGATTTGCAGAGGCTTGGAAAGTTCCAGCCGTTCGAGTAACGAAGTGGTGAGAATCAGGACGAGCACATACGCACCCATCGAGAGAGCGAATTCCCGGTAATATCGTTTTAAAATTTGATTTTGATTCATTGAATTTCTCCTTTCAAACGTTTTCCGTGTTTGTTCGGTTTACCGGCTGCCGCGATAGTTTGGGATGACCGTGTTCAACACCAGTCCCACTGCCGCGCCAATGACCAGCCAGAGCGCCATGTTGCCGGTCGCCGCGCCGATCCCTGCTCCGATGGATATTCCAATCGCGATCCATGTTCCTGAATTTTTCGATTTCATGATTTTTCTCCTGTAAAGTTTGCTTGACTTTCCGGAGTATAAAATACCCTTGACATATTGTCAAGGGTATTTGACATTAAGTTTCTGTATTTACAACGGCTCGAACCTCGCCGTGAAGTGGCGGAGTAATTCTGGGGCATAGGTAAATTTGTAGCCGCGCAACCCGCTTGCTCTTGATTTGATTTTACAGAGCGTATCTGCCACATAATCGAAATGACTCTGTGTGTAGACGCGCCGAGGGATGGTCAGGCGGAGGAGTTCAAGGGCGGGATAATGCCAGGTATTGTCTTCGGGGTCGAGGCAGGCGAACATGACCGAACCGATCTCCACGCCGCGGATGCCGCCTTCGCGATAGAGCTCGACTCCCAGTGACTGTGCAGGGAATTCGTAATTGGGGATGTGCGGCAGGAGTTGATTTGCGACAACGTACACGGCGTGTCCGCCCGCGGGTTGGATGGTGGGAATACCTGCGTCGTTGAGTCGCTGAGCGAGATACGCGGTCTGCGCGATGCGATAGGCGAGGTAGTTTTCGTCCAAGCCTTCGTACAAGCCGACTGCCATCGCGTCGAGGTCGCGACCGGCCAGTCCGCCGTAGGTGGGGAATCCCTCGCGCAGAATCAGTTCGTTTTTGATGTTTTGGAACAATATCTCATCGTTCACGCACAGCAAGCCGCCGATATTGACAATGGCATCCTTCTTTGCGGACATGCACATGCCGTCGGCGAGCGAGAACATCTCACGGGCGATGTCTTTGACGGAGACATGCTTATAGCCGGGTTCGCGCTGTTGGATGAAGTAGCAGTTTTCGGCGTAGCGCGCCGCGTCGATAAAGAACGGGATTCCCGCCTCGTGGTAGACCTCCGCCACCGCTTTGAGATTTTCCATCGAGACGGGCTGTCCGCCTCCCGCGTTGTTCGTGACGGTGATCATCCCGAACGGAATCTTTTCACGCCCATACTTTGCGATAAAGGCTTTGAGTTTGGCAATATCCATGTTGCCCTTGAAGGGATGCGGATTCGCCGGGTCGGCGGCTTCGTCAATGACCAGGTTCGCGGGGCGGCCGCCGCGCGCGCGGATGTTGGCGTCGGTGGTATCGAAGTGCATGTTGCTCGGCACCCACAGGTTCGGCTTGACCAGGCACGCGGACAAAATGTTTTCGGCAGCGCGTCCCTGATGGGTGGGGACGAAGTATTTGAAACCGAAGATGTCCTCGACCGCGGCTTTGAGCCGATGATACGAGCGCGCGCCCGCATAGGATTCGTCGCCGCGCATGAGCGCTGCCCACTGCTCCTGACTCATCGCGCCGGTGCCGGAGTCAGTCAGCAGGTCGATGAAGATGTCTTCGGCTTTGAGGGCAAAGAGGTTGTAGCCCGCCTCTTTGAGTTTGGTCTCGCGCTCCTCACGCGAAATGAGGCGGATGGGTTCGGTCACTTTGATGCGGAATGGTTCGGGGGGATAGGTTGTAGTCATTTGGGCTCCTTGAATTTGAGTATGCGTCAAATTTGGGTAGCGAGCCTGGCGTGTGCATCCCCTTGAGCCATTCGGTCTCCAATGACAAGACCATTCTACAACCAACCTCTGTTTCGGGGCTGTAACAAATGTCATGAAAATTGGTGAAAATAAAAACAGATGTTTTTCTCGGGTAATTTTTGCTGACAGATCAACGCTATCTGCCATATCTCTTCTTCTCATGTAGTGGTATATTAACGGCTTGTTAACAAACTTTTCAGGCAGAGTTCACAAGAGGTTAGTATGTTCGGTTTTTTCAAACGCCGAGAAGAAGTCTTTAGCAAATTGATTGAGGAGCAGGCTTCCCTTTCGTATGAAGGCTTGAAATTATTGGTCAAATACCTAGAGACACAGGATTCCGATATTGCCGAGGATCTGGCGCTCAAGGAGAAGGAGGCGGATGAAGTGCGCCGCATCCTGATCGACGAATTGAACCATTCTTTTGTCACGCCGTTCGACCGGGAAGATATTTTTGCGCTCTCACGTTCCATCGACGATGTGGTGGATTACGCCGATAGTACGGTCAGCGAGATGGTGACGCTCAATGTCAAGGCAACACAGTACATGCAGAGAATGGCGACCTTGCTCAAGGATGCCGCCTACGAGATTTATCAAGGCGTGTTACGTCTTCACAAACATCCCAATGTTGCCATTGACCATGCCCAGCGCGCCAAGGCACTGGAAAACCGGGTGGAAGCTGTCTATCGCGAAGCGTTGGCTGACCTATTCAGCGGACCCGAAGACATCCACCATGTGGTGGAAATGTTGAAATTGCGCGAGGTCTATCGTCATCTGTCCAACGCCGCCGACCGGGGAGATGAAGCTGCCAATATCATCGCGGATGTTGTCGTCAAGAAGATGTAATGTTTTGCCATCACACTGACAGGTTCATTTTATGACGCAAGAACTTCTTATTGTTATCGGGTTGGCTCTGCTATTCGATTTCCTGAATGGGATGCGCGATTCGTCCAACATCGTGGCGACCATGATCTCTTCGCGTGCTTTCCACCCGCAGACGGCGCTGGCAATCACGGCGGTGGCTGAATTTTTCAGTCCGTTCCTGTTCGGGGTGGTGGTGGCAAGAACCATCGGCGATCAGGTCGTTCAATCCACGGCGTTGAATTTGGAGACCATCGCGGCATGTCTGGTCGGCGCAATCTTGTGGAACACGATCACGTGGTATTTTGGCTTTCCTGGCAGTTCCTCGCACGCGTTGATCGGCGGACTGGTGGGCGCCGTCATCATGCGGGCGGGTGTGGAAGCAATCAAGCTCGGTGGCTTGTACAAAGTGCTCATTGCCCTGTTCGTCTCGCCGCCGGTTGGGTTCGTGTTCGCTTTTTTGATCACGCGGTTGATCTATTTCCTTGTCCGCAATGCGACACCACGGGTAAACGATGTTTTCAGCAATGGACAGTTCTTCACCGCGCTGGCGCTGGCGTTCAGCCACGGCACGAATGACTCGCAAAAAGTAATGGGCATCATCACGCTGAGTCTGGTTATTGGAGGTGTCCTGCCATCGTTCCAAGTTCCCATGTGGGTGGTCGCCGCGAGTGCAACAGGCATTGCTGTCGGGACGATTTTTGCAGGCTGGCGACTCATCCGCACCCTTGGGGGGAAGTTCTACAAGATACGACCGCTTCACAGTTTTTCCACGCAGTTGACCTCCGCTATTGTGATCCTCAGCGCCTCCCTGGTCGGCGTGCCGGTCAGCACCTCACAGGTGGTGAGTTCAGCGATCATCGGTGTTGGCTCGTCCGAGCGATTGAGCAAGGTGCGCTGGAGCGTGGCGGGTGACATCGCTGTTTCATGGATGATCACCATCCCAGCGAGCGGATTATTGGCTGCGGGCGTGTACTGGTTGATCATGAACTTCGTGAAATAATTCATAGCCTGCCTACGGTATAATGCCTTTGCAAGACAAATCTAACCGCCAAAGGATTTGCTGTGACAAAAATATTTTTTGCTACAGATATTCACGGTTCGGATATTTGCTGGAACAAATTTCTCAACGCGGGGAAATTCTACGGCGTGGATGTCCTCATCCTCGGCGGCGATATGACGGGCAAGGCGGTTGTCCCGTTCATCCATCAGGGCGGAAACAACTACAAGGTTACATTGCTCGAGCAGGAATTTTCCATTACAAACGAAGATGAACTGACGGATATGAAGAAACGCGTGCGCAGCCGCGGCTATTATCCGTACTTGACGACCCCCGATGAAATTGCCGAACTCGAAAAAGACCGGGAACGCGTCCACCGGATTTTTGTGCAGGAGGTGTTGAAAGTGGTCCAGCAGTGGATGGATCTTGCCGACAAAAAACTGGATGGCACCGACATGAAGGTCTATTGCTCGCCCGGCAACGACGATATGGATGAAGTGGACGAGATCGTTCGTTCTTCCCGACGCGTGCTCCTGGTCGAAGGGCTGGTCACTCCCCTCGACTCGCACCACGAAATGATTGCCTCCGGCTGGAGCAACCGGACGCCATGGGATACGCACCGGGAGGAGGACGAGGATCAGCTCAAAGTCCGGTATGAAGCGATGATTTCCAAGCTCAAGGACCCGCGTAACGCGGTCTTCAATATCCATGTGCCTCCGTATAAATCCGGGCTGGACGAGGCTCCCGAACTGGATAAGGATCTGCGCCCCGTGCTGGCAGGCCAGGCACTCAAGCCGGTCGGTTCGACCGCGTTACGGGAGGTCATCGAGAAATATCAGCCGCTCCTCAGCCTGCATGGGCACATCCACGAAGGGCGCGGGGCGACGCGCATTGGTAGGACGTTGTGCATCAACCCCGGTTCAATGTATGAGCAGGGCGCGCTGCTGGGCGCTATCGTGGCGTTGGGGAAGAACAAGATTGAAAATTATGTGTTGACCACGGGATAACTCTCCCGCCGTTTTGGTGTTTAGGCACATAACAGGAAAGTTTGCGATTCGCCAGGAAAATTCAAAAGAGGAGAAATCTTATGACTAACTTGTTTGTTCGTAAGGCGACCGGTCTAGTACGTTCATGGTCGGTCTTTGATGCTTTCGTGTATGCATTCTTTTCGATCAATCTCATCACCCTTGGTCTATACAGTTTCAGTCAGATGTACTACTTCGAAGGTGGGATGATCAATGCATTGGTCATCAGCGCGATATTCATCTTCTTTGAAGTGGTTGTTTATGCCGGGTTGATTGCCGTTATGCCGCGCTCCGGCGGCGACTATGTGTGGCAGAGCCGTATCCTTGGCGGCGCGGTAGGCTTCATCCTGGCGGTGACCGGCTGGTGGTTCATCCTGTGGCTGTGGGTGCCGTTGTATGGCGATATGTTCCGCCATATCGTGCTGGTGCCATTGTTGGGCATCCTTGGTGCAAAGGATGTCGCGCTCTGGTTTGCAGGCACGGAAAACGGGTCGTTTGTGGCGTCGCTCATCACGCTTGCCATTGTGAGTGTGTTCATCGCTCTGGGCATGAAGACTTATGCCCGTATTCAGAAATTCTCCTTCTACGGCGGCATGTTGGGGTTGTTGATCGTTATCGTGTTATTCCTCACCGGTTCCAACGCGGCGTTCAAATCTGGCTTGGATGCGAATGCCACGGCGTTGTTTGGCGCGCAGCCCGGCGTGTATGACGCTACCGTTCAATTGGGAACCGATGCCGGCGCGATCACACCATTCAGCGGAGGCGCACTGTTGGCGATCTTTCTCGTAATGCCTTACATGGTTTTCTTCAATTTGTGGCCCAACTGGGGCGCCACCCTGTATGGCGAGGTGCGCGGCGCAACCGATTTCAAACGAAATGTAACCGGCATGGGGTGGGCGCTTGGCGCGACAACCCTGCTGGGGATTCTGCTGTTGTATTCCATCGGCCGGACCATCGGCTGGGATTTTTATGTGCAAGCTGGCGCAGCATGGTGGAATTATGTTTGGGGCTATACAGATGTAGCCCCCGCCCTGCCGGTCTGGCCCTACCCGGCGTTGTTTGCAGCATTCCTGACCTCCAACAAGCTAATTCAATTCGTGGTTGTTGCTTTGATGAGTCTCTGGTGGTTTGGTTGGTGCGGGACGGTGTTCCTCTCCTCGACGCGCGTCATCTTCGCCGCGGCGTTCGACCGCCTGCTTCCTGAAAAGGTTGCCGAAGTGGACGGACGCACCGGGACACCCATCAATGCACTGCTGTTGATGGTGGTTCCGTCGATCATTGTAGCGTTTATGTTCTCTTATAACATCGCCAGTTTCCAGTCATTGACGTTGTGTTCCACGCTTGTCATCGCGGTTACATACCTCGGCACGACCATCTCGGCGATCATCCTGCCATACGTTAAACCGGACTTGTACAAGGCGTCGCCCATTGCCAAATACAACATCCTTGGCATTCCACTCATCACAGTAGCGGGTGTTATTTTTGGCGGATTCCTCGTCTTCCTGCTATATCAATGGATTCTCGACCCGAATGCGTTGTATGGTATTGGCATCAAGAACACGAGTTCCGTGATCTACATGCTGTCCATGTACGTGCTGGCGGCGATCATCTACTTTGGCTTCAAGTCCTACCGCAAACGCAGCGGCATCGATATGGACAAGGTCCAAGCGGAGATTCCCGCAGAATAACAGCGATTGGATAGAAAGACCCTTCCTCACATGACGGAAGGGTGAATATTTCATGGACATCTTCACCGATTTGATCAACGAGACGAACCGTCTCATTGATGCTGCCAATCAGAACAAGATCACCCTGCGTGTGTTCGGCGGGCTGGCAATCTTCTGGCATAGTCGGTCGGATCTGCGGTTCTTCAAACGCGATTCGCCGGATATTGATTTTGTCGTGCCTCAGGAAGACCGGCATAAACTCGAACCATTCTTTCGGGAGGCGGGCTATTTGCCCGATAAGCAGTTTAACCTGCTCAATGGGGCGCAGAGGCAGATTTATTACCGTGACCAGGCGGAGGAACTCCGGGTGGATATCCTGGTCGGCGACTTTGAGATGTGCCATAAGATCCCGCTCCATGATCGGCTCCAAATCGACCCGGTCACGATCCCGCTTACAGAGCTGCTGCTCTCGAAGGCGCAGATCGTGCAATTAAATCACAAGGACGCGCTCGACATCATCTCCCTGCTTCTCAATAACGATCTGGGAGACGATGCGGATGGAAAGATCAGCCTGGAGCGAATCGAGTCCCTCTGCGCGCAGGACTGGGGGCTTTACAAGACAACCTCCATCAACCTGGAAAGGATCATGGAATTGCTTGCAGATACCAGATTGAATCTTACGGCTGAAGAAAGAATCATCATCCTGGAACGGATTCGCGGGATTCAAAAGACCTTTGCGAAAATGCCAAAATCCCTTGCCTGGCAGATGCGCGACAAGGTGGGTACGCGTATCCGTTGGTATGAAGAAGTCGAGGAGGTGAACCGTTAAGAAAACCTTTGCAAATGGTTAACCTTGTTTGAGTCGTTCAGTATATAATCGACAAATGGATTGCCGCCCGGCTTTCCAACTACATTCCAAAGGAGAGAGAATGAAGACCAGAAAGAACCTGTTCCGTCTGTTTTCGTTGTTGCTTCTTGCCAGCATGGTACTCGCCGCCTGTGGACCTGCTGCAACAGAGGCGCCCGCCCCGACCGAGGCACCCGCGACAGAGCCTCCGGCTGCGACCGAGCCTCCCGCTCCCGCGACCGAACCGCCCGCCGCCGACCCGATGGCAGCTTTGTATGAGGCCGCCAAGGCTGAGGGCATGTTGACCACGATTGCCCTTCCGCATGACTGGTGCAACTATGGGGCCGTGATCGAGGGATTCAAAGCCAAATATCCTGGAATTGAAGTGAATGAACTGGACCCTGGCGCTGGTTCGGGAGAAGAGTTGGAAGCGATCCGTGCGAACAAGGATAACCCCGGCCCACAAGCCCCGGACGTGATCGATGTCGGTCTCGCTTTTGGACCCACAGCCAAAGAGGAAGGTCTCATTCAACCGTACAAGGTGGCAACCTGGGATGAGATTCCTGATGATGCCAAGGACCCCGATGGGTATTGGTACGGCGATTATTATGGCGTCCTTTCGCTCTCCGTTAACCAATCGGTGGTGGCGAATGTCCCCGCAGAATATGCCGATCTACTCAAGCCTGAGTACAATGGACAGGTTGCCCTGTCGGGTGATCCCCTGACATCCAACGCCGCTGCTCTCTCCGTTTGGGCCGCTGGACTCGCTACTGGCGCCACCGGTGAAGATGCCGCCCGGGCTGGACTTGAGTTCTTCAAACAGCTCAATGAAGCTGGTAACTTCGTACCGATTGATGGAGATTCCCGCACAGTTGGTATCGGCGAGACCCCCATTATGATTGATTGGTCATACAATTCGATCCTCAATGATGTAAATCTTGCCGGTAACCCCGATCTGGAAACAGTTGTACCGACTAAAGGTAGTATTGCTGGTGTATATGTTCAGGCAATCAGCGCCTATGCTCCTCATCCCAACGCTGCTAAATTATGGATGGAGTACCTCTATTCGGATGAAGGTCAGTTAGGCTGGGCCTCCGGTTTCTGCTATCCAATCCGCTTCAATGCGATGGTAGCCGCTGACAAGATCCCACAGGACATGTTGGCGCAATTGCCCAGCACAGAAGGCGCATATTTCCCGACAATCGAAGAGATCAATGCCGCCAAGGCGGTTATTACCGAAGGCTGGCCTACAGTGGTCGGTGTCGAAGTCAAGGCTCAACCCTGATCTCCGATGAATTCATCGATCGGTACAGATACCCGATCAAACAACAAAATCGTGGGGGGCGCGAGGCGCCCCTCACGATTCCAGATTGGACCCTGGTTGGGTGTCCTTCCGTTTTTTATTTTCTCCGCCATGTTCCTGATCGGACCAACCCTGATCCTTGGCTACCGAAGCTTGGAAGGGACGGACGGAGCGTTGACGCTTGATAACTATCGTCAACTCACCAGCGAGTCGGTACTCAGCGCCTATGGCATGTCCATCCGCATCAGTCTGACGACCGCCATCCTCGGTGGACTGATCGGCTTTCTCATCGCGTGGGCGGTCTCAATTGGAGGACTTCCGCGTCCTTTCCGGTCACTGACCACTACTTTTTCGGGGGTCGCTTCGAATTTCGCCGGTGTCCCGCTCGCGGCGGCTTACATTTTTACCCTTGGTCGTGTCGGTGTGGTCACAGCCCTGTTCAAACTTCTTGGGGTGGACTTGTACAGGAGTGGATTCAGTCTTTACTCTTTCCTGGGATTGACTCTGGTTTATCTGTATTTCCAGATCCCATTGATGGTTCTCGTGATTCTGCCAGCTCTCGACGGACTCAAGCGTGAATGGAGGGAGGCGGCTGAGAATCTGGGAGCCACCCCGAATCAATATTGGCGTGACATCGCCTTTCCGGTGCTGACTCCCTCGATCCTGGGGACAATGATCCTGCTTTTTGGCAATGCCTTTGGCGCCCACGCCACGGCATATGCCCTGACTGGCGGACTCTTCAATCTGGCGACTCTTCTCATTGGGCAACAAATCTCCGGCGATGTTCTGCACAATCCCGGGCTGGGATATGCGGTCGCCATGGGGATGGTGGTCATCATGGCTCTTTCCATTCTTGTTTACTCTATTCTTCAGCGTCGCTCTGAAAGGTGGTTGCGATGACTACCTCTGTCGCTTCCGTACAGGTAAAGACCTCAGCCAGAAAGCAGAAGCTGTGGGCGTGGGTGGTATTTGTGGTGGGAGCCCTTTACTTCCTGCTGCCGCTTGCCGCCACGTTCTATTGGTCTCTGCGGGCGGAAAAAGACAAGCTTGGTTTCGAGGCGTATCGAAGGTTGTTTGCTGATGTAAATTTTCTGCCGGCCTTCAGCGAGTCGATTGTCAATGCCCTTGCTGCAATCCTGCTTAGTCTTCTCCTCATTGTGCCAACCGCCTATTGGGTCACATTGCGTTTGCCAAAACTCCGTCCCGTTGTCGAATTCATCACATTGCTGCCGTTCGTGATCCCGGCGGTTGTGTTGGTGTTTGGACTGATCCGCCTCTATAGCCGCCCTCCGCTATTATTGACCGCCACATACGACAGTTCACGGGTTGTCCTCATTTGTGTGTATGCCGCGTTGTCTTTCCCATATGTTTTCCGTTCGGTGGACAATGGGCTTCGGGCGATGGATGTCCGCGCGTTAACGGAGGCAGCCCAGAGTTTGGGCGCGAACTGGTTTACCATCCTTTTTCGCGTCATCTTCCCGAACCTGCGGGTGGCCTTGCTTTCGGGCGCTCTCCTGACCTTTGCCATCGTGATCGGTGAATTAACCATTGCGCTGTTCATGGCGCAACACACCCTCGGCCCTTACATGGCAAACCTGACACGCAGCAAGGTCTATGAACCATCAGCAATGGCCATTGTGGCTTTTGCCCTCACTTGGATGGCGCTTGGACTGATTCAACTTGTTGGCAGGGGACAACAGGGACAAATCACGGGCGGTCACTAGACCCTATAACAGGCATTGTCATGGCATATCTTATCCTTTCCAATATTTCAAAGCAGTTCGGAGATACCTATGCCGTTCGGGATTTCAATCTCGAAGTGCAGAAGGGCGAATTCGTGTCCTTCCTTGGACCATCGGGATGTGGAAAAACGACCACGCTCCGCATGGTGGCGGGTTTTGAATCTCCAACGAATGGCACGATCACGCTGGATGGCGTCGATATTACAGACAAGGCTCCCAATCAGCGAAACATGGGGATGATCTTTCAGTCCTATGCCTTGTTCCCCAACATGACCGTTACACAAAACATTGCATTCGGACTGCGCGTTCGCAATATGAGCAAGGCGGATGTAAAAGAGCGTGTAAGGGAAATGGTCAGTTTGGTGAATTTGGAAAAGCATGTGGATAAATACCCATTTCAACTTTCAGGCGGGCAACAACAGCGCGTCGCGCTGGCGCGCGCGCTCGCCATTCGCCCGGGTGTCCTCCTGCTCGATGAGCCTCTTTCCGCCTTGGATGCAAAGATTCGCGTCAGCTTGCGGGCGCAGATTCGAGAGATCCAAAAGAAACTTGGAATCACCGCCATCTTTGTCACACATGACCAGGAGGAGGCATTATCCATTTCTGATCGCATTGTCGTCATGTATGAGGGGAATGTGGAGCAGGTCGGTACGCCGTTTGATATCTACAATTTCCCCAAAACCCATTTTGTGGCCACATTCGTCGGCTCGTTAAACACAGCTGCGGCGGAGGTCCTCGACCCGGCAAAGGGACTCCTCCGCATGGACGGCGTGCAATTCTTCACCGCCGCGAAGATGGATGGACTGACAAAAGGCGACAAGGTACGTATCGCCATCCGTCCGGAGCGTTTCAGTTTTGCCTCAGAGGTGAAAAAAGCCAACATTGTCGATTGCGTGATCGAGAACATTACCTTTCTTGGCTCGGTCGTCCGCGTTCACATCTTAATTGGAAATTCGAAGTTCACCATGGATACCTTTAACTATCCCTCGCTGGAACTTCCAAAGATTGGCGCCAGGGAGCAAGTCACCTGCTCGAAGGAAGCTGTCCTCATTCTTGGTGCCGCCGAAGGATGAGCATACGCTTCTTAACCACGCCGGTGGTTGATTCCATTTAAGATGCATAATCGTCGAAGGGGGGGCAATGCACATACCAGTACCAATCGCAAGTAGACTCGTTGACGTGTAAAACATGTTTCCCTGTCTACTTGTCTACTTAATAGGAGACGCATGAAATCTCAGGCAGAAATCGTTGTCGTCGGCGGGGGAATCTATGGGGTAAGTGTTGCGTATCATTTATTCAAGATGGGGAAGCGCGATATTGTCCTGCTGGAAAAGGGTGAGATCGCCAGCGGAGAGTCGTCCCATGCGGCGGGCGTGGTGACGCAGTTTGCCACATCCAAGACGATGATGCAGTTCCGTAAATATTCCATTGAACTATGGAGCGAACTTGGGTTCTTCAATCATGTCGGGAGTTTGAGAGTCGCGTCGAGCCGGGAACAGCTCAAGGAGTTGGAGCGAAGCGTGAGTCGGGCAAGAGCCATCGGCATGGATGTGGAGATCATCTCCCCATCGGAAGCGGTCAAGATCATGCCGCAGATTACGGATAAAGATTTATACGGCGCAATCTATCTTCCGCGCGATGGACATCTTTCGCCCTACGACACCACGACGGGTATGGCTCGCCTTATTAAAGAGATGGGCGTGGATGTGAATACCCACACGCGCGTGACAGGCATCGAGCTTTCACCGAAGGGCGAGATACAGGCGGTCATCACCGATAAAGGCACGATCAAAACAAACCTGATCGTCAACGCTGCAGGGATGTGGGCGCCGCGGCTTGCCGCGATGGTGGGTGTGCCTCTGCCGACCACTCCGGTCGATCATCAACATATCACTGTCAAAGCCGTGCCGGGACATGAGTTTCCAAAGAATACGCCCTGTCTGCGCGACCCGGATAACTTGGTCTACATGCGCGAAGAACAGGGCGGATTGGTCATCGGCGGCTATGAGCCGAATCCATTGGCGCGCTGGATTGACGGCACGCCTTGGGAACACAGCAATGCCACCCTGCCGCCGGATTACGACCGTTTCGAAATGTTGCTCGAGGGTGCGATTCGCCGCATCCCGTTTTTAAAGGACGCTGGGATTATCGACATCACCTGTCACCCAGGGGCATACACGCCCGATTGTCAGCCCATGCTCGGACCTCTCCCCGGTGTGCATGGCATGTGGATGCTGGCGGGTATGTCGCTGAACGGGTACGGCGGCGCGGGTGGCATGGGCAAACTGTTGGCAGAATGGATCATTGAAGGTGAAGCGCCGATGGATGTGTACGCCTACAAGGCCACGCGCTTCGGAAATTATTTCACCGATCCGCTGTATGCCGCTGAGCGCACGCGCGAGGGCGTGAAATATTATTATGCTTTGCGTTTCCCGAACGATGAAAATGAATGGGCGCGTCCACATCAGGTCAGTCCTGTTTATCATCGCACGCAGGAGTTGGGAGCGGTCTTCGGCGAAAAATTCGGCTGGGAACGTGTGCTGTATTTCGAGCCGGGCAAGAAGTGGCGAAGAGCCGGTGCGGATCAGCGTGCCTGGGGCTGGAACAAACCTCCGTACTTTGACCGTGTAGGCGAGGAGCATCGAGCGACGCGTGAGCGCGTCGCGCTCTTCGACCTGACTTCGTTCGGTAAGATCGAAGTAACCGGCGCTGACGCGTTGGCTCTGTTGCAACGTGTGACCGATTCAAATATTGATAAACCCGCTGGCAGTACCATCTACACCCAGTTTCTGAACACGCGTGGCGGCGTCGAAGCAGATGTCACCGTCTCACGTTTGAGCGATGATGTATTCTGGGTCATCACCGGTTCCGGGTTTATCGGCAATGACCTGGCGTGGTTGCAGATGCATATGCTGGACGAAAAGGACGTCACCCTGCGCGACATCACGTTGGACTATGCCTGTCTGGCGCTATGGGGACCTCAGGCGAGATCCGTTCTTTCGAAGGTGACGCCGGATCCCGTTTCGAATGAAGCGTTCCCATATCTGGCAGGGAGGTTCATCACAATCAACGGCGCACGTCTGTGGGCGCAGCGTGTCAGTTATGTCGGTGAGTTGGGCTGGGAGTTGTACCTCCCCAATAACCGCGCGTCCATGATCTGGGATCTGTTGATGGGTGCCGGAAAAGAATTCAACATGGAAGTCGGCGGCTACAAAGTGCTGGACTCCCTGCGACTGGAAAAAGGCTACCGCTATTACACAACCGATGTGACCCAGTTGGAGACGCCCTTTGAAGGCGGGCTGGGTTTCTGTGTCCACTTTGATAAAGGCGATTTCATCGGCAGGGAGCCCCTGCTGGAGAAGAAGCAGAAGGGATTTGCGACAAAACTGTGTACCCTCGTCTTGGATGGCGAAGATTTTACGCAAATCTACGGCGGTGAGGCGATTTACCACGAAGGCAGGGTCATTACCCGCGTCCGCAGCGGCGGATATGGTTATACTGTAAAGAGGAATATCCTGCTGGCGTATTTGCCCGTTGAATTGTCCAAGCCCGGCTCGCGTGTGGAAGTGGAACTGCTCGAAGGCAGGTTCATCGCGGAAGTGACAGCCTCTGTGTTGTATGATCCGAAAGGCGAGAAACTGAGAGCGTAAATCTTTTGCCGATTGGTACTGATTTTTAGTTTCTCTCTGTGAAAGTTTGTGATATTGTACCCAAAGGGTAAATCTACGACTCCAGGTTTTGAGTTGTATAATACTTGAATGATAAAGTCTCCTCCTGAATATGTCGGCTTTGGGATGCTCACTCCGGTTGAGATCATGGTGCTGGAGAAGCTTCCCAAACATAACACGGGCGCGATCGTGACCGAGGTTAATGAGTTTGTGTTCGACGATGCCGCCATTGTGGCGTGCCTGCTGCGCCAGTGGGGAGTGACCTCCGGAATGATCGGCACTGCCGTGGGGGACGATCCGCGAGGGCGCGCGCTGGCCTCGCAATTGAAGGAATGGGGAGTGCAGGGGGAAGTACGGTTCACGAAGGAGTACAAGACACCGCTCGAAGTGAATGTCTCCGACCGCAAAGGCGCGCGTACGTACTTCTGGCAACGCACACCGGAAATATTGAAAACACTCGATACGGCAGATTTATCCTTGATAGAAGGCGCCAGGATCTTTTACGCCGACTGGTATGATGGCGACCATATCCTGCGCGCCATGGATGAAGCCAATCGGCTCAACGTTCCTGTGTTCGTAAACCTGGAGCATGGACACAAAGACCCGGAGATCATGCGGCAATATGCCAGACGCGCAACATTCTGCCAGGCAGTGACCGATGCCGCGCAACTCGGCGGCAAACGCGCATTGGTGGGTACGGCGCGAAAATTGCTGAAGTCGGGCATCCGAACCGCCATTATTACGCTGGCAAAAGGTGGATGCCTTGTCGCGCAGGCGGATCAAATCGTGCGTGTGTTTGCTCCGCATGTCAAAGCCGTGGATGCCTGTGGCGCAGGGGCCACGTTCTCTGCCGGGTTCATCTACGGTTACCTCAAGAATTGGAATTTGGAAAAATCCGCCCGGTTCGCGACCGCCGCGGCTTCACTCAAAGTCACCCGCCCCGGTTTGCAAATGTTCCCGCTGGAACAAATACAGGAGTTGGCAGAAAAACTCAAAGTGGAACACTGGGTGTTCAAAAATGATCAATTTGAGATCATAGACAGGATCCTTGACCTGCCGCGGCAGGTGGCAGCCCAGGGCAAGCGGGCGCAAAAGAAACTTTTGAAAGAACTGCGACTTCCTGCGAAACCCGATGCTTCCAAGATCAACCATCCACATGCAAGGACGAAACGCAAGGTCATTTAACGAATAGGAATACGAGGATGTGATCATGTCATTTGCAGAGCTTCTTACGCAGGAACAAGTCGAACGTATCCACGACGCGTCGCTTGAAATTTTGGAACAAGTGGGCTTGAAGGTCCGCTACAAACCCGCGCGGGAGTTGTTCGAGAGGCACGGCTGCATCACATCCACCGACAGCGAGATCGTAAAATTTCCTCGCGTAGTGGTGGAGAAGTATCGCAAAATGACGCCGCCCACATTTACCTTTCGTGGACGCGATCCCAAATTTGACAAAACGATTCCACAGGACAGCCCGGTCATCGTCACAGCCAGTTCGGCGCCTGATATCATCGATCCGATCACGGGCAAAGAGCGACGCGCCGAGTCCGGGGATATTGCCCGTATCGCTCATCTTATCAATGAACTCCCCGGCTACGACATATTCTCCATTTCCACGCTGGCGGAAGACGCGCCCAAAGACCAGTTCACCATCTCGCGGGTGTATCCTGCCCTCAAGTATTGTCTCAAGCCGATCCGCGCCACGACAACCGATCACAAAGACACGCTTTCTGTAATGGAGATGGTGTACATCGTCGCGGGCGGGAAGGAAGCCTACAAGGAACATCCCTTTCTCACACATCATTACTGCCCCACCGTTTCACCGCTGACAATGGATGTGCTCTCCACCGAAAATGTGATGTTCTTTGCAGAGGAAGGACTGCCTGTCTACCCGACCATCGTGCCCAATGCCGGGCTGACATCACCCATGTCCATGGCGGGAACATTGGTGCAGGGCAATGCCGAATATCTGGCGACGTGCGTTTTGATGCAGATGGTCAGGGAAGGCACACCGACCATCTATGCCACGCTGGCGACGGTCGCCGATATGCGTTCCGGTGCGTATACCTCCGGAGCCATCGAATGCGGCATGTTGCACATGGCATTTGCCCAGATCGCACGTCACTACAATGTCCCATGCGGCGGGTATATCGGTTTGACCAATTCAAAATTGAACGACGCGCAGTCCGGTTATGAAACGGGCATGTCGGGCATGGGCGGCATCCTCAGCGGCATGGATATGTTCAACATCGGCGGTCTCATCGACGCCCTCAAGACCTTCGATTTTGCAAAAGCTGTCATCGATGATGAAGTGGCCCTCATGCTCAAGCGCGTCAAACGCGGCATCTCATTTAGTAACGAAGACCTTGGTGTTGACTTGATCAAACAAATCGGCCCCGGCGGTTCTTACATCACCGCCAAACATACCATCAGCCGTATGAAGACCGAAGCGGTGATGACCAAGATTGCCGACCGTGATGCGCGCACCATCTGGGAGAAAAAAGGCTCCACCGATACCCACACGCGCGCCATGAAACGCGTCAAGGAGATTATGTCGAGTAACACTACCCCCTTGCTTTCCCCTGAAGTGGATGCAAAATTACGCGCCGCCTTTCCGGGGCTGGTGGCGGGCGAATTATTACCGATCGATTAATATGTCACGCAAAACCCGCATCCTCCTTGGACTTTTCATCCTGATCCTCTCCCTTTCCCTTTTGGTGTGGGCATTGCTCCCTGCGCGGCATGAGACTCGCATTCAGCCAATCGCGCCATCGGACTTGCAACTGCCGACTCCATCTTCGCTTCAGATTCAGCCGATATTTGTCTCATGAGGCAGACGCGTTATCCCACCCCCAGGTATTTACCGCTCCTCGCCGCGGCAACAATCTTGCTGCTGGTCGCTCTCGCTTGCGGGGCGGGTTCGAACGCTCCTGCGCCCTCTGTGTCCGCGACAGAAATCGTGCCGAATGAACCGGTGTCCACCTCGCCTTCTCCCTCCGAGCCGGTGGGGCCTGCTCCGACCGCCCAACCCGCGATCCCCGAGAGGCGTTTTCTCACCCTTGAATTTCCTCCACAAATCCGGGCAGGCGACTCCGACCGCGTCCGTTTGACCTTGGAGGTCGATGAACAGGGCAATATCACCCCAACAGCGGTGGTCGGCGGCAATATTGTGACAGGCGAAGTGATTGAAATTCCGAATTTATATGAGACCCATCGTGTCATTGTGGAAGCAAAGTTCGATATCGCCGGTCTTGAGGTCTCGCCGCCGGAACTTATTAGTCAAGGGCTTGAGCTGGGGCAGGCGGTGACGTTCATTTGGAGCGTCCGCCCGAGGGAGGTGGGGGTCTATCGCGGTACGATCTGGCTTTATTTACGCTTCGTGGATAAAGTCAGTGGCGAGGAAAGCCGGAAAACGGTAGCAGCCCAGGACGTGGATATCGAGGCGGTGAATCTCCTTGGTCTTTCCGCTAGTCTGGCGCGGACGCTCGGCGTGGGAGGATCTGTGATCGGGACCATCATCGGTTTCCCATTCTTTGAGGATATCGTCAAATTTATTTTCGGGAGGCGAAAGCGCCGTAATTCATAAAATATGACGAAAATCACCTGAAAAATTGACATGCGTTCAATCGTGCTTGATTGTTCTTTATGGTACAATTTCGCCGCTTGTAATCCTGTTTTTGTGTACAAGTTAGATTTCTTTCGCCGGAGAAGCTATGAGTCAGTGGATTTACGTTGGTTTGTTCTTTATTGTTGGGTTGATCATCCCAATCGGCGCCATCGGAGCCGCATGGATCCTGGCGCCCAAAAGACCCAATCCCATCAAGCAGACAACTTATGAGTGCGGCATCGAAACGGTAGGCGATAGCTGGGTGCAGTTCAAGGCCCAGTATTACATTTTTGCGTTGGTATTTCTGGTGTTCGATGTCGAAACGGTCTTCCTTTTCCCGTGGGCGGTGAAACTCGGGCAACTCGGCTTGTTTGCTGTTGTGGAAGGCATCATCTTCATTCTCATCCTTGTTGCCGGGTTGGTATACACATGGCGCAAGGGGATGCTGGAGTGGGCGTAAATCTGATTTAAGAATGGGAGAAGGCTGATTGGACTCAATCCATTCAGCCTTTTCTTTGTGTAATGACCTCACCCCAACCCTCTCCTGAAGGGAGAGGAGGTTAAGGAGAAGTTATGAGTTTTTGGAATGATCCCCTCAAAGTAGCCGCAGATTGGTTGCTGGGCGTCTTCACAGGATGGGGCATGCCCGAAATGGCCGCGAATATATTGATTGGCTTTCTCGGAGTTTTGCTTCTTATCACTGTGTTGATGGTGCTCGATATTTTCCTGGTGTGGATCGAACGCAAGGTGGTAGCGCGTTTTCAGGATCGTCTTGGACCCAACCGTGTGGGCCCCTTTGGTTTGATCCAGCCGTTTGCTGACATCATCAAGCTGATTATCAAGGAAGACACCACTCCCGGCGGCGCGGATAAGGTGGTGTACAACATTGCTCCGATGCTTTCAATGATGTCGGTGCTGATCTTGTGGGCAATCGTGCCGCTGGCCCCCACCATACTCGGCGTGGATTTGAACATCGGCGCGTTGTATCTGATTGCCGCAGGTGCGATTGGTACGCTCTCCATTATTATGGCGGGCTGGTCATCGAACAATAAGTTCGCCTTGATCGGCGCCTTCCGCCAGGTGGCGGTGATGGTCTCGTTCGAAGTGCCGATGCTGACCATGCTGTTGATCCCGACCATTTTTGCGGGCTCGATGGGGATGAGTACGATCATCGAGAAGCAGGATGTTTGGTATGTTTTCCTTGCGCCGTTGGCGGCGGTGATCTTCCTGATCGCGGCAATTGCCGAGTTGGGGCGTGCTCCTTTCGACATGGCGGAAGGCGAATCGGAACTGGTCTCCGGCTTCAACATCGAATATTCCGGCATGAAATTTGGCATGTTCTACGCCGGTGAACTTCTGCATGCGTTCACCTTTGGCGGTTTCCTTGCGATTTTGTTTTTCGGCGGGTACCGCTTCTTTGGACTGGAGCAGGTCAGCCCGTTCCTTGCCATCGCAGTGATTGTATTCAAAGCCTTCATTGGCTATTGGATCATCATGTGGGTCAAGTATACGCTTTTGCGTATCCGCATCGATCACATGCTGGCGTTCAACTGGAAGTTCCTGACGCCTCTGGCATTCTCGCTCCTGATGGTGGTCGCGTTGATGAATGCGCTTCTTGCCAACGCCCCGATCTGGCTCTACATTTCAGGCATGTTCCTGTCGAATGTGGCGGTCGCATGGGCGGCGCTTGAGATCGCCCGCTCTGTCAGCCGCCGCGAACGAGAGAAGGTGGAAGGACCGAAGCAGGTTGTGGAGGTCGGTCATTAGTAATTGGTGAGTAGTAATTACCATTTACGAATTACCAAGAGGTTTTCTATGACAGGTGAACAAATCGTTTTTCTCGTTGTGGCTTTGTTTACGCTCGGTTCCGGCTTCATGGTCGTGACCACACGGAATTTGGTCCACGCCGCGTTGTGGCTGGTGTCCACATTGTTTGGTGTAGCGGTGACATATGCCGTACTGGATGCGGCGTTTCTTGCGGTTGTACAAGTTGTCGTGTATATCGGCGCCATCGCGATCCTGTTTATCTTTGCGGTCATGTTGACTCGCAAGGACGTGCGCGATCAGGGTCCGCAGATGAACAAGAACTGGTGGTTCGGCGCGTTGCTGGCAGTGATGACCTTCGGCGGGTTGTATTTCCTGCTTCAGGGTTGGAGTGGTCTGTCGAAAACGGCAGCAGCCATCCCTGCCGGGTTCGATGCGGTGGCTGAGTTGGGTAATGAGTTGGTTTCGCCCGCGGCGTACGTCCTGCCCTTTGAAGTCGCTTCCGTCCTTTTGGTGGCGGCGCTGGTGGGCGCCGTTTATGTTGCGTTCAACCCCCGGTCTGGGAAATAGGAGGCGCACAGCATGGTTCCACTTTCCTGGTATCTCATTTTTGCGGCGGCGCTTTTCAGCCTTGGCTTGTTTGGTGTGCTGTCACGCCGCAACGCGGTCGCTATCCTGCTTGGCATCGAATTGATGCTCAACGCGGTGAATATCAACCTCGCTGCCTTCTGGCGTTACGGCAACGTAATGGACATGGCAGGACAGGTCTTTGCAATTATCGTCTTTGCCGTCGCCGCCGCGGAAGTATCTGTGGGTCTGGCGTTGGTGATCTCTGTATATCGTCGCCGCAACACCGTTGTAGCCGACGAAATCGACATGATGAAGTGGTAGGGACTTATGACGACTGAGACATTGATCTGGCTTATTCCACTCCCTCCCGTGCTGGCGTTCTTTTTAATTGTGCTGCTCACGAACAAGAGCAAATGGCTCAGCCATACTGTTGGTGTTGGCGCGGCGTTCTTATCGTGGCTGGCAAGCATGATTGTCTTTTTCCGGGCGGTCAGCGTGGAGCATTTGGGCGAGCATCCTTTTGAGTCATCCATTAATTGGCTGCCAACCGGAAACTCATGGTTCGAGATCGGCGTATTGATCGACCCGGTTGGCGCGGCGGTCTTGTTCTTTGTATCCATCACGATCTTCATGATCTTCCTGTACAGCGTTGGCTATCACAACTTCGGCCAACCGGCTGGCGATCATGATCGCGCTGGGTTACCGCCTCATGGCGCGACGGTCGAGGAGCACGGACATAAGCACGTGGTACCGTCGGTCGAGCCGATGTACTCGCGCTTCTTTGCCTTCCTTGGGTTGTTTGCTTTTGGTATGTATGTGCTGGTGGTCTCCGATAATCTGCTGACCATGTTCGTGGGTTGGGAGATCATGGGCTTGTGTTCGTATCTGTTGATTGGCTTCTGGTACGGAAAAGAATCGGCGCGCAACGCTGCCATCAAAGCCTTCATGACCACCCGCGTCGGCGACGTGTTCATGCTGTTGGGCATTGCCTTCCTCTATTCTGCGACTGGCACATTGACTTTCCGTGAAATCTTTACCGAAGAAACACTGCACATGCTCGCCGGGCATACGACCTTCTTCGGTATGACCGTCTCTGGGTTTATCGCTTTGCTTCTCTTCATCGGTACGATCGGCAAATCGGCGCAGTGGCCCCTGCACGTCTGGCTTCCCGACGCGATGGAAGGTCCGACGCCCGTTAGCGCCATGATCCATGCGGCGACGATGGTGTCCGCGGGTGTCTATGCGGTCATCCGCATGTTCCCGCTCCTCACGGCGGATATGCACGGTCACGGCTTGACAGTCACCATGTCCATCGTGGCGTTCATCGGCGCGTTCACGGCGCTATTCGCCGCCACCATCGCGGTGGCTCAGAACGACATCAAGCGCGTCCTCGCCTACTCGACCATCTCGCAACTCGGCTACATGATCGCCGCCATCGGCATCGGCGCGTATGTTGCCGCCGCATTCCACCTCATCACGCACGCCTTCTTCAAGGCTCTGCTCTTCCTCGGCTCCGGCTCGGTCATTCACGGCATGGAGCACGGCGTCCTGCACACGGGCAACCACAAGGTTGACCCGCAGGACATGTACAACATGGGCGGTCTGCGCAAGAAGATGCCCATCACCTTCTGGACCTTCCTGATCGGCGGCTTTGCCCTCTCCGGCTTCCCGCTCGTCACGGCTGGTTTCTGGTCGAAGGACGAGATCCTTGCTGACGCCTTCGGTCATGGTCATTGGGCGGTCTTCATCACACTGGCAGTCGCCGCCTTCCTGACCGCCTTCTACACCATGCGCCAGATCACCCTGACCTTCCTCGGCGAACCCCGAACGGAAGAGGCAAAACACGCCCAGGAGACTCCCTGGACAATGACGACGCCTCTCGTCGTCCTCTCGTTCTTTGCTGTGACCTATGGCTGGGTTGGCATCCCCGAGCATTTCCCACTCCTCGGCGGACTCGTCCCGAACTGGTTCCATGATTTTGTCGGTCACACACTGGCGGAGGTTCCCGAAACGCCTGAATTCAGCTGGATACCGTTGCTGACATCGCTCGTGGTTGCCCTTGGTGGTCTGACCCTCGGCTGGCTGTATTACCGCAATGTCAAATCTGTCAGCGAGGACAAACTGCAGATCCCGCTTCTCAAGAACAAGTATTACTTCGACGAGGCGTACGACTTCCTGTTTGTCAAACCCGCCTACTGGTTTGCCGAAAATGTCGTCTACAAACTGCTCGATCAGCGCTTGATCGACGGCATCCTGCACATCTCCGGTCCCACGACGGGCGGCATCGGCAAGTTCGTCCGTGAAAAATTCGACCTGCCGTTTATCAACGAGCTGGTTGGTGACGGCTCTGCCAATGTGACTTATTGGTTTGGCGGCAAATTACGCGCTGTTCAAACGGGTCGTGTCCAGCAGTATCTGATGCTCGCGTTGGTGACCTTCATTGTTATCGGCGTAGCGTTGTATTTCTTCGTATTGAGTTAGTGGGACTGGCGTTTAAGCCAGTCGACATGGCGATAGGAGTTTTGATATGTTGTCCATGGTGAATTCAACAAGGCAAATTTTGCCTATAGTTGGAATGCTTTTTGTCGCAACCTTGTTTGTAGGTTGTGGACAGGTTGCTCCTG